>BBSC01000009.1:0-174019 GCA_000830475.1 Vibrio ishigakensis | reverse complement strand
ACGGTGCTTCTAAATTGAAGGGCGTGAAGTTTATCACACTTTCTATTATTAGAAACAAAAAAATTGACCTAAAGGTCAATAAATGGCGGTGAGGGAGGGATTCGAACCCTCGATACGGCTACAAACCGTATACTCCCTTAGCAGGGGAGCGCCTTCAGCCTCTCGGCCACCTCACCGCATTAGTTCGTTGAAACGATATGGCGCGCTCGGAAGGATTCGAACCTTCGACCGCTGGTTCGTAGCCAGGTACTCTATCCAGCTGAGCTACGAGCGCGCAACGTTCTAAATCAAGAACTTAGCAAGAATGGCGGTGAGGGAGGGATTCGAACCCTCGATACGGCTACAAACCGTATACTCTTAGCAGGGGAGCGCCTTCAGCCTCTCGGCCACCTCACCGTCTTGCGGAGGCACATATTACGATTTACCAAAAATAAGTCAAACAATTTCTTGGCAAAAATGTAGGAAAAAGTAGTTAACAGACCAAGTTTCAACCAAATGGTCAAAAAATTACTATTTAAGTGCCCAAAAATTAAAAAAGCTAGCCACTTGGCTAGCTTTAGTCAGGTATAGATTAGTAGTTACCTGATGCTACGTTTCCATTGCCTTTCTCAGCTTGGATACGCATGTAAATCTCTTCACGATGAACAGAAACTTCTTTAGGTGCGTTAACACCGATACGTACTTGGTTTCCCTTAACACCAAGAACAGTAACGGTAACTTCATCACCAATCATTAGGGTTTCGCCAACTCGGCGAGTCAGAATTAGCATTTGATAGCTCCTTGCTTTCACTCAAATTACTTTGAGATCTATTATTCAATAAAAATAACAATATGGTAAAGGACTTATTACAAAATAAGCGCTTTTTTGTTTTCAATTAGTGCTGATTCCTGCTCAATATAAAAAGCATGAACCAAATTTGCTGCTGAGTCCAAATCTGCGGGTAATAATAGCAACTTCACTACCCCATCACACTCAAAACTATCAATAACATTGATATTCTCTGCCTTGAGTCTCGTTTCTGCGTCTCTTTTTATGCCCCCGAGTGCAGACCCTACAAGCGTAAGGCGCTGGTAATATCAACACTTTCGATTTCATCAGAAAGGACTTGAAGCAGTTTTGATACGTCTAGACTGTTCACCACCAAACTATCAGAGGTGCTGTGTTGCACAGCAATTCCGAGCAGTTGGCATTGGGTCGCTACTTTATCAGCGTTATCAGAAATTAATTTGATTTTCGATAAGTCTCGTTGCAGTGCTAAGCCACAAACCTCTTTGCGTGAAGACAATTTAGTCACTAGCGTCCCACCTTGAGGAGAGAAAGATGAAAGCACTCGAATGTCTAGATTTCGATTAGCGGCATACTCTACACATGGCAGGTGCAAAACCTTAGCACCATGCTCGGCCATCACCTGCATATCTTGAAAATCCACCTGCTCCATCTTCTGTGCATTGCTAACAACCCTAGGGTCACAGCTGTATACACCATCGACATCGGTGAAGATTTGGCACTCTTGTGCCTCGAGTAGACCAGCTAGAGTCACCGCACTGGTGTCGGAACCACCACGGCCAAGGGTAGTAATAGCACCATCTTGATTCATGCCTTGGAAGCCAGCGACGATCACTATCTGATCATCATCGAGTAAACCGTAGATTTTCTGTTTATCTACCGACTGTATCGTCGCTTGATTGTGTGTATCGTCAGTAACAATGCCTGCTTGCCACCCCGTTAAGGAGGTAGCCTGATAACCCAGTTTATTCAGTGTCATCGCGAGCAAGGCTATCGTCACCTGCTCTCCAGCTGAGAGGATGACATCTAACTCTCGGGCATTGGTACATTGTCCACTTCGTACGCTAGACCTTGCAGTCTATTGGTCTCTCCAGACATAGCTGAAACGACCACCAAAATTTGATTACCTTCGTTCTTAGATTTGATTACCTGCTCAGCCACAGCGCGGATGCGCTCAACAGAGCCAACGGAGGTTCCACCAAACTTTTGCACAATCAATGGTTTTTTCACTTACTCTTCCACCTTCCTAAAAAAGTCTTCTGCTTTTTGCTTGGACATTTAAAACGAATAAAACCAAGTTTTCCTCTCAGAAAACTTGGTTTGCACAAATCTGGTGCGAGACTAGTTGAGTTAGCCTCTGCACGCAACCCTTTTGTTTACAGGCGCTCTTCCAGCCAAGGAAGAACTGACTTCATTGCCTCTGGCAATGCGTCAACGTCGTTACCACCTGCTTGCGCCATGTCTGGACGACCGCCGCCTTTACCGCCAACTTGAGTTGCAACCAAGTTCACTAGCTCACCCGCTTTCACTTTGGAGGTTAGATCTTTAGTTACACCAGCGATAAGAGCAATCTTGTCACCAGCAACATTTGCTAACAAGATAACGCCGCTACCTACTTGGTTCTTAAGGTCATCAACCATGGTGCGAAGTGCTTTGCTGTCACCATCTTTTAGTCCAGCGATCAGAACCTTAGTTCCATTGATCTCTTGAACCTTACCGATTAGGTTAGCGCTCTCTTGGTTAGCTAGTTTATCTTTCAGCTGAGCAATTTCTTTTTCAAGAGACTTAGACTTAGCTGCTGCTTCTGCCAACTTAGCTTGAGCCTGCTCTTGCTGCTGTTCAAACACATCAAGTGCTGCGTCTGCGGTTACCGCTTCGATACGACGGATGCCTGCTGCAATGCCACCTTCAGATGCGATCTTAAACAGACCAATATCACCTGTGTTTGTCGCGTGAATACCACCACAAAGCTCTGTAGAGAAGTCGCCCATTGAAAGTACACGAACCTCGTCATCATACTTCTCACCGAATAGCGCCATAGCACCCTTCTGCTTCGCAGACTCGATGTCCATAACGTTGGTTTCAATAACATGGTTACGACGAACCTCAGCGTTCACTAGACGCTCAACCTGCTTGATCTCATCAGCTGTCATAGCTTCAAGATGAGAGAAGTCGAAGCGAAGGCCATCAGGCTTAACCAGTGAGCCTTTCTGAGTAACGTGCTCACCAAGGATTTGACGAAGGGCAGCGTGCAGAAGGTGCGTTGCAGAGTGGTTTAGAGAAACCAGTGCACGGCGCTCGGCATCAACAACCGCTTCAACCGCTTCACCCTTACTCATAACGCCTTGGGTAAGTTCACCGTGGTGAGCAATTGCGTTACCTAGCTTCTGAGTGTCGGTTACTGTGAATAGACCAGTCTCAGTCTTAAGCACACCTGTGTCACCACATTGGCCACCAGACTCAGCATAGAATGGCGTCTCTTTAAGAATTAGGATAGCTTTTTGACCTGCAGACAGGTTGTCAGACTCAACGCCTTCTACAAAAATAGCCTCAAGCTCACTGTTACCTGTGCTAGCCGAATAACCGCAGAACTCGGAAGTGCTGTCGATCTTGATTGCTTGGTTGTAGTCAGTACCGAATTGGCCAGCTTCACGAGCACGCTGACGCTGTGCTTCCATCGCTTTTTCGAAGCCTTCTTCATCGATAGAGACTCACGCTCACGCGCTACATCGTTAGTAAGGTCAGCTGGGAAGCCGTAAGTGTCGTACAGTTTAAATACTGTCTCACCGTCAAGAACGGTTTCATCTTTCGCACTTAGTGACTCAAGAGATTCGTTTAGGATTACCATGCCACGCTCTAGCGTACGGCCAAAGTTTTCCTCTTCGATACGAAGTACTTTCTCTACAAGGCCCTGCTGCTTCTTAAGCTCAGCACCCGCCTCGCCCATAACATCAGCAAGTACGCCCACTAACTTGTGGAAGAATACACCTTGTGCACCTAGCTTGTTACCGTGACGAACAGCGCGACGAATAATACGACGAAGTACATAACCACGGCCTTCGTTTGAAGGCATTACACCATCAACGATCAAGAAAGAACAGGAACGGATGTGGTCTGCAATAACGCGTAGAGATTGGTTGCTTAGGTCTTCATAGCCGATTACTTCAGCAGCCGACTTGATTAGCGTTTGGAATACGTCGATCTCATAGTTTGAGTGCACGCCCTGCATGATTGCAGAGATACGCTCAATACCCATACCTGTGTCAACCGCAGGCTTTGGAAGAGGTTCCATAGTGCCATCTGCGTGACGGTTGAACTGCATGAATACGTTGTTCCAGATCTCGATGAAGCGGTCACCATCTTCTTCAGGTGTACCAGGACGGCCACCCCAGATGTGCTCACCGTGATCATAGAAGATTTCAGTACATGGACCACAAGGACCAGTATCACCCATAGTCCAGAAGTTATCTGACTCATATGGCTTACCGCCTTTCTTGTCACCGATTCGAATAATGCGGTCGGCATCAATACCAATCTCTTTGTTCCAGATCTCGAACGCTTCGTCATCTGTTTCATAAACGGTTACTAGAAGCTTTTCTTTAGGTAGCTCTAGAGTTTCGGTCAGGAATTCCCAAGCAAACTTGATAGCGTCTTGCTTGAAATAATCACCGAAACTGAAGTTACCTAGCATTTCGAAAAAGGTGTGGTGACGGGCAGTAAAGCCAACGTTCTCAAGGTCGTTGTGTTTACCACCAGCACGTACACAGCGCTGGGCAGAGGTTGCTCGGGTGTAGCTCGTTTTTCAGCGCCTAAGAAGCAATCTTTAAACTGGTTCATACCCGCGTTGGTAAACAGCAGAGTAGGATCGTTGTGTGGTACTAGAGAAGAGCTCTCTACGATCTGGTGCCCTTTACTTTCAAAGAACTTTAAAAAGGCACTACGAATTTCTGCGGTGCTCATGTACATGCGACAATTCCTGAAATGATCATGTGGAAAATTTTGCCACATTCTACACTTAAGTCGCTTTAATATGCTAGTTTCTGCATCAAGTTAGGCGTAGATGATTTGTTCAATTTCAGGAACAGCTACGATGCCAAGGAGTTAGGCCAGAAGGGAAATGAAGGGGTTAAGCTAGTCTTTGCCTAGGGCATATTTGATTTGTTCGAAGCTAAAGCCTCGATACTGCAAAAAGCGAACCTGTTTTGCATACTCTTTCGGGTCACTCGCCTCTGCGCCTTTAAACTTTTTAAATGCTGTCTCTTTGGCAAGTTCAAACCAATCTTGTGGCTCTGCCTCTAATGCCTCTTCCACAACTTGATCGGACACTTTTTTGATATTGAGCTCCTGGCGAATCCGTCGCTCGCCATGCCCTTTTGCAACATGTTGGCGCACCTGACTTTTAGCAAAACGAAAATCGTCAAGATAATGGTGCTCCACGCAAAAAGAAATTGCCTCGTCAATATCCGATAGCTCATAGCCTTTATTGAGAAGCTTCTGTCCTAACTCATAGCGACCATGGTCACGGCGACTCAAAAGATTCAGTGCAGCCTCTTTGGCTGACCACTGATTGGCTGTTTTTCTGTTTGCGGTTGCGTACATATTTTCTCCTCCCTTAGAAACAAATAGAGCCCAATTAAGCTCTATCTCAAAGGAATCTAAGCTTATTCAACTTCGATTTCTGAAGACTCTTCTAGCTGAGCGGTAGTCAGTAGCATCTGACGAAGCTTAGCATCGATAGCTTGTGCCGCTTCTGGGTTCTCACGCAGGAACTTACACGCGTTCGCTTTACCCTGACCGATCTTGTCACCATTGTAGCTGTACCAAGCACCCGCTTTTTCTACTAGCTTGTGTTTAACACCTAGGTCGATTAACTCGCCCTCACGGTTAAAGCCTTGCCCGTACATGATCTGAGTTTCAGCTTGCTTAAATGGAGCAGCAATCTTGTTCTTAACAACCTTAATACGAGTTTCGTTACCTACTACCTCGTCACCTTCTTTGATAGCGCCAGTACGGCGGATATCTAGACGAACTGAAGCGTAGAACTTAAGTGCGTTACCACCAGTGGTAGTCTCTGGGTTACCAAACATCACACCGATCTTCATACGGATCTGGTTGATGAAGATACACATACAGTTAGATTGCTTAAGGTTACCCGTCAGCTTGCGCATAGCTTGAGAAAGCATACGTGCTTGAAGACCCATGTGGCTATCGCCCATCTCGCCTTCAATTTCTGCCTTTGGAGTTAGAGCTGCTACTGAGTCAACAACCAGAACGTCTACTGCGCCAGAGCGAGCTAGAGCATCACAGATTTCTAGAGCTTGCTCACCCGTATCTGGCTGAGAAACAAGAAGTTGGTCGATATCTACGCCCAGCTTTTGAGCATATACAGGGTCTAGAGCGTGCTCAGCATCAACGAATGCACAGGTCTTACCTTCACGTTGTGCGGCTGCAATAAGCTCTAGAGTTAGCGTCGTTTTACCAGAAGATTCAGGACCGAAAATTTCAACGATACGCCCCATTGGCAAACCACCAGCACCAAGAGCGATATCAAGAGAGAGTGAGCCAGTAGAGATGGTTTCAACGTCCATTGCTTTGTTGTCACCAAGGCGCATGATAGAGCCTTTACCGAACTGCTTTTCAATTTGACCTAGCGCCGCGGCCAGTGCTTTTTGTTTATTTTCGTCCATTACTTGCTCCAAAAAGACGGATAACTTCGTTTGTTAAAACCAATTATTACTGTTAATTCATACAGTGTCTAGATAAAAAAGTGAATTTTTGCAGACCTGCTCGCAATTAGATATTTTCTATATACTTTTCAATCATTTGCAAAGCATTACAAATAGACTGATTTCTTACTTGGCTTCTGTCGCCACTGAAATACACAGTAGTTACCTGTATAAGTTTGCCCTTTGCAGCCAATCCAAAACAGACAGTGCCCACCGGCTTAGTTTCGGTCCCTCCGCCTGGGCCTGCAATTCCAGTAATAGAAACCGCGACTTGTGCGTTTGAATTTTCTAATGCTCCTAACGCCATCGCCTCTGCAACCTGCTCACTAACTGCACCAAACTCTTCAATAAGCGAAACATCGACGCCAATCATCTCTTGTTTAGCTTCATTGGAATAAGTCACGAAAGCGCGGTCAAACCATGCCGAGCTACCAGCAATTTCAGTGATGGATTGTGCTACTCCCCCACCTGTGCATGACTCTGCGGTCGCCATCATCCAGCCTTGCTTTTTAAGGAGTTCACCCACGTTTTTACTTAAAGTCAGTAAAGAAAGATCCGACATACCCTTTACCCTTGTTCTGCGATTCATTTATCCTAAGCCTCAACAAGATTAATGAAAAGAAATTCGCCCAGATATGTCGGTAAAATCCAAGCCTAAACACACACCAATGATGCAACAGTACCTACGCTTAAAAGCGAGAATCCTGATATATTGTTGTTCTATCGTATGGGCGACTTCTATGAGTTGTTTTATGACGACGCTAAGCACGCCTCTCAACTGCTCGATATCTCACTCACCAAACGCGGGGCTTCTGCTGGTGAGCCTATCCCAATGGCGGGTGTACCCTTTCATGCTGTGGAAGGCTATCTGGCGAAACTGGTTCAGTTAGGTGAGTCTGTCGCCATCTGTGAACAAGTGGGGGACCCAGCTACCTCTAAGGGACCAGTCGAACGCAAGGTAGTTCGCATAGTGACACCTGGCACAGTGAGTGATGAAGCGCTCCTCAGCGAGCGGGTCGATAACCTGATTGCTGCTATCTATGAGCACAATGGCAAATTTGGCTACTCTACTCTGGATATCACCTCTGGGAGATTCATGCTGAGCGAGCCAGAAACAGAAGAGGCGATGCTGGCTGAACTTCAGCGTACCAACCCAAAAGAGCTTCTGTTCCCAGAAGATTTTGAGCAAGTACGCCTATTTGAAGGGCGTAACGGAAATCGTCGTCGCCCAAGTTGGGAGTTTGAACTGGCAACCGCTAAACAACAGCTCAATCAACAGTTCGGTACTAAGGATCTAATTGGCTTTGGTGTAGAACAAGCCGAACGTGGCCTTTGCGCCGCAGGTTGTCTTATCCAATATGTAAAGGACACTCAGCGTACAGCATTACCTCATATCCGCTCGCTGACGGTGGATAGGCAAGATCACTCGGTGATCCTAGATGCCTCAACCCGTCGTAATCTGGAGCTTACGCAAAATCTAGCCGGCGGCACTGACAATACCCTTGCAGAGGTGCTGGACCACAGTGCTACCGCCATGGGTAGTCGAATGTTAAAACGCTGGCTGCATCAGCCTACTCGAGATCTTGTCACCATCAACGAGCGCCTAGACTCCATCTCTGAGTTGATCGATAGCGGTCTTGCACAAGAGCTAAGCCCTACCCTTAAACAAATCGGAGATGTTGAGCGTATCCTTGCAAGACTCGCGCTTCGCAGTGCAAGACCACGCGATCTTGCGCGCCTTCGTAATGCACTGCAACTTCTACCAGAACTGGAAGCAAGTATCAGTGACGTTAACGCCGAACGACTGCAGATGCTTCGCGATAATGCCAAGCCAATGCAGGAGCTGTGTGAACTTCTAGAAAACGCCATTATTGAGAATCCGCCTGTCGTGATTCGTGATGGTGGCGTGATTGCCCCTGGCTATAACCAAGAGCTGGACCAATGGCGAGACCTAGCTAACGGTGCAACCGCATATCTAGAGCAGCTAGAGGCCGATGAACGCGAGCGTCATGGTATCGATACTCTCAAGGTTGGCTATAACGCTGTGCATGGCTTTTATATACAAGTCAGCCGTGGCCAAAGCCACCTAGTGCCACCTCATTACGTGCGTCGCCAGACCCTAAAGAATGCTGAGCGCTATATCATTCCTGAGCTGAAAGAGCACGAAGATAAGGTACTCAATTCTAAATCCAAGGCACTAGCCGTTGAGAAGCAGTTGTGGGAACAGTTATTTGACTTACTGCTTCCACACCTTGAGCAGCTGCAGTTAATGTCAGATGCCATCGCGCAACTAGACGTGTTACAAAACCTTGCAGAGCGAGCTGAAACCTTAGACTACTGCCGCC
Organism: Vibrio ishigakensis; assembly: GCA_000830475.1. GTDB lineage: Bacteria > Pseudomonadota > Gammaproteobacteria > Enterobacterales > Vibrionaceae > Vibrio > Vibrio ishigakensis_A. Next base: position 165,161 of record BBSC01000009.1, on the reverse strand, counting down.
CAAGTCTAAGCAAAGAGATTGGTGTTTCTATCCAAAATGGTCGCCACCCTGTCGTTGAGCAGGTTCTGGATGCGCCGTTTATTGCCAACTGTTGAGCTAGCACCTGAGCGCAAGATGCTGATCATTACCGGCCTAACATGGGTGGTAAATCGACCTATATGCGTCAAACCGCACTTATTGCGCTCATGGCCCATATTGGCTCATACGTGCCTGCAGAATCAGCTCAAATCGGAACTCTAGACAGGATCTTTACCCGTATAGGCGCATCCGATGACCTAGCTTCTGGTCGTTCAACCTTTATGGTGGAGATGACAGAGACCGCCAATATTCTGCACAACGCCACCGAGAAAAGCCTAGTGCTAATGGATGAGATTGGTCGTGGTACCAGTACCTATGATGGCCTATCTCTGGCTTGGGCGAGTGCGGAGTGGCTTGCAAGTCAGATCAACGCTCTGACCCTGTTTGCCACACACTACTTTGAGTTAACCGAACTACCAGCACAAATCGATGGGCTGGCCAATGTTCACCTCGATGCGGTAGAGCACGGCGATGAGATTGCTTTATGCATGCTGTGCAGGAAGGTGCTGCTAGTAAGTCTTATGGTCTTGCCGTTGCTGCCCTTGCAGGTGTGCCTAAGTCGGTTATCAAGCAAGCGCGTCAAAAGCTGAGTCTTCTTGAGCAATTGAGTCACAGTGAACCGAAAGCTACCTCAAACTCACCTAAAGTGGATATTGCTAATCAATTGAGCTTAATCCCTGAGCCGAGTGAAGTGGAACAAGCTATCGCTAATATCGACCCAGACGAGTTGACTCCGAGACAAGCTCTGGAAGAGTTATATCGATTGAAGAAACTCCTATAACGCCAAAAGGCCAGCATCTAGCTGGCCTTTGTTTTATCTGGTTCTTATTCGCTATCAAAGTTAAACAGCGATTCCATATTCAAACCCTGCTTTAGCAGGATCTCACGCAGGCGGCGTAGGCCTTCTACTTGGATCTGACGAACACGTTCACGAGTTAGATTGATCTCACGGCCCACCTCTTCCAGAGTGGATGGCTCATAGCCAAGCAGACCAAAGCGACGGGCTAACACCTCTTTCTGTTTTGGGTTTAGCTCATCTAACCAATCAATCAGCGAGTGCTTTATATCCTCATCCTGTTGATACCTCCGGATCAGAGTTATTGATGTCCGGGATGATGTCTAGCAGTGCCTTATCGCCGTCACCACCAATTGGGGTATCCACAGAGCTCACACGCTCATTCAGGCGAAGCATCTTACTTACATCATCTACAGGCTTATCCAGTTGCTGTGCAATCTCTTCTGCCGTCGGTTCATGGTCCAGTTTCTGCGATAGTTCACGCGCGGTACGCAGGTAGATGTTTAGCTCTTTTACTACGTGAATAGGCAAGCGAATGGTACGCGTCTGATTCATCAGTGCACGCTCAATGGTCTGGCGAATCCACCATGTTGCATAGGTTGAGAAACGGAAACCACGCTCTGGATCGAACTTCTCAACTGCGCGAATCAAACCAAGGTTACCCTCTTCGATAAGATCAAGCAGTGCGAGACCACGGTTGCTATAGCGACGAGAGATCTTTACTACTAGGCGTAGGTTACTCTCGATCATACGTTTGCGAGCCGCTTCGTCACCGCGAAGGGCGCGACGAGCATACAGAACTTCTTCTTCTGCAGTAAGGAGTGGGGAGAAGCCAATCTCACCCAGATAGAGTTGTGTTGCGTCTAGATTTTTCGCCGAGGCATCGAACTCTTCTTTTACCTCTGGCTCTTCGACTACACGCTCAAGCTCAACGCTAGCGACTTCCATCTCATCACTGTTTTGAGCCAAGTCTTCCACTTTTGCTGCTGTGTTATCCATACTCATAGCGCCTCCAATGGCTTGGCAGGTGGGGCATACATGCCGACAACCTTGTTATGGTAAATATCTTTCCGGATTAACCGATTTCCCTTGATATCTAATCTCAAAATGCAACTTGACGCCGCTCGTTCCTGAGCTGCCCATGGTCGCTATCTTTTGGCCGGCTTGACGGATTGTCCTTCTTGGAGAGGAGGGTGTCGTTGTGTGCGTAGGCACTGAGATAATCATTGTTATGTTTTACGATAACCAGATTACCGTAACCTCTTAGCGCACTACCCGAATAAACGACACTACCGCTTGCTGTCGAGACGACCGCTTGACCTCTCTGCCCTGCTATATCTATGCCCTTTTCCCCTGTATCGAATTTGTTGACTACACGTCCTTTGGTAGGCCAAACCCATGAGGAGACTGGTTTGCTTGCAGAGCTAGAAGTTGCGACCTTGTTAACATTTTGTTTAGCACCAACATACTCCTTTGTTGGTTGCGGATCAACCTTGGTGTTAGCACTTTTTTGAGAAGCCGTGGAAGTTTTTGTTTGGGTCGAGCTTGGTTGGCTATTGTTGGATTTCGCAATCGCCGTACCGCCGCCCCCAATATAGGACGGGGTATCGTCTTGATAGTGTGGATACCAGAGTTTTATCTTCTGACCGATGCGAAGGGTATAAGGTGGCTTTAACTCATTGAATCGGATAAGTTTATTGACATCACGTCCAGTTATATAGGCGATGTAGTACAAGGTATCTCCCTTGTTTACCACATAGAAACTGCCTCTATAACTTCCTCTGTCTACGCTACGATAGTCGCGCTTGCCACTCATCGATGAGGGAGCACATCCAACTAGAAGCGCTCCCAAGCAGACAGCCACAACACTCGGCCAATACCTCTTCATAGGGTTAAGCTAACTCTCCATGTACTAAAGGAACGAACCTGACATCCTCTATAAAGTGCGATTCAATTCCCGATTCCGTTTTTACAATCTTAAACAAGCGCTGGTGTTCCTCGCCAACTGGGATGATTAACGTGCCACCAACATTAAGCTGTTCTACCAGTGCCGCTGGCACCTCAGCCGCAGCTGCTGTAACAATAATAGCGTCATATGGTGCATTCGCCTTCCAGCCAAGCCAGCCATCCGTGTGCTTAGTAGAGACGTTGTAGATATCTAGGCGTGATAGACGACGCTTGGCATCCCATTGCAGAGCCTTGATTCGCTCCACCGAGTACACTTTTTCTACCAACTGTGACAGTATCGAGGTCTGATAGCCGGAGCCTGTACCTACCTCTAAGACCTTGCTTTTGTAATCTAGTTCTAAAAGCTCAGTCATTTTTGCGACGATATAGGCTGAGAGATGGTTTGCCCACAGCCTATTGGCAGTGCATTGTTATCGTACGCCTGATGACGCATTGCCTCTGACAAGAACTGATCACGAGGAATGCGGGCAATGGCATCCAATACCTTCTGATCTTGAATGCCTAGGTGTCTTAATTGTTCAGATAGTCTCTGTGCTTGATACAGGGCCATTCGTTACCTTTCTAACCAAGCCTTCATCGAAGGCAGAGATTCATGTGCAGTAAGGTCTACCTGAAGGGGGGTTACCGATACCTGACCTTGTTCGATGGTGTAAAAATCCGTACCGTGCCCCGCGTCCTGCTCTTTACCCGGAGGACCAAGCCAATAGATCTGCTGACCACGAGGGTCGAGCTGCTTGATCATATTCTCAGCATGATGGCGAGCACCAAGGCGAGTCACCTCTGTAGTGCCCAACTCCTCGAATGGCACATCGGGTACGTTTACGTTAATCAATCGGTTGGTAGGAATAGGGTTACTTCTGTGTTGCAGCACTAATTCTCTAGCGATGCGCGCGGCAGTATCAAAATGGGTTTTACCAACCAAAGAAATCGCAATTGCCTGCACACCAAGGAAGTGTCCCTCCATGGCGGCGGCTACCGTACCTGAATAGAGTACATCATCACCTAGGTTAGCACCGTGGTTGATGCCACTTAGCACTAAGTCTGGATAGTCGTCTTTCATCAATTCATTTAAGGCAAAGTGGACGCAGTCGGTCGGGGTGCTTGAACGGAAAATACGTTGGGTTTTATCTCGTTAACTCTAAGTGGGCTCTCAAGGGTTAAAGAGTTAGACGCACCGCTGCGGTTTCTATCCGGGGCAACAACCACTATCTCAGCGATATCTTTTAAAGCATTTGCCAGTGTCTGAATACCCTCAGCATGAACCCCATCATCGTTGCTTATTAAGATCTTCATGCTGATTTATTCTCTTGATTAAATTCACGCTCAAATGGGATCTCTTCAATCACTTCTCTAAAAATAGAAGTCGCGAAGTTACCTGAAGAGAGCCAGAAACAGACTTTTACCTCATCTTGCTCAGCACTCCAGCTCAAATCTGTTGGATGCAAGCTTATCTCACGGCGATCATGGCGCATGCGATTACCACGAATAAGCGCCATTAGGTCTGGCTCAGAATCCACCACCTCTTGCTCAAGAGCACGCGCTGAACCTTGGGTAGGCAACTCATTATCACCAGCAAGGGCTGCTGTAATCGCATCAAAATCATTTTCAAAAGGCTGCGGCTTACCATTTAGCATTACGATGTCACCTTCGATTGGCGTAGCAAAACAGCCTTGCTCAATACGGTTAGAGACAATCTGGTTGAAGATCCATGAGCGAGCGGCAGACAGGTATAGGCTGCGCTTATTTTGATTACGGGTTCGAACGTTCTCACGCCCCCAACGGCCTGCCTCAGAGACATTGTTACCGTTACGACCAAAGCGTTGCTCACCGTAGTAATTTGGTACACCCTGCTCAGATACCCTCTGCAGACGAGCTTCCACCTCAGCGACATCGCTAACCTCAGTCAAGGTGATCTCAAAGAAGTTACCTTTTAGGTCACCTGGGCGAAGCTTTTTATTGTGACGGCTAGATTCAAGGATTTCCACACTAGGGTGGCGCTTAGAAAATAAGCTCAAATCAGGCACATCACCCTTTGGCAGATGAACACTGAGCCACTGCTCAGTAACCGCGTGGCGATCCTTCAGGCCAGCCCAACCTACGTCCTTAGACTTCACACCGAGGAACTTAGCAAGCTCATTGGCAACAAAACTGGTGTTCTCACCTGTTTTGCGAATTTTCAGCAACAGGTGTTCCCCTGAGCCTGTAAACTCAAAGCCTAGATCTTCCTTTACAATAAAATGCTCAGGTTCAACCTTAAGCTTGGCTTTGGCACTTGGCTTACCGTGCAGGTAAGCGAGATGGTTAAGAATATCGCTCATAAAACTCTTAGTTATTCTTTGTGATAAGCACCACGGCCTCGACCGCAATACCCTCTTTTCGACCAGTAAACCCGAGACGCTCGGTCGTGGTCGCTTTAACATTGATCTGGCTAAGCTCAGCGTTTAGATCTTCAGCAATCGCCTGACGCATAGATTCAATATGCGGCGCCATCTTTGGCGCTTGAGCCATAATAGTCACATCTAGGTTACCTAATTGATAGCCTTCTTCTAAGACCCTGCGATAAACATCTTTTAGAAGCTCACGGCTGTTTGCACCCTTCCACTTATCGTCAGTGTCTGGGAAATGATGACCAATATCACCGGCTGCTATTGCTCCCAATAGAGCATCACATACCGCATGAAGCGCCACATCACCGTCTGAGTGTGCAAGCAGGCCTTGCTCATAAGGGACAGCAACGCCACCTATGATAACCGGACCCTCACCACCAAATTTATGTACGTCAAAGCCGTGTCCGATACGAATCATGCTTGCTCCTGTTGAGATAGATAAAATTTCATCAATGCAAAATCCTCGGGCTGAGTGACCTTGATATTGTCCGCACGACCTTCCACTAGAGCCGGATATTCTCCGAGTAGCTCCATAGCCGAGGCCTCATCTGTGACTAGTTGATTTTGGTCCAGTGCCGAGCGCAATGCCAGACGTAAGGCCTCACAATCAAACATTTGTGGCGTCAGTGCATGCCAAAGATTAGCGCGAGAAACGGTAGATTTGATGTTTGCAGCCTCATCTGAGCGCTTCATCGTATCCTTCACCTTACAGGCAAGAATAGCCCCACAGAGTGTGCTTCTGCCTTCTCCATCAAGGCTGTCAGGTCATTCAACTGAAAGTTAGGTCTGGCTGCATCGTGCACTAGAACCTTGCCTTGATAGTTTTGTTGATTAAGGTGTTCAAGTGCATTTAGTACGGTATCGCAGCGCTCTTTACCCCCAAGAACCTGAGTCACCTTAGGGTTATCCGACAAAGAGGTTTGGGAGAAGTAATCGTCAGATGCACTGATTGCGACTATGACCTCATCAATCTGAGGGTGAGCGAGCAAGCGCTCAACGGTATGTTCTAGGATGGTTTTGCCAGTAGGGACAAGTATTGCTTGGGCTTATCTGCCTGCATGCGACTGCCGACGCCGGCTGCAGGAACTATAGCGATATACTTATTCAAGTTAGGAACCGTTTTAGGGTTATTCGGAATCAATTATACGGTAGAAGGTTTCGCCCTTCTTCACCATACCAAGCTCGTTGCGAGCCCTTTCCTCGATAGCGTCCAAGCCTTGGCGCAGGTCGTCTATCTCGGCAAACATCTCGTCATTACGCTTTTGCAATTCAGCGTTGACCGAGCTTTGCACTGCAATCTCATCTTGTACTTGTCTTAGTTCACTGATGCCATTTTTACCAAACCACAAATCGGCTTGAAGCCAAACCAGCAACCCAAACAGTATGACGGAGAAAACACGCACTTGCCCAAATCCTTCTAGATGTAACTGCGCTATTTATAACACAATTCCGCTTGTTTCAGTCAGAAAAACTTAAATGCCGGAAACTAAAGACTGAGATCGGTGGGGAAGAAGATCCTCGATAAGAGCACTCGAGGATGACGTTTGTTTCGATTGCTTTTAGCAACAAGCAAATAAAAAAGCGCCCCACCTAAGTGGAGCGCTCTAAAAAGCTTAGTGCTTATAATTCGAAGTAGTTGCTGTTGTAGCTAGGCGACAATTAGGTTTTTGCTCCTGAGCATAGGTAACTATGTGATGGAGAAAAACCTAAGCAGTCAACAACGCTACGGCTGCAAATACGAAGAATTATTGGCCTTTAACTTCTTTTAGACCGTTGTAAGGAGCACGCTCACCTAGAGCTTCCTCAATACGGATAAGTTGGTTGTACTTAGCAACACGGTCAGAACGGCTCATAGAACCAGTCTTGATTTGACCTGCAGCAGTACCTACCGCTAGGTCAGCGATAGTTGCATCTTCAGTTTCGCCAGAACGGTGAGAGATTACAGCTGTGTAACCTGCGTCTTTAGCCATCTTGATTGCAGCTAGAGTCTCAGTTAGAGAACCGATTTGGTTGAACTTGATTAGGATAGAGTTAGCTACGCCTTTCTCGATACCTTCAGCAAGGATCTTAGTGTTAGTAACGAATAGGTCGTCACCTACTAGTTGAAGCTTGTCACCTAGTAGTTCAGTTTGGTGCTTGAAGCCATCCCAGTCAGACTCGTCTAGACCGTCTTCGATAGAAACGATTGGGAATTGGTTAGCTAGCTCAGCTAGGTAGTGGTTGAACTCTTCAGAAGAGAAAGTCTTACCTTCGCCTTTCATGTTGTAGATGCCAGCTTCTTTGTCGAAGAACTCAGATGCTGCACAGTCCATAGCAAGAGTAACGTCTTTGCCTAGCTCGTAACCAGCAGCTGCAACAGCTTCTGCGATAACTTCTAGAGCTTCAGCGTTAGACTTAAGGTTAGGAGCGAAACCACCTTCGTCACCAACTGCAGTACTGTAGCCTTTAGACTTAAGAACTTTAGCTAGGTTGTGGAATACTTCTGCACCGATACGTAGACCTTCTTTAAGAGTCTTAGCACCAACTGGTTGGATCATGAACTCTTGGATATCAACGTTGTTATCAGCGTGCTCACCACCGTTGATGATGTTCATCATTGGTAGAGGCATAGAGAATTGACCAGCAGTGCCGTTTAGCTCAGCGATGTGCTCGAACAGTGGCATGCCTTTAGCAGCTGCAGCTGCTTTAGCGTTCGCTAGAGATACAGCTAGGATAGCGTTCGCACCGAACTTAGACTTGTTTTCAGTACCGTCTAGGTCGATCATCACTTGGTCGATAGTAGCTTGGTCTTTAGCGTCTTTGCCAGTTAGAGCAGTAGCGATTTCGCCGTTTACAGCTTCAACAGCTTTAAGAACACCTTTACCTAGGAAACGAGCTTTGTCGCCGTCACGTAGCTCAAGAGCTTCACGAGAACCAGTAGATGCACCAGATGGAGCAGCTGCCATACCAACGAAACCGCCTTCTAGGTGTACTTCCGCTTCTACAGTTGGGTTACCACGAGAGTCGATGATTTCACGACCTAGAACTTTAACGATCTTAGACATTAATGTTTCCTCTTATTTTCCAAATTTAAATGTCAATATTTTAAAGGTGCCCTACGCGCTCTTTCAGACACCTAAATCCTTTACTTACTTGAGTTCGCCACGCTGGAATTCACCAGCTGCTTTTACGAAACCTGCGAACAGCGGGTGGCCATCGCGAGGAGTCGAAGTGAACTCTGGGTGGAACTGAGCCGCTACAAACCATGGGTGTGCAGGGTTCTCGATAACTTCCACCAGTTTTTTGTCCGCCGACAAGCCAGATACTTTCAGACCAGCTTTTTCGATCAGAGGACGCAAATTGTTGTTAACCTCATAGCGGTGACGGTGACGCTCATGGATCTTCGCGCTACCGTATAGCTCATATGCTTTAGTCCCTTTCTCAAGGTGACATAGCTGAGAGCCAAGCGCATTGTGCCCCCTAGGTCAGACGTTTCGGTGCGTTCTTCAACCTTACCTTCACCGTCTACCCACTCGGTGATCAAGCCTACCACAGGGTTTTTGGTCTCTTTGTTAAATTCTGTTGAATGTGCACCTTCTAAGCCAGCAACGTTACGAGCGTACTCGATAAGCGCTACCTGCATACCTAGACAGATACCAAGGTAAGGAAGTTTGTTCTCACGTGCGTATTTCGCCGCAAGGATCTTACCTTCAACACCACGGTCACCGAAACCACCTGGAACTAGAATAGCGTCTAGACCTGCTAGTGCTTCATCGCCTTTGCTCTCAACATCCTGAGAGTCTACGTATTTAATATTAACGTTTAGACGGTTTTTCAAGCCTGCGTGCTTAAGTGCTTCGTTCACAGACTTATATGCATCTGGTAGTTCGATGTACTTACCAACCATACCGATAGTCACGTCACCGGTTGGGTTCGCTTCTTCGTAGATTACCTGTTCCCACTCAGATAGATCTGCTTCTGGTGCATTGATGCCAAAGCGAGTACATACAAGGTCATCCAAACCTTGAGACTTGATAAGTTGAGGGATCTTGTAGATGGAGTCTACGTCCTTCATCGAGATAACTGCTTTCTCAGACACGTTACAGAACAGAGCAATCTTCTTACGCTCGTTCGCTGGGATCATGCGGTCGCTACGACATACTAGGATGTCAGGCTGGATACCGATAGAAAGAAGTTCTTTAACTGAGTGCTGGGTTGGCTTGGTCTTAACTTCACCCGCTGCCGCTAGGTAAGGAACTAGCGTTAGGTGCATGAACATAGCGCGCTCACGGCCTAGCTCAACTGCAAGCTGACGAATCGCTTCCATGAAAGGTAGAGACTCGATATCACCAACGGTACCACCAACCTCAACGATCGCTACATCATGGCCTTCAGAGCCTTTGATTACGCGGTCTTTGATTGCGTTAGTGATATGTGGAATTACCTGGATAGTGGCACCTAGATAGTCACCACGACGCTCTGCTGCAAGAACGTCTGAATAAACACGACCTGCTGTAAAGTTGTTACGCTTGGTCATCTTGGTGCGAATGAATCGCTCATAGTGACCAAGGTCAAGGTCAGTTTCAGCGCCATCTTCCGTGACGAACACTTCACCATGCTGAGTCGGGCTCATAGTACCCGGGTCAACGTTGATGTAAGGTCAAGCTTCATCATGGTCACTTTAAGACCACGAGCTTCAAGAATAGCTGCTAGCGATGCCGCTGCAATACCTTTACCTAGAGAGGATACAACCCCGCCAGTAACAAAAATGTAATTTGTCGTCATGTTTAACCTGAAATTGGTTGAATGAGGGAAATGGATTTCTTCTGGACGGGATGAAAATATACCAGAAGCCCCTTATCGCCACAACGTGAAACTTATCACACGCATTTGATTTATTTTTTGCTTCAAATCAATTCACAATCTTATCACTAATTCGACTCTTCGTTTTTTACCTGATTCCATAGGTTATCGAGGTAATCTATATCACATTCTGCCAGTTCTCGCCCATTTTGCGCCACCTTCTGCTCCACACCACGAAAACGTCGTTCAAATTTCACATTAGCTTTGCTCAGCGCAGATTCAGGATTGCACCCTAGATGTCTGGCAAGATTAACCGTAGCAAAGAGTAGATCACCCATCTCCTCTTCTACTTTTTCTTGCTTAACAGGCACAGCGAGCGCCTCGTCGACCACCTCTTGGACTTCCTCATGAACCTTGTCAACTACAGGGCCGAGGCTATCCCAATCAAAGCCAAACTTAGCACAGCGCTTCTGAATCTTGTCTGCTCGGCTAAGGGCCGGCAGAGACTTAGGTACAGAGTCTAGAATACTTTCTTCAACTTTGCCCATGCGCGCTTTTTCTTTGGCTTTTTCTCGCTCCCAGTTCTCAGAAACTTCTTGCTCTGATTCAAATTCCTGCTCACTGAACACGTGTGGATGACGGCGTACAAGTTTCTCGTTCACCTGCTCGACTACCTCTTGGAAGTCGAATAGCCCTTCTTCCTTGGCGAGTTGTGAGTAGAAGATCACCTGAAACAACAAATCCCCTAGCTCTTCCTTTAGGTTGCTCCAATCTTGGTTATGAATGGCATCCACCACCTCATAGGTTTCTTCTATGGTGTGCGGCACGATAGTGTCAAAAGACTGCTTAAGATCCCACGGACAGCCGTCCTTTGGATCGCGCAATTTAGCCATAATATCTAGGAGCTGCTGGATTGGAGTAGACATATTCTTTCCTATAAAATCAAGCCCCTGAGTTAGGGGCTTGTCGGGTCTTCTATTTTAGACGCTTCACTGAGATGACGTCTTTTATCTGTTCGATTCGCGACTGCAGTCGACTGCTGATATCTATGTTATTCACCTCGATATCCATGTCCATAATCGACATCTGACGCTTTTGGTCTATGCGGGCACGCATGTTAGCGATCTTAAGCTTTTCATTGGTGATAAGGGTCGAGATATCCTTCAACAGGCCGCTACGCTCAAGCGCTTCGATACGCAGAGTCAGGATAAATGAGCCACAAAGCCACTGCCCCACACCGTATCTATGATTCGCTCTGGCGCATGCAATCTCAGTTCATTTAACTGAACACAGTCGCTACGGTGCACCGAGATGCCTCGACCTTGGGTGATATATCCGCTGATGTTATCGCCTGGGATCGGCTGACAGCAGCGCGCCAGATGAGTCATCAGGTTATCGACCCTTCAACCACTACCGCATCTTTGTTTGGCTTGGCTGCATAGGTTGATCTGACTCTGACGACTGGAGTTTTTCCAGAGCCTGCTGGTCTTCCTCTTCCGCGGTCGGCTTATTCACCAGGGCGTTGATGTGGTTCACCACCTGATTGATACGAATATCACCACTACCTACACCAGCATAAAGCTCATCTGCTGTATTGACGTTAAAGCGCTTCATCGCATAAACGTCCGCATCCTTCAGAGTTGCCCCTATCTTGGATAGTTCAGATTCAAGGATATCCTTGCCCGCCTCGATATTCTTCTCGCGACTCTGCTTTCTAAACCAAGCATTGATCTTGCGCGCGCACGACCTGAATGTACGAAGCTAGTGATGGGTTTAGCCAGTCTCGAGATGGGTTGGGCTCTTTAGCCGTAATAATCTCTACCTGGTCGCCCATCTCAAGTTTGTGGGTAAACGGTACGATACGACCGCCTACCTTAGCGCCGATACAGCGGTGCCCCACCTCTGAGTGAATATGGTAAGCAAAGTCTAGAGGCGTCGCTCCCATAGGCAGGTCGACGACATCGCCACGCGGAGTAAAGGCATAGACACGGTCATCAAACACCTGACTGCGAAGCTCATCCAGCATCTCGCCAGAGTCTGACATCTCTTCTTGCCAATCCAGAAGCTTACGTAGCCAAGTGATCTTCTCATCATAACCACTGCGGCCACCCGAACTGCCCTCTTTGTATTTCCAGTGAGCAGCAACACCCAGTTCCGAATCCTCATGCATCTGCTTGGTACGGATCTGGATTTCAATAGTCTTGCCTTCTGGGCCAAGCACCACGGTATGGATAGATTGATAACCGTTTGGCTTAGGGTTTGCCACATAGTCATCGAACTCACTTGGCAGGTGCTTATATTTGGTATGCACCACACCCAGAGCGCCATAACAGTCTTGCAGTTGGTCAGCGATGATACGCACCGCTCGCACATCGAAGAGCTCGTCAAAGGCCAGTTTCTTCTTCTGCATCTTTCGCCAAATACTGAAGATATGCTTAGGGCGACCGCTTACCTCTGCCTTGATGTTGGACTTACCCATCTCAAGCTCGAGGTCATCCACAAAGTCTTTGATGTATTTTTCGCGGTCGATACGGCGCTCAGCCAATTGCTTGGCGATCTTCTTGTAGATATCTGGATGTTGATAACGGAAGGCATAGTCTTCTATCTCCCACTTAAGCTGACCTATACCAAGTCGGTTCGCCAGTGGCGCATAGATATTGGCGCACTCTTTAGCAACGCGCTGACGCACCTCGATAGGTGCATTTTTTACTTCACGAAGATTACAGATACGCTCGGCAAGTTTGATAACCACGCAGCGGAAGTCATCTACCATAGCCAGTAGCATTCGACGCACGTTGTCCACTTGACCGGAAGCGCCAGAGCCATCGAGAGAGGAGTTCAGCTGACCAATGGCCGCCATTTCTTCCACACCTTCGATAAGCTTCATGATCTCCTGTCCGTAGCGCTCTTTAAGCTCTTCGGCATCGAATAGGCCACTGGACACAACTGGAAACAGCATCGCGGCCTGAAGGGTTGCGCGGTCCATCGACAGAGTAATCAAAATCTCTATCATCTCGCGACCACGCCAGAGCAGTAGCTCTTTGCGTTCATGTCCGACGAGCATCTCCTGACACTCACCGTACAGCTTCTTAAGTTTATTCTCTGTCTTCTGTCCTTGGTGAAGACTATCTACCCAGCGCTCGAGGTTAAACTCTTCGTCTTTGTTGATATGCGCACTGCGTATTGCAACCATATTTCTTCCCTAAAATCTTGCTCTGATTACCTTTGCGGAATACCAGCCCAGTATACCTTTCTCAATCACATCCCTGTAATTGAATTTGTCGTTTTTTGAGTAATTTCAGTTATTTCTCAAATAAAACCATGGACTCTAGATGTCCTGTCTGCGGGAACATATCCAGCACACGCATTTTGCTTATTTTGTAACCTTGCCCTAGCAAGATTCGCTGTCTCTAGCCAAGTCGATGGGTTGCAGGAGACATACACTATTTTACTAGCATTAAACTGTCCAAGTTGCTCAACGATACCCTGCGCACCGGCACGAGCAGGGTCGAGCAAGATCTTATCGAAGCCCTGCTTTGACCACTCCTCGTTGCCATTCAGATCGGCAAGGTTGGCCTGATAAAACTCAGCATTCTCAACGCCGAGTTTAGTTGCATTATGAGAAGCCCTGTCAACCATCTCTTGCACGCCCTCAATGCCTATCACCTTGCTACTGAGTTTACCAATAGAGAAGGTAAAATTACCGATGCCACTAAATAGATCCAGAACGCGCTCACTTGCTTGCACATCTAGCCAACTGATCGCCTCTGAAACCATCTGCTGGTTCACACTGCGGTTAACTTGGATAAAGTCCGTGGGCAGGAATGAGAGCTCTGAGCCAGTCTCAGTGCATACTGGAGCATCGCCATGGACAAGCTCTGGCTCAGTCTTGCTTGATGCAGATACAGGCTCACTTGATGCGCTTTGGCAAATTCCAACATGGCTTTTTTATCTGCAACCTTGAGCTCCTCAGTCGTGCGTAGCAATACCACTTGGGTATTGTCAGCATCCACCAGCTCTAGATGCCCAAGGTTTCTTGGTTGAGAAAGTGAGGAAAGCACTGTAAGAGCCGGCGCTAACAAGCCCTGCAGGTTTGGTGACATCACAGGGCACTGGTCAATTGAGACAATCTGGTTGCTCTTACCCTGCCTAAAGCCAAACTCTAATTGTTGTGATTTAGGGTTCCAGCGTAGACTGATGCGAGAACGTCTGCGATATCCCTGTTCGTCTCCTTGAATGATAGCGGATAGCTCCACTGAAGGTGCTAGCTTGGACATCAATTTCTTAAACGCCTGTTGTTTAACCTCAAGTTGGGTTTGATAAGGCATATGCTGCAGTGAACACCCTCCACATCTGTCAAAATGCGGGCAGAAAGGCTCACGTCGAGCATCACTTTTCTGCTGAACCTTAATCAGCTTAGCGCGGATAAATTTGCTCTTGGTCTCGGTAGGTTGAACCAACACCTTCTCGCCTACAAGAGCGCCCTCTACAAATACCAACTTCTTGTTATTAAAGCCAATCCCTGCCCCTTGGTAATCATATCGTTCGATATCGACAGCAAAGTGCTTATTAGAGGTAGAGGTTTTCTTCGTCGCTTAAAAAAGTTGGCCATATATCAAATTCTCGGTTAAACAATTTCCATACTATGCATTCGCTAGCAAGAAATATTGGGTTAGACTATATCCATTGCACCCTCACACCGGTGTGAGGAAAGGATTCGGCTTATTTTTTCACAGATAGCGCACCAATAAAACATGACAAGATACGGCTTACGCGCTCGCGTAATCACATTGACCCTTGCACCTACCCTTATTGTGGGTCTGCTATTGAGCGTCTTTTTCACTTCAAATCGCTACAACGACCTTGAATCTCAGCTAATCACTGCCGGTACCAACATCGTCGAACCCTTGGCTATCGCCAGTGAATTTGCCATGTTGCAACAAAACCGAGAAGCGGTGCGCCGTCTTATCAGTTATAGCCATAGAAAGCGTTCGGACGTGGTGCGCAGTATCGCGGTATTCGACGCCAACCACGAGCTATTCGTAACCTCAAACTTCCATCCGAACTTTCAAAGCTTGATGTTCTCGAAGGATCAACCGATCCCAATGCACAGCACGGTCGATCTTGTCGATACTAAGCTGATCATTCGTGCACCTATCATAGCCGAAGCTCAGTTTATTGCCCCTCAAGCGGATGCCAAAGAAACGGATCAGGTGCTGGGTTATATCGCTATCGAGCTGGATCTTTCTAGTCTTCGCTTGCAACAGTATCAAGAGATAGTGGTCGCGCTTATCGTGATGTTCCTAGGTGTCGGTTTGTCCGCATTCTTCGCCTATCGCCTGATGCAAGACATCACCATGCCTATCACCCACCTGAAAAACAGCGTGGATAGGATTCGCCGCGGTCAGCTTGACGTGCGTATCGAGGGCAAGATGCACGGTGAGCTGAACTCGCTAAAAACCGGTATCAACGCCATGGCTATGTCGCTGTCTGAGTATCATATCGAGATGCAGCACAGTATCGACCAAGCTACCTCTGACTTGCGTGAGACCCTAGAGCAGCTAGAGATCCAAAACGTTGAGTTGGATATTGCGAAGAAGCGTGCTCAGGAAGCTGCTCGTGTGAAATCTGAATTCTTGGCCAACATGTCTCACGAGCTAAGAACCCCGCTTAATGGTGTTATCGGCTTTACCCGTCAGATGCTGAAAACCAACCTCAGCCACAGTCAGACCGATTATCTGCAAACCATTGAACGCTCGGCAAACAACCTGCTTAACATCATCAATGATATCTTGGACTTCTCGAAACTTGAGGCAGGTAAACTGCTCCTTGAGAACATTCCGTTTGATCTGCAAGAATCTCTCGAAGAGGTAGTTAACCTACAAGCGCCAAGTGCCCATGAAAAAGGCCTAGAGCTCACCCTCAAGGTCGATCCTAAGATCCCTGCTGGTGGTGGGTGATTCACTGCGTATTCAGCAGGTACTTACCAACCTTGTGGGCAACGCAATCAAGTTCACCGAGCGTGGCAATATCGATGTCTCTATCGAACTGCGTTCGCAGAAAGAAGATCAGGTCGAGATCCAGTTTATGGTTCGCGATACCGGTATCGGTATCTCAGAGCGCCAGCAGGCCCAGCTATTCCAGGCCTTTAGCCAAGCAGATGCGAGTATTACCCGTCGCTATGGCGGTACAGGTCTTGGCTTGGTTATCACCCAGAAACTGGTTCGCCAGATGGGTGGTGAGATAAGCCTAACCAGTCGTTTGCACCAAGCTCAACCTTTTGGTTACAATTCGATTGACCACCACCGACCTGCCTCTAGAGCAGCTTGACCTTACTTCCATCCGTGAGAAAGAAGTACTGCTTATCGAGCAAAACCTACAGGCTGCAAACGTGGTTCAACAGCTTCTGACTCAAGAAGGCGTGATTACTCAGTACCGTTCCTCGATTCCAGATAAGCTGTCTTCGCACGACTATATCGTTTACAACCTGCCGATTAATGAGGTCTATAGCGAAACAGAACTCATCGACTTTATCCATAGGGCCAAAGCGGTATCGCCGAATATCATTCTCGGTCTACCTAGTAATCAGTTGGCGCTGTCTGAGATGTTGATGTCACAACACTCGGTGACCTGTGTGATCAAGCCATTGACGCGTACCAAGCTGATGCAATCGCTTCTACACGGTCAAGAAATGCACGCCCTGCCTTATACTAAGCCGGAGCCTGTGCTGCTAGAAAAACTGCCTCTTAAGGTAATGGCGGTGGACGACAACCCAGCCAACCTCAAGCTCATCAGTGCGCTTTTGGAAGAGCATGTAGAATCAGTAGTTACCTGTAATAACGGCCATGACGCGGTGACAGAAGCCAACAGCCGACATTTCGACCTAATTTTGATGGACATTCAGATGCCGGGGATGGACGGTGTTGCAGCTTGTCAGGCTATCAAGCAGAGTGACCTCAACAAAGACACACCTGTGATTGCGGTAACCGCTCACGCCATGAGTGGAGAACGTGACCGATTGCTCAATGCGGGTATGGATGACTACCTGACCAAACCTATCGAGGAGCAGGTACTGCTCAAGGTGCTAAACCACTGGGGTCAGAAAGAGCAGGTTACCGAGAGCATGCCCATCAATACGCTAATTCATACTGAAACTGAAAGCCAGAAAAGCGATGTCATCATAGATTGGGATGCAGCTATGACTCAGTCGGCAAATAAGGAAGACCTCGCCAAAGAGATGCTACAGATGTTGGTGGACTATATCCCTGAGGTAAATCAGGTGATTGAAAAGGCTATCGACGAGCAGTCAGTGTCCAAAGATGAGCTTATTCATCATGTACACAAGATGCACGGCAGTAGCAGTTATTGCGGTGTTCCTAAGCTCAAGATCGCCTGTGCACAGGTTGAGAAGATGCTTCGCTCCGGTGACAGTGTCGAGGATATCGAGCCAGAACTGCTAGAACTTCAGGATGAAATGGAGAAGGTACAGACCACAGCGCGTCTATACCTTAGTTAACTAAAAAACTAGGTTAACTCTCGAGGATAACGGTCGCCACTGCATAGTGGCGCTCGTCTGAGATAGATAGGTGGCAATGATTGGCACCCATCTTGTCGGCAATGACCTTAGCCTGCCCTGATAACTCTAGACAGGGCTTACCAAACTCATCGTTGCGGATCTCAAAGTCTTGAAACGAGACACCTTTAGCGATACCCGTTCCCAGAGCCTTTGATGCAGCCTCCTTGGCTGCAAAGCGTTTTGCCAAAAACTTGGCTTGGGGTTTGATGGAATCAAACTGAGTCATTTCAGCTTCAGTAAGAATGCGCCTAGCAAAGGGAGCGCCAGTGCGCGTCAGCGCTTTTTCAACTCGCTCAATCTCAGCAATATCTGTACCCAAACCAAGAATTGCCATTATTTACGCGCCTGCTCCATTACAGCCTTCATGTCCGCTACCGCTTTGTGCAGACCGTCGAATACCGCACGACCAATAATAGAGTGACCGATATTTAGCTCGTAGATTTCAGGAAGTGCAGCGATAGGACCAACGTTGTGATACGTCAGACCGTGACCTGCGTTTACTGTAATGCCTTGAGAGTCAGCATAGCGAGCCGCTTCTGCAATGCGCTCTAGCTCTTTTGCTAGCTCTTTGTCATCGGTCGCTTCAGCGTAGTGACCAGTGTGAAGCTCTACAAACGGTGCGCCTGCTGCTTTCGATGCATCAATCTGAGATTGCTCAGGGTCGATGAATAGAGATACCTTGATACCTGCTGCGGTTAGCTTTTCAGTCGCCGCCTTAATCTTCTCTAGGTGACCAACCACATCCAAACCACCTTCAGTGGTTAGCTCTTCGCGCTTCTCAGGTACTAGACACACATATTCAGGCTTAGTCTCAAGAGCGATATTTACCATCTCATCGGTAACCGCCATCTCAAGATTCATGCGAGTTTGAATGGTCTCCGCCAGGATACGGACGTCGCGGTCAAGGATATGACGACGGTCTTCGCGAAGGTGGATAGTGATACCATCTGCACCTGCACGCTCTGCAATCTCAGCTGCATGTACAGGGTCTGGGTATTTGGTGCCGCGGGCGTTTCTTAGGGTTGCTACGTGGTCAATATTGACGCCAAGTAGAATCGGTTTCATTGTCCAATGCTCCGTGTGCGGGGAAGGAAAAGTTCCCTACTTTTTAATGGTTTGCCACCAAGATAAGGCTTTAATGCTATACGTGTAAAGCGCTTGGCCGCACTTAATTGTGCCGGTGTTGTAAATCTTCTTTCCGCTATGGCGATAAGCTCCTCACCGCTAAAAGTAAGGTTGTCTTTGCGCACCGAGGCGATAAAGCCTTGTTGCTCACGATAGCGATAGGTCATCTTAGGATCGACGGGTTCACCAGTACCCGAGCAGTGCATGAAATCTACCCCATAGCCAAGCGCGGATAATAAGGCCAGTTCAAACCGGCGGAGAGCTGGTTCTGTTGGTAGCTTGAGCAAGCTCAGTCAATGCATGCAGATAGTCGATGAATAGCTCTGGATATGGCACCTCATGGCTGTCACTCGAGCCAATATCTCATTCACATACATAGCCGAGTAGAGGTTTACCCCTGACAGGGGCAGACCAAGGCTGATTGGCTCAGCTTGACGCAGGGTTTTCATTGAGCCACCACCACCCCACTTGAGCAGTAATGGGGTAAAGGGCTGCAGTGCCCCTTTTAGGGGCGAGCGTTTGCTACGTCCCCCCTTACTGAGTATGGTGACGCGACCATAGTCTTCGGAGAAGACATCCAATATTAAGCTTGATTCTGTGTAGGGCCTGCGATGCAACACAAAGCAACGCTGAAAGCCATCAATCACACTCACTTATCACACCCTAGAGACAAAAAACTCCACCTGAGCGGTGGAGTTTCGAAATAATTATAGGTCGTCCATGTAGCCCAGAGAGCGCAACGCTCGCTCATCATCAGCCCAACCAGACTTAACCTTAACCCAGGTTTCGAGGTACACCTTACGGCCAAACAGCTCTTCCATATCTAGACGAGCCTCACGGCCGATGGTTTTGATCTTATCGCCACCCTTACCGATAACCATCTTCTTCTGACCCGTTCGTTCAACCAGAATCAGGGCATTGATGTGGAACCCATCTGTATCTGGGTTGTAGTCAAAACGCTCGATCTCAACGGTTACTGAATATGGAAGTTCGTCACCAGTAAAGCGCATTAACTTCTCACGTACGATCTCTGAAGCCATAAAGCGCTGAGAGCGGTCAGTCACATACTCTTCTGGAAAGTGATGAATAGCTTTCGGCAAATGCTCGCGAACATGCTTACGCAGCACATCGATATTCTTACCTTGCTTAGCCGAGATAGGCACTATGTCCACGAAATCCATCTTCTCAGACATATCTTGCATGTGAGTCATAACTAGATTGCGGTCTTTAACCTGATCAACCTTATTCACACACAGAACAACTGGGAAGTTGGCAGCCTTAAGCTTATTCAGAACCATCTCATCGTCTGCCGTCCAGTGGGTGCCATCCACAAGGAAGAACACTAGATTCACATCACTCAATGTACTGTTCGCCGCACGGTTCATTAAGCGGTTGATCGCGCGCTTCTCTTCGATATGAAGACCCGGGGTATCGACGAAGATAGCCTGATAATCGCCATCGGTATCTACACCCATGATGCGGTGACGTGTGGTCTGAGGCTTACGCGAAGTGATAGAGATCTTCTGACCCAGAATATGGTTCAGTAGAGTCGATTTACCTACGTTTGGACGACCAACGATAGCGATAAAGCCACAATGTTGGTTTTCTTCAGAAGTCGCTTGCTCTTGATTGTGAGACGCAAAATAGGCGTCTAGATCGAACTCTTGCTCTTCTGAGTTATCGTGATTAGACATTCGTTAGTTTCTCCAATGCAAGTTCAGCTGCTGCCTGTTCCGCCTTACGACGACTAGTACCCACGCCTTTTACTGGCTGATCGATACCCGTTACTGAGCACATTACGGTGAACTCTTGGTTATGAGCCTCACCCTTAATTCTAGTCACTTCATAACTAGGAAGTGGCTTACGACGTCCTTGCAGGAATTCTTGAAGACGAGTCTTAGGATCTTTTTGAGACACGCCTGGCTTAATTTCTTCAAGTCGTGTCTTATACCAACCCAGTACCATCTTACGAACTGTCTCTGTATCACTGTCTAGGTAAACCGCACCTATGATCTTCAACTGCATCCGCCAAGATAGATTCACGACGGAAACCGCCGCTCTTCAACTCACCTGGACCTAATTTTAAATAGTCACCTAACTCGAACTCACGTGCCAATTCAGCCAAGGTTTTACCTCGTACTAGGGTCGCACGCATACGGCTCATATCCCCTTCGTTTACCTGAGGAAAACGATGGTACAAGTCGTCGGTGATAACAAAACTTAAAATTGAATCGCCCAGAAACTCTAGTCGCTCATTATGCTTACTATTGGCACTCCTATGAGTGAGTGCCAATTGCAGATGAGCAAGGTTCTCAAACTTGTAACCTATGCTCTTCTCTAGTCTTGATAGTTGAGAATTCATACTCTCTCTAATTACTCAATGCCGCCAATGCGGTTAAAACGAACCCCTGTCGGGATCCAAGATGGTAGGATGCTGTCTTGACCACGCTCGAACTCGAAGCTGATCCAGATACCCACCGCTTTGCCAACCAAGTTGGCCTCAGGTACGAAACCCCAGTAACGGCTATCAGCACTGTTATCGCGGTTATCGCCCATCATGAAGTAATGACCTTCAGGAACCACCCACTCATTTACGCCAGAGCGAGGCTGATACGCCGCCACATTGTCCTGACGAAGTGGGTTGATCAAAATCTGGTGTTGATGCTCACCTAGGCTCTCGTCTAGACGAATCATCGGAATATTGTTTTGAACAAATTCGCTCTCTGTGTAGTTAGTTAGAGGCACTGGATTACAGCGACTCTCACCCTTTGGCTTAACACACAGTTGCTTGTCACGGCTATAACGCACCGTATCACCCGGTAGACCAATAACACGTTTAATGTAGTCAATATTTGGCTGAGGTGGGAACTTAAACACAGCGATATCACCGCGCTCAGGCTTACCTGTCTCTACCAATTGAGAACGAAATACAGGGTCTTTCAGGCCGTACGAATACTTCTCTACTAAGATGAAATCACCCACCAGCAGAGTTGGCATCATAGAGCCTGACGGGATCTGGAATGGTTCATAAATAAATGAACGCAGAACCAGAACAAAAGCAATTACAGGGAAGATAGAAACACTGTTCTCAATCCACCATGGCTGAGCGGTGATTTTAGCCTTGGTTTGCTCATCTAGCTCATTAGTTTGAGCCTCGACTTCAGCAACCTTGGCTTGACGCTGCTTGCCCCATTTTAGTTTTTCAAAGGCGTAAACAATACCAGTCACAAGAGTCACGATGACTAGGATTAGAGAAAACGTGTTAGCATTTAAATCCCTTAAAATTACCTGTTTCAAAAACAACGAAAGTGAAAGAGCCGATGACCCTTTCACTTTTGTACAATTCATTATTAGACGGTCAATCTATTAATCTTTGCCAACATGAAGAATCGCTAGGAAGGCTTCTTGCGGAAGCTCAACGTTACCGATCTGCTTCATGCGCTTCTTACCTTCTTTCTGCTTCTTCAAAAGCTTCTTCTTGCGGCTCACGTCACCGCCATAACACTTAGCGATTACGTTCTTACGTAGCTGCTTAACTGTTGAACGCGCGATGATGTGGTTACCAATCGCAGCTTGAATCGCGATATCAAACATCTGACGAGGAATGAATTCCTTCATCTTCTCAACTAATTGACGACCGCGTGATTGTGCGTTGTCTTTGTGAGTGATGATAGCCAGTGCATCAACGGTATCGCCATTAAGCAATACATCTACGCGCACCATGTTTGATTCTTCATAGCGATGGAAGTTGTAGTCTAGAGATGCGTAACCACGAGAAGTCGATTTTAGACGATCAAAGAAGTCTAGTACCACCTCTGCCATAGGCAGGTCGTAGGTAAGAGCAACTTGGTTTCCGTGATAAACCATATCCACCTGAACACCGCGCTTCTCGACACAAAGGGTAATAACATTACCTAGATAGTCTGATGGTACGAGGATATTACAGCGAGCCATTGGTTCACGAATTGCCTCAAGATCATTTACTGCTGGTAGTTTAGCTGGGCTATCTACATACAATACTTCACCGTTAGTTTTCTCTACCTCATACACTACTGTTGGAGCTGTAGTAATTAGGTCAAGGTCATATTCACGCTCTAGACGCTCCTGGATAACTTCCATGTGAAGCATACCAAGGAAACCACAACGGAAACCAAAACCCAGTGCAGCAGAGCTCTCTGGTTCGTAGAATAGTGACGCGTCATTTAGGCTCAGTTTGCCTAGTGCATCGCGGAAGTTTTCATAATCATCAGATGATACTGGGAATAAACCGCGTATACCTGTGGCTTCACTTTCTGGAAGCCTGGCAGTGCTGTTTCACAGCCACCTTTAGCATGAGTTAAGGTATCGCCAACCGGGGCACCAAGGATATCTTTGATACCACATACTACCCAGCCTACTTCGCCAGTGTTCAGTTCAGTCGTGTCGATTTGCTTAGGCGTAAAGATACCTAGGCGATCCACTCCCCAAACTTGACCTGTGCTCATTACCTTAATCTTGTCGTTTTTCTTTAGCTTGCCGTTTTTGATACGCACAAGTGAAACAACGCCAAGGTAGTTATCAAACCAAGAATCGATGATTAGCGCCTGCAGTGGACCTTCCGGCTCACCTTCTGGTGCCGGGATCGCCTTCACGATTTCTTCCAACACCTCATCAACGCCAAGGCCTGTTTTCGCTGAACAGCGAACAGC
The DNA here is from genome assembly GCA_000830475.1 of Vibrio ishigakensis. Taxonomy (GTDB): domain Bacteria; phylum Pseudomonadota; class Gammaproteobacteria; order Enterobacterales; family Vibrionaceae; genus Vibrio; species Vibrio ishigakensis_A. The sequence goes on along the minus strand of BBSC01000009.1, from coordinate 141,761 downwards.
TTCCATCGCATCAATACCAACGATGTCTTCGATTTCTTCTGAAACACGCTCAGGATCAGCTGCTGGTAGGTCAATCTTGTTCAAGATTGGCACAACCTCCAGATCCATTTCGATCGCTGTGTAGCAGTTTGCTAGTGTCTGAGCTTCTACACCCTGACCTGCGTCTACTACTAGAAGTGCACCTTCACACGCAGCAAGAGAACGAGAAACCTCATAAGAGAAATCCACGTGTCCTGGAGTGTCGATGAAGTTTAGCTGATAGGTTTCCCCATCTTTCGCTTTGTAGTCCAAAGTCACGCTCTGTGACTTGATGGTGATACCGCGCTCTCTTTCAAGATCCATTGAATCAAGAACTTGCGCTTCCATTTCGCGGTCACTAAGGCCACCACATACCTGGATCAGACGATCCGACAGAGTGGATTTACCATGGTCAATGTGGGCAATAATAGAAAAGTTACGAATGTTCTTCATTTTAGATGCGGTTAGACTCTTACTAATTGAAAGGGAAAATGTAGCTACATTTTGCTCAAGTGGGCAGATTCTACCTAATTTCAGCCTAGGTAGCTATCCTCATTTTATTTCTAAAGGTTGGCCCAATGTGCGTACTAGCGTAACCCTTTGGTCCGCTTGGCTATAGCGAAGGCGAGCCTTGATGATAAGGCCACTGATTAGTGCACCTAGAGCACCGAGTACGATACTCGGCCACTCAGCTCCGTCAAACGCCAGATTAGAGATATAGCACCGAACGCGGCACCGATGAACAAACCAAATAGAGGCACTAGATAAACAATAGAGGCTATCGAGAGTAGCTCTTTCTCAGGCAGTCCAATCTCAACGACATCCCCAACAGAAAGCTTTTCTGATGTGTTCATGCTCCAAGCATGTTGACGATTGCCGATTGCCTTAGAAACTTGTCCAGTTGCGCAGTGAGATTTGGAGGCGCAGCCACTGCAAGAGGTTTGCTGCTCACAAGAAAGCCCCACGATGTAACTCGCAGGGTCTTTTGGATCAGATGACACGCTAGTCACCTCAGCCAGTGCTCGCATCATTGCACGAGTACCGACTGGAAGGTTACAGATTGCAGGATACGTTGCGCAGTGCTCGGCGGGATATCGCCCACCACAATCACCTCGTGCTTATCGACTACAGCACTTTGTAGAGTACGTCGGCCTTGGCGCACAAGTTGGCGCTTCAACGAGAAATCATCTTCCGGTGCGACATAGATAGAGAATTGGAACAGACCATCAGTATAGATTTGACTCTCTACTACGCGGTTTGAGCCAAACAATGGATGACTCTGGATCTTCTTACTCTTGAAGCCCTGTGGCATCCAAGTGGCTTGCCAGCCTACTTGTGTTACCTGACTATCAGGCAGAGTCACCACCTCGGGCAACGTCGCTTTTTCCAAGCCTTTCATTACTGGCACTAGGTGGTCAGTAACAGAGAAGGAAACGGTACGGTACTGCTCTAGGATTTCACCATCACGGTCGATAAGATCAGCACGCAGTGGTAATCCGCTTTGTTCTTCAACCCAAACGATATAGGAATAACGCTGGCCATCTTTTGGAACCACACGGATAACATCCGTTGCCGCACCGGCCTCGCGTGCTCTGCCTACCTTAACTACGTCATAGTTGTCTTTAAGCTTGTTAACATCCACCTTCAGCATAGGCATCAAAGGTGCCACCATCTTGTCAGACTCGATGGTAAAAGGGTCAATGCCAGGCTCGATGTAACTTACCTGATTGCCACGCTGGATCACTTCGCGCACCGGTCCACTGAGGTACACCAGTTGTGCTAGTTGATTGCCATTATCTACGGCTTGGCGATATACAAGGGGTTCGATACTGCTCTTACGAATCAGCACGTAAGACATCTCGTAGTTAAGCGAATGGCTCGCTTCACTCATCTTATCCAACAGCGCCGACGCACCTTCGTTGGCCGACGCTATGGATGGAAGGGAAAGACTGATCAGTGCAATGGCACTGGCCAGGAATTTTTTCATTTGATTTCCGAATCTTGTGTGGATGGTTCTGAACCTTGGTTCAAGCGTAACTGTAGTTCGTAGTCTTGCAAGATAGTATTGATACGACGACGCTGTTCGGCGATTTTTTCATCGCTCGCTGCGGTCTCAGCCTGAGGACGCACTGACTCACGGGTCAGGCTCACTGGCTCTACACTACCTGCTAGAGGAACGGTTTGAAGCACTGGAATCTCACTTTGCTCCGCGCCATTACCATCAATGCTACCACCGTACTGTTGTACGCCCACAATAACCGCAAAAGATACACAAGCAGCAACCGCTACTTGGCCAAACTGGGTTAGCCATTGTGGCAACGCCTTCTTCGCCTGCGAAGGTGTAGGCTGAGGCTCCATCATAGGTTTAACGTTAGTCGAGTGTGCTGGTTCGTCTTCTAGAGCAAGAGCTACTCGAGAAGCTATATCCCAATCCGCGGATTGAGGGGCATCGCCTCGCATTACATCACCTATGAGATGATAATTCTGCCATGTCTGCTGCGCATCCTTGTCATGCTCTAGGTCGGCAAGCAAGGCCTTATCAATTGTCTCCCCATCGAGTAGAGCAGAAATATTTTCTTTGTTAGACATTAGTTTCACCTTAATGGTCACTATCGTTGCAGAAGCGGTTTCATCTTCTTTTCTACCGCTTCACGCGCACGGAAAATTCTGGAGCGAACTGTCCCAACGGGGCATTCCATTACAGCCGCTATTTCCTCATAACTGAGGCCATCCAATTCACGCAACGTCATCGCCGTTTTCAAGTCTTCAGGTAGTGCTTCGATTGCATCAAATACCACCTGCTTCAATTCTTTCGACAATGCCAAATTCTCTGGGTTCGAAATTTCTTTGAGCGCATTTCCTGTTTCGTAGTATTCAGCGTCTTCCGCATCTACGTCGGTAGCAGGAGGTCTGCGCCCTTGAGCAACAATATGGTTCTTGGCCGTGTTTACGGCGATACGGTAAAGCCAAGTGTAAAAGGCACTCTCTCCACGAAAGTTTGGGATAGCTCGGTATGCCTTGATAAAGGCTTCTTGGGCAACATCCGCCACATCACTCGGGTTATTCACGTATCGGGAGATCAAGTTACATACTTTATTCTGGTACTTGACCACCAGCAGGTTAAATGCCTGTTTGTCCCCATTTTGAATGCGCTCAATCAGAACCTGATCGGTCAACTGCTCGTTCATTCGAGCTTATACTCCTATGTTCATCCGCACCTTCTCAGGTGTGGGTGTATTAGAATGTGATCTATGATTGACACCACTATTCGCTTGAGCACTATTGTGACCTACAGGGCCCGCAAAAGTTCAAATTGATTAAGTTTTTTCAAACTTAATCAAAAATGTGATGTACTACGCGTGTATTTACGCCTTTTTCTTCTTATTTAGCGTCCGAATTCGGCGCATTTTGATTCAACACAAGGCGCATAAAAACGACACATAGTCGAATAGTAGCACCCTAACTATCACTGAAGTTAATAACAAGTAAAAACTACAAATACCTATCCAGTGAGTTAGAGCTAGCAAATATAAATAGGGAACGACATTTCGATGAATTCAAATACTCAGCAACAGTGCGATGTTCTGGTTGTAGGCAGTGGCGCGGCTGGCCTCTCTCTGGCACTTCGTATCGCCAATAAGGCAAAGGTAATAGTACTCAGCAAGAGCCTGAGTCGTGAGGGCGCGACCTTCTATGCCCAAGGTGGTATAGCGGCCGTTTTTGACGAGAGCGACACAATTGAGTCGCACGTAGATGATACCTTGATTGCTGGTGCTGGCCTTTGTGAAAAAGATAAGGTTCAGTTTATTGCAGAAAACGCACGTGAATGTGTGCAATGGCTCATCGACGGCGGTGTTCCTTTCGATCAGGAAGAAACAGATGAAGAGAGCGATGAACCTCGCTACCACCTGACCCGTGAAGGCGGTCATAGTCACAGACGTATCCTGCACGCTGCCGATGCAACCGGCATGGCGATGCAAACTTCTCTGCAAGAAAACGTACTCAACCACCCGAACATCACTGTTCTTGAACGCCACAATGCAGTCGACCTGATCACTGAAGACAAGATAAAAGAAGGCGGCAATGCCAAAAAGATCGTCGGCGCTTATATCTGGAACCGTGATTCCGAACACGTAGAGACAGTAGCTGCAAAATTCGTTGTTCTGGCAACGGGCGGTGCGTCTAAGGTGTATCAATACACCAGTAACCCAGATGTATCCTCGGGTGACGGTATTGCGATGGCATGGCGCGCAGGCTGCCGTGTAGCTAACCTGGAATTTAACCAGTTTCACCCTACTTGCCTGTACCACCCAGAGGCTCGTAACTTCCTTCTAACCGAGGCACTGCGTGGTGAAGGCGCTTACCTACGTCGTCCAGACGGCACACGCTTTATGCCGGACTTCGATGAACGTGAAGAACTGGCACCGCGTGATATCGTGGCACGCGCCATCGACTTTGAGATGAAGCGATTGGGTGCAGACTGCATGTACCTGGACATCACTCACAAGTCTCCAGAATTTATCATGAAGCATTTCCCAACCATCTATATGCGTCTGCAAGACCTTGGTTTGGACATGACTAAAGAGCAGATCCCTATCGTACCTGCCGCTCACTACACCTGTGGTGGTGTCATGGTGAACACCAAAGGTGAGACAGATGTCGAGCGTCTGTATGCCATTGGTGAGGTGAGTTACACAGGTCTGCACGGTGCAAACCGCATGGCTTCAAACTCACTGCTAGAGTGTGTGGTGTATGCGTGGGCTGCGGCTAAAAGCATCATGCAAGAAATCGATGGTGCCGATATGCCAGGCGAACTTCCTAACTGGATGAAAGTCAGGTATGTAACTCAGATGAAGAGGTAGTTCTACAGCACAACTGGCACGAGTTGCGTCTATTTATGTGGGATTACATGGGTATCGTGCGCACTGACAAGCGTCTTGAGCGTGCACTTCGTCGTATTCAGCTGCTTCAGCAAGAGGTACACGACTACTACAGCAACTTCCGCGTATCCAACAACCTGCTTGAACTGCGTAACCTACTTCAGGTAGCCGAGCTTATGGTGAAAAGTGCCATGGAGCGTAAAGAGAGCCGTGGTCTGCACTATACCTTGGATTACCCGGACACCTTGCCAGAGGCGAAACCGACTATCCTAGAACCATAAAAAAGGCGCCTCGGCGCCTTTTTGTTTTATCTAACCTTACTCATGTTGTGAGCAACCACCTTATCTACCATAGAGGCAAGGGCTAGATTCTCACTGCGACCATGGCCCATTACCCAAGTAAATAGGTCTGGGTCATCGCACTCAAGTAGGGATACAAAATCTCTCTGTTCCTGTTCCGTCAAACCTTCGAAGCACTCCTCGAAAAAAGGCATGATAACCACATCTAGCTCTAGCATTCCGCGACGGCATGCCCACTTGATACGTGCTTTATCCTCAACTGTAAACATGAGTTAACCTCTTAATAATCCATTTTCGTTTTACCCGAGTGTATCAATAGCGAGAGGTCGTAACCATTAATTAAATCACAGCTTTTTAACTCGCTTAGACAAGCTCAGATTTAACTATTACCATGTGCCTATAATTTCGAAGCAAGGAAACACCATGAATCTACCCGCTTTAGCATGGACAGAGCTCAACCAATGGAAAGCCATCACAGTAACTGGCGACGATAAGAAAAGCTATCTTCAAGGCCAAGTTACCTGTGACTTAGTGACCCTAGACCTAGGCTCATCAACTCTAGGAGCTCACTGCGATGCTAAAGGAAAGATGTGGAGCATCTTCCGTCTATTTAATCACGCGCAGGGCTATGCCCTTTGGCAGCCTGCCTCAGGTATAGATACCGCATTTACTGAGCTAAAGAAGTATTCTGTGTTCTCTAAAGTAGAGATGAACATCAGTGATGCAGTCAGCTTGGGTGTTTTGGGTAAAAAAGCAGAATCCTTTATCGACACCTTAAGTGACAGCCGAGATTCAGTGCGGGCTATCGAGGGTGGTTCAGCGATTAAAGTCGACGATGAGCGTTGGCTCCTGCTTGTTGATAGCAACACAGCAGAGCAGCTCAAAGCCAAACTGACAGATATTGAGCAACTGGACGCTAGTATCTGGGACGGTCTGGATATCGCGCAAGGCATCCCTCGCATTGAAGCAAAAGATCAAAGTCAGCACATTCCGCAAAACCTGAATCTGCAAGCTCTGGGTGGGGTAAGCTTTGATAAAGGCTGCTACACAGGACAAGAAACCGTGGCTCGTGCTAAATACCGCGGTATAAACAAGCGTGTCATGCGCATCATCTCAGGTGCTGCTCAGGGTGATAGCTTTGAGTTTGAGCGTCAGGTTGGTGAGAATTGGCGAGGCGCTGGTGAAGCACTAGCGCACTTTGTAGCAGAAGACGGTACAGCTATGGCGCTTATCGTGGTTAACAAAGACCTAGAAGACGAGACCAAGCTTCGTCTAAAAGAAACACCCGAGAATATCTGGAAGCTTGAACCACTGCCTTACGCCCTTGATGACTGATACTCCAGTAACCCAATATCTGAACCAGCAGGGTGTATCTTACACCCTGCTTCCACATAAAACCCCTGCGGTTTCTATCGAAGACGCGGCTCGTCAACGCGGCATCAGCCTAGCATCATGCTAAAGACCATGCTACTTCGAGATATGGGAGGACTAATGTTCGTCGCCTGTGTTCCCGGAGATCAGCAGGTCGACCCCAAAAAGGTCCGAGCCCACTTTGAGTGCAGACGTGTGACCTGTGTCGGTTTTGAAGAGGTGCAATCCATTACAGGTTATAAGCCTGGCACCCTCACCCCTTTCCATCTTACTCACGATATTAAAGTTATCTTTGATCGTAAGATATTGGAGCTACCACAGGTGACCATCAGTAGTGGAACTGACATGGCAGGTGTGCTTCTCAACACCCAAGATATGCTTGATCTGTGCACCCCGCACATCAGTGACATAGTTCGTTACAAATAGATCTCGATGATTTTTGAACTAGTTGAACATTAATTCATCCAACTATCAGTGACAAAAGTTTTAACGTTCAACCACTTACACCTTTATGCAATATAACTCCGACTTATGTCACCTATTCAGATGAAAGTTTCGTGCATGTGAGCCGTTCTGTTTATAAATCCAGCCACATCACAATTTCGTAATACCAAATAGCCTATAATGTGCTTCGCCATGGAGGCACAGCAAAACTATAAAAGGTATCAGTAATGAGACTGTTTAAGCGTTATATTCCATCTTTGATTGCCAAGCACATAAGTAGATTGTTCAAGGGACGAATTTATATCTACGGCATTGGTAAGTTCGAATTTGACCAAGGTAAACTGATCTTGCCTCACCACGCTGAGGAGCGTCACTTCAAAGCGGTAAAAGAAGTAAACGTAGAGATCAAACGACTTAGAGAATGTTACGTGTAATACCAAAAGAGGAGGCTTAGCCTCCTCTTTTTTATCTTGCCAATTTAGGCAGGTCGCCTTTGAGACCCAGAGCTCGATGCATCACCTCATTCTTAAATCCGGGTAGACTGCCTGCTAGGTTCATGCCCATACCACGCACCAGTTTTTTCACTGGGTCATCACCACTGAACAGCTCTTTGAATACCTGCATAGCGGAGATCATTTTTACAGCTTCAGCTTTACGCCAGCGCTCATAGTGTCTTAGGTTAAGGTAATCGCCTATATCCTTGCCCGAATCCCAAAGTTTCTGTAGCTCTTCAGCAAGGCTAGCGGCATCTAACATACCTAGGTTTACACCTTGGCCTGCTAGCGGGTGGATAGTATGTGCTGCATCCCCCACCAAAGCGATACGTGAGCGAGCAAAGTCTCTTGCATAACGCATTCGAAGCGGGATGCCCTGACGCTCGGAGATACTTTGGACTCGGCCAAGTTGAAGGTCAAAATCTACCACCAAGTGTTTAATGAAATCTTCTTCAGAAAGGTTGAGTAACTCTGTTGCTCTATCTGTCTGCTGTGACCATACGATAGAGCAAAGTTTATCATCATCGATAGGTAGGAAAGCCAGCGGGCCGTGTTTAGTAAATACCTGGCGCGCAGTATGCTGATGTGGCTCTTCCATCTCAACATTGCATACTATCGCGGTGTGGTCATAATCCCACTCCGTGAGAGGAATGTCCTGCTGTTGCCTCACCCAAGAGTTAGCGCCATCTGCGGCAACCACAAGTTTTGCCGTCAGATTCTGACCATTGTCGAGAGTTAGCCATGCCTCACGCTCACCTACTACCAAGCTTTGACAGCGATTGGGGCGATAAAAAGTCACGTTTGGCATCTGCTCAACCTGCTTCAGAAGACCCGAAGCGATAATCTGATTTTCAACGATATAGCCTAGGTTATCTTGCAGTACATCGTTAGCAGTAAATTCTATCTTGGCAAAACTATCCTTCTCCCACACCTGCATCTGGTTATAGGGGGTACACCTGTGCTGAGCGATATTATCCCAAGCGCCCAAACGCTCCAGAATACGCTCACTGGCACGACTCAATGCAGAAACGCGAGAAGCAGGTTCATCGCTTATCTCTTTTGCCTCTGCACCTTCGATAATAGCGATGCGCATATCCGTATCTTTCAGCGCAAGCGCTAATGTAAGTCCAACCATGCCGCCACCGACAATGGCTAAATCAACGTTCTTTATCATGTTAATTCTTTACCAATCCTAAACTTCTGTTGGTTATCCATGCCTGTACTGGCGTTAGGGTATCGAAGGCCATTAATCCTAGGTTTCGCCCAACTATCATTGGTGCCCAGTTATTTGAAAATAGGCGAACCAAACCAGTTGTCATACCTACGGTTGCATCTCTGTCTTGGGTTCTTGCTTGCCTGTAAGCAGACAAACACGTGTAACTGCCCGCATCCTCTGACTGAGTAATAACCTCCGTCAATGTCGCTACATCTCGGATACCAAGGTTGAAACCTTGCCCTGCAATAGGATGAAGGGTTTGTGCGGCGTTGCCGACAAAAGCGACCCTATGATGGGTTATACGCTCACGGGTGTACAAAGAGAGGGGATAAGAAAACCTTGAGCCGACCTTTGCCAGTTTACCCAAGCGCCAACCAAAGGCTTGCTGCAGTTCAGCTAAGAAGGTTTCATCATCCCATTGTTTGGCTTGCTCAAGCTGAACATCATCTAAGCACCACACAAGAGACATACGTTGCTCTGTCATAGGTAGCAGTGCTAAAGGACCATTCTCAGTGAAGCGTTCGAACGCCTGACCTTGGTGAGGCTGAGCAAGCTCAATGTTGGCAATCAATGCATTCTGACCAAGCTCTTGAATTTGGTTAGGTACGTTCAGAAGCTCCGCGACCTTGGAACGTGTCCCATCGGCAGCAACCAATAACTCGGCTTCGAGTACTTGACCACTGCTAAGTCCAACCTCGACCGTCTTCTGATACTGAGTCACAGCTTCGACGCTATCTGGACAAAACAAGGTGATATTAGAATCGGCCTCAAGCAATTGGAAGTAGCTCTGTCCTACCATCTCAAGCTCTACCACAGAGCCAAGATAGGGTTTATTCATCGCATCCGCTTCAAAGCCTGTTTGACCAAAGTGACCTCTATCAGAGACATGGATAGTGCGGATGGGACTCGCTTGCTCTTCAAGCGCATCCCAGAGTAGAAAGCGCTTTAACAGCTCAATGGTGCCATAAGAGAGAGCAATAGAGCGGGCGTCAAACCCTGGGTGCTCCTTGCTTGGTCTATGTGGGTCAACCAAAGCGACCTTTTTACCGGCAAGCTTGGATAGAGCGAGGGCTAATGTTGCCCCACTCATCGCTGCTCCAGAAATTACTACATCGAAGCGCACGGCAATCCTTAATGAATAGTCTTAGATTCAGCTTGTGCTGGTTTTTGTCCAAGGTCAGCGTGAATGGTCAGCACACATACCTTAACGTGCTCCACAACCTGCTCTAGCAATATGGCTTGTTCTTGCAGGTCATCTTCAGGATCAATCTCAAGCTTAGAAATCTCAAGCAGATCCTCTAACGCTTCTTGAGCCTGTTCACTCGCCTTATCGATTTTAGCGCCGATGAGGCCTAGGCCTGAGGCAAAATGGCTAGTCCACTCACCTAGAGCTTCAGCGTAAGCAACCAGCTCATCTTCATCCGGAAGTATTAGGCTAAGCTCGAAGCCCTCTTGGTCAGTCAGTTCTTCTCGGCTTGCCTTAAGTGCCAACTCGGCGGTAGCAAGGCTTGCCATAGGCCAGCCTTGACCATCATTGGTGTAATCGAAAAGTAGCGGTTGCCAGCCGTCGCTATCTAGCTTAAGGCCACCACTTAACATACCCACCAACAAACCGTGCATTTCAGCTGGCGACACAGATAAGCCTGAGGTCGCAAATTGGTCTGCAGTTGACTGATATTGAGGGAGTTTAGTTTGGCTCATAGTTAAATCTCGACGATAATGTTTAAGGTTATAGTAACACTAGCTATAGACCGATACATCGCAAAAAAGCATCAGGTTGCGGTTTTGCGAAGCAGATTTCACCAACCTTTGTGTAAATAGGACGCAGACGTCTCGCCACAGGTCGGAAAAGCTTGAATCTTAAAATGGGTTTTTCTATAGTTTCTTTCCTGTAGGTGCACCGGACGCACATGCTTACTTAAGCCATCACGAGTTATCGAACATGAGCAGCCAAGCAGTAGAAATTGAAATTTTAGGTAAAGTTACCCGAGTAAATTGCCCCGCTGGGAAGGAAGACGCATTGCGTCAAGCCGCCCGCGACCTTGATCGTCGAATCAAAGAAATGGCAGACAAAACTAAGGTAGCCAATACCGAAAAATTGATGACTATCGCCGCTTTGAACGTATGTTATGAACTCTTGGAACGGCAAATTGACGAGCAACAACAAAGCGACATCGAACAGCGTCTCGAGCTATTGGATGGAAAGCTAGAACAAGCGTTGCAAGATAAAAGTCAAATAGCATAAGATTAGATTTACCCTGGGGTGTGCGTCAGCAGGATTTAAGTCCCTGAGCCGATAAGCAATCCTTAAGGGTTAGTACTTGGTAGCTATTGAGCAAGCTCGACTCGTATCGAGAAGCCTACGGTCATCATTGCTGATCCGCCTTGAACCAGCTGGTTCAAGGGCCACAATCCTCAACGGCACTCTGGGGTACCCTTATGATTTCCTCTTCTCGTCAACAAATCCGACAGCAGATGCGCTCCATGCGCAACACTCTTTCATCATCATTTATCGACCAAGCTAGCCTTAATCTAAAAGCTCACATTGAGCAGTTAACTGAGCTTAAGTCCGTTAAGAAAGTTGCCCTGTACCTAGCTAATGATGGTGAGCTAAACCCTATGCCGAGTATCAAATGGCTATGGCAACAAGGCATCGACGTTTATGTTCCTGTTCTGCACCCCTTCTCTAAAGGGCAGTTATTGTTTCTCCAGTTCACAGCAAGTAGAGAACTGGTTACCAACAAGTATGGGATCTCAGAGCCCAGACTCAATATGCAAAATATCTGCCTGTGAGTGAGTTGGATATTATTTTCACTCCATTGGTTGCCTTTGATGATCTTGGGCATCGTTTAGGTATGGGCGGTGGCTACTATGACCGAACACTAGCGCCATTTCAGACCAATCATAAACCGCTAGCCATAGGACTCGCTTTCGACCAGCAAAAGATAGACAAGGTACCGATAGAGAGTTGGGATATGCCACTGCAGAAGATCGTCACCCCGAGCAAAATCTGGCAGTGGTAAAGGTTGAGAAAATTGAAGACGAAAACGATTAACAGGTGTCATCTATACTGCATCTGTATATAATCGCGACGTCTTTCCCCCTTACTCTCGGAGAACTAAAAATGACCCAAGACGAAATGAAAAAAGAAGCTGGTTGGGCAGCACTTAAATATGTTGAAGCTGGATCTATTGTTGGTGTTGGTACAGGTTCTACCGTAAATCACTTTATTGATGCATTGGGCACCATGAGTGACAAAATCAAAGGGGCAGTTTCTAGCTCAGTAGCCTCTACTGAGAAACTAGAAGCACTTGGTATTCAGGTTTTCGACTGCAATGATGTTGCAGGTCTTGATGTTTATGTTGATGGCGCTGATGAAATCAACCCAGCTCGTGAGATGATCAAAGGTGGCGGTGCTGCTCTTACTCGCGAAAAGATCGTAGCGGCTATCTCTGACAAGTTTGTATGTATCGTTGATGGCACCAAAGGCGTTGACGTTCTTGGTGAATTCCCACTTCCAGTAGAAGTTATCCCAATGGCACGTTCATACGTGGCACGTGAGCTAGTGAAGCTTGGCGGTGACCCTGTGTATCGTGAAGGCGTTATTACCGACAACGGCAACGTTATCCTCGATGTACACGGTATGGCTATCGAGAACCCTAAGCAGCTTGAAGATCAAATCAACGCTCTTCCTGGCGTAGTAACCGTAGGTCTATTCGCACACCGTGGTGCTGACGTGGTAATCACAGGTACTCCTGAAGGCGCAAAAGTCGAAGAGTAAAGAATAAGCAATTCTAAAAAATTGTTAAAAAATTACAGCGATGGGCTAAAATGTCCATCGCTTTTTTTTAAGTAATTTTCTTACCCATGACTTAGTTTTTTTGTTAACTTAATCATAAACCGTCACAGGTAAACGATTGCTTTTTTGTAACTTCTTCGATCTATACGTTAAGGAACGACTATCATGACCAGAGTCTCGCTTCATAAAGATAAAATCAAAATCTTACTCTTGGAAGGACTTCATCCTTCTTCAGTAGAGGTACTAGAAAGCGCTGGTTACTCCAACATCGAATATCTGAAAGGCTCTCTATCGGAAGAGGAGCTGATCGAGGCTATTCAAGACGTCCACTTTATCGGTATCCGCTCTCGTACCAACCTTAACGAGCGTGTACTTGCAGCAGCTAACAAGCTTGTTGCTATCGGCTGTTTCTGTATCGGTACCAACCAAGTTGACCTAGACGCAGCTGCGGCTAAAGGTGTGCCTGTATTTAACGCACCTTTCTCTAACACCCGCAGTGTTGCCGAGCTAGTGCTAGGCCAAATCCTGCTACTACTTCGCGGTATCCCAGAGAAGAACGCCCTTGCTCACCGTGGTATCTGGAAGAAGAGTGCGGACCATTCTTATGAAGCACGTGGTAAGCGTTTGGGTATTATCGGCTACGGACATATCGGTACTCAGTTGGGTATCATCGCTGAAAACTTGGGTATGCGTGTTTATTTCTATGATATCGAGAACAAGCTATCACTGGGTAATGCCACTCAGATCCCAACCATGGCAGAGCTTCTAAACAAGTGTGACGTGATCAGCTTACACGTACCAGAGACTGCAGGAACCAAGAACATGATGGGCGCTGAAGAGTTTGCCATGATGAAACCGGGTTCAATCTTCATTAATGCTGCTCGTGGCACTGTAGTGGATATTCCAGCGCTATGTGACACATTAGAAGCGGGTCACCTTGCTGGTGCGGCTATCGACGTATTCCCTGTTGAGCCTAAGACCAATGCAGATACCTTCGAGTCGCCACTGACCAAGTTCGACAACGTTATCTTGACTCCTCACGTGGGCGGTTCAACCCAAGAGGCACAAGAGAACATCGGTCTTGAGGTTGCGGGTAAGCTGGCTAAGTACTCTGATAACGGCTCTACACTCTCGAGCGTCAACTTCCCTGAGGTTTCTCTACCGCAACACAGCGACACTTCTCGTCTGCTTCACATCCACGAGAACCGCCCAGGTATCCTAACCCAGATCAACACCATCTTCGCATCAGCAGATATCAACATCGCAGGTCAGTACCTACAGACTAAAGGAGATATGGGTTATGTAGTTATCGACGTAGAAGCGGCTCGCTCAGAAGAAGCGCTAGCCAAACTTAAAGAGATCGACGGCACAGTTCGAGCTCGTCTACTTCACTAATCACAGTAAAAAGCCCTTCGATATCGAAGGGCTTTCTCGTTTAATCCAGTTTATACACCACGCTGACTCTATCGCGGATGGTTATGGTTGAGTCTACATAGCCAGAAGACCCTTTTGCCTCATCCATACTCATAGCGCGCATAACAGGCGATGCCGATGAGGATTGATATTGGATCTGCCATACATTTCCAAGGTCTTCACCAAAGTCCTGCGCTAATGCCTTAGCTTTAGCCTGAGCATCCTTCACTGCGGCTTGTCGTGCTTTTGCTTGATACATATCAGCATTTTGAACACCCAAGCGCACGCTATCCACACGATTCACACCTGCCTTCAGAGATGCCTCTAAAGCCGTTGGCAAAATAGCTAAGTCGGCTATCTCCACATTGATTCTACGATTTGCTCTATAGCCCTTGGTTTCAGGTGTACCATTCTTTGGATAGTGGATTTGCGGGGCAATATTGAGATTGCCTGATTGGATGCTAGCCTCGCTAATTCCTAGATCTATTAATGCCTTTCTTAGCTGAGCAACAATCTTATCCGCTTGCTGTTTGGCGCTTTCTGCGTTCTCATCGGTAATAACCACCTGCAGCGCAACGTCTGCTTTATCAGGTGTTGCTGTTACCTCTCCCTGACCCGTTGTAATTAAATGCGGAAAATCAAAGCCCTGAGCATGTGCCATCTGTAACGGCAAACAAGCCATACCACCCAATAACAACGTTTTATCCACTTCATAAACACCTCTATAACTATGCGTACATAGGATTAGGACTCTAGTTGCCGATGAAGGTTTCATAAAACACTGGCATTTAATCCCAGCTAGCTTACCGACTCTGAAGCACCAAGCACAAAAAAGGGATGCCACTTGGCATCCCTTTGTAATAATTTCGGATTAGTCGACCTTGTTTAGGTGAACATCCATTTGTGGGAATGGGATTTCGATACCATTCTCATCCAGTGCAATCTTGATAGCTTGCAGAGTATCAAAGTACACATCCCAGTACTCTTCAGTCTTACACCAAGGGCGCACCACAAAGTTCACTGATGAATCTGCAAGAGCTAGAACACCAATCTGAATGCCTTTCTCTTTAATTAGGCGATCATCAGCTTCAAGGGTCTGGCGAATAACCTGCTCAGTCTTCTTAAGGTCAGCACCGTAAGAGACACCGATAACGTGGTCAACCCGTCGTGTAGCATGTCGCGAGTAGTTAGTGATTGGACTGCCGATAACACTGCCGTTTGGTACGACAACCATCTTGTTGTCTGGAGTAGTTAGGACCGTTTGGAAGATCTGGATAGATTCTACTGAACCCGCCACACCACCAATCTCTACATAGTCGCCCGATTTGAATGGACGGAATGCAACGATAAGCACGCCTGCAGCAAAGTTAGATAGTGAGCCTTGTAGAGCTAGGCCAACTGCTAAACCCGCGGCACCGATTACAGCAACCACTGATGCCGTTTGAACGCCAAGGCGACCTAGGGCAGCGATTAGAACGATAACAAACAGTAGGTAACGAACCATGGCATGAACAAAGTCGACTACCGCTTTATCCATACGTCGCTTCTCTAGCATCTTACCGACACTATTTGCGATCATCTTGGTGATGATATTACCGATAAAGAGAATGAGAATAGCGGTAATAATATTGACGGCATAACCGATCAGTAGGTCTTGGTTGTTAGTAAACCAATGATGGGCTTCCTGCATACCTTCATGAAGGGCATCTACACTCGGGACTTCAGGTACTTCTGCTTCTTGTGACATTGTAAAATTCTCTTCCGTAATAAAGCGTTACAAATCATTTATGTGATCTGCATCATACTTCCGTATATGCATCTAAGGTCAAGAAATTGTCAGAAAATTCAATTCCTTGGAACTTTGAGTATATCACCCAAAAACTATAGTACAGAAGACAAAAAAACCCGCTACGAGAGCGTTTTTCTAAACTAATTAATAAGTTGCGAACTAATTATAGTACGTCTACTGCGTTTAGGTCAGCGAACGCTTTTTCTAGGCGAGTAACCATTGAAGCTTGACCAGCACGTAGCCATACACGTGGATCGTAGTACTTCTTGTTAGGCGCATCTTCGCCAGTTGGGTTACCGATTTGGCCTTGTAGGAACTCACGGTTTTCAGCTTCGTATGCACGAACGCCATCCCATGTAGCCCACTGAGTATCAGTATCGATGTTCATTTTGATAACACCGTAGCCGATAGACTCTTGGATTTCAGCTTCAGTAGAACCAGAACCGCCGTGGAATACGAAGTTTAGAGCGTTAGGTGCGATACCGAACTTCTCTGCACAGTATGCTTGAGAGTCACGTAGGATAGTTGGAGTTAGAACAACGTTACCTGGCTTGTATACACCGTGTACGTTACCGAAAGATGCTGCGATAGTGAAACGGTGAGAAACAGCGCTTAGTTTCTCGTACGCGTATGCAACGTCTTCTGGAGAAGTGTAAAGCTCAGATGCGTCCATGTCAGAGTTATCTACGCCGTCTTCTTCACCACCAGTACAACCAAGTTCGATCTCGATTGTCATGTTCATTTTAGCCATGCGCTCTAGGTATTTAGCACATGTTTCGATGTTCTCTTCTAGAGACTCTTCAGAAAGGTCTAGCATGTGAGAAGAGAATAGAGGCTTACCAGTTTGAGCGAAGAACTCTTCACCCGCGTCTAGTAGACCGTCAATCCAAGGAAGAAGTTTTTTAGCTGCGTGGTCAGTGTGTAGGATTACTGGAACACCGTAAGCTTCAGCTACAGCGTGAACGTATTTAGCACCAGCTACAGCACCAAGGATTTGAGCACCTTGACCTTCTAGTTTAACGCCTTTACCAGCGAAGAAAGCAGCACCACCGTTCGAGAACTGAACAACAACAGGAGATTTTACTTTCGCAGCAGCTTCTAGAACTGCGTTTACAGAGTCAGTACCAACAACGTTTACTGCTGGAAGAGCAAATTTGTTCTCTTTTGCTACTTCAAAAACTTTTTGTACGTCGTCGCCAGAAATCACACCTGGTTTTACGAAATCGAAGATCTTAGACATGGAATTAATCCTATTTTCTGTCGTTAATTAATTGCACTTTGCAAAGTATGAAAAATATCGCATACAACACTGCCGCATTGTAGCAAAAAAATTAAAAAAGGCGGGATTGATCCCGCCTAAAAAATATTACGCTTTAGCACGCTCTTCTAGCATAGCTACTGCAGGAAGAACCTTACCTTCTACAAACTCAAGGAAAGCACCGCCACCTGTTGAGATGTAAGAAACGTCAGCCTTGATACCGAACTTGTCGATAGCTGCTAGAGTGTCACCACCGCCTGCTACAGAGAAGCCTGCAGACTCAGCGATTGCACGAGAGATACCTTCTGTGCCCGCTTCGAAGTTTTTGAATTCGAATACGCCAACAGGGCCGTTCCATAGGATGGTTTTAGCGTTACCAATGATTTCAGCAAGTGCTGCAGTTGAATCAGGACCTAGGTCGAAGATCATGTCGTCATCTGCAACGTCTGCAACGTTCTTGATTTCAGCTTCAGCGTTCTCATCGAATGCTTTTGCACAAGCAACGTCAGTCGCAACTGGGATAGAACACTCTTTCATTAGTTTCTGAGCGGTTTCAACTAGGTCTGCTTCGTACAGAGACTTACCAACGTTGTGGCCAGCAGCTGCGATGAAGGTGTTTGCGATACCACCACCAACTACTAGTTGGTCAGCTACTTTAGATAGAGATTCAAGAACAGTTAGCTTAGTAGAAACCTTAGAACCACCAACGATAGCAACTAGTGGACGCTCTGGGTTGTCCATTGCTTTACCTAGTGCTTCAAGTTCTGCTGCAAGTAGAGGACCTGCACATGCAACTGGAGCATGAGTACCAACACCGTGAGTAGATGCTTGAGCACGGTGAGCCGTACCAAACGCATCCATTACGAATACGTCACATAGTGCAGCGTACTTCTTAGAAAGCTCTTCTTCGTTCTTCTTCTCGCCTTTGTTGAAGCGAACGTTTTCAAGAACAACCAGCTCACCAGTGTTTAGCTCTAGGCCTTCTAGGTAGTCTTTAGCTAGCTTAACTTCGCAATCTAGAGCGTCGTTAGGTAGTTAACAACAGGTTGTAGAGAGAACTCTTCAGCGTACTCGCCTTCGGTAGGACGACCAAGGTGAGAAGTAACCATTACTTTAGCGCCAGCTTCTAGGCAACGCTTGATAGTAGGAAGTGATGCAAGGATACGTGCATCAGAAGTTACTTTACCGTCTTTTACTGGAACGTTTAGGTCAGCACGGATAAATACGCGTTTACCTGATAGATCCAGGTCAGTCATCTTGATTACAGACATTCTTTGTCCTCTTGTATAAATATTACAAAAATTTTTCACCCAAGCCTCGGCTCAGGCGTTCGAATTCAGTCAATATGAGATTTACATGGGGTCAATCTACACAAGTTCAAGGCATAAAGTACAAACTTTATTCATTTATTTTGAGCTATGTATTATTTTGAGTATTGCATCGCTAGAGCGGTGTCCAGCATACGGTTAGCAAAGCCCCATTCATTGTCACACCACACCAACATCTTAACCAGTTGGCCATCGCTAACACGAGTCTGAGAGCCATCTACAATGGCGCTGTGAGAGTCGTGATTAAAGTCGATGGATACGAGCGGCGCTTCAGTATAGTCAACGATTGACTGTAATGTACACTGAGAGGCCTGCAGGAGTGTTTGATTTACGTCATTAACTTTCACTTTTGTATCTACAGTTACACTCAGGTCCATAGCTGTTACGTTAACAGTTGGCACGCGCACCGAAATCGCCTCAAATTTATTTTCAAACTTTGGAAAGATTCTTTCAATTCCCTTGTGCAGTTTGGTATCCACCGGAATGATTGACTGACTGGCACTTCGAGTTCTACGCAGATCTGAGTGATAGGCATCAATGACTTGCTGGTCGTTCATAGAGGAGTGAATGGTGGTAATAGTGCCGTGCTGAATGCCATAGGCTTCATCGAGAACCTTGATAATAGGAACGATACAGTTGGTGGTACAAGAGCCGTTGGATACTACCTTGTGCTCCGCTTTAAGGGTGTCATGGTTAACACCGTAGATGATAGTGTTGTCTAGATCCTGAGAGCCAGGGTGAGAGAAGAGCACCTTCTTAGCCCCAGCCTTGATATGTTGCTGTCCATCCGCTTGAGAGCCAAACACACCGGTACAGTCCAGAACAATATCCACATCTAGGTCGTGCCAAGGAAGCAGTTCAATATCGGCTAGGTGGAGGATACGAACCTCATCTTTGCTACCATCTTGATGATGCACATAAAGATACTCTTGGGTATGAGAGACCTTCTTTTGAAAGCGACCATGACTGGTATCGTATTGCAGCAGATGCGCCATAGCATCAGGCTGCGCTAATTCGTTTACCGCAACCACTTGAATCTGAGAATGTTTACCGCTTTCGTACACGGCTCTTAGGACGTTTCGACCGATACGGCCAAAGCATTAATCGCCACTCTTAGCATGGTGTTACTCCCTACCCTGCTTCTTGTCTTTTTTATGTCACGGAAGTGTATCAGATCACAATTTGGTGTACATGCTTTGAACAAAAGATGCAGAAACAATAGTTGTAACTTGATAGAAGGAGAATATTCACTCAGTCTAATAACGTAAGCATTTAAAATTTACTCAAGGAATCTAGTTAAATGGAATTAACTAAGCCTTTGAACGAGAGAACTCAGCAACTGAGAGCTCTCGCTCCTGTATTGTTCCTGAGCATCATCTTTAGCCTGATTATGCTGGGGATCTTTTGGGATAGAGTTTCCTCATTGGATCTATGGGACGACGACGACTACATGAGGTTGGTACAAATCTCAGGCTGGGTAACTTCAGGAAACTGGTACCTGCAACCGCTAGAGCGCCTCAACCCTCAAGATGGACAGATCATTCACTGGAGTCGGGTTCCGGACATCCTTCCTTATGTACTGATAAAAATACTCTCCGCTGTAACAGATTCAGAAACAGCCACCCTAGTATCCATATCTATCACCCCACTAATTTATCTCTGTGTGACCGTGGTTTGCATTTCTGCCGTAACAAACAAGCTATTTGGCGCTCAATATGCTTTTGTGAGCGCCGCCTATGCCCTGTCATCTTACCTTTTAGTTAAGTTCCTTCCCGGCTCTATCGACCATCACAACGTCCAGCTCTTCATCACTGCTTTATTTATATTGCTCATTCCGAACACGGAGCAAGGATTCAAAGACGAAAAGAAAGCCTGGACACAAGGGATGCTGGCCGCGCTCTCACTCTGGGTTGGGGTAGCCAATATCCTATTTTTCATCACAGCGCTAACTGTTTTGGTGCTCTACGGTATTTTTAAAAGGGAGGTGTCACTGAAGTATGCCTCAACTATATCGTTAAGCGCTTTTATTTTATCATTACTTTTTATTCTCCTAAATAGACCCTACTCAGAGTTTTTTGATATACATATAGACGCTATATCCATCCCCTTTTCTTTTTGTTTTCTATCTGGCTTCATCTTTTGCAGGACATATATTAAACTCTCCAATAAATTACATTTAAAGCCGCTTTTGATTCTTGTATGTTCAATAATTTCACTTTCCCCTACCCTGATTATATTCCCGCAACTTCTTACAGACTTTGCTTATTCAGGCTATCCTGAAGTATTGCGGTTTTATTGGCTCGATTTAGTCAGTGAGACTTTTTCAACGCTCCATTATATTAATAAGGAAGGTTTCTTCTCGTCCTCTAATATAATACTGATGTTTGCACCAGCGATACTGGCTATTCTCGCTATTGATAAGAAAAAGCCATATTCAACTTCTACGCTATATTCTTATTTTCACTTGCTATACCATTTTTCTGGCAGGCTAGAGCATCCATGGTGCCGGTATTGCTGGCTATACCATTACAAGCATTCGTTGCCGTGACCCTTTCCAAAAAAGTAAAAAGCAACCTCTATAAGGCACTAATAATCCTTGCTCTTTCCCCTATTTTTATCGGTTCCATTCTAGATACAGTAAAGGCAACGGGTAATAAGGAAGTTAGCAGAGCTACTGAGATAAGCTTAACTCAAGAGACAGAGAAACATAAAAACTTAAACCACCTATTGAAGGAGGTAGACTTCGGTGAGAATAAGGTATTAGCACCTGTTGATTTTGGGACAAGAATTTTAGCACTAACAGAGGCCAGTGTTATTTCTGTTCCCTACCACAGAAATATTTCAGGTAACTCTTTTGTAATAAAACAATTTTTGAACACTGACTTAGACCAAGTACATAATGAACTTATTAGCAATAACATCCACTACGTTATAGTAGGTAACTCTCAACAGAGTAAGGCGTTCAAGCTACACTCAGAAAAAAAATCGTTCTTTAACCAATTAGATAATAATCAGTTACCAAACTGGTTGATTGAGATATATAGAAAAAATGGAACAGCAGTTTTCCAATTGACTGCGCCCACGGAAGGAAAAGAATATGAGTAATGCTAGTTTAGAATTAACCATATTAATGCCATGTTTGAATGAAGAAGAAACGTTAGAGACTTGCATACGTAAGGCCCAAAACTTTCTAAAAAAAGAAAATATATCTGGTGAGGTACTCATCTCAGACAATGGAAGCACTGATAAGTCTAAAGATATTGCACTAGAAAATGGAGCGCGGGTAATAGAGGTCGAGGAAAAAGGCTATGGGTCTGCCTTATCTGCTGGCATAAAGTCATCTCAAGGAAAATTTGTGATCATGGGTGATGCTGACGACAGCTATAACTTCAGTAATCTGGAGCCTTTGTGAATAGCTTGCGAGCTGGCAATGAGCTAGTAATGGGCAACAGATTTGAAGGAGGTATAGCAGATGGTGCAATGCCCTTCCTGCACAAATACCTAGGTAACCCTATATTAAGTTTTCTCGGTCGGCTGTTTTTCAACATACCCTGTAAAGATTTCCATTGTGGTTTAAGAGGCTTCGAACGGCAAAAGGCCCTCAGCCTGAATCTACACACAACAGGTATGGAATTTGCCAGTGAAATGGTAGTGAAATCAGCATTGAAAGGACTAAAAATAGATGAGGTTCCTACCACTCTCTCACCCGATGGACGAACCGGCGCTCCGCACTTAAATACGTGGAGGGACGGGTGGCGGCATCTCTGCTTCTTGCTTCTATACACCCCTAAGTGGTTATTCTTCTATCCCTCTCTGTTCTTGTTCATGTTTGGTTTGGTGTTAACTTCAGGCCTATTTTTTGACGGTGTCACCATAGGAAACGTTGAGTTCTCTAACAACACTTTCTACGCCGGTTGTTTGAGTTTACTTATCAGCATACAAGCAATGACAATGGGAAGTATTGTCAGGAAATACGCGCATAAAAAAGGCTTTTTACCTAAACACAATTACACTTTTTTAGACAGGGTCTCTCTTGAGCACAGTGCCTTGCTGCCCTTGCCATAGTCTTGGTCGGCGTTCTGATGGTGATTTGGTGTTTTTCTCAATGGGCCAGTGTCGATTTCGGGAACCTTTATTCCTCAACCGTAAGCAGAGTTATGGTGCTAGCATTAACCTTCATTGCCTGCGGTGTGCAGACATTCTTTACTGCTTTTGTCGCTGGCATCCTCAATATTCCAAACGACTAAACACAAAAAAGCCAGCAGTAATTCTGCTGGCTCTCATCTAGATATTTAGACGATTAAGCTAGAAGCTCTTTCGCTGTGTTTACTACGTTTTCAGTAGTAAAGCCAAACATCTTGAATAGCTCACCTGCTGGTGCAGACTCACCGAAGGTAGTCATGCCGATGATCTTGCCACCGAAGCCAACATACTTGTACCAGTAGTCAGCGATGCCCGCTTCAACTGCGATGCGCTTAGTTACTGATGCAGGTAGAACCGCTTCACGGTATGCTTCATCTTGTTTGTCGAACACATCGGTTGCAGGCATAGATACTACGCGTACTGCTTTGCCCTGTGCAGAAAGCTCAGCTTGCGCTGCTATTGCTAGCTCAACCTCAGAACCGGTTGCAATGATGATCAGCTCAGGCGTACCTTCACAATCTTTCAGGATGTAGCCACCCTTAGCGATGTTTGCCAGAGTCTCTGCGTCACGCTCTTGCTGTGCAAGGTTTTGACGAGAGAAAATCAGAGATGTTGGACCATCTTTACGCTCGATAGCCAGTTTCCAAGCTACTGCAGACTCAACCTGGTCACATGGACGCCATGTGCTCATGTTTGGAGTTACACGTAGAGAAGCAAGTTGCTCTACAGGTTGGTGTGTTGGGCCATCTTCACCCAGACCGATTGAGTCGTGAGTGTAAACCTGGATGTTCTGAACCTTCATCAGAGCTGCCATACGCATAGCGTTACGCGCGTACTCCATGAACATTAGGAAGGTTGCACCGTAAGGTACGAAGCCGCCGTGCAGTGCGATACCGTTGATGATCGCCGTCATACCGAACTCACGCACACCGTAGTGGATGTAGTTGCCTGAGAAGTCTTGAGCTTCAAGAGACTTAGAGCCAGACCACATGGTTAGGTTTGATGGTGCAAGGTCCGCAGAGCCGCCCATGAACTCAGGTAGCATCTTGCCGAATGCTTCTAGCGCATTTTGAGATGCTTTACGTGATGCGATGTTCGCAGGGTTTGCTTGAAGGTCTGCAATGATTTCAGCAGTCTTTGCTTCCCACTCAGCTGGAAGGTCGCCGTTTACGCGACGCTTAAGCTCAACCGCTTCCGCAGGGAACTCTTTCGCGTATGCGTCAAACTTCTCGTTCCAAGCCGCTTCTTTTGCTTTACCCGCTTCGTTAGCATCCCACTCAGCGTAGATGTCAGCAGGGATTTCAAATGGTGCGTGCTCCCAACCTAGGAATTCACGTGCCGCTGCGATTTCAGCTTCACCTAGTGGTGCGCCGTGACAGTCGTGAGAGCCCGCTTTGTTTGGAGAACCGAAGCCGATGATAGTCTTAGTACAGATAAGAGTAGGACGTGGGTCCGCCTTAGCCGCCTCAATTGCTGCGTTAATAGCGTCAGCATCGTGACCGTCTACTGCTGGGATTACGTGCCAGCGTACGCTTCAAAACGCTTAGGAGTATCGTCAGAGAACCAGCCTTCAACGTCACCATCGATAGAGATGCCGTTGTCATCCCAAAATGCGATCAGCTTGCCTAGGCCTAGAGTGCCTGCAAGTGAACACGCTTCGTGAGAGATACCTTCCATTAGACAGCCGTCACCCATGAATACATAAGTGAAGTGGTCAACGATGTCATGACCAGGCTTGTTGAACTGAGCCGCCAGAGCTTTCTCAGCGATCGCCATACCTACAGCGTTGGTGATGCCTTGGCCTAGAGGACCAGTCGTGGTTTCGATACCTGGTGCGTAGCCGTACTCTGGGTGACCCGGAGTCTTAGAGTGAAGCTGACGGAAGTTTTTCAGGTCATCGATAGATAGCTCATAACCTGATAGGTGAAGCAGAGAGTAGATCAGCATAGAGCCGTGGCCGTTTGAAAGTACAAAACGGTCGCGGTCAGCCCACTCTGGGTTTGAAGGGTTGTGGTTCAAGTGACCACGCCATAATACTTCGGCAATATCAGCCATCCCCATTGGGGCGCCTGGGTGACCAGAGTTAGCTTTTTGTACACCATCCATGCTTAGAGCGCGGATTGCATTGGCTAGATCTTTACGGGAAGACATGTCTGCTCCTGAGTGCGTATGCAATTGATTAAATGATTCCTGACCTTAATGCCCAACTAGGACGAGCACTAAGCGCGACTATTGTCGCAGAGCATAATTATTACCGCAAACCCTTTCAAATATGCAAACGCAACTATTCAAACTTTGGTGTGCAACAAGTTTTAGCCAATTTACATAAACCAGCCCCATATCGCGCAATCGTTTGGCTAACTTTTATATACAAAAAAGCTTGTATTTCACTCATTCAAAATTAGAATAGACGTCCAGAAGTAGAAACATCTACTAAATAATCATCAAAAAAGACGCTCTAGGCGTCTTTTCTTAACTACAGAATAAGGGAGCCCAGCATGGCTAAGCACCTGTTTACCTCTGAATCGGTTTCTGAGGGACATCCTGACAAAATTGCAGACCAAATCTCTGATGCGGTACTAGACGCAATTCTTGAGCAAGACCCTAAAGCACGTGTTGCGTGTGAAACATACGTGAAGACCGGTATGGTAATGGTTGGTGGTGAAGTTACCACCTCTGCATGGGTTGATATCGAAGAGCTAACTCGTCAAACCGTTCGTGACATCGGTTACGTTCACTCTGATATGGGCTTCGATGCTGACTCTTGTGCAGTACTAAACACCATTGGTAAGCAGTCTCCAGACATCAACCAAGGTGTTGATAAAGCTGACCCTAAAGATCAAGGCGCGGGCGACCAAGGCATCATGTTCGGTTACGCAACTAACGAAACCGACGTTCTAATGCCAGCTCCTATCACTTACTCTCACCGTCTAGTTGAGAAGCAAGCTGAAGTTCGTAAGAACGGCACCCTTCCATGGTTGCGTCCAGATGCGAAGTCTCAAGTTACCTTCCAGTACGACCAAGGTAAGATCGTTGGTATCGATGCTGTAGTTCTTTCTACTCAGCACTGCGACACCATCTCTACTCCAGACCTACGTGAAGCTGTGATGGAAACCATCATCAAGCCTGTACTTCCTTCTGAGTGGTTGAACAAAGAAACTAAGTTCTTCATCAACCCAACTGGCCGTTTCGTAATCGGTGGTCCTATGGGTGACTGTGGTCTTACAGGTCGTAAGATCATCGTTGATACCTACGGTGGCGCAGCTCGTCACGGTGGCGGTGCATTCTCTGGTAAAGATCCATCTAAAGTTGACCGCTCTGCCGCATACGCAGCTCGCTACGTTGCTAAAAACATCGTTGCTGCAGGCATGGCCGATCGTTGTGAAATCCAACTTTCTTACGCTATCGGTGTTGCTGATCCAACATCTATCATGGTTGAAACCTTCGGTACTGAGAAAGTGTCTCACGACATCATCATCGAAGCGGTACGTCAGCACTTCGACCTACGCCCTTACGGCCTACAAGAGATGCTAAACCTTCTTCAGCCTATCTATAAGAAGACGGCAGCATACGGTCACTTCGGTCGCGAAGAGTTCCCATGGGAAGCGACTGACAAAGCAGAAATGCTAAAAGAGTTCGCTGGCATTAAGTAATCGCCTCGATACCCTAATCTTGAAAAAACCTCAGCTTGCTGAGGTTTTTTATGCCTGTAGAAAACTAGCAAGCACAATTTCTGTGCAAAATTTGTATTTAGCACCATCAGCGACAATAGTTATACCTGAAGGAACTGTGAAGCCAATCAAGTTTTGTATAGCATCAGGAACGATTAAAAAATTTTTGGCTACAGTTTGCCGTCACCCTCGTATTAGAGAAGTGCGCTACTTCGAAGCAGGTGACGAGTTTACGGGACAAAAACAGGAGGATGTCATGCCTCGTACATTTAATGAAAACGACTTTCAGGACTCTGAGCGTATCAGCGACAGCGAATACGCTAAGACCATACCTTGTAACCAGATAAGCATCTCAGACCCATTCCAATGGTTAGCCATGGGGCTTAATGATATGGTGCGTTCACCCATAATTAGCTTCTTTTATGGCTTCTGTTTTGCTGTCGCAGCAGCGGGCATTGTGGGCTTGATTAATCTTCAAGGTGTGCACTCTCACCTTGTGGTGTTGCCAGCACTTATCGTCTACATGCTAATAGGGCCGTTTCTGGCCTTGGGCTTATATGACGTCAGTTGGTCTAGAGAAAAAGGTAAACAACCAAACCTAGTACACTCGATGAAAGCCATTGGTAGAAACTCTACCTCACAATGGGCATTCGCTGTGCTTTTGGTTGTTACCATGATCTTCTGGATGCGCATTGCAGCCCTGTTGCATGCTCTGTACCCATCGGTAGCCGGGGCTAGTATTATCGAGTTTGCACCCTTCCTGATCACTGGCTCTATCGCAGGCTTCATTTTAGCTAGCCTAGTGTTCAGCATCTCAGTATTTTCTATTCCGCTAATGCTAGAGCGCCGTGTCGACATGATGACCGCGGTTTTCACCAGCTTTAACGCGGTAAGAAAGAACCCAGCACCTATGGCTGTGTGGGCTGTGATCATCTGCGGAGGTGTACTGATAGGCTTTGCTACCTATGGTATTGGCATGATAGTAACCATGCCTATCCTAGGCTACGGCACATGGCACGCGTACCACGCCACCATACAGAAAAAACATCACTAAACAATCGAGCGGGCTTGATGCCCGCTTTTTTTATGTTCAGCTAACAGATACACTGATACCAGTTCTACCACACCCGCTCCAAGATGAATCAATATCAGCTCAAGCTAAATCAGAAGCTAGACACCCTACTCGTAACCGCTAATAAGCACTTCGACAAGCAGTTTCCCAAACCTGAACTGCTTTTGAATCTGCGCGGGAAAGCTGCGGGACAAGCCCTACTACAAAAGAACATCATCAAGCTGAACCCTGTATTGGCCGAAGAGAACAAACAGGCGTTCATCGAAGAAGTACTGCCTCACGAGTTGGCGCATCTCATCACCTATCAGTTGTTTGGTCGCGTTCGTCCACATGGAAAAGAATGGCAATACACTATGGAGCGAGTATTCAAGATACCGGCGAAGCGCACTCACTCTATGGACGTTCAATCGGTACAGGGCAAAACCTTTGAGTACCAGTGTGGTTGTAATCATTACCCACTATCCATCCGTCGACATAACAAAGTTGTTCGAGGCGAGATGAGTTACTCCTGTCGCTCCTGTGGAGACAAACTGGTCTTTACTGGCAAACAGCTCTCCTAAGTCGCTGGTTAATTTTTCTTCAAGCGCTATCATGCGCCGGTTTTGTTTTAAGTAGTATCAAGATGTTGTTTCGTACCCTAGCCCTGATTGCTGCGCTGTTCTCTTCGGTTTCACTGGCAGCTCCACACTCTTTTTATCAATCTAAGAAGCTGGCTGTTTCTATTTATCAGCAACATCCCACTAGCTTCTATTGTGGATGTGATATTGAGTGGAACGGCAAAAAAGGCATACCTGATCTGAATAGCTGTGGCTATCAAGTACGTAAGCAAGAAAAGCGTGCGAGTCGTATTGAATGGGAACACATAGTCCCAGCTGCGCATCTCGGAAAACAGCGCCAATGCTGGCAAGACGGTGGTCGTAAAAACTGCACCAAGAATGACCCTACCTACAAGGTGATGGAAGCAGATCTACACAACCTAGTACCTGCGATAGGTGAAGTAAACGGCGATCGCTCCAACTATCAATTTAACCAATGGAATCCGACCCGTACCGATGTTAGCTATGGTCAGTGCAGCATGTACGTAAGCTTTAAGGACGACATGGTAATGCCTCCAAAGCGTGCTCGTGGCCCCGTCGCTCGCGCTTATTTATATATGGAAAACCAGTACCCAATCAGGCTGTCTAAACAGCAGCAACAGCTGATGCATGCCTGGAATCGTCAGTATCCCGTCACCGACTGGGAGTGCCAAAGAGACCGACAAATCCAAGCTATCCAAGGAAATTCCAACCCCTTTGTCCGCAAGCAATGTTCTCAAGTGAACTAGAGGCTTGTTATTTGCTATGCGAGATACCATATTAAGCATTAGTTCAAATAGTTACGGAAACATCCCTTATGCGCGTCCCAAGGATTTATCACCCAAATCCAATTGAGTCTGCGTCCATTGTTCAGCTAAGCGAAGATGCAGCTGGGCATGTCGGCCGAGCCCTACGAATGCAACCAGGACAAGAGGTGCTCTTGTTCGATGGTTCTGAATTCGAATACCTAGCCTCTATTACCGAGGTCACCAAGAAGAACGTCACCGTAGAGATAAAATCCAAAACAGAAAGTGATGTGGAATCACCACTGGATATTCACCTTGCAGGTAGTCTCTCGTGGCGACAAGATGGAATTCACCATCCAGAAGTCTGTCGAGCTTGGGGTAAACACCATCACCCCTCTGCTATCTGAGCGCTGTGGAGTAAAGCTTGACGCTAAGCGCTTCGAGAAAAAACTTCAGCAATGGCAAAAGATTGCCATCTCTGCCTGTGAGCAGTGCGGCCGAAATAAGGTGCCTGTTATCCGCCCTATTATGCAGTTGGAAGATTGGTGTGAAGAGGAATATGAAGGTCTCAAGCTAAACCTTCATCCACGCGCACCCTACTCTATTAACTCGCTACCTGAGCCTGTACAAAAGGTGAAGCTATTGATTGGTCCAGAAGGTGGCCTATCCGATGGCGAAATCGAAATGGCCAGCGAAAAGAACTTTGAACAAACCCTTTTAGGCCCTCGCGTTCTTAGAACTGAGACCGCGGCGCTAACGGCTATTACCGCATTGCAAGTCCGCTTCGGCGACCTTGGTTAGGAGACAACAATGATCAAATTAGGGATAGTGATGGACCCAATCTCGTCCATCAACATCAAGAAAGACTCAAGCTTCGCTATGCTTCTTGAAGCACAAAAACGCGGCTATGAAATCCACTACATGGAAATGCAAGATCTTCAATTAGATCAAGGCGTTGCTATGGCAGATACCAAGACTCTAAAGGTTGAGCAAAACCCTGACTCTTGGTACGAGTTCCTATCTGAGCAAACCATAGAACTTTCTGACCTAGACGTAGTGCTGATGCGTAAGGATCCTCCGTTCGATACCGAATATATCTACGCGACTTACATCCTTGAGCGTGCGGAAGAGAAAGGCACCCTTATCGTAAACAAGCCACAAAGCCTGCGTGACTGTAACGAAAAGCTGTACACGGCTTGGTTTGCTGACCTAACTCCAACCACTATCGTGACCCGCAAAGCTGAGAAGATTAAGGCATTCCAAGAAGAGCACGGCGACGTGATCTTAAAACCTCTTGATGGCATGGGCGGCGCATCTATCTTCCGCGTGAAGAAGAACGACCCTAACGTATCGGTAATCATCGAGACTCTGACTAACCATGGTCAAAACTATGCCCTAGCTCAGACCTTCGTGCCTGATATCAGTAACGGTGACAAGCGCATCCTTATCGTCGATGGTGAGCCTATGCCTTACTGCCTAGCTCGTATCCCTGCGGAGGGTGAAACTCGCGGTAATCTAGCTGCTGGCGGTACCGGTGTTGCTCGCCCACTTAGTGACACAGATTGGCAAATAGCGAATGCAATTGCGCCTACACTTAAACAGAAGGGTTTGATCTTCGTTGGTCTTGATGTGATCGGCGATAAGGTTACCGAAATCAACGTAACCAGCCCTACCTGTATTCGCGAAATTGAAGCCGCATTCGACGTATCGATCACCGGCAAACTGATGGATGCAATCGAGCGCTACGTTCGCCCATAAATCTAGTTGTAACGGCCACCAGCGATGGTGGTCGACATTTTGGAGATAGTGCATGAATCTGACCAATCACTTTCTGGTAGCCATGCCCTCTATGAAAGACCCGTTTTTCAAACGCTCGGTCATCTATATCTGTGAGCACAATGAAAATGGCGCCATGGGTATAATGATCAATGCCCCTATCGATATCACTGTTGGCGGCATGCTCAAACAGGTGGAGGTTGAACCAGAACTTCCTCAAGACCAAGATAGCCTCAATCAGCCAGTACATAACGGTGGCCCTGTGGCGGAGAATCGCGGCTTTATTCTGCATCAGCCAAAAGACAAGTATCAGTCGAGCATAGACATGACTGAAGCCCTAAGCATGACTACCTCCAAGGACATTCTAGAGGTTCTGGGTACTACAGATGAGCCAGATAGATATCTAGTCGCCCTAGGCTATTCGGGCTGGGAAGCGGGACAGCTTGAAAACGAACTTGCAGAGAACTCTTGGCTCACCATGGAAGCCGACCCTGAGATTATCTTTACCACTCCAGTGCAAGAGCGTTGGAACAGTGCAGTAAAATCTTTAGGTATCGATGTAGCCCAACTCTCTACCCAAATAGGACACGCATGAGTAACAGAACCATCATGGCCTTCGACTATGGCACCAAGAGTATTGGTAGCGCCATAGGCCAAGAGGTCACAGGCACAGCCTCACCTTTAAAAGCCTTTAAAGCAAAAGATGGCATCCCAAACTGGAACGATATCGAGGCTCAGCTCAAAGAGTGGAAGCCAGATTTGGTTGTAGTAGGTTTGCCAACAGACCTTCACGGCAAAGAACTCGCCACCATCACTCCAAGGGCGAAGAAATTCGCTAACCGATTACACGGTATGTTTGGAGTTCAAGTAAAACTGCACGATGAGCGACTATCGACCACCGAAGCGCGCGCAGAGCTCTTTTCTATGGGCGGCTACAAAGCCCTGTCCAAGGGCAATGTAGACTGTCAATCAGCAGTGGTTATCCTCGAAAGCTGGTTCGAAAATCAATGGGGTTAGCCATATCGATACTCACCGTATCCAAGCTACTACTAGAATCACCTCCGCGGTGATTCTTTAGTTTTAGGCGAAGTTCATTGCTAGAGTCAGCCGATCTCAGTGCGTCTTCCTCACTGACTTTGCCATCTATAACCAACTGGAATAGAGAGTTATCAAAGGTGCACACTCCCTCATTATTGGTCTTCGACATATAGTTCTTTACCTCAGAGATCTCTCCCTGACGCACCAACTCTGATGCCCTTGGGGTTGCTAGCAATACCTCAAGTGCGAGGTGACGTCCTTGGCCTTGCTTGTCTTTAAGAAGTTGCTGAGCAACTATCCCTTTTAGGTTCAGCGAGAGATCCAATAAAAAATGCTCACGTTGTTCTTTAGGAACCAAATGCAAGATACGCTCTAGGGCTTGGTTCGCATTATTTGCATGCAGGGTTGCAACACACAGATGACCCGTTTCTGCAAAGGTCATGGCATAGCGCATAGTCTCAGGTGTTCGTATCTCGCCTATCACTATCATATCTGGTGCCTGACGAAGAGAGTTCTTGAGCGCAATCTCATAACTCTCAGTATCTAAACCCACCTCACGCTGAGTGACTATGCTCGAGTTATGTTGATGCACAAATTCGATAGGGTCTTCAACCGTTAAGATATGCCCTCGCTGGGTC
This sequence comes from Vibrio ishigakensis, assembly GCA_000830475.1. Classification (GTDB taxonomy): domain Bacteria; phylum Pseudomonadota; class Gammaproteobacteria; order Enterobacterales; family Vibrionaceae; genus Vibrio; species Vibrio ishigakensis_A. The sequence goes on along the minus strand of BBSC01000009.1, from coordinate 109,793 downwards.
TGATTTCTATGCCCAACCATAGCAGCAAGTGTGGTGGATTTACCTGAGCCTGTAGCCCCCACCACTAACACTAGCCCTCGTTTAACCAGCGAAAGATCCTTGATGCTTTGTGGCAGGCCTAGCTCATCCATAGTGGGAATTCGCGTCTCAATATGACGAATAACTGCTCCCGGAAGGTCTCGCTGAAAAAAGGCACTGACCCTAAATCTTCCCTCGCCGGATTCGATAGCAAAGTTAGACTCGCGAGAGGCACGATATTCTTTGCGCCTATCATTATCCATGATGCTATCAAGCAGAGCCGTCACTCCAGACTGATGCAGTTTTTCACCAAATGGGGTTAGTTCACCATCGATGCGAAACATGCAAGGTGAATCTACCGTGATATAGAGATCTGAAGCCTTCTGCTCAATCATGGCCTCTAACACTTGTTTTAGCTCCATACGCCCTCCTAGAACTCCAGCCCCATGGTCTGCTCAATCTTAGCGTTAACCTCATCGACCGAGACCACCCCTTTTTGCAGGAGCTCACGCGCCGATTGCTCCATGGTTTTCATTCCCTGCGCCGCGCCGGTTTGAATCACAGAGTACATCTGTGCCACCTTGTCTTCTCGAACTAGGTTACGAATAGCAGGATTCGCTAGCATGATCTCGTGGCAAGCCACACGACCTCCGCCGACTCGCTTCAATAGCTTTTGTGCTATCACTGCTCTGAGTGATTCCGACAGCATTGAGCGCACCATATTCTTATCTCCTGCAGGGAAGACATCGATAACCCTATCGATAGTCTTAGCAGCTGAGCTCGTATGCAAGGTACCGAATACTAGATGCCCAGTCTCAGCGGCAGTCAAAGCAAGGCTGATGGTTTCCATATCTCTAAGCTCACCCACTAAGATAACGTCTGGATCTTCACGCAGTGCAGAGCGAAGCGCCGCCTTAAAACTGTGGGTATCCCTATGCACTTCCCTTTGATTGATCAGGCACTTATCACTGTGATGCACAAATTCGATTGGATCTTCTATGGTCAACACATGCTTGTTCTGATGCTTGTTAATATGGTCAACCATGGCCGCTAACGTGGTGGATTTACCCGAACCTGTAGGCCCGGTGACCAAGACTAACCCCTTCTCATAATTGGCAATCTTTTCAAAGATCGGGGGCGTTTCAAGCTCTTCAAGGGATGGAATAACGGTCGGAATAGTTCGGAATACCGCCGAAGCACCTCTGCTTTGCTGGAAGGCATTCACGCGAAAGCGCCCTACCGATTGCAGTTCGATAGAAAAGTCTATCTCTAGCTTGGCCTCGAACTCACTGCGCTGGGCATCATCCATGATATCGAACACTAGGTTATGCACTTCGTTCTCCGTCAGCGCATCTATCTCTAGGCGACGCACATCACCATCGATTCGCACCATAGGAGGTAAACCCGATGACAGATGTAGATCTGATGCATTATGCTTTACACTAAAGCGAAGCAATTCCGTGATATCCATAAAAATTCCTGTTAAGTCAAAACTATGCAGACAATCCAATCAAACCTAGAGCGAATCCAAAATAAGATTCGTGACTATGAGCTTAAGTTTGGGCGCCATCTCAGTCGGTGCAACTTCTTGCCGTAAGCAAGACCAAGCCAAACCAAGCGATCCTCGATGCCCTAGAAGCTGGCCACAGACAATTTGGCGAGAACTATGTGCAAGAAGGCGTAGAAAAAATTCAATATTTTCAAGAACATCATAGTCAGTTTGATATCGAATGGCACTTTATCGGACCGATTCAATCCAATAAAACCAAACCGATTGCAGAAAACTTTGACTGGGTTCACTCTGTAGAGCGCGCCAAGATAGCTAAACGCCTTAGCGATCAACGCGGTGAGGATAAAGAGCCTCTACAGGTGCTAATCCAAGTAAACACCAGTGCTGAAGAGAGTAAATCGGGTGTTAATGAGCAAGAGGTTCTAGAGCTTGCAAAGAGCATCTCCGAGCTTCCAAACATTACCTTGCGCGGTCTTATGTCCATCCCCGCTAGCGTGCAGGATTATCAGCAGCAGCTAGAGGCCTTTAATGAACTAAAGGCTCTGTTTGAGCAACTAAAGTCTCAGTATCCTCAAGTGGACACACTATCTATGGGAATGAGTGGTGATATGCAGGCTGCAGTCGAAGCTGGCAGTACCATGGTACGCATAGGCACCGCTATCTTTGGTGCCCGGGATTACAAGAAGTGATAAAAAAGAGCTCTGATTTCAGAGCTCTTTTTCGTTTAATCTACCCGACTCTCGGCAAGCCCTGAGACGGGTTTATTCTTTCGGTTCTTGATATACAGTGCCCCCAATAAAATAACCCCCGTTATCTCGAACACCATAAAGCCCATTATCATCGGGATAGAATAGATAAAGCAGGCAAGGCGCAACAACTTGTTAGCGGGGCCAAATAGCCACCCTTGGATACTGCCTATCATCAAGTAAATAGCCGCAATACCGAAACAGAAGGTATAAGCAATCTCAAAGCTATTCCCATCCATAAACACCACTGGATTGAAGTAAGCCATATATGGAATAGCAAAGGCGACGATACCTACCTTGAACGAAGTAATCGAGGTCTCCATCGGGTTGGAGTTCGAGATACCTGCAGCCGCATAACTCGCCAATGCAACCGGTGGGGTAATGGCTGACAGCACCGCGTAATAGAACACGAAGAAGTGTGCCACCAACGGCTCTATCCCTATCTCAATCAAGCCGGGTGCCACTACCGATGCGGCGATAGCATAGGCTGCCGTTGTTGGCATCCCCATACCAAGGATGATAGAGATCAGCATGGCGAACACCAACGCCAGAATCTGAGAGTTCTCAGCTAGCGCCAGCAACATAGACGAGAATCTTGCTCCAATACCGGTAAGCGCAATACAGCCAACAATGATACCGGCAGCGGCACACACTGTGATGATCTGTACCGACATCATAGATGCCGTGTTCAGCGCTCTACCTATTCCGCGTATACCCACCTTATATGGCGTCAGCCAACTCACCACAATAGCCGCTACGATAGCCAAGCTACCGGAGCGGATCACTGAATAGCCTAGGAACAGAGCCACGATAAGGATCAGGATCGGCATAAACAGATACGCTTGTCTCATGATAAGACCAAGCTTAGGAATCTGCTCCTTAGGAAGACCTAGCATGCCTTCTCGCGCCGCTACCGTATCCACCATCAAGTAAATACTGAAGAAGTAGAAGATAGCAGGAAGAATGGCCGCTACCACTATCTCGGTATAAGGAATACCAGTGATCTCCGCCATGATAAAGGCACCAGCCCCCATGATAGGTGGCATGATCTGCCCACCGGTAGAAGCGGCCGCTTCGATACTCCCCGCTTCCTTCGGCTTATAGCCAACCCTTTGCATCAAAGGTATGGTCAAAGAACCGGTCGCAACCACGTTACCCGCACTAGTGCCGTTAATGGTGCCCATCAAACCAGATGAGAAGATGGCTACCTTAGCCGGACCACCACGCTTTCTGCCCGCTAAGGCAAAAGAGAAGTTAACGAAGTATTCACCGACCTTAGACACCTGCAGGAAAGCTGCAAAGATAATAAATAGAATGATATAGGTGGAAGATACCGCTGTTGTGGTGCCCAAAATACCCTTATCGGTATAGAGATAGGTAATGATGCGGTTGAACTGGAAGCCGTTGTGATTCAAAAAGCCCGGTAACCAAGGACCCGCAAAGCCATAGCCAACGAAAGCAAGTATGATCACCACCAGCGCATTACCCGTCAATCGACGTGTTAACTCTAATAGAAGCAACATACCTGTTAAGGCAGCCCACACATTTCCTTGAGTCACAAAGTTTGTGCCTGCGCGCATACGCAGTGCAGTCGCATCTAAGTTAACCAAGAAATAGTAGGATGCTGCCAACATAGCGAGCACTAATCCTAGGTCTGACAAAGATACAGTATGCCTTAGCTTAGGCTGAAAAAATCCCGCCACTATGGCCATCACAGCACCTGCCGTTAATGGGTAACCAAAATGGAGTGTCTCAAAATCAGGGGTCGGGTATTCACCTGCTGCCAGTTGGAAATGGATAACACCTAAGGCGTAAGTGGCATACAGGATCAAAGCCAATGCAATACCACTTATCGCCAGATAAAACTTGTTCTGCTCTATTCGAGAATCAGAGCCATGGTCTTTAAAGGTTCTTGAGCTATATAAAATGAAGCCAATACCTACTGCGCCAGCAACGTGTATGATGCGATAGGTCCAGCTTTCCAAAGGATAGATGTTCAGCGAGACGATATGAAACAGAGCGTAAGCTATGGTGACCACAATAAAAAGCACACTCATCCAACCGGAAAAGATACGCTGATTGGGCATCACTATGTCTCTGTCGACGTCTTCAGTATTTAGTTTTGTTGTATCGTTCATAGGCACTCTCTATAAAACAAAGGGCGAGACACAAAAGTGCCCCACCCATACAGAGTTACTTCAGGTTTTCAGGGATCTTATAGCCGTTCTCTTCGAACCATTTCACCGCACCTGGGTGCCATTTAATTGTAGTATTGTGGATGTAGTTCTCTGGAATCGTAGTTTTCGCAGACTTATGAATACGCATCATGTCGTCGTGCTGTCCCATTACTATGCTCACTACCTTGTAAACAAAGTCATCATCAAGAGAGGCATTCGCGATAGCGAAGTTCCACATAGAACTACGTTAGAAGACTTATCACCCAAAGTTGTATAGGTCGAAGCTGGGATCTCGAAAGGAGAAACAGGGAACTCGCTAGTGATCTTAGCGATCTCATCATCAGACATAGAGATGATATTGATCTTTTGCTGTACCTCTAGCTGGCTCACCGCTGGAATTGGAATACCTGCAGCAAAGGCGATCACATCGATCAAGCCATCTTGAAGCTGTCCAACTAAGTCGTTCCAACCACCATTACGTTTTTGATAGTCCACGCCCAGCATGGTTAGCATCTTAGGAAAGTAGGTGTCTGAGGTTGAACCCGCTGGACCGAAACCGATCTTCGCGCCTTTAGGGATCTCAGAGATCGAAGTAATACCAGATGAAGAAAGGGTCGTGATAGAGAATGGAGTCTGATACATAGGGAAGATAGCGCGCACCTGATCCATCTTCATACCTGGCATCAGTGGGCTTTTGCCGGCAAGGGCCTCTGAGGCAGGTCCCATGGTCGTCAAACCAAATTCAAGCTCACCTGTGTGTACCAAGGCTAAGTTCTGCGTTGGTCCACCGGTTACCTCACCACCACCAGGGATACCTAGCTTACTCGACACTAGGTTTGCCCAGCCTGAGCCATAGGTGAAGTAGGTACCACCCTGAGATGCTGTGCCTACGGTGAAGCTTTTTGGCATCTCAGCCACAGCCGCACCGGATACAGTAAGCGCCAGCAGGGCACCGAAGATTTTCTGTTTCATGTTGTGACGTCCTATCTAGTTATTATTACCGAGGGTCTATTGACCTTATGCAATTAACTTTTGCTAGAGTCAGAAGGCCAATAGCCCCTGAAAAGGCATAAAAATCATAAACTTCAGAAATTAATGCTCCGTAAACAAATTGTTAATACCAAGTTTAATTTGGTCAATCTTCGTACGGGAAAAGTGTGTGATAAAAGCACTTATTAACTAGGTTCTGTGACAGGCATCGATTAAAATTTAAATGGTATGAGTAGGGTATGTTGCTGAGTTTTCGAATTAGGTTGCTTACACTGGTTCTAAAGTAAGATAATCTGCCTTTAACAATAGATTTCTAGACAAGGACTCCTAGCTTGGCACAGATTGCACACAGAAAGATTGCCTTTATTGGTGCAGGCAATATGGCTCGCTCTATCATCGCGGGATTGGTTGAAAGCGGATATCCAGCACAAAACATTACTGCGACGGCCCCTAGCCCAGACAGAAGAGATGGGTTAGCACAAGAGTACGGTATTCAATCTACGTCTGAAAACCTGCAAGCCGCCGAGCAAGCCGATGTGCTAGTTCTATCGGTAAAACCACAGATTATGGAGCAGGTTCTGGCACCTTTTGCTGAGCTAGACCTTTCAAGCAAACTCGTTATCTCTATTGCTGCAGGCATCACAGTACCGCGTCTTGCAGAGATGCTAGGCACACCAGCAGACATCATTCGTGTTATGCCAAACACCCCCTCTCTGCTTGGTTTGGGTATGAGTGGACTATACGCCCCTGAATCTGTTTCTGATTCAGACAAGCTATACGCAGGGCAGCTTATGGAAGCAGTTGGTAAGGTATGCTGGGTTGAACAAGAGTCTGGCATCAACAACATCATTGCGGCGGCGGGCAGCTCTCCTGCGTATTTCTTCCTATTTATGGAAGCGATGCAAAAAGAAGCTCAAGCACAGGGCTTCTCTGAAGAGATCGCTCGTGAACTGGTTCAGCAATCTGCACTGGGCGCTGCACAAATGGTGGTAGCTAACCCTCAGCTTGATCTTGAGACCCTTAGAGCTCAAGTTACCTCAAAGGGTGGTACCACGGCACAAGCCATTGAGACCTTTAAAGATCACAAACTTCCGGACACAGTATCAGCGGCAATGCGCGCTGCTATCAAACGTGCGGAAGAGATGGAATCCCTATTTTAAATCTATATCAAACAAGGAATTGCAATGAACTCTATGCAGTTTTTGGTCAACACCTTTTTCGACCTTTATATCATGATTGTTATCCTGCGCATCTGGCTACAAGCGGCGCGCGCTGACTTCTACAACCCGTTTTCACAATTTGTCGTTAAGGCAACACAACCAGTAGTTAAACCTCTACGTCGCATCATTCCATCTATCGGCAGTATTGACCTAGCGACAGTGCTATTTGCGTATGTGCTTTGTGTACTTAAGTTTGTCCTACTGATGACCATTGCCTCAAATGGCGCTATGGGCTTTAGCCCTGACCTGCTCATTATTGGCCTAATGGCTCTGGTCAAAGCCGCTGGTACTCTACTATTCTGGGTTCTTATCCTACGTGCAATCCTAAGCTGGGTTAGCCAAGGTCGTAGCCCTATCGAGTATGTATTCCATCAACTGACTGAGCCAATGCTTGCTCCAATCCGCCGCTTTATCCCAGCGATGGGCGGACTAGACTTAAGTGTACTGGTGCTGTTTATCATTCTTCAGTTCGCTAACTTCTTAATCGGCGACCTGACTAGCAGCCTATTCGGTCCTATCTGGTACAGCTTGTAACTTCTCAGGGGGATATAATGAAAAATGCTCTGATCCGATTCCTATCTTTAGTGGCCTTTATAAGCTTCGCAGCGCCTAGCATGGCGGAGCAATTTATGCGCTTTAAGGATATCGAAGTGCACTACTCGGCATTTAACTCCACCTTTATCCCCGCTGAAGTTGCGCGCGAGCTGAAACTCAAGCGAAACCCTTATGTTGCACTGATCAATATCAGCGCCCTAGACCTCTATACCGTGGGCAAGAAAGCGACCCAAGTCTCTCTCAAAGGACAGGCTAAAAACCTAGTCGGCAACACCCGAAAACTAGATTTCAAGCAAATCCAACAAGGTGAAGCGCTCTACTATATTGCCGAGCTTCCTATCACTGAGAACGAGACCTTCAGCTTTGAAATCAATGTTGATGGCGGCAATAAAGGCAGTGGCATCCTTAGATTCAATCAAACCTTTCATATTCAGGAGTAACCCTTGAGCGCATCTCAAAAACTTGTATTAGCAACCGGTAACCAAGGCAAGGCTCGCGAAATGGCGAGCCTACTTTCAGACTTTGGTTTCGATGTTAGAGCACAAAACGAGTTCAACGTTTCTGAGGTAGCCGAGACCGGCACTACCTTTATCGAGAATGCCATTATCAAGGCGCGCCATGCGGCTAAAGAGACAGGTCTTCCGGCTATCGCGGATGACTCGGGTCTAGAGGTCGATTTTCTACAAGGTGCTCCAGGTATTTATTCAGCACGATTTGCAGGCGAAGACGCTAGCGATCAGCAAAACCTAGACAAGCTTCTTGTTGAGATGCAAGGTGTGGTGACAGAAGAACGCTCTGCTCGCTTCCACTGTGTACTGGTTTACATGCGTCATGCTGAGGATCCAACCCCAATCGTTTGTCACGGCAAGTGGGAAGGGCGCATCCTAGAAGAAGCTCATGGTGAAAACGGCTTTGGCTATGATCCTGTGTTCTTTGTGCCTGAAGATGGCTGCGCCTCTGCCGAACTTGCTCCACAGCGTAAGAAAGAACTATCACACCGCGGCAAAGCTCTAACTCAGTTGTTCCAAGAGCTGAAAAAGGTTCTATGAGCACCCTAGTTCCACCGCCTCTCGGTCTGTATATCCACATTCCTTGGTGCGTGCAGAAATGTCCTTACTGTGACTTTAACTCCCACGCACTCAAGGGTGATATCCCAGAACAGCTCTATATCGATGCATTGCTAGAAGACCTAGCAACCGACATCGAAAAATACAGCGATTCTGTACAAAATAGAGAGCTGACCTCCATCTTTATTGGTGGTGGTACCCCGAGCCTTATCTCCGAGGGTGAGATAGCTAGGCTTCTTAAAGGGTCGAAGCAAGAATCCCATTTTCTGACAACATAGAAATCACTATGGAGGCTAACCCAGGCACCATAGAGGCTGAGCGTTTCGCTAAATATGTTGAAGCTGGGATTACTCGTATCTCTATTGGAGTGCAGAGTTTTGAGCAGCAGAAACTAGAACGACTTGGTCGTATTCATGGTCAATATGAAGCGGTTAATGCGGCTAAGCTTGCGCATAAGATTGGCCTAAACAGCTTTAATCTTGATTTGATGCACGGCCTTCCAGACCAAAGCATCGATCAGGCGCTGAGAGATCTAGATAAAGCGATTGAACTCGCTCCACCGCACCTGTCTTGGTATCAGTTGACCATAGAGCCAAATACTATGTTCTACTACAAGACGCCGACGCTACCCGATGACGATGACCTATGGGATATCTTCGAACAAGGGCACAAGAGACTCACAGACGCAGGCTATGTGCAGTACGAAATCTCTGGCTACAGCAAACCAGGATATCAATGCCAGCACAACCTCAACTACTGGCGCTTTGGCGATTATCTAGGGATTGGCTGTGGCTCTCACGGCAAACTGAGTTTTGAAGATGGTCGCATTATCCGTACCACCAAAATCAAGCACCCTAGAGGCTATCTAGCCGCTTATCAAAACATGGTAAAGCCATACCTTGATAGTGAGCACAATGTGGAACAAGTAGACCGTCCGTTTGAGTTCTTTATGAACCGCTTTCGCTTGATTGAGGCGTGCCCTAAGCAGGACTTTATCGATACTACTGGCCTGCCATTGAGCTCGATTCAAGAAACAATCGATTGGGCTTTAGAGATGGAATACCTCACCGAGAGTGATACCCATTGGCAGATCACACAGAAAGGTAAGCTGTTTTTGAATGACTTGTTGGAAGCCTTTATGGCGGAAGAAGAAGAGTAGCGATCAGCTTTAAGCTATCAGCTATCAGCTATCAGCTATCAGCTATCAGGAAAAATAATCCACCTACAGATGCCGGCTTAAAAGCACACCGGCATGACGTATTCTGAATAAGGGTGGTAGTAAAGAAAGCCCCCTTGAGAGACCGTCATCCCGGAAACGCATCGCGTTATCCGGGATCTTCCACCTAAGGAAGGTCAGTTAAAATATTGAACGCCCAATTCGCTCAGACAGCAACTCTAGCGCCCTAGTCCCTGCCAGCGAGTTCCCGGAAGCATCAAGCTCAGGCGACCAAACCGATATAGTCATCTCCCCAGGCACAACAGCGATAATCCCGCCGCCAACACCTGACTTACCTGGCATACCTACACGATAAGCAAACTCTCCCGCGCCATCATAAAGACCGCAGGTAGCCAGTAGCGCGTTAAGCTGCTTGGTTTGAGTCGCAGAAACCACTCTCTTACCCGTCTGCACCGATACACCTTTATTAGCCAGATAGCTGAAAGTCTTTGCCAAATCCACACAACTCATCTTCAGGGCGCAGGCATAAAAGTAATTCTGTAGAACCGGAATAACCTCACTATTGAAATTACCAAACGAGCGCATCAGATAAGCGATAGCGGCGTTACGGTCGCCGTGCATCATCTCTGAGGCAGCAACTATCTTGTCGTAGATGATATGCGAGTCACCAGAGAGCTCTCGAACAAACTCGAGAAGATACTGGCGAGGCGCAGATAGGCGACAGTTGAGCAAGTCGGCGATAATAATAGCGCCGGCATTGATAAAGGGATTACGTGGTACACCCTGCTCCATCTCAAGCTGGATCATGGAGTTAAATGCTTGCCCAGATGGTTCTTTTCCCACCCTAGCCCAGATTTCCGGTTGCTCGTAAAGACGCATTGCCATCGTCAGGCTAAGCGCCTTAGAGATAGACTGAATAGAAAAGGCCTCATCAGCATCCCCAGCCTTGAGCACTTCACCCTCATTGGTATAAACCGCGATACCTAGCTTATGATTCGGCACCTTGGCAAGAGCTGGAATATAGTCAGCAACCTTCCCTTGTCCTATCAATGGGGTCACTTCTTTCAGAATATCTTGCAGAATTTGAGTAGTAGGTTTCATTGCTCACCTTCTTCGGGGGATAAAAAAGCCAACATCACGTTGGCTTCTCTTTAATCTTATTATGGTCGCAGGTTAAGGTTTAACTGCAATAAAGATGTTTCGATTAATAGACTGATCAACGCGATGCAGATAACCAATATAAGGCTCCTCATCCATCACCTTAAAGCCCTGACTCTCAAACAGCTCAGCTAGCTGCTTCCATTTCAGCGTAAACTCATTAAACGAAAGTACGATTGCGCCTTTTGGTTTGAGCACCTGCTTCCACGCTGGTAACGCTTCTTCTAGAAGCTCCAACGGGCTACGAGCCATCTTGGTATCTTTGGCGTTCTTACTGCCGTGCTGAACACCGTAAGGAAGGTCGGATACCATTACATCACAGCTGTTCTTTTTAACTATCTGGTTAATGATTCGAGTATCAGCCGCATATAGCTTCATGCTCTGAGCTTGATCATTGGCAAACGCTTCTTTTGAGTGTGCCGCCTGCAGAGCAAAGCCATCAGCAACTTTTTTACCACCAGCGCCAGTGCGTTTCTCTTTGGTTACTTTATGCTTAAAGCGACCATTTTTCATGTACTTAACGATAAAAGTTTGAGTCTCTTGCACCCATTTGGCGTTGATCTCGACACCCATCACATCTAGCCTTGGATCAAGCCCTCATAAAGGGTTGTGCCTTTACCACACATAGGATCCATCAAGCATTTCTGTTCGCTATTTGTCTCAGCCGCACTCAAACCTAGGTTCACCATCAAGCGAGTAAACTGCTCGTTGGTCTTGCCTGTGTAGCGCAGGATCTGGCTCATGCTCTCAGGGAAAGTATTGAACGGCGTTGGCTGCAATGGCTTAAGAAGACCACCGTCTACAACTTGAAAGATAGCGTAGTAAATAGATGATGCTGAAATACGGGTCAACTGAGCCTCGTTAAGCTCTTGCTCACTCTCAAATACCAAGGCAGCAGGAAGACCTATCTCTTTTTCTGAAACCTCAGTGACTGTAAGACCCAGAGAGTCCAAGATAGCCTTTAGCTCAGAGCAAGCAATCTTAACTGCAGTATCAAAGTAGATTCGGTTGTGTCCTGGGTTAGCAAGAATCGCGTACTGAAACATTCTTTTTCCTATAGGGTAGAAACCAAAAGCGATGCCTGATGCATCGCTTTATAGAGAGTAATCAATTAAGCGTTACGCTTATATTTGATATCCCAAACGCCGTGCCCTAGGCGATGACCACGCGCCTCAAACTTGGTCAATGGGCGCTCTTCTGGACGAGGGATATAATCACCGTCTTCGGCAATGTTCTCGTAACCAGGAGCTTGATTCATGATTTCAATCATGTGCTCTGCGTAGTTCTCCCAGTCAGTTGCCATGTGGAAGATACCTGAGCCAAGAATCAGTTTTTGACGAACCATCTCAGCAAAATCTAGCTGAACGATACGACGCTTATGGTGACGCTTCTTGTGCCATGGGTCAGGGAAGAAGAGTTGCAGCGTATGCAGGCTTGAATCAGGAATCATGTTCGCAAACACTTCTACCGCGTCGTGGCACATTACACGAAGGTTGGTTACACCCTCTTCACGCGCTAGCGCTAGACACGCACCTACACCCGGGCGGTGTACTTCGATACCGATAAAGTTCTTGTTCGGTGCATTTTTTGCCATCTCAACCAGAGAGGTACCCATGCCAAAACCGATCTCAAGCACTACAGGATTAGCGTTGCCAAAAACCTCTTCCCAGTTCAGTAGTTGTTCTTGGTAATCGATGCCCATTGTTGGCCAGCACTCTTCCATGGCTGCCGCTTGACCTTTTGTTAGTCTACCTTCTCGACGTACAAAACTACGTACTTTACGTACTAGTTTTCCGTCTTCAGTGTATTCATTAGTCGTTACTTCGCTCATTGTTCTGCCTGTTCATCGATTAATCAAAGCGGGGATTATACTCAAGTCGCTACAATATGCGAGAATTTCACCACTGTTCACCGCACTTGTACTTGCAAATTATCTGAGTTGTGGTGCAATTTTAGCTCCTCTTAGCACTACACGATGGAAAATTTAGTGACCCCTTTCGCTCAGCAGATCCTAACTTGGTATCACCAGTACGGACGTAAACACCTTCCTTGGCAACAAAACAAAACTGCATACAAGGTATGGCTCTCGGAGATCATGCTGCAGCAGACGCAAGTCGCTACTGTCATTCCCTACTTCGAAAGATTCTTAGAGGAATTTCCAGATATCGTATCTTTAGCGGATGCCGATATTGATCAGGTATTGCACCTATGGACCGGTCTTGGCTATTACGCTAGAGCAAGAAACCTACATAAAGCCGCGCAGATGGTGCGCGATGAGCACAATGGTGAGTTTCCAACTGAATTTGAGGATGTGTTAGCGCTACCCGGAGTTGGTCGCTCCACAGCAGGAGCTATCCTTTCATCAGTCTACAATCAGCCTCATGCTATCCTAGACGGCAACGTCAAGCGTGTATTGGCAAGAGCAAATGCTATAGAGGGTTGGCCGGGTAAGAAAACCGTTGAAAACCAATTATGGGAAATTGCTGAGCAACATACACCAAGCACAGAAGTAGAGCATTACAACCAGGCGATGATGGATATGGGAGCCATGCTGTGCACCCGTAGCAAGCCTAAATGCACACTTTGCCCGGTGGAGAAACTGTGTGTTGCCAACAAGCAAAGTAATCCGCTTGATTACCCCGGCAAGAAACCGAAAAAAGAGAAACCGACTAAACAAACCACATTTCTTATTTTTCACTGCAACGGTCAGGTATGGCTTGAAACGCCCGCCGGCTGGTATTTGGGGCGGACTGCACTGCTTCCCTGAAACTGAATCAATCGATGATAATCAATCACTTAAACCCGATAGCAAGCTAATAAAGAGTGAACAGATACTGATAAGCTTCAAGCACACCTTTAGCCACTATCACCTGGATATCACTCCAATTTTGTTCGATTTATCCGACCAACCGACTCAAGTAATGGAACAGAATAAAGGTATTTGGTATAACTTATCTCAACCACAGCAGCTCGGATTGGCAGCCCCTGTAAAGGCTCTACTTTCAACGCTGCACCATGAATTGAATTAAGGACATTCCGATGAGCCGTACCGTATTCTGCGAACATCTAAAGAAAGAAGCTGATGGCTTGGATTTTCAACTGTATCCAGGTGAGCTAGGCAAACGTATTTTTGACAACATCTCAAAAGAGGCATGGGCGCTTTGGCAAGGTAAGCAAACCATGCTTATCAACGAACACAAGCTAAACATGATGGACCCAGAGCACAGAAAGCGCCTTGAAACCGAAATGGTAAACTTTCTATTCGAGGGTAAAGATATCGTAATCGACGGCTATACTCCTCCGAGCAAGTAGAACTCATCATCTATAAAGAGTGGCTATTAAGTCACTCTTTTTTATATCTTTATTGGCATCAAATGAAAAAACTGCTTTACCTATTTCTCCCTCTTATCCTATCTGGCTGTAGTCGCGAATTCGTTGAGAAGATCTACGACGTAAACTATGAACCCACCAGCCGTTTTGCTGCAAAAAATCTGGCGCCCAAGCCAGGGCAATTTGAGAAAGACACCGCTGCGCTCGACTCTTTGATAAATAGTTTTACCGGAGATATCGAAAAGAAATGGGGTAAGCAGCAGGTTAAGGTTGCCGGTAAAAGTAACTATGTAAAATACATAGATAACTATGAGAGTCGCGCCGAAGTGAACTTTGCGGCCGGTAAGATCACTATAGAGACCGTTGCCTCAAAAGATCCTACCGCGCACCTAAAGAAAGCGATTGTTACCACCCTTCTAACACCTGATGATCCCGCTCACGTCGATCTTTTCTCATCATCTGCGATCCAATTAGGTGGAGAACCTTTCCTATACAAACAGGTTGTGGATCAAGACGGTAAGCCCATGCAGTGGAACTGGCGTGCCAATCGCTTTGCGGAGTATCTGATTGCCAATAAGATGAAAACCAAGAAGGTTGATTTCAAGGTAGCTCACTACGTTGAAATACCTATGGTTGCTACTCACTCTTCAGTTCGCTCCTACAAGTATGCCGATATTGTGCGCCGCGCCTCTCAGCGCTATGGCATCCCTGAAGACCTTATCTACGCCATCATAAAAACCGAGAGTAGCTTTAACCCTTATGCGGTGAGCTGGGCGAATGCCTACGGCTTGATGCAGGTTGTACCTAAAACCGCTGGTGCTGACGTATTCAAGCTAGTGAAGAAAAAACCGGGCACCCCAACACCCGAATATCTGTTCAATCCAGAAAACAATATCGATACGGGTACCGCCTATTTTTATATTCTGAAGAATCGATATCTCAAGGATGTGCGCAATCCAACCTCGCTTGAGTACAGTATGATCTCGGCATACAACGGTGGTACTGGAGGGGTATTGAACACCTTTGACAGCAATAGTCGCTCTAATGCTATGACTCGATTGAACTCTTTGCAGCCAAATCAGGTGTACTGGGCACTGACTAATAAACACCGCAACGCGGAAGCGAGACGTTACCTAGAGAAGGTGACAAACTACAAGAGAGAGTTCAATCAAGGCAAAGGTTGAACAAATCGCTCAAATTAAGCGCAAACGATACAGATTCGATAAAAAAAACAAAAAACAGGTTGACGGCAACCGCAAAAATACGTTTAATAGCGCTCCGTTGCCCGGATAGCTCAGTTGGTAGAGCAGCGGATTGAAAATCCGCGTGTCGGTGGTTCGACTCCGCCTCCGGGCACCACAATTTAATATTGTTGGTGCTAGACACGAACAATTAGTTAGAAAGAATAAAGTGTGCCGACTTAGCTCAGTAGGTAGAGCAACTGACTTGTAATCAGTAGGTCACCAGTTCGACTCCGGTAGTCGGCACCATTCTTTTGCCTCGATAGCTCAGTTGGTAGAGCAGCGGATTGAAAATCCGCGTGTCGGTGGTTCGACTCCGCCTCGAGGCACCATTATTTGGTGCAGATGCTCTTAAGTAAGAGATTCTCGCAAGTAATTCCCCCTTAGTTCAGTTGGTAGAACGGCGGACTGTTAATCCGTATGTCGCAGGTTCGAGTCCCGCAGGGGGAGCCATTTTAAAATAGAGTAACTTATCGTTGCTTTATTAGTTGATTGAGAAATCAATTAACTAGGCGCCGACTTAGCTCAGTAGGTAGAGCAACTGACTTGTAATCAGTAGGTCACCAGTTCGATTCCGGTAGTCGGCACCACTTATAATTCCCCCTTAGTTCAGTTGGTAGAACGGCGGACTGTTAATCCGTATGTCGCAGGTTCGAGTCCCGCAGGGGGAGCCACATTGAAGGCTCTAGTCTTACGACTAGAGCCTTTTTTGCATCTCTAGCCCCTGAACTCTAATACCAATCTATTCCCAAACACTATTAACTGATAGCTGATAGCAAGCCTGTTCAATATCTCCGCACCAACAAAATCTTGTTAGCCAAACTACGCTCCCATAAGAAAAATCCCCTATTAGAACACCAATCAAAAAATAAAATGTAGCTCTACTGGAATAAACAACAGGAGATTAGTTCAGAATTACCTTTCTTGATTGGCTTATAAAATGAGAATAGATTGAAAAATATAGGTTATTAATTAGTAAAACCAAGCTAGGAAACATACAAAAACAATCCATTCGGACTAGAATTTCATCAAACGAAACTTTTTTTGCATTTTAGTGTTGACGTTAAAAGGGAAAAACCGTTTAATACACCTCGTTGCCCGGATAGCTCAGTTGGTAGAGCAGCGGATTGAAAATCCGCGTGTCGGTGGTTCGACTCCGCCTCCGGGCACCATATTTTCGATTAGCGTCTAAGACGATAATCAAGGTGCAAAGCCAAGAATTTAGCGTGCCGACTTAGCTCAGTAGGTAGAGCAACTGACTTGTAATCAGTAGGTCACCAGTTCGATTCCGGTAGTCGGCACCACTTATAATTCCCCCTTAGTTCAGTTGGTAGAACGGCGGACTGTTAATCCGTATGTCGCAGGTTCGAGTCCCGCAGGGGGAGCCAAATTAAGAAAACCGTACCCTTGGGTGCGGTTTTTTTCGTCTGTAATTCGGGATTGGTTAGATAGACTCACTCGTCTGGCAATGCAGCATCCATCGAATACCAAACTTATCCACCAACTGTCCAAAGTGAGCTCCCCAGAAAGTATCCGTTAGCGGCATAACCACCTCTCCTCCCTCAGACAGAGCAGCAAAGATTTCAGCCTGCACACTCATATCATCTAGCATGATCGACAATGCTATAGGGCCATCGCTCTCAGTTCGTTTCAAACCGTCGGACATCATCAAGTGAAAGTGAGCACATTTAAACTCAGCATGCATTATCCAGTCAGGTTCAACGCCCTCCATTGCCTGAGGTGCATCAGAAAAATGCTGAAGTGCTGCAACCTCGCCAGAAAAGACGCCTTTATAAAATTCGAGAGCTTGTGCACATTTGCCTGAAAAGAACAGATAGGGGGTGAGCTGACTCATTCTGCTTCCTTATGTTGAGATAGGCTTCTTCTCAAACTAGAACCGAGTTTAAATATGTGCAAGTCGATTCGTTCAATTGCTAACGACCAATAGGGACTGCCTTCTTGAACCAAATACGCCTACTGATTCAGCAGTGATATTGATTTTGTTTATATCTAAATCCGAATATTGTATTTCTTTTTTTAAGTTGGCTTCCCTACTCTGAGCTCATAAAAACAATACCGAACAAGGATATAACGATGAAACTGAAACTCTCTCTCTGTGCTGTTGCCCTATGTTGTGCTCTACCTTCTTATGCGGTAACAGAGGGGCAACTGACCATCTGGATCAACGGTGATAAAAGCTATGAAGCCTAGCGAGGTTGGTAAACAATTCACCGCAGATACAGGTATCCCTGTAAGAGTTCAGCATCCTGATAAACCTGAAGAGAAGTTCCAGCAAGCTGCGGCAAATGGCGCAGGCCCTGACATTATCTTCTGGGCTCACGACAGGTTCGGTGGCTACGCTGAAGCGGGTTTAATCAAAGAAGTTAAACCAAGCAAAGAATTCAAAGAGAAGCTTGTAGATTTTAGCTGGGATGCGGTTTCAGTTAACGGCAAGATCATGGGTTATCCACTCGCAATCGAAGCACCATCTCTTATCTACAACAAAGCACTTATCAAAGAGGCTCCGAAGACTTGGGAAGAGCTAGTTGAAATAAACAAGCAGATGCAAGCACAAGGCAAAGAAGCCATCATGTGGGACATCAAGAATGCTTACTTCACTTGGCCAATGATCTCAGCTAGCGGTGCTTATGCCTTCAAAACAACAGAAACTGGCTACGACGCCAATGACACAGGTGTAAACAACGCTAAAGGCGTTCAGGGCCTGCAGTTCCTTGTTGATATGGTAAACCAAGGGGTTGTGAATCCTGACATGGACTACTCTGTAGCTGAAGCTGAGTTCAGCAAAGGCAATGTGGCTATGACCATCAACGGCCCATGGTCTTGGGGCAATCTAGATAGAATGGGGGTCGATTACGGTGTGGCAGTGCTGCCAACCCTTGATGGTGGTAGAGGTAACCCATTCGTAGGCGTATTGAGTGCAGGTATCAACTCAGCGAGTCCAAACGATGACCTAGCAGTAGAGTTCCTAGAGAACTACCTGTTCAAAGATGAGTCATTAAAGCTAATGAATGATGACAAGCCACTCGGTGCCGTAACCCTTAAATCATTCCAGCAAAAGCTAGAAGCGGACGAGCGTATCAAGTCAACCATGATTAACGCGCAGAACGGCGAGATTATGCCGAACATCCCTCAGATGACCGCCTATTGGTTTGCTGAAGGTGCTGCTATCGAAAGTGCGATTCTAGGTAAGCAGACGCCAAAAGAGGCACTGGATGACGCTGCCAAACAAATCCTAAGATAAAAATATAAGGGCTGAGAAATCAGCCTTATTACTATATGTGGTTATCAAGTCAATTAAGCTTCTGGTTTTATCGCTTAGCTCGCCAGCCTTTGTATAAATGCCAACCTGCCCCATCTGAGCTTCATTAAGACATAAAACGCGCACACCCTTATCTTCAAATCTACTTATCATGCGGTTTGTATACGGCATGACGGCATCGCTACGCGTTAACATATCAATACTCGCCGAAAGGGAATAAACGCTGTATATCACCTGCTTAGAGCGCTCTATTAGAGACATTTTCTCGAGCGACTGCTGGTTGAGGATATCACCGTGGCGTGAGTGGTCTGGAGTAACCCTTAGCAATGGAAATTCACTTGCTTTAGCGAACGCCTCATAGCTGCCAAGCAGTGGATGTCCATCTCGTACGTACCATGCTTCTGTGTCTTGAAACAGCGGGATAAAGCGTATCTTGTGCCTAGTATCTAGACCTAAGATCTCGTGCCCTACAAACAGGTCTATATCATCGGCTAACAGGTGATGAATCAAAGAGAGCCCGTTACCAAATTCTAGGTGCAAAGAGCTGTTACTGTACTTCTGGCTAAAGTCCGTCACGGCATCAGAGACAAAGCACTCCCACCAGGCTTCGCCGACACCTAGCTTAACCTTGCCGCTACTCCTCTCTTGCATGTCAGAGATTGATGCAGCATCAGGCTATGCTTCTCTTGGATGTCCTGAACATACTGGAAATAGACATGCCCATACTCTGTCAGCTCAACTCCCTTAGAGCGTCGATGAAACAGAGGCATACCAAGATTACCCTCAAGCTTTTTGATGGCCGTGGTGAGTGCTGGTTGGCTGATGTGAAGCTTCTCAGCGGCAGCCTTAATACTGCCGCTTCTCGCTACTTCATAGAACTGGCGATTCAGTTTATCCATAAACTAGTTGTAAGCCTAGCCACTCGACCGCTGGACTGCATGCTGTAGCTTTGGCTCGAGAATGGCACGAATACCGACTCACCCATAGCTATAGAAACAGACTCGCCTGATTCATGGGTTAATGTCAGGTCTGACTCAAGCGCCATCAGGATCTCTGCACTCTTAACCTCTACTTGCACACCTTGGTTGGCGTGTAGATAGAGAACTTAAAATCAGGCACAGGCACTGGGTAGTGCTCACCGCCTTCAGACAGAACAGCTTCTGTTAACAGTGAATCGAAAGGCTTTGGCTCGAACAGAGTACAGCTAACCAACTCGTCTACATCTATATGCTTAGGCGTCAGACCTGCGCGCAAAACGTTGTCAGAGTTTGCCATGATCTCTAGCGCTGTACCCTTGATGTAAGCGTGCGGTGTGCAGGCATCGAGGAACATAGCCTCACCCGGTTTCAAGGTGATGAGATTGAGCATTAGAGGCTCAACAAGCCAACATCACCAGGGTATTGCTCCGCAAGGAGCATGATTTGATTAAATAATTTTTCTTGCGTGTTCGCTTCAGCATAGGCCAATAGCTTATCCAGCACTGATTGCTTCTTATCGCCCTCAAGACGAAGGATAGAGCTAAAGAACTGCTCAAGACCTTCTGCATTCAAAGCTTGTTTGAAGCTCGCTACTTCAGCTCCCAGCTCAGATATAGCAACCTGCTCAAAAAGCTCAACGATCTCGGCATAATCCCTAAAGCCATTCATCGCATCGTACTCAGTCAGCGCGTACACAAGCTCAGGCTTATGGTTCGCATCACGATAGTTACGATTAGAGGCTTTGACGTCCACTCCAGCTTTGTTCTCTAAATCATACCCTTGCTCTGCTTGTGCCTTACTTGGGTGAACCTGAATAGACAGCGCGTTTTCCGCCGCCAACACCTTGAATAGATAAGGCAATTCACCAAACTGTTTTGCAGTCTCAGCATTAAGTGCCGATTCCATATCCGCAGAGATAAGCTCAGACAGATCCAGTTTTTCTTGATTAACCATCACCTGTGAACAGCCATTTGGATGCGCCCCCATCCAAAGTTCAGCCTGTGGTTGACCCTCTTGGTTGTCGATGCCAAACAGGGTGTTCAGAGAAGAGGTACTGCCCCACGCAAAATTTTGGATAACATTCTGCATCGGAAAGAACCTTTGTTTCAAAACGTCCATTACTACTCCCACTTATGTCTTTTATTTTTGCAGGCTAGACTAGCGTACATCCCAAAGTCGAGATAGTACTAAGATCAAAAATTTGTATTAAATTGGTATTAAAGGAGCGCAATCGATTGATCCAGAGATCCTAGGATATGATCCGCTTTTTGCTCAATCTCTGCCTCTGCAGGAAGCAGGTCTGGCACCATGACGCATACACAACCGGCCGACAAACCCGCGCGCATACCGTTGTTCGAATCTTCAAACACCACACACTCTTCAGCTTTCAGTCCGAGCTGTTTGATGGCTTTTAGATAGCCTCTGGATTCGGCTTACCTTGAGTCACATCCTCAGCGGTAACTACTACCTCAAAATCATCTAAATAGTCAGAGCCAGTAAAGTTCACCTTTACATCTGAAAGTGTTGATGAAGTGATTAGTGCTAAGCGATAGTTCTTCGCCTTAGCTACCTCAATAAGATCGCTAAATCCTGGCTTATAGTCGATACCCTCAGCTCTCAAGCTATGAAAGTGCTTATCACGCTCGGATTTAAACAGCCCTAGATCAAAGCTCTTGCCTGTATAAAAGTCCGATAGCATGCGCTCACACTCTACGTCCTTTACACCAATAAAGGTTTGATAAAGTGAATCCGGTAATTCCAGTCCCTGTTTTTCAGTAGCATACACCCAACTCTTCTTGTACACGGATTCGGTATCAAAGATTAATCCGTCCATATCAAACAACAGAGCCTTGTATTTATTTCCGCTCATTTTTCCGCCTTCTAAAAATTAAAATCCAAAACCAAACATTGTAATAAAATTACACACCCATCTGGAGGCACGACATTTCGCATAGTAAACAATCTAAACCAGCTTACTAAAACCGCACTTTTGCGTACCAAAGGACTATTAATTCCAAATTAGTGATCTACATCACCAACTTTTTTAAAGCCCACAAAATAAATATGTGACCAATATCACCTATAGTTGATATCAATTCTCAACAAAATGAACCTGTAATTTATAAACAGCATCAATATGTGATTAAAATCACACAGACACAAACAATCACAATTTTTAAAAGTGATATAGATCACACATTTAGTATCAGGGAGGCATTT
The DNA here is from genome assembly GCA_000830475.1 of Vibrio ishigakensis. Lineage (GTDB taxonomy): Bacteria > Pseudomonadota > Gammaproteobacteria > Enterobacterales > Vibrionaceae > Vibrio > Vibrio ishigakensis_A. The sequence continues at coordinate 88,127 of BBSC01000009.1, read as the reverse complement.
TAGGAAAGGTGTGTTAGATTTTCTGGCATTGAAACAACGAACAACCTATGCCCCCTGAGGCGAACATAATAAATCGAGGTCACCCTTATGCTATCTCCAGAAGCGAAGATAAAAGTCCAGAACTTCGGTCGATTCCTCTCCAACATGGTGATGCCAAACATTGGCGCATTCATCGCTTGGGGTTTTATCACCGCTCTATTCATTCCAACAGGCTGGTTCCCTAACGAGACCCTGGCGCAACTTGTTGGTCCAATGATCACCTACCTACTTCCACTGCTGATAGGATACACAGGTGGTAAGATTGTTGGTGGAGATCGTGGTGCAGTCGTGGGCGCGATCACGACTATGGGTGTTATCGTTGGTACCGACATCCCTATGTTCATGGGTGCAATGATCGTTGGTCCTCTTGGTGGCCTAGCTATCAAGAAGTTTGATGCTTCTGTAGAAGGTAAGGTTAAGAGCGGCTTCGAGATGTTGGTTAACAACTTCTCTGCGGGCATCGTTGGTATGATCTGTGCGATCATCGCTTTCTTCGTTATTGGTCCAGCTGTAAAACTTCTATCTGCTGCGCTAGCACAAGGTGTAGACATCATGGTAAACGCGGGCCTACTGCCTCTAGCGTCTATCTTTGTTGAGCCAGCGAAAATCCTTTTCCTAAATAACGCAATCAACCACGGTATCTTTACTCCACTTGGCGTGCAGCAATCTGAAGAACTAGGTCGTTCTATCTTCTTCCTGATTGAAGCAAACCCAGGTCCGGGTCTAGGTCTACTGCTTGCTTACATGATGTTTGGTAAAGGCAACGCGAAGCAGTCTGCTGCGGGTGCATCTATCATCCACTTCTTTGGTGGTATCCACGAGATTTATTTCCCATACGTTCTAATGAACCCACGTCTAATCCTTGCGGTTATCGCAGGTGGTATGACAGGTGTATTCACTAACGTTCTATTTAACTCAGGCCTAATCTCTCCTGCATCTCCTGGTTCTATCTTCGCTGTACTTCTAATGACTCCAAAGGATTCATTCATCGGCGTAATCTTGTCAGTAGTTTCAGCGGCGGCAGTATCTTTCCTAGTTGCGTCTCTTCTAATGAAGACTCAAGCAGATACTGGTGAAGATGAAGACTCGCTAGAAAAAGCAGCAAGCCAAATGAAAGACATGAAGGCTTCTTCAAAAGGCGCGGCAGCTGAACTAGACCTAGCAAAAGTTAAGAAAATCATCGTTGCGTGTGACGCAGGTATGGGTTCAAGTGCTATGGGTGCAAGCTACTTCGTAAGAAGGTTGAGGCTTCGGGTCTGAACATCTCAGTGACTAACCTAGCTATCAACTCACTACCAGACGACGTAGATATTGCGATCACACACAGAGACCTGACTGACCGTGCTCGCGCTACAGTGCCAAACGCGCACCACATTTCACTAAGCAACTTCCTTGATGGTGCGGTATATGACGACCTAGTAGCTCAACTGGTTGATGCACAATCAGGCTCAACTGAAGCGGCTCCGGCTCCAGCAGTTGAACAGAAAGCTGAAGAAGAAGGCAACAAGCTTGAGCTTACTGAAGAGAGCGTATTCCTAGGTCTGAAATCAGACAACAAACAAGACGCGATTAAGTTTGCTGGTGAGCAACTGGTTAAGCTAAACAAGGTAGCTCCTGAGTATGTAGACGGTATGTTTGCTCGTGAAGAGCTTGTATCTACCTACCTAGGTGAGTCTATCGCTGTACCGCACGGCACTATCGAAGCGAAAGAGTTCGTTAAAGAGACCGGCATCGTATTCTGCCAATACCCTGAAGGTATTCAGTGGGGCGAAGATGAGGACGATGTAGCTAAGATGGTTATCGGTATCGCAGCACAAGGCGATGAGCACAACATGGTGCTAATGGCTATCACAAATTCACTTGATGACGAAGAAGCAGTTGCGTTGCTACAAACAACCTCTAACAAAGAAGATGTACTACGCATTCTGAATGGTAACTAATTCACCTTTGCGTCATTGCTCCTAAGTGGCAGAGGCCAGTCCCCTCAATTACGCTGGCCTCCTTTTTTATTCCCAACAATATTTAGGTACTAGTATGAAAGCTCTACATTTCGGCGCAGGTAACATCGGCCGTGGCTTTATCGGAAAACTACTGGCTGACGCAGGTATCGCAGTTACCTTTGCTGACGTAAACGAAACTGTGGTTAACGCCCTTATCGAGCGCAACCAATATCCAGTTAAGGTAGTAGGTGCGGACGTTGTAGTTGAAGAGGTAACTAACGTTACTGCAATCAACTCAACCAGCCCTGAGATTGTAGATTTGATTGCATCAGTAGACATGGTTACTACAGCGGTAGGACCAACGGTACTGAACATCATCTCTAAGACTATCGCGGACGGTATTGAGCTTCGCTTTGCTAACGGCAATCAAGCGCCACTTAACATCATCGCATGTGAGAACATGGTTCGTGGTACTAGCCAGCTTAAAGAAGCAGTATTTGGTCATCTTTCAGAAGAGACCAAAGCAAAAGCCGAGCAGCACATTGGCTTCGTAGACTCTGCCGTTGACCGTATCGTTCCACCAGCAGAAGAAGGCGAGACTGACCCACTAGCGGTTACCGTTGAAACCTTCAGCGAGTGGATCGTAGATGAGACTCAGTTCAAGGGTGAAATTCCAAACATCCCTGGTATGGAACGCACCGATAACCTAATGGCATTCGTTGAGCGTAAGCTATTTACCCTTAACACTGGTCACCTGATAACCGCATACCTTGGTGTACTAGCGGGCCACGAGACCATCAAAGACGCTATCGAAGATGCTGCAATCCATGCAGATGTACTTGCTGCGATGCAAGAGTCTGGTGAGGTGCTTATCCGTCGTTATGGTTTTGACCCAGAAGCGCACGCGGCATATATCCAGAAGATCCTAGGTCGTTTTGCAAACCCTTACCTGCGTGACGAAGTTGACCGTGTTGGCCGTCAGCCAATCCGTAAGCTAAGCCCGCAAGACCGTCTGGTTAAGCCGCTAAACGGTACTCTAGAGTACGGCTTACCAAACTCTCATCTGCTAAAAGGTATCGCAGCTGCATTCCTTTATAAGAATGATGACGACCCACAAGCGGTTGAGCTTCAGGCTATGTTTGCAGAAAAAGGCTTTGCAGAGACACTAGCTCACTACTCTGAGCTGAAAGTTGATGCTGAAGTTGTTAAACTGGCTGAACAAGCATATTTAGCACTTAAATGATAACAACATCGAGTGCCGCTCCGGCGGCACTTTTTAGTTCAAAGAATCTAATGCCCATTTCTTCAGAACACGAAACCGAACTGCTCGAAGCCCTAGCCGATTCGCAAACAGCCAGCGAATGCCTAATGACGGCCTACGATGCCCTCGAAGACACTGTGGATGCCCTATTAAAGGCAATCTTCCACAAGGAGGACTATTCGGTTAAATACGTGGTCGACCCCTTGCTTACCAATGATGGTCCACTAGGAGAGATCCTAGTTAGAACCAAGCTTTTGCTTGGCTTGGGAAGCATCAGCAAAGAGGTTTATGATGATATTGAGGTGTTTGTAACCTTGCGCGAATGGGCAAAGATTGAGGGTGACAAAGTCAGTTTCAACGACCCAAATGTTCTGTTCGAGCTAAATAGGGTCAACTCTATCAGCACCATAATGCCTCTAGAATTTGATGAAGAGATAGTTTCTTCGCTCTCCGGCTCTACCTTAGATATGTTTCTCGCAAGACACTTCCAAAAAGTTCGCTCAACCATAGTTCTTGCCATCACAGACATCATTCAATCCTTGGGTCGCGATAACGCCCTCAACTCCTAAGCTTTATCTTTTTCGGCCAACGAAAAACCCCCAACACTTTCATGTCAGGGGTTTACTAGCCAACTTTTTATTTTTCGATTATAGGTCTTGGATGTTCTCAGCTTCTAGCTCTTGGAAGTAACGTAGCGTCTTCACTTTAAGCTCTTGTTGAGCTGGCTCATCAGCAACGATGATAGCTTTTTGGTGCATTTGAAGCGCAGTTACAGTCCACATGTGGTTTACGCTACCTTCGATAGCCATCTGTAGAGCCTGTGCCTTATTGTGGCCTAGAGATAGGATCATCACCTCTTCAGCATCAAGCAGTGTAGCAACACCGATAGTCAGTGCGTACTTAGGTACTTGGTTGATGTCATTGTCGAAGAAACGAGAGTTTGCGATACGAGTATCTTCAGTCAATGTCTTGATACGAGTGCGAGAAGACAGAGAAGAACCCGGCTCGTTAAATGCGATGTGACCGTCGATGCCTACACCACCCATGAACAGATTGATCTTGCCGTATGAGCGAATCTTCTCTTCGTACGCAGCGCAATGTGCATCGATGTTATCTGCTAGACCATCAAGCAGGTTGATATTTTCATCTTGGATATCAACGTGATTAAAGAAGTTGTTGTACATGAAAGAGCGATATGACTCTGGATGCTCAGGGTCGATGCCCACGTACTCATCCATGTTGAAGGTCACAACGTGTTTGAAGCTCACTTCACCTTGTTGGTAAAGGTTGATCAACTCTTTGTAGGTCGTCATTGGCGTTCCGCCAGTTGGCAAGCAAGAACAAAAGGACGCTCCGCAGTTGGTTGGAAAGCATTGATCTTCTCAACGATGTGGCGCGCAGCCATTTACCTACTTTTTCTGCATTTGTAAGTGGAATCAGTCTCATAACTCTACCTTTAGGGATTTGGTTTTAATGTTTTTTTGTAGTGTAAATTAAGTTGTCTTTTTGTCCACTGTTTTAGGTCAAATTTTTAACTATATCCCATTAATTTTTTATGAATAGCTATCTTTCAGATCGAAGATATTCCCGAGACACTAGTAATTATTTTTCTAGGTGAATTATGTTTTAGACAAAGAACCTCCTATTTATTTAATATTTTTAGTTTCGTTTGTAGACAGATAAGTTTCGATGTGAAAGAATTTACAAATCGAAACGAAACTTCATTGTTATGACCAAGCGAAATACTCAGCTAAGAAGAAATACCATTGCCACCCTTGTTGAAGAGCAAGGCGAGGTAACCGTAGAAGAACTAGCTCAACGATTTGAAACCTCTGAAGTCACCATTCGCAAAGATCTCGCCTCTCTAGAGCAAAGTGGTCAACTCCTTCGCCGCTATGGCGGTGCCGTCTCTATTCCAACCGAAAGCCTACAAGAAGCTGTTGAGAAGAAGGTTTCTCAAAACAAGCTGGCCATGGCTGAAATGGCAGCAGGATTAATCAAGGACCACAACCGCATCATTATTGATTTTGGTAGCACTACAGGTGCTCTTGTTCCTCATTTGAATGAGAAGCGTGGTCTGGTGGTCATGACAAATTCACTGAACCTAGCTAACGCTTTAAACGAACTAGAAAGTGAGCCAACCCTGCTAATGACGGGTGGCACCTGGGACTCCCATTCGGATGCATTCCAAGGACAAGTAGCAGAAGCGGCCCTTCGCTCTTACGACTTCGACCAGCTATTTGTCGGTGCTGACGGTGTAGACCTTGAGCGTGGCACGACTACCTTTAATGAGTTGATGGGATTAAGCCGCGTCATGGCAGAGGTATCCCGTGAAGTTATCGTAATGATCGAATCTGAAAAGGTTGGGCGTCGTATCCCTAACCTAGAGCTTGCGTGGGAAAACATCGACATCCTGATTACCGATGCCGACCTTACCGACGAACAAGTGTCTATTATTGAATCTAAGCAAGTACGTGTTCTACGTGCTTCAGCATAATTTTTAAAGCTATTACATAGTTTCGACTAGAAACCGGAGAATAAAACATGTGTGGAATTGTTGGTGCAGTAGCACAACGTGATGTAGCAGAAATCCTAGTTGAAGGCCTTCGTCGCCTTGAGTACCGTGGCTATGACTCAGCTGGTGTTGCTGTAGTAGATGCAGACTCAAACCTAACGCGCGTTCGTCGTCTAGGTAAGGTTCAAGAGTTGGCTGATGCTGTTGAAGCTGAAGACGTAACTGGTGGTACTGGTATCGCTCACACTCGCTGGGCAACTCACGGTGAACCAAGCGAAGAAAACGCACACCCACATATGTCCGGTGACATCGCAGTTGTTCACAATGGCATCATCGAGAACCACGAAGAACTACGTGAACTTCTTCAAAGCCGTGGCTATGTATTCACTTCTCAAACTGACACCGAAGTTATCGCTCACATGGTTGAGTGGGAACTGCGTACTTCTGAGACGCTACTTGAAGCACTACAAAAAACAGCCAAGCAGCTTGAAGGCGCATACGGCACAGTAGCTGTTGACCGCAAAGACCCTTCTCGCATAGTAGTAGCTCGCTCAGGTAGCCCTATCGTAATCGGTCTAGGTGTTGGCGAAAACTTCCTAGCGTCTGACCAACTTGCACTGCTAAACGTGACTCGCCGTTTTATCTACCTAGAAGAAGGTGATGTTGCGGAAATCACTCGTCGTGACGTTACTATCTTTGATGCGCAAGGTAACTCTGTTACTCGTGAAGCTCACGAGTCTAACGCTGAGCACGATGCAGGTGACAAAGGTCAATACCGTCACTTCATGCAGAAAGAAATCTTCGAGCAGCCTACTGCGCTTATCAACACTATGGAAGGCCGTATCTCTGATACAGCAGTTATCACTAATGCTATCGGTGTTAAAGCGGAAGAGATCCTTGAGAAGGTTGAGCACGTTCAAATCATCGCATGTGGTACTTCATACAACTCAGGTATGGCAGCACGCTACTGGTTCGAATCTATCGCTGGCGTAAGCTGTGATGTAGAAATTGCCTCTGAATTCCGCTACCGCAAGTTTGTAACTCGTCCAAACAGCCTACTGGTAACCCTATCTCAATCAGGTGAAACTGCAGATACCCTAGCCGCTCTTCGCCTAGCAAAAGAGAAAGGCTACATGGCTGCAATGACCATCTGTAACGTTGCAGGTTCTTCACTGGTTCGTGAGTCTGACTTTGCATTTATGACTCGCGCAGGTACAGAAATCGGTGTTGCATCAACTAAAGCATTCACCACTCAACTAGCGGCTATGCTAATGATGGTTGTTTCTATCGGTCGCCTACAAGGTCGTGTAACTGCTGAGCGTGAAGCTGAGATCGTGAAATCTCTACATGCACTACCAGCACAAATCGAGCAAGCGCTAACGTTTGATAAAGAGATCGAAGCACTAGCACCAGATTTCGCTGATAAGCACCACACGCTATTCCTAGGCCGTGGTGAGTTCTACCCAATCGCGATGGAAGCATCTCTTAAACTAAAAGAGATCTCTTACATCCACGCTGAAGCATACGCAGCAGGTGAGCTAAAACATGGCCCACTAGCACTTATTGATGCTGATATGCCTGTAGTAGTTGTTGCACCAAACAACGACCTTCTAGAAAAGCTTAAGTCAAACATCGAAGAAGTTCGTGCACGTGGCGGTCTACTGTATGTATTCGCTGATGAGAAAGCAGGCTTCGAAGAAGACGAAAACATGAAGATCATCCGCATGCCTCACGTTGATGAAGTAACTGCACCGATCTTCTACACAGTACCAATGCAGCTTCTGTCTTACCACGTAGCTCTAATCAAGGGCACTGACGTTGACCAACCTCGTAACCTTGCTAAAGCGGTTACTGTTGAGTAATGACTACCTCGAGGTAGATTGAATTGGAAAAGGGGCTTAACGCCCTTTTTTGTGTCTGCCTAATTTGGAATTTATTTGATTGCTAAAAATATCCCTCTGTGGATCTCAAGCTTACCTTTGAGCAATCACAGCTAGCTAGTGATATAAAAAGCCACCGATACTTCGGTGGCCTCTATCTATACTTGGTTATGCTTGTGTATCTTCAACTCGAAGATTGATTACATGAGTACCGATTATCAGACGAAGTATACCGTCGCTACCAATCAAATCTTTCAACTCTGTAAGTTGTGTGCCTTGGTCCTGATTAACTTTTACAAGGTCCCCGCGGAACATATTCAAGTCTACATTTTCACCATTACTAATCATTACATACTCTGATATATCTACAGGTTTAGTATCAATGATTACTGTCGTAGCCCCCTCGTATTCATCACCAACTACTTGCGACAATGAGATATCAAGAGTTTTATCAAGATTAAACTCAACAACAGTTCCATCCATCAGTGTTGCTTCTTTCTGATTAGGGTTAGTAACAGTTGGTGCTGACACAAGCTGCGCTATGTATTGAGCTTCACCGGGAGCAGCGCCTTCGCCTTGTGGTTTTGGTGGCTCAATAAGAGGTGTTACTTGTGTTGCTGGATCGTATTTCCACGCACTAGAGTCTGGTGCCAGCATCGGTGTCTCTTGAGGATATTTCATATCCTCACCAGGCTCCAGAACAGGGGTCTCCTGAGGAATTTTCATATCATCACCTGGCTCCAAAATTGGTGTTTCTTGAGGGATCTTCATGTCATCACCCGGCTCAAGAATTGGAGTTTCTTGAGGGATCTTCATATCATCACCCGGCTCCAAAATTGGTGTTTCCTGAGGAGTTCTCATCTCTCCTGCTGGCTTGTGCTTAGACTTTAAAACAATGTCTTTAAGTGATGGCTTGTCGCTTGTTGGCTTCACTACCGGTGCTTTGTTTTTACGTGTATCTGAACTTGATGCAATATCTCCTACTGGCTTTGGAACCACTTGTGTTGCTGGATCGTAATTCCACGCACTAGAGTCTGGTGCCAGCATTGGTGTCTCTTGAGGATATTTCATATCCTCACCAGGCTCCAGAATTGGGGTCTCCTGAGGGATCTTCATATCATCACCCGGTTCCAAAATTGGTGTTTCCTGAGGAGTTCTCATCTCTCCTGCTGGCTTGTGCTTAGACTTTAAAACAATGTCTTTAAGTGATGGCTTGTCGCTTGTTGGCTTCACTACCGGTGCTTTGTTTTTACGCGTATCTGAGCTAGATGCAATATCTCCTACTGGCTTTGGAACCACTTGTGTTGCTGGATCGTATTTCCACGCACTAGAGTCTGGTGTCAGCATCGGTGTCTCTTGAGGATATTTCATATCCTCACCAGGCTCCAGAATTGGAGTCTCCTGAGGAATTCTCATCTCACCTGCAGGCTTGTGCTTAGACTTAAGAACAATTTCTTCCAATGAAGGCTTATTGCTCGTTGGTTTCACTACAGCTAGTGGGACTTTGTTTTTCCACTCATCTCTTCCCTGAGGAGCTATTTCATCTTTTCCTAGCTCGGAACCTGGATTAAGTCCATTAGGATTTGAAGGTTGTTCTAATCCTGAGTTCGGGTTGTGATCTTGTGTAACCTGACTTGCTCCATCGTCTCCACCGCAACCAACAAGAGAAGCAGTTAAAAGAGCTGGTATAATTAATTTGTACATGTTTTTCTCCAAACTTAGTGCAAACGTTCATCAGGCCCCCCCCGATACAACTTCCGACAATCGCTTGGTTAAAACTAGTGATTAATTCGAGATAGATAATGATGCTTTTTCGTACATATGAAAACAGGCACACAATTTGATTTCAAAAATGAAAATCAATTCCTATTTAAATAAAAAATGAAGAGTGATGACGTACAGATAAACTGAATTGGCTTACGGACAAGAGAGGAGCGTTCGTCGAGACCTGAATGGGATGAATAAATAAAAATTCTGTAGCACTAAAACGACGAAAGGTCGCTATAAATAGCGACCTTTCTAAATATTGGTACTGGCAGGTAGGTTTAATGGTCCGATACTCGGGAGCCAATCGACTACCAGCTTCAGATAAAACAAAGCCCCGACTTTCGTCGAGGCTTTATCGTTTAAATATGGTACCGGTGGGCGGACTTGAACCGCCACGCCCGAAGGCAACGGATTTTGAATCCGTCGTGTATACCAATTTCACCACACCGGCTTTATACCTCAGAGGTACGTTTTGCATTATACGTGTCAGCACTATGGGCGCAACATCAAATCTTATAATTTCTATTTGTTCGTTGTTTTTTTAGACACGGGAGGCAGTTTTCACCCCTTATGGCTAGGCAATATCTGAGTAAATGGCTATTCTGGCGCGAGTTTTTGCAGTTATATCTTTCATTCAAAATGAACAAATCTTCTACCCTACCTAAATCAGGTCTACTTCGTCGTCTTGCTGCCTGGTTCTATGACGGTTTAATAATTATCGCTATCGAGATGATGGCAGCGGGTATTGTTATCGCGATTCTCGAGGCTCTGGTTGCTGCTGGTTGATGGATTACGGCAACTATATCGATGTCAGCGACTATCTGAGTCGCCATCCGGTATGGAGCCTATTATTCACTGCCTACCTAGCGACAATCTGGATTGGCTTCTTTGTGTACTTCTGGAGCAAAGCAGGTCAAACCGTTGGCATGCGCGCTTGGAAGCTGAGAGTACAAAACCCCGATGGCACCAACATCAGCGTTACCCAAGCAGTAATTCGCGTGGCTACCTCAGCATTTGGTCTGAGTAACTTCGCCGTACCGCTCGACCCTCAAAAGCGTGGATTCCACGATATCTGGGCAAAATCTGAGGTTGTGGTGTTACCCAAGGTTTAAATAGCAAAAAGGAGAGCAAATGCTCTCCTTTCTTTTATCTATAGCTTCCGCCTCAATAAAAGTATCGCCACCAGCATGAAGGCAAAGCTTGGTGCTATCGCTCCCCACATTGGCGGTATTTGATACACCAAACTCAGCGGACCGAAGAACTCTGAAGAGATGTAAAAAGCAAAACCTGCGATTACACCCGACAGTATCCGCGCGCCCATGGTTACACTTCGCAGCGGACCAAATACAAATGAGAGTGCAAGCAACATCATTACCGCGATAGACAATGCTGAGATATCTTACGCCAGAACGCTAGCTCATAACGGGACGCATCTTGCTCTGAGTCCTTAAGATAATTGACGTAACTATTTAGCCCCGACAGGGATAGTTCTTCCGGTTTTACAGTTACTATTTCAAGTTTGTCTGGTGCCAGCGTACTATTCCACTCCATTGTCGGCTCTGTATCCTTGGTGATCTGGGTTTCGTTGGTATACAGAGTTGTTGTTACCTTTTGCAGTTCCCAATCATTATCACCAATATATTCCGCTTTCTGGGCAAAGATACTTCGAATCAGATTCTTATCGGCATCGTATTCCCAGATATTAACCGCATTCAGCTCATCACCGTTTACACGACCAATATAGATAAAGTCATTGGCATCTTTCGCCCAAACACCGGCACGGGTAGATACCATGTGACCACCAGATACAGACAGGGTACGCAGTTCACGAGCCATCTTCTGAGCCTGAGGCGCGCCCCATTCACCCAATAGCATGACCATAAACATCAGTGGCAGCGCGGTTTTAAGCACTGACATACCTATGTTTAGCTTTGAATAACCAGAGGCCTGCATAACGGTCAGCTCGGAGCTGGTTGCTAGTGTTCCTAGGGCGATCAAAGAGCCAAGCAACGCTGCCATAGGGAAAAAGAGCTCGATATCACGAGGGACACTCAACAGTACGAAGTACAAGGCGTGCATAAGGTCATAGGTACCACGACCTACCTTACGCAGTTGCTCAACATACTTGATGATGCCAGATAGCCCAACTAGGGTAACCAAACAGATAGAGCTGGTCGCGATAATAGTGCGACCGATATAGAGGTCTAGTATCTTAAACATCTATGCTGCCCTCTTCTGACGAATCTTATCTTTGAAGCGCCTTACCGGCAGACTATCCAAACTGTTCAAGACCACACCTACAACGAGAAGACCGATATTCATCGGCCACATTCCGATTACCTCAGAGATTTTGCCATCCTCAATCGCAGACTTAGCTGCACTGATAGACATGAAGTAAGCAAGGTAAAATAGGATGGCAGGCCCCATCTTAGCGAAACGACCCTGACGAGGGTTTACCTTAGATAGAGGGATAACCACTAGCGTTAGCAGTGGAATACAGATAATCAAACTGATACGCCAATGAAGCTCAGCCCTTGCTCGGCGGTCCGGATTGTTCCAAAGCTCAATCGTTGGAATCGCTTCAAAGTCGCGTCCTTTAGGCTTCACCTCGCGCTGACCAATCAGCGCATCATACTCATCAAAGTCCGTCTGCATATAATCAAGCTGTGTGGGAATACCCTCAAAGCGAGTGCCATCAAACAGTTTCAGGATCTGGCGACCATCAGCAAGCTCTTGCGCTACACCAGAATCTGCAAACGCCACACTAGGACGAATAGAACCTTGCCCCACAGTCTGTGCAATAAACACATTAGTCAGCTTCTTGTCTTTCAGATCATCGATAAATACCACAGCACTACCGTCAGGTGTGCGCTGGAACTGACCTTTTTGCAAAAGCTCGACACTGGTATCAGCAGCAAGCTGATCCATGATCTGCGCCTCTTTGTCTTGCGACCAAGGCGAAAAATACAAAGAGTTAAACGCAGCCACACCAGAGGTAATAACCGCAAGATACAGAGCAGCCTGAATAAGGAACTTGTTCCCTATCCCAGTTGCATTCATCACTGTAATTTCACTCTCGGCGTACAGACGACCAAAAGTGAGCAAAATACCTATATATAGACTCAGTGGAAGCATCAACAAGCCATAGCAGGCATGTTTAGACCAACAATCGTCATGATCAGGCGCGCCGGTATATCACCGTCGGATGCCTCTGCCAGTACGCTTATGAATCGCTGGCTTAGAAAGATCAAAAACAAGACGAAAAAGATCGCTAATTGACTTTTTATGGTCTCGCGGATCAAATATCTAACAATAATCACGCTAAATTCCCTATAAGCTCAGATGCAAAACTTGTATTTTTGCAGGAATCGCTATAATTTCTGATTGAAACTTTTATTTTTCAATTTTTTTTATAAATCGACAACAATTTAACTTGCTCAAACTTCTTGAGTAAACATAGCTCTTGACCAAGATTCAACAAGTTAAGTCGTCATTATCTAACATTTATTGTTGTTTGTCTTCAGGATGTAGGAGTAGGCATGGAGTTCAGTGTAAAAAGTGGTAGCCCAGAGAAACAGCGCAGTGCTTGCATTGTCGTTGGAGTATTCGAGCCACGTCGTCTTTCACCAGTAGCAGAGCAGCTTGATGAGATCAGTAATGGTTACCTAAGCTCACTTCTGCGTCGCGGTGACCTAGAAGGAAAGCCAGGACAAATGCTCCTCCTGCACCAAGTACCTGGTGTGCTTTCTGAACGCGTTCTTCTTGTTGGCTGTGGTAAAGAGCGTGAGCTCGGTGAGCGCCAATATAAAGAGATCATTCAAAAAACCATCAGCACCCTTAACGAAACCGGCTCTATGGAAGCGGTATGTTCCTAACTGAACTGCACGTTAAAGGCCGTGACACTTACTGGAAGGTTCGTCAGGCAGTTGAAGCAACGCATGAAGGTCTATACACCTTTGATCAGTTCAAGAGCAATAAGCCTGAGACTCGTCGTCCACTACGCAAGCTAGTATTCAACGTACCTACTCGTCGTGAGCTGAGCATTGGTGAGCGCGCTATCAAGCACGGTCTTGCGGTTGCTGCTGGTGTTAACGCTTCGAAAGATCTAGGTAACATGCCACCAAACGTGGCTAACCCGGCATATCTAGCCTCTCAAGCTCGTCGCCTAGCTGACGATTACGATACCGTGACTACTAAGATCATCGGTGAGCAAGAGATGGAAAAGCTAGGCATGACCTCATATCTAGCGGTTGGTCGTGGCTCTCACAACGAATCTATGATGTCGATTATCGACTATAAGGGTAACCCTGACTCAGATGCTAAACCGATTGTACTTATCGGTAAGGGTCTAACCTTCGACTCAGGCGGTATCTCGCTTAAACCAGGCGAAGGTATGGACGAGATGAAGTACGACATGTGTGGTGCGGCAAGTGTATTCGGTGCAATGAAAGCCCTAGCTCAGCTAAACCTACCTATTAACGTAGTTGGCGTACTTGCAGGCTGTGAGAACATGCCAGGCAGCAACGCTTATCGTCCAGGTGACATCCTAACTACCATGTCAGGTCAAACTGTTGAGGTTCTGAACACCGATGCTGAAGGTCGTCTAGTGCTGTGTGATGCGCTGACTTATGTTGAGCGTTTTGAGCCAGAATCAGTTGTCGATGTTGCGACTCTAACAGGCGCATGTGTGATTGCTCTGGGTCATCACATCAGTGGTGTTCTATCAAACCACAACCCGCTTGCACACGAGCTGGTAAACGCTTCTGAGCAGTCTGGTGACCGTGCGTGGCGCCTGCCTATGCTGATGAGTATCAAGAGCAGCTAGCTAGCCCATTTGCGGATATGGCAAACATCGGTGGTCGCCCAGCCGGCACCATCACAGCAGGTTGTTTCCTTGCACGCTTTGCTAAGAAGTACAACTGGGCTCACTTGGATATCGCAGGAACAGCTTGGAAGTCAGGTAAAGCCAAAGGCTCAACCGGACGTCCAGTATCGCTTCTGGTTCAGTTCCTACTGAATCGCAGCGGCCAAGAGATCGAAGAGTAATAGATTACGCCTCCCTCGGGAGGCGTTTTTGATTTATGACCACAGCCACTTTTTACATCATAGAGCCAGAGAGTCAGGCCGACAGCTCTCAAGGCTTTCAAGACTACGTTCTCTATCTACTGAAGCACTTTGTTTTGCAAGGTGCTCGCATCTACCTGCATACCGACGACAGACAAGACGCAGAATCTTGGGATGACTTCTTGTTTCAACAAGATAACGATGCCTTTATTCCGCACAACCTAACCGGCGAAGGCCCACGCCAAGGCACACCCGTTGAAATAGGTTTTCTACCCGCTCATCTCTCTAGAAACCGAAACTTACTCATCAACGTGTCGAATAATGAGACAAACTTTGCTCGAAGTGTGCATCAAGTGGTAGACTTCGTCCCTTGCGATGAAAAAGCAAAGCATACCGCCAGAGAAAGGTATAAAATTTACCGTCAGGCGGGCTATCAAATGCAAACCATCACCATCAAAAAATAATGTGGCTCAAACTCCATAGCTAAAGTTTTTAGCCCTTAACTAGGCTAAACCCTTAATTTATGCAGTTTGCCCTTAACTCAACTATCTAACGATCCATGTAAGAGCATTATGGAAAAGACATATAATCCAACTTCGATTGAACAAGCAACCTACCAAGCTTGGGAAGAAAAAGGCTACTTTAAGCCACACGGTGACACGACCAAAGAATCATACAGCATCATGATCCCACCGCCGAACGTCACCGGCAGTCTACACATGGGTCACGCGTTCCAAGACACCATCATGGATACTCTAATCCGTGCTGAGCGTATGAAAGGCAAAAACACCCTTTGGCAGGTAGGTACCGACCACGCAGGTATCGCTACTCAAATGGTAGTTGAGCGCAAGATCGCAGCAGAAGAAGGCAAAACTAAGCACGATTACGGTCGCGATGCCTTCATCGACAAGATCTGGGAATGGAAAGGCGAGTCTGGTGGCACTATCACCAAACAGCTTCGTCGTCTGGGTGCATCGGTTGATTGGGACCGTGAGCGCTTCACTATGGACGATGGCCTATCTAACGCGGTTCAAGAAGTGTTTGTTCGCCTATATGAAGACGACCTAATCTATCGTGGTAAGCGTCTGGTTAACTGGGATCCTAAGCTACATACAGCTATCTCAGACCTAGAAGTAGAGAACAAAGACAAGAAGGGCACATGTGCACTTCCGCTACCCTCTAGCAGACGGTGTTAAGACTGCAGATGGCAAAGACTACATCGTAGTAGCGACCACTCGTCCTGAAACCATGCTTGGCGATACTGGTGTTGCTGTAAACCCAGAAGATCCGCGCTACAAAGACCTTATCGGTAAAGAGATCCTGCTTCCTGTTGTAAACCGTCTTATCCCTATCGTAGGCGATGAGCACGCGGACATGGAAAAAGGCACAGGTTGTGTGAAGATCACCCTGCACACGACTTCAACGACTACGAAGTTGGTAAGCGTCACAGCCTACCAATGATCAACATCCTGACCTTCAACGCTGACATCCGCGATGCGGCTGAGGTGTTCACCACTAACGGTGAGCCAAGCGATGCATACTCAACTGCGCTTCCTGCTAAATATCACGGCATGGAGCGCTTCGCTGCTCGTAAAGCTATCGTGGCTGAGTTTGAAGAGCTAGGTCTACTAGACGAAATCAAAGACCACGACCTAACTGTACCTTACGGCGACCGTGGTGGTGTGGTTATCGAACCAATGCTAACTGACCAATGGTATGTGCGTACTGCTCCTCTAGCAGAGACGGCAACCAAAGCGGTTGAAGATGGCGAGATTCAATTCGTTCCTAAGCAATACGAAAACATGTACTTCTCTTGGATGCGTGACATTCAAGACTGGTGTATCTCTCGTCAGCTTTGGTGGGGTCACCGCATCCCAGCATGGTACGACAACGACGGCAACGTATACGTAGGTCGTACTGAGGAAGAAGTGCGTGCAAACAACAACCTTGCACCTGTAGTTGTACTTCGCCAAGACGACGATGTACTGGATACCTGGTTCTCATCTGCACTCTGGACATTCGGTACTCAAGGCTGGCCAGAAAATACTGAAGACCTGAAGACCTTCCACCCATCAGATGTGCTGGTGACTGGTTTTGACATCATCTTCTTCTGGGTTGCTCGCATGATCATGATGACCATGCACTTCTGTAAAGATGAAAACGGCAAGCCACAGGTCCCATTCAAAACTGTTTACGTTACTGGCCTTATCCGTGATGAGAACGGTGACAAGATGTCCAAGTCTAAGGGTAACGTTCTTGACCCAATCGATATGATCGATGGTATCGACCTTGAATCTCTAGTTGAGAAGCGTACTGGTAACATGATGCAGCCTCAGCTAGCGAAGAAGATCGAAAAGAACACTCGCAAGACGTTCGAAGATGGCATCGAACCATACGGTACTGACGCACTGCGTTTCACCCTAGCAGCTATGGCCTCTACTGGTCGTGACATCAACTGGGACATGAAGCGTCTTGAGGGTTACCGTAACTTCTGTAACAAGCTATGGAACGCAAGTCGTTACGTGCTGATGAACACAGAAGAGCAAGATTGTGGCTTCAACGGTGGTGAGATTGAATACTCACTAGCAGACAAGTGGATCGAATCTCAGTTCGAACTAGCAGCGAAAGAATTCAATGGTCACATTGATAACTTCCGTTTAGATATGGCTGCTAACACCATCTATGAGTTCATCTGGAACCAATTCTGTGACTGGTACCTAGAGCTGACTAAGCCTGTTCTTTGGAAGGGCACTGAAGCTCAGCAACGTGGTACACGTCGCACTCTAATCACGGTTCTAGAGAAGACTCTACGTCTAGCGCACCCTGTGATCCCATACATCACCGAGACTATCTGGCAGAGCATCAAGCCACTGGTTGACGGCGTTGAAGGTGACACCATCATGCTACAGGCTCTGCTCAGTACGATGAAGCGAACTTCAACCAAGAAGCTCTAGATGACATCGAGTGGGTTAAGGCATTTATCACTAGCATCCGTAACCTGCGTGCAGAGTACGACATCGCTCCAAGCAAACCACTAGACGTAATGCTAAAAGTGGCAGATGAGAAAGACGCACAGCGTGCAGAAGCAAACCGTCAGGTTCTGGTATCTCTAGCTAAGCTAGAAGGCATCAAGCTGCTTGCTGAAGGCGAAGAGACTCCAGCATGTGCAACTGCTCTAGTAGGTAAATCTGAGCTGATGATCCCTATGGCTGGCCTTATCGACAAAGACGCTGAACTGGCTCGTCTGCAAGGCGAAGTTAAGAAGACTCAAGGTGAGATCAAGCGTCTTGAAGGCAAACTAAACAACCAAGGCTTCGTAGCGAAAGCACCTGAAGCTGTTGTAGCTAAAGAGCGTGAGAAGTTAGTGGGCTACCAAGAGACACTAACCAAGCTTGAAGAGCAGATGGCGACTATCGCCGCGCTTTAATAGGTAATTGAATAAAAAGGGTTGGTCAAGTGCCAGCCCTTTTTTATGCCTGATAGTTAGCACCTATCACACTATTTGGTAAAAACCACTTGTGATAATGAGAATTATTATCAATAATAAATTCAGATTCACTAGATGAGTAGCCAATTATGAAAAAGACCATCAGCTTTGCATTCTTACACTTCACCATCGCTTTTAGTGTCGCTTACATTCTAACTGGCGATATCATCCTAGGTAGCTTGATTGCTATGACTGAGCCTGCAGTAAACACGGTGGCCTTCTATTTCCATGAACTGGTTTGGCAGCGCTCTAGCAAGCTTAGAGAGATAGCTAAGAATCCAAAAATCAAAACAGCTAGCTTCGCTGCTGTCCACTTTAGCGTCGCATTCAGCGTAGTGTATCTATTAACAGGTGATGCACTGGCCGGCGGTATCATTGCCCTACTTGAGCCCTCTATCAACACAGTCGCCTACTACTTCCACGAGAAGGTATGGCTGAAAATCCAAGACAACCGTTTTGCCCACGCATAAAAAAGCCCGCTCAATTGAGCGGCTCTTAAATCTGCTAACGGCAATTACTCTTGCTCGTCTTCTTCATCGTCATACACTAATGCATCTTCGCCTTCATAGAAGGTGCCCCAGCCATCATAGATGATGTCGTATTTCTCAGCTAGGTTGATAAGCTTTTCGGCTTGCTCATCGATAAGCTCAGCATCTAGTGCGCAGCTCATGGTTGCATCACAACAAAGAAGCTTAGTGCCATCTTCATCTTCGGTTTCTTCTGCTTCAAGAACCTCGAAGCCCATCTTAAATGCTTCTACTACCGCTTTCTCAAGGGTTTCAAAGTTTTCAGCCATTAGATGGTGTTCAATCTCATACAGAGCATCCGGCTCACTACCATCTTCAAGAAGCGCTGCGATGATGTCGCGCGTATCTTCTTTTTGGATTTCAATCAGCTCTTCAACAGATAGGTAATCTTCTGCTTGTGACATGGAGATGCTCCCGAGTTTTATATCATTCAAAGTGTGTTCCGGACGAAATATGGCACGGTTACAGGAAAAATGAAAGAAGTTCATCCAACCTATTATTAGCAGTCAAACTAAGCCCAAGTAAAAACAGAACCACAACAGAATACAAAATCATTAAAAATACGTTAAAGTGTATTTTTACGCATGATTTTTAAATTTAAATGCATTAGGATGAGTTTATGCGACTCCAGTAAAGGAAAGGACAATGGCGTACAATTTGAGAAACCGCAACTTTTTAAAACTATTAGATTTTACCCCTAAAGAGATCGGTTTTCTGCTCGATCTTTCTGCTGAGCTGAAGAAAGCCAAATACTCAGGTACCGAGCAAAAGAAATTAGTGGGTAAAAACATCGCCCTTATCTTTGAAAAAGCCTCGACTCGAACTCGCTGTGCCTTTGAAGTGGCTGCCTTCGACCAAGGTGCTCAGGTCTCTTATCTCGGCCCGTCCGGCTCTCAAATCGGTCACAAAGAGTCGATGAAAGATACCGCTCGCGTATTGGGTCGCATGTACGATGGCATTGAATATCGTGGTTTTGGCCAAGAGCGTGTAGAAGAGTTAGGGCAATATGCCGGCGTTCCGGTTTGGAATGGCCTCACCAATGAATTCCACCCAACCCAAATCCTGGCAGACTTCCTCACCATGGTAGAGCATGGTAAGGGTAAGCAACTGCATGAGATCACCTTCGCCTACCTTGGTGATGCCCGCAATAACATGGGTAACTCACTATTGGTTGGCGCAGCTAAGATGGGTATGGATGTGCGTATGGTGGCACCAAAGGCATTCTGGCCCGAACAAGAGTTGGTTGAGCAATGCCTGCAGATAGCAGAGTCTACCGGTGCCAAGATCACCCTAACCGAGGATGTGAAAGCCGGAGTGGATGGTTGTGACTACCTATATACCGATGTATGGGTCTCTATGGGTGAATCCGACGAAGCCTGGAAAGAACGCATCGAGCTAATGAAGCCGTATCAGGTAAACATGCAAGCCATCAAGGATACCAACAATCCTCAGGTTAAGTTCATGCACTGCCTTCCCGCCTTCCATGATGACCAAACCACCATCGGTAAAGAGGTTTGTGAGAAATACGGTCTACAAGGGCTAGAAGTAACCGATGAGGTATTCGAATCTGAGCACTCCATCGTATTTGATCAGGCAGAGAACAGAATGCACACCATCAAGGCGGTTATGGTTGCAACACTTGGTCACTAAATCGTGACGCAATCGCTTGCGTTGTAGACGGTGGCGCGTATAATCCTGAGCAAATTATAGGAGGAGCGAATGCTACCAAGTGGCAACAACAAACCGAATAAAGCACACTGCATTTGCCGTGTACGTCTCCTATTTTTAAACAGTTAATAATAGCCTCCCATTATGGGGGGCTTTTTTATGCCCAGTTACCATTCCACTGAAGGAAGAAGACCATGCAAAATACGCTTTTTAACAAGCACGTCATCTCTATCCCTGAGTTGAGCAGAGATGAATTGGAGTTGATCGTTCAAACCGCAGGCAAGCTTAAATCTGAGCCTATGCCGGAATTGCTAAAGAACAAAGTTGTTGCAAGCTGCTTCTTCGAGCCGTCTACCCGTACCCGTCTTTCTTTTGAGACTGCTATTCAGCGTATCGGCGGTAGCGTAATCGGCTTTGATAACGGCGGTAACACCTCACTCGCGAAGAAAGGTGAGACCCTAGCGGACTCTGTTCAGGTTATCTCTACCTATGTTGATGCCTTTGTAATGCGTCACCCTCAAGAAGGTGCAGCTCGTCTAGCCTCGGAGTTCTCAAACGGCGTTCCAGTAATCAACGCTGGCGACGGTTCAAACCAGCACCCGACTCAAACCCTGCTAGACCTATTCTCTATCTATGAGACTCAAGGCACCCTAGACAACCTAAACGTTGCCTTTGTGGGTGACCTCAAGTACGGCCGTACAGTTCACTCCCTGACTCAAGCCCTGGCTAAGTTCAACAATGTGCGCTTCTACTTTATCGCGCCAGAAGCACTGGCTATGCCGGATTACATCTGTGAAGAGTTAGACGAAGCAGGTATCAGCTACAGCCTACACACGGACATGGAAAGCGTTATCCCTGAGCTGGATATCCTATATATGACGCGCGTACAGAAAGAGCGCTTCGATGAGTCTGAATATGCCCATATCAAATCAGCGTACATACTGACCGCCTCTCTTCTTACTGAAGCGAAAGAGAATCTGAAGGTTCTGCACCCGCTACCACGTGTTGACGAGATCACCACAGACGTAGATAAAACGCCGCACGCTTACTACTTCACTCAAGCGGAAAACGGTGTATACGCTCGCGAGGCACTGCTCGCTCTAGTCCTTAACCAAGCCCTGTAATAGAAGAGATTTTTATCATGACTAAGCCGACTCAATTACAAGTAGAAGCAATCAAAGACGGAACGGTTATCGACCATATCCCAGCTCACGTGGGCATCAAGGTACTTAAGCTGTTCTCCATGGACCAATCTAATCAGCGTGTAACCGTTGGCCTTAACCTGCCATCGTCTGCACTGGGTGCAAAAGACCTACTCAAGATTGAAAATGTGTTCATCAACAAAGAGCAAGCGAGCAAGCTAGCTCTGTATGCCCCTCATGCAACCGTGAACCAAATCGAAGACTATCAGGTGGTTAAAAAGCTTGAGCTTACCCTTCCTGAGCAAGTAAAAGGTGTGTTCGAGTGCCCTAACTCAAACTGCATCACCCATGGTGAACCAGTTGAGAGCCACTTCAACGTTATCGAGAAAAAAGACTCTATCCGCCTAAAGTGTAAATACTGTGAGAAAGTCTATTCACGCGAAGTAGTTACTGAGTTATAACAGTAGCCTCAATAAAAAACATAAATCGGACAGAAGATGACTAAAGTACTTCACACAGAACAAGCTCCTGCAGCTATCGGCCCTTACGTACAGGGTGTTGACCTAGGTAATATGGTAATGACTTCAGGTCAGATCCCAATCAATCCAGCTACTGGAGAGATCCCTGCAGACATCGCTGACCAAGCTCGTCAGTCTCTAGAGAACGTTAAAGCGGTAGTTGAGTCATCAGGTCTAACCGTATCTGACATCAAGAAGATGACAGTATTCGTAAAAGACCTAAATGACTTCGTTACTGTGAACGAGGTATATGGCAAGTTCTTCGATGAGCACAAGGTTGAGAACTACCCTGCTCGTTCATGTGTAGAGGTTGCTCGTCTACCTAAAGATGTCGGTATCGAGATTGAAGCTATCGCGGTTCGCGCTTAGGTTTAAGCATTAAAAAAGGGAGCTCAGCTCCCTTTTTTATTATTTGTTTTTCACGCCATCTGCGGCATTTCTCGCATCCACTTCCGCATCCAAGCTTTCTAGCTTTTCCTTCATGCTCTCGCGACACACTTCAGCCAATTTACGCACATCCGACTTAGAGTACTCAGAGGTATCAACCGGTGGCAGCATCTCGATGATCACATGGCCATTGTTCCAACGGTTCAGTTTGATCTTGTCTTGAGTGGTACTGCACACGATCGGAATAATCGGGGTTTCTGCACCAATAGCCGCGTGGAAAGCACCGGTCTTAAATGGCATCAAACCGCGACCACGAGAGCGAGTACCCTCAGGGAACATCCACACTGAGAGATGGGTCTGCTTCATCTTCTCGATAACCTGATCGATAGTGCCCATAGCTTTAGAGCGGTTTGCACGGTCAATCAAAATATTACCAGTCAGCCAATAAATCTGACCAAATAGAGGTAGCCACAGTAGGCTCTTCTTACCCACAGTAACCACATTTGGGGTTACTGCTGAAGAAACCGTAAACAGGTCCCAAGTGTTCTGGTGGTTAGCAATATAGACTGCTTGGTCTCGCTTATAAGCATCCTCAGGAAGACGCAACTCAAGCTTGATACCGAACGCGCGATGCATGGCACCGAACATACGACCAAAGGTAAACACGTGCTTTGGATTTCTTGGACTAAACAGACAGTAGCCGCACCCAAAGATAAACATCAACACGGCAAAAATAGCGACGATAATCACGCGCACTAAAGCAATCATTAACTCTTTCCCTACGGATTCATACTCAGATAACCTCTTAGCTCTTCACAACGAAAGATATTGAGGCAATTTGGCTATGTTCCGCGAACTGTAAAACCGATGAAATTTCGCGCAAATTGGTAAACTTTGCGGAAATAATGACGGCTAAGTGTATCAAATAAAAAAGCCGAAACCATAAGGTTTCGGCTATAAAATACTACCTAAAGCGACTAATCTCTGAATCTTTCGATGTTAGCGCCAAGTTGGCTCAGTTTGTCTTCGATACGGTCGTAACCACGGTCGATGTGATAGATACGATCGACAATGGTTTCGCCTTTCGCGATACAGCCAGCGATAACCAAGCTCGCTGATGCGCGTAGGTCGGTTGCCATTACCTGAGTACCGCTCAGACCTTCACTATCACCACAGATAACAGTGTGACCTTCGATCTCGGCCTTTGCGCCCATACGTTGAAGCTCAGGTACGTGCATAAAGCGGTTTTCAAAGATGGTCTCAGTGATTACGCCACCGCCCTTAGCCATCATGTTAAGCAGAGTGAACTGGGCCTGCATGTCAGTTGGGAAACCTGGATGCGGGGCAGTACGAACTGTAATAGCCTTCAGCTCACGACCTGTCATATCTAAACCAATCCAGTCGTCACCTGTGGTCACCTCAGCGCCCGCTTCTTCAAGCTTAGCTAGAACCGCTTCTAACAGACTTGCACGGGTATTGCGACAAACGATCTTACCGCCAGATACCGCAGCAGCTACTAGGAAGGTACCTGTCTCGATACGGTCAGGAACCACAGCGTGTTCACCACCAGCAAGGCGATCAACACCTTCGATAGTGATGGTATCTGTGCCTGCACCAGAGATCTTCGCACCCAAAGCGTTTAAGAACTCAGCAGTATCTACGATCTCAGGCTCACGCGCAGCGTTATCTAGAGTGGTAGTACCTTCAGCAAGGGTTGCCGCACTCATAATGGTGATGGTCGCACCTACGCTTACCTTATCCATTACGATATGTGCACCCTTTAGGCGACCGTCAACAGAGGCTTTTACATAACCATCTTCAAGAACGATATTCGCACCTAGGCTCTCAAGTCCTTGGATGTGCAGATCAACTGGACGCGCACCGATAGCACAGCCACCAGGTAAACTCACCTGACCGTGACCGAAACGAGCAACCAATGGACCCAGAGCCCAAATAGAAGCACGCATGGTTTTAACTAGATCATATGGTGCTGTGTACTCATTGATGCCTGAGGCATCAACGTGAATATTGGTAGTTTCGCCTTCACGCTCGGCGTTTGCGCCCAACTGCTTAAGCAGGGCTAGTGTGGTATCGATGTCACGTAGCTTAGGTACGTTGCGGATAACCACTGGCTCTTCAGCTAGGATAGCTGAGAACAAAATAGGTAGGGCTGCGTTCTTCGCACCCGAAATAGAAACTTCACCACTCAGTGGTTGGGACGATCCCGTAACTCGAAATTTTTCCATCAAATCGCCCTTATAGAGACATCAGTTTTTTGTCGCGTGCCCACTCTTCAGGCGTGTACGCTTTAATTGAAACTGCATGGATATCATTGCGTTGGATATACTCCATCAAAGGAGCGTAAATGAGCTGTTGCTTCTTAACGCGGCTCATGCCGTCAAACTTTGCATCTACAGCAACCACCTCATAGTGGCTACCTTCACCTTTCACGTGAATCTCTTCTAACTGTAGTGCGTCGTCTAGCAACTGTTTAACCTGTGAAATGTCCACTTTATCCCTCAATTTTTTACTTCTAAATGCTCCGCGATCAGTGGCAGAGCATTGCTCACTTCAAACAGAGTAAGCAGTTTATCCGGTACAGAGCGTAGCATTATATGGCAGTGATATTTTTTTGCATGCTGAATTATGTGCAATATCAGGCCATTGCCGCAGAATCACTGCTTTCTACCCTCGAAAAATCTAAATTTAGCGTCGAAGTATCCCAAGGCCATGCTTTAGCCTGTTGCCACAGCTCTGGGATCGTATTTCGATCCAGAGTTCCTGATAGCTCGATAACCTCGACACTAGTTTGTTTCCACAACGTCATAGCTATTGACCAGACGCTGTTTCATAACGAATTGGCGTCTGTGCAAGTTTAGCCAATTCTTCGGTTACTGCAGGCAGACCATCGCTTCGAATCTTGCCGCCCCACTCCGACTGCTTGCTCGACAGAAGGCTCACACCCTCAGCCACCATATCAAACGCCTGCCATTCACCAGACTTGCGATCCTTACGCCACTTGAACTCTATTTTGATAGGTGGCTTGTTTTTCTGCACTATCTCCACAGGAATCGATACTATGCGCTGATTTTCAGGAATAGCCTTTTCTCTAGCGTAGTTGATTTTCTGGTCTTGATACTGAGTAAGCACCTGAGCATAAGAGGTCACCAAGTAAGCCCTAAAGGCGACTAAGAACTCAGATACCTCGGCCTTATCGGCACGCTTAAGATGATTACCCAAAACCTTAAGCCCGGCGTAGCGGTAATTCACGTAGGGCATTAGCTCTTCTTCGACCACCGTTTTCAATAATTCAGGCTGCTCACGCAACGCTTGTTGCTCATCCTTCAGACGGTCGAAGGTATTACCGCCCACCTGCTCCATCATCAAATAAGGCTTGGTTTTGTCTACCGTCGCGGCCGCAGATAGGGGAGCAAACATCATTGCTATAACCGCACATATACTCGCAATCCACTTCATTATTACTCTCCTGAGTCTCCGCCTACGTTATACAGGAACTGCCCTATCAGATTCTCAAGCACAAGGCTGACTTGGTATCCTCGATGAAATCTCCGTCTTGCAGCATGTCCACATCATCGTCCACAAAACCAGGCACTAAGCTGATGTACTGCTCACCAATAAGGCCAGAGGTTAGGATCTGCGCACTCGAGGTATCAGGGAAATAACCATACTGAGTGCCGATAGACAGAGTCACTACTGGAGTGTAGTACTCAGTATCTAGGCTGATATCACTTACCCTTCCTACAACCACACCACCTATCTTCACCGGTGAGCGCACCTTGAGACTGCCAATATTGTCGAAGTAGGCCTTCAATTGGTAGCTACTTTGATTGCCGATGCTCTTAACATCCGCCACCTTGAAAATGATAACCAATAGTGCGGCTATGCCTACTAACATAAAACTGCCGACCCAAAGTTCTAACTTCCTAGTTTTATTCATATCCTAATTCCCGAACATCAGCGCGGTTAGCACAAAGTCTAATCCCAACACCGCCAGTGATGAATGCACCACGGTGCGCGTTGTCGCCTGACTGATCCCTTCAGAGGTTGGCGTTGCATCATATCCATTGAATAGCGCCACCCATGTAACTGTAATCGCAAATACAAACGCCTTTATCAGACAATTGCCAATATCGCGTCCGAATTCAACCGAGGACTGCATTGCAGACCAAAAACTGCCGTGATCGATCCCCTTCCAATCTACTCCAACTAACTGACCCCCCAGATACCTACCGCCACAAAGATCATGGTTAGAAGAGGCATACTGATAACTCCAGCCCAAAAGCGCGGACTTACTACTCGCTTTAGTGGTCTACAGCCATCATTTCAAGACTAGACAACTGCTCAGTCGCTTTCATTAAGCCAATCTCTGCTGTCAAAGCCGAACCCGCGCGACCAGCAAACAAAAGTGCTGTCACCACAGGGCCAAGTTCACGCAGCAGCGATAGCGCTACCATCTGCCCAAGACTACCCTCGGCGCCATAATCCACCAGCACCACATAACCTTGCAGGCTTAGTACCATGCCAATAAACAGCCCCGAAACCACTATAATTGCCAATGACTGTACGCCAACGGCATACAATTGCTTGGTTAGCAGTGGAAGGTTTTTGATAGGTTGTGGGCGATGACACAGGGCACCAATCAGCATAAGTAGCGAACGACCAAAGCCGGTCACTACTCGAATGCCACTAGCACCGAGCTCACTTACCTTATCCAGCATCTTGGAATAGCTCCTGTTGCATAGATTGAGCAGGATATGCGAAAGGGACGGCACCATCTGCCTCACCCGATACAAACTGCTTCACTCTAGGATCATCCATTTGATTGATTTCCTCGGGAGAGCCTCCAGCAATGATCTTACCATCGGCCAGCAAGTAGACGTGGTCGGCAATACTCATCACCTCTGGGACATCGTGAGAAACCACGATAGAGGTAATACCCATGGCTTGATTCAGCTTCTTTATAAGCTCCACCAACACACCCATGGTAATAGGTCCTGTCCAACGAAAGGCTCATCGTACATCACCACTTCTGGGTCTAACGCAATCGCACGAGCTAGAGCCACGCGACGGGTCATACCGCCAGAGAGCTCACTTGGCATAAGCTCGGATGCGCCCCTGAGCCCAACGGCCTCAAGCTTTAGTAGCACTATGCTGCGGATAAAGGATTCATTGAGGGAAGTATGTTCGCGCAGAGGAAAGGCAACGTTGTCGAACACATTAAGGTCGGTAAATAGAGCGCCAGATTGAAACAGCATGCTCATGCGCTTTCGCACCTTATACAACTTCGAGCGACTAAGGCGGTTTATCTGCTGGTCTTCAAACCATACCTCACCACTGTCGGGCTCAATTTGCCCGCCAAAGAGTTTAAGTAAGGTAGTTTTACCTATTCCCGACGGCCCCATAATGGCGGTTATCTTGCCGGGAGGAATCGTTAAACTAATGTTATCGAATATCGTTCGCTCTCCTCGGGAGAAACTGAGCTGATTTATTCGAATACTTCCTTGATCTACCAACGTCGACACTCCTAGTCATTTAAGTTAGACTTGCTGCCTGTAAATTCGCAGTAAATCAACCAGTTGCTTAGTATCATTATTACTCAAACACGTTTTATTTGTATCACAACTGTGTAAATAATTTGTGTTGATTCTTCCCTTTTTAACAGCTAGACGTCAAAATCGGCTTTAATTTTTTTGTTCAACATAAAGAGTTTGTAATGTTAGGAGCGATAAGCTTTCTTATCCTAGGCCTGCTACTTCTGGTATGGAGCGCCGACAGGTTAGTATTTGGGTCAGCAGCCCTCGCGCGAAATTTTGGTATTTCACCCCTAGTTATCGGTATGACTATCCTTGCCATGGGCTCGTCTGCACCTGAAATGATGGTGTCAGCAACTGCAGCTCTGGATGGCAAAACAGATACTGCTGTTGGTAACGTTCTAGGTTCGAACATCGCCAATATTGCGCTTATCTTGGGTATTACTGCGTTAGTTAAGCCTCTTTCAGTTAGCTCTGGCGTACTTAAGCGTGAGCTACCTCTGATGATCGTGGTTACCCTAATAGCCGGCGCTATTATGTGGAATGACTACCTAGGTCGTGAAGAGGGTATCCTTCTTATCGTTCTGTTCGGTGCCTTTATCCTTGCGATGTTGCGCATTTCTCGCAAAGAGAAACTCAAGGGCGATGTATTAGTTTCAGAGCAAGAATCAGAAGTACCGGAAGGGGTGGATAACAAAAAAGCCGCTCTTTGGGTGGTTGTGGGTCTTGTTTTGCTGCCTATCTCAGCAGACCTTTTGGTTCAAAATGCTGTGATCATCGCTAAGCACTTTGGCATGAGTGACCTAGTAATCGGTCTTACCATCATCGCTATCGGCACCAGTCTGCCTGAGCTTGCGGCATCCCTTGCAGGTGTGATGAAGGGAGAGGATGACATGGCGGTGGGTAACATCATCGGCTCCAACGTCTTCAACATCCTTGCGGTTATGGGGATCCCTGGCCTGCTGAATCCATCTCTACTAAACGAGCATGCAATGGGTCGAGACTTCTGGGTGATGCTAGGGGTCTCTCTATTACTGGTTGTAATGGCTCTTGGAAAATCTCGAAGCATTAATCGAATCGAGGGTGGCATACTCTTTGTTCTGTTTATCGCATATCAAGCCTATCTGTTTATAAATCTAGCTGCATAAAGGTTATTTCCCCATGTCTGAATTCAATTTTAAACAAGCTGCAAATGAGGTTCTGGATATTGAAGTAAGAGGCTTGCAACAGCTGTCTCAATACATCAATGATGATTTCGTAAAAGCGTGTACCACTATCCTGAATAATAAAGAGGGAAAAGTGGTTGTGATGGGCATGGGCAAATCTGGCCATATTGGTAATAAAATAGCAGCAACTCTTGCCAGCACAGGCACATCAGCCTTTTTCGTGCACCCAGCGAGGCCGCTCACGGTGACCTAGGTATGATTGAATCTGGAGATATCGTTATCGCTATCTCCAACTCAGGTGAATCAGGAGAGATCCTTTCTCTATTCCCTGTACTAAAGCGCCTTAACATCCGCATCATCAGCATGACAGGCAAACCGAAATCAAACATGGCTAAGCTGTCTGATATCCACCTTTGCATTGCCGTGCCGCAAGAAGCTTGCCCAAGAGAGCTTGCTCCGACCGCAAGTACCACAGCGACATTGGTGATGGGTGATGCGCTGGCTATGGCGCTGATGCAGGCTCGCGGATTTACAGCTGAAGATTTCGCTCTTTCACACCCAGGTGGTGCGTTAGGCAGAAAATTGTTACTAAAATTAGAAAACATCATGCACACCGGCCAAGAAGTGCCTAAGGTATATGCCGAGGCTAGCGTAAAAGATGCGCTTCTTGAGATCAGCCAAAAAGGCTTGGGCATGACGGCTATCGTCGATCAGCAAGATCAGATATTGGGCATCTTCACAGATGGTGATTTGCGTCGCCTTCTGGACTCAAGAGTCGATATCCATACCGCGCTAATTGGTGATGTGATGACGAAGAATCCAGCCTCTGCCTCTCCAGGTCTGTTAGCTGTAGAGGGGTTAAACCTGATGCAAGAGAGAAGCATCACCGCACTACTGCTTAGCGAAAACGGCAAGCTGGTTGGTGCGCTAAATATGCACGACTTATTAAAAGCAGGAGTAATGTAACTGATGACTGAAATGGTCGACACGCTTTACGGCAGTGTTTCAAAGTCGGTTTTCGATACAGCAAAAAACATCAAGCTCTTGATCTGCGATGTAGA
Source organism: Vibrio ishigakensis (assembly GCA_000830475.1). Classification (GTDB taxonomy): domain Bacteria; phylum Pseudomonadota; class Gammaproteobacteria; order Enterobacterales; family Vibrionaceae; genus Vibrio; species Vibrio ishigakensis_A. Next base: position 58,153 of record BBSC01000009.1, on the reverse strand, counting down.
TGGCGTCTTCTCTGACGGCCTTATCTACATGGGCAATGATGGTGAAGAGCTGAAAACATTCCACACTCGTGATGGCTACGGCGTTAAGTCATTGATGAACGCTGGTATTGAGCTTGCCATTATTACTGGCAGAAAATCTCAGATTGTTCAAAACCGTATGCAAGCGCTGGGCATTTCCCTTATCTATCAAGGGCAAGATGACAAGATCAAGGCCTATCACGACATCTGTGAAAAACTCAATATCGCTCCAGAGCACACGGCTTATATCGGTGATGACCTTATCGATTGGCCGGTAATGAAGCACGTAGCACTAGGCGTATGTGTTAACGATGGGCACCCGCTTCTGGCGCAAAAAGCTGACTACGTCACCCATATTAAGGGTGGTCACGGTGCGGTGCGTGAGGTATGCGACCTTATCCTTGAGGCGCGTGGTGAACTAGAGCAGCACAAAGGCCTTAGCATATGACGAGTTCTAGAATTTTTCAGTTGGTGCTGGCGGGAATCATTGCATTCTCCGGCTATTACCTGCTGACAAATCAAGAACAGACTCAGGTTCAAATAGAACCGAGTGCAGAGCTGCAACCTTTGTCGGTCACCGAGTAACTAATACCAACTTTGATCAAGATGGTACCCGAAACTACAAGATCACCTCAGAAAAGCTTGAACACTTCTCTGAGGAGGGTAATACCATATTTGATAACATCGTTCTGTATGTGTATCGTGAAGGTACAGTTGAAGAATGGCAGGTGGTGTCAGATGTGGGAGTTTTAGATAAAACTCATAAACTTACATTGACCGGCAACGTAGTTGCAACCAACCTGCTACCCGATGCAAGTTTCGATACCCTCGAAACCGAAAAAATGATTATTGAATTGGACTCCAAAGACTTCAATACCGATGTTCAGGTCACCCTAACCGGCCCAACCTTTACCAATGTTGGCCAGGCTCTCGAGGGTAACCTAGATACAAATGAAGCGGTCCTGTTCAACCATGTACAAGGTGTTTATGAAAAAGCTAAGCCTTAGTTTATTAGTTGGCCTTCTGCTCTCTCCGGCAGCAATCGCGCTCTCAACAGACTCTGAGCAACCGGTGTATATCGACTCAGATAGCCAACAGCTTGATATGAAAAGCAACAAGGTTACCTTTATCGGTGATGTAAAAATGCGTCAAGGCAGCATCAACGTTGAAGGTGATAAGGTCATCGTCTTCCGTAACCCAGAAGATGGCTCTATCAAAGAAGTTGAAGCCTACGGTCAGCTAGCGAAATTCTCTCAGCTAACCGATGACGGCAAGACAATCAGAGGTCATGCGGAAGAGCTTTACTACGATATGGCTAAAGACGAATTGACCATGGTAAAGCAAGCCATGCTGGCGCAAGACGACAGCACTATCAATGGTGAACGCATCAAATATCACATCACCACAGAGAAAATGATTGCTGAAAGTGGCGAAGGCTCACGCGTATCAACCGTTTTGCAACCTCAACCTAAGCAGAAGAACTAATCTGGCATGGCAACACTTAAAGCTGAACACCTAGCAAAAAGCTATAAAAACCGTAAGGTGGTTGCAGATGTAAGCCTGCAAGTTGAATCTGGGCAGATCGTTGGTTTGCTTGGTCCAAACGGTGCGGGTAAAACCACCTCTTTCTATATGATCGTAGGACTAGTTGCCCGCGATGAAGGCAAGATCCTTATCGATGAAGAAGACATCAGTCTTCTTCCTATGCACAGTCGCTCACGTATGGGTATCGGCTACCTTCCGCAGGAAGCCTCTATCTTCCGTAAGCTTTCTGTTGAAGACAACATCTACGCTGTATTGCAAACCCGCAATGATATCGGCAAGCAAGAGCGTGATGACAAGCTAGAAGAGTTGCTAGACGAGTTTAACATTCAGCATATTCGTAAAAGTGCGGGTATGGCACTGTCTGGTGGTGAGCGTCGTCGTGTTGAGATTGCACGTGCACTAGCGGCTAACCCTCAGTTTATCCTGCTAGATGAACCTTTTGCCGGCGTTGACCCTATCTCAGTTATCGATATCAAAAAGATCATCGAGCACCTACGTGACCGCGGTCTAGGTGTACTTATCACCGATCACAACGTACGCGAAACCCTTGATGTGTGTGAGCGCGCTTATATTGTTAGCCAGGGACACCTGATTGCAGAAGGCACACCTGAACAAGTGCTGGACAACGAGCAGGTTAAGAAAGTGTACCTGGGCGAGCAGTTCCGCCTCTAAGGCTGCCTGACTATGAAAGCGGCCTTACAACTCAAATTCGGACAACAGCTAGCGATGACTCCGCAGTTGCAACAAGCTATACGCCTGTTGCAACTCTCTAGCCTCGACCTTCAGCAAGAGATCCAAGAAGCCTTAGATTCCAATCCTTTACTGGAGATAGTCGAAGAAGGCATGGCTCAAACTGACGAGCCAAAGAACAACTCTGATACACCAGAATCGACACAAGACAGCGAGCCTGCCTCTCCCGATAGTGCCGAGATGATGGAGCAAAACTCCCTCAACGATGACCTAGCAGTGGATACCTCTTGGGATGAGGTGTATAGCGCCAACTCTGGTAACACAGGTATTGCCGCTGATGATGAGCTCCCGATTTATCAGGGTGAAACACAAACCAACCTTTACGACCATTTGCTTTGGCAGGTAGAGTTGACCCCGTTTAGTGAAACCGATCATGCCATTGCCCTTGCCATCATAGATGCTATTGATGACCAAGGCTTCCTGACTCTTTCTGTCACCGATATTACCGCCAGTCTAGCCCTTGAAGACCTAGAAGAAGATGAGGTAGTAGCGGTTCTAAAACGCATTCAACAGTTTGAACCTCTTGGCGTCGGTTCGCGCAACTTGCAAGAGTGTTTGCTACTGCAACTAGACGCTCTTGAAGACAACACACCTTGGAAACAAGAGGCGCGCCAGATACTGCAAAATCAAATCCAACATTTGGCTAATCGCGACTACAAAATGATCGTGAAAGAAACTAAGCTCAAAGAGAGTGAATTGATTGAGGTTTTGCAGCTAATCCAGCGATTGGATCCTAGGCCTGGCAGCCAGATCGGCGAAAACGGAATCGAATACGTCACGCCAGATGTGTATGTTTTCAAAGCCAACGGCAAATGGACGGTATCCCTAAATAACGCCAATATTCCACAGCTTGATGTGAATCAGACCTACGCCTCTATGTCAGTCAGCGACAGTCGCGAAAGTCAGTACATTAAAGACCAACTGCAAGAAGCAAAATGGTTGATTCGTAGCTTGGAAAACCGCAATGAAACCTTACTCAAGGTCGCTAAGTGTATCGTCGAGAACCAGCAGGCATTTTTCGACAAGGGCGAAGAGGCGATGCAGCCTATGATCCTAAACGATGTTGCCCTCGCTATTGATATGCATGAGTCGACTATATCACGTGTCACAACTCAGAAATTTATGCACACACCGAGAGGGGTTTTTGAACTAAAATATTTCTTCTCGAGTCACGTGAGCAATGATGAGGGTGAGGACAAATCCTCCACTGCGATACGTGCCATGATAAAAAATTGGTTGCCGAGGAAAATGGCGCCAAACCATTAAGTGATAACAAAATTGCCACCCTACTCGCTGATCAAGGAGTTAAGGTCGCTAGACGTACAGTGGCTAAATACCGAGAGTCTCTCGGCATTGCTCCGTCTAGTCAGCGAAAACGCCTAGTTTAGGCATCAATAGAAGGAACGCTTATGCAAATCAATATTAAAGGCCACCACGTTGAGCTAACTGATTCACTTCAAGAATATGTAAACAGCAAATTCCAAAAATTAGAGCGATTCTTTGAGCACATCACAAATGTGCACGTTATCCTGAAGGTAGAAAAAGTAAACCATATTGCAGAAGCTACTCTACACGTAAGTCAAGGCGACATTCACGCAGCAGCGGATGAAGAAAACATGTATGCTGCCATCGATAGCCTAGTCGACAAACTGGTACGTCAGTTGACTAAGCATAAAGAGAAATTAAACAGTCATTAACCATGCAAATCAGTGAAGTATTGTCTTTGGACTGCACCAAGAGTGCGGTCCAATGTTCAAGTAAAAAACGAGCTCTAGAGCTCATCAGTGAAATAGCTGCCACTCACACCGGCCAAGACTCAACCGAATTGTTTGAGTGTATGTTAGGCAGAGAAAAACTCGGTAGCACCGGCATCGGAAATGGGATTGCCATTCCCCATGCTCGTATGACAAACACAGATAAAGCTATTGCTGTGTTATTGCAATGCGAAGAAGCCATCGAATTCGATTCTATCGACAACCGTCCAGTTGACCTTCTTTTCGCCCTATTGGTTCCAGAAGACCAATGTAAAGAACATCTGAAAACCTTGTCTTGCATGGCTGAACGCCTGAATGACAAGGCTATTACTAAGCGTCTTCGTCATGCTGAAAGCGACGAAGAGCTATTTGAAATCATGGTTGATAAGGCCTAGGAGAGACAGATGTCTGAACCACGCCAATTAGTAGTGGTAAGCGGCAACTCCGGTGGTGGTAAAAGTGTTGCTTTGCGCGCACTTGAGGACCTGGGTTATTACTGCGTTGATAACCTACCCGTCAACCTACTAAGCGCCTTTGTTCAAGGCCTAAGCTTTAAACAAAAACAAGTTGCGGTGAGTATCGATATCCGTAACCTGCCCCATGATCCAAACCAGGTAAACTTCATTCTCGACTCGCTGGATAAGTCCATTGCAGTCACAGTCCTTTTCCTAGAAGCCAATGAGCAGACGCTAGTGAAGCGCTATAGCGAGACTAGGCGTATCCACCTCTGTCACTTTCGCAAGAAAGTCGCTCACTACACCAAGCTATCGTTGAAGAGCGCCACCTACTCTCTCACCTTAAAGAGCGTGCTGACTTGGTGATAGACAGTAGCAAGCTCTCCATCCATGAGCTGAGCGAGCTGGTGAGAAAGCGTGTCCTAGGTCGTGATGGGCAAGAGCTGGTAATGGTGTTTGAGTCCTTTGGGTTCAAACACGGACTCCCTGCCGATGTGGACTATGTGTTTGATGTGCGTTTCTTACCAAACCCGCACTGGGAGCCAGAACTGAGACCTCTCACCGGTCTTGATAAGCCAATCCAAGATTACCTATATGGCTTTGAAGATGTGGTCGACCTTAAGCGTCAGATAGAAGAGTTTATTGAACGTTGGTTACCTGCCCTAGAAAAGAACAATCGGAGTTACCTGACGGTAGCCATCGGTTGTACTGGTGGTAAGCACCGCTCGGTATTCCTTACCCAGCAGATCGGTGAGTACTTCTTGCAAAAGGGCCACAATGTCCTTATTCGTCACACCCAATTAGAGAAAGATCAGTGACAGAATCCCGCACCTTATTAATTCAAAACCGCTTGGGCTTACACGCTCGAGCGGCTGTTAAGTTGGTAGAGCTTGCTCAAGCTTTGATGCCAAGGTTATCCTAAGTAACGATGAAGCGAAGCCGAAGCCGATAGCGTAATGGGTCTATTAATGCTTGAGTCAGGTCAAGGTGAGCAGATCACCATTACCGCCGATGGTAGTGAAGCCAAACAGGCCATCTCAGCTATCAGTGAGCTTATCGAAGGTAAGTTCGAAGAAGACGACTAACGAACAATAATTCGCCAGCTAAACCGTTTAATCCCTCTATATCCATAGGATTTATAAGAAGTTATTAACCCTTATCCTAAAATAGGCTAATATCCTCTATACCATCAAATCAGCATCAAGCGGGGGCAAACAATGGCGGAACAGATCGAATTTGATCAAGCCACCAAACCCTCCAAGAAGTCAGCGATGCTTTAGACAACGGTCGTTTTGTCTTTGTTCGGCGCCAACTGCAGAGTATGGAGCCAGAGGATATTGCGCACCTACTCGAAGCCTCTCCTCGTAAAAGCCGTGAAGTTCTGTGGCAACTCACAGACCCTGAAGACTATGGTGAAATCCTCGACGAACTGAACGAGGACGTTAAAGACAGCCTAGTCTCTAAGATGGCACCAGACCGACTCGCCGAAGCGACCGAAGGTCTAGAAACCGATGACGTAGCTTACGTACTGCGAAGCCTACCTGACGACCTGTCACAACAAGTTCTCGACCAAATGGATACTGCCGATAGGCAGAGGGTCGAGAAGGCACTGTCGTACGACGAAGACACCGCCGGTAGTCTAATGAGCACCGACGTTATCACTATCCGTGGTGACGTAGAGATCGATGTTGTTCTTCGCTATATGCGTATCAAGGGCGAACTACCTGATCAAACCGATACCCTGTATGTACTTGATGACGATGACAGGCTGATTGGTAATCTTTCTCTAACTACCCTGCTAACCACTCAACCAGATGTTCATGTGTCTGAGGTAATGACAGATGCCGACGAGGCAATCTCAGTAGACCTCAGTGATACCGATGTAGCCAGCCTATTTGAACGTCGAAACTGGGTTTCAGCTCCGGTAGTGGATGAAGACCAGAAACTGGTCGGTCGTATCACCATCGACGACGTGGTAGACGTTATCCGTGAGGACGCTGAGCACTCAATGATGAGTATGGCGGGTATGGATGATGACGAAGATACCTTTGCCCCTGTATTTAAATCCGCAAGGCGACGTAGCGTCTGGCTCGGAGCAAATGTGCTTGCAGCCCTAGCTGCAGCCTCAGTATCAAACCTATTTGAGGCCACGCTAGAGCAGATGGCGGCCATCGCTATCTTGATGACTATCGTACCTTCCATGGGTGGTGTTGCAGGCAACCAGACAGTTGCTCTGGTTATCCGTGGCCTTGCCCTAGGTCATATCGGTGACAGTAACCGCAAAGAGCTACTGTTCAAAGAAGCGGCTATCGGCCTTCTAAACGGTATCCTTTGGGCGCTGATCATCGGCGCTATTGTAGTGGTATGGAAAGGCGACTGGCTGTTGGGGATCATTATCTCTGGGGCTATGCTCACCAACCTTCTCATTGCAGGCATAGCAGGTGTATCCGTGCCTATTGTGCTAAAGAAGATGAATATCGACCCTGCCCTTGCAGGCGGTATGGCCCTTACCACAATTACCGACGTGGTCGGCCTATCAGTATTCTTAGGCCTCGCTACCCTATTCTTGGTATAAAAAACGAGCCGTTTGGCTCGTTTTTTCGTTTAATTGGTTTGAGTTAGTTGCCCGCAACCTTCATTGATTCAATCAGCATTGAACCGGTTTGAATCTGAGAGCGGGTCTCCACATCATTACCCACAGCAACAATGCGTTGGAACATATCCTTAAGGTTACCTGCAACCGTTACCTCAGATACTGGATATTGGATCTTGCCGTTTTCAACCCAGAAACCTGCGGCACCTCGAGAGTAGTCGCCTGTCACGCCGTTCACGCCTTGACCCATTAACTCTGTAACTAGGAAGCCTGTACCTAGCTCTTTTAGCATGGCATCGAAGTCTTGACCGGTAGATTGAACGAACCAGTTGTGGATACCACCAGCGTGACCGGTTGTGGTCATGTTTAGCTTACGTGCCGAGTAGCTTGTCAGAAGATAGGTAGCCAAGGTGCCATCAGAGATGATGTCGTAATCCTTAGTCTGCACACCTTCACTGTCAAATGGTGTAGATGCTAGGCCACGTAGTGTGTGCGGACGTTCAATCACGTTAAACCAATCCGGTAGGATCTTCTTACCAAGGTGGTCTAGGAGGAATGATGACTTGCGATACAGACTGCCACCGCTAATGGCAGTCGCAAGGTGACCCATAAGGCCTGTCGCCACATCGGAAAGGAACATTACTGGATATTCGCCAGTTGGGATCTGCTGTGCATCCAAACGGTCTGTAGTGCGCTTAGCTGCCTTAATACCGACAGTCTCTGGTGTCCATAGGTCTCGTGAGCGACGAGCACTGAGTAGCTGTAGTCACGCTCCATGGCCTCATTATCACCCACACCGATAACACAGCAACTGATGCTATGACGGCTCGATGGATAACTAGCAAGTACGCCATGAGAGTTACCGTAAACACGGATACCATAGTGGCTATCATAGCTCGCACCATCGCTTTGCTTGATCTTGTCGCTGTAATTCAGCGCAGCTTGCTCAGCTTCGATAGCTAGCTTAGCCGCTTGGTCTGGATCTGGCTCATCAGGGTGGAACAGGTCAAGGTCTTTCACTTCCTTAACCATAAGCTCTGCAGGGCCAGGGCCTGCACATGGGTCTTCTGAGGTGTACTTAGCGATATCAAGTGCGGCTGCCACCGTTTGAGCAATTGCCTTTTCGCTGAGATCAGACGTAGACGCGCTACCTTTACGCTGCCCACTATAAACCGTCACACCAAGTGCACCGTCGCTGTTGAATTCAACGTTCTCTACCTCGCACATACGAGTTGAGACACTCAAGCCAGTCGACTTGTTGATAGCGACCTCTGCAGCATCAGCACCCACCTTTGCTAATTCCAGCGCTCGGGCTACCGCTTGTTCCAGTTCAGTTTTTTGTTGGGCAATTTGTTGTCTAGCGTCCATATTTAAATCAATTATTTGCAGGCAATTATGGTTAGAATAACAAGCTTTTCGCTTTCTCCCCACTTTGTTTGTTAAAATAACTGGCATCAAGCGAATTACGCGCAAAGAATTGAGTAATTAAGAGCATCACATGGCACGAAAAAACCAAAAAGCCCCTTGGGAAGAGGAAGAAGAGATCATCTGGTAAGTAAGACCGAGATGAAAGAAGATATGGAAGCACTGCAAAAGCTAGGCGAAAGAACTAGTGGGACTTAAGCCTTCTGTATTGGAGAAATTCCCGCTACCAGATGACCTTGCTGAAGCTATCAAAGACGCCCAACGCTTCAAGAACGAAGCCAAGCGTCGCCAACTACAGTATATCGGTAAGCTGATGCGTCAGATCGAGCCTGAGCCAATCCAAGCTGCGCTAGATAAGGTTCGCAACAAGCATGCTCAAGCATCGGCAGAACTGCACAAGCTAGAAGCCTTGCGTGACCGCCTAGTTGAAGAAGGTGACAGTGCTATCGAAGAGGTGCTAGAGAAATTCCCGAGTGCTGACCGCCAGCGTTTGCGCCAGCTAGTACGTCAGGCAAACAAAGAGAAGAAACAGAGCAAGCCACCTAAGGCGTACCGCGAGATCTTCCAAACGCTAAAAGAGCTTAACGACGACGCTAAATAAGCGTCAGAAACACAAAGGCCTGCTATCAAGCAGGCCTTTTTCATTTATCTGGGTGATTACTCGGTACCACCCACAGTGATGCTATCTAGCTTAAGGGTTGGTTGACCAACACCTACAGGCACGCTTTGGCCCGCTTTACCGCACACGCCTACGCCTTTATCTAGCTCTAGATCATTACCCACCATAGAGACCTGTTGCATGGCTTCGATACCTGAGCCAATCAAAGTAGCGCCTTTTACTGGGCGAGTGATCTTACCGTTTTCGATAAGGTACGCCTCAGAGGTTGAGAACACGAACTTACCAGAGGTGATATCCACCTGACCACCAGCAAAGCTTGGTGCATACAGGCCCTTCTCAACCGTAGAGATAATCTCTTCTGGACTATGCTGACCAGGAAGCATATAGGTGTTAGTCATACGTGGCATAGGAAGGTGAGCAAACGACTCACGACGACCATTACCGGTAGGTTTAACGCCCATTAGACGTGCGTTAAGCTTGTCTTGCATATAGCCTTTAAGCACACCGTTTTCGATCAAGGTGTTGTATTGGCCTTCCACACCCTCATCATCGATATTCAGAGAGCCACGACGGTCCAGCAAGGTGCCATCATCAACGATAGTACAAAGATCAGAAGTCACCTTTTCTCCGACCTTGCCTGAGAATACAGACGACTCTTTACGGTTAAAGTCACCCTCTAGGCCATGACCTACCGCTTCATGCAGAAGCACACCTGGCCAGCCTGCGCCCAATACCACTGGCATAGCGCCAGCAGGAGCAGCTTCAGATTCTAGGTTAACCAGTGCTAGGCGAATAGCTTCATCGGCAAAGCGCAAAGCTACTGTCTTATCACCATCTTGCTCAAGGAAGTATTGATAGTCATAACGACCACCACCGCCCGATGAACCGCGCTCACGGCGATCACCACGCTGTGCTAGTACACTAATAGATAGACGAACTAGAGGTCTGATATCAGCCGCATAGGTACCGTCAGTTGCCGCAACTAGCATCTGCTCGTAAACCCCACTTAGGCTGATGTTTACCTCAGAGATCAACGGCTCTTTAGTACGGATATATACGTCTAGTTCTTTTAGAAGCTCGATCTTACGAATCTTATCTAGGCTCTCTAGCGGGTTCACCGCTTGATAATGAGGCGCATCGTGATAGCGTGAAAACGCCTGCACTCGACCACTCTGACCTTGCTGAGCAATACCGCGTGCAGCCAATGCGCTTTGATGTAGGCTATCCGCTTGGATCTGATCCGAGTATGCAAAGCCAGTCTTCTCACCGCTTACCGCTCGAACGCCCACACCACGGTCGATGTTGAATGAACCATCTTTAATGATGCTATCTTCAAGCACTAGGGTCTCATGCCAGCTAGATTGAAAATAGATATCCGCATAGTCCACATCACGCGATGCGATAGTAGCTAGTGTCTCTCCAATCTTGGCTTCATCCAAGCCAGTGGGTGCCAAAAGTTCTTGTTCTACTTGCTGTAATGTCATAAACAACTCTTAAAAATAAAGGCTTAAAGTGCGCGAAAGTGTTCGGTAACCGGCATCAATCGCCTCACTCGTTCCACTTCTGACAAATGTATTTCTGCTTGCAGGTTTGATGGCGTCATCGCTGACTGACAAACCTTATTTCCCCAAGGTCTATTACCATAGAATGCCCCCAGGTTTGACGACTCTCGGTATGATAACCACACTGCCCAACGCCTATCACGTATACCTGATTTTCGATGGCTCGAGCTCTTAATAAGGTTTCCCAATGCGCCTCGCCTGTCACTGCGGTAAATGCTGCCGCGACTATCATCACCTCGGCTCCATCCAGCCTAAGTTTTCGATACAGGTTAGCAAAGCGAACATCGTAACAGATAGATAGACCGACTCTTCCTACAGGAGTGTTCACTACACATGTTTCTTCGCCATGGGCAAAGGTAGCTGACTCACGATAGCTACCGTGCTCATCGTCGACATCCACATCAAACAGGTGAATCTTGTTATAACTGCTTACCAGCAGACCGATGTCATCGAATACTAAGCAACTTGAATAGAGCTTACCCTCGTTTGCTTGGGTTGGAAACGAACCGACCACCAACCAGACTCCATTCTGTGACGCTATCTCACTTAATCGCTTTTGTATGGGGCCCGCGCCAATGGGTTCAGCGATGGCGAAGTAGGAATCTTTATCGGCAAACATCAGGCAGTTTTCTGGAGTGACAATCAACTTGCACCCATCCCTTGCAAGCTCAATGACCTGCTGCTCGATATAGCTCAGGTTGTGTTCTAGATCATCGCTAGAACACATCTGAATCAGGCCAACCTTGGCTGAAGACATGGCTTTCTCCTATTTGCCTGCTTGAGCTTCCTTACGGTATTCGTTTGGAATCTCATAGTCGCCCTTGCGACGTGATTTTTCCCTAACCTGAGGCGAATTCATCGGTCCCTTAACCTCATAGGTTACCTGAGTAATAACCTCAACCACAGGTGCTACTACCGTACTGATGGCTAATACATACAAGGCGGTTTGCGGTGCTACCGCAAAGGCGGTCAGCATAGGCAAGCCTGAGGTTAAATCTGGGCTAAAGGTCACCTCAGCATCCACCATCTGTGTATTCAGGTTAGCAAGTCCTTTTATAGACAAGTCACCAGAGATAGAGTCCATCTCGATATCATTGGTAACGAAGATACCCTTTTCTAGCTTGCCAGTACCCTTAATAGAGTTAAAGGCTAAGCCTTGGTCGAATACGTCGGTAAAGTCTAATTGCATACGACGAATGATAGAGTCTAGGCTAAACATACCTAGAAGTTTAGCCGCGCCACCCACATCGGTAATCACTCCACGACCAAATTCTGTCTCCATAGTGCCGGACAAAGTATTCACGCGCATATTCCATGGTGAACCATCCCAGTCCAAAGACGAACTGACATCGAATGGTGCCTTCTGTATCCCAGAGTCGATACCAAAGCGCGCCATGATCTCTGAGTTGTCATCACCCTTGGCCATAATATCCACGTGCGAACGACTGGTCTCATCGGTCAGATCCCACCAACCGCTAGCCTCGACACTCGAGGTACCACTGTTAAAGTTAGCTTTGTCCCACAGCATGCGATTGCCATCGCGCTTCATTACTATGTCTACACTACCAACCTTGTAGCCTTGCATCCAAAAGTCATCGATCTTCAGGTCTACATTCGGCATCTTGTTGAAGAAGTCTCGGTCGAATTCAGTGATAAGCGGCTGCTCTTCTTCCTCAACCACTGCCACGTCATCAACAATCTTCTCGGGCTCAGAGATATAAAGCTGAAGCTGGGATAAATTCGCGGTTAAGTCCTTGCCATCATATTCAGCACTGCCCTTTATCTGCGAGCTATCCACCGAATATTGCCACTTATCGGCCATTCGCCTCGCCGTAAAGTTAACGCTGTCCCAATCGAGGTTACCCAGCTTAAGGGTATCGGTTTCTACACGAATACGATTTGGCATAGGCAGCTCTGGCGCATTCAACTCACTAACTAGCGGCTTAGGCCCAGTTGTTGGGGTCTTTAAGATGTCTATCCAGGCATCAAGATCAAATTCAGGCAGTCGCAAAGATGCATTGTGTCCAACGATAGGGCTGACACGAAAGCTGCCGGCGCTATCACTGTATTAGTTGCTACAAGCTTAGGCTGCCCCTTGTCTAGCTCAATCTCAGTCTGGAATTTAGCATTCGGAATCTGAAGTCGAGCCGAGATAGACTCTTGGTTACCAGATGCCTGCAAGCGAGCAAGCCCTGCAACTCCAGACTCTTTCGCAAGAGGAGCCGGATAGGTACTCTTCAAGAATTTGAGGTTAGCCTTAGTATCCAGCTGATAGGTAAAGCCCACATCATTAATCTGTAGGTCTATACCCATATTCCACGGCGCGTGCCCAGAAATTGGCTCAAGCCAGGTTTTACCCAGGTAAGGGATCAGCGGTTTAACCTGCCAATCACCCACAAGATCGATCTTAGTGTCGTAGCCGCGTGCAGCATTCTGACCGGTGAAATCTAAAGATATTGGTTGGTCTAGCAGATTAGCGCTCAAGCCAGAAGAACTGACTAGGTCGTTGTCAAAGGTGATACGCCCTGTTGCCTTCTTCAAGGTCATAGGTGGAGAGCTGATATTTATATCGTTATCTTTAAGGTCTGCATAACCCCAAGCTCGAGACTCCGCGCCTTCATGGAAAGGTATATAAAGCTCAAACTGAGATTCGACCTCACCACCAATATCGATAGTAGTCAGTGTTGCACCCACAGAATCAACCAGTGGCGAGGCATTCATATAGTCACGAACATCCGAGCCTTTCGCTTTTGCTGCCGCAAAGATCTCGATATGACCATCACCCGCCATTCTAGGGATTTGGCCAGAGATACGCTGAGCCTTGATGTCCAAAAGCTTGGCATCGCGTGAGTCGAGGAACATGGTCTCGTTCTGGAACAGCAAGTCGAGTTGCATATCCGTCAGTGGAGGCCAAGCGCTACTGAAGCTAAAACGGGTTTGTCGCAGTGGTACCCATGCTTGGAAAATACCGCTGTTATCGTTATACGGGAATTTAGACAGCTCACCGTACCAAAGCAGTTTTGCTGTGTGCACCTTACCGCCGCGAATACCCTCAGACAGATAGTCGGTCAGGCTCTGCCCCATGGCAAGAGTTGGTAGGTAACGCCAAGTTTGCCCCGCATCGAGTAAGTCAGCCTCAGCATAGAAGGAAAGAAATGCAGGCGCATCCTTGGGAAAATCGAGCTTAAAGGCACCAAGTACCTGAAGATCTGGAGTAGCCACAGAGACCTTGTCTGCCCATAAACTCCAGCCATCTTCTGAGTTTTCCCAAACTACGTCTACCTGAGCTTGTCTCACTCTAAGTGGCGCCTGGAATACCTGTCCGTATGGCAGGGTGTCATCCAGAAGGGATACTTTGGCATTAGCTTTATGGATATTGCCTGCGACTTTCGCCTGCAGGGTATGGAAGCCAGGGATCAGCTCCCAGTAATTCATTCGACCTTGTTTTAGGGTCGCAGAATAACGCAAAGAGTCGATATCCTTGCCCATTGAAACGCGGATATCTTCAACACTGCCACCTAACTGTACCTTTTCTACCCAAGCGTCTGTCTCTTGCATATCAGGCAGAAGATCAAGGATAGGTGCTAAGCGCTCAAGCTGAAGTTTGTTGGCGTTTACTGACCATTTCTCTGGCGCCCATTGCAGGGCAAAATTGATATCTGGCCACTTCTGCTGATTAGTGCTTAGCGATAGGTCTTGTGCGTTAACCTGGAAGCCTTCACCCTGAGGCTCGAGCTTCATTACACCGCTATTGAGTACCAGCGAGTTTTCCTCACCCGATGGCTCTCTCCACTTCAATTCAGAAGGAGATACCTCAAGGTAGGCATCAACAGGCTTATTCTTGTCTAGGGTAATCCAAGTATTTAGGCTGACACGCCCTTTCTCGACCTCAACACCTTCAGCAAGGTATGGCTTGACCCATGGGGTAATGTCGAAGTTTTTGCCTTGCAGATAAAAATCACCACTGATGCTAGAAAGGCCATCGTGGTCGGTGAAATCGGCAATAACGCTAACGCTGTTAAGCTGCACATCCTTAACCGTTACCTCACCCTCGGCGCGGTGGCGACGGTCTTGGTTGAGCCAGTTGAGACGCTCGATATCGACCTCACGCCTTTCGCCTGCAATGTCATTGAAAACGATACTGGAGTTGGTAAGGGAGAACTCATTTAGCTGGCGTAGGAGCAGACGCTCCAACTGACGAATCATCTTGCCGTCGTTAGAACTCGATTGCTCTTCTTCAGAAGAAGCAAACAGGTCGATACCACTGATATCGACATGAATACCGTCTACCACCAACTCGCTTACTTGTGGTCGCAAAGCAAACAAGGATTGAAGCAGGTCAAACTCAACGTCCACCTGTTTGACAGAAAACTCTTTTACACCACCACTCAGGTTGGCTTGAAGATCAGATAGGGATAGCGAGGGATGGGTGTTTCGCCAAAAGCCTTTTACTGAGCCAATCTCAAAATCCAAACCCGAGGCATCATTAACCCAGGTTTGAATCTCTTGTTGATAAGCGTCTAGGCGTGGCAAAGCAATGCGCAGTCCCGTGACTAAAACAGCCATCAGGACAAACACTATAACCAACAGAGATAGTAAGCATCGCTCTAGGCGAACCGTAAATGAAGCCAAGTTCGCACTACCTTACATCATGACTACGTCGAACTGCTCTTGAATGTAGAGTGGCTCCGACGACACCTTAACCTCTTTACCGATAAACAGTTCTAGCTCAGCCAGCGCGTGTGACTCTTCACCATTTAACGCCTCGGCTACCGATGGAGAGGCATACACCAAGAACTTGTCGGCATCGTAGGCGCGGTTTACGCGAGTGATCTCACGAAGCACCTCGTAGCATACGGTTTCTACCGTCTTTACCGAGCCGCGACCTTCGCATGCTGGACAATCTGAACACAAGATATGCTCGATACTCTCGCGAGTACGCTTACGGGTCATCTCAACCAGACCAAGCTGAGTGAAGCCATTGATGTTTGTTTTCACGCGATCGTTATCTAGTGCAGCTTCCAAAGAAGCGAGCACGCGCTTGCGGTGTTCGTCGCTGCTCATATCGATAAAATCGATAATGATAATGCCACCAAGGTTACGCAGGCGAAGTTGGCGAGCAATCGCCTCAGTCGCTTCAAGGTTGGTGTTGAAGATGGTCTCTTCTAGGTTGCGACGTCCGACAAAGGCACCAGTGTTGATATCAACCGTAGTCATTGCTTCTGTCTGGTCGATAATAAGGTAACCACCTGATTTCAATGGTACCTTACGCTCAAGAGAACGCTGAATCTCGTTCTCTGCGTCGTACATATCGAAGATAGGCTTATCACCATCATACAGGGCTAGCTTACTGGTTAGCTCAGGCACAAACTCTTCGGTGAATTCTTCAAGAGACTCAAACACCATGCGCGAGTCCACTTGGATCTGAGACAGCTCAGTGCCCACAAAGTCACGCAGGATACGCTGAGCTAGACCTAACTCACCGTATAGAGTCGAACGAGTGATGTACTTAGAGCGGCGCTCCATGATCTTTTCCCAAAGACGCTTTAGGAAAGCAGCATCTTGCTCCAGCTCTTTCTCGTCTGCACCCTCGGCTGCAGTGCGGATGATAAAGCCACCCGCATCGTTACAATATGGTGCAACGATCTTCTTCAGGCGTTCACGCTCGCATTCAGACTCGATACGCTGAGAGACACCCACATGGCTCGCACCAGGCATAAACACTAGATAGCGTGATGGAAGGGTAATATCTGTGGTTAGGCGAGCACCTTTGGTACCCAGCGGATCTTTTACCACCTGAACAACGATGTCTTGACCTTGACGCACCAGCTCAGAGATATCTTTTACCTGAAACTGTTGCTTCTCGTTCTCTGCCACACACTCAGTGTGAGGAACAATGTCTGAAGCATGTAGAAAGGCCGCCTTTTCTAGGCCAATGTCGACAAAAGCCGCCTGCATTCCTGGTAGAACGCGACTCACGCGACCTTTATAGATGTTTCCAACAATACCTCGGCGAGATTCACGTTCAACATGAACCTCTTGGAGAACTCCACCCTCAATCATCGCCACACGAGTCTCACTCGGGGTCGAGTTGATCAATAACTCAGCACTCATAGCGCACCTCTAAATCTTATAAAAACTGGTGCAAGAGCTGCTCGGTCTCATACAAAGGTAGGCCTACAACCGAGTGATAACTTCCCTCGATACGTGTAACAAATTTCCCGCCAATACCTTGAATGCCGTAGCTTCCTGCTTTGTCGCATGGTTCACCCGTTTGCCAATATTCTTCGATTTCTTGTTGGCTAATGGTTTTGAACCACACGTCGGTAATACAAATAATGGTTTGCGCGCCAGCTTGGCTATACGCGCACACAGCCGTCATCACTTGATGCTGCTTTCCTGATAGGTCAGACAACATTTGTGCGCTGTGGTGCAAATCTCTTGGTTTTTCTAGGACGCGATTGTCTATGGTGACAACCGTATCTGCGCCCAAAACCACCTTAGTTGCCTTGTCCTCATCAGACAGGTCTTGAAAGACCGCTTGCGCCTTTTCGGAGGCAAGGCGCTGTACGTATTCGGTTGCGGTCTCTTGCTCTTGAATCTGCTCTTCTATATCACTGATAAGTATAGTGAAATCATAACCAAGCTGAGATAAAAGTTCTTTTCTTCGTGGCGAGCCTGAGGCCAAGATCAATGACTTTTTCATCTCTTACCTCACCCGCCATGAGCGGCGTACACGACGCAGCAATAAGAATAGCCATGGCCAAAGGATACCGTTGATCAAACCTACCCACAGAGAGGCTGGATTAAAGATCACATCCTGCACTACAAACTCACCGAAGAACTCGATAAGTACTCCAAGCATAGTCAGCAAGGCAATAATGAATGCCTGTTGCCATAGCGCCATGTTACGCATTACAAGGAAGTTGATCGCGACTAGATAGGTGACGATAGACATCACCAGACCGCGCACACCCAAGGTTGAGCCAAGAAGCAAATCCCAGATAAGACCTAAGATCAACCCCGTACCGACATTCACACGGTGCGGCGCCGCCATCACCCAATAACAGGTAACCAGAATTAGCCACGAAGGGCGAAGTACATCTAGTGTGCCCGGCCATGGAATGGTTTGCAGGATCAGGGCAATAAAGAAAGTAACCCAGATAACCAGCTTACTATGCAGAATATTATTCATTCGCTTCTGCCTCTACATCTGGAACCTGAGGCTCAGGAGTTTCTGGTTCAAACTTTATCTCTTGAGGTTTTTGCTCAGGCCATACCAAAAGCAGATAACGCAGACGACCAAAATCTACTGCTGGAGTTGCAACAATAGTTGAGAACGGTCGATGATTGTCGATAACCACATCCGTCACAGTCCCCACCGGATAGCCTTCAGGGTAAATACCACCAAGGCCAGATGACACCAACACGTCCCCTTCTTCGATATCGAAGTTACTCGGGATATGCTGAAGCTGCATCTCACTAAGGTTGCCAGTACCCGCTGCAATTACGCGAATGTCATTGCGAATCACCTGCACTGGGATTGCGGAGTTAGAATCTGGGAGCAGCAGTACGCGGCTGTTATGCGCCGATACCTCAGCAACCTGGCCAACGATACCGCTTTCATTTAATACAGGCTGGCCTTGATAAACACCGTCTACACGACCTTTATCAATAACAACTTGCTGATGATATGAGGACGAGTCTACTGCCATTACCTCAGTAACTACTTTCTTCTCATCTCGCACAAAGGATGAGCCAAGCAGCTTACGGAAGCGCTTATTCTCTTCACGATATTGAGCAAGTAGCGTCAAGTCGCTCTTCATACGAAGCAGTTCTTCACGCAAGGCTTTATTGGTTGTCAGCACCTCTTGCTTGCTGCTCATACGCTCGTAAAAGCCAGCAAACATAGCCCTTGGCAGGTCTGCTGCGTACTGAATAGGAGAGACAGCGCTGCTCAATACGTAGCGAACATTTGAAAAGGCGTCAAAACGACTATCAGCCAACATTAAGCTGGCTGATAGGAGAACGGCAAAAAAGAGTCGCAGTTGCAGGGATGGACCCCTGCCAAAAATTGGATTCATATTTTACTACCCAATTGGACTCTTCGTGAAAATGACACCCAATATAGCTGGGTGCCAATCCGCGAAAGAGCAAATGCGAATTCCACTGACATATTATTCGTCAGTGAACAAGTCGCCGCCATGCATGTCAATCATCTCTAGAGCTTTACCGCCGCCACGAGCAACACAAGTAAGAGGCTCTTCTGCCACAACAACTGGATGCCAGTCTCTTCAGTCAGTAGACGATCTAGATCTTTAAGTAGTGCACCACCACCAGTTAGAACCATGCCGTTTTCTGAGATGTCAGAAGCCAGTTCCGGTGGACACTGCTCTAGGGCAACCATTACTGCTGAAACGATGCCAGATAGTGGCTCTTGAAGCGCTTCTAGGATTTCGTTTGAGTTTAGGCTAAAGCTACGAGGCACACCCTCTGCAAGATTGCGACCACGAACCTCAAGCTCTTCAACTTCATCGCCAGGATAAGCTGAACCGATCATGTGTTTGATCTTCTCTGCTGTCGCTTCACCAATCAAGCTGCCGTAGTTACGACGAACGTAGTTGATGATAGCTTCATCAAAACGGTCACCACCGATACGAACAGACGAAGAGTAAACCACGCCATTTAGAGAGATAACCGCAACTTCAGTAGTACCACCACCGATGTCTACAACCATAGAACCAGTAGGCTCAGAAACGCGCAGGCCAGCACCGATTGCCGCAGCCATTGGCTCGTCGATTAGGTAAACCTCACGAGCGCCAGCACCCAGTGCTGATTCACGGATAGCACGACGTTCAACTTGAGTAGAACCGCAAGGAACACAAACAAGTACGCGTGGGCTTGGTTTTAGGATGCTGTTGTCATGCACTTGCTTGATGAAGTGCTGAAGCATTTTTTCAGTTACGAAGAAGTCTGCGATTACACCGTCTTTCATTGGACGGATGGCAGAGATGTTGCCAGGAGTACGACCTAGCATTTGCTTAGCATCGTGACCTACAGCTGCAACGCTTTTTGGCGAGCCGGCACGATCTTGGCGAATGGCCACTACAGATGGCTCATCAAGGACAATACCTTGTCCTTTTACATAAATCAGTGTGTTCGCTGTGCCCAAATCGATAGATAGGTCGTTTGAGAACATTCCGCGAATTTTTTTAAACATATTGGGGCGCTCTTCTCGCAAACTTTGGAAGACAAAATTGCCTTAAATGTACCAATGCCTCACTTATTCAGCAAGGCATTGGATTACAAAGATTGAGATAAATTCGCTTTTTCTGACCCTGTCCTGACTTAGCGTCCAAAAAAGCCAGTTTTAATTGGCAAAAAGCCCCTTTCGCCTCGGAATATAATCCTGTCGTTACCCCTGAAAGTACCGAATGTAACTACGGTTGAAGGGTCTTCATCACCCACATTTCGCCAGTTGTATTGAAGCCACGGTTGATCGGTATATGAACCTGCGTTACTACAATCGACGCTGCTTTCACCGCGTTGCGGAGAAGTCACTCCCTGACGCAACCATAAACGTACCTGAGTCCTCTCATTAGCCGTTTTAGGTTGATGATGAGCCTCCAGTTCAGAAGAAGAACCCGCATCTACACTATGTTCTCCATTTGAGACAAGGCTCGCATCACTGCCTCTTTGCGCATCATCGCTAGTCCAGATAGTCTGCACACAATAAGCCTGTGCAGCATCGTATTTACTACCTTGGTTATCATCGCTGTTACGCACAAAATTTTGACCATCCCAGTATTCGGTTTTCAACGGTACTCGAATCGCATCAGCAGTGTTACCACCGACATCATTCAAGTGCATTCGACCGTATCGAAAATCAGGTTGAACAGGGAAACGCTTGGCTATATTGTCATCTGAAGTTAGCGATGGAATATCTAACGCTAGAATTTCTACACCATCGACGACATCACTAACCCTGAGACCAAAGTCCACGTTATCATCCATACCAAATGGCCCATCAACCGTCGTTGTGAGTGCCGAACCACTCGACGATGTGGTCTTTTTCCACAGAGTGAAATCATCGATACTTATAGACAAGATAGAAGGATCATTAACTAGAGATTTAGGCCAACTCGCCCCTCCCCAAGTCTGGGCGCCATTTATTCTAGAATCCGCCACAAAATCGATCTCCGGAGACTCGCCCTTGGTTTGCGCTACGTAATCCACCGAAGATATTAACGAGTTATTAAATAGCCCGTAGTTTTGAGTTTCAGAACCTGAAGCAGACATAGCTTGGAGCTTGAAATTATGGGTAATAGGCTGACTCATATAAGCAAACCCATCGTGACCTGCACTATATAGCCATTGTGTCCATACACCGTTGCTTGGGTCTAACATGACTAACTGCTGTGGCACGAAACGCCCTACGGTGCGATAGCCTGGCTGGATTGGTTCAAACAGATAGTTGGCATCGTTAAGGGTTTTCGCTTTTACTCGAATACTGCCTGCTTCTGCCCAACGCAAAGCATTGAATTGTAGAGGTCCAGTTGAATTTCTGTCGTTTGGTACTCCATTTTCAGGAACACCCTCAAGGCCATCTTCACCCAAACGACCGCTAGGTGGAGTATCCAATTCAGCTTCGAGAATCGTCGAAGCGCTTGGTGCGCTACTTAGGTAGAAATTCTTGGTTTCCAACTGAGCCAGATTTCCACACATCTGTGACACGTCGATCTCACCCGATGTACTTCCGTTGTTTACATACTTAATCGGAACTGCATCTAGGGCGAACGGAATACCAGAAACACTAAACTTAGGGCCTTGCTCGGATGTTCCCGACATATCAGCACTGATTGGGCTGCAAAGTGCGTAAGTCCATGGACGCGACTGAATATTGTGCACACCTTGATAGGTTCTGCACTCAGGCTCATCTTGCCCCTCGATATCAATACATATCTCATCGCTCATGGTGTAGGAGACAGCACCTGCTTCTTCATAATCTATTCGAATTCGAGCAGTAGAGTTGCTTCTAAAGTCTAAACTAAAGGCACTCTGAGGAGTTGTTTGCCAACCATTGCCTTGCCTAGTATCTCTGACCCTAACAACTTCGTTGGCACGCTGTGTGCTAGTTGGTGCGTCATAACTAGTAACTGATAGAACAACGTCTTTTAGTCCATTGTAATCATCAGAAACTACAGGCTCATTTCCCTCACATTGCAGAGGTTGAACATCAAGAGTTTCAGACCTTCTGCCAGCAATAATATTTGTTGGATTGCGACTAAACCCAAACTTATAAGCCACAAATTTATAGTTACCTGTTACTAGGGTATTTGAGGAACTATCAGATAAGGCACCTTCCACAACGACGTTGCTGACTGTGCTCTCTTCCAAGTTCAGTCGCAGCAAACCATCACTGTTTGGCTTATAGGCGTTCCCTCCCTCGAAACTACCCTCTAATACAATAAAGCTAGGCGCTGAGCCGCCAGAGGCAGTGACAATAATATTCCCAGTGTATGAGCCAGTAGGGTTACCAGATGAGTCAAGCACTTGGAAGTTTATTGTTTGAGGTTCACAGGTCAGTTCAATGCCTTGTGAAGGAAAGAGCTCTAAACCATTGCCACCTGATGGAGGAAGACACTCATCCGGTACACCATTGATCAAATAAGAATTATCATGCACATGGACCTCAGGCGTAGTCACTGCACCAGTTATGCGCACTGTTTCTCGGAGCTCTACCTTCTTCTTGGCCATAATAAGAGCCGAGAAGTTATAGCCAATTACGTCATCCACATCCTTTGAATCAAATTTGATCTTCGAATCTTCGCTCTTACCATCTTTTTTACGGTAAGTTGTGGATGGGGAAATAATATAGAAGTTCTCAGGATTACCATCATGCTGAACAGTACCGTTATCTTTAACTTCTAACTTGTGGACATACAGAAGTACTTGCGAACCAGTTTCGACCCTTAGTCGACCATCTTTAATATCAATTCTCTGAATATTGTAGGTACCCGAAGTAAGGGTTACGGTTTCGCCCTTATCAATCTCTAAGAAGCCATAATCGCCAGGTATAAGGGTTTCATTGCCATTCAAATCGTACTCACCAAGTGAGTAATTATCGAAGGTCATCGAAGCAAAATCTGGCGCTTCTTGTAGCTTGAGATCGTCAGCACCTTTACATGCCTGACCCTCACAAAGGATATTGTTTTCTTTGTCGATGTCATCCTGGCTGTAGCCAACAAAAAACTCACTGTCTCTTTCAACAGCCCCTACTATGCGACTATTCTCGTTTCCACCTACGTGTAGTTTATCTCCTTCACTACCAACCCAAGTTTGCGACACATTTGGGAAGTAAAGACACATATCAGGGATATCCGGTTGCTCACAGTTGTCTGTTGTTCGCTGAACACTGGCACTACCTAAGATCTCTAACTGGTTAGCAGTTACTGAGCCGAGTACCTTGGTAGAACCATCCAAAATGACTTTATCCCGACTAAAAATATCAACGGGAAGATCCCCAACAGAAACCGAAACCTGAGCATTTTGACCATTCCAGTTTTCACCCCAGATAAGCCAACTATCCTCACCTTCCCCTTCGAGAATCACGCGAGAACCGCCGCTGATATTGAACTGATTCACCTTAAAGAGTGTTCCTCGCTTCACATAAAGCGTGCCCCCTCCACTCAGGTTAAAAGTACCAACATCATAGTTCTGACCAGTTAGCTCATAGATACCAGAACTGAGCGTGATACTAGAATAGTTACCCGGTGCAATTGGTTCGCGCTGCTCAGTCCAACCAATGTTGATACTTGGCCCTGTAGGATTGAAATCAAGAACAGCTGGCTCTGTTACTAACAAACTAGTATCTGCAATACACTCATTGCCATCACAAGCTGTCTGGCTATCAAAGTTCTTTTCTACAGCATGGAAGCCAACATTTCCCTCTCCTGAAGCTGTGCCTGTAACTGTAGCGCCACCACCAAATATGACGATGGAATTAGTATTGTTACTTCTAGTCCAAGACTGAATCGCATTAGGAAAGACATTACACTGCTCAGGGATTTCCGGAGGTACATCTGGTGCACAAGAAGCGGGGATGGTTGAGTTAATGCTAGAGGTATCGTGCAAATCTATATATGGCGACGTAATTGCACCGTATAAATTCACACCTTTATGAAGCTCAACCTCATTGTTAGAAACAATAAGTGCATCTAGGTCAAAAACGCTATGTATCTTGACCTTGTCATCACTCTCTACAAATATAAATAGCTCATTCTGGCTTATGGCTGAGGTGTCAATTACACCGCCATTATCTACCTCAAACTTATGTAAATGAAGGATTGCTTCACTGGAAACTGTTAGAGTGCCGTCTTTAGTTATTTTTAGGTCTTCGATGAAATACTCGCCACCCACCAAAGTAACGTCTTTGGATATAGTAACTTTGTCGTAGTTGCCATGAGTTAGATAGCTACCATTACTGGGTTCGATATCATCCAAGCCGCTATTATCAAATACAGCAAAACTAGGCTGAGCCACCATAAGATCTTCATTACCAACACATGCAAACCCATCACAGCCATCATCGCCGTCATCGCGGAATTTATCTTCAGGATCGAAGCCGATTTCGCCTTCACCGACTGTTCCGATAATGCTTGATGAATTTTGAATATGGATTTCAGGTTTTACATTGCCACCAAAAGTCCCATCCCAACGCTGAGCAGGGCCAGTGAAAAGAGGACAGATCTCTGGAAGTGTGATGTCTGGTGGCGGAGGTTCTCTAGATCCGCAGGGGCTCGAATCTCTAGGATCGCAATATTCACCGTCACCAGGGTTCCCATTTTCATAGTTGCTATCATCATACTGAAACTTATTGGCTGTGACTGAACCACTAACTGGATTGTTCTGGATCTGGACTTCGTCGGCAATGATATGTCCTACGAAAATTGAGTCACCCTTTTGAATTACAACCTTATCAGAGACAATAATTAAATTATTTGGGTTATCATTAAGAACCTTAAATGTGTTCCCATCAAACTTCACGTCACTCGCATAGACAACGACTGGACCGCAACGATATCTAAATCCAGGTTTTCAATTTTACCCGTTTTATAGATACCTGGTGCCGAGATGTCGTTGATATTACCTATCTGAACAGCATCAGCCGGAGGTGATAAAGATGGTCGATTCTCCAGTCTAAGGCTGCTGTTCATAATACATCGACCTGAATTATTACCATCAATACAGGTACCTTTGTCTGGTCTATCTCCACTGTATCCGAGCTCTCGGTTTGGAGTCAGGATAACCGTATCTTCATTGGAGATATCAATATTGCCATCGTCAGCATCCTGCCAGGTTTGAGCAAATACTTCTGGATACTGTAAATTTCCATCATCATCACACCCCCACGCATGAGTATCACAATCGTTAGCGTACACAAGCGATGTGAAAAGAAGTGCTCCTAGCAGGACAAGTCCCCTGCATATTTTGATCATGATTTAATTCCTTTAACCCAAACTGTTTGCTCGCGCTGAACTTCGAAAATATTGTCGTTACCACAAGTGGCAACTGAAGTGAGTCTGAAATAGCGCAGATCTTCTGGTACGCCTGATGCTGGTGATTCACATGTAATGATTGGCGCGCTGCATGGAGTATCACTGTTCTCGACTAAAGCTGTTGCTGCATTGCCGGCACTACTAGAAAGGCTGTTACAGCGAGCAGAGATATCATCAAAACTCTCGGCACCGTTAAGTGGAAATAGATGCGTTAGCCCCCATTCATTGGCAGACTGCGCTAGCAAGCTTGCTTGATTACCCAGCAGCTCTCTGGTTAATGTGTCTTGGTTTGACCAACTGATTCTAAGCATACTCAAGGCCAGCATCCCCATCACTACTATGACAAAGATAGCCACTATATATACATTGCCCTGCTGAGCCTTTTTATTGCAATTACGGAACATTACTCACCTGCACATCATGCTTGTAGTAACTCTGCTCATCACCACTAAAAAACAGGAAATCTAGATGTATCAAACCGCCTCGTTGTAGTGAGGTATCTTGAAAACGAAACTCGCTCCGAGTTGAATCAATGCCTGTAGCGACCACTATATTGTTTCTTCTGAGCTCATCGCCTGAGGTAATGCAATACTCGATCTTGTTAGTGCGATAGATGAAATGTCTATTGGCGGTGGAGTCACTCGGTGGGTTCATGGTGACACTAAAGAAGTCACCACTCTCTGAAGATGATGTTACCCCTGCAATAGATACACTTTGCCCATCATCTTCAAGGTCAGTCATTCTGCTAGGGTTAATAACCAAACGAGTGCCATCTTCAAAGGTATGAGGATATTCAAGCTCATTACCGACAACAAACTCAATGCTGCCCGTATCCTCTCGCCTAGCGTAAAAGCCGGCATACTCGATAGGATAGAAGGAGAGACATCGATTACTTAAAGTCAAATCAAAGCTATTCGGTACCGCATGACTTATCTCTCGACCAAGCTTTTCAATTGCAAATCGGGTTTGATTTTGAACTCTCTGTCTATCAATGGTCTGGGTATAGCCTTTGGCTCCAAACTCTACAAAACCTGCGATACCAAGAAAGATGATAGCAACTACTACAATAGTGACTATCATCTCGATAAGGGTGAAACCATTTCTACGCATCAGTAGTTCCCCCTATAGGCAACAAAGGTGAAATCACCATACTGGCTCGCTGTAATCACAACGGTTACTACTTTGAAGATCTCTCTAGGCTCACCGCTATCAACTGTAGGTACTCCAAGCCTAGAGTCATAGTCATACTCAACTGTTACTTCTGCTCTAAAACCTAGGTAGTCATCAGAGATGTTGTTGCCGAAGATATCATTTAGGTTGCCTGCCTCACCGATGCGGCAGTTCGCCTTAGACTCATCTGTGGTGTACCAGCAACCAACGTAGTCATCGACATCATTAAACAGCGAAGGTGGTTCAGAGTTATCCGGACCAAATCCAGAAGCAGGCGTACATTCAATTACATCGTTCTGGGCATCTAGATAATCATCTTCACCACAACGGAATTCCCCCCCGTCATGGTCGCTTTTATCATCAAAATTTCTAGATAGAACTTCAGTCATCAAACTGTCGGCTAACGCCGATGCACGAACTTCATAATATGGCTTGGCTGATTGGGCTATCTGAGGATATAAAAAAGAGGTCAGCGTAATCATTGCGAGACCGAGAATCACGATAGCAATGATGCTTTCTATTAGGGTAAAGCCTTTGGTGAGCTTAGCAGCCATAAACGTATCCTTGGCTGTTGATGCAGATAGTCTCAGTTTCAGACTCGCTGCTCACATCAATACGAATCTCCTGCCCTGCTTCTGGTGTTGTACAACCAGAGGAGCAGCTAGGATTGCCGAGTAGATCAAACTCTACCCGCATCGCAGGTTCAAAACTCATATCTTGCTCTTGAATAATGACTCTATGGCTATGAGGCTGATCAAAAGTATCCGTACAGGCTTGAACAGAGCCCAAACAATTCGCTGAAACCAATAAGCTGTGTCTTTCGTGCAAAGTTTCAGATTCATCAAGATTGGATTGCATTCGACCGAGTTGGATCTGTCTAATTACAGATATACCCTGCTCTTGGGCTGCTTGTGCGGAGAATTTGGAAACACCGATAAACTGGCTCGAGGCATACAGAGACAAAATTGCGACAACGACAATCACCACGATGAGTTCCACCATGGTAAAGCCTTGATTTAATCGCAAAGTCTTAGAGCTCAAAATATTGTCCGTAATACGCTAGGTCACTAAGTCTCTAAATATTATAGAGATATTTTATGAGATTGATTTTGATGATGTATCAATAGAGACAAAAAAGGCCAGCAAAGCTGGCCTTTCAACAATAATACTAAACTGTTAACAGTCGTCAGCTGTAGCTGCTGTAATTTCAGGCGTTGACTGCGCATCCTCAGCAGCACTGTAAGTGACAATACAAGTAGCGTCTGATGCTGCACCAGGGAAAGAATAAGAAATTGATCCAGCTGACGTGCTATCAGTACCACCGCTAACAACTACCCATTCATTCGCATCATCTAGCCTTGTACAGCCAAACCAATACCGCCAGGAGTTGCAGTAGGGTATCCGAATACAGTTTCGATGCCCTCAACAGCAACTGCAGCACTGCTGGTTTCTAAGCCTTCAATCGCCGCTTTACCGTAAACGATAGATCCAGCGCCAGCCATGGCACCTTTTAGACCTTCAAGAGAAGACTCACGTGCATCAGATTGTAGATTCAAGAAACGTGGCGCCGCTGTTACCGCTAGAATACCTAGGATTACAATTACTACCACTAGCTCGATCAGTGTAAAACCACTTTGCTTTTTCATATTTGTACCTTTTCAGTCCATTTAATCAGGTTGTTACTGATTAATATAAATTTGTAAGTTTGTTTTAACAAGAGGGTATGTAAAAAATTATGGAACAGCATACCCAATTCAATAATATTTATTAACAGCCTGTTTTTTCTACTGTTATAACAGGCGTAGAAAATTCATCTGCAGCATTCTGATAAATCACTGCACACTCTGATCCATCAGTGATATCACGCCCTGCAAAAGTCACCGCTATTGCTTCGCCTGGGTAGATCTGAGCGTTTGCATCACTAGTTACCCATTCTGTATCGTCCTCAAGGCCCTGTACTGCTTTTACAATTCCATCGTCATCTGCTGTTGGATACCCAAACGCAATAGTGATGGTACTTGCACCATTGCTAATACCGCTTGTTGGTGCAGTCTCAACACCATTTATCGCAGCCTTGCCATAAACAATCGATCCCGCACCAGCATAGCCCCTTCATACCCTGCAAGGCAGAAATACGAGCATCTGATTGAAGATTCAGAAATCGCGGTGCAGCTGTTACAGCCAAAATACCTAAGATCACGATTACAACGACCAGTTCGATCAGAGTAAAACCACGTTGGTTAGTCATAGTACTTCTCAACCTATGCCAAGAAACTTAGTTCAGTGTTACAACTACGCTACCGTTGGCAGCATCGTAGTCAAAATAGTGACCAGCGTTACCTTCAAGTTGGGTATAACGACACACAGTTGTTAGGCCGTCACCATTAGCAGGACCAACTTCAGCAAGATACTTAGTCGTACTATCGTTTGTGTTTGAGGCTACTTGAGGTGGGTTTTGTAGGAGTTCGGTCATCAGGTCTACACAACGCTGTGCTGTTACCACTAGAGGAGATTGTGCTCCATCTTCTTTTAGTGCAATTGGATAGCCATCACGATAGTTTTCTTGATCTGAAGTCGTCAGCCAGAACTCGCTACCATCGTAATCTACGAAGTTAGTGCGAGTGTTACCTGCCGTCTCTTGCGGGCGCACTTCTGCTTCCCACTGAGCACGTGCAGATAGAACTGCGGTTGCATAACCACCAGCAACGCCTTCAATGCTTGCTTGCTTAGCGCTGTCAGTGACATCTAAAAATTTTGGTAATGCGGCTACTGCTAAAAGACCTAGCACAACGATTACGATAACTAATTCAACTAGGGAAAAACCTGCATTGCGTTTCATTAAAACTCTCCAATATGCAACTCTGGGCGGCTCATTATAAGAACACTGTTCGAAAAAGCTACAGATTTTGTAAAAATCCGTAATAAATATCTATTATCTGTTTCATAAATAGTTTTATTCGTCACAAAACCCAAAATAGGCAGTAAAAAACGCTACTGAGCAAAAAACAAACAAACTTTCAGCATTTTCGTCTACCAACAAAAAGCAGATAAACCAAAATTTTTTTCGGGATGCGCTACTTATTCAGCACATAAATGGAAAGGTCATTGCGATTGAGCTCAACGTTAAGAGTCTCTCCACTTTCGAAATCGTACTGACATCGATAGAGATCACTTTGTTGAACTAATCTGGAGGCTATTGGCGGGTTTGGACGCTCGGAATGAGCAATCAAAAACATCTGCCAAGCACTACAACTCTTAATTCCATTTAAGATAGGCTCGGGCCATCCCTTGTTATTAAACACTAGCATATGATCATCAACTTCGGCATATTTAGGCTTGCCTGACAATTCCCAGTGCTGGCGTAAGTAATTCGCTTTATCCAGTGTCTTCTTCCCTATCAAAGCTACAGAGGTGCTCTGCGCATGCTGAGACACTGAGTTGAGCGCTAGCAGTAGGCTTGCTATCAAAATCAGCACTACCGCCATCCAAGCCCCTAATCGGGTCAAGGAATTTGATTTTTCCTCTATCGACACCATGAGCTAGCCTTGGATTGCGTCCAACATGCCCCACATCGGCAGGAAGATACCAAGAGCAAGGATAAGAACCATGCCCGCTACAATCACCAGCAAGATAGGCTCGATGCGTGCGGTGAGTGTTTTGAGATCATAATCCACCTCACGATCATAGAAATCTGCCACTTCGAGTAGCAGTTCATCTACTCGCCCTGTTTCCTCACCCACAGAGATCATCTGTTGCACCAAGGGAGTAAAGATCCCTGTGTTCCTCGCCGCGCCAGACACAGATGAGCCGCTTCGATAGCAGACTTCATCTCTAACAGTCGTGCTTCTAGATATTTGTTATCCATCGCCTCTGCAGAAAGTGCAAGGGAGTTGTTGAGAGGTACGCCAGATTGCAGCATCAAGGAGAAGGTTCTTGAAAAACGAGCCAGTTGAGCTCGGTTTACGATATCCCCCACAACAGGAATGCGTAGGCGTATCTTATCCCATTGCTCTCGTCCATCAGCTCTGCTTACCCAAGCTTGGAAAGCAAATAGGCAGCCCACCATCACAGCTAAAAGCAATGTCCAGTATTCAACAAAGAAGTTAGAGGTGCCGATCAATATCCTAGTCGGCAAAGGCAGTTCAACCTGAAAGCGATTAAACATGCTAGCAAACTGCGGAATTACCTTCAGGTTCAATACGAACATAGCCACGGTAATAAACGAGATAACCAATACCGGATAGCGCATCGCAGTTTTGATTCGCTTGCGGGTCTCTAGCTCTTGCTCGTAGTAATGACTCAGTTGCAACAATGCTTGATCTAATCGGCCTGTGTTCTCACCCACCGCAATCATAGAGACAAACAAGGGACTGAACACGCTCGAGTGAAGCTGCATAGAAGCCGATAGGCTGCGACCATTAGTGAGCTCGTTGGCTACCTCTTGCAAGGCTTGTTTAAGCTGTTTGTTGGAAGCATCCGCAATCAGGCTTCGAATAGCACGTAGCAAAGGAATACCCGCTTTAGTAAGGCTATACATCTGACGACAGAAGATCACGTATACCTCTAGTGGTACCGCTGGGGTCAGCAGAGACTTCCACTCAAAAGAACTTTCAGAGTTCTCTTTCCCTGCCTTGATAGAGATAGGAATGATTCCCTTGGCCATTAGGGATTCCGCAGCTAACTCTTGAGTTGCAGCATCTACCAGACCGCTGACTTTCTGACCCTCTAGGTCTCGCCCTTGATAGCGAAAGGTTGCCATACTCTACCTACAACAAGTGCGTCTCAGCGACACCAGAACCATCACCTTCGCCCAACAGCATCACCTCATCAAAGCTCACCACGCCCTCCAGCGCTAGCTTCATAGCTGACACAAGCAGTGGCTGATAACCCTTGGTTTTACGAGCTTTCTGAGCAAAGCCAACAGCATCGTTGGAGCGCAGTGCATCCATCAAAGTCTGGTCTAATTCAAGCAATTCAAATACACCGATTCGACCTTGGTAACCGGTTAGGTTACAGCTTTGGCAACCCTGGCCTTTGCTAAATTGAGAATGAACCTGATTTGGGAAGCGCGCTTCAAGCCAAGTTTTTTGGTCTGCGCTAAGCTCAACGGGCTCAGAACAATCGGTACATACCCGGCGAATTAGACGCTGTGCCAATACCGCACGAACTGAACTCGCTACCAGATAACCTGGTGCGCCCATGTCCATCATTCGTAATGCGCTGTCTACCGCGTCATTGGTGTGTAGAGTACTCAAAACCAAGTGACCTGTAAGTGCGGCGCGAAGACCGATCTCAACAGTTTCTTGGTCACGCATCTCACCCACTAAGATGATATCGGGATCCTGACGCAGGAAGTTCTAAGAACCGTAGAGAAATCGAGATCGATCTTGCTGTTCACCTGCACCTGATTCACGCGTGGCAATCGATATTCCACTGGGTCTTCAACCGTGATGATCTTCTTCGACGGTGAGTTAAGCTCGGTTAGCGCACCATAAAGGGTGGTGGTTTTACCCGAGCCCGTTGGACCCGTTACCAAGATCATACCGTGTGGACGCTTTAACTGGCGTCGTAGGCGAATCAGAAGATCCTCAGGTAGGCCAGATTCTTCCAAAGCACGCACACCGGCAGTCTGGTTCAGCAGACGCATTACTACAGACTCACCGTACTCGACCGGCATGGTCGACATACGAATATCGATAGACTGGCCTTTCACCTTGATATGAAAGCGGCCATCTTGCGGTAGACGTTTCTCGGAGATATCTAGCTGGGCCATCAGCTTCAAACGAAGTACAAGCGCCGAGGCAATGTTTACCTCACTGAGAATAGTTTCATGAAGAACGCCATCGATACGCTGACGCAGACGCAACACGTTCTCATCCGGCTCGATATGTATATCCGACGCCCCGACCTGAACCGCATCCTCAAATAGCGAGTTGATTAGCTTAACGACCGTTACTTCATCGCTATCAGCTGTATCAGACAGATTCAGTTCAAAGCTGTCTGTAGATTTGTGTTCGGCGTGTAGTTGCTCTGCAAAAGAGGCAATTTCTTTGGTTCGGCGATAGTAGCGATCAAAACCAGAAACTAGCTGACGCTCCGAAGAAACGGCAAATTTCACCTCATATTGCGACAAGATTCTGAGCACAGATTCTTGTGCAAACAGGTCTGCAGGGTCACTCATACAAACGGTAACTTGATGACCTTTGTGAGCAATCACTAACGCGCGAAGACGACGAGCATGGACTTCAGGAAGCAATTGCACAGCTTCGATGTCTACTTGAGCTCGATTCAGATCCACAAAAGGAATATTCAGCTGCTGGGCAAGAAAGGTCAGCAATTGCTTCTCTGTGATAAAGCCAAGCTGAATCAGTGAGTCACCTAGCTTGCGTCCTGTTTGGCGCTGTGAGTCCAATGCCTGTTGAACCTGCTCTTCAGAGACAATCTCGTTTTCTACTAGCAGATCACCAAGACGTTTTAATAATTTAATAGCCACTACTCTTCCCCCTCTAGAGAATTAAGCAGCTGCAAGCGATCGCGAATAAACGCTTGTGTCTGTTTGGAAATTCCCACTAGACCAAGTGCCTTGGTATAAGACTCTTTAGCATCCGCATATTCCAGCTGTCGCTCTTGTTGTATGGCTAAACCAAGCCACCAGCGAGCGTTGCTTGGGTCTCGTTCCGATAGCTCTTTATAGCTTTCTTCAGCAATCTCAACATTCTTAGTCTGCTGGGCAAGGCCAGCGCGCAATGCAAGGTACTCTTCGCTGGCGTTGTCCGGCATATAGGAAAGAGAAGAGAGCGCTGCTTCCGGTTGCTGCTCTTTTATCAAAAGCTTGGCAAGGGCTAGGCGGAGTGCTTCGCTTTTCTCATTCAAACGAATACCTTGTTGAAGCAGGTTCACCGCTCGGCGAGTATCTTTACGGCCATAGTAAATAGCCGCTAACTTCTGGCGAGTTTTCTCGTCAGTAGGCACTAACTTCAATGCTTTGTTGTATTCAGAAAATGCGGTACGAGCATCATTGGCATTAAGAGCTTTTTCAGCTCGCGCAATAGACTTCTCCGCTAGTTGCTCGGCGGTTAGCTCAACCTGCTCAACCTTCATCTGTTCTTGCTCTGGCTTAGTCTCTACCTTAGCAATCAAGATAGGCTCAGGTATTGGTTTGGCTTGAACAACAGGCTTAGCTTTTACCGGCTCAGCTTTTGCAACAACTGGTTTTGGAGTAACTTCTTGCTTCTGCGTTTTAGTCACTGGTTTAGTCGGAGACACTACTTTTTCTTCGGCAACTTGAACTCTAGTTACGGCTTCTTTGGGCGCTTGATAAAGGCTAACACTATCCGTTTGCACAGGGCTCTTGGTTGGAGAATTAATGACGGCAGCATTCTCAATAGGAGCGAGCATAACGCTGGTTGTCACCAAGTCATTCTGTTCGTTTTGGATTAGTGTCTGCTGCTGAGAAACCGCAAAACCACCTAACGCTAGGCTAAGACTAAAGCCACCGATGATCCAAACCACCGGAGAGGTCTTTTTGAGCTTTGGTATTTCAGCACGCTCGATGTTGGAAGCGCCTTGCTTCTCCTGCTGTGCCAGTTTGGTCAAAGCACTGTTTACTACACTCATACCTGTTGCCACCCCCATAAAAATGGCGTTTTGTACTTTTGGCTTTTGCACAACATAAGTATCTTTCATGGCATCAAACAGGTGCTGATTAATCACCTTCTGTTTGTTAGTGCTTACTGCCAATAAAAGAGCCTTGTGACAAAGCTGATTTATAATTCTTGGGATCCCAGAAGCGGCGCGCCAAATGGCTTTCTTCTGAGAAAGTTTAAATACATTGGTATCACCACCGCTTACCGAAATGCGATGATCAATATAAGCAACCGCTTCCTCTAAAGATAAAGATCTAAGCCTCGCGCTAAAGGTAATGCGCTGTCTGAACTGACGCAGGTGGTGCTGTTGAAGTCGCTCATCCAACTCAGGCTGACCAATCAACACTATCTGCAATAACTTATCGGTCACCGTCTCTAAATTACCAAACAATCGGATGGTCTCTAACGCCTCATCACTCAGAGCTTGGGCTTCATCGATAAGGGCGATAGCTGGCTTTCCCTGCTCTCTTAACTCCACCAACTTTGCTTGGATTTGGTCAACTAAGCGGTGAGGATCCGTTGCTTCAAGCCCTAGCTCATTGGCGATAGCAAAGCGCAGGCCATCACCATCCAATACTGGATTGGGTAGATACACCAGAGCAAAGTCATTCTCTAACTGCTCAATGAGCATGCGACAAACCATAGTCTTGCCCGTGCCCACCTCCCCAGTAAGTTTGACTACCCCTTCACCCATGTTTAGAGCAGACATAACTGTCTGAATTGCCTCATAATGTGGAGGCAATCCATGAAACAGCTGGGTATTTGGAGTCAAGCTAAATGGTGCTTGCTCAAATCCAAATTGAGTCAGATACATTATTGGCCTTCAGGGAACCACTCATCGAGCAGACTACGGGAGCGCTCGATCTCTTGTTGCCAAGTATTCACACCAACAACAGTTGGCTTAAGCAGGATAACCAGTTCGGTCTTCTCGGTTTGAGTCACTGTATTGCGGAACAGGTGACCCAATGCAGGGATATCACCGAAGAAAGGCACCTTAGATACAGCTTCACTTTCACTTGATTTCATCAAGCCACCGATAACCACGACATCACCATCAGAGGCGCGGATAATCGAGTCTGATTCACGGATAGAACTCTTCGCCAACGGCAAGGTAATAGTGCCCGTAGGCTCGCCTAAGTCGATGGTTTTCTCTTCAGTGGTCACTTCAATAACGGCTGGATGCACATGAAGAAGAACATTGCCTTTATCATCAATCTGCGGAGTCACATCCAAAGAAATACCCGAAAAGAACGGTGTCAGTTCGACATCTGGTGCTACGTTCGCATTATCACCACTGCTACAACACTACTAACGTCAGTAACGAAGTACTCGTCTTCACCCACTTTAATTAGCGCTTTCTGGTTATTTGCCGCTGTCACTCTCGGGCTCGAGAGCACATTCATGTCACCTTGAGTAGCAACAAAGCTCAACACCGCTTCAAAGTTACCGTCGGAAATGGTGACATTTGTAGTTCCACCAAGCGCGTTAGCGATAGGGAGAGCAGTTAACGGCTGTGGAGTGAGGGCAGGACCACGTCCAAAGATCACATCCGCACCACCAAGAGAAGCAGTCATATTGCTCCATTGGATGCCTTGCTGATAACCATCATTTAGAGTGACCTCAAGGATTTTGGTCTCTAGGATAACCTGACGCTGCAATCGCTCTTGAGACACACCCAAGAAATTACGGATCTCACGGATCTCATCTGGGTAGCACGAACGGTAATCACGCTCGCTTGTGGTGAAACTACAACACTGCGGCCCTCATCGGTACCAATCAGAGTCGCTACGGATTTTCCAACTGAGTCCAAAAATCACTCTCGGTTAGGGTTTCAATATCTGTACCGCCAGTCTTTTCTGTTGAAGTTGAACTAGACGATGAACCGCTGCTGTTATTGCTCGAGCTAGAAGAGTCTGAAGAAGAGGAGCTGCTTGAACTGTCATCTTTCGATGAAACAGAGCCGTTGGTGATAGACGTTAGTGAGCGCCCCATACGTTTTAGCTGTAGGTAATCTACAGGGATAGTCTCAGTGCGCAGACCCGCTGGGTATACCTGTATGACCTTGCCGGATTTAGTGATGCTATAACCGTACATATCACGAACGACATTCAGCACCTCATCCATGGTTACATCGGTAAGGTTGACGGTTACGCGACCCTCAACACCAGGTGGATGGCAGCACTGTATTCAGTACCCTGCACTAGGCTGGCAAAGAACGCCTTAGCTGAAACATTGTTGGCCTGTACACGGAAACGCTTCAACTTGGTTGAAGAGCTACCTTCGACGCCATCAATATCTGGCATCAAGTCGGCATTAACAGACGGTGGCAGCTCATCCAAGCTTTTACTGTTGGCTTGATTGGCAGCTTCGTTCAGGGCCTGCTTAACTTCAACTGGGTCGTTATGCCCCATTGAGCATCCTGCTAGTACGGCAGTGGCTATCCCCAAAATAAAAATACGCATGAATCTACTTCAGCCTTATTGTCTAACGTTTGAATTGAAAAGTTGTAATTGCCAGGTCTTGCCAGCGCGAGCTACAACCACATCTTCTTTGGAAATTGAAACTATCTTGTAGCCTGCAACACTCTGATTTTTAGACAGAATTCTATCATTCAGCATAGCAACACATTGGCTACCCGAGTCACACACTATGCTTTGCAGTACAGGTAGCGGGTAAGTTTTAGCGCGCTTCACGCCACTGGATTTCGGTGCATACCATCCCAATGGAGCAGTTGGATCTTGCTGAGCAAAAACACTGCAAGACACACTAAGCATCAGAAATAACAGAATATTTTTAACCACTGATAAACTCCTGCCTAGTGCCCAAAGTGTAGACCTCTAGCACTAACTGTGCTGTCGGATACTTCTCAACTTGGTAATCGAAGCTGCGCCAGTAGTATTTAACTGGCATCTGCTCGAGCGTGTCCAAGTAGTCTTTGATATCAAAATAACGGCCGGTCACAGTGATACGCACTGGATGCAAGAAGTAGCCGGTTTCGTCGCTTACTTGTGTGATCGACTCCGCCGGTAGCGACTGCAATGAGACCAAACGAAGCTTGCCGCCACTGCTCAACACCTGCTCCAGCAAAGTGGCCATCTGGCTCGGTGAAATAAGACTATTCACCACCTGCGACAACTCCTCGGATAACTCTTGGTTTTCCAGCATCAACTGTTTGAGCTTTTTGTCTACCTCGGTATCCGGATCACGCTTAAGCTTCTCGATAAGCACCTTGATATCGGTTTGAGTAGAAGCGATAAACTGCTCTTCTCGATCGACAGAACGCTCTGCTTTGGTTCGTTCTTCTGTGGCAGGGTCTAACAAAAAGGTTAGGCATAACAAGACAATAGCGACCCAACCGCCGCCAGCGATCAGCCATTTCTCTCTTGGACTGAGCTCTGCGAACTGATCAGAAAGTAAAAGCCATCTCTCTTTCATCGCTTACCTCCTGATTTTGCTTTCAGCTCGAATGTAACCACGTTGCGATCATCACGACCGATGTTCAGAGATTCGAAAGTACGCCCAACGAGCACCAACTCTTCCTTAAATTGATTTAGCCAACTTGGAATTGCCTGTGGCGTACTTGCAACACCAACTAGATTCAAGCTATCGCTGGTGATCTGAATGTGTTGCAAAGAGATATCGTTACGCGCCTGAGTAGCAAGGGCGTCCATGATTCCAGAAAAACCAACCTTTTGAGAATCATCAAACTTACCTACTGCCTCGAGAGAACTGCGTTTTGCAGCAATATCTTCTTCAATACGCTTCGCGGCATCGAGTTTTGATTGTGTGGGAGTATGATTGCTCAGACGCTGCTGCAAGGTCGCTTTCTCTTGGGTAAGCAGAGATGACTGACTCTTTAGGCTAACTAGGGTTTGCTTATATTCTTGAGTCTTGGCATTTTCCAAATAGGCAAGCACACCAAATACCACAGCTGTTAACGCCCAAACCGTAATAACCTTGTTAAGTGATACCGCCTCTTTCTGTGGCTTTAGGTGTGACGGATAAAGGTTGATGTTACTGAGTTCATGACCGTTTGCCGTATTTACTAACACCACAGCGCAAGGTAACGGAGGCTCACTCAGGGTAACGACCGACAAACTGACAATAGACTGTAATTGCTCAGTAAGAGTTTGAGCCTTATCGCCATCACAGCTAATCACTAGGTTTCTAAACAGCACACCAGATAAGTTTGCACTCAGATAATCAGCACTTCGCTGTATATCTAGAGCAAGGCTATCTATTACTCCGGGAGCAGCAGATTCAGCAGTCACCGGCGAATTTAGTCCACGCAGGGTGCGACTGAATACAGGGCTACCTGATACATAAGCAGATAGGTGGTAAAAATCTTGCTCCGAGCGACGCAATAAAAAGAAGTTCTCTTGCTCTTCAAACGACTGGCCCCATACCTCGTCCTCAGGAAGGATCTTGATGAGCTCTAGACCTTGCTGCTCGCAGTTTTGAGCTAAGGCTTGGGCAAGACGCTTTTTAATCGCGTAAGCCAGTACCTTCTGACCATCGGGCATAACTCGAGCGTCAGCAACGATGTCTGCAACAGGATCTGTTACTAGGTCTTTAAGAAGGAAAGGAAGCGCAGCAGGCCACTCGGACTCTGGAATACTCGGCTTATCTATCTGATAGCTTTGGTAATGTGCTGCACCAAGAACCACACACACCTTTTCTTTCTTTCCGCCCATAGCAAGGGCTTCTTGAAAGGCGTTCTCCCAGTTTCCATGAGATATGGCAATCGATTGCGGAGCTTTATCACCCTGAGGCTTACGACTGACATAAACAGCATCAGCCTGAATGATTATGATGAGCTGATAATCCTCATTGCTAGAGGAAAACAGGTTATTTATTTTTGAGAACCAAGACATATCATTTACCGTCTTCTTTGCTACCTCAATTCTGGCTCATTATTTCCGCCAACGATTTCTTCGCCCTGATATTGACGACATTGTTTGTCTAATCTTATATCCAGATCCCGGTAAGAAGTCACTTTCTTTCGCAAAGAAGCGACCTTGCCCACCAGATATCCCAAGATTTAATAAAGTTTGCCACTCTTTCTTCGTTTCCACACCCACTGCAATTACCTGAGTCGGTGTATTTTCACAGGCACCTAAAAGGCTACGAATATAGAGTTGGTTTTCAGGTCGACTTTCAATATTGCGCACTAAGCTGCGGTGTAATTTCAAATAATCCACCGAAGACTCTTTAATGTAGTGTGAACTGATTATGGTTCTGCCTGCTTGGTTAACAATTACCTTGCAACCAAGGCCTGACAACATCTTGAGTACAGGTCGCATCGCATCTAGGTGCGTTACCATTGGACCTTCCATAAACTCGAATGCCAGGCGTTGCCTCTGTTGTGGGGTCAACTGAAGCAACTCATCTCTCAACCAATTGAAGTGCGTTCTGTACCTAAACGGTTGAGCATAGAGGTTAATAGAATAACATACCATATCGTCCGATAGCTTCAAAAATTTTACTATCTTCAATAAAACATTTTTATCTAATTGGCTTTCATAGCCTGTTTGTCTTATTGCGGGACTAAACTTTGATGCCTTCAATATATGCTGCTTGTCATCAATAATCCTGCTAAATACCTCATGGTGTAAAAACTCAACTTCACCATTTTCTTGAGCGAGGAAGCATGGCTGCTTAATTAAATGAATTTTATCAGCATGCAATTCCCTATCAAACAGAGCCCGCCAACGAACGCTGCCTCTATCTACCGAGGATTTTGCCTCTTTATTAAACGGTTCCAGTTATTTTCTTTCTCTAATTGAGCCGACTTGAGCGCTGTCTCAACTTCATTAACGATATTAGTTCGACGCTCACCCTCACGGTAAACGGTCATGCCTAGGTGCACCCAGTTGTCTTGGTCAATGCCGTTAAGATGTAGTTTCTCTACCTGTCTTAAAATCTGACTACAAAGATTAGAGAGATCCGTATCTGACTGGTTAGGGATCATGGCGCAGAATGTCGCCTCATAATAACGAGCAAAAACCACATCTGGATAACGGTTGATACTGTTGGAAATGGTATCGCCAAGTTCCACGATGAAGTTATCTAAGGTCTGCTTGTCGTTTTGCTCTTTTATGCTTTCCCAGTCATAGACTTGAAGCACTATGATGCCACCAGAAGCGCCACTCTCAGTTAGGGTTGACTCCAATCGGTTATCAAAAGAGAGGCGATTAGATGCACCGGTCAATTGATCCAAAAAGGTCTGGGAGCGGATAAAGGTATCGAAGCGACTGCGCTCTTGTCTGGCGTCTTGAAGTTCGGCAATCAACTTATCCAATGCTTCGCTCGCAGTATAAGGCCACTCCTCATGGTCACCGATGGCATGCTGCTCAACACGTCCTGCGAGAATCATTCGTCCGCGTTCTTCTAAGAGTTCAGAACCGCGCAACTGTTGCCTAAGCCACTTTACGCCCTGTCTCAAACAGAAAACGATAAGGCCGATAGCGAGTGTGATGGTGGATAATGCACCAATGGAGTAGCTGTAACCTATATAAGGTGGAATAACCTTAAACTCTATGGTGTAGCTAGGATTGAGGGTCAGATTACTGGTGTAGGTGACTAGCCTTTCAAGCTCAAACGGTCTGGCTGTATCTTTATAGTCAAACAGCACTACAGAGCCCGAGTGCAACTTCATCTCGATGACATTACTGGATTTGAGTAGTTTTGGCACCCAACGCTTCAGTTCACCGTCTGCTACTGAGGCTTGGATCTGCTGATCTAGGACCTCTACGATCCCTTGCACTGAACGCTTGGTGTACTCCTCACCAAGCTTTTGAATGGATAGAGTACCGCCAACGAAAAGAATAAACACAGCACTGATGACTATCATGGTCACAAAGGCAACCAAGCGAGTACTCAGCTTTAACGCTGGAGTGGTACGCATGCAATTCAATCCCTGAATATGAATTTGGTTAGATTAAGTATGAATAGTTTGGCAGATTTGTAATTTATTGCTAACAAAAACAAACACCTGGCATAAAAAATGGTCCCAATTGGGACCACTTTCTCACAGTTTATCTACCAAGCTGATTTTTAGAACGGAATGTCGTCGTCAAAATCCATTGGTGGCTCGTTGTAGTTAGACTGTGGAGCCTGAGGTTTTTGCTGTTGCGCAGGTTGCTGATGCACTTGCGGCTGTTGAGGTTGACCCCAACCAGAGTTTGCTTGACCTTGAGGCTGGCTATAACCACCTTGCTGACCACCCATCTGCTGGCCTGGAGCACCACCGCCTTGACGGCCACCTAGCAGTTGCATCTGACCTGTTGGCCATTGAACAACAACTTCTGTGGCGTAGCGGTCTTGACCAGATTGGTCTTGCCACTTACGAGTCTGCAGTTGACCTTCGATGTAAACCTGAGAGCCTTTCTTCAGGTATTCGCCCGCAATTTCAGCTGTTTTGCCAAATAGAACCACACGGTGCCATTCAGTTTTTTCACGCTGTTCACCGCTTGCTTTGTCTCGCCATGTTTCAGAAGTGGCGATAGTAATGTTCGCGATAGCATTACCATTAGCGGCAAAACGTACCTCAGGATCTTGGCCTAGGTTGCCCATTATAATAACTTTGTTGACGCCACGGCTTGCCATGTCTCACTCCGTTTTCAGATTACTCACTTTTTAGACGCGGTAGCATACCACGATCGAAGATAGGATCACACGTGCTAAATCCCACTCCTTACACTGCGACAATAAAGGTTAAACAAGCTTCCTGAGGATTTGAAATAGATTTACATTCATCAAATCAATAACTTAAAGAAACATCGATCCATTACGCACACAACTGCAACGTACTGTATAACTTAGCTTTTTAAGGTGAAACGGATCGCAAAACCTCCAACAATACTTCGCGAATTACATGAATTAGAAACAGACTCAAAATCCGTCAGTTAGGAGGAAATATTATGCAGTTTAACGGTATAAACTCTCAAATCTTTCTACATAAAAACAGTGGATTTGATGAAACAACAATTACAAAGTTACAACAGCTAACAGGCTTAACCTTATACAAACTGGAAGATTGGCATCAGGAGTATAAATCGAGTTTAACCCCAATAATAATCATCAGTTATAACGATAAAGAATTTAACCCTCTGGAGTATGAAAACCCGAACGAACCGGGCAAGAATATCTTCATGGTCACCACGCGCACGCCACTACAATTAAAGACAACTCAGCTGCTTAAATATGGTCGACTGAAAGGGATTTTTTACAAGGACCAAAGCCCAGAGCAGATAGCCCTTGGATTAGAGTCCCTAGCTCAAGGACGGTCATGGCTTAGCCGAGCTGTCACCGATCAGCTGCTATCGTACTTTCAATCGGTATTAATTCGCTATAACCCGCCTCATACGATTAATTTAACTCGTCGCGAAATCGAGGTACTGGAAGCTCTAAAGTCGGGAAAGTCTAATTATCATATCTCCGAAAAGCTTTTCGTAAGTGAGCACACGATAAAATCTCATCTATATAAGATATTTCGGAAAATTAAGGTAAAAAACCGAGATGAGGCGGTATTGTGGGCGCACCATTTCTTACCATAACCCGTCAATTTACATAAATTTCATACACTAGTAATTGGGGTAGCTCTAACTTGATGGTAGAGTTAGGCGCTAAATTAATAACAATCTTTATAACGTTAGGTTACCCCATGATTAAAAAGTGTTTATTCCCCGCTGCAGGCTACGGCACTCGTTTCCTTCCTGCTACTAAATCTATGCCAAAAGAGATGATGCCAGTGGTGAACAAACCACTTATCGAATATGG
Source organism: Vibrio ishigakensis (assembly GCA_000830475.1). Lineage (GTDB taxonomy): Bacteria > Pseudomonadota > Gammaproteobacteria > Enterobacterales > Vibrionaceae > Vibrio > Vibrio ishigakensis_A. The sequence goes on along the minus strand of BBSC01000009.1, from coordinate 15,277 downwards.
CGTAGAAGAAGCGATTGAAGCAGGTATGGACGGTATGTGCATCGTTACTGGCCGTGGCAAACACTCCATCATGGATCACTTCGATAAAAACTATGAGCTAGAGCACCAGATCCAAGGTACCAACAAAGAAGAGCTACTGGTTGATATCCGCGACATCATCGAATCTGCAAACTTCACCTATATTCGCCAACGCGAAATGAAAGGCTTAGGCCACGCAATCCTAACGGGGCGTGAGCTAGTGGGTGATGAACCATTTGCTGTAGTACTGGCTGATGACCTTTGTGTAAACGAAGAGCAAGGCGTTCTAGCACAGATGGCAGCACTATATAAGCAGTTCCGTTGTTCAATCGTTGCAGTTCAAGAAGTGCCTGAAGATGAGACCCATAAGTATGGCGTTATCAAGGGTGAGATGATCAAAGACGATCTAATTCGTGTTGATGACATGGTTGAAAAACCAGAACCAGGCACAGCACCAAGCAACCTAGCGATCATCGGCCGCTACATCCTGACTCCAGATATCTTTGAGCTAATCGAAAACACTGAACCAGGCAAAGGTGGTGAAATCCAAATCACCGATGCACTACTAAAGCAAGCAAAAGCTGGCTGTGTCCTAGCATACAAATTCAAAGGTCAACGTTTTGACTGTGGTAGCGTAGATGGCTATATCGAAGCAACCAACTACTGCTTTGAGAACATCTACAAGAAAGACGAGAAAGCCACTGAGCTTGGCAAGAAGTCGACCCAGAAAGAAGCTTAATTCTGATTCCAAAAAACAGTGGCAATAGCCACTGTTTTTTATCCAGTAATTGTTTGCACAGCTTTGAAGCTATGTAATACTTGCAAGATTGCTGACTATAAAGTGGATTCAGATGGATACTATCGACGTTCGTGGTGCTCGTACCCACAACCTGAAGAATATCAACCTCACCATTCCTCGCGATAAACTCATTGTTATCACAGGCCTTTCAGGCTCAGGAAAATCATCTCTAGCATTCGATACCCTCTACGCTGAGGGACAACGCCGATACGTAGAATCCCTTTCCGCTTACGCTAGGCAGTTCCTTTCTTTGATGGAAAAGCCAGATGTAGACCATATTGAGGGTCTATCTCCTGCGATCTCCATCGAACAGAAGTCTACTTCGCACAACCCGCGCTCTACTGTAGGTACCATCACCGAAGTCTACGACTATCTACGTCTACTATATGCTCGTGTAGGTGAACCAAGATGTCCTGAGCACAAGGTGCCACTGGCCGCACAGACGGTTAGTCAGATGGTAGATAAGGTTCTTGAGTTACCAGAAGGCTCAAAGATGATGCTGCTTGCGCCTATCGTGAAAGAGCGTAAAGGTGAGCACGTTAAGACCTTTGAAAACCTAGTTGCACAAGGCTTTATTCGTGCACGTGTTGATGGAGATATTTGCGATCTATCCGATCCTCCAACGCTAGAGCTTCATAAGAAACACACTATTGAGGTTATCGTCGACCGCTTTAAGGTGCGTGGCGACCTTAAGCAACGCCTCGCTGAATCTTTTGAGACCACCTTGGAGCTATCAGGTGGTATCGCCGTGGTTGCCTCAATGGACAAACATGACGAAGAAGATGAGATCATCTTCTCAGCTAACTTTGCTTGTCCATACTGTGGTTATAGCATGCAGGAGCTAGAGCCGAGACTGTTCTCGTTCAACAACCCAGCCGGTGCCTGTCACACCTGTGATGGCCTAGGGGTACAGCAATACTTTGATGAAGGCCGTGTGGTTCTGGATGACAGTCTGAGTATCGCAGATGGCGCAATCAAAGGGTGGGATCAGAAAAACTACTACTATTTTCAGATGCTTGGAGCACTGGCTGAGCACTATGACTTTGACCTTTATGCACCGTTTAGCTCACTTCCTAAGAAAATTCGAGAGATAGTGCTAACTGGCTCTGGTCGTACCCAGATTGAGTTCAAATACATCAACGACCGTGGTGATATTCGAGTTAAAACCCATCCGTTCGAAGGTATTCTCAATACCCTTGAGCGTCGATACCGTGATACTGAATCCAACTCAGTGCGTGAAGATCTAGCCAAATATATCTCTACCCGCTCATGCTCAAGTTGTGGTGGCACTCGACTTCGTGAAGAAGCACGTAATGTATTTATCGCCGACACCCCACTTCCACACATTGTTGAGATGAGCATCAGTGATGCGATGCAATTCTTCAAGTCTTTAGAGCTTGAAGGACAGAAGGCACAGATCGCTGAAAAGATAATGAAGGAGATCAACGACCGCCTTCACTTCTTGGTTAACGTTGGCCTTAACTATCTCAACCTTTCTCGCAGTGCAGAAACACTCTCTGGTGGTGAGGCTCAACGTATTCGTCTTGCTAGCCAGATTGGTGCCGGTCTCGTTGGCGTGATGTACGTGCTGGATGAGCCGTCAATAGGTCTCCACCAGCGTGATAATGAGCGCCTGCTAGCAACCCTAACTCATCTTCGCGATCTCGGAAACACGGTATTGGTTGTCGAGCACGATGAAGATGCCATCAGAACCGCAGACCATATTATCGATATCGGTCCAGGGGCAGGTGTGCACGGTGGACAAGTGGTAGCAGAAGGCACGTACCAAGAGATTGTCGATAACGATGACTCACTCACAGGTCAGTACCTAAAAGGCACCAAAGAGATTGCAGTGCCAAAAGAGCGAACTCCTGTGGATCCTAAGAAACTTCTCCAGCTTTCCGGGGCGAGCGGTAACAATCTGAAGCAAGTCGACTTAACGATTCCGTGTGGGCTATTTACCTGTGTTACTGGTGTGTCCGGTTCAGGTAAGTCGACCCTAATCAACGATACTTTCTTCAAGGTTGCACACCGAGAACTGAACGGTGCTACCACCAGCAATCCGAGCCCTTATGCGAAGATCGATGGTCTACAGCACTTTGATAAGGTGATCGACATAGATCAGAGCCCGATCGGCCGAACTCCAAGATCCAATCCTGCCACCTACACAGGGATCTTCACTCCGATCCGAGAGCTGTTTGCAGGCACTCAAGAGTCTCGTTCCCGCGGTTATAAACCGGGTCGCTTTAGCTTTAACGTGCGCGGAGGCCGATGTGAGGCCTGTCAGGGTGATGGCGTGATCAAGGTAGAGATGCACTTCCTGCCTGACGTATATGTTCCTTGTGATAGCTGTAAAGGTAAGCGCTACAACCGTGAAACCTTAGAAGTTCGCTACAAGGGCAAGTCTATCGATCAAGTTCTAGAGATGACGGTGGAAGATGCTCACGCCTTCTTCGAACCAGTGCCCGTTATCGCGCGTAAACTGAAAACCCTTATTGATGTTGGCCTATCCTATATCCGCTAGGTCAGGCAGCCACCACCCTATCCGGTGGTGAGGCACAGCGTGTGAAACTAGCTCGTGAGCTATCCAAACGTGACACAGGCAAAACTCTGTATATTCTGGACGAACCGACTACAGGTCTGCACTTCCACGATATACAACAACTGCTAACCGTACTGCATCGTCTACGTGACCACGGCAATACTATAGTGGTTATCGAACACAACCTAGATGTGGTGAAAACGGCCGACTGGATTGTCGACCTTGGCCCAGAGGGTGGACAAGGCGGTGGCGAGATCATTGCTACTGGTACTCCAGAAGAGGTCGCGCTTGTTGAGGGCTCTCATACCGCTCGCTTCCTTAAACCTATGCTCAAGATGTAGAGGACTCGCCACCTATGGCAACCCTGTTAACCTCAGGTACCAACTTACAGGCACAGAAACCAACTGTGCCTTTAAATAAGCGTTTTATGTTCGCAATCGGGGTCGCCTTTTTAGTGGCGACCCATTTCTTCACCCCCAATCCGGGTGGTGCAGGACTGTTTCTCTCCTTTAACCCACCGGTTTGGATAACCATATCTATTGCATTGGGTATGGCCGCCTATCAGACAGCACGTAACCGAGTTATCAAATACTCCAAGCTATCTGTGGCTATGTTGATCAGCTGTATCTTACTGACTCTGCCACTGTTTTATCTCAATGCTGAACCCTTGCTGGCATTGCCAAGACTAATGGGACTATGGGCAGGTCTTGGGCTATTTGTTGCCTTACAACAATTCCGATTCAGTAATGAAGAGAAACAGCGCCTGTTATGGTTCATCTTGCTATCCGTGTTAATCGAAGCACTGTTTGGCTGGGTACAATATACCTTGCTCTCTGAGGGCAATATGTTTGGCTATAACACAGTAGCTAACCGCCCCTACGGTATATTCCAACAACCAAATGTTATGGCCAGTTTCTTAGCTACTGGTTTGGTGATTTCTGGCTATTTACTGGCTAGACAGCCCCATACTAAGTATCTTCATTGGCGCCATAAACTTATCCTTCTTTACGCGACTCCAGTTCTCACTATTCCACTTCTGGTTGTATTAGCGTCTCGCACTGGTTGGCTAGGCTCTATTCTCGCACTCGCTCTGCTTTTGCCTTATGTACATCGCTTCGCTGCCCGCAATCGAGCCTATACTTGGGGCGCTATGTTGCTGCTCGGGTTGGGTGTTGGTTTAGGATTGACTCAAGTCGGGGATAACCAATCACTACTACAGCAAAAAGCTGATCTAGAAAGTCCGAGGGCATATACCTTTCCTCAAACCCTAGATATGTTGATAGAGAAGCCTCTCTCTGGATATGGCTATGGTCGCTTCGAGCCTGAATATATGCTGTATACGGCAAGACAGCATCAGCTGAACAGCGAGTACCCTGCTGGCCTGCCCTCTATGGACCACCCCCATAATGAACTGCTTTATTGGGGTGCTGAAGGGGGCATATTGCCTTTGTTCGGGATCTTACTAGCGATGGGTTATGTACTGTATTGGCTGACAAAGGCAAGAAAAGGCACTCGTATTGGTATCTTGTCGCTATTTATTCCAATCGTGCTTCACTCACAGCTAGAATATCCTTTCTATCACTCAGCCATACACTGGATCAGTTTTATCCTATTGATCTATTGGGTTGATCAGCGCGGTGGTAAGAGCTATCAATTCAACTTCGGCCGTTCTTCCAAACTCATATTGAGACTAGGAAGCCTGTTGATGCCTATCGTCGTTAGCTTCTTTATGTTGACCTCACTTCAAACCAATCAGGTATTAACGGAATTTGAGAAGTCTAAGCCGAAAAATCCTGACATCTTAGATAGAGTAACAAACCCAATCGTGTGGAAAGACAGATACGAATGGGATATCAATAGCACCTTCTTACAGCTAGGACTTGCGACAGGTAATCCAGACTATATCCAGTCGTTCGTAGATTGGTCTCAAGAGTTTATCCAGCACAAGCCAAGACCTTCGGTATACAAGAACCTTATCTTGGCTTATCAAGGCTTATCGGATGAGAGGTTAGCCGAGGAGATTCGCGGGGAGGCCAAGTTCCTATTCCCGAATGTCGACTTTGATAACATCACCTTGGTTAAGGTGGGAGAAAAATCAGAGTCTGACGCTACTGCTTCCGAATAAAGCAAAAGGCTCCGTATTCTACGGAGCCTTTTCTATTCTACTTGAGCACTTCTTCTAGGGCTCGCAAACAGAGCGCAACGTTCTCTCTACGAGCACATATCCCATAAGTCCGATACGCCAAGCCTTGCCAGCAAGCGCACCTAAACCTGCACCTATCTCAAGGTTGTAATCGTTCAAAAGCCTCTGACGAACCTCAGCATCATCGATCCCTTGTGGAATATAAATCGCATTAAGTTGAGGCAGTCTTTTCTCTTCCTCAACCACAAACTCGATGCCTAGTTTAGCTAAGCCTTGTTTGAGCAACTGATGCATCTGCTGATGACGTTGCCAAGCACTCTCAAGCCCTTCATTCTTCAGAATCAACAAGGCTTCATGTAGCGCGTATAGGCTATTAACCGGAGCCGTGTGATGGTATGAGCGGTTACCCTCTCCACTCCAGTAACCGAGTACCAAACTCTGATCGAGGAACCAACTCTGAACCGGATTTTTGCGTGCTTGTATCTTATCGATAGCTTGCTGAGAGAATGTCAGTGGTGACAACCCCGGTACACAAGAAAGACATTTCTGACTTCCGGAATAAACAGCATCTAAGCCCCATTTATCCACATACAAGGGAACGCCACCGAGTGAGGTGACTGCATCAACAATAACCAGCATGTCATTTTGTTTCGCTAGCTTGGCAATGGCTTCTGCATCACTGACTGCACCGGTTGAGGTTTCAGCATGCACAAAGGCTACGGCAACAGCATCAGGATTCTCTTCGATAGCTTGCGCTACTTTATCAACAGAAACATCAGTGCCCCACTCATCATCCACCAGCACAGCCTCAGCACCACAACGAACAACATTTTCTCGCATGCGCTCGCCAAAAACACCATTGCGGCAGACAATCACCTTCTCACCCGGTTCAATCAGGTTAACGAAACACGCTTCCATTCCCGCACTGCCAGGTGCAGAGATAGCAATAGTGAATTCATTTTCAGTCTGAAACGCATACTTCAGCAGAGTTTTAAGCTCGTCCATCATATTGATAAACAAAGGGTCTAGATGACCTATGGTCGGTCTTGCGAGCGCTTGAAGAACTTGAGGAGAGATATCTGAAGGGCCAGGGCCCAATAAAGTGCGACGTGGGGGATTGAAGCTTTGCATATAGGGTGTCCTTGTTGTTTTTCTTCAGGGTATGACACTCACAAGCCTCGCTCAAACCTAACAAGCCAGAATTGAGTCCTGATAGACAAAGTATCTTGCAAGAATTTCATTCAACCGGTTGACATAATTTGAGCAAAGCCTTTCAATGATTGTTTGGAGAAAAACCAATAAAAATACCCATCTCCGAATAATTATCGCTGGTTTATTCCGGCACTTTTGAATCACAGATTTTTGTCTTTTTTAGACAAGCTCATTAAAGGAATAATGGAGAGAAGCCGTGGGAGCAATCAACGTTGCTAAATTCGGTGGCACCAGTGTCGCTAACTATGAAGCGATGAACCGCTGTGCAGCCATTGTAGAAAACAACCCTGACACTAAACTCGTCGTTATTAGCGCCTGTTCTGGCGTAACTAACATCTTGGTAGAACTGGCAAATGGTGTGCAAGAGCAAGCCAAGCGTGAGCAATTGCTGCAGAACCTAGTTCAAATCCATTTCTCTATCGTCGATCAACTGAAAAACCCTTCTGAGATCACCCCTGCTATCAATGAGATCCTCGCTAAGGTTTCTCAATGTGCAGAACAGGCCGCGGAAAAGAGCAGTACTCAACTGACTGACCAGCTAGTTGCCTGTGGTGAGCTTATGTCTACACACATTCTTAGCCAGTTGATGCGCGAACGTGGACATCAAGCAACCCGCTTTGATATCCGCACCGTAATGAAGACCACATCAAACTTTGGTAGTGCAGAACCGCTACTGGATGATATCCGTGTGGCAGCTCAGTCTCATCTTGTGCCACTGTGTGAAGATAATATTGTTATCACTCAAGGCTTTATTGGCTCTGACCATAATAACCAAACCACAACCCTAGGTCGTGGTGGCAGTGACTACAGTGCCGCTTTGATTGCAGAAGCAGTGGATGCAAGTGGTCTAGAGATCTGGACAGACGTTCCAGGTATCTATACCACTGACCCTAGAATCGCGCCTCAAGCGAAACCAATCCAAGAGATCAGCTTTAGCGAAGCCTCAGAGATGGCAAACTATGGTGCCAAGATCCTGCACCCATCGACACTATTGCCAGCCCTTCGCCATAAGATACCTGTATTTGTAGGTTCGTCTAAAGAGCCAGAGCTTGGTGGTACTTGGGTAAAACAGCAAGTAGAAAGCGCACCTTTGTTCCGTGCAGTAACCCTGCGTGGCAATCAAACCATGGTGACTCTAAAAAGCCTTAGCATGTTCCATGCATATGGTTTCCTCGCTAAAGTGTTTGAGATCCTAGCTCGTCATCGCGTGTCGGTAGATTTGATCACAACCTCAGAGATCAGTGTCTCTCTGACCCTTGACCGTACTAACACTCAAGGTGGTTCACCTCAGCTTCCAGCAGAAGCTCAGCGAGAACTGGAAGAGCTTTGTTCTGTAGAGGTTGAGCACAACCTTAGCCTAATCGCCCTTATCGGTAACAACATGGGCCAGGCGAAAGGGACAGCGAAACACATCTTCGGCACCCTAGAAGACCACAACTTAAGAATGATCTGTTATGGTGCGAGTAACCATAACCTATGCTTCCTATTGCATGAGTCTTCGGCTCGCCATGCAGTGCAACAATTGCATCGTCAGCTGTTTGAAAACCAAGCATAAACAATACGTTAGATACTAAAAAGGGGCGATTATCGCCCCTTTTTTCTATTCAGCTAGCCGTTAATGTTTGGGCCTAACCATTTCTCAGCTTCTAACTTATCCCAACCCCTACGCGCAGCATAGTCATTCAACTGGTCTTCTTGGATCTGAGCCACAGCAAAGTAGCGACTTTCAGGATGTGAGAAATACCAACCCGATACCGAAGCACCTGGCCACATTGCATAACTAGAGGTCAAAGACATACCGATAGTCTCCTCCACATTCATAAGCTCCCAAAGCGGTCCTTTTTCTGTGTGCTCAGGACAAGCAGGATAACCCGGCGCTGGACGAATACCTTGGTACTTCTCACGGATTAGATCATCGTTATCCAATTGCTCATCAGGCGCATAACCCAATGTTTAGTGCGCACCTCTTGGTGCAGATACTCAGCAAAGGCCTCCGCTAGACGATCCGCAACCGCCTGAATCATAATGGCGTTGTAGTCATCACCCTCGGCTTTGTATTTATCCGCAAGCTCACGCTCACCAATACCACCGGTCACTGCAAAGGCACCAATCCAATCAGATTTACCTGAACTCTTAGGCGCTACATAATCACTCAAACAGTAGTTGAAGCCTTTCGGTTTCTCTGTCTGTTGACGAAGGTGCTGTAGGGTCTTGATAACCTCAGTGCGAGACTCGTCTGCATACACCTCGATATCGTCACCATTGCTGTTCGCTGGGAACAGTTGGCACATACCGCTTGCCTTGATAATGCCATCCGCTTCTATCTTATCTAGGAACTCGTTCGCGTCCTGATACAGACGCTTGGCTTCTTCACCCACTTCTTCGTGCTCGAGAATAGCAGGGAATTTGCCCATCAAGCTCCAAGTCATGAAGAAAGGAGTCCAATCGATATACTGGCGTAATACCGATATATCCATGTCCTTGATAACCACAGGCTCTATTGTCTTAGGCTGAGGCGGTGTGTAACCTTTCCAATCGATATCAACGCGGTTAGCACGAGCCTTTTCAAGAGTCACAGGTTTGCTCTTCGGACGCTTACGTGCATGTTGTTCACGCACTCTCTCATAGTCTAAGTCTAGTTTTTCAACGAAGGCTGGTTTCAACTCATTCGATAACAGAGACGTACATACACCTACTGCACGAGAGGCGTTATTTACATACACCACAGGCTCGGAGTAGTTTTGTTCAATCTTAACCGCCGTATGTGCCTTAGAGGTCGTTGCACCACCGATCATCAATGGCAAATCAAATCCAAGGCGCTCCATCTCTTTGGCAACGTGCACCATCTCATCTAGAGAAGGTGTGATAAGGCCTGATAAACCAATGATGTCTACGTTTTCTTCCTTAGCGACCTTTAGGATCTTCTCGCAAGGAACCATTACTCCAAGATCGATAATCTCGTAGTTATTACACTGAAGTACCACACCAACAATGTTCTTACCGATGTCGTGAACATCACCTTTAACCGTTGCTAGGAGGATCTTACCGTTAGACTGTCCAGCCTGTTTTTCCGCATTGATGTACGGCTCTAGATACGCAACGGCTTGCTTCATTACACGCGCTGATTTTACTACCTGAGGGAGGAACATCTTACCTTCACCAAACAGGTCACCAACCACGTTCATGCCGTCCATCAGTGGACCTTCGATAACCTCGAGTGGCTTGCTAGCATTGGCTCGAGCCTCTTCTGTGTCCTCGACGATAAACTCGGTAATACCTTTAACTAGCGCATGCTCAAGGCGTTTTTGTACTGGCCATGAACGCCACTCTTGAGCGGCTCCATCGTCTTGTGAACCAACGCTATTTTCACGGTACTCTTCTGCGAGCTCAAGCAGATTCTCCGTAGCATCTGGATGACGATTAAGCACCACATCCTCTACCGCAATGCGCAGTTTCTCTGGTACGTTGTCATACACCTCTAACTGACCGGCATTAACGATACCCATGTCCATACCGTTCTTGAAGCAGTGGTATAGGAATACCGCATGGATCGCTTCACGCACATAGTTATTACCGCGGAAGGAGAAAGATACGTTAGATACGCCACCTGAAACCATAGCATGTGGCAGGTCGCGTTTAATGTCTGCAACCGCTTCAATGAAATCTACTGCGTAGTTGTTGTGCTCATCGATACCCGTCGCTACCGCAAAGATATTCGGGTCAAAGATAACGTCCTCCGGTGGGAAGCCAACTTCGTTCACTAAGATGTTGTAGGCATTGGTACAGATCTCTATCTTGCGCTCACGAGTATCCGCCTGACCCACTTCATCAAAGGCCATTACGATAACTGCGGCACCATAGCGACGAATCAGCTTAGCCTGTTCAACAAACTTCTCTTTGCCCTCTTTTAGAGAGATAGAGTTAACTATGCCTTGCCTTGGATACACTTAAGACCTGCCTCGATAACCTCCCACTTTGAGGAGTCGACCATGATCGGCACCTTGGAGATCTCTGGCTCTGAAGCACACAAATTTAGGAAGCGAACCATACAGGCTTCCGCATCCAACATGCCCTCATCCATATTGATATCGATGATCTGTGCACCATTCTCTACCTGCTGACGAGCAACCTCGAGAGCCTCTTCATAAAGCTCTTCTTTGATCAGGCGCTTGAAACGAGCTGAACCAGTTACGTTAGTACGCTCACCCACGTTTACAAATAGAGTCTCTTTTTCAATGGTTAGCGGCTCAAGACCAGACAGTCGGCAAGCTGTAACTAACTCAGGAAGAGAGCGAGGTGTAACACCTTCAACAGCTTCTGCCATGGCGCGGATATGCTCTGGCGTAGTACCACAACAGCCACCCACCAGGTTCAAGAAGCCAGACTCTGCCACTCTTTAATGTGCTCAGCCATATCTGAAGGAGAAAGGTCATATTCACCAAAGGCGTTCGGTAGGCCCGCATTTGGATGCACAGAGACAAAGGTCTCTGAGATACGCGACATCTCTTCTACATAAGGACGTAGCTCATCTGGACCAAGAGCACAGTTAAGACCAAAAGAGATCGGCTGTACGTGACGAAGTGAGTTGTAGAAGGCTTCAGTTGTTTGGCCTGAAAGGGTTCGACCAGAGGCATCGGTAATCGTGCCCGAGATCATCACAGGCAAAGAGTAGCCTAGCTCATCAAACACGGTCTCAACTGCAAAAGCACACGCCTTGGCATTCAAAGTATCGAAAATGGTCTCAATAAGAATAAGGTCACTTCCACCCTTAATAAGGGCATGAGTAGACTCTTTATACGCTTCAACTAATTGGTCGAAGGTAACGTTACGAAAACCTGGGTCATTTACGTCTGGAGAGATAGAACAAGTACGGTTTGTTGGACCAAGCACACCTGCAACATAGCGAGGTTTTTCCGGTGTCTTTGCGGTCCACTCATCTGCCACCTCACGAGCCAGTTTCGCTGCTGCGAAGTTGATCTCTTCACTGAGGTCTTCCATCTCATAATCCGCCATCGCAATCGTAGTGGCGTTAAAGGTGTTGGTTTCTAGGATATCCGCACCCGCTTCTAGGTATTGCGAGTGGATCTGTTTGATCAGTTGAGGCTGAGTAAGAACAAGTAGATCGTTGTTGCCTTTTAGATCGCAGTGCCAATCAGCAAAACGTCCTCCACGATAATCCGGTTCTTCTAGTTTCTCGTTTTGGATCATGGTGCCCATACCACCATCGATCAATAAAATACGTTGTTGTAACTGGGCCTCTAATTGGTCTCTCATACTGCTTCCTGCTCAGCTCAAATTATTCCGAAATTGCCCTCCATCCTATCACAGTCCTATTAGATTTCTAGACGTCTAAAACACTAGGTGTTGTTATTTTATCGTTAACGAAAACATAGTTTATTTGAATTACTCTGAAATATGTCTCAAAGTCTTGATGCGCATATTAAATGGAGAATTCAATGGAAGCCTACAATACGCTCTGCTTTCTGGCAGCCGGAGCGGTATTAATCGCCTTTATCAACAGTAAGATTGGTAAGATGCAAACCACCATAGCCATTACCGCAGGTGCAATGCTCTTATCTCTCGGCATCATCATCGCAGGTCAAATGGGCTGGTTTAAGCTATCTCATGTAGCCACAGAAACCATAGCTCAATAGACTTTGAAAACTTCCTACTTAAAGGTATTTTGGGTTTCCTTCTATTTGCAGGTGGCCTCGGCATACACATAGACCACCTTAAAGACCAAAAATGGGAGATTACGGGACTGGCACTGGGTGCAACCATCTTCTCAACCTTCTTTATTGGCTTTGTCCTCTACTTCCTGTGTTCACTCATAGGCATCAATCTTGACCTTATCTACTGCCTTCTATTTGGTGCCTTGATATCCCCTACCGACCCCATTGCAGTATTGGCGATTGTTAAGAAACTAAATGCCCCAAAACGTATCTCAACTCAAATCGAGGGAGAGTCGCTGTTTAACGATGGTTTTGGTCTGGTTATCTTTGTCACCATGTTCACAGTAGCCTTTGGCAGCGAAGCACCTACCGTAGGCAGTGTTACTTCACTGTTCCTACACGAAGCCGTTGGCGGTATTCTTTATGGGTTCGTTCTAGGCTTGTTGTTCCACTTCTTAATCAGCTCGACCGATGATCATTCAATGGAGCTACTACTAACCCTAACCATACCAACTGCAGGCTACGTATTTGCCGAAGTGCTTGAAGTATCAGGACCACTAGCCATGGTGGTATCTGGCATCATGATAGGCAACTGGACTAGACAGAAAGGGTTTTCAAAAGAGAGTCATCAAAACCTCGACCACTTCTGGGAACTGATCGATGAGTTCCTCAACGGTGTGCTATTCCTGCTTATCGGTATGTCTATGCTGTTATTTGAATTCCATAAGGAAGACTGGGTGTTGATGGTACTAGCTGTGCCATTGGTGCTCACAGCTCGTTTCTTGAGTGTCCGAGGCACATATATCGGCTTTAATCGCTTTAGAAAATACAACCCAATGTCAGTGAAGATCCTTACTTGGGGCGGGCTACGTGGGGGACTCGCGCTGGCAATGGCACTGTCTATCCCAACCGGCATTATGGTTATCCCAGAGAAGAACATAGACGTAAAAGAGCTCATCATGGTGATGACCTATTCGGTGGTTATGTTCTCGATTTTGATACAAGGGATGACTATCACCCCTATGATAGAAAAAGCTAAAACGCTCGAACCAGCGGAAGAAGAGAAATAGAAAAAGGCGTGCTCATGGCACGCCTTCTTTTTATTCGTCGGTGGTAAAGTTCGCTTCAGAGAACTTATCCAGGTCATATGGAGTTTGTTGATAAACGCAGTAGTTGAGCCAATTACTAAACAGCAGATGCCCATGACTGCGCCAAGTAGCGCGAGGGGCTTTATCCGGATTATCTTCAGGATAGTAGTTCACAGGAATAGCGGGCTCCATACCCTCTCCAAGATCACGCACATACTCCGTATGTAGTATGTGACTCGTATTCAGGATGACCCGTTACGAATACATTACGCTTATCTTTAGTCGAAGCTAGGTATACACCTGCTACATCAGAGGTAGCTAGGATATCTAGATCCGTATGCTCAGCTAGGTATTCCGGTGAAAAGTCCGCATAGCGAGAATGAGGCGCTAGGAAGGTATCATCAAATCCACGCAAGATAGGATGATGCTGATCGTGAATCAGATGCTGATAAACACCCGATAGCTTTTCCTTGCGAGTGCGTTTAGGCAAGTCATAGAGTAGCTTCAATCCAGCCTGAGCTGCCCAGCAAACATAAAGCGTTGAGGTTACGTGCTCTTTTGCCCAGTTCATAATGGACTGCAGATGCTCCCAATAGATCACATCCTCAAACTGAACCAAACCTAATGGCGCACCTGTGATGATCAAGCCATCGAAGTTTCTCTGTTTTACTGCCTCAAATTGGCGATAAAAGGTATCAAGGTGTTCTGTTGGAGTGTTCTTACTTGGGCGGTTATCAATGCGTAGTAGCTCTACATCTACTTGAAGAGGACTATTAGAAAGAAGACGAAGGAACTGGGTTTCAGTCTCAATCTTCTTAGGCATTAGATTCAGTAGTAGGACTCTAAGCGGACGAATCTCTTGCGAAGACGCACGAGACTCGGACATCACAAAGATGTTCTCTCCGCGCAATACATCCGTCGCAGGTAATTGATCAGGGACTCGAATCGGCACAACTTTTCTCCTTTAAGCATCTAGACGTCCATACGTATATCTTGTCAGACTACTGCAATAGAATCATGATGTCGAGTGCGATATTGAAATCTAACCTTCAATCCCGAGCCCATTGATATTCTGGGTTCTCACCTAGCCGTTTAAAGTATTCTGGATGTAGTTGTTTAAACTGGTCTTTTTGCAGTTCATCAATGTTCCAATCGGAAAAATCGATAACCAGTGCCTTACCGTTTATTTCAAGTTCTGCGCTGCTTAAGTGCCTCAGAATTCTGCTATACCTGAGCTGCTTATCACAACTAAAGGTTACTGTTTGACTGTCAGAGTTATTGACCTTTAAGTGCCCACTAGCATCGGTCTCACAGCTACTAAAGTCCGTCAATTGAAGGACTAATTTGTTGTCCATGGTTGTATAGACAGAGATCTCGAAAGACTGAAGCGGGTAAAGCTTACGAAGCAGAAGCTGATGGGTATCCCGAGTCCTGGTGATCTGCACACCACTATCTACAAATGGCAAAGTCAGCCACTCCCAGTCGTAACCACTGTCTTTATATGCCAATAATCCAAACACACTAGCAAACAGTGTGAATAGGGATATAGAGAGGATACAGAGGATTAAGATCAGTAGTTTTTTCATCATCACAGCAATTGGAGACTTTAAATAAAGATACCACTGATTATTGAAATGCTAAGGACAAAGAAGTGAGATTGAAGATCTAGGGATATCAGCTATCAGCTATCAGCTATCAGCTATCAGCTATCAGCTATCAGCTATCAGCTATCAGCTATCAGCTAGAATTATAAAAGCTTCAAACGTAAAAAAGCCCTAGTCTTTCGACTAGGGCTTCTCTATT
>BBSC01000010.1:0-173881 GCA_000830475.1 Vibrio ishigakensis | reverse complement strand
TTCCGCAACAAATTCCGTAGTCATTGCCGATAATTGGTAAAATCGACACGACATTGTAAATGGTGGCTACGACGGGATTCGAACCTGTGACCCCATCATTATGAGTGATGTGCTCTAACCAGCTGAGCTACGTAGCCACTCTAAATTTGGACGAGAGAATATAAACTAATCTCGTTTTATTTCCAATACTTTTTTAAAGAAAGTTAGAAACAATTCTTCAAGAAAGTAGTGGCAGGGCTACCTGGATTCGAACCAGGGAATGGCGGCATCAAAAGCCGCTGCCTTACCGCTTGGCGATAGCCTACAAAATATGGTGCGGAAGGAGAGACTTGAACTCTCACACCTTGCGGCGCCAGAACCTAAATCTGGTGCGTCTACCAATTCCGCCACTTCCGCTTTTTATTTCCTAATTGCTCTGTATAAAAGCATTTAGGAAATGGTGGCTACGACGGGATTCGAACCTGTGACCCCATCATTATGAGTGATGTGCTCTAACCAGCTGAGCTACGTAGCCATGACCATATTTTCTGCTTTTCAACTCTGCCGAGCAGTGCTGAAGAACGGAGCGCATTATGCGTATATCCCAAGAGAGCGTCAACAACTTTTTCAAAGATTTTGTCAGTTATGGCTCGTTCGAACTTTTTTTAAACAAAGCGTCCTGTTTTCATTCAAAAATACACTAAGAATTGAGCAAAACCAGATAACAAAAAAGATCCTTTTGAAATGCTACCTCATGCTCCGAGAATAAAAATCTATTGTCAGCAAGATCACTAAGATCCAACTGACCAGAAGTTAATCAGAGAACGAAAACAAAAAAGACCGCCGAAGCGATCTTTTATCATTCTAGAGTTAATTAGCGTTTAGCTAAGTCAGAACGGGGTTTGCCAAGGAGCTTCGCGCAGCATACAAGTGTATGTGAGCAAAGCCGACGCAGGCAAGGTTCGTTCTGGCAACGATAAACCTAATTAAACGTTGAAGCGGAAGTGGATTACATCACCATCTTTAACGATGTACTCTTTACCTTCAAGACGCCATTTACCTGCATCTTTCGCACCGCTCTCGCCTTTAAACTCGATAAAGGCGTCGTAACCAACAACCTCAGCACGGATAAAGCCTTTTTCGAAATCAGTGTGGATCTTACCTGCAGCTTGTGGCGCAGTTGCTCCTACTGGGATAGTCCAAGCGCGAACCTCTTTCACACCTGCAGTGAAGTAGGTTTGTAGAGTTAGCAGATCGTAACCTGAACGGATAACGCGGTTTAGACCAGGTTCTTCAATACCCATGTCTGCTAGGAATTCTTCACGATCCTCATCGTCTAGTTCAGCAAGCTCAGATTCGATAGCTGCACAAACAGGAACTACTACGTTGTTCTCTTTTTCAGCGAACTCACGTACTGCGTCTAGGTATGGGTTGTTTTCGAAGCCGTCTTCGTTAACGTTAGCGATGTACATAGTTGGCTTAAGCGTTAGGAAGTTAGGTAGCCGATAGCTGCTAGTTCTTCTTTTGCTAGTTCAACGGTACGCGCCATGCCACCTTCAGTTAGAACTGGAAGTAGTTTCTCTAGTACGGTCAGCTCAAATTTAGCGTCTTTATCGCCACCTTTAGCTTTCTTAGCGTTACGCTGGATAGCACGCTCACAGCTGTCTAGGTCAGCCATTGCTAGCTCAAGGTTGATCACTTCGATGTCTTCGATCGGTGATACTTTACCTGCAACGTGAACGATGTTTTCGTTTTCAAAACAACGAACTACGTGACCGATAGCGTCAGTTTCGCGGATGTTAGCTAGGAATTTGTTACCTAGACCTTCACCACGTGATGCGCCCGCAACTAGACCTGCGATGTCAACGAACTCCATAGTCGTTGGCAGGATCTTTTGTGGGTTAACGATTTCTGCCAGTGCATCTAGACGAAGATCTGGCACAGGAACCACACCTGTGTTTGGTTCGATGGTACAGAACGGGAAGTTCGCTGCCTCGATACCTGCTTTAGTCAGTGCGTTAAATAGGGTTGATTTACCAACGTTTGGTAGACCAACAATGCCACATTTGAAACCCATGATAGAAACCTTATTCTGCTTTGAACGTGTGTAGGCGGTTTTGTGCTTTAGTCAGACCATCTTTTATTAAGATGTCGAGGCTACGAACAGACTCATCGACGACCGCATCGAGACACTCTTGCTCTTTGGCTGGAGCTTTACCCAGCACGAAACCTGCAACCTTATCTTTGTGTCCAGGATGGCCGATGCCGATCCTTAGACGGTAGAATTCTTTATTGTTACCAAGCTTGCTAATGGTATCGCGAAGACCATTATGGCCACCGTGACCACCACCTTTCTTGAATTTAGCCACGCCCGGAGGAAGGTCAAGCTCATCATGCGCTACCATGATTTCTTCCGGTTTGATCTGATAAAACTTTGCAAGTGCTGCAACGGATTTACCCGATAGGTTCATAAAGGTAGTAGGGACTAGCAAGCGGAGATCCTGACCGTTTAGCTGGATGCGTCCAGTGTAGCCAAAAAACTTAGTTTCGTTTTTCAGCATTATATTGTGAACGCGCGCTAACTCTTCAACTACCCACGCCCCAGCATTGTGACGTGTCTTTGCATATTCAGGTCCAGGATTGGCTAAACCGACCAGCAATTTGATTTGTTGACTCAAGGTAGGATCTCTTCAGAAATTAAAAAGCGCCGTATGATAGCACAAAAAGTAGCATCGGCGAGAAAACAAAAAGCACCCCATATAGGGGTGCTTTTCTAATGCTGTAAACTAAATCTTTAGATTAGTTGAACATCGCAGAGATTGACTCTTCGTTACTGATACGACGAATCGCTTCAGCTAGCATGCGAGATAGGCTCAGGGTAGTTACCTTGCCAGTCGCTGCCATCTCTTTAGATAGAGAGATAGAGTCAGTTACGATAACTTGGTCTAGAACAGAGTTCTTGATGTTGTCTGCTGCATTGCCAGAGAATACTGCGTGAGTTGCATAAGCGAATACACGCTTAGCACCGCGCTCTTTAAGCGCTTCAGCAGCTTTACATAGAGTACCGCCAGTATCGATCATGTCGTCAACGATTACGCAATCACGGCCTTCAACGTCACCGATTAGGTTCATCACCTCAGAAACGTTAGCGCGTGGACGACGCTTGTCTACGATAGCGATGTCGATATCGCCTAGTGCTTTAGCAGTAGCACGTGCACGTACAACGCCACCTAGGTCTGGAGAAACCACTACTGGGTTTTCAAGCCCGCGCTTGTCCATGTCATCTAGAAGTACTGGAGTACCGAAGATGTTGTCTACTGGTACATCGAAGAAGCCTTGGATTTGCTCTGCGTGCAGGTCAATAGTTAGAACGCGGTCAACACCTACGTTTGAAAGGAAGTCTGCAACAACCTTAGCTGTGATTGGCACACGAGAAGAACGTACACGACGGTCTTGGCGAGCGTAGCCAAAGTATGGGATTACAGCAGTAATACGGCCAGCTGAAGCACGGCGCATCGCATCAATCATTACCACCAACTCCATTAGGTTGTCGTTGGTTGGTGCACAAGTAGATTGGATGATGAAAACATCGCTGCCACGCACGTTTTCGTTGATCTGTACAGCGACTTCGCCATCAGAAAAACGGTCTACAGTAGCATCACCCAAAGAGATGTATAGGCGGTCGGCAATGCGTTGTGCTAGTTCAGGTGTTGCGTTACCAGCAAATAGCTTCATATCAGGCACGGTGGAAACCTCAAGGTTGCGTCCAGTTAAAAAGATTTAGAATCGGCGATAATCCTCGCCAATTTTTGATGCAAAGGCGAAATATTCTGGCCTTTAGCAACAAATGCTGTTGTATTTTCAGGGAGTTGTCTTAATATGGATTGCGCCTCCATTTGAGTGTCAAACTCGGCAAAAACGCAAGATCCTGTCCCCGTCAATCTCGACGGCGCGTATTGTAACAGCCATGAAAGTTGCTTATCAACCTCTGGGTACAGTAAACGCACTATTTTTTCGCAATCGTTTTTCGTATTTCGTTTTGTGAAGTAGCTCCCAATTACGTTTTGGCGTATCTCGAGTGAGATCTGGGTGGGTAAAAATATCTACCGTGGCTATGCTCACATCCGGACGAACCACCAAATACCACTTCTCTTGAGGCTCTACCTTGGCAAGTTGCTCGCCAACACCTTCTGCGAAAGCCGCAAAGCCTTGCACAAACACAGGCACATCGGCGCCAAGTTTCAATCCAATCTCAGCCAACTCCTCAGCAGAGAGGTTTAATTCCCATAGATGATTCAGAGCTACAAGTGTAGTCGCTGCGTTGGATGAACCGCCACCAATACCACCGCCCATTGGCAGGATCTTGTCGATATGAATATCCGCACCCAACTGGCAGCCGGTTCTTTCTTTCAAAGCTTGCGCCACCTTCCAAATAAGGTTGCTCTCTAGGGGCACGCCTTTTAGTTCTGGTGAGACAGTAACCAAACCGGACGAATTGGCACTAAATTGCATCTCATCGCCGTGGTCTAGGAATTGGAATAGGGTCTGAAGATCGTGATAACCGTTTTCACGACGGCCAGTGATATACAGAAATAGATTCAGTTTGGCGGGCGAGGGAAGGCTCAGGGTTTCACTAAGCATTAGTCGATGTTCCATTTATTGATTTGAATGTTGAGTTTTATCTCTTCTCGAGAAAGGGTCATCTTTTGTGGTAAAACGAAGTCGCCTTGCTCCGTGTAGCCAAGATAGGCTAGCTGCCAAGTTTGACCACCACGGGTTTGAGAAAGGGAATCTAGAGTGCCGCGATCAGACACCTGCATTGCATCCGCTGCGGTGGGTTGGCCTTTCACCCAGTCTTGCATATAGACGATAGGCAAGCGCATTCCCGTTAGTTGGTAAAACAGTAGATCGGCATCTTTATCAAAGTAACGGTTGCCATCCATATCTGTGAGGGTGGCACCCTCGGAATTGATATCCAGAGTCAGCACGGTTTTACCGAGGAAGGTGGTTAATCGAAGCTGGCTTGAATCTGGTGCGTGCCTCCAGTTGAAGTTAAGGCTTTGTCTCTGAGTTGGGTCGATATAGCCAAGCTTTCCAGACACCTGATACTGTTCAAGAGTCGATAGTTTTTCTTGATGGGCTTGATATTCCACGCTGTGCACAGGTAATTGTGAGGTGGTTTCACATCCAAACATGAATAACGCGAGTATTAATGTGAAGAGCTTAGTGACGCCTGAAGGAGAGAAGCGATGCAGAGCAATATTCATAGAATCCGATTCTTTGCTTTAAACGAGATAGATACCAGTCTCAGCGATGAATAAAGGCAGAGTTTTCAGTGCTCTAGCCCTTTGAGAACAGTATGAGGTTCAAGGTTTGTCTTAATGATACCGTAAACCCTCTTTTATTGCTGTAGTGCTTCAAGTAAAATTGCGCTTTTGTTTTGGCTGTAATTCTATAAACCATGTCGTTATTGACCGTAGGAATCAATCACAATACTGCTTCTGTCGAGTTGCGTGAACAGGTCGCTTTCTCTCCAGATAAGATGACCGACGCTATGCAACAGTTGCAGAAGATGACTGAGGTCAACGGCAGTGTCATCCTATCTACCTGTAATCGCACAGAGCTCTATCTCGATAGCGATGTATCTGATGAAGCGCAGATCATTGATTGGCTGATTAACTTCCACAAGGTGGAAGGCTCAGACCTGAAGCCGAGTTTGTATACATATCAGGGTGAAGAGGCGATTCAGCATCTGATGCGTGTTTCTTGTGGGCTCGACTCATTAGTTTTGGGTGAACCACAGATCCTAGGCCAGGTGAAACAGGCCTATTCCGATTCTCGCGAGAACGGTAACGTCCAAGGTGAGCTAGACAAGCTTTTCCAAAAGGTGTTCTCGGTTGCTAAGCGTGTGCGCACTGAAACTGAGATAGGTGGTAGTGCTGTTTCTGTAGCTTACGCAGCTTGTACCCTAGCAAAGCACATCTTCGAGTCCCTACATAAGTCTCGAGTACTATTGGTGGGAGCAGGTGAGACCATAGAGCTTGTGGCTAAGCACCTTGCAGACAATGGCTGTACCAAGATGACGGTGGCGAACCGTACTCGCGAACGCGCGATGGGGCTGGCTTCTGAATTTGATGCCAGTGTTATCAGCTTAAGCGAGATACCAGAAGCGCTACAGGATGTGGATATAGTGATCAGCTCAACGGCGAGTCCGCTTCCTATCATAGGCAAGGGCATGGTTGAGAGCGCGCTCAAGTCGCGTCGTCATCGTCCAATTTTGTTTGTGGATATCGCCGTGCCTCGTGATATTGAGGCTGAGGTAGCAGAACTTAGTGATGCTTACCTGTATACGGTTGATGACCTGCAGTCCATTATTGACCAAAACATAGAACAGCGACGTGCCGAAGCGGTGCGCGCTGAAAAGATTATCTCGGTTGAGAGTAAAGAGTTTCAATCTTGGCTCCGTTCACGCCATGCCGTTGAGAGTATTAGAGATTACCGCCGCAGTGCAGAGAGTGTGCGCGATGAGGTGTTGCAAAAGAGCCTTCAAGCTTTAGCAGCAGGTGGTGATCCAGAGGCGGTGTTACTAGAGTTAAGCAACAAATTGACCAATAAGCTGATACACGCGCCAACCAAGGCTCTAAAACAGGCTGCCGAAACTGAGCAGTTTGATGAGTTGGCGACCTTGCGTAAAGGCTTGGGTCTTAAAGATTTATAAGTTAGTAAGAAGATTATGAAAGCATCGATTTTAGTAAAATTGGAGACGCTGGTTGAGCGTTATGAAGAAGTTCAGCATCTGCTAGGTGACCCAGACGTCATTGGCGATCAGGACAAATTCCGTGCTCTATCAAAAGAGTACTCTCAACTAGAGGAAGTGACCAAGTGTTTCCAAGCCTATCAGCAGGCTCAGGAAGACCTTGAAGCCGCTCAGGAGATGGCGAATGAAGACGATCCTGAGATGAAAGAGATGGCTCAAGAAGAGATCAAGGATGCCAAAGAGAACATCGAAAAGCTGACCGATGAGCTTCAGATCTTGCTACTTCCAAAAGACCCGAATGATGAGCGTAACTGCTTCCTAGAAATCCGTGCAGGCGCGGGTGGTGACGAAGCGGGTATCTTCGCAGGTAACCTGTTCCGCATGTACTCTAAGTTTGCTGAGAAGAACAACTGGCGCGTTGAGATCATGAGCAGCAACGAATCAGAGCAGGGCGGTTATAAAGAGGTTATCGCTAAGGTTTCTGGTGATGGCGCATACGGCACCATGAAGTTTGAATCAGGTGGTCACCGTGTACAGCGTGTGCCAGAGACTGAATCTCAAGGCCGTGTACACACTTCTGCGTGTACTGTTGCTATCATGCCTGAGATCCCAGAAGCGGACCTACCTGAAATCAAGGCTGCGGACCTTAAGATCGATACCTTCCGTGCATCGGGTGCTGGTGGTCAGCACGTAAACACCACCGACTCTGCTATCCGTATTACTCACTTGCCAACAGGTACTGTGGTTGAGTGTCAGGACGAGCGTTCTCAGCATAAGAACAAGGCTAAAGCCATGTCTGTACTTGCAGCGCGTATTATCCAAGCTGAAGAAGCCAAGCGTGCGGCTGAGGTATCTGACACCCGTCGTAACCTTCTAGGTTCTGGTGACCGTAGTGACCGTATCCGTACCTACAACTACCCGCAGCCGTGTGTCTGATCACCGCATCAACCTGACGCTTTACCGCCTAAACGAGGTTCTTGAGGGGGACCTTGGTGCACTTATCGACCCTGTGATCCAAGAGCACCAAGCTGATCAGCTAGCTGCACTATCTGAAAACGGCTAATGCACTCTTTGCCAACTATTGAGCAGGCGCAGCGCCAAGCTAGCCTGCGCTTTGCAAACCTTGGTATAGATTCAGCGCGAATCGATGCCGAAGTTTTGTTGTGTCATGTGCTAGGTAAGTCTCGCACTTACCTTTTTACTTGGTCGGATAAGCATTTGACCGAACAAGAGCAAAGCGCATTCGAACAAGTTGTGTCTCGCCGAGAACAAGGCGAACCAGTTGCGTACATAGTAGGGACGCGTGAATTCTGGTCGCTACCTCTTAAAGTCTCCACTTCTACCCTGATCCCTCGCCCTGATACAGAGCGTTTGGTTGAGCTTGCGTTGGAGAAAATGGGGCCGGGTGAGGGCAAAGGCTTGGATCTTGGCACGGGGACAGGCGCCATCGCGCTGGCGCTCGCCAGTGAGCGCAGTGATTATCAGATGCTTGGTGTCGACCTTCAGCCAGAAGCACAGCAGTTGGCAACTGAAAATGCGAATGCACTCAATATTGCAAACGCGACATTTTTACACGGCAGTTGGTTTGAACCGATTGCTGATGGAGAAAAGTTCGACATTATAGTGTCTAACCCTCCTTATATAGATGAAACTGATCCGCATCTTAGTCAAGGCGATGTGCGCTTTGAACCTGACTCTGCGCTGGTAGCTGATGAGAACGGTTTGGCGGATCTTCGCTATATCGCCGACAAGGCGAGAGAATATTTACAACCAAAGGCTTGGCTTCTTATGGAGCATGGCCACGACCAAGGTGAAGCGACTCGAGAGATATTGCTTGGCCTTGGTTACGAAGAGATATCAACCCAGCAAGATTACGCCGGCGTAGACCGGGTAACTATGGGACAGTTTAAGGGATAATGAACATGTACGTTGCACTGAAACACATTCACTTGATGACTATAGCCCTAAGCGCAGGTCTGTTTCTTACTCAATATATTCTGATGGTGACTAACTCGAATCTCCAACAGAAAAAATTTATCAAGATAGCGCCACACGTAGTAAACAGCTTGCTACTGCTTTCGGGAATTTCATTACTGTTCGTTACGGGTTGGGTGCCGTTTGCACCGGGCTCAGAATGGCTAACAGAGAAGTTCACATGTTTGCTGGCCTATATCGCATTGGGTGTATTCGCTCTGCGTATGGGTAAGAACCAATTACTAAGAGGCTTCGCCTTCTTGGGCGCACTTGGCTGGTTGGTCATGGCTGCAAGATAGGTCTAGCCAAAGCGCCAATGCTAGTGGGGTAACAAATGTCAGATCTGTGGTTTAAAGATCTCGATGAATTGGAATTGGTAGAGGGAGCACTACTGCTCAATTCGCAAATCGACCTCATGTGAACCTCACTTGGGTTGAGATGCAGCTAGAGAAATTATTGTATGAAGCAGAGCAGGTTCTCTCAGTTGAGGTGAACGAGAAAGCACGCTTTGATGCTTTCTTGCGTCTGTTTTATCAAGAGTGGGGCTTTGAAGGGGATTATGAGAACTACTTCTCCTCGGAAAACGCCTTCATCGAAAAGGTGATTCAACGCCGTAAAGGTATTCCTGTCAGTCTAGGCGCACTGCTGCTGTTCTTTGGGCGCAAGCTTGGTTTCCCAGTGAAGGGTATTAGCTTTCCTACCCAGTTCCTGATTGCGGTGAACTGGAGTGACCGTGACAAGTCTTATGTGAACCCATTCAATGGTGAATACGTGGCGAAACCGGTACTGCACGCTTGGCTTAAGGGCCAAGAGGGCGCTGCAGCTCAACTTAAGCCGGAGCACCTAAATGTGGCAGACAACTCCATGCTTATCGGTCGCTGGCTAGGTGTGCTTAAGAGCGCTTGATGCGTGAAGAGCGCTATACTCAAGCCCTAGCATGTACCGATATCGCCTTGTCTCTGGTGCCGGATGACCCGTATGAGATTCGCGATCGCGGGTTTATTTATCAGCATTTAGAGTGTAATCAAGTGGCTCAAAAAGACTTTGAGTATTTCCTAGAGAAGTGCCCAGACGACCCTACGGCAGAGTTATTAAAATTACAATTGAAAGCCCTTCAAGAAGTCCCTCAGGTACTTCACTAAGGCCATGTAGAGAGAGAATAAAATGGAATCTAAAGTAGTAAAAGTTGGTGATATTGAGGTTGCTAACGATAAGCCGTTTACCCTGTTTGCAGGCATGAACGTGCTAGAGTCTCGCGACCTTGCGATGCAGGTGTGTGAGCACTATGTAAAGGTAACTGAGAAGCTAGGCATCCCTTATGTATTTAAGGCGTCATTCGATAAAGCGAACCGTAGCTCTGTTCACTCTTATCGTGGTCCTGGTCTAGAAGACGGCATGAAGATCTTTGAAGAGCTGAAGTCTACCTTCGGCGTTAAGATCATCACTGATGTTCACACTGAAGAGCAAGCGCAGCCAGTTTCTGAAGTGGTAGACGTTATTCAACTACCGGCATTCCTAGCTCGTCAAACTGACCTAGTTGAAGCTATGGCGAAAACCGGCGCGGTTATCAACGTTAAGAAGCCTCAGTTTATGAGCCCAGGTCAGGTTGGTAACATCGTTGATAAGTTTGCTGAGTGCGGCAACGACCAGATCATCCTGTGTGAGCGTGGCTCATGCCTAGGTTACGATAACCTAGTAGTAGACATGCTTGGTTTTGGCGTGATGAAGAAGGCGTCTAACGGCAGCCCAATCATCTTCGACGTTACTCACTCACTGCAGATGCGTGACCCATCTGGCGCTGCATCTGGTGGTCGTCGTGAGCAAACTGTTGAGCTTGCGAAAGCAGGTCTAGCGACAGGTATCGCCGGCCTATTCATCGAAGCACACCCGAATCCAGACCAAGCACGCTGCGATGGTCCTTCGGCGCTACCGCTAGATAAGCTAGAGCCTTTCCTAGCTCAGATGAAGTCTTTGGACGATCTGATCAAGAGTTTCCAAACGATTGAAATTAAATAAGTTGTGACACTTGCGTTAAAAAAGGGTTTGCCATTGGCGAACCCTTTTTTTGTTGTTATACACCTTGGGTCAATCAAATTAATTACATATTTGTGTGGTACCCATGGAAAGATTCAAACTAAAACCTGTGTTATTGGCACTATCATCAACTATCATTATTGCAGGTTGTTCAACCACTCCTACCGAGCCTCAAACTGAGCAAATCACTATCCTTCACACCAATGACCATCATGGTCGTTTTTGGCCGAACAAATACGGTGAGTACGGACTAGCAGCGCGTAAGACGCTGGTGGACAGTATCAGAACTGAAGTAGAAGCCGAAGGTGGCGTAGTACTGATGCTCTCAGGTGGTGACATCAACACAGGTGTACCTGAATCTGATCTATTGAATGCTGAGCCTGACTTTAAGGGGATGAGCCTGCTAGGCTACGATGCTATGGCTCTGGGTAACCATGAATTTGATAACCCACTAACGGTACTGCAAAAGCAGCAGCAATGCTGATTTCCCAATGCTTTCTGCGAACATTTATGACGCTAACACTCAGCAGCGCAAGTTCCAGCCTTATGAAATATTCGAACGTAATGGCCTTAAGATTGCGGTTGTGGGTCTAACCACAGAAGATACTGCCAAGATAGGTAATCCAGAGTACATCAAGGGGCTTGAGTTTAGAGACCCTAAACCTGAAGCAAAGAAGGTTCTAGAGAAGCTAGAAGCGAACGAACAGCCGGACATTACTATCGCTCTAACGCACATGGGTCACTATCAGGATGGTAACCATGGTGGTAATGCGCCAGGTGATGTGGCGCTTGCTCGATACCTACCAGAAGGCTCATTGGATATGATCATTGGTGGTCACTCCCAAGAGCCGGTGTGTATGGAAGGTCCAAACCTAGTTAAGAAACAGTTCAAGCCGGGTGACGATTGTAAACCAGATCAGCAAAACGGCACTTGGATCATGCAAGCCTACGAATGGGGTAAGTATGTGGGCCGTGCAGATTACGAATACAAGAATGGTGAGCTTGAACTTAAGAGCTACAAACTTATCCCTATCAACTAACCACTAAGGTTAAGCAAGACGGTGAAACCAAGCGTGTAGTGGTTGGCGAGACGATTGCTGAAGACCAAGGCATGGTAGAGCTTCTAACCCCTTACCAAAAGCAGGGTGAAGAGCAGTTGAACGTTCAGATTGCTGAGTCCAACGGCAAGCTTGAGGGTGATCGTAACGTGGTTCGCTTTAAGCAGACTAACCTAGGCCGCTTGATCGCAACCGCACATATGAAGCGCGCTAAAGCTGACTTTGCAGTAATGAACTCAGGCGGTGTGCGTGACTCTATCGCAGGCGGCGCTATCACTTACAAAGATGTACTCAAGGTGCAGCCATTCGGGAACACTCTGACTTACGTGGATATGAGCGGTAGTGAGGTGCTTCAATACCTTAAAGAAGTGGGTGCTAAACCAACTGACTCAGGCTCGTTTGCTCAGTTTGCTGGTGTGTCTATGAAGGTTACCACTGAGGGTGTCAAAGAGATAAAGATCCAAGGTAAACCTCTAAACATCAATCAGAACTATCGCTTCACAGTGCCAAGCTTTAACGCCGCTGGTGGTGACGGTTATCCTAAGGTAAATCAACACCCAGGCTATGTAGATACAGGTTTTGTTGATGCTGAGGTGCTGAAGGAGTATCTTGAAACCAATAGCCCTGTTGACGTAAACGAGTATGCGCCATCAGGCGAGATCGTTTACCAATAAGAGGCCAATATGACACCTGCTGTACGTCTTCTGAAGAAGAAAAAGGTACCCTTCGAGCTCCACCAATATAAGCACGATCCTAACCATGACAGTTATGGATTAGAGGCGGTAGAGGCGACAGGTCAACCGGCGGAGCAGGTGTTTAAAACCCTTCTTTTTTCTCTAGATGGTCAGGCTGACGGCTTAGCGGTTGCGGTGATTCCTGTGATGAAGAAGCTCAATCTCAAGCTTGCAGCCAAGGCGAATAAGCTTAAGAAAGCGGCCATGGCTGACCCGGCACTGGCACAAAAGGTTACTGGTTATCTGGTAGGTGGTATCAGCCTCTTGGTCAGAAGAAGCGTTTACCTATCTTCTTGGATATCAGTGCTCAGTCACAGCAGACCATCTGTGTCAGCGGTGGCAAGCGCGGCCTTGAAATCGAGATTGCCCCTGAAGCACTGTTGGCACAGGTTCAAGGGCAATTTAAAGAGCTTACCGACGACTAAAGCATAGGTACGGCAGAGGCGAGCAAAAGCCCTGCCATGCCATAGTTGAATACCTTGATTCTAATGCCAGTGGTGAGCCAGCGCTGAAGCTGAGTGCCTGCCGCTGTCCATAGGGTTACCGATGGAATGTTAGCGCAGAAGAACACCGCCACTATCACCATCAAAGCTAGCATTCCTCCATCTGCGTTAAACAGGCTGACTGCTGTTAGCGCCATCGACCAGCCTTAGGGTTTACCCACTGAAAGCCCGCAGCTTGAATAAAGGTCATCGGCTTATAGCTTTGCTCGGTATTGCTACCTTTGCTGGTGGCTATCTTAAATGCGAGATAAGCCAGATACCCCAGACTCAGATACTTGAGGATGGTTTGGCTTACAGGTAGGTATGGAACACTCCTACCAGACCAATCCCGATCAGGCCAGCATAACCGAGAAGCCAACCATGATACCTAGCATGTGCGGAATGGTGCGCTTAAACCCAACGTTTGCACCTGAGCTCATTAGCATTAAGTTATTTGGTCCAGGTGTGCCTGTGCTTGCTAGCGCGAATAGAGCTATCGCTAATAGGTGTTGTAGGTCCATACTGCCTCCGTTTTCTTTCAGTTTGTACAGGCAATATTAAGTAGTCTGAAGTGCAATTTTGTGCTTATATTTGAGCTAAATGAATAGATTAAGCAATAAAATTTCATATGGATAAGTTTGACGAAAGAATATTGCAAGAGCTTAAGCGAGACGGAAAAGTATCTAATGTTGAGCTGTCAGAGCGGGTTGGATTGTCGGCTTCTGCAACGCTAAGGCGAGTACAGGAGCTCGAGCGTAAAGGGGTGATTAAAGGCTACAGGGCTGTGCTGGA
Source organism: Vibrio ishigakensis (assembly GCA_000830475.1). Classification (GTDB taxonomy): domain Bacteria; phylum Pseudomonadota; class Gammaproteobacteria; order Enterobacterales; family Vibrionaceae; genus Vibrio; species Vibrio ishigakensis_A. Next base: position 160,071 of record BBSC01000010.1, on the reverse strand, counting down.
TGCAAATCAACTAGGCGTTGGGTTTGTTGCGTATGTTTCTATCGGATTGTCTTCTCATCGTAAGCAAGCCCAGGTTGCGTTTAAAGAACACGTGCGCTTTGTCGATGAAGTGGTGGAGTGTCATAACATTACCGGTGGCAATGAGTATCTGCTACGTGTGGAAACCGCTGATCTTAACAGCTACAAGCGTTCCATGCAGATGTTCTAGGGGAGTGTGAGTATGTGAAAGCCATCACCACTATGGTAGTGATGGACTCTCCAAAGGATGAACGCTAGGCCTATTTCTTAAGTGATAAAGTGCCGGTTTTCTTAGGTCGCTGACTCGGTTTTGAGTTAGCAGGCTTATTGCCAGAACGAGTAGGGCGTTTGTTGCCTTTCGATGGACGGTAGGAGTCTCTCTGCTCGTCGCGGTTGCGCCTTGCACGAGAGCCTTGGTTCTCTTCACGGCTGTCGAATACTTTTGCTTTGGTTGCCTTGCGGATCTTCTGTCCACGAACGTCTTTACTTGATGCCTCTTCCGTACCTACTGAGTCATTGCTCAAATCAAGGATAGTTTTGACTTCTGCATCAGTCAGATAGCGCCACTTACCGTTAGGGATACCATCTAGGGTGATGTTCATGATGCGCACGCGGCGCAGCTTAAATACGCGATAACCTAGTTCTTCACACATGCGACGGATCTGACGGTTTAGACCTTGAGTCAGCACGATTCTAAAAGAGTAATCGGTCTCTTTGGTTACTTTACAAGGAAGGGTAACCGTATCAAGGATAGGTACACCAGAAGACATTCGTTTTAGGAAGTCTGGGGTGATACGTTTATCCACACGAACCACGTATTCTTTCTCGTGGTTGTTGCCCGCACGCAGGATCTTATTAACGATATCGCCATCGTTGGTCAGAAAGATAAGGCCATCGGAGGCTTATCTAGGCGACCGATAGGGAATATACGCTCTTTATGTCCGATAAAATCAACGATGTTACCTTCGATATCTCGCTCGGTAGTACAGGTGATACCGGTAGGCTTGTTAAGCGCGATATAGATAGGCTTAGATTTAGCGCGCAGTGGTTTACCATCTACTAGCACCTCATCTTGCTCGGTGACCTTCATACCCATTTCAGGGGCATTGCCATTAATGGTTACTCGGCCTTGTTCGATCAGCCTATCGGCCTCACGACGAGAGCAGAAGCCAGTTTCACTGATAAATTTATTAAGTCGCTTTGCGTTATCGGACATGGTGTTCTCTGGTTATCCAAGGCGCTTTTGATGGTGCTCTCGGTTTTCTAATTTCTTCTCTGGGTTCTTCTTCAGCATTACATACACTGCACCGGAACCGCCGTGAAATGGCTGTGCTGAGTGGGCGCATAGCACCTCATCTATCTGCTTGAGCCAAAAGGCCACGTAACTTTTTATTAGTGCTGGTGGATTGGAATTATGTCCTTTTCCGTGCACCAACAATAGCGTTCTGGCTTCCATTCTTAGGCTCTGCTTAAGGAAGTGAACCACTTCATCTCTAGCTTGCGTAAGAGACTTGCGGTGTAAATCCAACTTGGCCTGAATAGGGTACTTACCAAGGCGCAGCTTTTTGAATACACCATCTTGAACACCACTTTTCTTGTACTCGATGATGTCATCGGGTTTAAGCATAGGGGCATTATCTAGGGTTAGGTATTCGGGCAGTTCTTCCTCTAGGCTAACTGCTGCTTGACGTCTTTCTAGATGGTTTTGGTCCACCTGATGGGTCTTCTTATGCAGTGCAGTATCTTGCTGTAGAGGCTTCACATCTCCCATCAATCTTGAAAAGAGAAATCTTCATCAAATTCTTGAGACATGGCTGAATCGGAGTATGAGTACGCAGTTATTTGATTATACCTGACTCAGAGGCGGTTGTGCATCTTGTGACTTGTATCTATGTCAACAGACTCTAGTCCGAAAAGAAAAAACCGAAGCACGGGAAAGTGCTTCGGTGGCAATAGATTGAATTGCAAACTGATCTAGTGAGGAGATTCATCACTCAAGGCTGAATGACTGTGTACAGTTTAATTTGTGAGAGATAGGTGATCATGATCTTGATCAATTGTTATTAAAAGGTAATTGCTAGGTGCAAAGAAATGTAATCAGTGTCTCATTTTGTTACCTTCGGACTAAAATATAAGCATGTAGAGTAAAAGCTAAGAGTTTTTGATGTATTGCTCTTGCAAGGCACGTAAATATCCGTAATATACGCGGTCTCAACGGCAAAGACGTTGACCAGTCGGTGAATAGCGCAGCTTGGTAGCGCATCTGGTTTGGGACCAGAGGGTCGGGGGTTCGAATCCCTCTTCACCGACCATCATTAAGAAGCCCTGCTCTTTGAGCGGGGCTTTGTTGTTTCAGGTCAGTAGTAGTACTTAGCCTGCAGAGTCTGAGTCGGGTACGGATGGCCGCCCCGCTGGAACGCCAGTCCGATCTAACCCCTCTTCACCGACCACTATTTAGAAAGCTTGTCAGAAATGACAGGCTTTCGTCGTTTTGGACTTTAAGGAAATGCTCTTTTTCGGGTGCGGAAGACTGCTCCACGGGGCCCGTCGCATCGAATCCCTCTTTACCGACTATCATATAAAAGCCTCGCTCTTTGAGCGGGGCTTTGTTGTATCTAGAAACTAGTATTTAGCCTCTCGGAGGCTAGAAGCTGTAGTAATGAGGGTATGGCGAGATAAGATTAAAGCTGAAGTGATTGAATCCAATAGCTTATAGCTTTTTCAGATAAAAAAGGGGCCAGCAGAAAGAGGTCTACTGCTGGCCCAAAAGTCATCCCGGAATGATGACGGTGTACGAGGGGTTAACCTACGTTTTTAACATCGATGCCCAGCGCGTATTCGGGCATCGCGTCAAACTGGAGGTATTGATATAGGTCGTCACTCAAGGTTTCCTTGGTGAACTCGAAGTACTCTTCCACAGTTGGGAAGCGACCCATTATCGATACCACACTTGCCAACTCGGCAGATGCTAGATAGACGTTAGCACCTTGACCAAGACGGTTAGGGAAATTTCGGGTTGAGGTTGAGACTGCGGTACAACCAGCTGCGACGCGAGCCTGATTGCCCATGCATAACGAGCAGCCTGGGATTTCAATCTGTGCACCCGCACGAGCGTAGCTAGATTTCACGCCCTCTTCAGTTAGCTTGCGGTCGTCCATCTTGGTTGGTGGAGCGAGCCAAAGTTTGGCCTTAGTGCGGTCGCTAGCAAATTTATCCAAGATGACAGAGCTTGCACGGAAGTGACCGATATTGGTCATGCATGAGCCGATAAAGGCTTCATCCACTGGAGTGCCGGCTACATCACTAAGGCGCGCCGCTTTGTCTGGGTCGTTTGGACAACACACCACAGGCTCAGTGATCTCAGCAAGGTCAATCTCAATGATTTCAGCGTATTGTGCGTCGGCGTCTGCTTCCATCAGAGATGGATTTGCCAGCCATACGTTAATGTCTTCTATGCGACCGGCTAGTGTGTCTGCATGGCCATAACCTTCGCGAATCATCCACTCCAGCATGGCTACATTTGATTTAGCGTGTGTAATGACTTTTTCGATATCTAGCTTGATGGTACAAGCGGCTGCTGAACGCTCTGCACTGGCATCGGTAAGCTCAAAGGCTTGGTCCACTGTCAGGTGTTCCAGCCCTTCAATTTCGACGATACGCCCATTAAACACATTCACCTTGTTGGCTGAATCCGTGTTTAAAAGGCCAAGCTCGATAGCTTTAAGCGGAATGGCATGCACTAGGTCACGCAGTGTAATACCCGGTTGCATCTCCCCCTTGAAGCGAACCAATACCGACTCAGGCATGGTTAGAGGCATGGTGCCAGTTGCAGCCGCATAAGCCACAAGACCAGAGCCTGCAGGAAATGAGATACCTACTGGGAAGCGAGTGTGAGAATCGCCACCTGTGCCAACGGTATCAGGCACTAGCATGCGGTTTAGCCATGAGTGGATAACGCCATCGCCAGGACGAAGTGCTACGCCACGACGACTCTCAAAGAACTCGGGAAGATTCTGATGCAAAGCAACATCTACAGGCTTTGGATAGGCAGCGGTGTGGCAGAATGACTGCATGACTAATGGGGATGAGAAGGACAAACATGCTAGGTCTTTAATCTCATCTCGAGTCATTCCACCTGTAGTGTCTTGTGAGCCAACCGTGGTTGTCTTTGGTTCACAGAACAGACCAGGAAGCACACCTTCAAGACCGCAAGCCTTGCCTACCATCTTTTGCGCTAGTGTGTAGCCATGATTCGGTTGCTTCACTTTTTCGTCAAGGAAGATCTCTAGCTGTTCTTTACCCAGATATTCACGAGCGGTTTGAGTGAGACGGCGACCAATCAGATAAGGGATACGACCACCGGCACGAACCTCGTTAAGAAGGCCGTATTTTAGGGTGAATTCAGAAATCACCTCACCAGAGGCATTCTCTACCTTGCCTTCATAAGGACGGATAGTAATGATGTCGCCGGATTGGATCTTACTCACATCGCACTGGATAGGCAGTGCGCCAGAATCTTCAAGGGTAGCGAAGAAGATAGGGGCGATATTACCCCCCAGAACTACACTACCTGTACGTTTATTGGGAACAAAAGGGATATTCTCACCAAAGTGCCAGATAAGCGAGTTGGCCGCTGATTTACGACTGGAACCTGTGCCAACTACATCACCCACAAAGGCGATCGGTAATGGTTGAGACTTTGCTTGGTTTATCTGAGCGATACAGCCTACAACGCCATCTTCATCGGGCGTAATACCAGGGCGTGCATTCTTGTACATAGCGCGAGCATGCAAAGGAATGTCTGGACGGGTGAAGGCGTCTTGGGCTGGAGAGAGGTCATCGGTATTGGTCTCACCATCCACCTTAAACACACTCATTTGCATCGCCTGTGCCACTGCCGGGCGCTCAAAGAACCACTCAGCTTCGGCCCATGACTGAATCACCTTCTTAGCCAGAGGGTTCTCGTTTTTAGCAAGTTCGGCCACCTTAGAAAACTCATCGTATATCATCACAATGTGTTTTAAGGCATTGGCCGCAACCTTTGCCACAGCATCAATTTCCAGTGCTTGTATAAGGTAGCCGACATTGTAGCCACCTTGCATAGTGCCAAGCAGTTCAACAGCTTTTTCCGAGGTTAGGAGAGGACTATTGCACTCTCTAGTAGCGAACTTCCATAGATATTCAGCTTTTACGCGAGCTGCCTCATCAACACCACATGGTGTCATGTGAGTGATGAGTTCCAGCAGTTGCTTGTCCTGAACTCCCAAATCGCCTTCGGCCAAAGTTTGCAAGAATTGTTCAACTTCGGTAGCAGTCAAGCTAGGGGCTGCCACTCCAAGCGCTTCTCGCTCAGCGCTTTTTTTTAAATATCCTTGATACATGGATAACCTCGAATGGTTTTGAAACGACTATCAGCTAATTAGTGATAGAACTAGGTGCAGGCCTTCACCAAGAATGGAGAAGTCTGTCGTTGAGTAGGTGGTTGGAGCCGTTACACCCGCATCGTGGATAGGCTGGAATACGATGCCAGATCCAATGATAGAGATGAAACCGCATGCCAGTGAGCCCATAATACAGCCACGCGTACCGCCAGTAGCGTTGCCGATGATGCCTGCACCACCACCACTTGCAAATGTGAATAACAAAGAAGGAACGATCACAGGTAGACCAAATAGAGGCAGCATGATCATTGCTAGGAAGCCAGCCATGGTGCAGCAGATAAAGCCCACGAATACCGCGTTCTTTGAATATGGGAACAGGCTGTAGATCTCTACTGCAGGTACACTGTTTTTGATTAGCTTATCCGAGATCCCCTTAAACGCAGGGATAAGCTCTTCAACAAACATATGCACACCCTTGGTTAGAGTGAATACACCACCGGCAAAGTAGCCAGACTGTTTTAGCAGGTATAGGAATACATTTTCATGGCCATGTTTAGCACTAGCATTAGCTAGATGCTGGACGTTATCGAAGCCAGCAACCGCACTCGATACTAGGAAGAAGGCCAGCATAACAATGAAGTTTGAGGTGTTTTTGTCGGCTAGGAAGCCGATAGCGGTAGGCATCTCTGCTTTCTCGATATCGTTTTCTTTGTTACCGAACTTGTCGCCAAGGAAGCCAGCAAGCATATAGCTGGTTGAGCCAAATTGGCCGATAGAGAAGTCACCATGGGCACGAAGTGGTTCACAGCCTTTGATATGACGGCAGTAACCCACCAATAGTGATGGACTAATCACGCACCAAGCACCGGTGATTACCGCACCAATTACCGCAGCCTCAGGAATACTAAAGCCATGCAGGATAGAAATAAGCGCAAGACACGACACCATAAAGAATACGTGGTGACCTGAAAGTACAACGTATTTTAGTGGGGTAAAGCGTGCGAACACTAGATTTAGTGTCATAGCACCAATTAGACCAAAGGCGATGGCTGAACCGAATTCACGGCCAAGTTGCACTATGGCTTCAACAATGATTACTTCATTGTTTGGAACGATACCCTCCACATGGAAGGCCATCATAAAGATCTTGGAAAACTCTTTTAGAGAAGGCGAGATCATCAGTTTTGCTGCTGCAAATAGCAGGATAAAACCGATAAAGGTTTTAGTCACCGAAACGATAGTATCGTTGGCACTTTTACCCTGAATCACACAACCAACCAGTGTAAATACAGACACTAGGATGGAGGCATCTTTCAGTAGTTCAATAATGGTATCGAGCATGTTTATGTCCACTTGATTAAAGTACGATTAATTTAATCCCTATATCCGAAGCAAAATTTGATTCGGACAGGGGTTATATCTGTCTTTAATGCCGATAATAAATTTAATGAATTTAACTATTTTCTTTGGCTATTACGCAGTCGAAAAAAAGCCGGCTCAGCACCGGCAAACAGGGTAACAACACAAAATAGGAAAGGGTTAAACAACTTGTTGTGTATATGAAATCACAAAGTCATCGTTAACAAGTGCGTTTGATTTGATCTTGTCGCTAATAATATCGACAGAGGTTTGCTTGCTATTAATAAGAGCAATAGAAATCTCATCGTTTGGTTCGATAAAGTGAGTCTCGCCCCAAGTGGTGTAGTTTGGCGCGCCACAGAACACAACGATCTCTTCTGGGTAACCCGCTGCTTCTAGTTGAGGAAGGATTTCGCGAAGAATGCCTTCTGATTGTTGATTGTTGACGGTTTCAGTTAGCCAATCACACATCTCTGTGTAGAAGATCTTAAGCTCTGATGGGTCAGCTACAGGGGTATAATCTAGATACTCGCCGTCGCGCTTAACAATAGAGATAAGCTTGTATTCTTCGGTGAATGTCTCTAGTTCACTTACCGGCCACCAGTGTGTTGCTAGGCCTTTAGATGCCTCACCCCATGCTTTACGCTCAGCAATTTTTTGTGCGCCTTCAAGCTTGCGGATGGTCATGTCGTTGCCCACAGTCATCGCATTTGGAGTGAACTTAGCTACCTTGTTATCTGTGTACTCAACCTTGAATTTTACAACAAACTCAGGCTCAGCTTGAATGTTGGTACCGTGTGGTGGGAAGGTGATCTTCTCTCCGGTAGAAACGGTGCGTTCGGTCAGACCGTTTACTACAAATACACCGTTTGGAAGAGTAGATTCAGCTACTTTTTCAGCACCCGAAAGGTGACCCGAAAAGTTACCGATAATACCTAAGCTAAAACATTTCATAATAGTTTCCTAATAATCTGAATTTATATTTTGACGTTTGAAATAGATAAGTAATATTTCAAGCAATTAACTGGAAAAACTTTCCATCATGGAAATTAGCCAGATTGCGGATAAACAATCTGCACTACCACCTGGAGACAAGTTTCTTTCAACAAATTTAATATCAAGCCTTTGCAACGCTGTATTAAATCTTCTTGAATCTAGATTTGATTGCAAAATAGACTTTGCTTGTTCTTTTGCAAAATTAAGTCCGCTCAAACCACCACGCTTAATAAGACAGCTGTCGTCATTGATGCTGATACAAGTCATTAAAGCGAACTGAAGTGCTTGTGGTTTTTCATAACCATCACGCTTGGCTCGTTTGTAAGCATTCAAACCTTGCATCAGGGTAGGGAAGCCAGTTTCTGCCTCCCCTCGAATGCCAGTCACACCATGCTGTTTAAAAGCATGTTCACCAGCCGTCGTAGTTTGGGTGCTATCTAGCTCACCTGTGATCCCTTTGCACATCTTGCGAATCGTATCTTGCACATGCAGGGGAGAAATCTTGATACTCTGAGCTTTCATGTACCCTAAAGCTGCACATAGAACACCAAGGATAAAGATGGCCCCCTTATGGGTGTTTACTTGGCTGGTGGCTGTCATCATTTCTTGCTCTGCTTGCATACCAACAGGTCGCAATTGAGCGAGTAATTTAGTTAGATTGGTTCCACAAAAGGTTAGTCCGAGACGTGAAAACTCCACCATGAAGGGCTTTAGTGCAGCGGCGCTTTGGCGAAATGTCTCTATGTCCATATCGCTGTGGGAACCCGTCGATCGTGCTGTCACCAACCCAGGTTTAGGGTGCAGGTTTGCCTCAACTAAGAGTGCTTGAGTGGCTAATTCGCCAATAACGCTGGCTAGAGTGCTTGGGTCTTGCTGATGAGATGGATTGCTTTGCATCATGAGAACATCTCCAGCAGAGCCTTTTGTAACTCCATTGGACTGTGCGCCTGACTGCGTGCACAAGCTTTTGCTGGTTGGTCGCACACAATGCACTGTCTCTGACCAAATCCTAGCTTGGTACGGGACAGAGGTTTTCCATCACGGTCGATAACATCGATATCCATTAATCGACCAAGAGGAAGTGATTCCTCCAGTGCAATCATGGCTTTCTTGATCTCATCCGCGTCGTGATAATTCACTGCCACAAGGTAGTGATACCCTGCCTTGTGATTAAACTGCTCTTGTCTAAGGATATTTAAGGAAGTGCCCTGAACCCAGTTATCGATGGCCAAACGGCCCTGTAGGAATACTCGCGACGATGCCTCGTTAACCTTGACGTTGCCCATCATGTTGACGGTGAAACTGATCAGTTGTGGAGCTTGCAGTTGTTGCCAGATGCGCTGGGTTGAGGCAATACGGTCGCGAAATTCCATCACATCGATGGCGGTAATAGGCACTCCCTTAAACATTATTTTGCTACCTGTTTGATCTGGTCCAGCATTGATCCATCACGGTAACGAACATTAGCTACGATCTTGTTTGTATAGGTAATGGGCGCTGGTGTACCTACCAAGAGCTCTGCACGTTGTTGAAGCGCTTTAATATCAAAGGTTTGAATACCTTGTGCTTCAAGGCGAGCTTTCACTTCTTCACGAGCAGGGTTAACCGCGATACCGTGATCGGTGACAAGCACATCGATAGACTTACCTGGAGTCACAGTATTAAGGACACGGTTGACTAGGGTTGGAATACGACCGCGAACCAATGGTGCAACCACGATAGTCAGCTTGGCACCAGCGGCAGCGTCACAGTGACCACCAGAGGCACCGCGAATCACACCATCAGAGCCTGTGATTACGTTCACGTTAAAGTCGGTATCAATCTCTAGCGCCGATAGGATAACCACGTCCAGCTGATCCACCGTTGCGCCTTTACTAGAAGGGTTCGCGTATTGGTTAGCACTGATTTCGATGTGATTTGGATTGCGACCTAGGCTGTCTGCAGCATGCGCATCAAAAGATTGCACATCCATCAATTTCTTGATTAGACCCTTCTCGTGTAGGTCAACCATGGTTGCAGTGATACCACCAAGGCCGAAAGATGCAGTAATGTCGTTGCGAACCATCTTAGACTCAAGGAAACGAGTTACAGCAAGGGAAGCACCGCCCGAACCGGTTTGAATACTAAACCCGTCTTCAAAGTAGCCAGAATGTTCAATCACATCAGCTGCTTTGCGAGCGATAAGTAGCTCTCGAGGGTTGGTGGTCATACGGGTTGCGCCACCACCAATCTTAGATGGGTCACCAACTCGCTCAACCACTACCACACTATCCACTTGGTCTTGAGCGATAGAGGCAGGAGCGTGGGGATATTCCACTAGCTGTTCGGTCATCACCACCACGTGTTTGGCATACTCCGCGTCCACCATGGCATAGCTAGGGAGCCACAACGAGACTTACCTACCATAGCATTGGCGTTACCGAAGCGGTCTGCAGAAGGGGTGCCAAGGAATGCTACATCTATGCTTAGCTCACCGGTTTGAACTAGGTGAACACGACCCCCGTGTGAGTGGATCTCAACTGGGTTTTGCATGATGCCCGCGCTGATCTCATCAGCTAGGCGACCGCGAATACCAGAGGTAAAAATCTTTGAAATAACGCCAGAACGCACGTACTCAACCAGTGGCGCGTGACAATCGGTCAGTGAGCTTGATGCTAGGGTTAGGTCTTTGAAACCCATGCTAGCGATGGTCGCAACTACGTCATTGATCAGGATGTCGCCTGCGCGAAACGCGTGGTGAAAAGAGATGGTATCGCCATCTTTTAGGCCAGATGCCAAGATTGCTTCTTTGAGGTCAGAGCGAAGCTTTCTATTTTGCTTGATAGATTCCATGATTATTCCTCTCTGATACCAGATTGAGCACGCTCAAGTACAAGGTGAGCGCGCTCGATGATAGGTGCATCCACCATCTTGCCGTTGAGTGACGCCACACCTAAACCTTTGGCCTCAGCGTCGGCTGCAGCTTGGATAACCGCGTTTGCGTGTTTCACTTCGGCCGCTGTTGGTGCGTATAGGTTGTGTAGAAGTTCAATCTGACGAGGGTTAACCAGAGATTTACCATCAAAGCCAAGCTGTTTAATGTGCTCCGCTTCTTTTAGGAAACCGTCGGTGTTGTTCGCATCAGAGTAAACGGTGTCGAAGCACTGGATGCCTGCAGCGCGAGCGGCTTGCAGAATAGAGCAGCGAGCAAACAGCAACTCAGTGCCTTCAGGGGTGCGGTTGGTCTTGATGTCGCGAACATAGTCCTCGGCGCCAAGTGCAATGCCAATTAGGCGTTTTGACGCAAAGGCGATCTCTTTGGCGTTGGTGATGCCCAGTGCTGATTCGATAGCCGCGAGCATCTTGGTTGAGCCAATCTCACGACCGCATGCTTCTTCGGCTTCTGCGATGGCTTGTTCCATATCGATAACGTCTTGTGCGCTATCGGTTTTGGCTAGGCGAACCACATCAACGCCAGCAGCCACCACAGCGTTTACGTCAGCACGACCCCATTGCGATTCCAGTGCGTTTACACGAACAACGGTTTCGATGTCTTGGTAAAGCGGGTGGCGCAGTGCATTGAAAAGGATAAGGCGAGCGGTGTCCTTCTCACGAAGAGAGACACTGTCTTCGAGATCAAACATGATGGCATCGGCATCATAGATAAAGGTGTTAGACACCATGGCTGCGTTCGATGAAGGAACGAACAGCATTGAACGGCGCATCTTCATACGAATTTCTCCCATGGTAGGGCTTGCTGATTGGCACCGCGAAGCGCTGCCGCTTGCAAACGTGCAGTGATGATGCAGTCCAGAGCGCCTGAATCGGTGACGCGCCATTGACCATCGGTCACATTGAGCTTGTCCAATTCACGACGAACGTGTTGTTCAATAGCATCTCGAAATTGTGTTGCTGAAGAGCTAACCCAAAGTGAAAATGTTTCACTTGGTTCAACCTCAACAAACAAGTCTGAGCTTTCTAGGGTGCCAGCAACCGCCGACTCACATATCTTCATTTCAGCCTCGTTAGATTTGTAGCGCGTAGCCACAGTTTTCAATTAGGTAATTAATCGTGGTAATTGGGAGCAGGTTGGCTACCGAAGAGGCCGCTTGGGATAGCTGGCTCCTTGCAGTCGATGCCGAGATACTGCTTCCTTCTAAATTCAATCGTTCAAGCTCGGTTACTTGAATCTCGGGTGGAAGGATCTGCTTCATCACACCGTTGTAGTTGTGGGTCACGGCGCAGTTGGGTTCGCTGCCGACGAATCTGTGGTTGATACCCAGGCTCGGTGCGATATGCCTCTTGAATACCTCACAATCTATCTCTGCATGCAGTTGATTCACCAAGCCACTTTTCTTGAGGAAGTAGGATGGGAAGGTGCGTTGGCTGATGATGAACTCATTGCTGCATGCACTGTGATATTTGAGATATGCGCTGTGCCTTGTTTGACCATGGCGAAGCGATCAGCGAATGAAAACTCTTGGTCGTTTTCACTGACGACAAAGATATGTAGCCAGTCACACTGACTCGCGGCTTGCTCAGCAATGTAGGCGTGCCCTTTGGTAAAAGGGTTGGCGTTCATTACAATGGCACCAATCTTGTCGCCAGATACACCATGTGTACTTAGCTCGTTTTGTACCTGTTGCAGTTTGTCGGGGCGGTTAATCAGCAGCACTGAATCTCGGTTTAGAGAGGTGAGAGGGGTAAAACCCATAGATTCAAAGATGGCAACCTTATCCGGGGTGGTGAAGATAGATAGACTCTTGCGACCAAGTTGATGTGCGGTCAGCAATACCTCAGTTACCATGCTGCGTGACAGACCTTCGCCCTTGAATGCATCTTGAATGGCAAAGTACTTGATGATGTTGCCAGCAAGGCCAACACATCCTGCTAGCTCACCCTCAGCGGTATGAGCGGTACAAAAATATTCAGCATCGTTTTCGTAACGCAATCCCTGCTTGTCTAATAGCTCCTTAATCTCATCTAGATAGATGACAGACTGTGCGTTTGTAATCGCTATGTTCATTTGCATATCCCACCTCTGGCACATAATTTCGCTCAACAAGGGGGCTTAAAAGCTTGATCGAGATCAATTTCGAACAGCGCGCTAATGTGGCTAATAAATTTAATGTTTTTAATCCACAGTTGGGTTTGTGCTGACTCTCTGTATTGGTAATCTCAGGTTTCGCTGGTGGTATTCGCTGTCCATATCTGGTGTTGTTTGCACCCAGTTAACTGCTTCGAGTTGAAGTAAATAAGGTTGGATAGCCTACCTTTAACAGATGGCTACGAGTTCGAGGTTTAGATGGGATTTAAAGGGCGTATCATAATCATTCAATCGCTGGCAGCAGTGTTGATAGCGATCTTTTGCGTGTTTACGACCTTAGGTGCCATCGATTCAGTCCTGACCAATGACAGGATGCATGAGTCTCGAAATCTCGCGGTGACCTTAGCAGTGAACCCTGTGATCATGCAGGCTACCAAGTCTAAAGATGTCGTTGCGCTTGATGAGTTCTTTCGTCATGAGGTAGAGGTGAAATCCGACTATGTGGTGATCACTACCGAAACTGGCAAAAGACTGTTTCATACAGACCCAACTAAAGAGATAGGTAGCGTTAAAGGTGAGAGTTTTCAGCGTGTAATGCAGGGTGAAGTGGTCACCTTATTCCACGATGGCCTTTCAGGATTAGGAATCAAAACTCGGGCGCCTATCTACGATGATCATAAGCTGGTAGGCATGGTTTCGGTGGGCTATTTGGAGAGCAATGTACAATCTTTAGCCAGCCGTTATTTAATGCAAACCATAGTGTTAGCGATAGTTCTGCTTCTAGTTATGTTGCTGTTCTCAAAGATTTTTTCTAACTATGTTCAGAAACAGCTTTCCGGTATGAGCCCCGCACAAATAGCGCGTGCATTTCGCCTAAGAATTGGCATTTTAAACTCGGTTGCAGAGGGCGTATTGGCTGTTGATACCTCAGGTAAGATCATGGTTATCAATAAGAGCGCCATCAAGATCTTAGGGATAGAAAAGCCCAGAGAGTCACTGTTCGACACCCACGTTTCTGAGCATTGCTATCCAAGTGATTTGTTCACTCCTCAAGTTGAAGAAGAGGTCAGTGAAACCACGGTTAACATTAATGGTGAAACCTTACTTGCCTCTCGCACCATAATGCGAGATGACGAGAAGATAGTCGGCTATGTGGTGAGCTTTAGACCACGCAATACTCCAGCTATGCTGCAGCTTATGGTGCGTCAGGTAGCCAAAGAGCGGGATGCACTCAGGGTGGTGACCCACGAATACGCCAACAATATGGCGGTAGTATCCGGCATGCTTGAGATGCAGATGCATGAACAAGCTCTAAAGTTTATTCATAAAGAAAACAATGTGTTGCAGCAGGATGTGTCCCAGCTAACCAGCCACTTCCACCCTATAGTCGCGGCACTGATCCTCAGTAAGAAACACCGCTCAGCAGAGCTCGGTTATACACTTAATATTGTTGAGGGTTCCAGTCTTCGCTTAGATAACTCGCCTTTATCTGCAGATGAGGTAGCCGCCATATTAGGTAATCTGCTAGATAACGCTTATGAGGCGATCGCTAAGACCCATCGTAAAGAGGGCGAAATAGAACTGTTTGCCACCGACCTTGGCAAAGAGATTGTTATAGAAGTATCGGACAACGGTATCGGCATCAGTGATGACAGGAAAGATAAGGTCTTTAGAGACGGATTTACCAGTAAAGAAGAAGATGCCGCCATGCATGGGGTAGGGCTTGCATTAATCCACGGCCTAGTTACTCGGGCTGGTGGACAGATAGTGGTAGAGGACAACGAACCTAATGGCACCGTTATCGGTTTGTTTATCCCGAAACTGGAGAAAGAGAGTGATAGATAAGATAAAGACGCTAGTGGTTGAGGATAAGCTCGAATTGGCGGAGATGATAGCCGCTTACATAGGTCAGAATCCCTATTACGAGGTAGTGGGGATTGCCTCTACTTTGGCTGACGCGAGATTTATGCAAAATACCATGCAGCCGCATTTGATTATTTTGGACAACTATCTGCCTGACGGCAGTGGTATAGAGTGGTTAAGACGTTTGCGAACTGGCACTGCCCCAGATGTAGATGTGATTCTGCTTACGGCGACCTCTGATGCTCAAACGGTTACCTCTGGCATTCGATTAGGCGCATTTGACTATCTGATCAAACCGCTAGCGTTGACTTCATTCAATGATGTATTGAATCGCTTCCGAGACTACTATCGCACTATTCACGGCAAAACAGAGTTTAAACAGTCTGAGGTCAACCGTGCCTATGGAGTGCGTAGAGATAGCCAAGCGATTGATGAACTGCCGAAGAATATTGACCAGATTACCCTGCAAAGGGTGATAGAGGTATTTAGTGATGAGTCAGAGCAAACCTCAGATTCAGTGAGTGCTTTGGTCGGTGTGAGTAAGACAACGGCAAGGCGTTATCTTGAGTACGCCGTGAGTATGGGCTTTTTAGAGGCGAGCGTGTCTCACGGAAACGTGGGTAGACCCACTCGCATCTACAAGAAGACGGGTTAGCTTGCTGGAAGCTCGTCCTCTTCATCGATATCTACAAGTTGCTCTGCTTCAAGCTCGGCCAGTTGTTTTTCTAACTCGAGGAGCTTGATTTGAGCCTCTAGCTCAGCCACTCGCTTTTCCGTCTCACTACGATTATCGCCAGCAACCCCATCTGCTAGGGTTTGGTTTCTATCTGCCGCGCGCGCATCATCAAGATCTTTCATAGAGCCTGCAACGCCACCAGCAACACCTCCGGCAACCGCTCCTTTGACCGCAAGATCGGCTTCTCCAGTCAGGGCACCTAAGGTTGCGCCAACCAGTGCGCCACCTGCAGCACCTCGGTTACGTGCTGAGTTTTCGTTTTCCGCATCAAATGCAGAACTCGCACAACCAGTTAGAGCGAGGCCAAGAACTGAGCAAAGAATAAGCTTTTAGACATAACAGACTCCTGTGTAGCAATTGGGCGGGAGTCTACTGCACCTGCAGTTGGTGGAGAAATCATCAGTGCTTATTTCGCTAATAAGCGTAAGTTATCAGCATCTCTCGTTAATACCTGAAATAATCCATTTTGACGTTTTTGACGCAGGCAGAAGTGGATCACAAATCCGCTAGAAAAAGTTATCAATAAAAAATAAATCTAAGTTGATTTCCAATTGTTTTGACATTCAATCGTTGACTAAATTATTGTTTTATAATGTTTTAATTTTCTGTATTTGTTTTGACATGTCGCCCTTTAACTAATTTTGCATTAAAAATTAACTCTGGTTAGAGTGAAGAAAGACAAACAATTACAAAGGACATCGAGATGTTGAAACAGAGTCTAATTGCTACTTCTGTTATTGCGGTTTTAGCCGGTTGTACCTCTACACAAAGCAGCACCCAGAATACGGTTGATGCGCTAGCACAAAACCTAGATATCAAATATGAAGTGCTTACTAACCATGGTGCTAATGAAGGCATCAACTGCCAAGCATTAGAAGCTGAGTGGGCGTCATGTAACAAGGTTACTATGACGCTGACTAATGATGGCGATGCAATTGAATCTAACGATTGGGCTATCTACTTCCACAGCATCCGTCTAATTCTGGATGTAGAGAGCGATCAGTTTAAGATTACTCGCATCACGGGTGACCTACACAAACTTGAGCCAACCGACAAGTTCCAAGGTTTTAAAGCGGGCGAAAGCGTAGATATCACTTATACAGGCGAGTACTGGCAACTGTTTGAAACTGATTTCATGCCTGGTGCCTTTGTAGCGGCTGATGGCGCTGAGCCTAAGCAGATAGTTTCACTAGATGGCCCTGATGTATCTGGCTTTGTTTCTGGCTAGAGGGTGAGAAACTTAAGCGAACTCCGAGTGACAACAACGTAATTGCGACTGCAGCGACTCGTTTTGCTAAAAACTCTGATGTAGTCCAAGACGACGTATCTACTAGCCTTATCCCTGCACCTATGATGACCACTGTCGGTGAAGGAAAACTGGATATTTCTGGTGGCTTCAAACTAGAGCGTTCACCATTTGAGCCAGCACAAGAGCAAGCGCTTGAGTCTCGCGCTGAGCTACTAGGCACTAGCCTTACCGGTGAAGTGCCAGTAGAAATCTCAATCTACCCATCAGGTTTCGCTAAAGAGCTAGCTAAACCTGGCGCTTATGAGCTTGATATCTCAAGTGATAAAGTGACTATCCGCGCATTTGATACTTCTGGTGCCTTCTATGCAATGCAGTCTGTGATGGGCTTGATTGACTCAAATAATCCAGCAGAGCTTCCAGTTCTATCGATTAAAGATGCTCCTCGTTTCCAATACCGTGGCGTTATGGTAGATGTGGCGCGTAACTTCCACTCTAAGGAAGCTATTCTGTCTACTATCGACCAGATGGCGGCATACAAACTAAACAAACTGCACCTTCACTTGAGTGATGATGAGGGTTGGCGCCTTGAGATCCCGGGTCTTCCTGAGCTAACGGATATTGGTTCTCAGCGTTGTTTCGACCTCGATGAGAAAAGCTGCCTGTTGCCTCAACTAGGCTCTGGTTCAACTACAGATAACTTTGGTTCAGGCCACTTTAGCCGTGCCGACTATGTTGAAATCTTGAAGTATGCAAAAGCGCGCAGCGTTGAAGTGATTCCAGAGATTGATATGCCAGCTCACGCACGTGCAGCGGTTGTATCAATGGAAGCACGCTATGAGCGTCTAATGAATGAAGGCGATGAGGCGGCTGCCAACGAATATCGCTTGATGGATCCAGAGGATACTTCGAACGTTACTACAGTTCAGTTCTATGACAAGAAGAGCTTCATCAACCCATGTATGGAATCGTCCACTCGCTTTGTAGATAAAGTGATTACCGAAGTTGCAGCAATGCACAAAGAAGCAGGCATGCCTCTAAGCACTTGGCACTATGGTGGTGATGAAGCGAAGAACATTAAGCTAGGTGGTGGCTTCCAAGATGTAAATGCAGAAGAAAAAGTCGCGTGGAAGGGTGATATCGACCAATCGAAACAAGACCAACCATTTGCTAAGTCTCCACAGTGCCAGGCGATGATCGACAGTGGTGATGTGAAAGACTTTGGTCACCTACCAAGCCACTTTGCAGAGCAGGTATCTAAGATTGCTGCGGATAAGGGCATCGAGAACTTCCAAGCATGGGAAGATGGCCTGAAATACAGTGAAGGTGCGGATGCATTTGCCACTAAAAACACTCGCGTAAACTTCTGGGAAGTATTGTACTGGGGCGGCGCTTCAACCATCTATGATTGGGCAAACAAAGGCTATGACGTAGTCGCTTCTAACCCAGATTATGTATATATGGATTTCCCTTATGAGGTAGATTCGAAAGAGCGCGGTTATTACTGGGGTACACGTGCAACCGATACTCGCAAGATGTTTGGATTTGCTCCTGAGAACATGCCTCAAAATGCTGAAACTTCGGTAGATCGTGATGGCAACGGCTTTACCGCTAAAGGTAAGTTTGAGGCTGAGAGACCTTTCCTAGGTATGTCAGCTCAGCTGTGGTCTGAAACGGTACGCACCGACGAGCAATTTGAATACATGGTGTTCCCTCGCGTATTAGCAGCAGCTGAGCGTGCTTGGCATGCCGCTGACTGGGAAAACCCATACAAGGTTGGCGTTGAGTACTCACAAGATACCAACTTAGTAGATAAAGACGCATTGCTTGCTGACTGGACTCGTTTTGCCAACGTTCTCGGTCAACGTGAACTGGCTAAGCTTGAGAAAGCAGGTATCGATTACCGTCTCCCAGTTCCAGGGGCAGTGGTAGAGCAGGGTGAGCTTGCAATGAACATTCAGTTCCCAGGTGTAGCGCTTCAATACTCAGTTGATGGTGAAAATTGGCTAGATTACAACGACGAGCAGCGTCCTAGTGTAACTGGTGAGGTGTGGGTTCGTTCGAAATCAGCCTCAGGTAATCTATTTAGTCGTGTGACTCAGGTGCAATAGTTTGTAGGGCTTTTGTTAACCTCCGTTTGGCCAGCTCATAGAGCTGGCCTTTTTTGTTTTAGTCCTTTGATTAGCTTCTGAACTCGAGAGGAATTTGCTAAAGGGGGAGCTGTATTAGGCCTGTTCTCTTTATAAAAGAGAGTTCACGGACTCTTAGTTGAGATAAAGGCCCGAGCTACTGTTTATCGTCTCGCTAGACATTGATTAAGTGGGGGAGCTCTTTGTAGATAGAGTTCATAGTCTGAACTTAGTGTGTTTCATTAAATCTATTTTTGGAACATGAAACAACCACTCCATTACGTTGTACCAGTACTGGACAGTCAGTCCTATTACCAGCAATACCTTGTATACAGCAGACTTCTGTCTTCATTCGCGAAGATATCTTTTTATCTCCGTTACTCATCCCTATTGTCGTTCGACTTTTTGTGATTGGCCCTTTTTATCTAGCTTGCATACCTAACCTCACGGCTCGTTGGTTCAATATTCTCTATAGCGCATGTCTTCAACTGCACTTCTGCTAATTCGTACTCACTCTCTAAGTGTCTGATTGCTTTTGTTTTTGTCCAGTTGGTGAGTTTCGACTCGACAAAAAACGTCAATTTATAAATTGACGTGGTTCTTTTGATTAATCGCGAAAAAAGTAAATTGGATATAGCTCACAAAAAGCGCCCTCTCGATCAAAAGTTCCCCTGAAAAATCTAAAAACAGTCTGATTAGGTTCAAATAAATCCTCAGTTTTATGCCCAAATCCGTGATATTTGTGAGTATTGATTAATCTAAAAGAATGTTTTGACGTTTTTGACGGAGTGTAAGTATATGTTTTTTATGAATTAAATATCTTTAGGTTTTTCTGTTTTGAATCAGTTCAAAGATTTAGGGGTGACTTATTTTGTGTCTGAAAAAATCTGTAAGAATTTCTCATGTTCTTATTCGGCATTGCAGGAACGCAATGTGACAGACCAAAAATAAACATAAAACAAGGGGTTACTCTCATGTCTCGCTTCAACAAAACTATTATTGCGGCAGCTCTTTCAAGCTTGGCTTTCAGTGGTGCCACGCTAGCTGCAGGTGCAAACAGTGAAACAGCGGCAGAAAAATTTCTAACCAAGAGCGATTTTTCATACGAGGTTTACGGCATCATCGCTATGCAGGTTGCATATCGTGATTACGATTCAGGCAACAAGGCAACTGATGACGATCTAGGTGGTACACAGCTAAACAACGAATCACGTATCGGTTTCCGCGGTAAGAAGCAGTTCAAGAACTTCAGCCCAACATTTATCTGGCAGATCGAGGGTGGCTATGTTGACCCAAGCTTTGGTGGTGCAGGCGCTGGTCTAGGTGAGCGTGATACCTTTGTTGGTTTTGAAAGCGAAGGCATGGGCCAAGTTCGTCTAGGCCGTGTTCTAACTCCAATCTATGAACTAATCGACTGGCCAGCATCTAACCCAGGCCTAGGTGACGTATATGACTGGGGTGGTTCAATCGGTGGTGCCAAGTACCAAGATCGCCAATCAAACACTATGCGCTGGGATACACCAAAATATTTTGATGCCCTTTCTTTTGACCTAGCAGTAGGTGCTGGTGATGACGCTTCGACGGGTTCGGGTGATTCATACTTCTTCGGTGGTGCAGCGCACTATAACGTGGGTCCATTCCAGTTTGACTTAGCTTATGAGCGCAATGACAAGGTAGAGGCTGAGAATGCAGTATGGACCAATGATACTTACCTAGCGGGTATTCAAGCATGGTTTGAAAATGGCTTCTCTCTATTCGCACAATACAAGTACATGGAAGCATCTACAGATACTAATGTTGATGAGAAACAAGGTGCAATGTCTGCAGGTCTTATCTATAGCCACGGCGATTGGCAGTACAAAGTGGCATATGCTGCAAACTTTGAGCTAGAGCGTGACGGCAACACTATCGATAACACAGATGATAACGTAATCTCTGCTCAAGTACTTTACTTCGTAGACCCATCAGCTGTGCTTTATGCTCGTGCTCGTACTCTTGACTTCGGTGATAAACCAACAGGTCTAGACGGAAACGCACGTTGGAAGTCTGAAGACTTCAACGAGTTCTCTGTGGGCGTAGAGTACTACTTCTAATATAAATCCAAATTGGTGGCGCTATCGCGCCACCCTTATTAGGTTTTGCTCGGCACAGAAAGCCAGCGAAAAACCATTTGAGGTATGAAACGTGTTTAAAAAATCTTTGATCGCCATGGGGCTTTTACTTTCTGCAACCGCAGTACAGGCAGCAAGCCAGTTTGACTTTCAAACTGAGATTGAGCCTCAGGTTGTAAATGGTAAAGCAGTGAATAGTTCTTGGTTCAGCGATGTCGATCAGCTGCAACTCCACCCAGGCGCTACTCAATTAGGCTTCACTGTAGGTCAGATAGTTTTTGAAGACGGTAAACGCCGCAAATTTAATTCGCGCTTGATGATCATGAGCTTTGATGTACAAGACGAGCAAACCTATCAGCTTAACTACAAGAAATTTCGCACTATTGAAGACGCAAACAAGTTCAATGATGACCCAACCTTTGAGCTAAAAACAGAGGATGGTAAACCCGTTGAATTCAAACTAGCTGTGTTAGATAAGAACGGAATGCAAGGCTTCCGTGACTACGAAGCTGAGATTACTGAGTTCAACAAAACAACTGGTGTAGTCCTTGCTGGCGAGTCAGCTACTGCAGTCACAGTTGATACTTCAAAGGTATCTTTGGGTATCAAACAGCAGTTTGCAAACATGTCCCGTGAAGAGCAGCAAGCCTTTATGCAATGGGCAATGCAAAACCTGAAATAGAATATAGGCGAGGCGCTTGAAAGGCGTCTTTGCACTGGAGTGTGTAATTTAATCCCTTGTTTCCCTGTCTAACGTATATAACGGAGCAATAGGTTTCGTTAACACGCGAGGAGGGATCTGATGAGAACATTACTGATTGCATTAGGCGTTAGTCTGTTAGCGGGCTGCGCAATGACTCCAGAATCAGCATCATGGCAAGAATTGGGCGCACATAGAGGTGGCGCTGGTTTGAAAGCCGAGTCTGCTGAACAGCTGAGTAATCGTTACGACCTTCAAGGGGTCAACTCACAGCAGTATGATGAGTATACGGCAGGCTTTGAGCAGGGCAGAAATAAATACTGCAATCCAGCTCAAGCTTATGACTACGGAAAGTTGGGTAACCAATACAAAGGCCAATGTGCTGGGTTACCTCAAGAGGCCGAGTTTGCCAAGAAAATGAACAAGGGTTATCAACAACTCGTGTTCAACAGTATGAAGAAATACTATTAGTTCCTGTCTTTACCTTTAACTGTGTAACTACGTTGCTAGTGTCGGCCAAACGTCTTGTTTGGCCTTTTTTTGCCTGTGAATCCTTAATCTTTATTTGTTGTGTAAATAAAGGCCGCTATTTCCAATAGCCATCGCCGATAATTTATTTAAAAGTCACCCCTAAAATCTTCCTTCTAATGTGATTTCCTTCACCTTTTCTAGCGTTTCTCATTTTTGAAAAGAAAATCGATCTAATTTGTGGGTGATGTACATCACATTAAACCCTAGGTTTGGTGTTGTTTTTGAGCCTAAACTCTAGTTTTATATTTCTGTCTAATTCCTGCTCATAAATTAGTTTCCACATAAATCTATGATTTTGTTGGATTAAATATCTTTTTCTATTTTTATCTTTCTACATGTTGCGATCTCAATCACATATGCAATTGCATTATTTTGTGATGGAAAATAACTGGTGCAGTCTGAGGGCATGCCAAGGAGGCAAGTGACGCAGAATCTTAAGTGACGATTGCAGCACTGATAAATGGAATAAAGCGGTGCATTGCGCCGACCTCTAAAGGTTTCCGTTTGTATATCCAAACCGAAACCACTAAGAAATAAATTAGTGGAAAATAGGTACAACAATGAAAAAAGTTATCGCACTGAGTGCACTAGCAATTGCAGCATCAACCCCAGCCTTCGCCTCTTCATATGTAACGGGTAATGTTCAATTCCACGACGATGGACGTATCCATGGTTCGAAAGCGACTTCTACTAGAAGCGGGTCATACCTTTGAAAACAGCCTTGGTGGCCTGACTCTGTATACTGAGTTTGATGGTATTCAGTTGGGTGAAATTGTGACTGAAAACGGTGGTGCAGGTAATACCACACCAGCCATTACTCTTGGTGGTGAGCAGGCATTTAACATCACCGATCATCTTTGGGTTGCTGCAGGTTATCAGCACCTGATCTCTGCGGGTGAATCTATCCAATACCGTCCATTGGTTAAGATTGGCTACAACTTTGATAACGGCCTTTCTATTAGCAACCGTACTCGAGCTCATATCGATGCAACAGACGCGGACGCTGATACAGATTACCGCATGGATAACCGCATCGCTTACTCATTCTCTGATATGGACCTAGCGCTAAGCTACAACAACGTTATATGATTGAAGCGGAAACCATGGACCACGAGATTCGTGCTACCTGGACTCGCCAAGGTGTTCAGCCTTACTTTGAGTTCCGTAGCCAAGCCAATGGCGCTGAAAACGCACAGGGCGACAGCCTAGTAAACAACGCCTTTGTATTCGGTGCTAGCTACGGCTTCTAATACCGCTTGAATTGGTTTAATGATTTTCTGTTTTGCCGAGCTCTAGGGCTCGGCTTTTTTATGGGATCAGAAACTGGCGGTGATTTCGTAGGAGGTGAATTTACGCATGTTGATCACGCCAATATCAAAATAGAGGTACTGCCCCTTGATACCCAGTAAAGTACCCGTGATCTCAGGGGTTTTATCAAAGTTAAGAGAGATGATCTTGGTTGGGTATTCAGTCACTGGATAGTCAATCCCAGTCACTGATTCTTCTAAGCGCTCAATAGCATCTTCGCCATAGGTGAGCTTCAACTCAGATAGTCGCTCTTCTATCTTAGGAATCAACTCCTCAGCTCTCTGCTTAAGGTCCATATCATCGGCTTTGCCTTTAAGCATATTGCGCCAGTTAGTCTTGTCAGAAATAAACTCAGCCAATGCGGTTTCTATTAGACCCGACTGTAATCTGGAGGCAACCTTAAAGATAGGCAGTGCCTGGTTTGCACCTTGGTCTATCCAGCGGGTAGGAAGCTGGGTGTGACGGGTAATCCCGACCTTTATCGCGGTAGTGTTAGCGAGATACACATAGTGAGGTACGAAGCAGTTGTCTTCACCCCATTTCGGTTCACGACAGGTACCTTTATCGTAGTGGCAGGTCTCTGGTTTCATGATGCACATATCGCATTGGGCCAGTTTGCTCATGCATGGATAGCAATAGCCTTGTGAATAACTCTTCTTAGTCTTACGCCCACAGGCTTGGCAATGAATGTTACCTGAATAAGAGAGGGTAAGGGTTTGACCGATAAGTGGCATTAGGTCAATAGATTGGTCGTCTAAAGGCAGTTGATATCGGGCCTGACCTTTATCGAGTTGAGAGGTCATTTTTCTAATATGACCGGTAATTTGAGGCATGTTTTCAGAGTCTTATGCAAGTGATAGCTTCAGTATACTTGAGCTCTTGGAAGAGACATAATAGAGAATATTTGTGATACGCATCACGAAAGTGTTGATTATTACAGTTGTTGTCATATTCCTGTAATCTTTGTATTGATCACAACGTAACTTTTCCTTATCTTTGTATATGAAACAAATAGATAAGGAATAGCCTATGCAACACCAAGAAATGATCGAGCACTCAAACTTTGGCATCATAAGCCGCATCGCAATTTTTTCATTCGCCAGCCTAGTCGCAATTATTAGTGTTATCTCATGAATACTTTAATTAAATTAGCTGTAGAGGGAGGCAATTAATTTTACCTCCCTTTTTTACATCTGAACCTTTCTAAAATCTCTTTATCTCTGCTCTTCGTCACCGTTGTACATTTGTGCTTGAGTGCTAAAATAGCCACAAATTTTCGCGGACTCGCGTCTAATACATGACAAAGGTATCTAAATGACGGTTAAAACTCGTTTTGCCCCAAGCCCAACTGGCTATCTACACGTAGGTGGTGCACGTACTGCACTGTATTCTTGGCTATATGCTAAAAACCAAGGTGGTGAATTTGTACTTCGTATCGAAGACACTGACCTAGAGCGTAACTCTCAAGAAGCCGTAGACGCGATTCTAGAAGGTATGCAGTGGATGGGTCTGGAGTGGAATGAAGGTCCTTATTTCCAGTCCAAGCGTTTTGACCGTTACAACGAGTGCATCGACCAACTAGTTGCTGAAGACAAAGCATATAAATGTTACGCATCTAAAGAGCTTCTAGACGAGATCCGTGCAGAGCAAGAAGCAAACAAAGAGATGCCTCGCTACGACGCGAACCACCCTAAGATTGTTGCTGCAAATGCAGAAGCAAAAGAAGGTGATGACTTTGTTATCCGTTTCCGCAATCCGAAATCAGGTAGCGTAGTATTTGATGACCAAATCCGTGGCCGTATCGAGATCGGTAACGATCAAATGGATGACCTTATCATCCGTCGTACCGATGGTGCACCAACCTACAACTTCGTAGTAGTAGTAGATGACTGGGACATGGGTATTACTCATGTTGTTCGTGGTGAGGACCACATCAACAACACCCCACGTCAGATCAACATTTATGAAGCGCTAGGTGCTCCGGTTCCTACCTTTGCTCACTGTGCAATGATCCTGGGTGATGATGGCGCTAAGCTGTCTAAGCGTCACGGTGCGGTATCTGTAATGCAATATCGCGATGAAGGTTACCTGCCGAATGCACTAAACAACTACCTAGTGCGTCTTGGCTGGTCTCACGGTGACCAAGAGATCTTCTCAACTGAAGAAATGATTAACCTATTTAGCCTAGATGCTATCTCTAAGTCAGCGTCTGCATTTAACACTGACAAACTGTTGTGGCTAAACAACCACTACATCAAGACTTCTGATCCAGCGTACGTGGCAGAGCATCTGCAGTGGCATCTAGACAACCAGAAGCTGAACGTTGAGAACGGTCCTGCTATCACTGACGTTATCGCACTCGTGGGCGAGCGTTGTAACACCCTAGTTGAGCTAGCTGAGCAGATCCGTTACTTCTACGAAGACTTCAGCGAGTTTGAAGCGGGCGCAGCTAAGAAGCACCTTCGTGGCGTAGCGAAGGCTCCACTCGAGCTAGCACTTGCGAAAGCAGAAGCACTGGCTGATTGGACTACAGACAGCATTAAAGAAAACGTAATCAAGGCTGTGTGTGATGAGCTAGAGATCGGCATGGGTAAGATCGGTATGCCCCTTCGCGTAGCGGTAACCGGTGGCGGTCAGTCTCCATCTGTCGATGCAGTAATGGAGCTAGTAGGTAAAGAGCGCTGTGTTGCTCGCATCAAGATGGCTCTTGAGTTCATCGCAGATCGCGAAGCTAACGCTTAATCTAGCCCAAGATTAACTAAGCCGCTGACTGTAAAAAGTCGGCGGTTTTTTATGCCAACAGGAATGGTGTACAGCTAATTAATTAGCTATTTATCAAGACATTAGCTATCTTCACTGTTGCACTTAGTTACATATAGGCCATCGGAGGGGATCAAGCAGTGCGACCGATATTTTCAATTCTACTGCTACTGTTTTCTAGTTTTTGCTCCCTTTCTGCGTTAGCAAATGTAGTACTTTCCGATGATGAACAGGCATGGTTGAACAAAGGTCACAAGGTAAAGGTCGCGCTATTCGATGATCACTACCCCTATATCTTTCGCAATACGAACGGCGAGTATGAGGGGATAGTTAAGGATTACCTGCAATATATTGAAAAGGTCTCTGGCATCGACTTTATCGAGGTGCCACTCACATCGGTCGAACAAGGTTACACTGGTCTAAAAAATGGTGATTTTGGTGTCTATCCAATGACCTTCGATTTCGAAGGTTCAAATCTGGATATCCAATACACTGAGCCCTATCTTCCCTATCACTACTTCATCTTTGTTAATACTCATCAGCCTGTAGACCCTGCAGAGGAGGTTGTTGAGCAGACTAAGCCTACCATGGCAGTGATAAGAGATAGTGCGATTGACCGCTATGTGGCGTCGAAAAGTCTGCCCGTCGAAGTTCGATACTACGACAGCGATAGACAAGCACTCAAGGCGCTAGATAGGGGGAAGTCGAGTCTTTTGTTGGGGAGAAGGTTTCGGTACTGCGACTGGTGCAGGGTTTAAACCTAAACAATGTGCTCGCCCTAAGACCCACTAATGACCTCTACGGTTTGCGACTGCAGATGGCAGTCAGCGAGGAATCAAA
This sequence comes from Vibrio ishigakensis, assembly GCA_000830475.1. Lineage (GTDB taxonomy): Bacteria > Pseudomonadota > Gammaproteobacteria > Enterobacterales > Vibrionaceae > Vibrio > Vibrio ishigakensis_A. The sequence continues at coordinate 133,067 of BBSC01000010.1, read as the reverse complement.
CCAGCTCTATTCGATCATCAATAAATCTATAAGCGCTATGCCTTACGATGTTCAAAATGGCATTTTGCAACACTGGTTTGATAATGACCCATTCAAGAACCGTTTGAATGGTTTTATGTATTTCAATCGAGTGCCTTATACCTATGCGGCTGACTCAGGGGTAGGTCTCGAGTACTCTATTATCCAGAGTCTATTTGAGGCTATGGGTTACGATCTTGGACGCATGATCGCTGCGAATAAGGCGGTGAACTTTAAGGATCTACTTTCTATCGATGGGGTGGATTTTGCTGCGGCGCAAACGCCATCCGCCAGTCGTCCAAGATATGATGCCGGTGGTGAGCTTTATTATTCCCGACCGTATCTGACCCAAGATTATCGCCTTATCTCGCGAGCTGGCGAGGAGATACTCTCCCGAGACAACAATCGACAGCTTATAAAGGATAAAAAAGTCGGTGCGGTTATCGGTACCTTTGATGCTGTGGCGAGTGAGGCGGCTAAGATGTTTCGTAGTCGCTTTGGACAGCCCATCGATAACGAGTATTTTGACCTTAAGAGCGCACTAGAGGCTATCCAATCTGGGAGGTAGATTACCTGCTGGTGGATTATCGTGAGTACAACGTTTATCTGCACCGAAGCAAGCAAGCCCCACCGCTGGATGCGACTCACGAGTTTATTACTCGCTTTTCTGTACCACTTCGAATGGCCTTCAAGGATAAGGTGCTTAGGGACAAGTTCAATGCTGAGCTAGATGGCTTTGTGCGCAGCTCCGAGTATCGTCGTTTAGAGAAACTTTACGAGAGCACCAACTTAGAGCTAAGGCCGATGGTGGCATCTTGATGACTGAGATGATCACCTACCTAGTTAAGGTAGATAAATTGGAATTGTTGGACAGCGTATTAAATGCCTTCAACTTCTCTGATGGTTTTGCTGCGCTCTCGTTGCGCCTAGGCAGCAATAATGGCCGAGAGATCAACTATAAATCCATCAATGGAAGACTGACTCCGGTAGATGCCTTTAGTCGCCAAGGGCTTATCTATCTGCAACGAGAATTAGTGCAAGGCAAGGGAATAGAGGAAGTGCCACTTGGCAGTATCACCATCTATTCTGAGCTTGGTTCTAGCTCTTCGTTCAACGAAAACTACATTCCACCGCTGAGCATGTTTGAGTCTTTCAGCGAGACAGACTTTAACAGCATAAAGCAGATCTATGAACAGCTAGACCTCAACACCTCAAGCCTCAATTTCACCTCTCAAGAGCTAGATTGGATTGCGCAAAACCCAGTAATTAGAGTGGGGATAGACCCAGCCGCACTGCCTTATGAGGGAATACAAGATGGAGAGTTTAAGGGCATCATTGCCGACGTTCTGTCTGAAATGAGCAATATAGTTGGGGTGCAGTTTGAGCCGGTATTTGTGGACTCATGGCAAGCGACGATAGAAATGCTTGACGCTCGTGAGCTAGGTATGGTTTCCGCAGCTGCAGAAAACAAGAGCCTCAATTTTGACTACACGCCCAGCGAATCTTTGTTTACCGATCAGCTCGCCGTTGTCGGCCATATAGAGCAGAACTATGGTCGTGGACTGAACAGCATGTCCAATATGCGTGTGGGTCTGCAATACGGGGCGTCGAATAGCCCTAGTTTGATGGAAGCCTACCCTGAAATAGACTGGGTTGAGCTTAAGAGTTCTGAGGTGGGGTTAGACCTTCTTAATCGAGGGGAGCTAGACGGTTATATCGATACCACTTATGTCATCAACTATATCTTGAATGAAAACTCTTACCGTGACCTCATCATAGTGGATCGCCTGAGTAATACGGTTTCTCCTACCTTTCATACCCTTAAAAGTGAGCCCGTGCTCGGCTCCGTGGTTTCTAAGGCTATTCGAGCCATCAGCTCTAGCAAAAAACAGCAGATCATCAATAACTGGGCAACCAACCGTGTTATCGAGAAGCTGGATTACACCATCTTATTCTTGGTGGTAGGGTTTTCGGCCTTGGTATTGGCGATTCTGTTTATCTCCAATCGACGCTTGAAGACACAGATGCTGGCGACTAACTTGGCAGAGCTGGAGGCAAGACAGAGTCGCAACCAACTGTTTGATATCCTAAATACCTCGAGTATTGCTGCTGTAATAGTGCAAAAAGGACGCATTAAATACAGCAATAAGCGCGCAGAGGAGCAATTTGGTCTCAGCTTGGATGAGGATGATGGTTATCTGATTGAGAAGCTGTATGCCGACCCTAACGAGAGAGATCTTATCTACAATAAGCTGGTCCGAGATGGCCGGGTCGTGGACAGAGAAGTAGAGTTCTTACGCGAAGACGACACCAGATTTACCGCGCTGTGTAGCTATTTTCAGATTGAATATAAAGAGCAGCCAGCGACGCTCTTTTGGAGCTATGACATATCTGAGATCAAGAAGCTTAACCGAGAGTTGGCGGATGCATGGTTGAGGCGAATATCGCTAATCAGACCAAGAGTGCCTTCTTAGCCAATATGAGTCATGAAATACGCACGCCTATGAATGCCATTATCGGTATGTCTCATCTGGCTCTTGAGGAGCAGATGAATAGCAAAGCGCAGAACTATGTGACTAAGGTTCATCAGTCGGCTCAATCGCTGCTTTTGATCATCAATGACATCCTCGATATTTCTAAAATCGAGTCCGGAAAGTTCGAGCTAGAGCAGCGACCCTTCTCCCTGCGTGATACCTTGCGGCATATTTCAGATGTTATCGGTTTTAGGATCTTCGAAAAGGACTTGCAGTTTGTCTTTAATGTGGATGGTCGCATCCCACGCATGGTGATAGGTGATGAGCTACGGCTTTCTCAAGTACTGATCAACCTAGCAATAACGCCACCAAGTTTACCCATGAAGGCATGTGATTGTGGGTATCGATGGTAGAGCGCACCCAGAGGATGAATCGCGATTTATCTATCACTTCTATGTGCAGGATACAGGAATTGGTATCGCCACCGATAAACTGGACAAGCTGTTTGACTCTTTTCAGCAAGCGGACGCTTCAACTACGCGAGAGTATGGCGGTACTGGTCTCGGACTGAGTATCTGCAAACAGATAATCGAGCTTATGGGCGGTAAGATCTGGGTTGAGAGTGAGCTAGGTAAAGGTTCAGTGTTCCATTTCGAGGTAGAGATGGAGGTGGCCGAGAGCAATGTCAGTCTGTTTAGTACACTGCAACCGGCGATAAATACGCTGGCCAAGAAGCAGGTACTCTTGCTTGAGCCAGACAGATATACCTCAGATGCAGTTAATATGGCGCTGACCAGTACACCTATCTCAACTCGAGTCTTTACCCAGTTTGAGCTGCTGATAGATGAACTGAGAAGGAGTCGTCGCGACTCAGTGACCTATGTATCTGATGCAGCGTTAAAGCGAAATAGTATCCGTGAGCAATTAGCTCAGCTTAGGTCTCTGACCAAGCTTGTATTATGCACCTCAAGTGATGAGATGGCAGAGCTTGCTCAGGGTATGCGGGTGAGTGTGTTGCGTAGGCCATTTGTTCCATTTGAGTTCATCACCACGTTAAGTGGTAAGCAAGAGCAGGACTCTAGTGTTGCTCTGCAGCAACAGCAAAGCGCTGGTCAGATCCTTAGCGGCCAATCCATCCTGCTGGTTGAGGACAATGAGCTTAACCAAGAATTGGTGCTCGGCTTACTCGAGCCATATTCACTCAATATAGATGTGGTGGAAAATGGTCTACTGGCGGTAGAAAAGGCACAGCAAAATAGATACTCCCTCATCTTGATGGATATTCAGATGCCCGTTCTGGGCGGTTATGAGGCGACGCGTCGCATACGAGAATTTGACCACAATACACCGATCGTGGCTATGACCGCTAACGCCATGGTTGGGGATCAAAGAAAGGCACAGCAGGTGGGTATGAATGATTTTGTGCCTAAACCAATCGATGTCGACAGGCTTATTTCGGTAATGACACGCCTTAGCTCGAATAGTGACGCCAATATAGAGATTGAAGAAACAGAAGCCGTTCAGCATAGGGTTGATTCTCTATTTGACCCGAGTATTGGGTTGACGACCTGTGGCCAAGATGAATATCTGCTTTTGAAGCTACTGCGCAAGTTCTCCAACAATGCACAGCAGAGAGTCAATGAGATGATCAAGCGAATAAGTCCGGTGATATCGAAAGTGCTATTCGTGAGGCGCATACATTGAAAAGTACCGCTGCCAGTATTGGAGCGACTCAATTGGCCGGTTTGTGTGCAAGTTACGAGCAACAGATGGAACAACTCGGAGACCGACTAGACGGGTTGCAGCTGGAGCATCTTAAACAAGCTCTGACACAAGTATTACACGCTGTTCAAACTTATATCGATGATGACCCTAATATAAGTGCGCCCGAATCGGAGCAACAAATCGAATTAGAACAGTCATTTATTGACGAGGTCGATAGGTTGAAACTACTTTTGGAGAACTATGATCTGCAATCCGTAGAATTGATTCAGGCGTTGAAACGAGAAACGGATACACCTGAGGTGCTGGCTAGATTGTCTCAGCTAGAAGATATCCTAGCCTCGTATCAATTCGAACAGGCGCTCTCTTTGTTGCGTGAGTGGACTGAATAACTAATTTGCCGAACTAGGAAGATGAGCAAATGAAGCATGAACTCGATAAACCCTTACTCTTGGTCGCCGACGATACACCGGAAAATATTGATGTATTGGCTGGGGTATTGAAGGACGATTATCAGATACGCGTTGCCACAAATGGCACCATAGCCTTTAAGCTGCTCAGCTAAATCCAAAGCCTGACCTTATCTTGCTCGATATCATGATGCCGGATATAGACGGTTATGAGGTGTGTCGACTTCTGAAGCAGAATGAAGATACTAAGCATATTCCCGTCATCTTTGTGACCGCTAGAATCACCGCCGAGGACGAGGTCCGTGGTTTTGAGTTAGGCGCTGTAGATTACATCACCAAACCCATAGTGCCAGCAGTGGCGAAACGTCGCATCCAGACCCAAGTAAGGCTCAGTAATCAACAGCGTGAGCTGTATCGTCAGGTTCAAGAGCAAACCAAAGAGATCAACCAAAGCAAGCTTGAGCTTCTAGAGCGCTTGGGACGCGCTGCAGAATATAAGGACAACGAGACCGGGCTGCATGTTAAACGCATGGCGCACTATGCCTACCACCTAGGCCTTGCCTGTGGCCTTACCGAGCAAACGGCAGATATTTTGCGTGAGGCAACTCCAATGCATGACCTTGGCAAGATAGGTATTCCTGATGGTATCTTATTAAAGAAGGGGAAACTGGATGAGGAAGAGTGGGCAGTCATGCGCAGCCACGTGGAGATCGGCGTTGAAATCTTGGGTGATTGCAGCGGTTCGGAGCTGATGCAGATGGCGAAGACGGTGGCTCAAACTCACCATGAAAAGTGGGATGGCAGTGGGTATCCAAGCGGCGTTGCTGGAGAGGCGATTCCGTTAGTAGGGCGCATCTGTGCCATCGCGGATGTATTTGACGCACTAACCTCAGAGAGACCCTATAAGCAGGCTTGGAGTGTCGAGGAGGCGTTTGATTATCTAAAAGATCAGAAGGGTAGGCACTTTGACCCAGCGCTGGTGGATCTCTTCATAGGATTAGAGAAAGAAATCTTGGCTGTGATGAAAACCTATCGAGAGCCAGAGACCACTAATCATGGTTCTCTAGTGCATTAACTGCGTCTTTTTCTTCTTGGCGCAATCCCTTGAGTTTACGCTTTAACGCCTTGTTCTTATACATATTGATATCAGCAGAAGAGAGCAGATTATCGAAGGTAGTCTGCTTGTCCTTATACATGCTAAAGCCAATACTCACCTGGGTCTTGACCATGGCACCGCGTACCAGATAGTTCTCACTTTCTACCTTGTGCTGTATGCCTTCAACCAACTTAGTCACTTCACTTTCTTGCGCGATACGAGAGGCGATGATCAAGAATTCATCCCCACCAACGCGCGCCACTACATCGGTCGCCCGCACAGCACTTCTTAGCACTCTAGCAACCTGCTTGAGTAATAAATCACCACTCGTATGCCCATATTCATCGTTGATGCTTTTGAAGCCATCCAGATCTAAATTGATAACTGCAAACTGAGTGCGGGTGTATTTGGCATTCCGTACCAAGTTCTTGAGTGTGTAAACAAAGTAGCGACGGTTAGGCAGGGAGGTCAGCTCGTCCTGCATTGAGCGCTGACGAGCCTTAAAATAGAGACGAAGTATGATGCAAAGCCACAGAACACCATGGCGAGCAGTACGTATCCTACCAAGCGCACTGAGTTAAACAGTGGCCACCTAGGCAGATTACTGTTTGGATCGGGGGCGATAAATACTTGCCAATCGACATTGCTAGCATTGATATCGGTTTTAATCGTAGCTGTGTCTATAGCCTTAAGGTCACCTACACGCTGGGAAGGTTTGGCTTCATTTACGGCCGCCACCAAGAACTGACGGTCATTAAAGTGGCTGTCTTGTAGCATCTGCTCCAGATCCACCAATAGGGTTACGTGACCAAGATAGGTACGGTTACCTACAGTGCCGGAATAGATAGGGCTTCTCACCACGTAGTAATCGGGATACTCATCGCTTTGATAGACTGCGGCGGTGGCGAGGAGATCGAGATTATTCTTCATCTCCTCGATATGGTTAGAGAGGGTGCTGATATCTTGCAGAATATCCCGAGTATAGCTGGATTCAAATACGACCTCGGGATAGACAAAATTGACTGTATCTTGGGGGGCAATCGCCACACCAAGTAGGTGCTTATCGTGTTGTATAAGACCAGAGATAATAAAGGTTAGGTGCTCTTGGTTTATCAGTGGCTCACTGGCAATGATATTGCTCAGGGTATAGGCCGAATAGCTCTTTTTCTTTACTTCAAGGGTAAGAAGCGAGGCCACTTCAGCGGCTTTTTGCTCAGCTTGGTATTGCGAGATGGTATCCAGCTGTTTTTGACGTTGGACATGGTATGACTCGATGAAATAGACACCCAAAGCGAGACTAGCAATCATGGCTAGCAAAATCATAGTGGTCTCTGTTTTGGACGTGATCTGCAAATTAAATCCCTTTGCACTTTTCCCTAAGCAAGTATAGGGGGTCAATGACTTTAACTGCTTGATTTTCTCATGGTATGACCTGATAAAGAGTAATTATAATTGTAAGCAGTGCAATTGGTATCATATTGTATGTCATACGGTAAAGGGAAGTTGAAGCAGATTTGAAAGCATGATCGAGATCGCTTTTTTTCTCTAAAAATGAGAAATTTCTTTCGAAGCGTTGAAATTAAAAACATCGACCCCATCTAAAGTTTCGACCGAATCTGAAAACAGCTTACCTGGCTTAGGTTGTTGTCTCGACAGGACTGCTGTATATCGGTAGAATGTCGCGTCAATTTATACCCTGAGGTCAATTGGAGATACCTTGTACGCAAGATATCACTGATTGATTCGTCGATGCCCAAGTGCATCACGGTACTCTTTTTATATTTGGTTGCTTCACTGAAGCACACACTAGGATGTGGTCATAGCCAAGGCTGTGACTCGTTGCTCAATTTTATTGAGCTCATGTAGAGGTTTAAAAATAATGCAAGCTACTGTTGAAACTCTAGAGGGTCTAGAGCGCCGTCTAACTATCACTGTTCCTGCTGCTAACATCGAAGATGCAGTTACAGCTGAACTACGTAACATCGCTAAGAACCGTCGTTTTGATGGTTTCCGTAAAGGTAAAGTGCCACTGAAGATGGTTGCACAAATGTACGGTAAAGCTGTTCGTAACGACGTTATGGGTGAAGTGATGCAACGCCACTACATCGAAGCTATCGTTAAAGAAAAAATCAACCAGCTGGCGCTCCAACTTTCGCACCAGTTGAGACTGCAGAAGGTCAAGACCTAGTATTCACTGCAACTCTAGAAGTGTTCCCAGAGATCGAACTTCAAGGTCTAGACAAAGTAACTGTTGAGAAGCCAGTAGTTGAAGTTAAAGACGCTGACGTAGACAACATGATCGAAACTCTACGTAAGCAACAAGCTACTTGGACTGAAGTTGAAGCTGCAGCTGAAGAAGGCATGCGCGCAACTATCGATTTCACTGGTTCTATCGACGGTGAAGAGTTCGAAGGCGGTAAAGCTGAGAACTTCCCACTAGAACTAGGTCAAGGTCGCATGATCCCTGGTTTTGAAGACGGCATCACTGGCAAGACTGCTGGTATGGAATTCGAAATCGACGTGACTTTCCCAGAAGATTACCACGCTGAGAACCTAAAAGGTAAAGCGGCTAAGTTCCTAATCAAAGTGAACAAAGTTGAATCTCGTGAACTTCCAGAACTGACTGACGAATTCGTTTCTAAGTTCGGTGTTGCTGAAGGCGGTATCGACGCGCTTAAAGCTGAAGTTCGTAAGAACATGGAGCGTGAGCTTAAGCAAGCTGTTAAAGCTCGCATCAAAGAGCAAGCTATCGACGGTCTAGCTAAAGAAAACGACATCACTGTTCCTGCTGCTCTAATCGAGCAAGAGATCGGTGTTCTACGTCAACAAGCTGCACAACGTTTCGGTGGCAACGTTGAAGCTGCTGACCAGCTTCCACGTGAGCTGTTTGAAGAGCAAGCTAAGAAGCGCGTAGTAGTAGGTCTTCTTCTAGGTGAAGTGATCAAGTCTGAAGAACTAAAAGCTGACGACGAAAAAGTTAAAGCTCTTATCTCAGAAATGGCGACTGCATACGAAGACCCATCTGAAGTAATCGCATACTACGAAAGCAACGAAGAGATGATGAACAACATGCGCAACGTAGCTCTAGAAGAGCAAGCTGTTGACGCTATCATCGCTAAAGCACAAGTGACTGAGAAAGAAGAGTCATTTGATGCAATTATGAACCAACAACCAGCTTAATTGCGTTGAGTTCAAGTAGAAGGTTGACTTTCAAATAGCTTTTCTACTAATAATGGTCCGTATGAGGTTTTCATCCGGGCCATTTATTTTTTAGGGATATAACACTATGAGCTACCAAGAAAAAAATGTAATGTCGCCGATCGTCGACGCGCTTGTACCTATGGTGGTGGAGCAGTCATCGCGCGGTGAGAGATCGTACGATATCTATTCTCGTCTTTTGAAGGAACGCATCATCTTCTTAACTGGTCAAGTTGAAGATCACATGGCGAACTTGGTAGTAGCTCAGTTGCTGTTCCTTGAATCAGAAAACCCTGAAAAAGATATCTTTCTGTATATCAACTCACCGGGTGGCAGTGTAACCGCAGGTATGTCTATCTATGACACCATGCAGTACATCAAGCCTAATGTAAGTACGGTATGTATGGGCCAAGCGTGCTCCATGGGTGCATTCCTACTTGCTGGTGGCGCGAAAGGTAAGCGTTTTGCTCTACCTAATTCACGCGTAATGATTCACCAGCCATTGGGTGGTTTCCAAGGCCAGGCGTCTGATATCCAGATCCACGCGCAAGAGATCCTAACCATCAAGAAGAAGCTGAACACGCTTCTAGCTGAGCACACAGGCCAGCCACTTGAGGTTATCGAGCGCGATACGGACCGCGACAACTTTATGTCAGCAGATCAATCCGTTGAATATGGCTTGGTTGATGCTGTACTTGCGCGGTAATTAAGGCGTCGCTTTAAGTTTTTTGATGTAAACTTTATAGCAGTAAAGTTCCAAGCTAAGAGGTTAGCGAATGACAGATAAAAGCAAAGAGAGTGGGAAACTTTTGTACTGCTCTTTCTGCGGTAAAAGTCAGCATGAAGTTCGCAAATTGATCGCAGGCCCGTCTGTATATATATGCGACGAGTGTGTCGATCTGTGTAACGATATTATTCGTGAAGAGATCAAAGAAGCTCTTCCGAAGAAAGAGTCAGAGGCTTTACCGACTCCAAGAGACATTCGTGAGCACCTTGACGATTATGTAATCGGCCAAGAGTTCGCGAAAAAAGTACTGTCTGTTGCTGTTTACAACCACTACAAGCGTCTACGCAATGGTGACAAAACGGCTGAAGGCGTTGAGCTAGGCAAGAGTAACATCCTGCTGATCGGCCCAACGGGTAGTGGTAAAACACTACTAGCTGAAACGCTAGCACGTTTCCTTGATGTACCTTTCACTATGGCTGACGCAACCACGCTTACAGAAGCGGGTTATGTTGGTGAAGACGTAGAAAACATCATCCAGAAGCTTCTTCAGAAGTGTGACTACGACGTAGCGAAAGCTGAACGTGGCATCGTGTATATCGATGAGATCGACAAGATTTCTCGTAAAGCGGAAAACCCATCTATCACTCGTGACGTATCGGGTGAGGGTGTACAGCAGGCACTGCTAAAACTGATCGAAGGTACAGTCGCTTCAGTACCGCCTCAAGGTGGTCGTAAGCACCCTCAACAAGAGTTTTTGCAGGTTGATACCTCTAAGATCCTATTCATCTGTGGCGGTGCATTTGCCGGCCTAGATAAGGTGATCGAGCAGCGCGTTGAAACGGGCTCAGGTATCGGTTTCGGTGCTGAAATCAAAGCGAAAGACGACAACAAGAGCATCAGCGAGATGTTCAAGCAGGTTGAACCAGAAGACCTAGTGAAATACGGTCTTATCCCTGAGTTCATCGGTCGTCTGCCAGTAACCACCACACTAGGTGAGCTGGATGAAGACGCTCTGATTCAGATCCTTAGCCAGCCTAAGAATGCACTAACTAAGCAGTACGCAGCTCTATTTGACCTAGAGAGTGTTGAGCTAGAGTTCCGTGAAGATGCTCTAAAGGCTATCGCGAAGCGTGCAATGGAGCGTAAAACGGGTGCTCGTGGTCTGCGTTCAATCCTAGAGAACGTGCTTCTTGATACCATGTACGAGCTTCCGTCTATGACTGACGTGAGCAAGGTGGTTATCGATGAGTCTGTTATCCACGGTGAATCAGAGCCACTTATGATTTACAACGGTAGCGAGAATCAAGCTGCTGGCGCAGAATCATAATCTAAGCTAGATATCACCCAAGCTAAATAGAGAAAAGGCGAGCGTTAAGCTCGCTTTTTTTGCTTATAACTCAGGCAATTGAACGTATTAAGTTTATGTCTGGCCATTTTTGCACCGACAGTGAAGTTTTTGCGCTCGTCGGTTGCTCGCGCCATTGAATCTATTTAAATTGACCTTATATATGGATCATTAGCCGAAAACGGAAGAGAGAAAATTATGAACTTGGAGCGTTCCGAGCGCATTGAAATACCCGTGTTACCACTGCGTGATGTGGTGGTATATCCTCACATGGTCATCCCACTGTTTGTGGGTCGCGAAAAGTCGATCAACTGTTTGCAGTCGGCAATGGATGACAACAAACAAGTTTTATTGGTTGCTCAGAAAGAAGCAGATACAGAGGAGCCAACCAAAGAAGATCTATTCCAAGTAGGTACGGTTGCGACTATCTTGCAACTTCTGAAACTACCTGACGGTACCGTTAAGGTGCTGGTTGAGGGTCAGCAACGCGCTAAGATCCACTCTATCCGTGAAGATGACTTCTTTATCGCTGATGCAGAATTCATGACTACCCCAGAGCTTGACGATAAAGATCAAGAGGTTCTGGTTCGTAGTGCTATCAGCCAGTTCGAAGGCTTCATTAAACTGAATAAGAAGATCCCGCCTGAGGTTCTAACCTCTATCAACGGTATCGATGAAGCACCGCGTCTAGCGGATTCTATCGCAGCGCACATGCCGCTTAAGCTTTCTGATAAGCAACGCGTGCTTGAGATCATCGACGTGAATGAGCGCCTTGAATTCTTGATGGGCAGCATGGAGTCGGAGATCGACATCCTGCAAGTTGAGAAGCGCATCCGCGGCCGCGTGAAAAAGCAGATGGAAAAATCTCAGCGTGAGTACTATCTAAACGAGCAGATGAAGGCCATCCAGAAAGAGCTGGGTGATATGGATGACGCTCCTGACGAGTTTGAAGCGCTGCAGAAGAAGATTGAAGAATCTAAGATGCCGGCTGAGGCTCGTGAGAAGACTGAGCAAGAGCTGCAGAAGCTTAAGATGATGTCGCCAATGTCAGCAGAAGCGACAGTGGTACGTGGTTATATCGATTGGATGATCGGTGTGCCATGGGCGAAGCGCTCTAAGGTTAAGAAGAACCTAGCCAAAGCGGAAGAGGTACTTAACTCTGACCACTACGGCCTTGAGCGCGTGAAAGAACGCATCTTAGAGTACTTGGCGGTACAAAACCGTATCAACAAGCTAAAAGGTCCAATTCTATGTCTTGTGGGACCACCGGGCGTAGGTAAAACCTCTTTAGGTCAGTCTATTGCAGCTGCAACCGGTCGTAAGTACACCCGTATGGCGCTAGGTGGCGTGCGTGATGAAGCGGAAATCCGTGGTCACCGTCGTACCTATATCGGCTCTATGCCAGGCAAACTGATTCAGAAGATGTCTAAGGTTGGCGTTAAGAACCCATTGTTCTTGCTTGACGAGATCGACAAGATGTCATCAGACATGCGTGGAGACCCGTCTTCAGCGCTTCTTGAGGTTCTAGACCCTGAGCAAAACAATGCATTTAACGATCACTACCTAGAAGTTGATTACGACCTGTCAGATGTCATGTTCGTTGCAACCTCAAACTCGATGAACATTCCTGGTCCACTGCTTGACCGTATGGAAGTGATTCGTCTATCAGGCTATACCGAAGATGAGAAGCTGAATATCGCTAAGCGTCACCTTCTGTCGAAGCAGATCAAGCGTAATGGCTTGAAAGAGCATGAGATTGAGGTAGATGATTCAGCCATCATTGGCATCATTCGTTACTACACTCGTGAAGCGGGCGTGCGTAGCTAGAGCGTGAAATCTCGAAGATTTGTCGTAAAGCGGTTAAGAACATCCTGTTGGATCCGAAACTGAAGAAGGTTGTTGTAAACGAAGAGAATCTAAAAGAGTTCTTGGGCGTGCAACGCTTCGATTACGGTAAAGCAGATGAGAGCAACCGCATCGGTCAGGTAACCGGTCTTGCGTGGACTGAGGTAGGTGGTGATCTTCTTACTATCGAAACTGAGTCTATGGTAGGTAAGGGGAAACTAACCCAAACTGGTTCTCTTGGCGATGTGATGCAAGAGTCTATCCAAGCCGCAATGACAGTAGTTCGTAGCCGTGCGGAGAAACTGGGCATCAACCCTGATTTCTACGAGAAGCGTGATATTCACGTTCACGTACCTGAAGGTGCAACGCCGAAAGATGGTCCGAGTGCGGGTATCGCTATGTGTACTGCGCTGGTTTCTAGCCTAACCGGTAACCCAGTTAAGGCTGATGTTGCTATGACAGGTGAGATCACTCTGCGTGGTGAAGTGCTTCCTATTGGTGGTCTAAAAGAGAAGCTTCTTGCGGCTCACCGCGGCGGCATTAAAACGGTTCTTATTCCGAAAGACAATGAGCGTGACCTGGAAGAAATCCCAGAAAACGTGAAGAAAGACATTGTTGTTAAACCGGTACAGTGGATCGATGAAGTGCTAACGGTTGCACTACAAAATGACCCATCTGGTGTCACTCTAGAGACAAAATAGTGACTAAAACCAAAAAATAGTATGTAAATTGAGCTGATGAGTATAAAAAACTTGTCAGCTTTTTTTTCGGGCGCTACTTTAACTTATGAGGCCCAGCCCTTTATACACAAGGTCTGAGCTGAGATTCATAATCTAAATGGAACTGAACCACTCTAATAAATCAAACGAGTGGTAATAGGGGAATAACAGTGAATAAAACTCAACTTATCGAAAAAATCGCGGATAGTGCGGATCTTTCAAAAGCGTCTGCAGGCCGAGCTCTAGATGCAGTAGTTGAATCAATCAGTGAAACACTTCAACAGGGTGATCAAGTTGCACTTGTTGGCTTCGGTACTTTCAGCGTACGTACTCGAGCTGCTCGTACAGGTCGCAACCCTAAGACTGGTGAAGAGATTCAGATTGCTGAAGCTAAAGTACCTTCTTTCAAACCAGGTAAAGCGCTAAAAGACTCTGTTAACTAAGTTTTCTCAAGTCACATCAGATAACAATAAATCGTTATCAAACCACCTATTTATGCGCATCGTACTGGTGCGCATTTCTTTTTCTGATATTATCGAATGCAAAATTTAAAGAACCCCCAGTGTTCCTGAGCTAGCGGGCTAGTTCGGCGTTAATGCGGGCGAAATTTCGGAGTTTCGAAAAGTTATGATGGAAAGACTGCGCGAGGGCGTTAACAGCATCGCGGTTAAGATTATTTTGGGACTGATCATCCTATCGTTCATTTTCACCGGTGTGAGTGGCTACCTAGGTGGCGGTAGCAATGTTGCGGCTAAAGTTGGCAACGCTGAGATCTCTCGTCAAGATTTTGAAATGGCTTACCAAAACGAACGTAACCGCATGCAGCAGCAACTTGGCGATTACTTCTCACAGCAGCTTGGTGACCCAGCATTCGTTCAAACATTCCGTAAAGAAGTGCTAGACCGCATGGTTAACCAAGTACTTCTTGAGCAGTACGCTTCTAACCTTGGCATGCGTGTCAGCGACCAACAGGTTCGTGACATGATCCTAGGTATGCCTCAGTTCCAAAGCAATGGTCAGTTCGACCAAGAGGTGTATCAAGCATTCCTTCGTCGTGCGGGCTTCAATGCTGACTCTTTCGCTGAGTACCTACGTAGCGACCTAGTTCGCCAGCAAATCCTACAAGCGCTAGAGAGCAGTGACTTTGTTCTTCCTAAGGAAGTAGCGCAAACGGCTCAGCTAGTGACTCAGAAGCGTGAAATCCGCACTGTATCTCTTTCTCCAAGTGAGATGGCGAAAACTATCGAGCTAAGCGACGAAGAGCTAAACAAGTTCTATCAAGATAACCCGCAGCGTTTCACTCGCCCTGAGCAGTACAAGGTTTCTTACATTGAACTATCTGCAGAGCAGATGAAGTCTTCTGACAGCGTTAGTGATGAGAAAGCTCAAGAGTACTACAAGGACAATATCGACAAGTACACCTCTGCTGAACAACGCAGCCTAAGCCACATCTTGGTTCAAGACCAAGCTAAGGCTGACGAAGTGCTAGCTAAGCTAAACGCAGGTGAAGACTTTGCCGCTGTTGCAAAAGAATACTCTGAAGACGTAGGCTCTGCTGAAGAAGGCGGTTCTCTAGGTTGGGTTGAGAAAGGTGTTATGGACCAGCGTTTGAAGATGCAGCCTTTGCTCTTGAAAACGTGGGCGACATCACTGGCGTTGTTAAGTCTGACTTTGGTCTACACATCATCAAGCTAGATGACGTGAAAGCGGCGCAAGCTAAGCCTTATGCAGAAGTTGCTGATGAGCTGAAGAAAGAAGTGGCTGAGCAACAAGCGGTAGATAGCTTCTATGAGCTTCAGAACAAGCTTGAGACAGTAGCATTCGAATACCCAGACTCACTAGATGACGCAGCGCAAGAGACAGGTCAAAAGGTTCACACTACTGACTTTATCTCTCAACAAGACGCCCCTGAGATCCTGAAGAGCAGCGCAGTAATGCAAGCACTTCAGTCTCCTGAGGTTCTTGAAGATGGTCTGAACTCTGAGGTTATCGAGATCGCTCCTGAGCACGTAATCGTGGTTCGTATTGAAGATTCTCGTCCGCAAACTGTTCTTCCTTACGAAGAGGTTGCAGATCAAGTTAAACAGCAACTTTCTGATATCGAAGGCCGTAACAAGGCGAACGAACTTGCTGACAAGCTAGTAACAGCGCTTGAGTCTGGTGATGAGTCTGTTCTTACAGAAAACAACCTAGCCTTTGGTGAGGTTGAAAGCATCGACCGTAGCTCTCCATTTGCGAGCACTGTATATGCAATGCCTCGTCCAACAGCAGACCAGCCACACTTTGGTAAGTCTATGGACAACCTAGGCAACATTGCGGTTATCGAGCTAAGCAAGGTAACTGACGATATCGACCCTCAATTCAATACCCAGATTGAAGGTCAGCTGAAGCGTGCTCAGTCTGAGCAAGAGCTAATGGCACTGATTACCGCTCTGCGAAAGACGATTGATATCGAGTATTACGCTCTGGAGACTGCGCAGTAATTTCTGTGCAAATCAAGTAAACAAAACGGGTCGCTTATGCGGCCCGTTCTATTTTCAGAAATAGCACTTTGGCAGGAGGCTTATCCTGACTAGCTTGGTAGAGATTTGCTACCAAAGGAGAGTCCCATGTCACGAGTCATTCCAACCATATTAACCCTGTTAATGATGCTATCCCCAACAGCCTTGCTGGCGGCTGAAAATAGTGAGCCTATGCGAGACAATGGCGAATATGCCGGGATAGAGATCAGAGTAAATATCAACACGGCTACCAGCGAAGAGCTAGCCGCTATGCTAGTCGGCGTAGGTCAGAAGAAGGCCGAGCATATTGTAGCTTTTCGTGAGCTAAATGGTGAGTTTAAGAGTGCCGATGATCTTAAGCTAGTCAAAGGCATTGGGCAGGCAACGGTAGATAAGAACCGAGAGCGTATTGAGCTTTAGCCTAGACGTCTGATACTGCGCTGGATAAACGGAATAGCGAGTCCAACTAGGCTACCAATTAGGTGGGATTCAGTTGAGATTCGCGCCCCTATCAGCGATGCCGAGGAGATGGGCATCATACCGCTGTTCTCCGCCGCAATCTTAAGCCCTAGACCAATTAATAACAGCCAAGAGCTTCGCTTTCCCGACAACACCTCATGGGTGGCATAGATGGCAAACAGACCGTGTAGAGCTCCAGATAAGCCGTAGTAGTTTTGGGTAGAGGTAAACAGTAAGCCAATACCAATCGCAGTCGCCAGTATCAAGGTTTCGACTGCATAGCGTTTGTATCTAGCATGGAACAGATAGGCGAGTAGCCAATATCCCGCTAGGTTCATTCCTAGGTGATAGAGGTTGGTATGGGTAAAGCTTCCGGTTACTATGCGCCACCACTGATTCTGATCCACAAGGTTTGCTTGCCAACGAAACAACTCAGAGAGTTGTGGAAGCATCAGAAGCAGAAGGGTTAAACTAAACAGAACAAGAAACTTAAACACTGGAACTATGTCTCGGTATTGTGAACATTGTGGTCGAGCGCTAAAAGCCTGCCTATGTGGCTTTGTAACTGAGGTTACTAGCTCGGTCGAGGTTATTATTCTGCAGCACCCGAGCGAGGTTAATCAAGCGAAAGGTACCGCCAAGCTGATTGAGCTATCTATGCCGAACTCAAAGGTGTTCGTTGGTGAAGATTTCAGTGAACACCAACAACTAAACCAATTACTTGCTGCACCTGACTATCTGAACCTGCTTCTATTCCCGTCAGATACCTCGAACGATATCGCTAAGCCAGAACAAGCTGACTTTGAAAATGTTCGCCTAATCCTACTGGATGGCACATGGAAGAAAGCATTCAAGATGTTCCAGTTATCGAACAACCTGCACCATTTGCCACAGGTGCACTTACCTGCGGACCTTGCCGGTCGCTACACTATTCGTAAAGCACCCCGAGATAACGCCCTCTCCACAGTAGAGGCCGCTTACCATGCCCTCACCATTCTGGATAAAGAGCCAAAGGGCTTGATTGAGGCATTCGATAAGATGATTGAATTTCAACTCAAACAGGTGCCGGAGCATTTGAGAGAGCAGCACTTTGGTGAGCGAAATCGTTAGGGCATTTAAACTCAGCTGGCAAACATCTGGCTATGAAGCTTTGCGCGTAGCCATCTGTCATATTGGCGATATAGTCACAGATAACCCTTAATCCTTGGTCGTGCTCATCTCGTGCTCTGCGCCATTTCACCTTAGTGGCATCGGGTAATAGCCGTTCAGGGTCGCCACTGAGTGCTTGGAAAAGATCGATAATCACTTGCTGACCGCGATATTCGATGATCTGCACTGAGGTGGCCTGGATCACAAACTGGCTGACGAAGGTTTTGAATACCTGCAGTACTTCAAGCATTGGTGCTTTTAAGGTGGCGTTGAAGGCTAACAAGGGGCGCATACCCTTACATTCGCTGACCTGTTTTAGTTCAGCACTGGTGAGTAGCGCATTCACTATCCCGCCTATGGCATCCTTTCTAAGATAATGTTCTCCAGAGAAAAGTTGTTCGCTGAGTCTGTCGATATTGGCTTCAAACCAAGGGCTACCACTCTGTTGTAGTTTGGGTAGGGCATGTTCCATCCATTGATGTCGCTAACCAGCCAAGCACTATGGCATCTTCAAGGTCGTGAACACCGTAGCAATGTCATCAGCTAACTCCATGATAGAGCAGTCCAGAGACTTTAACTTAGTGCGCTTAGGTCTATATCTATCGCCATTTGGCGAGTAGACCTGACAAAACTGCTCGCGCTCTCGGTCAGAAAATTCGCTCAATACCCAATGGAAGTTTTTACTGTCCACATCATAGATACCTTTTGCTGGTGTCCAGCGACTGGATTTAAGCTGTCTTGGGTTGTCGACACCGTCAGGTATGGATCTCGTTCGACCTGTGATAATAGGCTTGGGTATTTGATTAGACCGAGTAGGGTGCGCCTACAAAGATTCATACCGTGGTGCTGGGTGTATGGCTCCAATTGACTAACAATACGGAAGGTTTGAGCGTTACCCTCAAAACCGCCGTGTTCTCGCATCATATAGTTGAGCGCGACCTCACCACCATGACCAAAGGTGGATGACCAATATCGTGAGCGAGGCAAAGGGTTTCAACAAGACTTTCTGGAGGCAGGATCTCAGCCTTCTCTGGGTGTTTAGACTTTAGCTGAGCAAGAATACCGCCCCCTATTTGGGCAGCTTCCAAGGAATGAGTCAGTCGGGTTCGATGAAAGTCATTGCTGCCAGTACCATGGATCTGAGTCTTAGCCTGAAGGCGCCTGAAGGCGGCGGAGTGTAACACCCTAGCCCTGTCTCGCTGATAGGCATCTCTATGGTCATTGCTTCTGGCTTTCTGCTCGTTATCGATGCGTTCAAGCCAGGTATCGGATAGGTTGGTCAATGGCAGATTCACTTAGCTGATTTCATCCAATGTCAGTTCGAAGCTGTTGGCAAAGGTACACAAGAAATAGCGCATCTCTTTTGATTCCCGATCTTGCAGGGTCTTTTCTAGATTGCGTTTGGCCGCTGCATACTCATGGTTACCTGCTGAGAGCTCTTCAAGGCATTTGAGATAGGCACAGATGGAGTCGGCTTGTTTCACCATCTGTTGCTCTTCTTCAGTGCATTTCCCTGAGATAAGGAAGGGTTCGAAGTCTTCCTTAAACTCATCTGGTACCATAGAGAGAAGCTTCTGCTCGGCCGCGGCTTCTATCTTTTTATACTCTTTAGCAATCTCAGGGTTGTAGTATTTCACAGGAGTAGGCAGGTCACCGGTCAGCACCTCACTGGTATCGTGATACATAGCCAGCACCGCCAATCTCTCTGGGTTTACCTTGCCCCCAAACTTCTTGTTCTTGATGACCCCAAGCGCGTGCGCCACAAACGCTACTTGTAGGCTGTGCTCGGAAATATTCTCTGAGGAGATAGAGCGCATCAAGGGCCAACGCTGAATAAGCTGCATGCGGGCAAGGTGAGCGAAGAAGTGGCTTTGTTCGTGCATGGCGTTCCCCAGTTTCAGTGATGCAGATAAAGCAAAAAGAGGCCAAAGGCCTCTTCTTTTATTGTGTGTAGGTGCTGATAAAGCGCTCGAATCTACCGATTGCCATTTCCAAGTCTTCCACATGGGGCAGGGTAACGATTCTGAAGTGATCTGGTTTAGGCCAATTAAACCCAGACCCTTGAACTAAAAGCACTTTTTCTTGTTTAAGAAAGTCTAGCACCATTTTCTGGTCGTCATGGATTTTGTACATCTTAGGATCAAGCTTAGGGAATAGATACAAAGCCCCCTTGGGCTTGACGCAAGAAACCCCTGGAATCGAGGTGATCAGCTCATGGGCTTTATCTCTTTGCTCAAGCAGTCGGCCACCCGGCAGGATAAGTTCATTAATACTTTGATAGCCACCTAGCGCGGTTTGCACCGCATGCTGCATAGGCACGTTGGCACATAAACGCATAGAGGCGAGCATATCTAAGCCATCCACATAGCCTTTGGCAAGGTGCTTAGGCCCACTTAGGAACATCCAGCCGCTGCGGAAACCACAGATACGGTACGCTTTGGATAGACCGTTGAAGGTTACCGTCACCACGTCTTCTGAAAGGGTCGCAATAGAGGTGTGAGTAGCACCATCGTAAAGGATCTTGTCGTAGATCTCATCGGCAAAGATGATCAGTTTATGTTGGCGAGCGATCTCAACAACCTTGAGTAGGAAGTCACGGCTATACACAGCGCCGTTGGGTTGTTTGGGTTGATCAGTACGATACCGCGAGTCTTTGGAGTGATCTTTGCCTTGATATCTTCAAGGTCTGGGAACCAGTCAGACTCTTCGTCGCAGATATAATGAACAGGGTTGCCACCTGATAGCGATACTGCTGCAGTCCATAGCGGATAGTCTGGTGCTGGTACTAGCATTTCATCGCCATTATTCAGCAACGCTTGCATCGCCATCACGATAAGTTCAGATACACCGTTACCCATGTATACATCTTCAACATCAAGGGAGCGAAGTCCTTTGCGTTGATAGTATTGAACTACAGCTTTGCGCGCAGAATAGATGCCCTTTGAGTCGCAATAACCCTGTGAAGTAGGGAGGTTACGCAGTACATCGACTAAGATTTCATCTGGGGTATCGAAGCCGAATGGGGCGGGGTTACCAATGTTTAGCTTTAGTATTTTGTGCCCCTCCTCTTCCATGCGTTTAGCATGCTTGAGTACAGGACCACGAATGTCATAGCATACACTATCGAGTTTTGACGACATCTCGATATTATTCATTGTTAACCCTTAGATTTATCTGGTGTGAATAAGATCAAATTACACCAATTCCCCAACTTTTAGTAGAAAAATCTGTACTAAGTAACTGAGTTAATACGTAAATCTAAACAAGAATTTTTGCTTCAGGTATAAAATCAAAGTTTGCTCTAGAATTGAAAGTAAGTGGCTTGATCTGATGGGTTAAGCGACCTAGAGTAAGCGCACTGCAATTCATATAAAAACAGAGAGTTAGAGGTAACCTTGCCTAACTTGGTTCACGCCATTCAAATGTTGCTGGAGGAAGTCGAAGCCGCTTCCATTGAAACCACGCGTATCGAATTACCCATAGAACCAGTGCACGCGGATCATGTCGTGCCTTGGATGGCGAAACAGGCCGTCTTTCCTAAGTTCTACTGGCAATCTAGGGACACCACCGAAGAAACCGTAGCCCTTGGTCAGGCTCGTACCTTCAGTGATATCAATCCTGCCTACTCTGTTTTAAGTAGCAACCAAAGAATCTGGGGCGGCTATGCTTTTCCGCGTTCAAGCAAGCATGATGCTTGTTTGTCATCCTACTTTTTTCTACCTCAGATTGAGCTTCTAAGGCGTCGTGATCAATGGTTTATCGCAGCCAATCTTTTGGAAGATAAGGACTCACTGCGCAGAGCAATCCATAGGCTTAGTGCAGATCTGACTGCTGGTTTTAATCAGATGCCGGATGTGGAGTCGGTGCAGCACACCCCGAGTAAAGATCATTGGGAGCGCAACGTGAACCTTGCGCTCAAGACCATTGAAGAAACTGAACTGAAAAAAGTGGTGTTAGCAAGGCAGACGGTAATCAGCCTAAGTGCACCCATGCAGGGCTATGAACTGCTTGATCTCAGTCGACAGCAAAATCGCCACAGCTTCCATTTCTTGATGCAATTGGATGTCGAGCACGCCTTTATTGGTTCGACACCAGAGCGACTATACAGCCGCAGAGGCAGCTTACTTGAAACTGAAGCGCTGGCCGGCACTATTGGTCGTGATGCCAACCCTTCACAAGATCTAGAACTGGCGAATTGGCTAATTCAGGATGAGAAAAACCTTCAAGAAAACCAATACGTTGTCGATGATATCATCGAGCGTTTAACGCCATTCTGTCAGCGAGTGGATGTGGAGCATGAGCCGCGCTTAGTACGCCTTCGTAGAGTCCAGCATCTTAAGCGCCACATACAGGCGGAACTTACCGCCTACGCGGATAGAAGTAAGCTTTTACAAGCATTGCAGCCAACGGCAGCAGTAGCGGGCTTGCCTCGCGGTCAGGCTCTTGAGTTTATTGAACAAAACGAACCCTTTGCCCGAGCATGGTATGCAGGTCTGTAGGCTATATCAGTGAAACAGAGGCTGAGTTTTGTGTGGCTATTCGAAGCGCTTGGTGCAAGGAAAACGTCTGAGTCTGTTTGCTGGGGCTGGCATAGTCCCTGGCTCGCACGCTGAGCACGAATGGCAGGAGCTAGATAAAAAGATGTCGACACTGCTGAGCCTTATCACCGAGCAAAGTATCCTGGAACAAGCGTCATGATCTCAATCAACGCATTGGGGCAGGCGCAGTTAAATCGTGTTTGGAGCGCGACTTTATTAGAAGAGTTAACACGATTTGGTGTCTCTGAGGTATGCGTTGCTCCCGGTTCTCGTTCCACGCCTCTAACTCTAGAGGCCGAACTTAACCCAAAGCTTAATCTGCATACTCATTTTGATGAGCGCGGCTTAGGTTTTTACGCGCTTGGTATGGCTAAGGCGAGCAAGGCGCCAGTTGCTGTAGTGGTGACCTCAGGTACCGCAGTCGCCAATCTGCTCCCTGCGGTGGCAGAAGCCAACCTTACCGGAGAGAAGTTAATACTGCTGACTGCGGATCGCCCCATAGACTTAGTAGGTTGCGGTGCCAACCAGGCGATAGTGCAATCAAATATCTTCTCTAGCCATGTAGTTAGAAGTCTTGAACTGCCTAGTCCAAGCCCGCAGCAGAGTTTTAATTGGCTACTCAGCACCCTTGATGACGCTTTGTTCGCGCAAATGGCAGGTCCTATACATATCAATTGCGCCTTTCCAGAGCCTTTGTATACAGAAGAGCCTGTTGTTCTTGCTGATATAGACGAGGCTCCGAAAAATTGGCTAGAGTCTGTCACTAGCTATAGCGATGACTTTACTCGCAGTAACGCTAGATTCGATTTAGAGCAATGGCTTTCAACCCACCACAACCGCAAGGGTTTGATTGTGGTGGGAAGCACCACTCTTGGGCAGGCAACACATGCGAAAGCACTTTCTGAAGAGCTTGGCTGGCCAATCTTGTGTGACCCGCAATCGGGTCAGAGCTCAGACTGGGCGAGTTATGATGTTTGGCTACAAAGCTCAATGGCGAACAAAGCTCTAGCTCAGTGTGAGGTCATTCTTCAATTTGGTGCTCGATTGGTTTCAAAGCGCTTACTCGCCTTTATTAAGAAGCAGGCTGGAGTTTGGTCTCCGGACCGCTATTTATTGGTCAGCGATGAACCTAGCAGGCTTAACCCAGACCATTTACCCATGACTCGTGCCCATGGCGTCAGCTGGCCCAAAACACTAATGAACAGTGATACCTCGAGGTGGGGTAATGGCTTGAAGAAATGGAAAGAGGTCGTTTCTTCACAGGTAAATGCGCACGCCTCAGAGGCTCTGTCTGAACTGGAACTCACCACTAAACTCTCAGAGCTCAGTGAAGAATATAACCTGTTTATCGGCAACAGCTTAGGCGTTCGCTTGGTGGATATGTTCTCCCAACATGCCCTAGGTGAGGTCTACTCGAATCGCGGTGCGTCGGGTATCGATGGCCTTGTTGCTACCTGTGCCGGGGTTTCCAGTGCTATCGGTGAACGAACCCTTCTAATGCTGGGTGATACCTCGCTACTTCACGATCTCAATTCACTGTCTCTGCATAGAGATAAGAACAACCTTATCTTGGTCATCAACAATGATGGGGGCGCTATCTTCGACATGCTTCCTGTGGATGCCTCACATAAGCAGAAACTGTATCAAATGCCACATGGCTATCAGTTTGAGCATGCGGCTAAGCAGTTTGGTTTGAACTATGCGCAAGTCGCCGAATTCGAAACTCTGAAGACTAAGATCTCTGAGCACAGAGATTCCGGTACCAATACCTTGCTCATTGAAGTCATCACCCCCCAGAGCAAGCGACTGAGCATATTCGCGCCATCACTGCCAAGATACGCGCACTCTGATATGAGCAAGCGTACCAAGGTCAATATTGTATTTGTGCATGGTTTTCTGGGTAGCAGTGAAGACTGGAGTCAGGTGATCTCTCAATTACCAAGTTGGGCTGAGGGGCACTGTATTGACCTTCCAGGTCACGGTAAAAACCAAGATCTAGAGCCAAAATCTTTGGATGATTTCTCTTCCTATCTACTCTCAGCGCTCAAGCCTCTTGCGAAGTCAAAACGCCCCCTCGTGCTGGTGGGATATTCACTTGGCGCAAGTACTCATGTACAGTTTGACCCCACAAGTGTGCGCCACTTTGAATATTCGTAAGCTGGTGGTTGAGGGTGGAAACTTTGGCCTGCTTCGCCGGTCTGATAGAGAGACGCGTTGGCACAACGATAGCGCTTGGATTGAACGCTTTACCCATGAACCCATTGCAGAGGTTCTTGAGGATTGGTATCGCCAGCCGGTTTTCTCTCACCTGACTCAAACTCAAAGAGCTAAGTTGGTGGAGGAGCGGTCTCACAATAGTGGCGCGGCGCTAGCTAAGGTGATGCGAGCAAGCTCACTGGCTAAGCAGCCTTATTTGATGCCGAGATTGGAAGGTTTACCAATGGCGTTTGTGGTAGGCGAGAAAGATACCAAGTTTAGACATTTATATAGGGAATTTGGTCTTAAATATCATCTAGTTGAAGATGCTGGGCACAATGCCCACAAGGAGCAATCACAGAAATTTATCACGGTTCTGACGCAGATTTTGAGTGATGAATTAGACTCTTCCCTGAAGACTTAGCTTAGGAAAATAATAACGATGAGAAAGGCTAATATTTACCACTACCAGTTGCCAATGGACAGCGGGGTGGTATTGAGAGATAAGAAACTGACCCAAAGAGAGGGGTGGATCGTCGAGCTAGTCGAGGACAATAAAACAGGCCTAGGTGAAGTTGCCCCACTTCCTGGCTTTAGTATCGAAACCTTAGACCAAGCATTCACTGAGACCGTCTCTAGGCTTTCAAAATGGGTAGAGGGTGAAGCCCTAGATAGTCATTCAAGCCTGCCATCTGTGGCTTGGGGTTTATCTATGGCGGAGTATGAACTGCAAGGCTTACTGCGAGAAGAGGGCTTCTATCAGGTTGCGCCGCTCTGCTCAGGTGACCCTGACGACCTGCTACCTGCACTAAGCCAGCTCCCGGGAGAGAAGATAGCCAAGATCAAGGTTGGCCTTTATGAGCTATCCGCGATGGCATCTTGGTAAACCTCTTTTTAGAATCCATTCCAGACCTGCATTTGCGGTTAGATGCGAACCGTTCTTGGAGCCTTGAAAAGGCGAATCAGTTTGCCAAGTATGTGAAGCCGGATAATCGCTCACGTATTCGCTTTCTAGAAGAGCCATGCTTGAAACCAAGCGATAGCATCACCTTTGCTATAGAGAGCGGAATGGCGATTGCGTGGGATGAAACCCTGCAAAATGCAGTGAAGAATCCTGACTTCTCTTTTGGGCAACTCACCGGCGCTAAGGCGATAGTTATCAAGCCAAGCTTGGTGGGTAATATCGACCGCTGTATTCATCTGATTGAAGAAGCGCAGTCTCTTGGATTGACGGCAGTGGTGAGCTCGAGCTAGAATCTAGCTTAGGTCTTACCCAATTAGCTCGATTTGCTAAGCAGTTTACCCCAATGACCTTACCGGGCTTAGATACCCTTCAGCTGTTCCAAAAGCAGCTTCATACCCCATGGCCAGGCAGTGAATTGCCTATCGCTAGCCTTGCTGAGCAAACCATGGTTTGGCACCAGCAAAGTGACGCGTAAAAGCCACTAGCGGTAAGAAAAGCCTCCAGTAACCTTGCCCTTGTATGTAACAAGGGCGACTTCACTTGGCATCAGTTAGCCCGGCATGTCGGCGGAATT
This sequence comes from Vibrio ishigakensis, assembly GCA_000830475.1. Taxonomy (GTDB): domain Bacteria; phylum Pseudomonadota; class Gammaproteobacteria; order Enterobacterales; family Vibrionaceae; genus Vibrio; species Vibrio ishigakensis_A. The sequence goes on along the minus strand of BBSC01000010.1, from coordinate 107,132 downwards.
CAACTACAGCTTGAAGAAAAAGGTTTTGTTAAAGGTGATGTGCTGTTGGCAATCACACCGCACAGCTCCTTTGAATTGATCCTTGTTTATCTGGCTTGCATCGAACAGGGAGTTACCTGTGCGCTAGTACCTGAACTGCCTACCCTGAATTAGATAAGCGCATTCAAACCTCTGGGGCAAAAGCTGTATTCCTTTGCCCAAATACATCTCTGACACTTGATGGGGCCCTAGAGATTGATTTTGCTTTAGAGCAGGGGCTTGAAACGCAGAACTACTCCGAGCAAAACCTCACCAGCCTTATCTTTACCTCAGGCTCAACTGGAGAGCCTAAGCTGTCGCCCACAGCGTGCATAACCATTTGAGCTCTGCCAGTGGTATCCAAGGTGCGCTCATGTTTGACGCATCTAGTCATTGGCTTTTGTCGCTACCCATGTTCCATGTTTCTGGTCTAGCGATTGTATGGCGCTGGCTGTTTTCGGGCTGCATCATAAAGCTCAAACAGGGCAAGGCTCTTGAGCTTGACGGCATCACTCACACATCTATGGTGCCGACTCAATTGCAGCGAGCTTTGGACTCAGGGAATTTGGGCAACCTTAAAACTGTCCTTCTCGGTGGCGCCATCATTCCGCATCAACTAGCTATCGAAGCCGCCAAGTTTGGAGTGAGAATCTGGGCAGGCTATGGTATGACGGAGATGGCCTCTACCGTGACAGCAAAACAGGTCAATGAGATAGATAGTGTTGGCACAGTTCTGCCTAATCGTGAATTGAAACTAGAGCAAGATAGGATCTGGGTTAGGGGTGACACCTTGGCCCAAGGCTATTGGCAAAGAGGTGAGTTAACACCTCTAACTCTAAAAGATGGCTGGTTTGATTCCAAAGACTTGGGGTACTGGATAGGTAATGAGCTTTGCATTGCTGGTCGTGCCGATAATATGTTCATCTCCGGTGGCGAAAACATTCACTGTGAAGAAATAGAGAGAGTACTTCTTAGTCATCCTGATATTGAGCAGGCTTTTATTATTCCAGTTGAAGACGTCACCTTTGGTCATAGACCTGTCGCTATGATTTTGGGGCCTGATGAGCTTAACCAAGAATTGAAACAAGAGCTTCAAAATCACTGTGCGCGAACCCTGCAAAGGTTCAAGCTCCCGCAAGACTACCATCTAATACCGTCTCAATTCTTATCCCAAGGCATCAAGGTTTCGCGTAAGAAACTGGCTGAATATATAGGGTCTGTTGACCTTTTGAGTTAGTTTTTGTAGCGAGTTGTTGGGCATTTATACAAGGCAGGCACATTTAGGTGTAGTGGTTCTACATGAAAAGTGTCTAACGCGGTAGAAATGCCCAACAGCCGCTACCCAAAGGGCTCGGCCAGAAACGATTTACTCTTTGTTGAGTCCCTTTTGCTTAGATGACTAGGCTACAAGGCGCTCGCCGCGATTAAATCGTTTCTGACTCGAGCAAACCTCAACCTCAAAAGGTCAACAGACTCTACGTGCCATTAAACCATTCATAATCGAATTTGTTATGAGATAGAGCAAAAGAGAATTTTTTCAAAGTCTTATACAGGCGCATAATTCCTTCCAACAGGGTAGTTTGGAACGCATTATGAAATGGATATGGGCAATAGTGGCAAGCTGCTTGATTGTGGCACTACTTAATGAAGGCTTGGTAGGTTCGATAGCGGAAGCGCTAGGGTATGGCTTTGCTCTGTTTGGCGCATACAAATTAGGCTCACCGAAAAAGGCGAGCCTAAGAATGAAGTCTAGGGTTAGACCGAGTCAGTACGACAAGGTGTTATAGAAGCCAGAGCAGGGAACCCATTGAAATGGCGATCCAAAGGCCAATACCAAATAGCATAGGCTTCATACCGGCCTCTTTGACCTGCTCTAGTGAGATAGCCGAACCAATTAAGAATAGGCAGGCAACCAGGGTTTGCTTAGCAATAGAGAAGGTCACATCATACACCGCCTGAAACTGCGGAAGCAGGTCACTTACCACCACGGCAGCGATATATAGGAAGATAAAGGTAGGCACCTGAATCTTCTTATTGCCTTTACCGAAATACCAAGCACTCATCAAAGCAACAGGATGATCCACAGGCGCGCGCAAGCTTAAGCGTAGTGGCTGTTTTTAACGCTTCCTCACCATAGGCTCCGGCAGCACCGACAACTGAAGATGTGTCATGGATAGCGATGGCGGCCCACATACCAAAGGTGTGTTGGTCCATGTTTAGAGCATGACCGATAACAGGGAAGATAAACAGTGCAATAGAGTTGAGCACAAACACAGTCGCAAGGGCTAAACCAGTTTGGTTGGCGTTGGCATTGATAGCCGGAGAAACCGCCGCGATTGCACTTCCCCCGCAAATAGCAGTACCGCTTGAGATAAGATAGCCCGTCTTTTTATCAAGCCCTATCTTTAAAGCGATCCAAGTTCCCAGAATCAGGGTAACAAAGATAGTAGTGACGATAAGTCCGATACCACTGCTGGTGGCTTGAAAAGCTTCAGACAAAGAAATACCAAAGCCCAACCCTATGATGGAGTAGCTCAAAAGCTTCTTGGTCCACTTAGAGATGGGTAGGGTGTTAGGAACCAATCCGAGCTGAGACAGGATAAGACCTAAAACCAAAGCGGAAGGAGAATGTAGCCAAGGTGTAAAGCACGCTATGAGAGCGAGGAAAAGCAGGTGCTTTGCAGAGATATGTTGCATGGCTCAATTTTAAAGGGCTGGTTAGCGGAGGCGTCCATGATAGCTATCAAAGCACGGCTATGCGACAAAACCTTCTGTATAGACTACAAAGTTCTATCTAGAATAATGTATATTCTATTACTGCATTAAAAATAGTGTGAAATAGAGCAAGGTTGCAAAGAAATTTAACATTTGAAACATGAAACCAAGTTTAATTGTTGAGCTCTAATAGGTAATATTGCTGAAATTCAAAAGTGAAGAGACATTATGAAACGAATTTTTTCTATCATGGCGATGGTGCTAGTCTCTGTTTCTATGGTGTTCGCACCAGCAACAGAAGCTAAACGATTCGGCGGTGGTAAATCTTTTGGTAAGAGCTTTAAAACGGCTCCTGCGCCGAAGGCAAATCCAACCAACACTAACTCGATTAACAACAAGGGCACACAAAACCCAACCTCTAGAAAAGGTGGCCTAATGGGTGGTCTTCTAGGCGGTCTGTTGGCGGGTGGCCTGCTTGCTGCTTTCTTTGGTGGCGCGTTTGAAGGTATCCAATTCATGGATATCCTGATCATCGGTTTGATTGCCTTCTTCTTGTTCAAGTTCCTACGTGGCATGCTGGGCGCAAAAGCGGGCAGTATGAATCAGCAACGTCCAGCATACTCAAACGGTCCTCAGCACGATGCTCAGTTCCGTCAGCAGGCTGATCAAGGCTTCCAGTCTAACAACACTGGCAACAACGCTTTCCAAGGTGGCTTCGGTGCTAACGCTCAATCTGACGTTCCACACAACTATCCACCGGGTTTTGACCACGCTGCGTTTATTAACGGTTCTCGTGAGCACTACCGTATTCTGCAAGGCGCTTGGAACCACAATGAGCTGCACACTATTGAAGAGTACGTAGCGCCTGCTTTGTTTGCCGAGCTAAAAGCAGAACGTGCTTCCTATGCGGGTGAGCAACATACTGATGTTATGTATGTAGACGCTGAGATTGTACGTGCAGACTACGACGCTTCTAAAGCGCAACTTAGCCTACAATTTACGGGTCGTTATCGCGATGCCGTGGAAGGTATTGAAGAAGACATCAACGATGTTTGGCACCTTGAGCGTGACCTAACTCAACCAAACGCACCTTGGTTGATCGTTGGTATCCAGTAATACTGAAAAGAATTAATAGCATGGCCAGTCAAACGACTGGCCTTTTTATGTCCGTAGGAGAGAGATTGCGCCTGTTCTATGCCTTAACCTTCGATGATGCTGTCCAAGAAGATATCGCTCAGTTCCAAGAGTTGTTACAAGCGCAGCGGTTTCGCGGCCGTTTGGTGCGTCAGGACAACCTGCACCTCACCTTAGATTTTATCGGTGAGGTTAAAGACGATGCTAAGGTAGAGATATTAAAGCAGCAACTTCTCGGTTTACCTGACATGCCCAATACTCTAACATTGGCCGGCTTTGGGCGATTCAAGCAAGGTTTGGTTTGGGCTAGGGTGGTTGAGGATATGAGTCTCCTTCAATTGCAGTCTGCACTGAGAGCGCGCTTAATAAATCTTGGCTTTAGTATTGAGGACAGGGAGTATCGTCCACATATTACCTTGGGCCGAAATCTGCGCCTCAAGGTGCCGGTTTCAGAGCTTAATGGGCCAGAGGTGAGAGCAGCCCCCAAGGCGGTTGCTTTAATGCAAAGCTCTCACATCAATGATCGCTTGGTATACCGACCCATTGCCCAAATCCTTTTAGATAAACAGTAATAAGTAGGCTTATGACACAACAAAAAATTAAGTTCGTCGCCGTGGATATGGACGGAACTTTGCTAAATGAAAACGGCGAGCTACCTAAGGACTTCTTTAGTGTGTTTGAACAGCTTAAGCAAAAAAACATTTTGTTTGCTGCTGCATCAGGCCGTCAATATTACAGTTTGCGAGATACCTTCGAGAAGGTACAAGACGAGATGCTATTCATAGCTGAGAATGGCACCTTTGTGATGCATAAGGGTGAAGAGCTGTATAGTGCGACTATGCCAAAAAACGAAATTGTTGAGATCGTCAATGCAGTTAGAGCGATCCCCAATGCCTATCTTGTTTTGTGTGGTAAGCGTTCTGCCTATATTGAAACACAGGACCTGTAGCGCTTGAAGAGATCCAACATTACTACCATAGATGCGAGTATGTTGAAGATGTGCTTTCAATAGAGGATGACTTTATCAAGGTCGCAGTTTGCCATTTCGGTGGCACCGAGGAGCTGGTTTATCCTAAACTCGCTCCTAAGTTTGCCCAAACTCACCAAGTGGTAATTAGCGGTCGTATCTGGCTAGATCTGATGAATATCTGCGCTTCCAAAGGTGATGCGATCAAGCAACTGCAAAACCGTTTTGACTTCACTGAACAGCAAACAATGAGCTTTGGTGACTATCTAAATGATATCGAGATGCTGAAGGTAAGCTACCACTCTTATGCTATGGCGAACGCCCACCCAGAGGTGAAAGCGATAGCCAGATTCTCCGCTCCAAGTAATTACGACGATGGAGTGATGCAGGTGCTCAAGCAGCATCTAGCCGAATAATTAAGACCTAAAAAACGCTCCGATACCATCGGAGCGTTTTTTATTTTATCTATTCTTAAGACCAACCAGTTGAACGGCTGAAAACAGCACGCTGAATACTAGCTGATACCAAAGATGATCACAAGCCACTGTGGCATTGATAGGTCTAGGAACTGCCAAACGATCTTGCTGCAATCACCATAGGCCTCAAACAGCCAAGGTGCCCACTGATTGAGCGGCGCCCAATCTGGGAAGTTCACAAAGATATCGCAGGTTTTGAATGGAGATGGATTGAATTGATAGTCCACATGCTCTAATGCAAGGAGCAAACCTTTAAAGCTAGAGGTTATCCAGCCTGCAAGACCAACCAACCTAAGCACATTGTTCTTTGGATTGATCATGCCAATTATGGCCGCTAAGCCAATGCCAAACATGGCCACACGCTCATAGATACACATAACACAAGGCGCCAGCATCATGACGTGTTGGAAGTAGAGTGCGCAAAGTTCTAGGGCGATAATTACGAGAAGAAGCAGCAACCAAGATAGGCGGTTGCGAGAGAATTGATACAGAGAATCGAGCATTAAATGTTCCTAAATCGGGCGTCCGAACCCACTAAACTAAAATCAGTTTAAAAATAAAAAACCGGCGAGTAAACGCCGGTTTCAGTTATTGTGCTTGATGCGTCCCTTTTTAGTACATCTATTCGGTAAAGAGTTCCAACAATTCCCTACAAAAATGAGTGCAAAGGAACACAGATTTTAGTGGTGCCCTGCAGGCAGTACCGCATTGTCCATCGGGATAGGTTTATCGCTGATCCAACCCATATCTAGGAACATAGCGGACATAGGTTCTAGGAAGAACATAATGCCAATCATACCCACAATCGCTAGCACTACAGTGTATGGGAACGCCATGATCACCATACGGCCATAAGAAAGACGGATAAGCGGTGCTAGGGTAGAGGTCAGTAGGAATAGGAAGGCTGCTTGCCCGTTTGGTGTTGCTACCGACGGTAGGTTAGTACCTGTGTTGATAGCTACCGCTAGAAGGTCAAATTGCTCACGGTCGATAACGCCTTTGATTAGCGCATCTTTAACCTCGTTGATATATACAGTGCCCACGAATACGTTGTCAGAAACCATAGACAGCAAACCGTTAGCTACGTAGAACAGTGCAAGCTGAGAGTTCTGGTCTTCAACCGCCAGCACAGCGTCGATAACTGGAGCGAACAGGTCTTGCTCAATGATTACCGCAACGATGGCAAAGAATACGGTTAGAAGCGCGGTGAAGGGCAGAGCCTCTTCGAACGCTTTACCAAGCGCGTGCTCTTCGATAATACCAGTGAAGGCCGTTGCGAAAATGATAACCGAAAGACCGATAAGACCTACAGCCGCTAGGTGAAGCGCTAGGCCTACAATAAGCCATACAGCGATAGCGCCTTGAACCCAAAGCTTAGCAACATCTTGTTTAGTACGACGTTGCTTTTGTTCGCGGTCGTAGTCTACAAGGATGTTACGTACATGTTCTGGAAGCTCTGCGCCGTAGCCACAGATCTTAAACTTCTCTACAAATACTGTAGTAAGTAGACCCGCGAAGAAAACAGGTAGAGTTACTGGAAGCATACGCACAATAAACTCACCAAATTCCCAGCCAGCCTGATCTGCGATGATCAGGTTTTGTGGCTCACCTACCATGGTCATTACACCACCAAGCGCGGTACCTACACCAGCATGCATTAGCAGTGAACGAAGGAAGGCACGATAGTCATCCAAGTCTTCACGAGTTAGTTCGTTAAGGTGCTCATCTTTGGTGTGGTCGTGACTGCTGGCTGTGCCCTTGCCCGATACTACCTTGTGGTAGATAGAGTAGAAACCTACCGCCACGCTGATCACTACTGCGATAACAGTCAGTGCATCTAGGAATGCAGATAGAAAAGCCGCCGCCGCACAGAAAGAGACAGAAAGAAGGATCTTAGAGCGGATGCCAAGCAGTATCTTGGTGAAAATATACAGAAGCAGTTGCTTCATAAAGTAGATGCCAGCAACCATAAAGATCAGTAGCAATAGTACTTCAATATTGGCAACCAGCTCGTGTTTTACCAACTCAGGTGTGGTCATCCCCATGGCTACGGCTTCAATAGCAAGCAGACCACCAGGCTGTAGTGGGTAACATTTAAGTGCCATAGCTAGTGTGAATATGAATTCAACAACTAGTAGCCAGCCCGCAATGAAGGGGTCGACAAAAAAGAACACAATAGGGTTAATGATCAGGAAGGCGATGATGGCAACCTTGTACCAATCTGGCGCTTTACCAAGGAAGTTCTTGATAAAAGCGTTTCCTAGACTCAACGGCATAACACTTCTCTTTAGGTTTGATAGTTGCAAAGCGGGTGAGCAATCAGCAAAAGAGTGCGTTTCTTTGACTCATGACTCACAGTGATTTTGCGCAACTTTACGCTTATAAAAAATCAGTCAACACTATAGTGTGATTTAGCTCGTGTTAATGATAAAAAACACATAAAAAGAGCCTTTTTCTAGGGTTTTGGTGCTCTTTTGGTGATCTGTGGTATTTATTGGATGTGTTTGTTGGGTATCTTAAATTGACAACAATATTTAATATGTAAGTCATTGATTAATATGAATATAGTTTAATTTTTTAGATAAGTTAAATATTTCAATAGTCATACAATTGTGCGGTGAATTGTGTATCTGGCTGATTTTGACGGTACAAATGATTTGTTTGAAATTGAGGATAATTATTTAAAATTTCTGTTGTTAAAATCAGTCTGACTAATGACTGTGAACCGTTAATGATTTAACTCACAACTTACTTTGCTCTGGTTTAGACAAACGTGATTAAAGTGGTATGATGAGTTTAAATTGAATCAAAAAAATAAACCTAACATGGTAATCAAGGCAAAGAGCCCTGCCGGTTTTGCAGAAAAATACATTATCGAGAGCATCTGGAACGGCCGTTTCGCTCCAGGCTCAATTCTTCCCGCTGAACGCGAACTATCTGAGCTGATTGGTGTAACACGTACTACTCTACGTGAAGTGCTTCAGCGTCTAGCGCGTGATGGTTGGTTAACCATTCAGCACGGTAAACCAACTAAGGTAAATCAGTTTATGGAGACTTCAGGTCTGCATATCCTGGATACCTTGATGACACTGGATGCAGACAACGCAACTAGCATCGTTGAAGACCTGCTTGCAGCGCGCACCAATATTAGTCCTATCTTTATGCGTTATGCATTTAAGGTAAATAAAGAGCAGTCTGAAGAGACCATACGTCGTGTGATCGATTCATGTGAAGCTCTAGTTGCAGCAGAATCTCATGCTGCCTTTATGGAGAGCTTTCCGTTTGCCGATAAGATCGCGCAGAATGTGAAAGAGGACAACGAGAAGGACGAGTTGAAGCGTGATGCTATCTTGGTCGCTAAAACCTTCAACTATTACGATTACATGTTGTTCCAACACTTAGCCTTCCATTCTGGCAACCAGATCTACGGCTTGATCTTTAATGGTCTGCGTAAGCTGTATGACCGTGTTGGTGCTTACTACTTCTCTAACCCAGCAGCGCGTGATTTAGCACTTAAGTTCTACAAGGACCTGCTGAGAGTGTGTGAAGAGGGTCAGCGCGATGCGATTCCTGCCCTTGTTCGTCACTACGGTATGGATAGTGCACAGATCTGGAATGAGATGAAGAAAACGCTACCGACAAACTTCACTGAAGACGATAGCTAATCTCTACTAAATCAATTATTTAAATCCACCCTAGCGGTGGATTTTTTATTTTTGAAAGTTTTTCACTGTGACCTAGGTCTCATTATCTGAGAGGTCAATATGGGTGTTATATGTCCAGTTGATGCGGAGAAAAGTGGGATCTTGATCTAATAAAGATTTCGAACCGTAAGTACTCCCAGTCCCTAGCTCTAGGTTGAGCCGAGTTGATACAAAGGAAGTGTAAACTTTGGCAACGTGGCATCGTGGTACGGAAAATAGGGGCGCTCAAATCTTTAACACTGTTTAAGAGGGCGTTCACATGAACCTAAAAGTTACTGTTATTACTTCACTTGTCGTAGCATTCGCTCCAGCGGTATCGGCTGCCGATGCACCATCATTCAATGACCTATTTGGCTCTAGCATCTTGATTGCAGAGAATCGCTCAGGCAACAGCAATGACATGCGAGGCCACAGTTCAAAACCAATGGCAGATGATTCAATGGTCGAAGCTTATGAAAGCAAAGAAATGGACAGCGAGATCATGAACGATAGTCAAGAAAGAGGTCGAATCCATCACAAACGCGCTTAACGTGATGAGACATGAAACAGCCGCCTTTAACCGGGCGGTTTTTTTGTGCTTCCAAATATGAGATCAAAGCTTCAAACGGCCTAAGTCATTGAATTGAGATTTACTCTACGCACTTTTTAATGATTAGGGAAAATTATGAATTTGGCTCGAGGCCTAATGTACCTGCTTTGTTTGGTGCTGCTGAATGGCTGTAACGATGGATGGGATTTTAGTAATCAACATCATGGAAAACAAAAAGGCTCACCCCAGGTGCAGATGTCTACTTCTGCCTTGTCTGATGCCTTGAATACCCTTTATTACCTGACGGTAAAGGATATGACGGCGAACGATTTGCCCTTTGCCAGCACCGGACCAGGTGTAGCTAGACTGCTAATACCAAATAAGGCGTTCAATGGGTTAGCATCCTCACAAGCGGCTCTTAGCTTCGATAATAATCAACCACTGACCATTACCGACGATGGTTCATCCTCGAGCTTGGTCTTCGATTGGCACTGTTACCAGTCTGACTCTATGACTGTAGATGTAGACAGCGATGGTATGACAGTTGATGGCACGATTACCGAATACGAATATTCGAACGGGTGCAGTGCTAGCGATCATAAAGTTGCGTCTTTCAGGTTCGAGAGTGCTCATCTAAATAGTGGTTTTATCTTTGATTCGGGCGAGGTTAGAGACCTTCTGCAGCATCGCACTTTGAGAGCAAATCAATGGCTCATGGACAGTATGGCTTCTCGAGTAGAGAAGTTATTTGGTAAAGCATGGCTGGCAGAGTGGCAACAGGCTTCTAAGAATGCCGGAGAGGACTTTTTAACTCTGGATAGACAAGGCAAGGTCGTTTATGACCAACTCCCCCCTGAGATGGTTGATTTCAATTCGTTAGACCCTGATGCAGTTTTGGATGGTACTGTGTTTGGTGGTGGTGCATCCGCTAGCCAGAAGTGGTGTCGAATCGTCAATATTCCTACAGGCTTTGACCTTGATAGCCAAAAGGTCCAGACCATGATTGCGGTTAACTGTGCCCGCTCAAGTAAGCGCTATTGTGAGGGGCATGGTGGTTTTCCAGCAGGCATGCAGCAAGCAAACTCGCCATTGGCTTGGAGTGATGATACCTATCACAACGCCATGCAGAATACTTTAGAGCAACAAGCAAGGAACAAGCAGGGCACTTTATCGTTAAGAGTGGTGCTCAGAACGCGTTTTCAGTAACACCCTATGGGGCAGCTCCCTTTGAAGGGGCTCTAAAAGCGATTTTCGGATATACAGATGTAAAGAATGCTGATCCTAAAAGCCCAACATTTAATAATGCAGGTACTAATAGCTTTGTTGGTCATGCAGGTCACTGTCAGAATGAGATGTCTGATTCAAGCACTACGGGTTTGTCTTTCAAGGTCGTCACTAAAAGTGGCGCCACTGGTATAGATTTTATTACTCAAGACTTTAATTAGTTTAAAACTCTGGTCGATAAAAAGGCATATATCCTGTGATATATGCCTTTTTATATTAATTAATATTCATATCTATTGGTTCGGTTGCATATATCTTATTTGTGATGGAAATCATAAATATTAGAACCATTCAAGGAAAGTTAGATTGAACATATAAGAGTTTAATTGTTGCTTTCTAATAAAATCAGTCACTTATATTGATTTTATTTATTGTCTTTTGTTCGGTTTAAAAACTGTTCGTTGTAGCCAAGCGGATAAATGTAGATGCTATGTTGTAACATTTTTCGTTAAGCCATCAGTATCAACAGAGTCAATGAATAGTAATCAAAACCATAAATATGACACTTATTTAATATCTCTATCGGCGTTAGGTCGTGTAGCGGGATTGGTTTTGATATTGTCTTGCCTGTGGTTGGGTATTAAATGGGCGGTGGCTTTAGCATGATATTTTTTAATAATCTTGTTATCGGTTATCAAAATAGCCCAGTTACCGAGGCGATAAACGGAACTATCACTAAGGCGAGTTTAACTGCCATCATAGGCCCAAACGGGGCGGGTAAGTCGACCCTACTAAAATCAATATGCGGTATTACTGAACCTATATCCGGCAACATTGAATTCAGCTCTGGCATGCACAATGGCATCGCTTGGCTGCCCCAGCAATCAAACCTAGATAGAGACTTTCCCATCGATGTGTTCGAGGTGGTTTCTATGGGGTGTTGGCCTAGGAAAGGCATCCTTAAGCGCCTGACATCAGAAGAAATCCAAAAAGTAAACAATGCGCTACAGCAGGTAGGCATCTTAGACCTGAAAAAGACCAGTATTGATCAACTCTCCGGTGGACAATTTCAGCGGATGTTGTTTGCACGGCTATTGGTGCAAGACGCACCAATAATGCTGATGGATGAGCCTTTGTCGGAATTGATGAAGAGACGCAAACGCTACTCCTTGAGTTGATTATCGATCTGCATCAGCAAGGCAAAACCATAATCGCGGTACTGCACGATATATCTCTAGTCGAGCGTCACTTTACCGACATTATCCATATTAAGCAGGGCTGCGTTTCGTTCTACAAGGGCGTTGCTTCTTCCCAGAAGGAGCACGGCTAATGTCGATGCATATTTTTGATGCCTATATCCAATTTGGCTTTATGCGACGCTCTCTTATGGCATGCGTTGTTCTTTCATTTAGCCTGCCTCCTTTGGGTATCTTTCTATTGCTAAGGCGCATGAGTTTAGTTGGGGATGCCCTTTCCCATGCGGTACTACCAGGGGTAGCTATTGGTTATCTGTTTGCTGGTATGTCTTTGTTTTATATGGGTCTAGGAGGCTTCTTTGCAGGGTTATTGGTTGCGCTTACCTCTAGCTGGCTAAGTAAACGAGCTAGGCTTAATGAAGACTCGACCTTTGCAGGTTTGTATTTAGGCTCTTTGGCATTAGGTGTGGTTATTGTCTCCTATCGGAAGAACAGCATCGACCTTTTGCACCTGTTATTTGGTTCTTTATTAGCGGTAGATAATGGTGCGCTTATTTTTATTGGCGTGGTAGTTACTATTACCTTAATTGTTTTAGCTCTTTTCTATCGAGCTATTGTATATGAGTCTTTTAACTCAAGTTTTTTCTCTACTTATTCATCTAAATATTCGATTTATTTCCATGCATTGTTTATGGGATTGGTTGTATTAAATCTAATAGCTGGGTTTCAGGTTCTAGGGACGTTAATGTCCGTGGGTCTTATGATGCTCCCTGCTATTTCATCTCGCTGCTGGACTAATCGACTGCCTATTATGCTGGCGTTAGCAATATCGTTTGGTGTTATGAGTTCGATATTGGGATTGACTTGGTCATGGTATCAGTCAATTCCTGCCGGTCCGGCAATTATATTGGTCGCCATGTTTTTTTTCATACTGTCTATTTTTTGCGGAAGTAAAAAAGGAATTCTAAGGCAGTAGTTGGCTCAATCTTTTAGGGGAATCTCTATGAAACTATTAAAACTTGCTAGCGTAACGCTAGCGCTTGTATCTAGCAGTGCCGCTATGGCAGGTACTGTAAATGCTGTAGCAAGCTTCTCCGTGCTAGGTGATATTGTACAGCAGGTGGGTGGCGAGCACGTCAAGGTAACCAGTTTGATTGGACCGGGAAGCGATCCTCATACCTTCTCTCCAACCCCACAAGATAGCATTACCTTGAACAAAGCAGACGTGGTATTCGTTAGCGGCCTTGGTCTAGAAGGTTGGACTGATCGCCTAGTTTCTGCCTCTGGTTACAAGGGCGATGTGATCACCGCATCGGAAGGCATTCAGACTCGTAGCATGATTGATGATGGCGAGAAGATGGTCGATCCTCATGCATGGAACAGCATGGCGAACGGTGTGACCTATGCCACCAATGTAATGAATGCACTGATTAAGGCTGATCCAGAAGATGCGGATTACTTTAAACAGCACGGTGAGGCCTATATCAAGCAGCTAAATGAGCTGAACACTTGGGCGATAGACACCTTTAAAGCGATTCCAAAGGAAAAGCGCAAGGTTTTGACTAGCACGATGCCTTTGGCTATTTCGGTGCTGAATACGGTGTTGAATTTATGGCGCCTCAAGGCTTCTCGACTGAGTCAGAGGCGAGTTCACAACATGTCGCAGGTCTTATTAATCAGATCAAAGCGGAGAAGGTAAGCACCTACTTTATGGAAGACCAAACCGATCCACGTTTGGTTAAACAGGTTGCCGCCGCGACGGGTGCTAAGGTTGGCGGCGAGCTATACCCTGAAGCCTTGTCTCAATCTGATGTAGCCAACACTTATGTAAAAGCGTTTAAGCACAACGTAACCGTGATGGCGAACAGCATGAAGTAGGCATCCGATGAAGCATCCTATCAATATCCAGTTGCGAGCCATTATGGCAATTTTGTTGGGTTTGTCCTTTTCTGGTTCAGCATTGGCTCATCCGCACTCGTGGATAGACACCAAGACTCAGATACTGGGGAATAACCAAACCCTTGATGGTTTTAAGATGGAATGGACGTTCGATAGGATGACAACGGCCTACTTGTTTGATGGTGAGGATATGTCGCCTCACCATCAACAACAGACGCTCAAGGCGATAGCGAAATCCATTATCAACAACATGTCGCCATCCCATAACTTTACCTACTTGGACGAAGCTAAGCATTCATTAGACTACCAGAAGGTCTCTGACGAAACGCTAAGGGTCGAAAAGGGTAAGGCTATCTTGGACTTTACTCTTCTGTTAGATAAACCCTATCAGTTTCACGGCAAATCCCTAGCCCTACGCATCTTTGATCCTACCTACTATGTGGATATGTCCTGGGATTCGGCTAGTGATGTGCAGTTTTCAAAAGGGCTAGAGGGGAGTTGCTCATCTAGCTTAATTGAACCGCACCCAACGGCGGCACAGGTGAATAGAGCCATGACACTCCCAGTTGATGCGAGTCCAGATTATCAGTTGGGTAAAGTATTCACTCAAACTCTTAACTTCAGTTGTCACTATGAAGATAAATAAAATCACTCCGCTTACCGCTTCACCCAAAGCAGAGAGTATCACTAAGCCTATTCTGCTTATCTCTGTTGTACTAACGCTGGTAATCGCTGCACTTTGGTTCCTTTGGCCAACGATTCTGATCAAGAGTATCCACTTCCAAAAGGTCTATCTAGATTATCTCACCGAACAGTTTTATACCGGTGATACCAAAGCTGACCTTATTATCTTAGGTGTCTGTTTTTTATATGGGATACTGCATGCCCTTGGCCCAGGACATGGCAAGGTAGTGGTCAGTACCTATCTCGCTACTAACGACACTAAGCTTAAATCGGGTATTTTTATTACTATCTGCTCCGCTGTGGTTCAGGCTCTGGTGGCGGTGATATTGGTGAGTACCTTTGTCTTTGTGTTTCATCAAACCATGCGTAAGCTCAATGCCACTGTAACCGAGTTTGCAACCTATAGCGGTGTGGTGGTGTGTCTGCTGGGTACTCAGCTTATCTACACTGCGATAAAGAGATTGTATGTCTCAAGCAAGGCTAAGCATCACCACCATGGACCAAATTGTGGCTGTGGACATAAGCATTCGGCAGATGCTTCAGAGTTAAATACCATCTCTAAACCCAAAGAGTATCTGATGATTATCCTGAGCATAGGATTAAGACCTTGCTCTGGCGCTATCTTGGTACTGTTTTTTGCAAACCTGACACACCTGTATTGGCTTGGCGTAATCGGTGCATTTTTAATGGCAATAGGCACGGCGATCACCACCTCGACAATCGCTTTTTTGACGGTTACAGGCCGTAAGGTAATCCAGTATTACACTAAGGCGTCGGGGGGCAGCGAAACCTTACCGGCCTTGGCAAGAAGTTTGGCAGGGCTGTTTTTGATCACCATAGGCATATTACTCATGGTGGTGCCTACCTATGGCGTGTCACCGATTTTCTCTTAATGTAGAGACCCCATTAGCCATGTAAGCGGATGTTGGTGTGGTCTTTGTCTAGCTCAGTGGCGTTTTGCGCGGTGTCGGTGAAATAATTTGCTGATATGGCCTTGGTTGATGGGAAATGCTCAAACCAAGCAGTGTTGATCTCGCTGAGTTGCTCGGGTTTCTGGCAGTGGAACTGATATTTGATCTCGAAACTGGAGTGAGTGCTGTGCTCGACAAAAGGATTACGTGCTCCTTCGGTTGCTGATGGAGTAAAAGCAGACTTCACTAGGCTCACCTTGCTGTCAGTAACTGAGCATCGCGCCTCTGGACTAATATCAATAATGGATGAGTAGTCGCTCAGAAGTGTATTCGCATTATCAATCGCCTTCTTCTCATCAACATTATTGGCTGGATGCTCAAAGCCCACTATGTCCATGCCAGCTGCATAGATATCGATCAACAAGTCTTCACCATCCTGAGCAATATCATAGGTGACAAAGCCGTGTACATGAGCGCCATGTTGTCTAAAGCCTGAGGCGAAACTTGGCACTGCGAGGGATGCACATAGCAATGCAGCGAGAGTCTTAATGGTGAGTTGATTGTTTGGCATAGCAAGGCATAACGACTTAAATATTGAAAGAAACAGTATATTGGCTTCTACCTAGCTAGGGCGTTTACTAATCTATATTCTCATTATTTATTAGGTCAACAGACCCTAATGGAAGTCCCTTGAGCGACTAGAAAGCTGAGCCAGTTCATCACTCAGGTCGATAAGTTGACCCGCTATGATGTGAATCACCTCTCCCTCTTTTTCGATCACCCCTTTTACTTTAAGTATCTTAGAGGTGAGATAGGCCTGTTTTTGTTCTCTGGCAGTGGCTTGCCATACCACCACATTGATATTGCCGGTGTCGTCTTCAAGGGTAAAAAAGGTCACACCTCCCGCAGTGCCGGGTGATTGCCTACCTGTGACCACACCAATAACCGTTACCATGCTGTGGTGTCTGATCTGTTGTAGATCCCTTTGTCGGGTAAAGCGTCCCAGTCTACCTGCTTTATCTAACAGGGTGATAGGGTGCTGATTAAGAGACAGCCCTGTTGCTGAGTAGTCCTCGACCAGCTCGTCATACTCATTGATAGCAAATGGATACTCCTCGCTGGAATCCTGCACGTCACGAAACAGGGGGAGATCTGAGCTTGAGTCCATCAATTGCCAGCGAGTGGCGTAGCGATTACCCCTAAACTGTTTAGGCATTGGCAGAGGTCAGCGCCTGCAATTGCTGTTTATTGATACCTAGATGCTTGATCTGCTGAAGTTGGGTATAGCCTTGATTAGGACGCGCAGCGATCAATTGCTTGCGAGCAAGTTCAGAGAGCCCGCGAACCAATTTAAGACCTAGTTGTATCTGACTTATCCCATTTATCTTAACCACAGTATGCTCATCTTGAGAGGCATTGATGCACACCGGATGCACCATAACCTTGTGCCTTCTGGCATCTTGTATCAGTTGTGATGCGGAATAGAAGCCCATAGGCATACTGTTTAACAGCGCGGTATAGAACTCCGCGGGGTAGTAGTATTTCAGCCAAGCAGAGCAGTAGGCGAGTACGGCAAAAGAGGCAGAATGACTCTCTGGGAAACCATACTCACCAAAGCCACATATTTGCTCGAAGATACGTTCAGCAAAATCCACTTCATAGCCACGTGACAGCATGCCAGAAACCAATTTATCTCTGAACTTCACTAGGTCGCCATTCTTTTTCCATGCCGCCATTGCACGGCGCAGTTGATCTGCTTCACCACCACTAAATCCTGCCGCAACCATGGCCAGCTTGATCACCTGCTCTTGGAAGATAGGCACACCTAAGGTTCGGCTTAGAACGCTTTCCACCTCTTTCGAAGGGTAGGTGATGGCCTCTAGACCATCACGACGCTTGAGGTAAGGGTGCACCATGTCCCCCTGTATAGGGCCGGTCTGACTATGGCTATCTGTATCACTAGGTCGTAGTAACAATGTGGCTTAAGCCTAGGTAGCATGCTCATCTGGGCGCGGGACTCTATCTGAAACACCCCAACCGTATCGGCCTTTTGCAGCATGCCATAGACCTTAGGGTCATCTTGTAATCGGGTGATATCGGCAATGCTATAGTGCCGGTTATGGTGTTTCTCAATAAGCTGAAAACATCGACGGATGGCGCTGAGCATGCAAGGGAAAGTACGTCGACCTTGAGTAAACCAAGGCTCTCGAGATCGTCTTTATCCCATTGGATTATGGTTCGCTCTGGCATGGCTGCGTTTTCTACTGGCACCAGCTCGTATAAGGGACCCGATGAGATCACAAACCCACCTACGTGCTGAGAGAGATGGCGAGGAAAGCCAATGATCTCGTTCACCAGTTGGATAAACTGCTTTCCTTTAAGAGAGTCAGGCTTTAAACCAAGCTCCATGATCTGTGCCTGCCAGTTCAGCCCTTTATCACGACGGTTGATATTCTTGATAAAGAAATCCAGCTGGGTTTCGTCTATGCCTAGGCTTTGCCTACTTCTCGGATGGCACTCTTTAGGCGATAGCTGATCACGGTTGCCGCTAGGGCCGCCCGCTCGCGTCCGTATTTTTGATAGATATATTGAATAACCTCTTCGCGCCTTTGGTGCTCGAAGTCTACGTCTATATCGGGTGGCTCATTGCGCTCTTTACTGATAAAGCGCTCAAACAGCACAGAGATCTGTCTAGGGTCGACCGAGGTGATCTCAAGGCAGTAACAGACCACAGAGTTAGCTGCCGAGCCGCGTCCTTGATAGAGGATGCCCTTACTTTTTGCAAACATGACCACATCATGGATGGTTAGAAAAAAGTGTGCGTAGCCTAGCTCTTCGATAAGGTCGAGCTCTTTATCTATGGTCTGCGCTACTTGTTGTGGAACTCCTTGCGGAAAGCGACTCTGCTTACCTTGCTCTACTAGCTTCCTTAGATACTGAATGGGTGTAAGGGGCTCAGGCACTATCTCTGAAGGGTATTGATAGCCTAGGCTTCCGAGATTGAATTCACATAGGTTAGCGATAGCTACACTCTCTTCGAGCCACTCTGGGTTATACAGCTTAGCCAGCTTGTTCTTTCCTCTAAGAGCCCGCTCTGCGTTAGTAAGTAGGTGCTCACATATGTTATCGACCGTGGTGTTTTCACCGATGGCGGTTAATGTGTGTTGCAGGGCAAGGCGGGTTGCGTTGTGCATCAGTACGCCGCCACAGGCGGTAATCGGGATCTGATGGGTATGCGCCAGTGTCTGACAATGGCGAAGGTACGCTTTGTCATTATTATTGAGATGGCGCTGCACCCCAAGCCATAGCCTTTGTGCATGGTGCTTGGTTAGCCACTCGGCCCAATGAGTGTCGCTATCTTGCTGTAAGGGAAGCCAGATGATCAGGCAGTGCTTGATAGAGAGGAGATCCCACCGAGAGAGGTTGTAACTGCCTTTCTCACTGCGCCTGCGAGCATTACTTATGATGCGGGCAAGCTCAGCGTATGCCTCTTGGTTAGGGCTGAGCAGGATAAACTGGCACTCTTTATCTAGCCAAAACATGCTCCCCACTA
Source organism: Vibrio ishigakensis (assembly GCA_000830475.1). Classification (GTDB taxonomy): domain Bacteria; phylum Pseudomonadota; class Gammaproteobacteria; order Enterobacterales; family Vibrionaceae; genus Vibrio; species Vibrio ishigakensis_A. The sequence goes on along the minus strand of BBSC01000010.1, from coordinate 88,122 downwards.
TCTGTTTGATATTGAGCTTATTGTTTTTAATGGCAGTGTGAGCACGCACTACCCCTGCAAGTGAGCATTCATCGGTGATGGCGATGGCAGAATAGCCAAGAAAGTCTGCCTGCATCACCAGCTCTTCTGGATGAGAGGCACCGGTGAGAAAGGAGAAATTACTCTGGCAAAAGAGTTCAGCGTATCGCGTTGTTTGGGTATTCATTAGCTAAATAGGCCCTGTACGAACCAGGCTTTTTCTGGTGTGCGGTAGACCCAGATCCAACGTCCTTGCTCGTCTCGGGCGATAAAATAGTCGCGCTTTACGCTGTTTCCATCCCACCAACCAGTGTGGATGCGTTCGGGCCCATGCAAGATATTAACCCTTTGATCTAAGGGTTTAGGTTCTTTATAGATAAAACTCGGGCGTAGCAACTTTTTGCTTGTTGTGGTTGATGCTTGATCCTGCAATGGCTCGACATATTGAGTGCTATTTTCCGGCCTAGGGTCAGGGCTGGCTTGTATACCTTGTATAGCGTCTTTCCCGAGCTTGGCTTGCAACTGAGAAACCAGCTCCAGCGGAGACATAGCTTGGTGGTGCTTATCAAACAGATCTTTATGGTTAGCAGGAGTTTCCCCCATACGTTCTACACTAAGCTCTAGAGAGATGATAGGTGCCTTGAGGGTTACCGACTCTAGGGTGAGCTTGGCAAGTTGCTGCCATTTAACTGCCAGATAGTCACCGATAGCCGAGTAAAAGTGCACCTCTTGCTCGGTCTTATCCCGCTGTACTAGGGTTAGTTTTATCTCATAGGCCACCTGATCCCTAAGCTTTAGGAACTGCTCTAGTTGACTCAATAGTCGAGCCAAAGGTTTTTGTAGCCAGTCGGTATGCTCCACTTCATACAGCAGTACTAGGTGTTGTATGAAGTGGGCGGGTGGATGGTAAAACTGGACTGGGTGTTTGAACTGTCCAAGCAGACGCCCAACATAATTCACCACTTGGATATCAAAGCGTCTGGCTATTTCGGTCATATTGAGAGTAAGCAGCTGCTCTAGCTACGCACACCGATGCGGTTCAGTTTTTCAATATTGCTATTACTGAGTTCAGTGGCTTGGATAGGTTGTGCGAATAGCTGTTTATCTATTTGCTCCTTGGTGCCACTGATACGATTTGTTCTGACCTCTGCGAGCAGTTTAGCTGCCAAAGGTGAATAGGCCGTGGCGTAACTATAGGTCAGCCCTAGCTTATCTAAGTGCTTGGAGATTACCTTCCAGTAACTCTCAAGGTTTCGGTATAGGGTGAGCATACCCGTGACCTTGAGCAGTAAACCCTTATTCGGAAACGGCGTGATATCTGAGGTATATAGATACAGCCATTGAGCCACCTCGAGCAGACGCTGCTGCTCAAATTCTGGCTCATAAGCCGCTACCTGAAGCTCTGAGCAGAGAGAGGCGGCACTGGCGAGTCCTGTACCTAATCGTATGCCTGCCTCGAAGGCACCCTGATTCGCTTGCACTACCTTATGCTGCTCTATGATGCAGATAGGCGAGTGGTCTTTCTCAGCAAATAAGGTGTCCAGTTGTAAGCTAGGAAAGTGAAGATAGAGCCACAGATTCATGCCTGCTTCTGCCTGCGAAGTGGAAACGGAATAACTTGGTGTTCTGGTTTTTGAGTGCAGAGCTCTGGCCAATACTGTTGAAAGTCCACTTGGAACTGGTTGGGGTGCCAACCACCACGGCGTTTATTCACCTGTATCTTGAGGCCATTCTCACTAGGTAGAAGGGTCACGCTCAAAGGAATAGGTAGCGAAGCGTGATTATGCTCATCCAGATTAAAGTGTATGTTCAGTGCTTGCCCTTGCTCTGCGGCCACCTGAAGTCGCCTTGCTTGATGTACTTCTAATTGAGAGTGCCATAGGCAAACGCAGGCGCAGCAACCACTCTTCAGCGATTGCTCGGCCGCCCACAGGGCATGTTGGTCATGCTCTAAAATAAGCACCTTGCTTGAGTCTATTCCTTGAGACTGAAAATAGTGGGCACTAGGCATGGCTGGTGGATTGATTAATACCACCAGGCGCTCTTGGGTGGTGGCTTGAAGCATAGGTGTCAGCAGACGTAACTCACCAATACCTGTGGGGGATTGCACCTCTACTACACCGGTTTTTGGAAAGCCCTGAAGCTGTTGATCCCACTCTGGGAAGTAAGATGGCTGATAGCTTTGCTCACTGCTTTGCTGTGAACCCTGCCAAATCAACTGCTTACGTTTTAATAGATCTATGATGTTTTGCATAGCTAAATACCTGTATGTATATACAGTATATTTAACTCACTCAGATTAGCAAGAAGAAGCTGTTTTCTGATGCCCTGAAGACGTAAAGTTAAGTAAAGTGCCTCGCATCTTAGTTGGGGCTTGCCTAGATTTTTGGGTATGGATTTGAAATTAGGAAATGGATATGGATGCATCTGTCATCGCCAGTCACCGCTTTGGTTTTGGGCCTAAACCTGATGAGCTGAATGCGATTGCTAGAGACCCTAAGGCTTGGGTGTTACGTCAATATAGGGCGGATATCAGTAGCGAGTTTAAGGTGACAGAGCCGAGTTCGCAGCAGGTTGTCGCTAAGAATGCCAACTTCAGAGAGTCCACGCGCGGGTTAAAGACCTCTGATCCTGAAAAGCTGGATCAGATGAGAGATGAAATGACCAAGTGGATGCGTGAAGCCTACCGCAGTTACAGTTTGGATTCATTACAGGTGGCAATCGCCACGGACAATCCAGCCAAGCATAGGCTACTGGAGTTCTTTTCTAATCACTTCAGCGTTTCCGCCAATGGCGGCGCTATGATGAGAGCCCTTGCGCCAACCTAGAGCGTGAGGCCATACAGCCACATCTACAGGGCAGCTTTGAGGATATGTTATTGGCAGTAGAGCAGCACCCTGCAATGCTGGTGTATCTTAATAATGCTCAATCCTTTGGCCCGAATTCACGCTTTGGTAAGCGCAGAAAAAAAGGACTCAATGAGAACCTAGCCAGAGAGATACTTGAGCTGCATACCCTAGGCGTTGATGGTGGATACACTCAACAGGATGTCACTGAACTGGCGCGAGGCATCACGGGGTGGAGCATAGGGAAAACGGGTTATGTTTATCGCGACTTTGGACACGAGCCGGGCAGTCGAACCCTACTGGGTGTAAGTTATTCGCAAAAGGGAGAGGCGCAAGGCAAGAAGATGCTAGAAGACCTCGCTAAGCACCCAAATACAGCTCGTCATTTATGTACCAAGCTTGCCCGTCATTATGTTGCCGATGAGCCTGATCCTAAACTGGTTGCTGATTTAGTCACGGTTTGGCAGAAGAGCAAGGGTAACCTCGCTGCGGTGATGCAGGCCTTGGTGGAGAATGACCTTGCTTGGCAAGCACCACAAAAATTTAAGACTCCACGAGAATTTGTTATCTCCACTTCTCGTTCAATTCCAAACAGTAAGATCACCGGCAAGCGGCTCTATTTTTCTCTTAATCAATTGGGCCAAGTTCCCTTTACCGCCGGTAGTCCAAAAGGGTTTAGTGATAGCCAGATGGACTGGATGAGCGGCAGCAGTCTATTAGCACGAGCGGATTGGGCTCAGATGTATGCCAAGCAGAGTCGAGCCGATGTGAAACTGGCGATGAATACCGCACTGAACTCACAAATGAGTGAGCATAATCGCCTTAAGGTGTTGCGTGCAGAGAGTAAGCATCAGGCCCTGACCCTATTAATGATGAGCCAGAGTTTCAGCGGAGGTAGATATGGCGAATATGCAAAGAAGAACCTTCGTTAAGGGGGCGATGGCGAGCTTGGTGGTGCTTAGCACACCGTTTGCGCTGGCCAAATCAGATAAGAAATCACCTAAGGTGGTGTGGGTGGTACTGCGCGGTGCCATGGATGGGATGCATGCGGTGATACCTGCATTTGACCCTATGTTAAGCCAACACAGGCCTCAAATAGCAAGCAAGGTAATAGACTCCCCATTGCAGCTTGAACAAGGCTATCGTCTGCACCCTGAATTCAAACAGCTACATACTTGGTATCAGAACAAGCAGGCTAGTTTCGTTGTGGCGGTAGGTAGCGGTTATCCCTCCCGTTCACACTTCGATGGACAGGACTATTTAGAGAGTGCTGGACAGGGGCAGGAGAGCGGTTGCTAGCAAGAGCGCTTGAAGCGAAGCAGGCTCTGCAGTGGCCATCACTCAGGCAACGCCAATTAGTCTGCGGGGTGCGAGCAGTCCGGTTACCACTTGGTATCCGTCTAAGCTTCGAGATAATCCAGAGGATACCTATGAGGCGATCCTTTCCATGTATCAAGAAGACCCTATGTTACAGCAAGCCTTTGCTCAAGGACTCGAGCTTAAGATGAAGGCCATGATGGGTGAAAGTGGTCAGCAGAATGGGCAGTTCAAATCCCTGGCTAAAGGCTGTGCTCGATTATTGAAGGGAGAGAGTGCCGACTGCGCCATGTTAGAACTCGGCGGTTGGGATACCCATAATAATCAAGCGGGCAGGCTTGCACGCCAGTTTGGCATCTTAGACGAAGGCTTGGGGGCGCTGAAGCAAGAGCTTGGCAGTGAGTGGGATAACACCTTAGTTATTGTGGCTACCGAATTTGGTCGCACCGTGAAGCAAAATGGGACTCAAGGGACAGACCATGGCACCGCCAGCATGATGATGCTAGCCGGTGGTAAGCTGAAAAATGGTGGTAAGGTGCTTGGGCAGTGGCCAGGTCTTAAACAAGAGCAACTGTTTAAAGGTAGAGATCTCGCACCGACCAGCAATATGTATGACTGGATAGCGAGCTCCCTTGCCGATCACTGGCAGGTGGACGAGCCTCAACTTCGTAAGTTAATTGGGTAAGGCTGCAGCTCAGCAACTTGCTCAATTAATAGGGCTTCGAATTCGGCTGCCGGCAGCGGTTTGCTGAAATAGAAGCCCTGTGCATATTCACATTTGTGGCTCTGCAGATATTCTCTATCCCAATCCGTTTCGACCCCTTCAGCCACCACTCTCAGGTTTAGTGCCTTAGCCATGGCTATGATGGCATTGACCAACTCTTGGGACGATGGCGTGGACTCCATATCCTGCATGAAAGAACGGTCGATTTTAAGCTTACTGAAAGGGAATTTTTGTAGATAACTCAGCGCCGAATAGCCAGTACCAAAATCATCGATTGAGAGTTGAACCCCCAGGTCTTTGATTCGATTCAGAAGCGCTACGGTTTCATCGTTATGATGGATAAGCAGGCTTTCGGTGATCTCGACATCTAGCTGACTCGCAGGCAGTTTGGATTTATCCAGAGCCGAGCGAATGATACCAAGCAGCTTTTCTGACTGTCTGAATTGCACGCTAGAGAAGTTCACAGCAACTGAGATTGGGCGGATACCTTGCCACTCGGCTATCTGATGACAGGCCGTATTTAAGGCAAATTTACCAATAGTGTTGATAAGACCATTCTTCTCCGCAATCGGAATAAACTCTGTCGGTGAAACAATCCCTAGCTTCTCATCATTCCAGCGAAGCAGGGCTTCAGCACCTATGATCTGACAGGTTTTAAGGTCGACGATAGGCTGATAATAGACCTCGAATAGCTTCTTACTGGTTGCATGCCTTAGGCGCGCATCGATATCAATATTACGCTGCACATCCTGATTCATGCTCGAGTCATAGAAACTAAAGCCGTTACGGCCATCTTCTTTTACTTGATACATAGCCGTATCGGCGTGTGCAAGCAGGTCTTCAGCGGTTTCGCCATCTTGTGGATAGATTGCCATACCAATACTGGTAGAGACAAAGAACTCGGTCTGATCTAAGAAGAACGGAGCCTCGAAGGTACGCATTAGGTTTGAAGCGATGAGTTTGGCGCAGCCCTGAGATTGAAGGTTTGGAATCACCATCAAGAACTCATCACCACCGATACGTGCCACTACATCCGTCTTACGCACCGCACTCTTGAGGCGTTCTGCAGTCTGCTTCAATAATTGGTCACCGGCTAGGTGACCTAGAGTGTCGTTGATCTGTTTGAAGTTATCTAAGTCGATAAACAGTACTAATACGCTCTCTTGCTTTCGTTCAGCTGCGTAGATTGCAGAGCGAAGCTTTTCATCACCCGCTTTGCGGTTGGTGAGCCCTGTGAGCGCATCGTGAGTGGCCTGATAGGCGAGTTCCTCTTCTGAGGTTCTTCGTCTGTCGATCTCTGTTTTGAGTCTGGCGTTTTGCTTGGACAGCTCTATCTTCTGCTTGCTGGTTTGGTCAAACTTAGTGGTTAGGATGAGGTTGGTGTTATTGATCCTAAGGGCGTAATAGAGACCAAGCACAACCGGCACGGCTAAGAATGAAAGTGCCGCAGTAAACCAAGTCGAGGTAATGATCTGTTGCTCTGAAACCGGCTGGAACCAAGCGTGCAGATAGAATGGGGTGCCCTTTACCTTTGATCAAAATAGAGGGTGTTGAACGAGATATTACTTGAGGACTCCGATGCATCGGTGCCTAAGGAATTCCAGATCGGATAGATACCATCGTCTGTGGTTAGGTCTAGGCGACTGCCTCTATCGACGTTTTCCTGACTGGTTAGAAGACGGGTTAGGACTTCGTTATTAACATAGCCGACGATGACCCCCACGATTTCGCCGTTAAAGCGCACCGAGTGCATCACGCGGATAACTAAGTGATCGCCCTTAAATACCGCATCGATTTTTTGCTCTGACTGCTCAAATTGAGCAAAGGGAATGGTTGCAGTATCAAAGGGCAGTCTCGGATGGGAGTCGGCAATCACATCTGAGTTAAAGCCAACCAGTAATAGGCGATCAAAATAGGGACCTGTTTGCTCTCTGACATCCGGCTTGGTATGAAAGATCAGGTTGCGTCTTAGTTGGAAGAGACTCGAACCCAGACCGTATTCCATGGACATACCCGAGGCCAGATTAGCAAAGAAGGTAAAGGTGGTTTTGTGATTAGAGATGTCTCTAACGTCTTTCTTTATGGAGTTAAAGAAGTAGCCAAGGGACTCTGAATAGCTGTCTACTTTTAGGCTGAGCTCATTTGACTGTGACTCTTTGAGGCGGTTCTGGCCTGCATTGGTCACAGTGATCATTAAAAGCAGATAGGCTCCCAATAGGAAGCTCCAATCAAGATTGCGTTTCTGCTACTAAAGCTCATCCTACTTCTCATTCAATCAACTTCCATCCACTTCAAAGTAGTCACTGTAGAAATAGAATACCGAAGGGTAGTACTTCTCGATAAGGTGACTGTAGGTGCCGTCTTGGCGGATTTTTTTCAGATACTGGTTGAATGCTTCTCTAAGCTCTGGGGCATCTTTTCTAAATCCAGCTGCCATACGCTGAGGTTCAGAAACAGGGCCAATTACCTTAATCTCACCTGGCCACTTTTCTAGAGCAATCAAGGTGTCGGGTACATCAAGCAAGGTACTTTCCGCATCTTGGTTGAGTATGGCTGGCACCATCTCATTCAGTTTGCGTGCACGCTCTGGCAATATGATGTTAGCGCCAGTCACACTTAGGTTATATAGGTTCGGATCGAGGCAGGTTTGCTCCATCGCCAGTACATCGCGACCACGCATCAGTCTTTGACTGAGACTATATCTTGTTCGATAGAGCCACTTGGCTTAATGGGAGTCAGGCTCGAATCTGAGCGAGCAACTAGCCAAACGGCAGATGGGAAATAGTCGTCAGAAAAGTCGACCAGCTCTTCACGCCAAGGCAGTATGGTTGCGCCGTTTGAGATAACGTCACCGCTGATAGCGACAGCATCACCGTATTGAATTTCATTGTCTTTGAAGATGCTTCGCGCCCGGTAAGTTGACCGAAGGCAGTGCTCCAAGTGCTCGGTACAAACTGGTAGTCAACGCCAATATATTGAGCAAACCCTTGCATCAGCTCTACATCTAATCCTCGTGCAGAGTACAGTCCGTCTTTGTTTATATAGCTGACAAAGTTAGCGTAAGGGATACCAATATGACGAAGAACACCCGCTTCTTTTACTTGCTGCAAATCGCGAGAAAAAGCCGGTTTAACGCTGATTAACAGCGCCACTGTTAGCCAACAGACAAGATTGAATATCGTTTTAATTTTTTGATTCATCTTTGCATCGTCTAGGTATTTAGGGCTCTCAAAAGAGAGCCCAGATTAAGGTTAAGACATCTGGCGAGTCAGGTGTTTCATCGCTTTAACCAAACCTTTTACATCGTCCTCATCATGGAACAGGTGAGTTGAGATACGCAGAGCGTAAGTCGACTCAGTTGAATCCTTATGGATGTGGAAGTCTGTAGTACGGATGATATAGCCGTAGTCTTCACGTAGTCGGTCACGGAACTCAGTCAGTAATTCACCATTAGTCCAGTCACTGAATGGATTAAAGGTAGTTAGGCCGCTAGATAGCTCACGACGAGGTGATGTGAACAATGTACCTTCTGGTATCTTATCCGCCAACTCTTCTTTACAAAGAGCACTTAGGTCAAGCACGCGATCTTCAATGCGTTGACGACCGATTTCATCCCACATCTTACAAGAGTCGGTTAGCGCTTGTTTTGCAGGGTAGTTGTCATGGCCGACATATTGAGAGACCAGCTGTGCTCCATAGTAGTCAGCGCTAGCTGCAAGAGAAGAGTTAACAAAATACAGAGGACGGCGGTCAGACGGCCAGAATCTCTCTAGACGGCTGGCATTGTCACGGATATATAGGATACCTGTTGCGCCTGCACCACACTGCCATTTGTGACCAGAACCTGCGTAGAAATCACAGTCTAGATCATGGAAGTCTAGGTTTAGCATGCCGATAGTGTGTGCACCATCGATAAGGGTTGGGATGCGATGACTACGAGCTAAGCGACATAGTTTCTTCGCAGGCAGGGTAGTACCTGTTTTGTATGGAATGTGTGAGAACACCATTAGTTTGATGCGGTCACCGAAGCGGCGAATAGCCTGACGGAAAGGTCGCATATAGTCTTCGACAGTTAGCTCACGCTCGCCTGTATATACAGGTAGCTCAACATCGAAGATTTCAACACCAAAACGCTCTTGAACCGTGTATAGAGAAGAAGTTGCACCTATGTGTTCATGGTGCGTCGATAGGATTACGTCACCTTCTTTGAAGTCTAGTCCGTTGATGATAGATGCCATACCATCTGTGGTGTTACGGCTTAGCACTAGCTCATCGGTATTCGCACCGAAACCCGGGGCAATAGCTGCAATCATGTCGTTTACATAAGGCCAAGAGCCAAATGCGTTGTCCATATCCCATGGATGCTCAGCAACGATCTTGTTGTTTTTGTCGTAATCCTTCAGCACATCTTTTGGCATGGAGCCGGTAGTACCTACGTTCATGTAAACGCTACGACGGTTCAAGGTAAATTCGTTTTTAACCTTTCTCCAAAATCTGTCGTCAGAGTGGTTACCAGAAAGTCTTGAAGAAGCATCACCTAGGTCACTTGCTTGGGCTTGGTTTGAGAATAAGCCCGAGCTAATACCAGCCACTGCGACACCTGCACCACCTTTGAGAAAGTCTCTGCGGTTGAACTTGGATGTATCCTTTGACATCGTTCAATTTCCTTTGTTTGATTTGAGTAAAGTTACGATTTGATATATTTCTTTACAAAATAAATGCTACGTGGAAATTTTTACACATTAAAGAGGGCATACGGAATAACAGGATCGAGATCTAATAATTTAGATTATTCCAAATGATAAAGCCTAACCTATTGATTATTAAATGTGTTTATACCCTTTGTCATGTTGTAAATTGGTAAAAATAGGTGCCAGACGTGAAAATAATGTATTGATGCTGTTTATTGAATGAAAACTCATCAGTCATAGAAACCTTGGCTAGACAGGCTCATTACTAGGTAGCATAAGAGTGATAAATGGGTTTTCAATTTTTTTACATGAAGTTTTCAATGATGCTATCAGGTTTCAGTCTATTGATTGGGACCTGGAGTGTTCATAGCTTGCTGTTTTAACCAGTTCTCTAGCTTAATAATTTCAGGTTGTCTGACTCGGCTTTTTTTACACATGAAGTAATAAGTATCTCCGGAGACGAGTCCTGGAGAGGGGATGTAAACCAGATCATTCTCTAGGTCGCGTTCGGTGATCATATACTCACTGGCCAGCACCACACCTTGATCATAGCGTGCCGCTTCAATAGCCAAAAGCATATGGCTAAAGTACTGCATGTTGGCATCTTTCGGCAGATCAACTCCCAGCTCTTCGCACCAGCGTTGCCAATCCTTACCTTTTTCCCAATAGATGGACTCACTAGATAAAAGTGGCAACTCCAAGATGGCGTCGGGCAGCTTTTTATCTTGTAGCTCGTTCCAGATAGTGCGACTGCAGAGTGGATATAGGATCTCTTTCACCAAGGGCACAATATGGAAGTTTTTCTGCGGTGGAGCGACCGTGATAAAGCAATCGGCAATGTTGTCACTAAATTCAGTGTCGTTCGCCACCATATTGGGGATGAGCTCAATCTCTGGGTGAGCTCGCTTGAACTCGGACAGCCTGGGAATAAGCCACTTCACCGCCAGAGAGCTATAGATCGCTAGCCTTATTTGCCCAGCTTCACCTTCTCGGATCTTTTGGCTTGCTTTAGAAATGGAATAGATTGCTGGGGTGATTTCCTCAAGATACAGGGCTCCGGACTGTGACAGGGAAAGCTTCCTGCCTTGGCGCACAAACAACTGCTCACCTAAATACTCCTCGAGCAGGCGTACCTGATGACTGACCGCACTTTGGGTAACATTGAGCTCTTCTGCCGCTTTGGAAAAGCTTAGAAGCCTAGCAACGGATTCGAAGTAGTGGACGGCGCGCAGTGGAGGAAGTTTCATTATCTATTTTCTAATACTTAATATCAAAAACATCATTTAACTTCATCCTAATCTATAGAGTAGTCTAGCGCCATTCAAACTGAACTGGAGGAATGGCTATGTCTGTGAAATCTGTTGGCGCTGCGATGACGCTTCTAATCATCGGTAATTTAGTAGCGGTGCTTTCAGATGCTCTGATCAAGAGTGTGAGTGCTTCAGTACCCGTATTTCAGTTTGTGTTCTTTAGGCAGTTAACTGCGGTATTACTACTGCTTCCTCTGTATCTTTTCTCAGATAAGCAGGGCTTGAGTCAGGGACTGAAGTGGCATGCAGCTCGCGCACATGTGTGGCTACTTGGTGCCATCTTTATGGTCTATGCGATTGGCGCTATGCCTCTAGCCACAGCCAATGCCATCTTCTATGCCGCACCTCTAATCATGTTGCCTTTGGCTGCCTTGTTCTTTAAAGAGCAATTAACCAAAGCAAGCTTGTTGGTGGCTGCGGTGGGCTTTGTAGGTGTGCTAGTGATCATTCGCCCTACCGAGATTAGTTGGGCAGCGATATCAGCGCTGGTGGTTGCGCTGACCTTAGCGGTGAATAATCTGCTTATTCGCAAGATTCCGCCCACACAGTCTGTGGTGCAGACCCTGCTCATGACCAACCTAGTGGGGATGCCGGTCGCTCTTGGACTTGCTGTGTATGAGGGACACATATGGCAATGGGATCTATTGCCGGTAGCGATGGCGTCTAGTGGTTTTATCCTTGTTTATGCTGCGACCTGTGTGTTTGCCTATCGCGCGGTGGAAAGTAACAAGATCGCCAGTGCTGAATACAGTGGTTTAATAGGTGCGGTATTGGTAGGTGTAGTGTGGTTTCAAGAGATCCCAGATATCTATATGTTAGCAGGGACCTTGATGATTATCGCGCCTCTACTTTGGCTGTCGAAACATGAGAAGAGGCGAGCGGTGAGCTAGTCCTCTATGTTGGTGGAGGCCCAAGGGATGGCTCTTAGCCGAGCGAATGAAATGGCTCTCCACTCTTGTCACTGACGCCATATTGTCCATTGTCTAACCGAGCCATGGCATCTCTTACCTGAATGAGCAACTCTTGATTGCCTTGATAGAGACTGGTAGCGCGAATGCTTTCATCTTTGAGTCGCGCTGAGTCTGCCATATCTATAATGGAGCAGTCCTGCTTTTGAGTGATGGCTTGTTTGAGTTCTTTTTCTTGGTTTAGCAAAAATACTAGCTTCTCCTTTAGCAGCAAAGCGAGTTGTTCCAGTTCTTCATTAGATAGTTCTGCTTCTGGATGGGCGTGATAGGGCATGTGTGAACTCCAAAATCTAAATCAGACTAAGTCTAGTACAGCAGTAGTTATTCCCCATCAGCCATGCAGAAACCGAGCTTTATCTAGTATCTAGCGGATTATTCTAAATCTAAGCAGGAACAGTGAAGTCTTGCTATTTTTACAATGATTGATTGTAACCATTTGCTTTTATTCAGGTTATTCCTAGAATAAGACCAAGATCACAGTATGAGTGGTTTAATGGCTTGTGAATGTTTGAATTGTTTAGGGGAACAAGGATGGCAACAACCTTGGCGTTTGATGTTTACGGTACCTTGATTGACACCCACGGTGTGACCAGGCTACTTGAGCAGTGGCTTGGAAATAAGGCACTGGCTTTCAGCCAAACCTGGCGAGATAAACAATTAGAGTATTCGTTTCGTCGCGGTCTAATGAATAGCTATCAACCTTTTACTATTTGCACTCAGGATGCCCTCGAATATGCCTGTGAGTTTCACCGGCTCCCTCTTTCATCGCATCAAAAAAATCTGCTAATGCAGAGCTACCTTGAACTCCCGGCTTTTTCTGATGTAGAACCAACATTGGATAAGTTAGAAAAGATGGGCGCTAAGCTGGTAGCATTTTCTAATGGTGAACAGAACACGGTGAAAATGCTTCTCAAACAAGCCGGTCTTCTTAGCTACTTTCAACAGGTAGTGAGCTGTGAAGATGTGAAAACCTTTAAGCCAAATCCATCTGTATACCAACACCTGACCGAGCAAGCGAACTCTTCAAAGTCGGATACCTGGCTGGTATCGAGTAACTCCTTTGACGTTATTGGAGCACGTAGCTTTGGCCTTAATGCTGCTTGGGTTAAGCGCACGTCAATAAGTCTTCTTGACCCCTGGGATATCACACCTAATTGCACTGTTGAGAGTTTAACCGAGCTCTCTGATCTCTTTTCTTAAACCCTGTTGACCTGTCTACAGGTATAGGGTTTACAGTCTCGCCCTCAGATTAAGGAGGTGAGACGTGTTTGCAGTAAATCGAATTAAATTGGGTATCTCAGATACCATCCAGCCTTGGTTGGCATTAGTCTGGCCTTGGTCTCTACAGCACTGTTTACCTTAGTGGGCGTCTTGGTGCGTATACTAAGCGACAGTGTGAGTCCATTTCAGATCTTATTCTTTCGCCAATTGGTGTTCGTCGCCATTTTGCTACCAGCGATGCTTAAACTGGGTAAACAGCTGTTTAATCCCTTTAGTGTGCGTCTGCATTTGTTGCGGATCTGCGGAGCGTTTTTTGCCCTTTACCTAGGTTTATCGCTTATGCGAATCTGCCTTTCGCTACTGCTACTGCGCTGGGCTTTACTCAAGTCTTGTTCGTGTTGTTTATCTCTAAGCTATTTCTTAGTGAAGACATAACGGCCTCACGCATTATTACTATTGCCGTGGGCTTTATTGGGGTGATCATGGTAGTGCAGCCAGAGAACGCTTCTCTCAATTATGTTCTTTTCGGATTGACAGCAGCTCTTGGTGCAGCCGTGGCTGTGGTGTGCGTGCGCAAAATGGCGGCGTATGAATCACGGACGGTACTCCTAAGCTATCAAGCTCTGTTCGTGGGGGTTATTGCCTTGGTGCCGTGTTTGTTTGACTGGTATTGGCCCACGCCTAGAGAGTTCGGTTTGCTAGTGTGTGTCGGTGTGATCTCTTCTGTTGCTCAATTTATTGGAGTAACCGCCTATAAATGGGCAGAGGCAAATATAGTGGCCAATGTGGAGTATGCAAAGATCATATACTCGCTGATGATTGGTTACCTGTTGTTTGCCGAGGTGCCAAACTCATTGGCAATTGTTGGCGCGATGTTTATTCTGATGAGTGCTGTTATCCCCTTTATCAAGTTGCGCAAGGAGTAGCTGTGTATTCTGTGTCAAAACTGGCTAAGCTGTGCGGATTGTCGCGCACCACCATTCTTTACTATGAAAAAGAGGGATTGCTGACGCCGGCTATGCGCTCAGAAAATGGCTATCGCTGGTATTCAGATAAAGAGTTGGACAAGCTCAAGGCGATAAACTCCTATCGCTCCTTTGGTATGCCGGTGAGTCAGATTAGAGAGCTTCTTGATAAATCAGATGAGCTGAAACAAGAGCAGGTACTACTCAATCAATTCAATGCTCTAGAAAAAGAGATACAGAAGCTAAGGTCACAGCAACAGGCGATAGTAACTCTGTTAGAGCAACCACAACTCCTTACCGGACAAGAGCTGTCTAAAGAGCGCTGGGTTACCATCATGCAAGGGGCGGGCTTTGATGAAAAAGACATGCAAAATTGGCACAAAGAGTTTGAAAAGCTCGAGCCAGATGCGCATCAGGAATTTTTAGAATCGTTGAATATTGATGAACAAGAGATCAAACAGATACGTGAGTGGTCGCGCTCATGATAGTTGAACTAAGGGAATACAAGCTAAGACCGAGCAGGACTCAGACTTGGCTAGACTGGATGAAGAAGGACGTAATACCTCATCAGATATCTAAGGGCATGCGTGTGATAGATACCTATATCTATCAAGATGAATCTGGTGATACTTGGTTTGTATGGCTAAGAGAATTTGATAACCAAGAGCAAAAAGCCGAGGTGTATGCCAATACCTATGATGAGTATTGGATTGAACACTACAGGCCTAAGGTATTTCAGCACATCTACCAAGACTCAATTCGTGTGCGTGAATTGAGCCCGGCAAATCTAACCTAGCGCCTCAAGCAAGAGGTGCAGCCTCGACATGCAGAGCGGGTGTGAGGGTCGAGACGTCCACGCTGTATCTTGCAATAAGCATTTCTAAGAGCCTGCGTGTGGCAAACCAATCGTCCGGTTTTTCCATCAGCAGATAGCCGTTGAAGCGCTTGGTCAGAGGCTCTCTATATTCGTTCAAGAATTTAGTATCGTAGTCCACCTCTAGAAACTCGAAAACCTGCTCTAGGCTTTCGAAGTGACTTAGGTGCTCTTTGATATAGGGCGTGCTCATCTTAGACTGCGTTCAGGTTGGCGGTGACGTAATTGCGGTTTTTTACCAATAGCCACAATCCAAGGCCCACAGCGCCGATACCCATTTGAATCAAACCAAGATTCTCGATAAGCATCTCAGGTCTAGTCGAAACCAATACCATACCTAGCGAGCCGGCCATCATGCTCGAGAACTGAATAATCGCAACCGCAGAGCCGGTATCCTTTTCTTGCTGATCTAACATCAAGTTAGTGCCTGGAATACGCGTGGTAATAATGGCCATGGTCACTGGAGCTGCAATCAGAGCAAACAACCAAGGTGATAGGTGACCGACGGTAAAGGTTGCAACACCCAAAAGGGTAATCGCTAGGAAGCATGCGGTAATAATGGTCTTTGATGATACACGCTTAGATACCTTCATATAGATAGTCGGGCCGAATGAGGCGAACAAAGCATTAAAGGCAAAGGCGTAGCTGAACTCTTGCTCGGTAAGTCCAAAGCCATTGATATAGATATAAGAACCCGCTGCAAGAAAGGCCATCAAAGCCATAGGAGTGAGCGAGAATATCACCAGCAATGACACAAATCTTGGGTTGTTGAATACGGTTGCCAGGCGACTCCATGAGCGCAGCATAGAGCCTTCATATCTGTGCTCTAAGGTTTCGTTATAGCAAAGGGCAATCAAGGTAGCGATAAAGCCAAAAACGCCCAGAGCAACAAACATCATGTGCCAGTTGGCAATCTTAAGCAAAAATGCGCCAATCACTGGAGCGACCATAGGCGCTATGATTACCAGCGACATGATAGTCGCCATAATACGCTCGCGTTCTCGACCATCGTAAAGGTCTTTCACGATTGCGGTTGCTACTACGGTAATGGCCGCACCACCAAATGCTTGTAGGGCGCGAGCACCTATTAAAAGCTCGATACTGAACGCCAGTGCACACAATACACTGGCTACCATGTATAGCCCAAGGCCAGTCAGCAAGATGGGCTTACGTCCAAACTTTTCACTCAGAGGTCCCCAGAATAGAAGGCCTATGGCGTAGGTAACAAAATAGACGCTTAAAGTCAGGTTCACCATAGCTTGCGTGGTACCTAAAACCTCAACCATTTGTGGCAGAGCGGGCAGATATAAGTCCGTGGTTAGTGGAGGGAAGGCACTGATGATCACTAAGAAAAATAGGGTACCTTTTTCACCCAATATGGCTTGTGGTTTCTTCAAGATATGACTCCAATTTGGGTTATTTCAGGTTGTTGTTAAGGCGGCTTAGCAGGTCACACAGGGTTTGGACCTCAGTGGCATCAAAGCCTTGAAGCATATTCTCGACCATCTCCGACTCCACCTTATCTAGGCTGTTGAGTAGGGTCTCACCGCTGTCACTCAAGGTTAGGTTTACTGAGCGTTTGTCGAATGGGTCAGGGGTTTTAATGATGAGGTCTTGACGGTGCAATCGAGCAATGATCCTCGACACCTGAGTCTTGTCCTTCTGCATCGCTTCGACCAACATCTGCTGAGAAGCGCCACCAAGTTCACGGATATTGCTCATGGCAACATGCTCTAACGGAGAGAAGTCCACCTTGTGCCTAGAGACTTCCGCTATCATGCGAGAGCGAGTTTTGAGACGAATTTCTCTGAGGCATAGTTGATGTCGCGATTGGAAGCCATAAATAAAAGGGTGATAGTTGACGGAGACAACTATTCTATTTATATGGTTGTATGTGTCAACTATTTTGTGAGCAACTACAAAAAACGGCCCGTAAGGGCCGCGTTAGGATAGCTCGTTAACAGGACAGCTCTAAACAACAGCTGTTGAGGTCATATCGATAGTGAGTCTTTTCACCTTGCGATATTAAGGTGAAGCCGACTTGATTGTGTTGCCATTCTATAGCACTGATCTGCAGCGAGTTTTCACAACTCAGGTCATGCAAAACCACACAGTTGAGAGATTTGGCTTTACTGCGCACAAGTGTATAGGCTAGATCTGAGGTGGCTGGGTTATCTGGTGCATAGCCAGATAGAAGCTGCGCAGGTTCACTTGTCCAGATGCTCTGCTGGAAGTCTGCATCATCTTGGATGTGATAATTGAGCTCGGTGAGCAGCTCATGCTTTCTGATTTTGGTGTCTGCCATGCGTGCCAGTGGACCGGTCAATGGGTTAGACACTTCTTGCCACTTCGCATCTAAGTCATGCTCGCCACGCACATGGTAGGTAAGAGCAAGCTGCTGCTGATATGGGTTTTCTACCGAGTTCAACTCAACCACACCTTGATCCAACACCAGCAGAATGCGACGGAATAGTACGTCTTTATAAGACTCGCTGTCCCACTGCTCTATGGTGTGACTATCCACACTTGCCGCTGGTTTACTCCAATCCACAGAAGCATCGATAAGGGTATAGCCCGATTCTTTCTGATAACTATTGAGCTCTGGGTTTATTGGCGATTGATTTTGTTGGTTCACCGCTAGGGTGTTATGGGTTGCGGTATTCTTGTAATAACCGTAGTGCAGCTCAGCGCCATAACCTGTGGTGCCAAGGTCAGGAAGTATCTCTTTACCATTGCGAGTTAGCAACAGGCCAAGTCTGTCGTAATGATCGTGTTCGCCACCGTATGGGGCGTGTTTGAATAGGACGGCATTGTTGGTTTGCTGGTTATATTCAATAGAAATACCCGCCTGCTCGGTATGAATAGACTGACAGGTCAATGGCTTAGCCTCCGGCAGGGTTTCAACCCCATACAGTAGAGCATCGATATTATCGCGGCTGATGTTTTGATAGATGCTAGCAAGGGCGCTGGCGAACAGATCACACGGTGCTTCTCGATAGGCAAATTCGAATAGATGCGCGTGTGTTAGTTGCTCTTGCCCCGCAATACAGTCGTTAAGGCGTGGGAAACTGCCGGTATTGAGAACCAGATTCAGTGGGAACTTCAACATCTTCAGGAAGTTAGGGTTATTCATCACTGAGTATGGAGTGCCACAGGCTAGCTTTTCGAAATTAAGCAGAGCCTGCAGTGCGTAGTAATGATAGTGGATAGAACCCTCGAACCACATTCCTTCAGGTGTTGCACCATGATTAAGCTGATAGTGGATGCCGTAATCCGTGTTTAGGGCAAAATCGAGATAGCTTTGCTCATCCAAAATCATGCCAATCACGCCTATAGTGGCGTTGATCTTCATCTCGTGGTTGTGCAGTTGGTCAGTGCGATATTCCATCAGGAACTCAGCACCCTCACGTAGCAATCGGTTTTCGATATAGCTTTGCTGTTCTGCACTTAATGCAGAGCGAACAAAATCATAGCCACGTGCTAAGTCTAGGTGGCAGTTTGCTTCGCACAGGGTTTGTGCATTCGCCTTGCCTGGGCCATTGTAAGGGATGCCACCATGCACCTCGTAATCAGGGTAATACTTGGCCGATTGCATCAGAATATCGGTGACTTTTTCTAGATATCTATCGTCACCGGTTAGGTGCCACAGCAGACCCAAGTCATAGCATGCCTTGGCGTTGAGTCCATTCAACCAGCGCCACCATGCGCCGTCATAGGGCTCACCGGTGAACTCTTTGCCATCCACAGGCAGATATGCGAGGTTGGTTTGTCTCTATCCCAGGTCAGACGTACACCATGTTCAGGACAAAAATAGTAAAGGTTCCAAGTGGCACGGCCATCTGGTGGCACTAAGGTATCGGTGTTTAATACTACCTGGTTGTTATCGATAAGTGCTTGAATAGTCGATTGTGTGGCGCGCTGTTTGATTGCGCTAATTTCTTGTTCGGAAAACTGTAGCATGGTTCTAGGCCTTGAGCTGGGAAGTTGAAGTACGCGTGTGCATTGCCATAGCAGATGTTGTGTATGGTCTGTTTCAGAAGCGCGGTATCGTTTGGGATTTCACCTTGCTCTACCCATTGGGCGAGTAAGTTGCACAGCACACGGCGAAAATATTCGTGACGGGAAAAAGAGAGTACATTGCGAGAGTCGGTCAGCATGCCAACGAATCGACCTAGAGCCCCAAGATTTTTGAGCGTGGTTAGCTGAGCTTCCATGCCATCTTTATGGTCGTTGAACCACCAAGCTGCGCCAAACTGGATCTTGCCAGCGGCGCTATCGCTATCTTGGAAAGCCCCAGCGATGCACGCTAGGACAGGGTTATGCGCTGGATTCAGACAGTAGAGCACGGTATTTGGCAGCTCTCGGGTGCAGTCCAATGAGTCCAATAACTGCACTAGGTTCTCAGCGATCAGCCTGTCATTAAGAACACTAAAACCTGTGCCACCCCCTAGTGCCTGCTTACGTCTTCGGTTGACGTTTATTAGCACGCCAATATGCAGCTGCAAGGTCCAGCTTTTTGCATGAAACAGGCGACCAAGTTCAGTAAACAGCAGGGTATCTAGCTGGATGGATTCGTTTTCTGGCAGTGGCTCACCAGCAATGAGCTTTTGTACAAATAGTTTGGCTGTCGCAGGCTCGCACTCACAAAATTCGACCTTGGTCAGCCCAAGATCAGCGAGGCGACAGCCAATATCATGGAAGGCATCGATACGTTGTGAGATAGCGGATAGATAGCTATCAAAGTCAGTGATCTGAATACCAGTGAGTTCAGTCAGCTTGGCAAATAAATCAGGATTTGGCTTAAAGAGTTCATCGGCACGAAAGGTAGGCAGTACTTGAACCTCAAAATCAGAGTTTGCTAACTTTTGGTGATAGCTAAGATCTGAGAGTGGGGAATCTGTAGTACAGAGCGTTTTTACATCTAGCGCTTTTAATACCGAGCGCGTGGTTATCTCCCCAGAAGCTAGCTTTTGATTACAGTGTGTCCAGATTGCTTCGGCGTTTTCTGGGCAAAGTAGTAGATCACAATCAAAGAAGCGCTTTAGTTCCAGATGAGACCATTGATAAAGCGGATTGCCGAGTAGGTAAGGCATGGCCTCACACCACTTATCGAACTTCTCTCTGTCTGATGCATTACCGGTGATGTAGTGCTCATCGATACCATTGCTGCGCATTGCTCGCCAAACGTAGTGATCGCTCTTCAGCCATGCATCCGCTAGATTTTCAAAGCGACTATTTTCACAGATGTCCTTTGCTTCTAGGTGATTGTGATAGTCGATGATGGGCTGCTTCGACGCATAGCTATGATAAAGCTCCTCAGCAAGTGAAGAGTTTAATAGCAGATTGTCGTGTATGTAATTGTTTGGCATATACATCCTTAAACTTGGAAAATGCTTAGCAAGAGCGGGCCTTGCTGAGCACTCTCAAAGGGGCCTGCACAGCAGACCCCGATAGGTTGTTACTGGGTTTGAAGGTTCAGGCTGGGGTTGCCTTTGCGCTTCGAAGAAGCAGTGCACCCACGGTAAGCACTACGCCGCCACAGAATAGGAAGGCCATGCGTCCCCAGAATGGGTTCGGGATAAGCACCATGGTGATAACCAGTGCGCCGAATACCAGGATCAGCTTGCCAAGCATGCTGCGTTGCTGACGGTCCACCTCATCTTGACCTGCTGCTTCAACCACAGGGTATCCACGTCAGTCCAGAAGTGCTCAAGCTCAGCTTTGCGCTCACCCACTGGCTCTTTGTAGAACTTAGTGGTCAGGCAGAAGAAGCCGCCAGTGATCACTAGGTGACCAATGATGCCGTTCATTACGGTAAGGTCTGCCGCTTCACGCTGGTAAAGCCATTCTCAAGACCAAGCAGGTTCGCAATCACGTCCGGAGTGATAACAAAGCTCACTAGGTAAGAGACAAACATGCCCACAGCTAGTGTTGCCCAAGCTGCCCAGTCAGGAGTTTTCTTGATGAACATACCGAAGAACAGAGGCACTAGGATTGGCATCTGAAGCAGGGTACTCACGTACATCATGGCGTCGAATAGACTTAGGCCACGCAGTGAGTTGATAAACAGAGCTACCATGATGATCAGAGCGCCAAATACCACAGTTACGCTCTGGCTCACGCGCATCAGTTTCTTCTCAGATGCATCTTTGTTGATGATAGGCTGTAGAAGTTACGAACGAATACGCCTGCGTTGCGGTTTAGACCCGAGTCCATAGAAGACATGGTTGCTGCAAATACCGCTGACATAAGAAGGCCAACCATACCTACTGGCATCACTCGCTCAACGAATACTAGATAAACTGCGTCTGCTGCCTTTCCGCCAAGGGCATCGGCGTGTGCCATAGCTGCATCAGGATAGATAACTGCGGTTACCCAAGGTGGCATAAACCAGATAGCAGGGCCGATAAGCATTAGAACGAATGCAAGTAGAGCAGCTTTACGCGCATTGGTAGAGTCTTTCGCAGTTAGGAAGCGATAAGAGTCCTGCATGTTGTTGATGTTTTGCAGCTGTTTAACGAACATGAAGATGAACCAAGCCACAAACAGCAATGGATAGTTCATGTTTGGACCCATGATGGATTCAGCAGGGAATTGCTCAATCAGGTTGCTTGGACCGCCGATCTTGATGATAGCTGCCACGGCGCACACCACGGTCACCGCCATGATCACAACCATCTGCACAAAGTCAGAGGCAACAACACCCCAAGAACCACCGATTACTGAGATAAACAGTACGATAAGGCCAGTTACTACGATAGTGGTCTCGATATCTATCTTAAATACCGCACTTACAAACAGCGCCAAACCGTTTAGCCAGATACCGGTATAAACGATACTGGTTGGCATAGTTGCCCAAGTGAACACCTGCTCATTGGTTGCACCAAAGCGGCGACGAACACCTTCAACCGGCGTTACTACGCGCATCTGACGGAAGCGGTAAGAGAAGAACAGCCAAGAAAGTAGGAAACCAAAGGCGTTCGCCATAAAGATAACCATGATAGGGAAGCCATCAGTGAACGCCTTACCAGCTGCACCAGTAAAGGTCCAGGCACTGAACTGGGTCATAAAGGCGGTTGAACCTACCATCCACCACAGCATCTTACCGCCCCCTCGGAAGTAGTCGCTGGTGGAGTTACCTGCAAGGCGTTTGAATATGATCCCGACCGCGACCATAAAGATGAAGTAGATCCCTACTACCAGAATATCTATGTTCATATTGCTTACTCAGTTAAAAATTGAAGGGTACTAATTTGTTTTTGAAATACCGTTTCATTATCGATCTGAGTAATGAATAGATCTAACCCTTTTGGGTAAAAGTGTGATCCATGAAATGGTGTTTTATTTTTATTGATGTTGCGGTTTTATCTTGAATCTATTCATTTAAGTGCATGAATTATAAGAGTTTATATTTTTATATTGAGAGTTGGCTGAAGTGAGATCTTACCGCAGGAAAATTGATGGCAGCGAGTGCTGAAGAAAGAGAAGGAGAGACAAATTATAGGCGTAAAAAAGCCGAGCCATTGGGTAAACAAATACCCAAGTTAGACTCGGCTATACCCTTCTTACTTGAAGATGCTGGGGTGTTGGCTGGCACTCGCCACTGGAAGGCCAGCCCCGCCCCATCACATAGTTTATCTATGCTCAGGCGCTTGCCTCGTTGGCCGCCTACCAGCATCTCCAATTACTTTGGGTAAATATCGAGATTAAGCTAGTACTGTGCGCACGTAGTCTTCGATCTCTGCTACTTGGCAGTTTTCGAAGAAGCACTGCTGGAAGCGCTCGCCGCTTACTGCAGTTTTTACTAGTTCAGGGTCGATAGCTTTTAGCGTATCTAGGAAGTTTTCCTTAACCACAGCCGCTTTCACATCGTTTAGGATGGCAGCGTTTGCTTGCTGTGGAACAACTCGCTCTACTGGGTAACCTTGACCGCGCTCACCAGTAGTGAATGCTTTTTCAAAGATATAGCGAACGTTCAGCTCAGCGCCCCAACCAAAACCTTTAGCAAACGCTAGAGATAGCGCGTTGCCATTGTTGATTTGGTTAAACAGGAATGCATCCGAAGGATCTAGCAGTAGCCACAAACCACACCTGGGTGGATGTTAAGCGACATCATTGCACCTTGACCGGTACCACAACCCGTCACAACGAAGTCAACTGCTTTAGAGTTAACTAGGATGCTAGCCATGATGCCTAGGTGGATGTAGGTTAGGTGATGATCGTTTTCGTCACTCATACCTACGTTGAATACTGTGTCACCTTGTGGTGCTACTACTTGCTGAAGCTCGTTTAGAACAACTGCGTTTTTACCCGCTTGGCTGTTCTCCATCATTAGAGCGATTTTCATAGGAATCTCCGAAATAAGATTTACTCGATAAAGTCTTTACGCATTGGTGTGAAGTTGTCTAGCAACACACCTTTTTCTAGGCATTTTGCACCGTGGATGATGTTTGGCTCTTTGTAAAGCGCGTCACCCGCAGAAACGATCTTAGTCTCATCACCAATGGTGAATTCGAACTTGCCAGAGATAACATAAGTTAGCTGCTCGTGTGGGTGGCTATGAAGTGCAGCAACAGTGCCTTCTTCAAAGTAAACCTCAACGCTCATCATGTTTTCGCTGTATGCCAAGATCTTGCGGCTTAGGCCGTTACCCAAATCTTCCAACTCGATGTCTTTGTTGTAATTAAACATTTGCTTTTTACCCAGTTTTAGCGGGCTAACCAACCGCCATCTACAGCGATGGTGTAGCCATTAATATAGTTAGAGGCAGACGATGCTAGGAACACACATGGTCCCGCTAGATCTTCTGGCGTTCCCCAGCGGTTGGCTGGAATGCGCTCAAGGATCTCATTGTTACGCTTCTCGTCTGCGCGTAGTGCTGCCGTGTTGTCCGTCGCCATATAACCTGGTGCGATAGCATTCACGTTGATACCGTGACTTGCCCACTCGTTAGCCATCAGGCGCGTAATTCCCATTACACCGCTCTTTGAAGCAGTGTAAGACGGTACGCGGATACCACCTTGGAAAGACAACATGGATGCGATGTTGATGATCTTGCCACCTTCGCCTTGAGCAATGAATTGCTTAGAAACCGCTTGGGACATAAAGAAAACAGATTTCACATTGATATCCATTACTTCATCCCAGTCTTTTTCTGAGAACTCGATTGCGTCAGCGCGGCGGATAATCCCCGCGTTGTTCACTAAAACGTCGATTCGACCAAACTCAGTTACTGCCTTATCTACGATAGATGGAATGTCATCCATCTTCATTAGGTTAGCGCGAACATCAAGAAAATTGCGGCCTAGTGCCTCAACCTTCTGTTTTGTTTCTGTTGGCTCGGAGATATTTACGCCAACAATGTCGCAGCCTGCGCTAGCTAGACCAACGGCCATGCCTTGACCTAGACCTGTGTTGCAACCAGTAACGATAGCGACCTTACCGGCGAGATTGAAAGAGTCGAGCATCATAGTGATTTCCTTAGTTTACCTGATCGTTATGTAATTTTGTATGACTAATGTGTCATTTCGTTGATAGCTAATCTATCCAAACTGAATTGCTGAGTCAACTAAAATGAAATGATGTTTTATTTTTATTTGTTGTGTGGTTTTGAAAATGAGATCTGTGCCACCTAATTCGGTTCGTATTTTTTGAAAAACCTTTTTCAAGATTTGTCGAGGGTAGGGTTATAATCACCGCGCTAATATGGAGAACAGATAACTATGGCAGAAAAGAGCACTCAGCCTGAGGCCGTATCCTCGGTACTTAAGGTATTTAAGATTTTGGAAGCCCTTGGAGAGCAAAAGGAGATCGGCGTTTCAGATCTTTCTCAAAGATTGATGATGTCTAAGGCGACCACTTACCGCTTTCTACAAACAATGAAGACCCTCGGCTATGTGGCCCAAGAAGGTGAAGCGGATAAATACAGCCTGACACTACGCCTATTTGAGTTGAGTGCTAAGTCTCTAGAGTTTGTTGACCTAATTGAATTGGCTGATCTTGAAATGACTAAGATTGGTGAGGAAACGGGTGAAGCCCTTCATCTAGGCGCACTGGACGAAGATGCCATCATCTATATCCACAAGCTAGACGCGAAATATACCTTGCGTATGCACTCTCGTGTGGGGCGTCGTAACCCGCTGTATAGCACTGCCATCGGTAAGGTGCTGCTTGCTCCGCGAGATGAAGAGTTCGTACGCGCTTCACTTGAAGGGGTGGAATTCCACTGCAATACCAAGAACACACATAAAGATGTGGATTCGCTACTAAAGGAACTAGAACTGGTTCGTGAGCAGCACTTTGCTGAAGATAACGAAGAGCAAGAGCCAGGGCTATATTGTGTGGCTGCACCTATCTATGACAGATTTGGTCACGTGATTGCCGGCGTATCTATGTCTTTCCCAACAGTGCGTTTCGACGAAGAAAGACGTATGGAATATGTGGCCATGCTACACAAAGCAGGGGCGAACATATCCTCCAAATTGGGTTTTCATAACTACCCAGCATAGTAAAAGGCGAGCTTAATGCTCGCCTTTTTGTATGACTAATACTCACCGACATCTATCTTAGATTCGTTAAAAATGCCCTTGAGTCTAGTGTCAAAACGCGCGAGTTCTGCTTTGCGTTCCTCGTCACTCATTCTTGCTGGACCAAACACGGTGAACGGCTCAAGAACGTCGTAGCCATTGAACTCAAAGATGCCGCGATGGATAGGTCGCAGTATGCCCATCAGGTCGCCGTTCCAACCGCCTTTCACGTAGATCTCTTCACCGCCACCCATGGTTAGGCTGAGCATGGCTTTTTTACCCTTGAAGGTCCGGTCTCGTAGATGCGACCACGACCATAGGTGCGCGCCATGGCGAATACTCTGTCCACCCAGCCTTTTAGCACCGCAGGCAGTCCAAACCACCAAAGTGGGAATTGGAAGAGAACCAAATCGGCCCATTCCAGTTTTTGCAGTTCGGTTTCGATTTCCGGTGCAAAGCCATCGTTGTCGGTGGCGTGCATCTCTTCGAGTTGCTGTTTAAAGAACTCTGGATCACGAACTGTGGTGAAATTGTGCCTTCCAGAGGTCGGGTTAAACTCCATTGCGTGCAGATCTGAGGTTTTTACCTGATGACCTTGTGATTCGAGCGAGTTCACGGCTTGGTTGAATAGGGCTGCGTTAAAGCTCTTTGGCTCAGGGTGCCAGTAAACAACGAGTACATTCATTACTTTTTCTCCAACATCTCTACGATTGAGGTGTATTGATATTCTTTCGCCAGCTCTAGCGGAGTTTTTCCGTCGAAGCCTCTTAAATCTGTGCGAGCACCTGCGTTTATCAGGTTAGCGGCCGTTTGTGTATGACCGTGCCAGATAGCATCGTGAAGCGGGGTATAACCATTATTCGGACCTTGGGCGTCTAATGTTTCTCTAAAACCACCAAAGTGACTTAATAGCTCAATGATCTCTGGATGTCCGTTGTAAGCCGCTTTATGCAAAGGAATGGCTTTCATGTAGTGGTCTGGAATGGTTTGGTCGCCGCCTAGCTCCATCAGAGCCTTTAGGCTTTTTACTTGACCATCTCTTGCTGCCACCATCACTGCGGTATGTTCATCATTGCCTGATGAGGTGATAGGTGACGCTAGATTTAGCGTGCTAAGGTCTTCAAGTGCCTGAATAGCTTGTGCTTTATCGCTATCACTGCCATCTGAGGTGATTAGGTTAAAGTGCGTCATCTTGGCTTGGGTATCGGCTAGGTGTTCTGCATAGTCGTCGAATAGAGAATGGAACATTTTTGCCTGTTCGAGACCGAAACTGTCGTCTTTCGACGCACCGAAATCGATAAGTTGGGCTGCTTTTAGACCAAAGGTAGAGACGATCTCTGTGTTGATATCCGGTTGTGATAACAGCAGCTTTGTCACCTGCGGCTTACGATGCCAGACCGAGATCATCAGCGGGGTAATCCCATGCTTAGGGGTTTGTAGATTGATAAACGCCCCAGCCTTTAACAGAGCCTCTACCCACTTGGTGGATGTTTGCTGAGCAGCAATATGCAGCGGGGAATTACCCATTACAGGATCAAGCTGATTGATATCAGCGCCTTGTGCAAGTGCTTGGGTGAAGGCATCGAAGTCGTTATTGATAATGGCTTGTTGTAATACTGGCATCGTCATGGTGATTACCCGTTGTGCTGTGGAATGACTATAGTATTGAACAGATATTTATTAACCGGTAGTGTGTTTGATTACTCTTTGGATAACTAAAAGTTTATGAAATCTCTCCCGACCCAATTACCCATCTTTATCCAAGTCGCTAAAACAGGAAGCTTTGCCAGTGCAGCACGAGCACTGGGTATATCTCCTCCAGCGGTTAGCAAAGCGATAGGCAAGCTCGAAGAAGAGTGGCAGGTGAAGCTGTTTTTGCGCTCATCCCATTCCCTCAGTTTGACTCAGGTTGGGCAACAGCTGTTTGACAGTTTGACTCCGTCGGTCGAAGCGATACAAAGCACCATAGAGCAGGTGACCGATGACCCTAGTAGCGTTACAGGTAAGCTAAAGATCAATCTGCCTGCCAGCTCCATAGGTCAAGAACACATATTGCCCCTTATCTTGGAGTTTATGCAGGAAAACACGGAGATCAGCTGCGACCTTCGCTTTGATGACCGAGTGGTGGACCTAGTAGAGCATGGTTTTGACCTAGGTATTGGCACTTCTATCAACCAAGACTCGCGCCTGATTGCTCGGCCACTGTTTGAGGTGAGTATAGGTATGTATGCCAGTAAGGATTATCTCGCAAGAAAAGGTACGCCGAAAACACTGCAAGAGTTGGAGCAACACGATTGTATTCCAGTGCGCTCCCTCACCAGTGGTCGATTTCACAGCTGGCGATTAAAAGAGGGTGAGCAGTTTAAGTTGTATGAGCAAAGGCGCCTTGAGGTGAATCACTTTAAAGCTGCAAAAGAGGCCGCGTTGAAAGGCGCGGGTATTGTTTGTCTGGGCAGTTGGATGTTTGATGATGAGCTAGAAAGAGGCGAGATAGTACCTATCATGCAGCCCTTCTGGGGCGAGTCTATTCCCGTGTGGCTCTATTATTCCTCTAGAGAGTTTCTGCCAACACGAGTTCGCGCCTTGATAGATTTTTTAGTGGCGAACATCCACAAGGTGGTTAGCTAAGGCGCTTATGCCTCTGGCTTGCGCGTCTTTTAGATAAATCTGCAAACACTTAAAACAGAGCTCTCTAAACCAGCGATGGGACAGGTCTTTCTGGTGTTTGGCATGCCACAAAAGATAATAGCTGTGGCTTGGCAGGCGAAAGGGCAGTTTAGCAATATGAAGGTCTGGATAGTTGCCCGCGATGTGCAGTGGCGCGGTAATCAGTGCTTTGCTATGCCTAACCACCTCCATTGCTGAATCGAATGACGGCACCTTGGCCAGTATTTGGCGCGATTGTTGATGCTCCACAAATACCTGTTTGACCGCCTGCTTCATCTCTTGCATTCCATGGACAGTAATATGTTTGGCATCGAGATAATCCGTGATAGCTAGAGGCTTATTCGCGAGCGAGTTATCCTTGTTCATCACTACCACATATTCATCTTGGATAAGCTTTTTACCATGGATATTTTCAGGAAAGGTATCTAGGGTTGTGGCCAGTAGCTCTACCGAGTCCTCTAGCATTGAGCCAAGGTTTTGCTGTTGCCAAAGTAGGCTGTGCAGGCTGGTTTTGGGTGCTTGCTTTTCTAACTCTAAACATATCAAGGGCGCGATATGTTCAGACAGAAATGCGGTGTAGGCTAACCTGAACTCTCTAGTGCACTCCTTTGGTTCAAATTGCTCTGCCGCATACAGCTTATCCAGACTCTCTATTATCAAAGGCAACTGTTTTAGCAACTCTTCTCCACGTGCAGTCACCACAAAACCTTTCCCTTGACGCACTAGTATTGGATCTGCAAAGGCTTCTCGGATCTGTGCTAGGGTGCGGCTCATTGCTGATTGGGTGACATTAAGCTTGTGTGCAGACTCGGTAAGACTTCGAGTCTGCAACAGGATGAGCAGAGGTTTTAGCAGTTTATAGTTATGCATCTCTATCCTTAGAGGGTTTTTAGCATCCAAACATCACAGCCATTATGCAGTGTCCCTTCAAGGGGCTGAGCTAGGTGTTCAAAGCCGAGCTTCTCATACAGACGAACCGCAGAAGTCATGTTGGATAGGGTATCCAAGTAACATTGGGTAAAGCCTTGCTGCTTGGCAAACTCAAGACACATTTCAGAGAGTTTCTTGCCCAGTCCAAGGCCTCGGCTCTCTTTGAGCAAGAACAACTTTTTGAGCTCACAGGTATCTGAACCCGGTTCAAAGGGAGCCAACCCACAACCCCCGACTAACTTGCCATCAAGCAGGACGACCAGATATAGGCTCTGGTTTTCTGCGGTGTAAAACTGGCTCATGTTTTCCACTTCTGCATCTGATGGGCCAAAGCCTTCGCCCACTGCGCCATATTCAGCGCCAACGCTTTTTATTACCAGACACAGATCGGCATCATACTGTTTTGATACTTTGACTATCTCTAAACTCATACTCTTATTCCTTGGGGTTAACGTTTGATAGTCACTCTATCTATTAACGATTTTAACTAAAAATCACATTAAGTCATTTCAAGCATAATAAAAACTCATGATTGATTTGATAACCTGTCTTTTTTCACGCGAATATCAATATGTAACTGAGTGTTTCAGTGGGTTAACTCTGGATGCGTTTAAATGCATATTAGGGAGTAATATTTTATGAGCGCACTCAACATTTCCAGTGAAGAATCTGAACTTAGTGAAATGTTGTTATCTAATGATAGAAGCTATCTAAAAATCATAAACTGCCTCGAAATGAGGCGTACTTCAGGTTTTGACTATTATCCAATTATTTATGAAAAAAAGACTTAACGGTTTATCTCTTGCGCTTGCTGCCTCCCTTTCTTTTTCTGTTGCAGCTGCGCCAATTGCAGTACCTAATCCGCCGGTATTGTCGGCAAAAGGCTATGTGCTTTTAGACTATAACTCGGGTGAAGTGATTGCCGAGAGTAATGCACATACTCAGCTAAAACCTGCCAGTTTGACCAAACTGATGACCAGCTACACTGCAGGACAGGAACTCAACCGTGGCAATATCTCGCAAGACGACAATGTCACCATCAGTCGTGAAGCATGGGCGAGAAACTTTCCTGATTCATCCAAGATGTTTATCGAGGTAGGGAACAGCGTTAAATTTAGCGACCTGCTTCGAGGTCTAATCGTACAGTCGGGTAACGATGCCTCGGTTGCGATTGCAGAGCACGTTGCTGGTTCTGAAGCGGCCTTTGTTGACCTGATGAACAGCTGGGCAAGACGCCTTGAGCTAAACAACACCTACTTTGCCAACCCGCATGGTTTAGATAACCCGGATCAAGCGACTACCCCTTACGATATGGCTAAGCTTGGACAAGCACTTATCCGTGATGTGCCAGATCTGTACCCTATTTATAGCGAAGAGTCGTTTACCTATAACAACATTACCCAGCATAACCGCAACACCCTGCTTCGTGACCGCAGCATGAATGTGGATGGCATGAAAACCGGCTATACCGCAGGTGCGGGTTACAGCTTGGTAAGCTCTGCGACTCAAGGAGATATGCGATTAATCTCAGTGGTCATGGGTACCTCAAGTGCAAACACGCGTTCTGCTGAAAGTAAGCGCCTGCTGAATTATGGCTTCCGCTTCTTTGAAACCATTCAGCCACACCAAGTGGATGCCGAAGTCACTTCAACCCGCATCTGGATGGGAGAAGAGAACCAGCTAAGCGTAGGCATTGCAGAAGATGTATTTATGTCTGTGCGCCGCGGTGGTGGTAAGGATATCCAAGCGGTTGTTGACCTACCAAGCAAGTTGAAAGCGCCAATTCATAAAGGCGACGAGATAGGCACGGTTAACTATATGGATGCCAATAACGAGGTGATTAAGAGTGCTCCTCTAGTGGCTCTGCATGATGTTGAGCAGGGTGGCTTCTTTAAGCGCATCATTGATTACATCCGTATGTTGTTTATTTAAAAGAGTTTTCCAAACTTAGACAGAGATCAAAGGCGTCCAATAGAGATTTATGCAAAATACAATCATTCTCATTTGAAAGGTTGTACAAATGCAAAAGATCGTAATATGGGGCGCAGCCAGCGGCCTAGGCGCCGCTATGGTGGACTATTTTTCAGCTCAGGGTTTAGAGGTTATCGCAGTGGCTCGCGATCCAAACAAGAGTCCTGCGCTGGAAATGTTGCTACTTTGACCTGTGATGCCACCAACAAGCTATTGGTTGAGGCTGCTGTCGATGCTATCCCTAGTGATGCTTGGGTGGTCTCGAGCATGGGCAGTTTTCAGTCGGATAATCCAGTGGATTATATAGGTCATAGGCACCTTATCGATGCGCTACAGGGGAAAGGTGTGAATCGTTTTTTGCTTGTTACCTCTTTAGGTTGTGGTGACAGCTGGCAATATTTGTCAGACCGTGCCAAGCAGGTATTTGGCAACTCGGTGCGCGAGAAATCACTGGCTGAATCTTGGCTTCAAACCAGCAGTTTGGATTACACCATCCTTAGACCGGGCGGTTTGAAAGATGGTGAACCAAACCAGCAAGGTGAATTGTCTCAGCATCAAGAAGTGCATGGCTCTATCAATCGCGGTGAGGTTGCTCGCTTGGTGCATCAACTTTTTGACAATGCGGAGAGTGTCGGTCAAATCTATGCCTGTGTAGAGAAGTCCGCTTAATCTGTTGTCACTCATCCACTAATGACGAATACCATCCTGCTTAGCGCAGTTTGGAGATGAATCGCTCAGCTCTAAAATCCAGCTGTTTTGGATTTTGGAGCATTAATATGAGCGAATTTATTATTGAGGCCATTACTGTTCTGGGTACGGCGGCCTTTGCCTTATCTGCAGTTTTAGCGGCACTTAACAAGAGAGTCGATATCTTCTCTGTCATGGTATTGGGGATCGTCACTGCAGTCGGTGGTGGCACCATACGTGATTGTATTCTGAATGTGCCGGTATTTTGGTCCCAAGAGATCTCTTATTTCACCATCGCCTGCATCGCCAGTATCTCGGGGTTTTTCTTATTTCCCCTGTTAAAGATGAGTTTGATTAACAAGCTCTATCTCTATATCGATGCCCTAGCTATCGCCATGTTCGGCATACAGGTACAGAAAAGGCGTGGTCCCTTGGCTTTGGGTTGCCATTGGCGCCAGCATCTTGGGGGTGATTACCGCTGTCGGTGGCGGTGTGGTGCGAGACAACCTTCTGCAGAGGCCATCACTGTTACTTAGCAAGGAGCTCTATGCCATTCCGGTAGCACTTGGTTGTTTCTTGCATAGCCTGTTCTTGTACTTTGCGCCTGAGCACTCTTATGTCAGTGCACTCTTGTGTGCATCGCTGGTGGTATATCTCAGACACCTCTCTATCCAAAAGAATGTCACTGTGCCTCAGTGGGCTATGCTCAACAGAGGTGTATAGCTGATTGTTTATCTTCATAGGCTCTCAAGAAATTGAGAGCCTTTTTTATGTCCGCTTGATTTATGACGAATTCTATCCGTCATATCGAATTATTTGTAGGGCAATTTCAACACATATACTGGCCTCGATTTAAACAACAGACATCAGAGGTCACCATGACACTTTCTAAACTAAACCAATTTGAAAACGGCACCTTGTTTGAGACTGAGCAAGAGATGCTTTATGTACTGCAACTTAACGGCAGTTGGTATGAGATGGGCCGCCAATACGGCGCGCTAAGCAAAGAGCCTATGCAGCCATGTACGACAAGATCGTTCAGCCAGAATTTGATAACGGGCTTATCTCTCAAGAAGAGGCGTTCGAGCTATTTGGCCGACGCGTATTCAAGTCTCTTTCTCTGCGTCGTAAACAGTATTTCCAAGGTGTAGCGGATGGTCTAGATTGGCCTTTGGAAAAGGTAGTGGTTCTAGACCAAAGTGGTCCAATGGCTATCTATCTGGGTAAGCTTCACTCTTTCTCTGGCTGTACATCTTTAACGACCTGGGGCGAGAACACACAACAAGGTCACACCCTAGTAGGCCGTAATATGGATTGGTCTGAGATCTTCCTAGATTTCCCGATCTTCGTAACCGTGTATAACCCAACCGACGGTTCTAACGGTGTAGTGAACGTGAGCTGGCCAGGTTGGCAGTGGTTAGTGACTGGCTTTAATGATAAAGGTGTGTACACAGACCTTCATGACGGCACCTCTATGGGCGGAAACATTGTCTCTGTTGAAAAACCATCGTTCCTAAACTCTGTGTTTGATTTCATGGCAGAGAGTGATGATATTCAGGCGCTCAGTGCGCGCTTCCAAGCCGCGAAGACTGATGTTGCTGCCATCTGGATGCTAGCAGACAAAGGCCATGCGTGTGCCTATGAAAATACTATTCAAGAGAACCGCCTGCGCATTGCTGAAAAAGACGCACAGTCATTTATCACAGTGAATACCTTTCTAAATCCTGATTGGGGTCTAGGTCGTCGCGAAACCCAGAGTTTCTCGCTAAAACGTTTCGATAACCTAGAGGCTCGCCATAGCGAAAAGGCGGGTGCTATAGATGCTCAGGGCATGCGCGATATCTTTGACATTCCGCTATATACCAAGATGGCAGCTTCAAGGAAAACGGTGGCGTGACCAAGCCAACCAATCAAGATGTAGACCTGACTAACTATCAGATTGTGACTAACCTAGACGAGCAACAGCTTTGGGTAAAACTGCCTGCACTCGAGGGTGATTGGGCTCATATTGATGTGAAAGCGCTGTTTGAACAGAAGGCTTAACACTGTGGAGGGCATGGAAGCCTTAGTCTACCTGCAGAGAGCGAAAGTGCGCTATATAGTCGTCAACTGCTTTGATAATTGATTTCTTCACAGTAAGAACCTGCTTTGAATGAGGGTTCCATAGAGCAAAAGAGAACTTGAAGCTCGCCTTCAGCTCCTTGACCTCGATAGGCTCCAGATGCTCGGTAATATAGGGAGATTCTGACAAAACTCTCGGAAGCCAGGCCCACCCGAGATCAGACTGGATAAGTTTGATCGCAAGAGATAGCTGATCCACCTCTTCGTTATCAGCAGAAACCACCACCTTTTCTTTTAATCCATCGTGAGTAAATGCCTAAGCACAAATTGACGGGTAGTTCGCAGCGCTCGCAATGCTTCGTCTTCCGGCAAGCCCGATAATGCACCGCCTTTTTTTACGAAGGGTAAGAACTCCATATGCCCAAGGAAGGTAGAATCCTTGCCATACATGCCTTTTCCTTTATCGATATTAACTAAACCAAAGTGTACATCTCCAGAATCCAATCCTTCTTGTACCTGCGCCTTATTCATCACTAAGAAATTGACCTTCATATTCGGAAAATCTTGCGCCAATTGCTCACGAATCAGTGCCAGTAGTCCGTGTGGGGTGACACTTGAATAGCCAATATTGACCCCTTCTAAGGTTCCGTAGGCGAGGCTTAGGGCTATCTTGTCAAAGATGTTCGATTGGTCGATTACTGACTTTGCGTAGTGATAAAGAAGCTCTCCTTCCTCGGTAGGGATAACTGAGCGACCGACGCGATCAAACAGCTCAACAGCGAGGATATCCTCGAGATTGGCAATTACCTGCCTGTAGTAGTCCTATGTTTATTTAGCTTTGCCGCTGCACGGCTGAAAGACTGCTCTTCATAGACGGTGACAAATGCAGATAGCTGCTCGATGCTGAAACTCATACTAGATCATCCAACTCATTGATTTTTCGCTCAGTTTTAACCCTAACACTTATATGTAGAAATGCCAGAACCTACTTCTTTAACCAGATAGATATTAGTTCTATTTGCGCTTTTATTTCAGAATTTTAGACCTCTGATTCACTCATTTTCATTCTATTAATTGTCGTGTTTCTTCTTTCAATTTTACTAGTTATGACGGATGTGGCTCGTCATATCGAAGTTCGAGTTTTTTCAGTAGTAGATAAAAATGACCGCGTTAAGGAAGCAACAGAACTCAGGTTCACTTGTACAGGGGGTGCAATATCCATAGACATATAGGTAATCAAAATGAAAAAACTCACGCAATTAACGCTGATACTGTCAGCACTTGGGATGGCTACGCCTGCAATGGCTGAAGAGTCAGAACCGAATCCATCAGATCTTACTGAGACGAGCACTTCCGCATATTTCGGTTTGAATAATCAGGGCAGCCTAAAGGGCTCTATCTCTGGAGACTTCAACTTTAGTGACAAGCAGACCGGTATGCTGACTATCGAGGGAACTATGGACCGTGATGGTCATTACTCTGATAGTCGATTGCAATATTTCCATGTGTTCTCGACCACCAACCGCGTCGTACCTAGGGCGGCAGTATCGTTAGATATTATCGACAACGATATGTTTACCTCTGCATCTTTAGGTGGCGTTCTGGCGATTAACCCAGGTGTTGATGGCTTACAGATCTTTCCTCGAGTGGGCGTACTAGCAGGTGAATATTCTGACGCATCGGTTAGGGCATTCGATGCTCAAGACAGCGAGGCATACGGTGTTTCTGGCGCGCTATATATGATGTACACCATAGGCAAAGACGGCACCTATATCGGCGCTTGGCCTGAATATAATTACCTCGATGGCGATATAGAGACGTCGCTCTTGAAATCAACCGTTATGATTGCCACTCCTTTTACCAAAGATAAGACTCGTTGGGGCCAACTTAGAATCGATAACACCTCTGGTTACATGAAGACTAGCCAACAATCTTTAGATATCGATGACACCGTGGTGTGGGCGAACTACAAGTTCTATTTCTAACTCCTTCCTATCAGCCTCATAGCTACTTAAGACGAGTTTCATACGTCATATGCGATTAATAAGAATTGTTTTATTCGTCAATAATGGTCGTTAAAGGGCAGAGAGGCTGCTGAAGAACAGATAAACTGGAGAATTCACTATGTTGAACCCTAATCAAATTAAGAAGACTGCACTGGCACTTGCTTTGACTTTGTCACCAGGTGTATTTGCCTATGATTTGGTCATTAACAATGGGCGCGTCATGGACCCAGAGACAGGTCTTGATAGAGTAACCAATCTTGCTATTGAGAATGGTCAGATAGTCGCGATCACCGATGATGCTTTGTCTGGTGATCAGGTTATTGAAGCTGATGGCTTAGTTGTTGCACCGGGTTTTATCGATACTCACTCACATGTAGTCGCGATTCCTATTATGCAGAAACTGCATTTGCGTAGTGGGGTAACCACACCGCTTGCTCTAGAGGTTGGAGCGTATCCTGTAGCGGACTGGTATCAACGCCTAGAAGGTCGCTCTCAAACAAACTTCGGTGCGAGCGTATCGGCTGCGGGTATCCGTACCAAGGTGTTAGGTGGTAAATACAACACTCGTACCGGCACTATGATTAATGACATCTTTGATAAAAATGAGACAGAAGCATCTGGCGTAACGGGTGTGGCTTTGCATGAGATAGCAGACCGAGAGCAGATCAAGAAGATCAACCAGATGGTGGATGATGAGTTGAAGTCTGGTGGCATTGGTATCGGCGTACCTGTCGGTTATATGTCAAAGGCAGCCACAACGATTGAAACGAAAGAGTGGCAGAGATTGGCAGGAGAATATGGTGTGCCAACTTTCCTGCACGGCCGCTTCTCTAGTGAGTTGCCTCCGACGTCTGGGTTGCTCAGTATTGAAGAGATGCTATCTGCAGTGGGTATCTATGGTGGTGGTTTGCTTGTGCAACATATGCACCAGCAAACACTAAATGAAACCCCTGAAGCCCTTAAGATGCTAGATGATGCAAGAGCGAAAGGCCTAAAAGTAGCCGCTGAAATCTATCCATATAACTATGGTGCGACTATTGCTGCTGCGGATTATCTACAGCCTTCTAACTATCAGCGTAATATGGGCCGTGATTATTCGGACATCATTGAAACTGAAACTATGAAGCCACTGACTAAAGAGCGCTATGAAGAGCTTCTTAAAACAGACCCAGGTGCAAGTGTTATGTTCTACGGCGCTACGGATGAAGATCTTAAAAAGGCGCTGGCCCACGAGTCGACCATAGTAGGTAGCGATGCTTTCCCGCTTATGAAAGCCGATGGTATGATGGCTTATAGCTGGAAGACTTCGTATGAGGATCTCCAAGGTCATCCAAGAGCCGCAGGTACTCAGGCCCGTGTACTCAAGATGGTACGAGAAGACAACCTAATGCCATTAATGTCAGCCATTTCTAAGATGTCTTACATGCCAGCCAAGTTCCTTGAGGAAAATGGTATTGAGCAGATGAGCAAGAAGGGGCGTATCCAAGTGGGTGCTGATGCAGACATTACCTTGTTTGACCCAGAAACGGTCACTGATAACTCAACCCTAAAACAGCCAGGCTTACCATCAACAGGTATTCCTTATGTGGTGGTAAATGGCACCTTAGTCGTGAAAGACTCAAAGGTTATTGAGGGCGTTTATCCAGGTAAAGCCATTCGTAATAGTGTGAAATAAAAAACAGCCGCATGAAGCGGCTGTTTTACTTTTACTCTACGCAGTTCCAGGAACCTGCATCTATGGAGTTGATCCAATCTCGAATAAGGGCGACCCCTTCTTTATGAACCACGTGACGGCCCAGCTCTGGCATCATGTTGCCGTTATCAACATTGATGCGGTAGTGAAGTACTGAGTTGTCCGCATCTCCTGGTACGATTACATAAGGTGATGGCCCTTTGTGGAAGGTGATGCCTCGAGCACAGATACCCATCTGGTCGATGCCGTCTCTCCAGTATTCAAACTTGAATGGGTTACTGGCTGCTTTACCCTCGGTACGGTGACAGTGAGCACAGTTAACATCTAGGTATGCCTTAGCATAATCAAGAAGCTCATCATCGGTTAGATTGCTTGCGCCAGACTCCGTATCAAACACTGGGTCTTAGGCAGGTTCTCCGGTGTATTTGGCAGAGTCGAGTTGAATAGGCCTAGGGTTTCCCAGTGGGTCAATTGGTTGGAACCGCTCACTGTTGCTTGAACGCTATTAAGGTTTCGAGCCTTAGGTCCGATTGGTGAGAAGCCTTTTGGTTGTGTGCTTCCCACAGGATCAGCAACATCCGCTTCCACTTTGTGGCATAGGGTACATTCGTTACGGCTCGGCACCTCGTAGGTGAAGTTTAGCGTCTCACCATCGTGAACTATGCTACGCTCGAACGGAACCGATACTGCGGTTAACTGCGCGTCGGTTTTATCCTCATTCCAAACATAAGGCAGTGCCACCCAACCACTAGTGCGATGGATCAATAGACGAGTTTCGATGAGCTCTTCATTTTGACCACGGGCGTTGGTGGTATTGCTTGGCAATACGAAGGTTTTGATGAGCACTGTACCAACAGGGAAATCAAACACCTCTTGTTCACGATATCCAGCAGAAACGCCGTTTGGCATGACTACAAAGCGGTATTTGCGAGAATAATCCGTAAATAGCTCAACGTTCATCTCATATAAAGTCCCCTTTGCTGACGCATCTAGGTTCAGGTTTTGGGTTGGATCTTTCGCGTCCTTGAACAGATTGTAGTGAGACAAACTGGTGCAGTTTTCACCATATGATGCACTCTCACGAGTAATTGCATCCCAGTTGATGCCGTTTACGTCTGTGGTACACAGGTCATTGCCTACTATGCCGTTAGGGATATTCGGCGTATCGGAAGCTGAGTCGTCTTGTTCCTCTTGGTTGATGCCATATTCCACCCCATTGATGGTGACAGTATTTGGCTCAAGAGAAACCTTAGAGTCACAGCCTGCGGTTAGCAGTGTCTTTTGCTCTTGTTCAAACAGGAAGTCGGCATTGGCGCTATTCTCGGCATAGCGCAGAATTCCCATTGGATCAGTGTTATCGACGAGAACCCCGACACTGGCCCCATTATTGACCAAGCAGTTGCTGTCTTGTTCGGTGAAGTTAGTCAGGTAATCCCAATTGTTACTTTGGGTCATACCATTTAAGGCATCACGAAGGGGAGCAAACATCTGTGAGCGGATCAAGGACTCACCCGCGCCGTCGTAGAACATGGCAGGGAAGGCTTGATGCTCTAGGGTATAAGCAAGGATCATATCCTCAATCAAAGAGCCGTTAGGGTTGGCTCCGACATTGTTGACCTTGTTGTCGTGCAGATACATATTGGTTGGAACTGGGTTCCAACCGTTCATTACTGCGTTGCCCTCAGAAGTACCATTGAGTGGGCTGTAGGCATCAGGGTTATCATTTACTAGCAGATAACTGGTCATCGCCAGCGCCATCGAGTCGTGATTTTCTATGGTGTTATTAAAGAACTCACTGTTGCGACCAGAGAGTACAACAATACCCGTACCCGGTGGCACGATGCCGACCACGCCACAGCCACCTAATCCATTTTCACAGGTAGTATCGACATAGTTCACTAGGTTGTTGTCACGAATAACGTTGTCGAACACGCGCACGTCATCAATCAAACGGCCTATGGTGGTTGCTCCTGGAAGGTCAAACAGCAACACGCCACCTGTGTTACCTATTGCAAGATTTTGGTACACATCCACATTGGAGCTGTTCTCAATCTCGATGCCGGCAATGTTCTTCTCGGCAACGTTTCGGCGAATTACTGCACCTATGGTTTGGCCTACATAGATACCCGCATCGGCACTGCCGTAGGACCAAGTATCCTCAATCAAGACGTTCTGCGATTTAACCGGATAAATACCATAGGTGCCGCGAAGGTTACCGTTCTCATCACGCACTCGGGGAACCTCCATCCACACCGTTGACACGTCACGCATTATGATGCCTTCAACGCCATCGGCTTTGATACCGTTCTTAGAGGCTTCGGCCACCTGCAGGTCTTCAATTGTGATGTTAGAGCCGCCACTGATGGCAATGCCGTCTTTACCGTCGACATTGCTAAAGTCGAGATAGGTTTTATCTATGCCCGCACCGCGAAGAACTAGGTTGTTTTTGGAGTCGATGGTGAGCTGATTATTCATTCTAAAACAGCCAGCAGGTAGGGTAACTATGCTGTTATCCTCGGCAAGCTCCACCAGATTCTCAATGGCAGTAACTTCTTCTGGGCTAGCCCATTCTTGGCCATCACCACACATAACCGGCTCGCCATAGCTGGAAAGCTCATAGCTGGTGGAGGTATTGGGTTCGTCATAGTCCTCGCTATTACAGGCCACTAGCATTGCGGAGCTGATGGCGGTAGCGATAACCGTTTTGTAAATTCCATTCATCATAATTCTTCCCTGTAACTAAACTTGATGTCGCTATGAACGGTTAAAACGTGTGGTTATATTGGATGCCATACACATAGGCATCACCCTTGGTGCGCAGTGGTATGTCCACACCAGGTAAGGAATCTGGCTCTAGTGGTTCAGTGAAGGTATTTTCTTCACCGTTTACGAAGGTAAACCCAAGATCAAGACGGCTGTGTGGAGTGAAGGCATAGGTTGCCCCCACGCTATAGTTGATGCGGTCTGTATCTGGGAGGCTAATACTTGGGTCATTGACGTTGGGTGTCTCGTCATAAGCGACGCCAGCACGAAGTGTAAATGCCGAAGTTAGGCTATAGGTAGCGCCGATAGCGTACTTAAACGAGTTGTCGAAGTTCTCGTCTTTTTGCAGCACTTCTTGTCCATCAACCGTGGCCTTTAGCTCCTTAAATACATCCCACCCCACCATCATGACGCTGTAATGAAGGGCGAAGCTGTTAGACAGTTGATGGAAGCCAGAAAACTCCGCAATGCTTGGCAGGTTAAGGGTAAGGTCACCAGAGAGGGTTTCCCCGGGCATGATGATGAGGCTAGGTACATCAGAGGTGTAATCGCCATCGAACTCTACATCAACCTTAGAGCGATAGCTCAAACCAAATCTGTGATTCTCATTGATCTCCCACAACGCACCGAGGTTGAATCCGTAGCCCCAACCATCGCCATCCAAAGAGCGAGCGACATCAGAGCGAGCGAAGTTTGTTCCATTCTCAAGGTTGGAGCATCAGCCAAGATACCTAAGGTGCGCACCAACTTAGCTTTACCATAGACAAC
Organism: Vibrio ishigakensis; assembly: GCA_000830475.1. Taxonomy (GTDB): domain Bacteria; phylum Pseudomonadota; class Gammaproteobacteria; order Enterobacterales; family Vibrionaceae; genus Vibrio; species Vibrio ishigakensis_A. The sequence continues at coordinate 47,116 of BBSC01000010.1, read as the reverse complement.
GCTTGCACCAGCGCCGACACTCCACTGATCATTGATTCGATAAGCAATGTTAGGGTTAAAGTTGATGGTCTCGAGAGTGGTTTCTCCACCGATAGGACCGGCTAAGTAGTCGGCCGGATACTTTGTTGAAAGGCCAAAGTCGGTAAACACAGCCAGCCCCCATGACCAGGATTCATTGATAGGACCTGCCAGATAAAAAGAGGGGATGACTACATCATCAACCACATCATTATTGGTTAGCTGATTGTTGAAACTAGCATCAGTAGTGTTACCCGTAGCCTTAACCTCAGCATCGACATAAGCCGCACCAAGGGATAGCTCATACGAATCGAATCGAGTAATTGCGGCTGCGTTGTGAGCCATAACCGATGAGCCATCGGCTATTGCGGCTTCACCGGCATTGGCCCTACCGAGACCAGCGGCTGAATGTTCAGTTAATTGAAACCCAGCAGAGTGAACAGCTGGAGCGCTGAAGGCCATGGTGATGGCCAAAGAGAGTGCAGTATTTCGTGACTTCAAATCCACAATGTAACTCCATGTACGACAGTAATGCGTTCTATCCTTAGCGACACTGCTTAAGTGCCCGCACGCCATGCTGATTGGTGTATAAATAAATATGCGCACCAAGATACATTAGAGTTGTTTAACCTATTTGTAACAAAGCGTTCACAAAAGTGTTATGTGAGTCTCATATAGATTTGAATGATGTTTTTAGAGTTAATTATATGATTTATATGGCTAAATTAGATAAATTCAAACAAGTGTTTATTTTGTAGGCCTGTAAACTAATGTGGCGAAGCACTAGTTTCAAATGTTGCTTGTATGTATTCATTGTGTGAATATTTATTGTCGAAAGCCCCTGTTTTTATTCGGGATAATAGGTAATTTAGAGTGATCCTCCTACCAGTTGTCTATTTTGTATGACAATTGGACGTGATTTATTTCTTCATAGTAAGATGGTGCACCATATAACCATATTATTTTTGTGGTTAACTAAGAAGAAAAAGAAAAAAGTTCATCGAAGTGAACACAAGTGTGCCTAGGAGGCTCCCATGGTCCAGATTGTGATAGACGGTAAGTATCGAGTAGTGGAAGAAGGACTGACACTGCTTGAGGCCGCTCAGGTGTGTGGCGTAGAGATCCCCTCTCTTTGCGGCGCAAATAAAACCGACGAGAAAGTTCCCTGTGATCTCTGCGTTGTAGAGGTTGAGAGTGGCGGTATTCAGCGCTCATGCGAACTAGAGGTGTATCAGGGCTGAGTGTAGTAACTCACTCTGAATATCTCAGTGCACATCGAAAGAAAGCCCTCGATCGCATCATGACTGACCACTATGCGGACTGCGAAGCTCCTTGCAAAACGGCGTGTCCGGCTGGTGTCGACATTCAATCATATCTCTATCACATCTCTCAAAATGATCATCAAAAAGCCATCGAGGTGATTAAACGCACCTTACCTATGCCTCTCTCTATTGGTCGTGTGTGTCCTGCATTCTGCGAGACAGAATGCCGCCGAGGTTTGGTGGATGACTCGATCGCTATTCGCCAGCTAAAGCGCCATGCGGCGGATGCGGACCTCGAGGCTCAAGAAGCCTATATTCCACAGAAAAAAGCTGATAAAGATAAGCACATTGCCATTGTGGGAAGTGGACCGGGCGGATTGACCGCAGGTTATTATCTATCCAATGAGGGCTATGAGGTCACCGTATTCGAGTCTATGCCACACGCTGGTGGTTGGCTTCGTTACGGCATCCCAGAATATCGACTGCCTAAGAGCATACTCGATAAAGAGATAGAGTTGATGTGTCGAAATGGCATGCAGATCGAGTGTGGCAAAAAGCTTGGTGAGGATATTACTCTTTCTTCTCTTAGTGAACAGTATGACGCTGTCTGTCTCGCTGTAGGTGCATCGAAGGCAGTAGAGATGAACTATGCAGGTAGCGACCTAGATGGTTGCTACCTAGGTGTGGATTATCTTAAGGATTATGTCACTGACAAAAACTATCTGACCGGTAAAAAGGTCGCAGTCATAGGTGGCGGTAACACGGCGATTGATTGCGCCCGAACTGCAGTACGTGATGGTGCCGATACTACCCTTATCTATCGACGTACCCGTGCCGAGATGCCCGCGGAAGACTACGAGATTGAAGAGGCAGAGCACGAGGGAGTTAAGTTTCACTTTTTGACTAACCCTGCGGAGAATATTGCAGGCAGTGATGGCAGAGTCGAGGCGATTCGTCTTGAGAAGATGGAGCTTGGACCTGCGGATGCCTCCGGTCGACGTAGCCCTAAAGCAACCGGTGAGTTCTTTACCGAAGCCTTTGATACTGTGATAGCCGCAGTATCACAAAACCTGATCTCAGCTTTATGCAAGATGAACCAGTGGAGATCCCACTGACTCGTTGGAATACTGCCGATGTAAACCCTGACACCATGCATACTGGCAGTGGCAATATCTTTAGTATTGGCGACTTTAGGCGTGGTCCTGCGACTGCAGTTGAGGCGGTTGCCGATGGCCGTGTAGTGCTGAAGCCATAGACAGATTCTTTGACGGGGATATGGAAAATATTCCGGTCACTCCCTTTAATGCTCGCAAGGGTAAATTTCTCAAGCAGGTGGACCCAGCTCAGTTTGAAAACATTCAGAAAGTCGCACGCAAGATCATGCCTGAGCTTAGTAGTGCTCAGCGTGAGCAGAGTTTTGCTGAGGTAGAGCTTGGTTTCGACAATGCTGAAGCTATGGCTGAAGCGGCAAGGTGCCTTGAGTGCGGATGTCAGGCGAATACTAACTGTGACCTACGTGATTACTCAACCGAGTACGGAGCAAACCAGACCAATATAGAGATTAAATCTGATTGTGATTGGCAAGCTATCCGCAACAGTGACACAAGACAAAAATTCAGTGTTGATAACAGCTCAGAGTTTATCGTGTTCGATGCCAACCGCTGTATCAGCTGTGGTCAGTGCGTGCAGGCGTGCCGCGAGCAGTCGGTACATGGTGTGTTGAGCTTTATGAGCAATAAAGACGGCAGACCAGCTTCAAGACCTGAGTGTCGCCCTAACTTTGGACCGAATCAAACCTTGATGGGGGGTTCAGCTTGTGTGCAGTGCGGTGCTTGTATTCAGGTCTGCCCAACTGGCGCCATGATGGATGGTCGCGATCGAGCCCAAGGTCGTATCGAAAACCTCAAGATTGTCGATACCATCTGCACCTATTGTGGCGTGGGCTGTAAGGTCTCTATGCATGTAGATGAAGATGCTAACCAGATCCGCTATGTGAAGGGCGGTGATTCACCAGTCAACGAGGGTATGCTTTGTGTCAAAGGTCGTTTTGGATTTGATTTCATTGGCAGTGACGAGCGACTTACGACTCCACTGATCCGCAAAGACGGTTGGCTTCAGCCAGCTTCTTGGGAAGAAGCGATAGAGTTAGTGGCAAGCAAGTTCACCTCTATTAAGCAGAGTTTTGGTGGTAACGCTCTTGCTGGCTTCTCTTCGGCTAAAACCACCAATGAAGACAACTATGCCTTCCAGAAGTTTGTTCGCCGAGAGCTAGGTACAAACAATGTCGACCATTGTGCTCGTCTATGTCATGCCTCGACCGTTACCGGGCTTGAGGCTTCACTTGGTAGTGGCGCTATGACCAATGATATTCCGAGCATTAAGCACTCGGATGTTATCTTTGTTATTGGCTCGGACACCACAGCCGCTCACCCGATTATCGCGTCACACATCAAGCAAGCGGTTCGCCATCATGGTGCGAGATTGATTGTGGCCGACCCTAAACGCATTGAACTGGCTGACCATGCTGAGCTGTATATGGCGCAGCGACCAGGTACAGATGTGATGCTGATAAACGGTGTCATGCAACAAATCATTAAGAACGGTTGGTATGACATGGAGTATATCGAAGAGCGCGTAGACGGCTTCGATACCCTGCTGCAAGAGGTGATGTCTCCAAGCTATGCCCTTGATAAGGTTGAATTGGTCACGGGCATTAAGGCTGAGGATATCTTTGCTATGGCGCGCACCATAGGCACAGCAAATCGCACCGCCGTTTACTATGCGATGGGCATTACCCAGCACACCACAGGTCACGACAATGTACGCTCCATCGCGAACTTGCAGATGCTGTGTGGAAACATCGGCATCGAAGGAGGCGGTATCAACCCGCTTCGTGGTCAATCTAATGTGCAGGGTGCCTGTGATATGGGGGCATTGCCGAACAACTTCCCAGGCTACCAAAAGGTGTACAACCCATTGGTGCATCAAAAGTTCGCCATTGAATGGGATGCTCCGAATCTACCAACGGAAACGGGCTTAACCCTTACTGAGATCATAGATGCAGCCTGCAAGCGTGAGGTGCGCGGCTTATATGTCATGGGTGAGAACCTGTGTTGAGCGACCCTGACCAAGCACACGTGCTAGAGGGGCTAGAAGCACTGGATTTCTTAGTGGTGCAAGACATCTTCCTTACTGAGACCGCTCAGTATGCAGATGTGGTACTGCCGTCTTGCTCCTTTGCTGAAAAAGCAGGGCACTTTACCAATACCGAACGTCGCGTGCAGAGGCTAAATCCTGTGGTCAATCCACCGGGCGAGGCACGTGAAGACTGGGTGATAATCCAAGACATTGCCAAGGCAATGGGTAGCGACTGGGGCTATCGTCATGTCAGTGAGATCACTAATGAGATCACTCGAGTTACACCTCAATATGCTGGGCTACGTTGGGAGGCGATTCCTGCAAACGGTATGCAGTGGCCGAGTAATAAGAATAACCCTCAGGCACGCGCATCATGCACAAGACCCAGTTTACTCGTGGTCGCGGTCAGATGGAGCAATACCGTTTAGATATGCCGCCGAGTTGCCAGATGAGGAATATCCGTTAATTCTAACTACTGGCCGTATCCTAGAGCAGTTCCACACCGGAACCATGACTCGCAAAACCAAGGGCCTAGATAAGCTTGCTGGTCCACGAGCATGATAAGTGTTGCGGATGCTGAGGAGCTAGGAATAGGTAACGGTGACATGCTGACGGTCGCAACCCGCAGAGGCAGTATCGATATCGCCGCGTTTGTGACTAAGCGTATTCAAACAGGGGTGGTGTTTATTCCATTCCACTTCGCTGAATCGCCGGTAAACAGGCTGACCAATACTGCTAAAGACCCACACGCCAAGATACCTGAGTTTAAGGTGGCTGCGGTTAGGGTAGAGCGGAAAGTCGCAGAAGAGGTTTAGATAGTTAAAGCCAGAGTTGGAAGACTCTGGCTTTTTAATTTTTAGATAAGTTTCATATCGGTAATGCAGGTGAGATCGGTTTTACCTGTTGCCAGTGTTTTCCTGGCTTCTTTTCCCTTGTAGTGAACCACTACCGTTAGATTTTTCTTATCTTTGGGTAGCCAGAGATCCACAAAGCCATTCGGTTGGTGGTCATCATCTTCTGCATCAGCTGTTTGTGAGTAGACTCGTCATAAACGGTAACCCCTACTTTTACTCCCTTTAGCTCTCCAGTGCAGCCCGTTGCCACGTGAAAGTCACATGGATGTGTGTGATTGATAAAAGGGGCGATAGAAATAGGGTGCTTGTCTGTGATTGGTATATTGGTATGACTGCCATCGGCAAAATTAGCAGTGATATAGGTTGGGAAGATCTGCACGCTGGCTTGGTTTGAGCCATACCACTGGTTGGCTTGCACGAGTGCTTGTTCAGGAGTTAATTTTTCAAATTCAGTGCCTTGGCTAGCCAAGGTACTGAAGCTAGCCAAAAGCATAACCCCTGCGACTAATTTGTTTATTGCCTTCATCTTTATTCATCAATTTCTTATCCGATATTGAGAAGCTTAAGACCTGTGACCTGCACCTAGGTCAACAATAAAAACAGACTATTTTGCAATGGGCTGAACCGCAACTGGCTCTTCTTGTGTTTTATCGTTCTCGATTTTCTTGGTAATCCAGTGAACTGTCTTAGTCAGATAAAACTTGTTTGTCTCGCGCTGACACCAACTCTTTGAAAGCTTGCGGCGATTAAATTCACTGCCGATTGCTGCCTTAGTCTGATTAGTGGCACGGTTGTAATAGAGGGTGTCACACAACTGAAGGTTGGTCATGTACTGCGGATAGACGTTTACCGAAGAGGTATTAACGTTCAGTGCTTTAGATTGATTATGTGTACAGCCAGTTAAAGCCATAAAAGCCAAAAGGATAGCGCTCTTTTTCATTATTGATATCGACAAGGTCGGGAGCAAAAGTGAGCCCATTATAAGCGCTAGAAATGGGTTTGTATGTCAATTTTGCAACAGGGAGTTACACCGAGCCAAGGCTCGGTGCTATCGATTAAATACCGGAGAATGTGTGGCTATAGGATAGGATGATTTTCTGGTCAGAACCGTAGTCGTTGTCCATGACCAAACCAAATAAACTGAGTGAATCTTTAGGAGTAAAGTTGTAGCCAAGACCAGCACCTAGCCAATAGCCAAAGTAATCATCCGAGCCCATCGACACACCAGCAAAGGTGAGGGTAGTGAATTCTTTGTTGAGAGGTTTCAATGCGAAGTAACCCACGTATCCACCGGTACTGTCACTTGGGTGAAGTACATACGGATTGGATGGGTCAAATTCTGGGTCTCCAGCATCTAGTGGCGTTCACCATCGGTATAGTTAAAGCCTGCCATAGGGAAGATCTGCCAGCCCGCCGGCTCGAAACCAAACTCAGATAGAGGTACAAAGGTGCCTACGCTGTAGTTGTTGTAGTTGGAGCCGTCGTCGTACTCGCTCTTTCCGAAGTTGAAGTTGACGATACCAAAATCAAATAGCCAAGAACCACCCAAGCTCCACTCTTGTGTCTCGGGATGATAGCGAGCGTTAATCTTCTGTGCCTCACTCAGACCAATGGAGCCAGAAATGGCGTAGCCAAAGTCTTCCGTCTCAAAGTTGTAGTCGCCACCAATACCCAGTTTAGTAACAACGCGCGTAGGGTCGTTCGCATCCTTATTCTCATTGTCATAGATATCCCTTTTCTCTGCTGTTTGTTTTTTGCTGTCAGCCATCTCTTCGGCCAACACGTGCATAGAAGTGTGGCTCAGAAGTAGTGCAACAAGGCTTTTAGAAACTAATTTTTGCATTGAGGGATGGACTCCGAATAAAGCACTAAAGGGGAATAGGCATGGGTTTCAGCGAGTAGACTGAGACCGCAGGGAGTCTAATGATTGGAGAGATTGAGGTCTATTGACCAATGCTTATATCAGATACAAGCATTGGTTATATCCTAGCTTGTATCTGATGTTTGCTTTTATACAACTCGAAGGCTTTAAGTACTAAAACTACTGACACTTAGTGAGCAATATAGAATATGGTTCACCGCTGTCTTTGAACTCTAAGCTCCACAGATATTTACCCGCTTCTTTAATTTCGACTTTTGTGTCCGTGCCATATCCGCCATAGGTTAGTTTGTTTAGTTGGCCAACGGTCAGACTCTTACCCTCAGCGGTAAACTGCGGCTTCCACTGATCAGCGGCATATTGCATTTTATAGTCACCGGCAGTCTCTTCGATGACGACTTGGTAGATGTTGCTTCCTTTGTATACCAACTTCCGCTCTGCGACATGCTTCCAATTCGCTCCTGGGAAGCTACCGACCACATAGATATCCTTAGACAGTGGGCCAGGCTCTGCTGAGTTAGGCAGGCTACAATCAGACATCAGTTCCATGTTTGCAGTAGTAAACGCTGGAGTAGTCATTGCTTCTTCTTGAGCTACGGTCTCATTTGGTGCTGATGAACAAGCGGATAAAACAGATACAGCTACAAGGGTGCAAGCCGTATTTAGAATGATATTTTTCACGTTATTTCCCTATTTTATTATTAGATTCAGAACTAATTAAAATTAGAACAGTACCTATCATGGGCTCAAAGTATCAGGAGTTTAAATATCTGAGTTGTTATATGTGAAAAAGATAACTAAATGCGTGAAAGAGAAGCTAAGCCGTTTGATAACAAGGAGTAAACAACAGAGTTTTAATGTGGTGGGAGAACTGGAGTGGCGCACGACTAGAGGTTTAATAAACCCCGACGCAATACCTGATGAATGTTTTAAAACGAAAAAACCCCAGTCTTTCGACTAGGGTTTCGAATGTGGCGGAGAGATAGGGATTTGAACCCTAGAACCGCTATTAACGGTTGCCGGTTTTCAAGACCGGTGCTTTCGACCACTCAGCCATCTCTCCGTGTGGGCGCTATAATATAAAGCCCTACCAAACTTGTAAACCCCTAATTTGTTTAAGTGATTACTTTGTAGGCGAACGCATAGAAATAGCCTTAAAAAAAGAAAAGGAGCCAATGGCTCCTTTATAAATTCTATGGTCGGACTGACAGGATTTGAACCTGCGACCCCCCGCCCCCCAGGCGGATGCGCTACCAAGCTGCGCTACAGTCCGTATTAATGGTTGTCGTAGAAACGCTTAGTTTCAGACAGGCCTTGCATTATAACGGACAGCTTTGGCTTAGCCTCGCGGTCACGACGATAGTTGTGATCGTAAACCTTATAGTTGCCATACTTGTCTAGCACAGTGATGTCATTGCTAGAGATAAGCGCGAACTCACGAGCATCGCCAGCCATGGTCCAGCGACGGCGGCTATCATCAAATAGGTTCTTACCACTACTAAAATCAACTGGGTTAGAGGTTACACCAAGCAAGTCTTGCATTAGGGTAACTGACAAATCGAAGTGACTGGTCACGTGATCCCATGTGTGTGCTGGCTTGTTTGGCCAATGCACTATCATAGGCACCTGTAGCTGATACTTACTGTAGTTAGTATTTGCGCCCCAGCTGTTGGTGCGAGTCTCATTAAACTCCCAACCGTGGTCTGAGGTCACCACAACTACGGTGTTATCCATAATGCCTTTCTGCTCAAGAGTTTGCAGAACTTGCTCGATAGAATCATCTACCTTAGTTGCGCTACTGTCATAGGCAGAGCGGAGGCGATCGCTAGCATTACTGGTCGCGGAATCAGAAACATTGTCTTCAAAGTCACGCATCTCACTCAGCTGAAGGATGCTAAACCAAGTGCTCTTACGCTTGTTTACCCAGTTTTCCCAGTTAGCCAATGCGCTGGTATCACTTGGATTCTTGGATTCAAAAACATACTTCTGAAACGGTTCAAGAACCACGTCTTGATAAACCGATGCGTCAAAGTTATCACCGCTGAAGAAGCCTAGCTTGTAGTTGCGATACTCAAGTTGCTCCATAAAGATTGGTGGTGTCTCGTGATAACGCATATTAGCAACATAAGTCGCTGGGATACCGTAGAAGAGACCGAACGCACCCATGTTGTCGTTACCCGAACTAAAGTGATGGGTAAAGTTCTGGTTTTCAGCTGCGAAGTTGCTGAGGTTCGGCATCACATCTTCATTGACCGTATCAGCGCGCAAGTTATCAACCACTAGCACTAACAGGTTGTAATCCTTGCTCTTCTTCTTGTTCACCAGAAGGGTCTCTAGCGGATAGGTCAATACCTCGGTATTGGCTTCACCTCTTTCCACACGCTGTTGATACTCTTCTCTATCAAGCCAGCCTTGACGCTCCAAGAAACTTTTCGCCGTCATAGGATAGGAGAGTGGGAAGTTGGCCCTCTGGCTAGTGATAGGGTTATAGAAGGTTGCATCAGCCAGATGTAAACAAGGTGACTGAAGATAAAGGCAACAAAGAATACTCCCGCAATAGGGCGACCGATACGCTTGTGAGAGAGTTTTCTTTGCTTGCGCCAAACCCACTCTGCAAGAGCGAGTTCAACGATAAAGATGATAGGAACTAGTACGAACAGATATTGCCATTTAGCATTAATGGCACTCTTGTCGTCACTGAGTAACAACTCCCACACAATAGGTTCAAGTGAAGATTAAGTTCTTCGTATGCCTGTGTATCTAGGAGAAGTACGGTTAAGCCAGCGGTAGAGGCAAGCACACCCACGATCCTAAACAGCTTGTAGTTAGGGATCAAAAAGGTGAGCGGGAAGAGCAGAAGCACATAGAGTGCAAAGATCAGGAAGCCGAAGTGTCCCACCCATGAGGAGAACAAGTAGACTTGACCAACAAAGCTGTCAGGCCAAGGAGACTCGGCGATATAGCGCGTGCCTATCAACATGGCGATGATGACGTTGAAGAAACTGAACCAGTGTCCCCAACTCACTAGCCTAGAAACGCGTTCTGCGTATGAGTTACCGCTGTTTACCATGAAATTCGGTTCTTATATTTCGGCTTAGTCTTCTACAGACGCAATCAGCGCGTCAGCAAAAGTTTTTGCGATGGCCTTTCTTTGGCCTTTGGCAACGTTTTGATTTAGAACGTTAGTCGCGATATTACCTACCAGCATCAAGCTCAACTCTGGCGTCGACTCGTGCTTGTCTAGCACGGCTGCGATCTCTGCAGCATGGTTTCAACTTTTTCGTCACTGTATTTTGATGTAATAGGCATAATTACTCTGCTAATGATAGTGGATTCGGCATATGATAACCTACTCTCGTTTATAACTGAAAGCACAAGAGATAGAAATCTCCCATGAGTTTACAATTATCTAATGTCATTTTACATCAATTAGTTAAAGATGCAGACCAACAACTTGAGGTCAAGTTTCGTGAATCAGCGTTGACTAATGATGCTTCTTCGGAAAGTTTAGTCGCTGAGTTGCACAGAGTGTTCAATGCAAAGGCGGGCAAGGGTTTTGGCTCATTTGGAGAAGAGAGCGAGTTCCAAGGCTGGCTGAATGAGATGCTTGCACAAGACCTAGACTTTTACACTTTCTCACAAAATAGTGCCAAGCGTTTGGTCTCTGAGATCGCTAAGTACTCTTTCGCGGAAGAAGGCTTTTTGATTCTGGCGCACTATCAATCTTTGGCGACAGACTATCTATTTATTGGTCTACTGCCATCGAATGAGAGCCTAAAGATTACTGAAGGTCTTGAGATTAGCGCTACCGATTATCTTGATATCGCGAAGATGGACATCGCAGCCCGCGTTGATCTTTCCACCTATGAAACTGATAGAGAATCAAACCGCTATCTAACCTATGTGAAGGGACGTGTAGGCCGCAAGGTTGCCGACTTTTTCTTAGACTTTTTGCAAGCTGAGACAGGTTTAGATACTAAGCAGCAGAACCTAGTGTTAATGCAGGCGGTAGAGGACTTTGTTTCAGACGCTAAGTTTGAGAAGGAAGAAGCAGACTCTTATCGCAAGCAGGTAGCTGATTACTGTAATGAACAGATCAAATCCGGCGACGAGGTCGAGGTAGCTGAGCTTTCAGCTGAGCTTCCAAAGAGCCATGAAGGCACTAGCTTTTCTGAATTTACAGAAGAGCAGGGCTATGAGCTTGAAGAGAGCTTCCCTGGTGATAGAGCAACCGTGCGCAAGCTAACCAAGTTTGTAGGTGCTGGTGGTGGTCTGAATATCAGCTTTGACTCATTGTTAATGGGTGAGCGTGTCTTCTACGACCCAGAAACTGACACCTTGACTATCAAAGGCACTCCGCCGAACCTAAGGGACCAACTGACCCGCAAAGGTTAGTGGAAACTAGTAAAAACAATGGTTTAGACAAGCGCAGCCCCTAGGGTTGCGTTTTTTTTACGCTTAATGAATAAAATCGCTTGTCATTTGCTGCTCAATTTTTTAAATATGGGGGTACTTAAAATTTTTATGCTAGTGCAGTGGGTCTGTGTTAGTACACCAAGTACATGGAGTAAATGATGATGCGAGTAGGTTTAGTTGGCTGGCGCGGCATGGTGGGTTCTGTCCTGATGCAGCGTATGGTAGAAGAGCGTGATTTCGATTTGATCGAGCCTGTATTTTACAGCACCTCTCAAGTGGGTATCCCAGCCCCAGTGTTTATGGGTAAAGATGCAGGTAATCTTCAAGATGCTTATGACATCGAAAGCCTAAAACAGCTAGACGCTATCATCACCTGTCAGGGTGGCAGCTATACAGAGCGCGTGTATCCTGCGCTTAAGCAAGCGGGTTGGAAAGGCTATTGGATTGATGCGGCTTCAACTCTACGTATGGACAAAGACTCCATCATTACCCTAGACCCAGTTAACCTTGCGCAAATTCAGCAAGGTATTCACTCAGGCACTACTACCTTCGTTGGTGGTAACTGCACAGTTAGCTTAATGCTGATGGCGCTTGGCGGCCTATATGAGAAAGGTCTAGTTGAGTGGATGAGCGCAATGACCTATCAAGCGGCTTCTGGCGCTGGTGCGAAGAACATGCGTGAGCTCATCTCACAAATGGGCGTTATCAAGGAATCAGTGGCGACAGAGCTAGCAGACCCAGCAACCTCTATTCTAGATATCGACCGTAAGGTAGCAGAAACCATTCGTGGTGACAGCTTCCCAATCGACCAGTTCGGTGCACCTCTAGCAGGCTCTCTAATTCCTTGGATCGACGTTAAGCGTGAAAACGGCCAGAGTAAAGAAGAGTGGAAAGCGGGCGTTGAAGCGAACAAGATCCTTGGACTAGACGGCAACCCGATCGCTATCGATGGTACTTGTGTACGTATCGGTGCAATGCGTTGTCATGCTCAGGCTCTAACTATCAAGCTTAAGCAAGATGTGCCTATGGATGAGATCGAAGAGATGATCGGCACTCACAATGACTGGGTTAAGGTTATTCCGAACGAGCGTGACATCACTGCTCAAGAGCTAACTCCAGCTAAAGTAACCGGCACCATGTCTGTACCTGTAGGTCGTCTGCGTAAGATGGCGATGGGTAATGACTTCCTAAATGCCTTCACTGTAGGTGACCAACTGCTCTGGGGCGCGGCAGAGCCACTTCGTCGTACCCTTCGCATCATCCTTGCTGAGAAGTAATATAAACAGCTATATAAGATTGGAAAGCCAGCGCAATGTCGCTGGCTTTTTCTATTAAATTTAGGCACTTATCTGGTGGTTAAAGTGTTATCTTAAAGCAGTTGTTTTCATAACTCGATGGATTGAGATGCTTAATAAAATCACCAAACTTTTCCCCGTTTGGGCATTGTTGTTTGCCCTTATCGCCTTCTTCGCCCCAAGCACCTTTGTCGGCTTCAAAACCGCCATAGTTCCTTTGCTTATTATTATCATGTTAGCGATGGGACTTACCTTACAACCGAAAGACTTTGTCAACGTGGTAGCTAATCGTAAAGCCGTGACCATCGGCGTTATTTTGCAGTTTACCATCATGCCTTTGGTTGCTTTGCTGATAAGTATGATTCTTGGTTTCGATGCCGAGCTCACCGTTGGTATGGTGCTAGTGGGCAGTGTTGCTGGTGGCACATCTTCTAACGTTATGTGCTATCTAGCTAAAGGGGATGTGGCGCTTTCTATCACTATGACGGCCATCTCGACACTGCTTGGTGTTCTGCTTACCCCGCTTTTGGTAGAACTGCTGGCAGGCAAGTCAGTGGATGTACCGGTTCTTAGTATGTTGATGAGTCTAGTGAAGATAGTATTTGTACCTGTGTCTATCGGTCTTTTGGTAAATACACTATTCCATAAACAGACCGCCAAACTTGAGCCAGTTCTACCTTTGGTGTCTATGGTGGCTATCGTCATTATTATCGCAACTGTGGTAGCACTTAATGCCTCGCAGATTGTATCCATAGGTCCAATCGTTGCGCTAGCCGTGGTGCTGCACAATGGTGCGGGTCTGTTCTTGGGCTACACCGCTTGTCGAATGATCGGCTTTGAAGAGAAGGTCTGCCGCACAGTGGCGTTTGAGGTTGGATTACAAAACTCTGCCTTGCCACGGCATTGGCAATGAAGTTCTTTAGTCCTGCCTCGGCAGTGGCGGGGTCGCTGTTCTCAGTTTGGCACAATATATCTGGCTCCATCTTGGCCGGATATTGGTCCAATAAAAAGCGAGCTAACGAAAAAGCGCCCAAGGGCGCTTTTTTAGTTGTAGTCGTTATTGTCGGTAACCTTTACCACCCGCTCTTCATGATTGGGCAGTTCACTACCACAGTGTTTACAGTGGAAGGCATCAGGCTCATGGTCGTTCTTCATGCAATTCGGACACATCACCAAATTTCTATGGTCACGATACTCTTTTTTCTGCTCTTTCAGCTCTTGGCTCATCTCTGCAGTGATTATACCTGTTGGCACTGCCAGTATGGAGTAACCCAGTAGCATGGTTAGGGATGCGATGGCTCTTCCAATTGGGGTCACCGGTGAGATATCACCATAACCAACCGTAGTAATAGTTACGATTGCCCAATAGATGCTAGTCGGAATGCTGGTAAAACCGTTTTCTGGACCCTCTATTACATACAGCAACGCACCGAATATGGTGACCAAGATGGCAACCATACTAAAGAAGACGAAGATCTTGCGTCTTGAGTTCCATAGTGAGCGCATGATGACGTTGGAGTCCTGAATGAACTTCACCAGTTTCAGGATACGGAAGATGCGCATCACCCTTAGCAGACGTACTACACCTAAGAAATGAGCATCTGCGACAAGAAGTGCAATATAGAAAGGCAGGATGGCCACCAGATCCACGATACCGTAAAAGCTCTTGGCATAAGCCAAGGTTTGGGTGAGCAATACAGACGTAGCAGATATTCAATAGTGAACAGAACAGTAAAGGTGAGCTCTATCTTGCTAAGTTCAAAGGCATAGTCTTCAGCCACATGGCCGATAGAGCCATAATGAGTACGAACAGGGATGCGAGTATGGTGACGATAAGCGCGATATCGAAGGCGCGCCCGGCGGGCGTGTCGGTACGAAAGATGATGACGTACAGCTTATAGCGCAAGCTTTCTTCTGGGTGTGGCATAGTCATTGTGATAAGGCTTTTGATATCAAAAGGATAGCATTAGTTAGGCAATAGTCTTTACCTAAATACGCCAGATACAAAAACGGCCAACAATAATGCTGACCGTTGTTCCCTCTATATATAGAGAGAAAGATTAGCCGACGATGACCAATCCTGGGAAGAGGGCGCCCAATCCACCCGCAATAAACTCAATACCCAGCGCACCAAGGATAAGACCCATGATACGGGTAATTACGTTGATCCCGGTTTGACCTAGGAAACGTACGATCAGAGGTGCTGAGCGAAATAGAACCCAACAGCAAAATGCGAACACGATAACCGTGATAGTAATAGCAAGGTAATCGACAGGACTGTGTGGTTTGAGCCAAATACGATGGTTGAACTGATAGCACCTGGGCCTGCCATCAAAGGCATAGCTAGGGTACCACACCCACTTGTTCTTTGCTGATGCTCTCAGCTTTTTCTTGCTTGTTTTGCTTCTGCTCACCCAGTTGACCGTTCATCATGGCAAAGGCAATGGTTAGTAGCAGCAGACCGCCTGCGATTCGGAACGAATCTAGGGAGATGCTGAACATATCTAATAACAATTGGCCAGCGAACAGAGACACGATAAGTATCACGGCCACCGCAATATTCGCAGTAGAAGCCGTCTTGATGCGTTCCTCTGGAGATAGATGACTGGTGAGCGAAACGAACACCGGCATGATCCCAACTGGGTTTACGATAGCAAACAGGCCTACAAAAAATTGTAGATAGATGGCGATGTCTACACCTTGCACTTAGAGGTCCTCAGGTAAAAGTAAGGGAGCTTTATAATTGGGCGCTACTTTAATGCACAGTCGACTTTCACTCCAATGAAAATTTTTTGAATAAGCAAGTTCTATGCCCAAGAAAAACTAATGTGAGATTTTTAACCAATCCAGTGTTCAAAAGGATTCTTACCCCTTTAGTGGTGTGATAATTAATAGTTGGAGTAATGTAATGAAATATTTGTGAATTTGATAATTTTAGTGGTGATGTACCTACTTATAGTTATACTAATGTCTGGCACGAGATCTATGGTCCACAATAAGTGAAAATTAGCTACGTATCTTGATTAAATTTACGTAAATGTATCGCGCTTTCATTAACAAATAGCTTTCTTGTAGTAATGTATTATTGTCATACAAAACAATGATTTAGACTTAGCTCTTCTAATAACCATTTAGGGGTAATTCCTTTCAGGAAAGTGATCTAAGTCAATTTACTTCGGGGTTCGAAATAATATACTCGTTCGTGAAAGCTATTTACTAAGTTGATTTGTTCACTGACGAAAACTTACTAAAAAGTTTTTAATTTGAAATCTCTAGGAGTTAATTATGCCTGTAACAAATATGGCTGAACTAGACGCTCTAGTAGCTCGCGTTAAAGCGGCTCAAGCAGAATTTGCAACCTTCTCTCAAGAGAAAGTTGATGCAATCTTTCGTGCTGCATCTCTAGCAGCTAACCAAGCTCGTATTCCTCTAGCACAACAAGCTGTTGAAGAATCTGGCATGGGTATCGTGGAAGACAAGGTAATCAAAAACCACTTCGCTTCTGAATTCATCTACAACAAATACAAAGACGAAAAAACTTGTGGTGTTTTAGAAGAAGATGACAACCTAGGCACTATGACTATCGCTGAGCCTGTAGGCATCATCTGCGGTATCGTTCCAACTACTAACCCAACTTCAACTGCGATCTTTAAGTCTCTTATCTCACTTAAGACTCGTAACGGTATCATCTTCTCGCCACACCCACGTGCTAAGAACTCTACTAACGACGCAGCTAAACTAGTTCTAGATGCAGCAGTAGCGGCGGGTGCTCCAAAAGACATCATCGGTTGGATCGACCAGCTTCAGTAGAGCTTTCTAACGGCCTAATGAAGCACGACGGTATCGCTCTTATCCTTGCAACTGGTGGTCCAGGCATGGTTAAAGCTGCTTACTCTTCTGGTAAGCCTGCAATCGGTGTAGGCGCAGGTAACGTTCCTGTAGTTATCGATGAAACTGCTGACATCAAGCGTGCAGTAGCTTCTATCCTAATGTCTAAGACTTTCGATAACGGCGTAGTATGTGCTTCTGAGCAGGCTGCAATCGTAGTTGACTCTGTATATGACGAAGTTAAAGAGCGTTTCGCTTCTCACAAAGCATACGTTCTATCTAAAGCAGAAGCTGAGAAGGTACGTAAAGTTCTTCTAATCGACGGCAACCTAAACGCTAAGATCGTTGGTCAGCCAGCTCCAGCTATCGCTGAAATGGCGGGTGTTAAAGTTCCTGCTGACACTAAAGTTCTTGTAGGTGAAGGCATTGGTAAAGTGTCTTACGACGACGAGTTCGCTCACGAGAAACTATCTCCAACTCTAGGTCTGTTCCGCGCTGATGACTTCGAAGACGCAGTTGCTCAAGCGGTAACTATGGTTGAAATCGGTGGTATCGGTCACACATCTGGTCTTTACACTAACCAAGACGTAAACGCTGATCGCATCCGTTACTTCGGTGACAAGATGAAGACTGCACGTATCCTTGTAAACATCCCTACTACCCACGGTGGTATCGGTGACCTTTACAACTTCAACGTTGCACCGTCTCTAACTCTAGGTTGTGGTTCTTGGGGTGGTAACTCTATCTCTGAGAACGTAGGTCCTAAGCACCTTATCAACAAGAAAACTGTAGCGAAGCGAGCTGAAAACATGTTGTGGCACAAACTACCTAAGTCTATCTACTTCCGTCGTGGTAGCCTTCCAATCGCTCTAGGTGACCTAGAAGGTAAGAAGCGCGCGTTCCTTGTAACTGACCGTTTCCTATTCAACAACGGTTACGCTGATGACGTAGTTCAACTACTGAAAGCTCAAGGTATCGAAGTTCAAACTTTCTTCGACGTAGAAGCGGATCCAACGCTATCTGTTGTTAAGAAAGGTGCTGCAGCAATGCAAAGCTTCCAGCCAGACGTAATCCTAGCGCTAGGTGGTGGTTCACCAATGGATGCTGCTAAGATCATGTGGGTAATGTACGAGCACCCAGAAACTCACTTCGAAGAACTAGCAATGCGCTTTATGGACATCCGTAAACGTATCTACAAGTTCCCTAAAATGGGCCAAAAAGCTGACCTTGTATGTATTACTACAACTTCAGGTACTGGTTCAGAAGTTACTCCATTCGCAGTTGTTACAGACGACGAGACTGGTGCTAAGTACCCACTAGCTGACTACGAGCTAACTCCTAACATGGCTATCGTTGATGCGAACCTTGTTATGAACATGCCTAAGTCTCTAACAGCATTCGGTGGTTACGATGCAGTAACTCACGCACTAGAAGCTTACGTTTCTGTTCTTGCGAACGAATACTCTGACGGTCAGGCTCTACAAGCACTTAAGATGCTTAAAGAGTACCTACCATCAAGCTACGCGAACGGTGCAAACGACCCAATCGCTCGTGAAAAAGTACACAACGCAGCAACTATCGCTGGTGTAGCATTTGCGAACGCATTCCTAGGTGTTTGTCACTCTATGGCGCACAAGATTGGTGCTGAGTTCCACTTGCCACACGGCCTTGCGAACGCACTACTAATCTCTAACGTTGTTCGTTACAACGCAAACGACAACCCAACTAAGCAGACTGCATTCTCTCAATACGACCGTCCACAAGCACGTCGTCGTTACGCTGAGGTTGCTGATCACCTAGGCCTAAGCCAAGAAGGTGACCGTACTGCTCAGAAGATTGAGCGTCTACTAGCGTGGATGGAAGAGCTTAAGCACAACCTAGACATCCCAACGTCTATACAAGCAGCTGGTGTTGCTGAAGCAGACTTCGTTGCGAAACTAGATGAGCTAGCGGTTGAAGCGTTCGATGACCAATGTACTGGTGCGAACCCACGTTACCCTCTAATCTCTGAGCTAAAAGAAGTTCTTCTAGCTTCTTACTACGGTAAAGCATTCGTTGAAGGTGAAACTTTCGAAGGCACTACAGTAATCAAGAAGAAAGCTGACCAGGAAGCGAAACCAGCTCCTAAAGCTAAAAAAGAGAAAGCTTCAGCTTAATTAAGCTAAGCATGATAGGGGTCTCGGCTCCTATCTCAGATACTAAAAACCCAGCTATTTAGCTGGGTTTTTTATGCCTATTGAAAAGTGCTAGCAGGACATCACCCGCCCATTAAAAGAATCGTTCTCTATGATGTACTCGGTGTTTTTTACCAGTTTCGTCTTTTATCTGGGCGAAGCTCTGTAGGTAGTCGTCGTGAGGGCTATGATGCACGCTTGGGAGTATCCCTCCTACTCGAATATCGAACGGGCCCAATTCCTTAGCCCAACTTTTTGTAAGGCCACTCACCATAGAACTGGCGCTTTCAGTGCCTAAAATCTTGTCCACGCACTCATTGGTAAGAAGATTCACGATAACGCCATGTTTGTGGTACTTACACATCTGCTCCGCACAGGAGTGGCCGAAGCTATACATAGACTGGGCAAGGTCAGAAAACTGAGAACCAAATTCTTCTCCCGAAGAGGCGCTAATAAGGGTAGGAAGAGGGCGGTTGAGCCAATTATTAATAAGGACATCGACGCTTTGTTCAAAGTGGGATTCAATAAAGCTAAACAGCTCGTCTACTGAGCGTTGGGAATAATCTGGGATCGGGTAAGGGTAAACATGATAGCCAGCCTCAATGCATTCTGCATATGTTTGTTTTAACAGTGCTTTATCGCAATCTGTTACTACTATCTTTCCGCCCATACCAGCAAAGTGCTGGGCTAGATTTCTGCCTAGTATGCTGCCTGCAGAGGTGATGAGCACCACTGCGCCTTTGATGACCATGACATTTCCCCAAGTTATTAATAAGCCACTGACTAATATTTATATCGTTATACGGCTCAATATAGTGAATAAGATGTGAACAAGTAGGGGATTTGTTGGGGATTGTGATATGCAATTGTTTGAATTTGGTTGTCGATCACATTTGGCAGCTAAATAGGTGCAATAAAACTCGTTTGAATTGCATAAAAAAGCCGCCATAGGCGACTTTTTGAATAAACCGTTAAAACTCGGATTATTTAGCTAGGTTTTCTGCTACGAAGTCCCAGTTAACTAGAGCCCAGAAACCGTTCATGTAGTCTGGACGAACGTTACGGTAATCGATGTAGTAAGCGTGTTCCCATAGGTCAACAGTTAGAAGTGGAGTAGTACCTTCTTCTGTTAGAGGAGTTGCTGCGTTAGAAGTGTTAACGATCTCTAGAGAGCCGTCAGCCTTCTTAACAAGCCAAGTCCATGAAGAACCGAAGTTGTTGATTGCAGAATCAGTGAACTTCGCCTTGAACTCTTCGAAAGAACCGAAAGCAGCATTGATAGCGTCAGCTACCGCGCCTGTTGGTTCGCCACCTGCGTTTGGCGCTAGGCAGTGCCAGTAGAAAGTGTGGTTCCAGATTTGCGCTGCGTTGTTGAATACGCCACCAGTAGAAGTCTTAACGATCTCTTCTAGTGTTTTGCCTTCAAATTCAGTACCTGGGATCAGGCCGTTTAGCTTAACCACGTAAGTGTTGTGGTGTTTGCCGTGGTGAAATTCTAGAGTTTCAGCAGAGATATGTGGCTCTAGTGCATCTTTTGCATAAGGAAGAGCTGGTAGTTCAAATGCCATTTGCTCGGTTCTCCATTAAATGTAGGGCTCGTCAGCCCTGAGCTTCCAGTATGTGTTAATCGCTATTTTTCGACATCTTTACGTGCCAATTAAGTGTACGTGTGTGCACTCTTTTTGATAGCAATCTAATTTTGACTTCGATCGCATTCTATCAAGTTTTTTAACTAATAAAAGCGCGAGCAACAAAATTATAATAATTGCTAACGATCTGCATAGAAATAAGCTAATAGTTGCTCAAACATGCAACAATAACCATAATGAGTTTATGGTTTTTATTCCTGCCTAGTCAGGTAGAATATTCAGCATTAGTTGTAAAGGATCAGAGGATCGTTATGGAAACCCTAGACAAAATTAAACAGCAGATTGAGCAAAACGCTATTCTTCTTTATATGAAAGGCTCACCTAAGCTTCCAAGCTGTGGTTTTTCTTCTCAAGC
The DNA here is from genome assembly GCA_000830475.1 of Vibrio ishigakensis. Taxonomy (GTDB): domain Bacteria; phylum Pseudomonadota; class Gammaproteobacteria; order Enterobacterales; family Vibrionaceae; genus Vibrio; species Vibrio ishigakensis_A. The sequence goes on along the minus strand of BBSC01000010.1, from coordinate 26,248 downwards.
GGCTCAAGCGCTAATGGCATGTGGCGAGAAATTCGCATACGTTGATATCCTACAAAATCCGGATATCCGTGCTGAGCTTCCAGCTTACGCTCAGTGGCCAACCTTCCCACAGCTTTGGGTTGAAGGCGAGCTGATCGGTGGTTGTGACATCATCATTGAGATGTTCCAGAAAGGTGAACTACAGCCGCTAGTTAAGCAAGCAGCTGAGCGCGCAGCTAGCGAGTAATTGCTAACACCAGATACTAAAAAAGCTCCCGATGGGAGCTTTTTTATGCTTGTAAAAGCCCTCTTGTGGAGGGCTCTAACGATTACAGCACCATAGCTGCGATCCAACCGAAGATGATCAGTGGGATGTTGTAGTGGATAAAGGTTGGTACCACTGTCTGCCAGATGTGCTCGTGTTGACCATCTGCGTTCAGACCAGACGTTGGGCCTAGGGTTGAGTCAGACGCTGGAGAGCCTGCATCACCCAGCGCTGCCGCTGTACCTACAAGTGCGATAGTTGCCATTGGTGAGAAACCAAATGCTGCTGCTAGCGGTACATAGATGGTTGCGATGATTGGAATGGTCGAGAAAGACGAACCGATACCCATGGTAACCAGAAGACCAACAACCAGCATTAGTAGTGCTGCTAGTGGTTTGTTATCACCGATAGAGGTCGATAGCGCTTCAACTAGGCTTTCAACGCCACCGGTAGATTTCATTACCGCGGCGAAGCCCGCTGCTGCAATCATGATGAAGCCGATCATCGCCATCATGTGAACGCCACGCGTAAATACATCGTGGGTCTCTTTCCAAGCGATCACGCCACCAGTGGTGAACACCATGAAGCCAGCAAGAGCACCGATGATCATAGAGCCTGTGTAAAGCTGAACAGAAAGCGCGGCTACGATACCTAGGATAGCTACAAGAATGTGCTTCTTATTGATGTGAGTTGGCTCTGCATCGATCTGAGTCATCTCAGTTTCTTTGTATTCGCGAGGCTTGCGATAGCTTACAAAGATCGCTGTTAGTAGACCGAAGATCATGCCCGCTGCAGGAAGAAGCATTGCGGTTGGAACGTCAGCTGCAGAGATGTTTTGCAGACCGTTATCGTTCAGGTTCTTCAGCAGGATATTGTTTAGGAAGATGCCACCAAAGCCGATTGGAAGAACCATATATGGCGTTACTAGACCAAAGGTTAGCACACACGCAATCATACGACGGTCAAGTTTCAGCTTAGAGAACACAGCCAATAGAGGTGGAATCAAGATTGGGATAAAGGCGATGTGTACTGGAATAACGTTTTGCGATGAGATAGTCACTAGGATAAGCGCAACTAGAACCATGTACTTAAGGCCAGTGGCCGCCGTATCGTTCTTTTGACCGTTGATGCGCTGGATTACCGACTGAGCAAGCAGATCAGTGATGCCAGATTTTGAGATAGCAACGGCAAAGGTACCCAGCATTGCATAGCTTAGGGCGATAGTTGCACCCCCACCTAGGCCACCTTCAAAGGCAGAGATGGTGTCGCCAATGCTCATACCAGCGGTCAGGCCACCGATAATGGCACTAAAGGTTAGGGCTACCACCACGTTTACGCGCATCAGTGCTAGCAACAGCATGATGCACACGGAAATTACTACGGGATTCATAAAAATACTCTAGCGTGTGTTTGTGTTTATTCTTCGTTATTAGCGTCAACTAACGGCCAGCCACCCAAGGCTTTCCATTGGTTAACTATTTTGCAGAATAGCTCTGCTGTTTTTTGGGTATCGTAAAGCGCTGAGTGTGCTTCGCGATTATCAAATTCGATGTTTGCTGTCTTACAGGCTTTGGCTAAAACGGTTTGACCAAAAGCGAGACCACTTAATGTAGCGGTATCAAAGGTAGCAAATGGATGGAATGGCACGCGCTTTAATTTACTGCGCTCATTGGCCTTAGACACAAATCCATGATCGAATGCGGCGTTATGGGCCACAATAATGGCTCGATTACAACCGGCTTGTTTTTGCTCTTTTCGAACGACTTTATAGATCTCTTTCAGTGCTTCTGATTCAGGCACTGCTCCGCGCAATGGCTGAACGGGTCGCGCATACCAATAAAGTCGAGTGCCTCCTTTTCTAAATTCGCTCCCTCAAAAGGCTCCACCTGAAAGTGCATTGTAGTTGCAGGGTGGAGATCCCCATTTTCATCCATCGCCAAGGTTATGGCACAAATCTCAAGTAACGCATCGGTTGAGGCGTTGAATCCAGCGGTCTCTACATCGATAACCACAGGAAAATACCCTCTAAATCGATTTTTTAGCGTCAAAGCTTCATTTTCTACAGACATAACACAATTTTTGGCGAAGTAATGGCTGGCATTATTGCAGATTTGATCACATTTCTAAACAGTTTACAGGGCAAAGGTAAAAATAAAGGCAGTATGTTTCCATACTGCCTTTCATTTCATATGTTTAGCTTAATTCAGCGTTTTAACCTTTAAGGCCCGCACTTGCGTCTGAGCGTTGAATAAGCTCAACCTTGTAGCCATCTGGGTCTTCAACGAAAGCGATATGAGTACTACCACCTTTCACTGGGCCCGGTTCACGAGTCACCTTGCCACCTGCTGCTTTGATTGCATCACAAGTAGAATAGATGTCTTCATAACCGATAGCGATGTGGCCATAACCTGAGCCTAGGTCGTACTCGCTAGTGCCCCAGTTGTATGTCAGCTCAATCACTGCACCTTGAGATTCGTCACCGAAGCCAACAAAAGCTAGGGTGTATTTGTACTCTTCGTTATCGTGCTTACGAAGAAGCTCCATACCCATAATCTTGGTATAGAACTCGATAGATTTGTCTAGATCTCCAACGCGGAGCATGGTGTGTAGAACGCGACCTTGAGTCATGTGATATTCCTTACTCTGTTTTTTCTTTAAATTCGCATAGATCTTCGATGATGCAGCTGCCGCATCGTGGCTTACGTGCGATACAGGTGTAACGACCGTGAAGGATAAGCCAATGGTGTACATCTAGCTTAAACTCTTTTGGCACTACTTTAAGCAGTTTTTGCTCTACCTCGTCTACGTTTTTACCCATGGCAAACTTAGTACGGTTAGAAACGCGATAGATATGGGTATCTACCGCGATTGTTGGCCAGCCAAAGGCAGTGTTAAGCACCACGTTTGCAGTTTTACGACCCACTCCTGGCAATGCTTCTAGGGCTTCGCGGTTTTCTGGAACCTCGCCACCGTGTTGCTCTAGCAGGATACGACAGGTCTTGATGGTGTTTTCAGCCTTAGAGTTAAACAGACCTATAGTCTTGATATACTCTTTTAGGCCATCAACGCCAAGGTCTAACAGCCCTTGTGGTGTGTTTGCCACAGGAAAGAGTTTGTCGGTGGCCTTGTTAACGCTTACGTCGGTCGCTTGGGCCGAAAGCAGAACTGCGATGAGCAGTTCAAAGGGTGAATTCCAGTTAAGTTCTGTCTGCGGGTTTGGGTTATTCTCGCGCAGACGCTCTAATATTAGCTTTCTTTTATCTTTATTCATTGTTATCAGCTGTTGGTTACTCGAGCTCGTTCAATCTTTTGTTTTTCTTGCTTAGGTGCTTTTTTGTGCCTGATGGTGGTCAAGCCAATTTTTAGCTGCAATCAAAAATCCTACACCGATAAAGGCGCCTGGTGGTAGCAGGGCAAGAAGGAAATTGCTTTCAACGTGAAATAGCTCAATACGCAGAACCGAAGCCCAGTCACCAAGTAATAGATCAGCACCGTCAAATAGGGTGCCGTTGCCTAAGATCTCACGCATGGCGCCCAATACAACCAAGGATGCTGTCATACCCAAACCCATCCAGAAACCGTCGGCCGCGGCTAGCAGAGGTGTATTGCGAGAGGCGTAAGCCTCGGCACGACCTATGATGATGCAGTTGGTTACGATAAGTGGAATAAAAATACCTAAGGAGAGGTAAAGGCCGTAAGCATAAGCGTTCATTAAGAGCTGAACACAGGTTACGGATGCGGCGATGATCATTACAAAGATTGGCAGGCGAATCTCTTGTGGTACATGGTTGCGTAGCAGAGATACGGTTACGTTGGTGGTAACCAAAACTACGAGCGTAGCAATACCAAGGCCGAGTGCGTTAGTCACGGTTGCCGATACCGCAAGTAGTGGACACAAACCAAGGAGCTGTACCAATGCCGGGTTATTGTTCCAAAGGCCGTTTTTCAGCAGCAGCTTGTGTTCTGCTTTGAGTTCATCATTGTTTGGAGTTGCTTGAACGTTGGTTACATCTGTCATTATTTCACCTCACATTTAGGTGAGTTAGCTAGGATGGCATCCTGGTTTTGTTTGAAGTACAGGCCGGCGTTATAAACCGCTTTCACCACCGCTCGTGGGGTAATGGTCGCTCCGGTGAACTGGTCAAACTGCCCACCATCTTTACGGACATGCCACAGGTCGCCATTGTCTTCGCTGATTAGCTTATCAGCAAAGGATAGAATCCAATCGGATACACGAAGATCTATCTTGTCACCTAGCCCTGGGGTTTCTTGGTGGGATAGGACGCGCACGCCTAGGACATTACCATCCAAATCCACACCGATCAGCAGTTTGATAGAGCCGTTATAGCCATCAGGCGCAATGGCCTCTAGGGCTACAGCTGTAGTCTCGCCATTCTGAGTCGCGATATATAAAGGCATAGGCTCGTTAGAACCGATCTCTTCTGCACTCAGAGCAACACAGTTGGCATATAGCTCATTATCGTGTAGTTGATTTGGGATCACCTGATTTAGTAGTCCTTGCAGCTGAGCTGTTTGTTGTTCACGAATGGTGTCTTCGGTCAAAAGATTGGTTACTGCAACTACGCCCGTGGATACAACCGCAAACAGGGCCAAGACCAATCCATTTTTTCTGATAGTTCTTAACATTATTTGTGTCCGTAGGTGCGAGGTTGAGTGTAGTAGTCGATAAGTGGTACACACATATTGGCTATGATGACTGCAAACGCCACTCCATCAGGGAAACCGCCCCAGGTGCGAATAATTACGATAAGTGCGCCGATGAGTGAACCGAAGATCAAACGGCCTTTGACTGTGGTTGCAGCAGAGACTGGGTCGGTAGCAATAAAGAAGGCACCAAACATGGTTGCACCAGAGAGCAGATGAAATATCGGCGATGCAATTGAGCCGGGAATGACAAGGTTAAGCAAGGTGCTCATTACCAATACGCCAGCGATAACACCCACAGGTATGTACCATTGAATAAGGCGAAGCTTCAGCATTACTAGACCGCCGAGTAGGAAGAATAGGTTTACCCACTCCCAACCTAGGCCTGCGATACCAGAGAAGATAGGGCTTTGAGTGATCTCGGATAGGGTAAAGCCTTGGCTAAGACCAATCTTAACTGTATCTAACGGTGTTGCCATGGTAATACCATCAACACCGGTGCGGATTTGCTGCAGGGAGAGACCATCTATGCTGTAGCCGCTGAATATCAGTGATAGGGCATCGGTGGCGCTCACTGGAATTGGTGATATTACTGACGGGGTAAGCCAGCTGGTCATCTGTACTGGAAACGAGATCAATAGAACTACGTAGCCAACCATAGCTGGGTTAAACAGGTTCTGACCTATACCACCATACAGGTGCTTAGCCACTACTATGGCAAAGAACAGGCCTATCACTAAGATCCACCATGGTGAAAGAGGCGGAATGGCAAGTGCCAACAGCAGTGCTGTGAGTAGGGCGGTGTTATCACGCAGTGCCACAATAGGAGAGCGTTTGCGCATTAACATTACGATAGACTCAAAGGTCCAAGCAACCAAGATGGCAAATATCACCTGAATGAGGGTGCCAAAGCCAAAGAAGTAGGTTTGAGCGGCGAGCCAGGTAGCGCACATAGCGCGACCCACATCATCAAGCTCGGCAGAGAGCGACGCTTCTGGGTATGTGGTGAACTGGCGATAAAGAATGCCACTAGTTGTTCTCCTTCGAATCTTGTTCTTTTGCTTGCTGCTCAGCTTTGCGTGCTTTGGCACGGGCAATAGCTGCGGCAACGGCGGCCTTCTTAGGATCCGCTTGCTTGGTTTCGGGCTCTGGCTTTTCTTCTGACTGTGAATCAGAGCTTTGCTCGGCTTCTTGTGCAAGCTTGCGAGCTTTAGCGCGAGCAACGGCAGCCGCTACTGCTGCCCTCTTAGGGTCTACCTCTCCAGCTTGTGGTTCAGAAGCTTGCTCGGTTTCTTGAGCCAGCTTGCGAGCTTTAGCGCGGGCAACAGCAGCGGCTACTGCTGCTTTCTTAGGATCGGCTTCATCAGCTTGAGGTTCAGAAACTTGCTCTGTTTCTTGAGCCTGTTTGCGTGCTTTCGCGCGGGCGATGGCAGCTGCGACAGCTGCTTTCTTAGGATCGGCCTCATCAGCTTGAGGCTCAGAAACTTTCTCTGCTTCTTGTGCTTGCTTACGAGCTTTAGCACGGGCCACAGCCGCCGCAACAGCTGCTTTCTTAGGATCGGCTTCTTCAGCCTGAGGTTCTGAAGCTTGCTCTGTTTCTTGAGCCTGCTTGCGAGCTTTGGCGCGAGCAATAGCAGCCGCTACTGCTGCTTTCTTAGAATCGCCTTCGTCAGCCTTGGCTTCAGAGTTTTCCTCTGCTTGTTGCGCTGCTTTGCGAGCCTTGGCTCTGGCAACGGCAGCAGCCACAGCGGCATTTTTGTTTTCCGCTGGTGCTTCTTGGCTCTCAGACGCTGGGTTTTGTGCAGCTTTACGCGCCTTAGCCCTTGCGATAGCCGCGGCGACTGCGTCTTGTTTTGACTCGGTCTCAGCTGGCTTGTTGTTTAGTTGCTCTTTCTTAGCCTTAGCGCGGGCAATAGCTGCCGCTACGACATCCTGCTTATCACCTGACTCAGGCTTCTCAGCGCGTTTAGCTCGAGCCTCTTGCTTACGCTGCTCTCGAAGCTTGCGCATTTCGCTGTTGTCTGGCTCGGTTGCGCCACTCGCTTCTGCCTGTTTTGCCTTGGCGCGCGCAATGGCAGCTGCAACCGCTGGCTTAGGACCATCGGTTTGTTTTTGTTTAACACGAGCAATAGCTGCCGCAATGGCATCTTCACCGCCAGAATCTTTCATCTCTTGGCGACGCTTATCAGCTGCTGCCTTGTACTTAGCTTCACGCTCTTGCTTGTCTCGCTCTAGGCGTGCTTTGCGCTGTTCAAAGCGCACTTTGGCTCGCTCCGCAGCTTGCTCTTCTGCGGTTCGAATCTTGATTTCAGCCTTAGATTGTCTGAAATACTGAACCAGTGGAATGCTACTCGGGCATACATAGGCGCAGATACCACACTCGATACAGTCGTTGATCTTGTACTCTTCGCACTTATCGAGGTCGTTGTCTTTTGAATACCACAGCATCTGCTGAGGAAGCAGCGAAGCAGGGCATGCCTCTGCACATTGACCGCATCGGATACACGCCATTTCTTGCTGATCGAACATCAGCTCGCGCTTACCTGGTGCTAGGATACAGTTGGTGGTTTTGGTCACTGGCACTTGGGTATGTGGCAGGGTAAAGCCCATCATAGGACCACCCATAATGACTGACTGTTTCTTGGTCGGTGCAAAGTTACCTTGCTGCAATAGATGCTCAACCGGCGTACCGATAGGCACCCAGAAGTTGCGTGCAGATTTAACGCTTTTACCCGTCAGTGTTACCACTCGCTCAATCAGAGGTTCACCATCGATTACGGCGCGCTTCACTGCAAAAGCGGAGCCACGTTGAGCATGGTCATGCCGATATCGGCAGAATAACCAGTACTTGGGATCTCTTTGTTTGTCAGCAGCTTAATAAGCTGTTTCGAAGCCCCTGATGGATACTTGGTTGGTACGACACGAATTACGATATCGTGATTCTCGCCGGCCGCTGTTAGCGCCTTAATAGCTTCAGGCTTGTTGTCCTCGATGCCAATGATCGCAAGTTTAGGCTTAAGGATGTGCTTGAGAACCTCGATACCTTCGATGATCTCCTGTGCATACTCGCGCATTAGAGAGTCATCGGCGGTGATATACGGCTCACACTCGGCAGCATTGATGATCAAGATATCAACACGCCCTAGACCAGAACGCAGTTACGTGCCGTTGGGAAGCCTGCACCACCCATACCTGAGATACCCGCTCCGCGAATAATATCCAGTAGGTGTTCAGGCTGTTCTTGTGTGTAGTCTTCTACGCCGTGATGCTCAATCCAAGTATCTTGGTGATCGGGTTTAATAACTATCGCCAACTCAGGCAGAGAAGATGGGTGACAGCTAGGACGTGGTTCGATAGCAATGATCTCACCTGAGGTAGAGGCATGCACCGGCAGGCTCAGGCTCGTTTGAAAACGAGATAGCGGCTGACCTTTGAGTACCTTGTCGCCAACTTGGACGAGTAGGTCACCCTCTTTACCTATGTGCTGCTTCACAGGAATCACTAACTCATCGGCAAGACTCGAGCGACCAATCTTAGAGGTAAGAGATTGGGCTTTATTCTCTGGTGGATGAATACCACCTGGGAAGTCCCACAGGTGACCAGAGCGAATTTTTTCAATTAAAGAGAGCATGTTCGCTACGAGTTTCCGTTAGTGCTGTTTGTGGTTTCAAGATTAACCACGGGAATAGAGTTAAGTTGCCATTTCCAGGTGTCGGTTGTGGTCTCCACTGGAATCATCTCGATACAGTCTGTAGGGCAGGGTGCGACACAAAGGTCACAGCCAGTGCACTGGTCTTTGATGACTGTGTGCATTGCCTTGGTACCGCCGACGATAGCGTCCACAGGACAGGCCTGGATACACTTGGTACAGCCGATACACATATCTTCATGAATAAAGGCGACCTTTTTGACATTGTCGTCCATGTCGAGGTCTGAATCGGGCACGTCCACACCCATCAGGTCCGCCAGTTTCTGGATGGTCGCTTCACCGCCCGGAGGACACTTGTTAATCGCATCGCCATTGGCGATAGCTTCTGCATAAGGTTTACAGCCTGGATAGCCGCATTGACCACACTGGGTTTGTGGCAAGATGGCGTCGATCTGATCAACGATAGGGTCTGCACCCACCTTGAAGCGGATTGAGGCGAAGCCCAGCAAGCCCCCGAATAACAGAGCAAGTACGCCTAGCGCTATGATGGCAATAAAGATTGCGTCCATTATATTTTAACCAACCCTGTGAAGCCCATGAATGCCAGTGCCATTAATCCTGCGGTTATCATCGCAATGGAAGCGCCTTTAAATGGTAGAGGTACGTCAGCCGCCGCGATACGCTCACGCATAGAAGCGAATAGAACCAATACGATTGAGAAACCCACTGCAGCGCCAAAGCCATAGATGATGGATTCAATAAAACTGTGGTTCTCGTTTACGTTTAGAAGCGCCACACCTAGTACGGCGCAGTTGGTGGTGATAAGCGGGATGAATATACCTAACAGGCGATAGAGAGTAGGGCTTGTCTTGTGCACCACCATTTCGGTGAACTGAACCACTACAGCGATCACCAAGATGAAGCTCATGGTTCTAAGGTAAGCGATACCCAAAGGTTGCAAGATGTAGGTTTCTACCAGATAGGCGCAAACAGAAGCTAGGGTAAGTACAAAGGTGGTGGCTAGACTCATGCCGATTGCAGTTTCCACTTTTTTGGAAACTCCCATGAAGGGACACAGGCCTAAAAATTTAACTAGCACAAAGTTGTTGACCAGCACCGTACCGACCAACAACAGCAAATATTCTGTCATACCTTTACTTACTCACCCGAATCGAGCTGCACATTATCCTGTTTTGTGATGTGTTTAACAACACAACATCTATAGGGATTTACAACAATTGTAGAAAATATAGTCGCTTATACGCATTAACTCCCAGAATGGAGGTGCTTTATCCAGATGGGAGCGCAGGAATTAGACACAGATAACAAAGTGACCGGGATCACGCAAAATTAGATTGTAATAAGAGGGTGCAAAATATCCCGTTATGAACTGATTGCTGAGTACTACTTCTCGCGGTAATTCCCCAATCATTCAGTTTTTCGAAACAGTGAATTAAGTTTTACATTATTTATCCTTGCTTGGCCTAGGCGTAGGCTTGCCCTCAACAAATAAAGGATGGAGCTCATCGGCTCTATCGGGGGAAATTATGCTATTTCAAACACTTTTAAGAGCGCTATACAATCTAGCCTCAACCATTTTATCTGGCCTATTTGTAGCTGTAGGTACTCTATTCTACGTGGCGTTTTTAATGCTGAAGATCGCCTCTATGATGCTGAGATTGCATCATAGAAAGCATCATCATCTTTCACATCAATGATTGTTATAAAAATCCAAATAGTTAATTCAGATTTCGACTAATTATTAACTTGAGCCAAGTCAATATACTCGCCCCATCACTCACCTGAAGCCCAGGTGAGACATTTGTCCAAGCACGATGTGAAGGAAGATTGTATGAGCAAGTTATTTGAGAAAGTGAAATTAGAGTCCCTAGAGTTAAACAACCGAGTAGTGATGGCGCCTATGACAAGGGCGCGCACTACTCAACCGGGTAATATCCCAAATCAGATGATGGCGGACTATTACAAGCAGCGTGCTAGCGCTGGTCTTATCATCACAGAGGCGACTCAAATATCTGATGACTCTCAGGGTTACTCCTTCACTCCGGGCGTGTATACCGATGCCCAGGTAGAGGGCTGGAAAGCGGTCACAAGTGAGGCAAAGGCGCAAGGCGCTGCTATCTTTTGTCAACTATGGCATGTAGGGCGAGTATCGCATCCTATCTTTCAAAAGGGCGAGCTACCAATGGCTCCTTCAGCCCTAGCACCGGTAGAAACCCAAGTGTGGATCTCTGATGAAGAAGGCAATGGCAATATGGTTGATTGTGTTCAGCCCCGTGAGATGACGCAAGATGACATCAAGCGTGTGATTCAGGACTTCGCCTATGCCGCCAAGCGCGCCGTTGAAGCAGGGTTTAATGGTATCGAGATCCACGGTGGCAATGGCTATCTAATCGATCAGTTCCTTCGCACCAACTCTAACCATAGAACCGACAATTACGGTGGTAGTCGTGAGAATCGAATTCGCTTCCTGCTAGAAGTGGTTGATGCCGTCATCGCAGAGATAGGTGCAGATAAGGTAGGTGTTAGACTGGCTCCATTCATCACTTTCAAGGATATGAACTGTCCAGATATCGTGCCGACCATCCTCGAAAGTGCGAAGCAGTTGCAAGAGCGCAGTATCGCCTATATCCATCTCTCAGAGGCAGATTGGGATGATGCGCCTAGCATCCCACAAGACTTCAGAACCCAGCTTCGCGATATCTTTACCAATACCATTATTGTGGCAGGTCGATACGATGTTGAGCGTGCTGAAGAGATAATCTCTGAGGGCTTTGCTGACCTAGTCGCGTTCGGGCGTCCATTCGTAGCAAATCCAGATCTAGTAAAGCGTCTAGAGTTTGACCTACCGCTAGCCGAACTAGACCCTAGCACCTTGTTTGGTGGAGTAGAGAAGGGGTATACAGATTATCCTGAGTATGAACAGTAAGGTTTAAGTGTGGTAGATAGGGCTCCTCATGGAGCTCTTTTTTGTTTTTTAGAATGTAAAAACGAAAAAACCGCACCCAAGGGTACGGTTTTCTCTGAATTTGGCTTCTTTTAGGGGGCTCAACTGGCCGGCACTCCGGGCGCGAGCCTCGGCCGCTACATATCTACCGTTCACAAGGAGTTCGACTAGAACGAAAAAAGCCAGCACTTGCGTACTGGCTTTTTACTGAATTTGGCTCCCCCTGCGGGACTCGAACCTGCGACATACGGATTAACAGTCCGCCGTTCTACCAACTGAACTAAGGGGGAATTGCTCGAAAGCGAGCCGAATCTTACTGGCGATGCATATTAGTGTCAACAGCTGAAAATGAAAAAAACAGCAAAATTTTAACGCCGAAAAAGGGTTGAGTTTTGTCAGGCCAGTGTCAGCAAGGCTTTACATTAGTTATCCACTAAAGTTGTGGATAAGTGTGTTGATTAGATCGGGGAAACTCTGGGAAAGATTTAACATTCTTAACAAGTGATGTTTGGAATGGCGTTCTAACTGCTTGTATTGCTTGAATTAATCTGAATACTCTGCGATTGATTAGATAGGTGAATAACTGGAGATGCTGAACAAAAGTTAAACAGTTTTGTCACAAAAAAGAGGTGTTTTGGGGAAAAGCTGTGGGTACTGAATATGGCAAGGACGCCGAAGAATTTCAGTAGGGTCAAGGAATATAGCAAATGTTAAAATCGAGTGCTAGCACTTCTAGTGATAAAATTGATATAAATACGTTCTTAGATTTTGTCTGGCAGGTAAGTGACTGTGAGTGAAGAAAAAAGTGAAAAACTGTACGAGTTGGTTTCGGATTATAAACCCTCAGGAGATCAGCCACAGCCATAGAACAGCTCCTAGAAGGTCTAGACTCAGGCCTTGCGCATCAAACTCTACTCGGGGTGACGGGATCTGGTAAGACATTTACTCTAGCTAACGTTATCGCAACCGCGCAAAGACCGGCTATCCTGCTCGCGCCGAATAAGACCTTGGCGGCGCAGCTATATGGCGAGATGAAGGCTTTCTTCCCCAATAATGCGGTTGAGTACTTCGTATCCTACTATGACTATTACCAGCCAGAGGCCTATGTTCCGACGACCGATACCTTTATTGAAAAGGATTCCTCGGTCAACGCGCACATTGAGCAGATGCGACTGTCGGCAACTAAAGCACTGTTAGAACGTAAAGACGCCATAATTGTTGCCTCAGTATCAGCCATCTATGGTCTTGGTGATCCAGAATCTTATTTAAAGATGATGCTTCATGTACGTCGTGGTGACTTTATTAATCAGCGCGACATTTTGCGTCGTCTGGCTGAACTTCAATACTCACGTAATGATGTTGCCTTTGAACGTGGTCAGTTCCGAGTGCGTGGCGAGGTTATCGACATTTTCCCTGCAGAATCTGAGCAGGATGCGGTTCGCATCGAGATGTTTGACGATGAGATAGAGTGCATCAGCCTATTCGACCCATTAACCGGCTCATTGGTACAGCGAGACCTGCCTCGATTTACCATCTACTAAGACCCATTACGTGACCCCTAGGGATAGGATGCTGGAGGCCATTGAAACCATTAAAGAAGAGCTGGCCGATCGTAAGAAATACCTTTTAGAGAACAACAAGCTTCTGGAAGAGCAGCGCATCAGTCAGCGTACCCAATTTGATATCGAGATGATGAATGAGCTTGGCTTCTGCTCCGGGGTAGAAAACTACTCTCGTCACTTGAGTGGCCGTGCTGAGGGCGAGCCGCCACCGACTTTGTTCGATTACCTTCCTCATGACGGTCTTCTCATCATTGATGAGTCGCACGTTACCGTGCCTCAGATTGGCGCCATGTACAAGGGTGACCGCTCGCGTAAAGAAACGCTGGTGGAGTATGGCTTCCGCTTGCCATCAGCATTGGATAACCGCCCGCTGAAGTTTGAAGAGTTTGAGGCCCTTGCACCCCAGACTATCTTTGTCTCGGCAACACCGGGTAAATATGAGATAGAGATGTCCGGTGACGAGATTGCTGATCAGGTCGTTCGTCCAACGGGTCTACTGGATCCAGAGCTTGAGGTGCGCCCTGTGGCGACTCAGGTGGATGACCTTCTTTCGGAGATACGCATCCGCAGTGCCGTCGATGAGCGCGTCTTGGTGACTACGCTAACCAAGCGTATGGCCGAAGACTTAACCGAGTACCTGACCGAGCATGATGTAAAGGTGCGTTATCTGCACTCGGATGTGGACACGGTCGAGCGTGTAGAGATCATTCGCGACCTTCGCCTAGGCGAGTTCGATGTGCTGGTGGGGATCAACCTTCTGCGTGAGGCTTGGATATGCCAGAGGTATCGCTGGTGGCCATTCTGGATGCCGATAAAGAGGGCTTCCTGCGCTCTGAGCGTTCTCTTATCCAGACCATAGGCCGTGCTGCGCGTAACCTTAAAGGTAAAGCAATCCTATATGCCGATCGCGTTACCGACTCTATGAAGCGTGCCATGGACGAAACCAATCGTCGCCGCGAGAAACAGCACGCCTATAACGAGAAGATGGGCATTAAGCTCAGGCACTAAAACGTAATGTGAAAGACATTATGGAACTGGGCGCGGCTACTCAAGAGGCCTCGAAACGCAAGTCCAAGGCTGTGCCTTTGTCGAAAGTAGCGGACAACAGTCAAGAATATAAGGTGCTTTCTCCACAAGAGCTTGAGAAACTGATCTTAGCATTAGAGAATGAGATGTATCAGCATGCGCAGAACCTAGAGTTCGAACAAGCGGCTGCCAAGCGCGATCAGATTGAAGAGTATCGTAAGCAATTCATCGTCAACAGTTAGAAAGCAATTAGATGTCAGAATCTCCAAGAAAGCGATTATTGATGGTAGAAGACACCTTATCGGTGGCGACCCTATATCAGGCTTATTTAGCATCGCTGGATATCGATATTGAGATAGTCTCCACCGGTCAGCAGGCAATCACTAGCATTCGCAGTCAGGTACCTAATCTGATACTACTGGATCTTAAATTGCCTGATATGACGGGTATGGATGTGCTTAAAAAGGTCCGAACACTAGCACCTGAGGTGCCGGTGATCTTTATGACCGCACATGGATCTATCGATGTCGCCGTCGAGGCAATGCGTGAAGGGGCGTATGACTTTCTGATCAAGCCGTGTGAGGCAGACCGACTGCGCGTCACTATTTCTAAGGCGATCCACCAAACTCATAGCAGTAATAAGCAACAGCTGTTTGGTGAGAGTAACACCTATCAAGGTTTTATCGGTTCTAGCCCGAGTATGCACAAGGTGTACCGCACCATTGATTCAGCTGCCAGCAGTAAGGCGAGCATCTTTATCACAGGCGAAAGTGGCACAGGTAAAGAGGTGTGCGCCGAGGCGATTCACTCTGTAAGTAACCGCAGTGAAGAGCCTTTATCGCCCTAAACTGTGCTGCTATTCCCAAAGATCTGATTGAGAGTGAGCTATTTGGTCACGTGAAAGGCGCGTTTACCGGCGCCTCCACCGACCGTAAAGGTGCGGCAGAGTTGGCTGACGGCGGTACTCTGTTTTTGGATGAGCTGTGTGAGATGGAGCTGGATCTTCAGACCAAGCTACTGCGCTTTATTCAGACTGGTACCTTTCAGAAGGTAGGCTCATCTAAACTGAGCCGGGTAGACGTTCGTTTTGTGTGCGCCACCAACAAAGACCCTTGGCAAGAGGTGCAGAAAGGCCGCTTTCGTGAAGACCTTTATTATCGCCTGTACGTGATTCCTCTGCATCTGCCACCGCTTCGTGAACGGGGCGATGACATAATCGAAATTGGTTACTCACTGCTAGGCTTTATGTCCATCGAAGAGAACAAAGCCTTTAACAAGTTCTCTCCCGAGGTGTTGAGGCGCTTTTTGGCTTATCCATGGCCTGGCAACGTGCGCCAATTGCAGAACGTAATCCGCAATATCGTTGTATTAAACCAAGGTGAAGAGGTGAGCCTAGAAATGTTGCCATCACCGCTTGATTCGGTAGAGGTCGCAGAGCACTCAGAATCGACAGTGACCAACTTCTAACACCGTTAACCGAAGAAGATGAGGATGAGATTGTTCCTCTATCCTTGATTGAACGTCGCGTTATCGAGCGTGCGATAAAATTATGTGATGGCTCTATTCCAGCGGCTGCAAACAAGCTGGATGTGAGCGCATCGACCATCTATCGTAAGATTGAGCGTTGGGAGAAAGGGCGTGGCTGAGTCGTATCTTGAGCTGACAAAACTGGAACAACTAAAGGTTCAGGTGGGAGAGGCAATGTTTCCCACTCTGCTTGGTTTGTTTAAGCAAGAGCTGAACGAATATAGGGAGCAGCTTGTAGGTGGTGATGCAGAGCAGATAGGTCGCATCTGCCATGCTATTAAGGGCAGTGCGCCAAGCTTTGGTGCAAAACCCTTAACCCAGTTGGCTACCGAGATGGACTTGCTATTTAAATCGGGAAGAAAAGAGGAGTTGCAGCAACAAGTGCCACAACTCCTCGAAATGCTGAGCAATACTGAGCAAGGCGTAAATAAACTACTTTAGCTGCTCTACAATAGCATCACGTAACTTATCTCGGTCATGACGCCAGCCGCGTGTATATGAAGCTAGATCTCTAGTAACGATATTCCACTCGCCTTCTAGCTCAGGGTGAGGTTCGTGCCCAAGAATAATATCGGGTTTGCGCCCCTGACAGGCTCGAGTAATCCAATCGAGCTTTTGTTCAAAACTCATTCGTCCTGCTGGCCCATATTCTGGCTGATGTTCTCAACAAACACCACCTTGGCCTTTTGATTAGCTTTATCGCTCTTCCTACCTCTGGGAGTAGGAGCGGTGGCATGATGCTAGTTAGAAAACTGCCTGGTCCTAAAACAATCAAGTCAGCCTCTTTTAATGAGGTCACGGCCTCAGAAATAGCGGGTACTTCAGGGTCGAGATCCAGTTTTAGAAGTTCTTCTTCCATTTCATCGACACTGGTTTCACCCTTAACCCATTTCCCGTTAGTGGATAGAGCGCGAAGATCTGAAGGATACTCAGACATAGGTAATATCTTGGTTTTAACCCCAAGCATCTCACGCACTAGGTTGATAGCCTCTAACGGCCTAATGGCCAGATTATCCATTGCCGTCAGAATGAGGTTACCTAGGTTATGACCATCGAGCTCACCGGCTCCCTTAAAGCGATACTCGAACAACATAGAGCTTATGGTGGGCTCAGTGATGAGCTGGTTGATACAGTTTCGGGTATCTCCCCAAGCGATACCGCCCTGACAATAACGGATTCGGCCCGTTGAGCCGCCGTTATCTGTGGTAGTGACAATGCCGGTAGCATTGGAGCCAAAATCTCGAAGTGCAGCTAGGATTCGTCCTAAGCCGTGACCGCCGCCAACTGCGACTACTTTGTTATTTTTATATATATCCATGAGTTATGAAGAGTCGTACTCAGATAGCTAAACCCTACTGTAATATTGTGATCCCGCCAAGTTTTTGAAGTTAAACTATTGAGCCAAGTAGGATATTTGACTTGGCAAAATCGGCCGTATTCCCTTACAATTTAGGGTAATTATGTTGCTTATAAATGTTTTATAAGCGTCGAACTCCGAGCCCTTTAGGCTACGTCGACTCCTTTCAAAGGTGAGATACGCGTAATGGGCCGTGGCATTTGGCCACTGGGTTGCTTTAGAAATGAAGTAGCCTCCCGGTATTTGGAAAGGTGTTTTGTGACGCAACAATTTGAAGACAGTTACCACCGCAAGTTTTATTACTTGCGCCTGTCGGTGACAGATGTCTGTAATTTCAAGTGTACCTACTGTTTACCAGACGGGTATCATCCAGAGGGCAGTAAGCGCCCTTCGTTTATCACGCTCCCTGAGATCAAGCGCGTCGTGACGGCGTTCGCTCATTGCGGTACCGATAAGGTGCGCATCACAGGTGGCGAACCTACTCTGCGTCGTGATTTTCTACAGATCGTAGAAACCGTCGCTCAAACCTCAGGTATCAAGAAAGTTGCCATGACCACCAACGGCTATCGTATGGCCAAGAACGTGGAAGATTGGAAAAAGGCTGGCCTGACCCATATCAACGTCAGTCTAGACAGCCTAGACCCTAAGCATTTTTATCAGATTACGGGTGAGAATCGCTTTCATGATGTGATGGCAGGTATCGAGCGTGCCTTCGAGGTGGGTTACGAGCAGGTTAAGGTAAACGTGGTTCTCCTCAAAGACCTCAACAGCCAACAGTTCCCGCAATTCCTTGATTGGATCAAGGATAAGCCAATCCAGCTAAGATTCATCGAGTTGATGAAGACTGGCGAGATGGATGAGCTGTTTGAAAATCACCATGTTTCTGGAGTGAGTCTGCGTAATCACTTGATTGCGAATGGCTGGATTCTAAAACTGCGTGAATCGAACGATGGTCCGGCTCAAGTCTTCGTCCACCCAGAATACAAGGGTGAGATTGGCCTTATCATGCCTTACGAAAAGGGCTTCTGTTCTACGTGTAATAGACTGCGCGTCTCTTCAAAGGGCAGGTTGCATCTGTGCTTGTTTGGTGAAGAGGGGCTAGATCTAAGAGACCTACTCGAAAGCGACGATCAAGAGCAAGAGCTTATCGCGCGCATCAATCAGGGACTGGAACAGAAAGACGTCAGCCATCACCTTCTTGAAGGTAACTCAGGCGCGACACCTCACCTTGCCTCTATTGGCGGTTAATCAAACTTTTGCGACTAGGGTTCGGTTCTGGTCGCCTTTCATATTTATATAAAACACAAACATAGGAACATCTTGCTATGGGACATGCTCAATCTGATTTTCGACCTGCAAATATTGCGGTTTTGACGGTTTCTGACACTCGTAACGAAGAGACAGACACCAGTGGTGGTTATCTGGCAGAGCAGGTAAAAGAGAATGGTCATACCCTAGTGGACAAGCAGATCGTTATCGATGACGTTTATAAAATCCGTGCTGTCGTTTCTCAATGGATCGCAGCTGAAAACGTTGATGCTGTTCTGATCACTGGCGGTACAGGCTTCTCTTCTCGCGACTTTACGCCAGAGGCAGTATCTGCACTTTTCGACAAACAAATCGAAGGCTTCGGTGAGCTTTTCCGCGCTATCTCTTACCAGCAAATCGGCACTTCAACGGTTCAATCTCGCGCCGTAGCCGGTATTGCAAACCGTACTGTTATCTTTGTTATGCCGGGCTCAACTGGCGCGTGCCGCACGGCGTGGGAAGGCATCTTAAAAGATCAGCTTGATTCGCGTCATAAGCCATGTAACTTCATGCCGCATATCGGAGCTTAAGTTTCATGAGCGAATTAACCCATATTAATCAAAGCGGTGAAGCCAACATGGTGGATGTGTCTGCAAAAGCGGACACAGTGCGTGAAGCGCGTGCCGAGGCCTATATCGATATGGCGCCAGAGACGCTGCAACTTATCGTAAGTGGTGACCATCACAAAGGTGATGTGTTTGCTACAGCACGTATCGCGGGTATTCAAGCGGCGAAAAAGACCTGGGACCTTATTCCTCTGTGTCATCCTCTGCTTTTGTCCAAGGTTGAGGTTCAACTAGAAGCCCTGCCTGAAACTAGTCAGGTGCGCATCGAGTCTATCTGTAAGCTTGCCGGTAAAACCGGTGTTGAGATGGAAGCTCTGACTGCTGCTTCTGTTGCTGCCCTGACTATCTACGATATGTGTAAAGCGGTGCAGAAAGATATGGTTATCGGTCAAGTACGTCTTCTAGAGAAGAAGGGCGGTAAGTCTGGACACTTTGAGGTGAAGTCATGATTAAGGTGGTGTTTTTCGCTCAGGTACGTGAGCTGGTTGGTGTAGATGAGGTAACCGTTGAGGCTGAAACCGCGACTGTAGATGAGATTCGTCAGCAGCTGCTACAGCAAGGTGGTAAATGGGAGTTGGCATTGGAGTCAGGAAAGCTTCTGGCTGCTATCAACCATACTATGGTGCCGTTGACCGCTGAAGCGAAAGCGGGTGATGAGGTTGCCTTCTTCCCGCCGGTGACCGGAGGCTAATGTGGACAAGATCTTAGTTCAGACTGAAGATTTCACTCTCGCTGATGAGTATGAGCTCTTAGGGCAAGACCCAGGCGTTGGCGCTGTGGTGACCTTTGTCGGTAAGGTTCGTGACTTTAACCTTGGTGATAATGTCATTGGTCTGCATTTGCAACATTACCCAGGGATGACGGAGAAATCTCTGCAAGAGATTGCGCTTCAGGCTCGTGAACGTTGGCCACTGGATAAGGTAACCATCATCCACAGGGTAGGTGACCTTAATATTAGTGACCAGATCGTATTTGTGGGTGTATCTAGTGCACACAGAGATGCGGCATTTGCCAGTTGTGAATTCATCATGGACTATCTCAAGACCAAAGCACCCTTCTGGAAGAAAGAGCGCCTCAATGAGGGTAGCCGCTGGTTGGATGCACGTGAATCAGATGAGGAATCCGCAACCGCTGGGATGAAATAAAATGACATCCGGTAATTGATCAAGATCACGGAATTGTGAAACAGTTAAGCCCCTTTCATAGGGGCTTTTTTGTGAGTTTTTTCAAACTTTATATGTTTTTAGCTTTTCAATTAGATAAATGTGTAAGAGATGTATTTTTACCTTGTTAGTGCATAAGTATTTGATTGGTTAACGGGATGTTGCGCATGATCTGAATTTTTGTGCAATTAATCACGAAAAGATATTCATCCCTGTAGATAAATTGCCCAAATCGTAAAAATGCAGGGTGGATCACTGACTAAAGCCAAAATCAGCAGAGGAATATCTAAAAATCTGACCTAGGCGAAAATTTCGCAAAGGAGCAGTGACATTTTTATGGCAAAAAACTTCAAGGATTGGTAACTTTGTTTCCAATTCTTTATGGCCTTTTAGCTTTTTTAGATGACTATACGGACAAAAAACATCTAAAACAGAAAGTTAGGAGAGCTGTAAAGGGCTTCATGGATGCAACGTTTAAAATTGGAGTTTAATTGCATGTATAAAAATAAAATCACCCAGGCTCTACTTCTTGGAGCTGGCCTAGCAGCGGCAACCACTTCTTTCGCTACTCTTGCAGCAGACGTTCCTGCTGGCACTAAGCTCGCTGATGTTCAAGAACTGGTTCGTGGTAACGGTACTGAAGTTGCTACGATCGACCCACACAAATCTCAAGGTGTGCCAGAGTCTCACGTGATTCGTGACCTTCTTGAAGGCCTAGTAAACCAAGATGCAGACGGCAACACTATCCCAGGTGTAGCTGAAAGCTGGGAAACGACAGACAACAAAACCTTCACTTTCAAACTTCGTAAAGATGCAAAATGGTCTAACGGCGACCCTGTAACTGCAAACGACTTCGTTTACAGCTTCCAGCGTGCAGTAGATCCAAACACAGCTTCTCCTTACTCTTGGTACATGGAATACACCAAGATGGCGAACGCTAAAGACATCATTGCGGGTAAGAAAGACAAATCTACTCTAGGTGTTAAGGCATTGGATGACCACACTCTAGAGGTTCAACTAGAGACAGCTGTTCCTTACTTCGTAATGATGACTGGCCACACTACAATGAAGCCAGTTCACCAAGCGACTGTTGAGAAGCACGGTGACCAGTGGACTCGTCCAGGCAACTTCGTTGGTAACGGTGCATTCGTTGTTGACGGCTGGGTTGTGAACGAGCGTCTAGTACTAGCACGTAACGCTGAGTACTGGGACAACGACGCAACTGTACTTGATAAGGTAACTTTCCTACCTATCGAGAACCAAGTAGCTGAAATGAACCGCTTCCTATCTGGTGAGATTCACTTCACTTCTACACTGCCTACTGAGCACTTTAAGCGTCTTCAGAAGCAGCACCCACAAGAGGTTTCTGTAGAAGGTTCTCTATGTACTTACTACTACCAGTTCAACACAAAAGTTAAGCCGTTTGATGATGTACGTGTTCGTAAAGCGATCTCTTACGCTATCGACCGTAGCATCGTAACTGACGCGCTACTTGCTCAAGGCCAGAAGCCAGCGTATTTCCTAACTCCGGAAATCACTGCAGGTTTCGATCCTGAGATGACTAAGTATGGTCAAATGACTCAGGCTGAGCGTAATGCTGAAGCTGAGCGTCTACTTGCTGAAGCAGGTTACGGCAAAGACAACCCACTTAAGTTCAACCTTCTATATAACACCAACGAAAACCACAAGAAGATTGCGGTTGCTCTAGGTTCTATGTGGAAGCGTACTCTTGGTCTAGACGTTACTCTAGAAAACCAAGAGTGGAAGACTTACCTACAGTCTAAAGACGAAGGTAACTTCCAAGTTGCACGTGCAGGTTGGTGTGGTGACTACAACGAAGCATCTTCTTTCCTAACTCTAATGACTACGCCAAACACTACGGCTGGTCAGCACTGGGGTAGCGCGGACTACGATAAAATCATCGACCAAGCTATCGCGTCTACTTCTGAAGAAGAGCGCACTAAGCTTTACCTACAAGCTGAAGACCTAATGGCGAAAGAAATGCCTATCGCTCCAATCTATCAGTATGTACGTTCACGTCTACTATCTCAGAACGTTGGCGGCTTCCCAGCTAACAACGCAGAAGAGAAGATCTACTCGAAAGATCTATACATCAAAGCTCAGTAATTCCTGAGCAAATAAAACAATAAAAACTCTAGCCTGCATGTAGAAATTACATGCAGTGCCTACCTTATATTTTTTGTCACAGACTGGAAGTGGATTTATGTTTAGATTCATTCTTAAAAGGGTATTTGAAGCGATTCCAACTATGTTGGTATTGATCACGGTATCTTTCTTTTTGATGCGATTTGCGCCGGGTAACCCATTCTCGAGCGAGCGCCCTCTGCCACCACAAGTACAGGCAAACATCGAAGCTAAATACGGCTTAGATAAGCCAGTAATGGAGCAGTACACCACATATTTGACCAATGTTATCCAAGGTGACTTTGGTCCATCATTTAAGTATCTAGATTACTCAGTAAACGACCTTATCTCAGTGGCTCTGCCAGTATCAGCTAAGGTAGGTTTCATTGCATTTATCTTCACCGTTATCCTAGGGGTAACCGTGGGCACGCTGGCCGCGCTCAAACAGAACACCTGGTTTGACTATGCGGTAATGTCCACCGCTATGCTGGGTGTAGTAATGCCATCATTTGTATTGGCACCCGCACTTATCTATCTATTTTCATTGCACCTAGGCTGGTTCCCAGCAGGTGGTTGGCATGACGGCGGTTGGCAGTATCTAGTGCTACCGGTTATCGGTATGTCACTTCTTTACGTAGCAACCTTTGCTCGTATCACCCGTGGTTCAATGATTGAAACTCTAAACAGTAACTTCATCCGTACCGCTCGTGCGAAGGGATTGAGTTACCGTTACATCATCCTAAAACATGCCCTTAAGCCGGCACTGCTTCCTGTTGTTTCTTACATGGGCCCAGCGTTCGTGGGCATCATCACAGGTTCAGTAGTTATCGAGACCATCTTCGGTTTGCCTGGCATTGGTAAGCTGTTCGTTAACGCAGCCTTTAACCGTGACTACTCACTGGTTATGGGTATCACCATCTTGATTGGCTTCTTGTTCATCTTGTTCAACGCGTGGTAGATATCTTGCTTGCGGTTATCGATCCTAAGATTCGCTACTAACAAGGAAAGGGACACATGTTGACTAAAAAAGAAAACCTTGAAGCGATTGAGAAATTCTCAGAGAACCTAGAGATCGAAGGTCGCTCACTTTGGCAAGACGCCCGTATCCGCTTTATGCGTAACAAAGCGGCAATGGTGAGTCTGTTTATCCTATTTTTGATTACACTGGCGGTGATCTTCCTGCCAATGTTCGCTCAGTACGCGTATGACGACACCGACTGGTATGCACTGCACGCCGCACCATCGGCTGAGCACCTGTTTGGTACCGATAGCCTAGGTCGTGACCTGTATGTTCGTACCCTAGTGGGCGGTCGTATCTCCCTAATGGTAGGTGTGATGGGCGCACTGGTAGCAGTACTGATTGGTACCCTTTACGGCGCAGCTTCTGGCTTCATCGGTGGTCGTACTGACCGAGTAATGATGCGTATCCTAGAGATCCTTTACGCTGTACCTTTCATGTTCCTAGTAATCGTACTGGTAACCTTCTTCGGTCGTAACATCGTGCTTATCTTCGTGGCTATCGGTGCTATCGCATGGCTAGACATGGCGCGTATCGTACGTGGCCAGACGCTGAGCCTACGTAGTAAAGAGTTCATCGAAGCGGCGCACGTGTGTGGTGTAAGTAAATGGCGCATTATTACGCGTCACATCGTACCGAACGTATTGGGTATCGTAGCGGTTTATTCAACGCTGCTCGTACCGAGCATGATCCTAACTGAATCCTTCCTGTCATTCCTTGGTCTGGGTGTTCAAGAGCCTATGACGTCTTGGGGTGCACTGCTGCAAGAGGGCTCACAAACCATGGAAGTTGCTATCTGGCAATTGGTTTTCCCAGCTCTGTTCATGGTAGTAACCCTGTTCTGCTTCAACTATGTGGGCGATGGTCTGCGTGACGCACTTGATCCAAAAGACAGATAAGAATTACAAGGAATTCAGTGATGACTAAATTACTCGACGTAAAAGACCTGAGGGTAGAGTTCACTACTCAAGACGGCATAGTGACTGCGGTTAACGACCTTAACTTCTCCCTTGAGCCAGGTGAAACCCTAGGCATCGTAGGTGAATCAGGCTCAGGTAAATCTCAGACCGTATTCGCTATCATGGGCCTATTGGCTAAGAACGGCATCATCAAGGGCAGCGCTAAGTTTGAGGGTCGTGAGATCCTTAACCTGCCTGAGAAAGAGCTGAATAAGGTGCGTGCTGAGCAGATCGCGATGATCTTCCAAGACCCAATGACTTCGCTTAACCCTTATATGAAGGTGAGCGACCAGCTGATGGAAGTATTGATGCTTCACAAAGGCATGGGGAAAGCGGAAGCATTCGAAGAGTCTGTGCGCATGCTAGAAGCGGTGAAAATCCCGGAAGCACGTAAGCGTATCACCATGTATCCACACGAATTCTCTGGCGGTATGCGTCAGCGTGTGATGATCGCAATGGCACTTCTGTGTCGTCCTAAACTGCTGATTGCCGATGAGCCAACCACAGCATTGGACGTAACCGTTCAGGCGCAGATCATGGATCTTCTGAACGAGCTGAAAGACGAATTTAACACTTCAATCATCATGATCACCCACGACCTAGGTGTGGTAGCGGGCTCATGTGACAAGGTGCTAGTGATGTATGCGGGTCGTACCATGGAGTACGGCACAGTAGATGAGATCTTCTACTCCCCAAGCCACCCTTACGCAGAAGGTCTGCTAAAAGCGATCCCTCGCTTAGACACAGAAGGTGAGATCTTGCCAACTATTCCAGGCAACCCACCAAACCTACTTCGCTTGCCACAAGGCTGTCCTTATCAGGACCGTTGTCACCGTGTGAGCGAGCGCTGTAAGAGTGAATCGCCAATCCTGACCCCATTTGGTAATGGCCGTCAGCGTGCATGTTTTTCTGACCATGAGGCTTGGGCACTATGAACGCACCACTAATTAACGATAAAAAATTAATGCTGGACGTGAAAGACCTGAGGGTTCACTTCCAGATTGCACAAAAATCCGCATGGCCTTGGACAAAGCCAATTCCGCTAAAAGCAGTAGATGGCGTTAACGTTCGTCTATATGAGGGCGAAACCCTAGGCGTGGTAGGTGAGTCAGGCTGTGGGAAGTCTACCTTTGCCCGTGCTGTGATCGGCTTGGTTGAAGCGACCGAAGGCCAGGTTGTATGGCTAGGTCAAGACCTGACTAAGATGCAAGAAGCGCAGCGTCGTGAGACTCGTAAAGACATCCAGATGATCTTCCAAGACCCTCTGGCATCTCTGAACCCGCGTATGACTGTGGGCGACATCATCGCTGAGCCGCTAGAGACCTTCTATCCGAAGCTTTCCAAAGAAGAGGTGAAAGCACAGGTTAAGGCTATGATGGCGAAGGTTGGTCTACTACCAAACGTAATTAACCGCTATCCGCATGAGTTCTCGGGTGGTCAGTGCCAGCGTATCGGTATCGCTCGCGCGCTTATCCTTAAGCCTAAGATGATCATCTGTGATGAGCCGGTTTCGGCGCTAGATGTATCTATCCAGGCTCAGGTAGTAAACCTTCTGAAAGAACTGCAAAAAGAGCTGGGCCTATCTTTGGTATTCATTGCCCATGACCTGTCAGTGGTAAAACACATCTCAGATCGTGTACTGGTAATGTACCTAGGTAATGCGGTTGAACTTGGCGAGTCTGAGGCTCTTTTCGAAGACCCGAAACACCCATATACGCGCGCATTGATGTCTGCGGTTCCTATTCCAGATCCAAAGATTGAGCGCAGTAAAACCATTGAGATGCTTGAGGGTGACTTACCGTCTCCAATGAACCCGCCTTCAGGCTGTGTATTCCGTACACGCTGCCCAATGGCAACCGAGGCATGTGCTAAACACAAGCCGGTTCTAGAAGGTAATGATGTGCACGCAGTGTCGTGCCTACATGCTGACTAAAACAAAAAGATAATTCCGCCTGTGACAGGCTTGAGCGTGTTGTTTTGCAGCACGCTCTTTTGTTTTTGGTGACTGGAAAGTTAGTTGCTCTCAAGATACCGGATAGTTTCTTGCGAAACTTCCGGTATGACGGTACTCACTTGCGATGACGTTGCATCAGT
>BBSC01000011.1:0-163523 GCA_000830475.1 Vibrio ishigakensis | reverse complement strand
CTTTAAGGGGGCACTTCATATCCGGGATCTTTACGAACCTCTGAAGGTTAAAGATCCCGGATATTCGCGAAGCGAATTACGGGATGACGTCTGCTTTTGAAATCTAAATGATTTCAAACACCAGACGTCACTTCACAAACAACTTGCGAATCATCTTCAACGTCAACTTTCTCGCCTTCAACATATAAGTCGCACGTGGAAGCCAAGTTGGGGTCTTAAACACAGTTCTCGCATGGCTAAAAGTTAAGAAGCCTTCTTTACCATGATAGTGACCTAACCCAGATTCCCCTATTCCACCAAAAGGCGCATCTTCCGCGCTACATGCAAAATAGTGTCGTTAACTGCTACGCCGCCAGAGTGGGTGCGTTTTAGGATGAACTCGGTGCTGGAGTCATCCTCTGACATGATATACAGCGCCAATGGCCTCTCCCGCTGATTGATAAATTCAACCGCATCTTCAAGCTTTTGATAACCGACAATAGGTAGAACAGGGCCGAAGATCTCTTCAGTCATAACCTTGAGTTCAAGGGATGGGTTGATGATTAAATGTGGCAAGATACGTCGATTAGAATCGCTTAAGCCATATTCACTCACTGACACAACTCGAGTGCTCTGGTCTTTTTCTGCTTCTTCGATTACGGCTTTTAATCTCTGATATTGGCCATCGTTGATGATATGGGTGAAGTCATTTGGGTTTTCACCGTAGAGGGTGATAAAACGCTTAACAAACAGCTCTGCAAAAGCATCAATCTTGTCTTGCTCTATCAGTACATAGTCAGGTGCGACGCAAATCTGACCGGCATTCACACACTTACCAAAGACGATTTGGTCTATCACCTTATCTAAATTAGACGATGGTGTGACGACCACTGGCGATTTACCCCCCAACTCGAGAGTGACAGGGACTAGGTTTTTGGCTGCGCTCTGAGCGACCAACGCCCCACTTGAGTAGAACCGGTAAACAGCAAATGGTCGAATCGAAGACCGGAGAAGATCGAGGCGACACTAGCATCACCTTCAACAAGATAGATGTGCTCCTTCAAAGGCTCGATGATCTTTCCAACCACTTCGTTAGTATGCGGCGTGTACTCGCTCAGTTTCAGCATCACCTTGTTGCCCGCAGCAAACGCTGTTGCTACCGGTGCGAGACTTAAAATAATCGGGAAATTCCAAGGAGAGATAATGCCAACAACGCCAACAGGCTGATATTGCACCTCGACCTTAGACGGAGCCATCAACAGTCCAGATGAACGCTTTGAAGGCTTCATCCATGACTTTAGGTGTTTAAGGGTGTAATTGATATGAGCTACGGTCGGCATGATGTCGGTCATAGCAGAATCAAATTCACTTCGAAGCTCAAAGTCATCGCTAAGGGCTTTAACCAGCGCATCTTGATGCTCAAGCAAAGAGTCTTTCAGTGACAGCAACAGTGCTTTTCGCTCTTCGAGGCTCGGAAACTGATTTTGCTCGTAGCCTGCACGCAACTGATGTAGCGCTTTGTGCAATCGCTGTTCTTCCTGTTCAAGGTCTTTAGTGATGAGATTAAGTTGCGTCATATTCGAATCCGTTCTTTGAGGCTCACTGTTAGCTTACGAAATTTTAGAGTAATCATGCTAACTCTGCGTCACAACTCACTGAAAGTCTTTGTTGTTTGGCTAAGCTTTAAGCACTAAATACAAAAAATAAGGCTAAAACATGCAATACGTCGATGGCTTTCTAGCTGCAGTGCCCACTGACAAAAAACAGGAATACATTGAACATGCCTCTATGGCAGCTGAAGTATTCCGAGACTATGGCGCCATTCGCCTAGTTGAAAATTGGGGTGATGATGTTCCAGACGGAGAAGTAACCTCAATGCCGATGGCAGTCCAATGTAAACCTGGTGAAACCGTGGTGATGTCTTGGATTATATGGCCGTCCAAAGAAGCTAGAGATGCGGGCATAGAGGGCGCGATGAAAGATCCAAGGTTAGATCCTGCAAAGAACCCTATGCCCTTTGACGGAAAACGTCTCATCTATGGTGGCTTCGAAACCGTGGTTGACGTTTAGCTCAAGCTCTCCAGTAGCCATTGTTTAAACTGATTTACCTGATACAGGTTCTCACGGTTTTTATTCACGATTAGATAGTGATGACTGTGGCTACTAAAGCTGTTTTTATGGGCGATCACCAGATCGCCCGCCTTTATTGAATCCTCAACCAAAATCCTTTTTGCCAGCAACATACCGAGTCCCTGACAAGCGGCCTCCATCGACAGTTGGGTACTATCAAACTCCAGTACCGGCAGCGTATAAGGCATTCCACTGGAATGTACGTTGAACCAATCCCGCCACCCCTCGCTATAGCCCATGGTTGATATCTTCGGATAGCTAGAAATAGTTTCTATAGCCTGAGAAAAATCATAGCGCTTTATAAAGCAGGGGCTTGCTACAACCACCCACTCTTCGCTCTTAGTAAGTTGCAACGCATCCTTATTGTGCCAGTTTCCATATCCGTTAATTATCTCGATGTCACACGTCTGCTCGTTGGACGGATACAGGTTTACCGTTGAATAGAACTTAATATTTAGGTTTGGATTCTGTCTTTGGAAATCAGCCAATCTGGTTAACAGCCATGCACAACAAAAGGATTGGGAAATACGTACTGTCAGTGTCTGCTGAACATTCTGTCCAAACAGTCCTTGGGTGCCCATTTGCAAATTATCGAACATAGCTGTTAGCAAAGTCAGAAAATGGATTGCCGGGTCGGTCAGATTAAGCTGCGAGCCTTGCCTTAGAAATAGAGGCTCATTTAGATGGCGCTCCAACAGTTTTATCTGTTGGCTTATTGCACCCCTGCTGACATTGAGCTCACTCGCCGCCTTAGACAGGCTAAGATGGCGAGCGGCGGCTTCAAAGGCTCGTAATGAGTTTAACGGTGGTAAGGAACGGTTTACCACCTTATCACTGCGATACATATTCACTATAAGGCCTCAACTCAAACAGCTAGTAGAGGAACAGATCGTGGAGCTAAGCCACTAGGCGAAAAGTCCGAGATCTTCACAACTTTGTGACTGACCTGCTCCACCAGCTTCAGGTCATGGCTGATAAGCACCAAAGCACAACCAATGCGCGCGGTTTGCTCAAGCAGTAACTTCATAGTGTCATTAGCAACAACGGGATCGAGCCTTGAGGTAGGCTCGTCCGCAACAAGAACCTTAGGCTTCATAAGCAGCACCCGTAGAATCGCGAACCTTTGTAATTCTCCGCCGGAGATAGCGTCTGGTTTTCTTTCAAGCAAATCTGGGCTCAAACCAAGCTCTATCATCAAGTGAGGAATCGACGTGTCATCGAGATTATGCAGCTTACATAGATCGGCAAGATTTTGACTGAGCGTAATGCTACGACAAAAAGAAGCAGGTGGGTCTTGGTAAAGCTTCAACATAGCAGGCTGGCCGAGCTCTTGATGATGAGTGATACTGCCTTTGTCGGCTTTTACTAACCCTAGGAGTATGTCTGCAAGGGTCGACTTACCTGCCCCGCTATCCCCTACTATGCCAAGCACCTGGCCTTGATTGAGCTTAAGGTTAAGCTCGGAAAATAAAGTGACTCCGCCACGGGATTTTTCAATGTTGTTTAACTCTAACAATGGCTGTGGATTTGAACTGGACTCTTCGTTCTGATACTCCAAGTGACTTGCTGAAATGAGAGCCTTAGCATAGTCAGACTTAGGCGCACGCAATACAGATTTACAATCACCACGTTCAAGGATTTGACCTTTCTTCATCACCAGAACTTTCCCACCCAACTCCTTTGCCACCTCCACATCGTGGGTGATGGTCAAGAGTGCTCCGGTACGACTGTGATCTTTTAATAACCGAATAAGTTGATGCTTTCGACTCGAGTCCAAACCCTTGGTTGGTTCATCGGCAATCAAGACTTTTCCACCTGCTGCGGTGCGCAAAGATAGGCAAGCCTTTGCGCCATACCACCGGATAATTGACTCGGTACTTTTTGCTCCGAACCCTCTAGACCAAACGATTTTAATGAATCCTGTGCGATAGACTCAGATTTCGTTTTTTCAAACAGCCCCACCAAACGTTTCACCAGAGAAACCTGTTTTTGAGAAGGCATGATTGGGTCTAAAGAAAGCCATGGTTCCTGTGGCAGCATGGTTAGCTCTTTACCCCACAGGTCTTCAACCTCGCCCTGTGATGTCACCGCTTTACCAAAGATAGAGATCTCTCCTTGGGTAGAAAGACCTTTAGACAAAGCGCCCATAATGGCTTGTGCGAGCAGACTTTTCCCTGAGCCGGTCTCGCCAAGGATTGTGACCGGTACTCCCCACTGCAACTCAAGACTCAATTCTTCAACGATAGAGCCCTGCTCTGACCAAATAGAGAGATTGCGTAATTCTATGACCTTATTCACTCTTGCCTCCCGCAATCAGATGAAAACCCAAAACCATAATCACAACCGAAGTCAGAGGTTGTAGCAGTACCCAAGGAGCGTCACTGTAATAAGGAAATAACTCCACCATCATGAGCCCCAATTCAGCATGGGGCGGTCTCAAGCCTACATAGACAAAACCCACCGACGCCAGTGCCAGAACCGATGTGCCCGCACCAAAGCAGGCTAAAGTGAAGACGTCTTTTCTAAATGATGGCCACAGGTGCCGTTTAAAGATATGCCAAGGACCAAAACCAAATAACTGTGCGGCTTCAACCTCAGGCTGGCGAATTAAATAGAGTGTTTTAGCTCGAATCACACGAAAATACTCAACCACAGCACCATGGAGATCGCCACATAAAGGATGAAGAAAGATCCCGGCACCAGTGCACCAAATAACAGAATCAAGATAAGGCCAGGTAACGCTAAGATAACGTTCACTAGCGATGACAGTGCTCTATCAAGCCAACCTTGTCGCCAACCAGCCAATACGCCTAGCACTACCCCAAGTAGGCTGAAGTCAATACGCAGAGCAACACCATGAAAAGAGATGTCTGTAATGCACTGGATAGCCTAGCTAGGTTACTACGTCCAAACTGGTCCGTTCCTAGAGGATCTGCAATGCTTGGCAGGGCAAAGATGTTGTCGAGGTTTTGCAGTGCAGGATCATGATCCCAAAGCACGCTTTCCAATCCAACGATAGCAATCAGTATCGCCAGTAGTATTGCTCCCAGCTTTTGAGTAACGGTTAGCTGGTTCATGCGTACGCCTCTTCTCTTTGCCTTGGGTCTAAGAGGTAAGCCATGCAATCGACTATGGTATTTATCATTACGAATAACAGACCCATCACTAAGGCAGCCCCCTGGATCATAGGCACATCCCTTCCGAATATAGCGTGCGCTAATGCGTGACCAATACCCGGCCAAGAGAACAGGGATTCGATCATCACTATGCCTTCAATCAAAGCCACCGACTGAATGCCGATAAATGCGATGACTGGCAGTGCGATATTCGGTTGTGCGTGGTGCTCAAAGGCCTGTTTCGCTGTAAGACCTTTAAACCTTGCGAACTGGTAATAGGACGAATTCAAAACATCTTGAGTGGAGTTTCGAATAATACGACTGGACATAGCTGCCATAGAAAGCGCTAAAGCGAGTGCCGGAAGAATCAAATATTCACTGCTGCCAAAGCCCGCGACTGGCAATAACTTAAGGTTTAATGCGAACACTAATACCAAGATAAGACCAATCACGAACACGGGTTGAGACCTCAATAGTACCGAGAAGAACATTGATACTTGGTCACCGACCTTACCCGCTTTTTTACCCGCATAGATGCCAACAGGTATGGCGATAAGAAGTGAGATAAAGGTAGCAAATATGGCCAGCTTCAGTGAATGTCCTAGCTGATGATACAGCTCTTCAGTCACCGGATTACCACTCACCAGAGAATTACCGAGGTTAAACTGAACCAGATTAACCAGCCAATCCCAGTATTGGACTAATGCTGGTCTGTCTAGGCCTAGCTCAAGTCGCACTGCATCCGCTGCCGCTTGAGTTACATAATCATAGCCATACCTTCCAGCGGCGATTCGATACGCAAAATCACCGGGTAACAGTCGCATCAGAACAAAAGTAAGAGTGCCAACCGCCCAAGCAACAAAACCTGCCTGCGCCACTCGCTTGTATAAGATCCTACTGAGCAAAATACATCTCCGATACGCGATAGTTATTTTCAAAAGGGTCAAATTGGAAGTTTTGAACACGCTCGTTTACCGAAACCTGTTGGGTGTAGAACACAACTGGGATGACCGGCATCTCATCGGCTAAAATAGTCGACGCTTGCTGTGTTAATTCACGGTAGGATGCGTCATCGCTAAGCATCATTTCGCCAAGGACTCTATCCAATTCTTGGGATGACCAGTTCATATGCCCCAATCACTGCCTTTGTGCGTCTTTGCATCATCAACCAATATCGCGAGAGGGTCAGAAATGGTGCCAAAGTTTCTTGCTACTAGAGCTAGCTCTAGAGTTTGGTCATGATGTTTAGACGGTATTGCGCTTGAATTGTCGACACTGACCTCTATCGCTATTCCCACCTCCCTCAATTGCGCTTGAATTGCTGTGGCAATAACAGTTAGCTCTGGTCTGTCCGCATAGGTCACCAAAGTCAGCCCAAACACTTCACCATCTCTTTGCAAAAGATTGTCTGAATTTAGTACCCAGCCCTGGGACTTCAATAGCGCACTGGCTTTGTCTAGGTTTCTATCCTTAGTATTGAAATCTTCTAGGTGCCAATCAGACAGCGCCGGCGGGAAAAGTTGGTAAGCCTCTGAGTTTTCAACGCGAACTATGTGTTGTGAAATGCCGGTTCGGTCCAGTGCAAGACTGATTGCCTGCCTTGTTTGTTCTGAATCTAAGAACCTGTGCTCGTTATTGAGCTTAAGTAGCACGGTTCGTGGAATTGACTCACTATGTACCCTAAGATTTTCAGCTCTATTCAAAAGGTCGATACTGGCTGGATCTAGGGTATAAATAAGGTCAGCTTGTCCACTTTGAGCCTGCAGCGCACGGCTTTCCGCTCTATGTCCTGTTAGGTAATGAACCTCTTCGATGATTGGCGCCTCACCCCAATAACCCGCAAACTTTCGAACGTTTAGCTTGTGTGGTGGAGCGATAACCGAGGCTCTATAAGGACCAGTTCCCTGAATATCGACAACCTGCCCCTCGGCATCAAACGACTGTGGCGCAAGTATGGCTGCGCTAAAATGAGACAATACTGAAAGCAAAGGTCTAAACGGCTCAGATAGCTCCAAAACCACTGTTTCTTGTTCTACATACAGATGTTTTAGCGGGATCTGATTTAGAACACCCGGCTTTTGCAGAGCATAATTAAGGGACGTCACAACGCTGTCCGCATCCAACAACTGACAGTTATGAAAACGAACGCCATCGCGAATCTTAAATCTCCATATCAGGCCATCGTTACTCACTTCCGAAGACTTAGCCAACTTGGGTTTTAACGCTCCGTCAGGCTGAACCTCATAAAGAGACTCCGCAACCTGTAATCGGGTATAGATATAGCCATCTTTAGATAGATCCTGGCTAGTAAACTCAAACGGCCCCCCTATGACTAAGGTGTTGTCTTTATCAATGGCTTGATAACCAAGAAATAGCCAAGCAAAAAGACCCACAGATAGGGCAAAAAATACGTTCTTCATTACAACCAACCTACTGACAAACCTATAACGCCGAAACTTATGTAACCCAGCCCACTTAATCTCATTGCTTTATGAAACCGAAAGTAATTTTGCGGCACCATCCCCAGCATGACGCCAACTACGTGAATCAAGACCGAGCCCATAAAGAAGCCTTTTCTAAAGCCTTCAGGGTTTATCAGGCCTCCTATCTCAATCCCGTGCGCATATCCATGAAACAGACCGAATATCAGAGCCGTCCCACCCATGAACAACAGATTTGGAATTGAAGATCTAAGTAGCAATGCGCCGAGGAGTAGAAGTGAAAGTGCTATACCGGCTTGATGGTAAGCAAGAACAGAACCTGACTCACCAAGGTAGAGGCCAATCAAAAGTGAAGAGATAAAGAGTGCTGGGATTTGCCAGATAGTCGCACCACCATAGCGGCTGCTTAAGATACCGACTGCGACCATGGCCAGCAGATGTTCCAAGCCACTCATTGGGTGTATCACACCCTCGAGAAATCCTGCGGTTGATTCGGCACTGTGTGCACAAGCACCCGCAGAAAAGATTAGTGAAAATAATATGACAAGTTTCATTATCACGCCCTGAAATAAACTCGAGGCTAAGATAAAGCAGGAATATTATATTTTCATTTCAATCTGGACTAGACCTAAATTAAATATAATCTTACATGTAGACACACTTTGAAACCCAAGACAATTTATCCCAAGGCCGTTTAGAAAATCTATACGCGCATTAATTTTTCAGTCATAAATATCACCTAGCCTTTCTCTCAGTTATTCAAACACAGAGAAAAGGTCATGAAGCATTCGACATTTACATCTCTAATTAGTTTCACCAAACACCCGTTAATTATTTTCTTTATTATCTCTATCGCTATATTGGCTATAGACAACACCCTTTTTAATGACAGACAGAGTAATAAAGTAGTAGTCAATAAAGATACGCTTAGAAAATTCGTTAATGTCCAGTATGGCATTGACAACGCGGACATGATTAATGGTTATATCAACTCGTTAGATGAAGAGAAGAAAAATACTCTTATTGATGAGTATCTAACCAATGAAGCTTTATATAACTTCGCAATGAATCGTTCTTTAGATAAAAACGACGAAGAGCTGAAGTCAGTTATTACGGCCAAGTCTAAGAATATCATCGAGATGATGGTCAATGCCGAGCAACCTATTCCAACTATCAAAGAAGCTAAGGCTTTTTTCGAAACCGGTAACCATAGTTACCAGATGCAAGAGACCTATGATCTTGTGTTGATAAATAAGAAGAACCGTGATGCTAGCCTTACCGGTCTTCTAAGAGAGCAGAAACCAACACTACGCCAACTAGTACAGATGTCGGATGTGACACAGTTCGACAAGGTATTAAGGCAGGCAGACAAAAGCGACTTGGAAACACGCTTTGGCGCGAAGCAGGCTGCGCTAATTATCAGTCAACAAGATGATACTTGGCTTGGACCTTATGCTACAGAACTTGGTTTTCACTGGATTAAAAAACAAACAAGGCCAGCGGTCAATCCAGACTTCGAATCCATCAAAGACCAAGTCATTGCAGATTTGTATCAGCTGAAAATAGATGAGCGCTATCAACAGATTATTGATGAACTTGTTGGTCAATTGAGCGTGAGAAAAGAGGTTTAAGATGCGTTCTCTGAAGCAGATAGCCAGCTTGTTCTTGATGGCGATAACCTCTTTATTTTCGGCTCATTCTATAGCCCATGGACTAGAACCTATCTTTATTTCAGTCATCACCATGGAGAACAACCAATACAGAGTTGAACTGAGGTTGCCTGATGAGTTTAAGGAAGAGAATAGCCCTTATTTCATATTGCCAGACAACTGTAAGACCACTCAATTTAACTCTCTTATCTCAACGGTTAACTGTCAGGAACCTTTAGTAGGTAAAACACTTGATATTCGTTTTGACTACTATGTGCCGCAGATCTCTACCTTGGTTAACTACTATGACCTTGATGGTAAGAATGAGTTGGTTGAGGTCACGGACCAGCAATCCTGGACCATGCCTGACGAGATAAGCGCTAGCAGTAAAAATCTGCGCTACCTCAGCGTTGGTTTTGAGCACATATTAGGTGGATTTGACCATGTGTTATTCATCATTTGCTTGTTGATGATTATTAAGTCCAGAAGCAAATTAATACAAGCCATTACCGGATTTACCATAGCCCACTCTATTACCCTATTTATAGTCAGCATAGGATTAATAAAACCTGCTATTGAGCCGATTGAAATAATTGTAGCTATGAGCGTTCTGTTATTAGCCTATGAAATATTAAGCAACAAACAGACTTTAACATCTAAATATCCGGTAATTGTCTCTTTCTTTTGCGGGTTATTACATGGAGTCGGGTTCTCTTCTGTTCTATCCGAAATCAACACTGCAAATATTATAGAATTATCTAGCATTCTATTTTTCAATATCGGCGTCGAAATTGGGCAATTACTCATCGTATTTACCTGGTTATTAATAAGCACGATTACGCACAAATTTAATTTTGACCAAAAAGAACTTTACAAGGCCAGAGTGCTTTCTATCTATCTTACTGGTGGCCTTGCAATGTATTGGGTACTTGACCGCTTCATTTTATGGTTCGAAGCGCGAAGCATTCATTTATTCGTTTAAACCAAACTATAGGAAATAACATGAAAAAGTCGCTTTTATACAGCGCAATGATTGCACTGCCTCTGCTTGCTGGTTGTAACTCTTCTAGTAGCGACAATAAACCAACCTCCCCTAATCCAGGTGACCCAGTTCATCCTATCGAGGGTAATCCGGTACATCCGATAGAAGGAGTTTATGACCGTTCAGGGCCGGTTGCAGATTTTCTTGCTACTCCATATCTTCAGCATCCTGCAACGGATGGCATGACGGTGATGTTTGAGCCAGAGTCTCTAACGTCAACAGATTCAGTTGTGTACTACCGTGAACAGGGAAATGAAGGACCATACCAGTCATTGGTAAGCCACAGCACAGATTACGACGAGCTTGGTTTGGTTCAGCGCGTTCGTATCGATGGCCTGAAAAGTGATACCAAGTATGATTACTTTGTGCGCACCGAACAGGGTGATTCTAAGGTCTACAACTTCCGCACTTGGCCTACCGCTGCTGACATCGATAACCACAGCGAGTACACCTTCGTGGCCATGTCTGACACACACGCTAGCGACCGTGATCGCTGGGGTGAGGGTCTGACGGGTCTGCGTGATATCTATGACAACGGTATTATCCGTCACGAGTGTTTCGGTGATGTAGAGAATTGTAATGACCATATCTCAGGCATCATGGTAGCGGGTGACTTGGTTTATGCGACCAACGTGCGCAAGGCTTATCGCGATTTCTTCAATTCTTCTCAAGAGCTTGCCGCTTACGTCCCTATCCTACCGACTCCGGGTAACCACGAGCATGACGGTGGCAACATCGAAGGCTACGATATTTATATCGACTGGCCAGCTCAAATGGGCTGGGAAAAGGCTCGCTACACCTATTCTCTTGATTTCCTGAACACTCGTATGTTCTTCTTCGATAGCTTCGTTAAGACAGATGGCGGTCAAGAATATCAATACGATTGGACTCAACAAGAACTGGAAAACACCGTCCATGATGGCAACATCGACTATGTACTGGGTATCACCCATGCGCCATGTAAGTCTTCTATGTGGCTGTCCGGTGAATCATGGAAAGCGTGTGAGTTTGTTGACCTGTTGCAAGAGTACTCTGCAAATTCAGGCAAGCTTTCAGGGCATATGTTCGGTCACACCCATTCTTATACCCGTGGTAACGACAAGAACACACCACACGTAGCACTAAACGTGGCTACCTCTGTGGGTCGTCTCGACCACTTCGCTGAATTTGCGCAGTATGATTACGACACCGTTGCCCTTTCTAACGATGAAAACGGCTACAACATCTTCACCATGACAGCTGAAGGTGACAAGCAGATCACTATGACGCGTCGCAATGGCGGTAGCTTCTATCGTGGCTTCCAACACGACTTCCCTGTGTATGAAACTCAGGTTTATCGCGTTCACAATGGTCCAAGCCAACCTTTAATTCAAGAGATGGGCTTTACTGACCCTGGCGTACTTGCAATGAATGCTTCTTCATTCGATGGTCAACCAGAAACCGAGCACTATGAGACGCATTGGCAACTGTCTAGCACCTCCGATTTCACCGAAGACGTGAATGATATCTGGGGTAACACCACTCGTGCTTACAACTGGTGGTATAACGAGGAAGACTTCTTAGATGAAGACGGTAACCGTGTGGTGACCGAATGTAATCCTTATGCTGACAAGGACGAAGAGTGCGAGTCAGACCGCAAACACACCTTCCCTGTAGATACTCAAGAAGGCGTTGATATCACCGCTTACGAAACCGTATCCACTGCAGTACCAGGTAGCACTATTTACGCCCGAGTTCGTTATCGTGACAACAACCTAAACTGGTCTGAATGGTCACCTGTTGAAGAGCTTGACTACGCAGGTGTTGCAACCGATAACCTAGTAATCAATGGTGACGCAGAAGCGGGCAATGAAGATGGCTGGGATCACTATCCTAAATCGGCAGATCCAACGTGGAATGCGCTTAAATCTCTAGAGCGCGGAGCGTGTGGCATACCTGATGCGAACGGTGCACGTGTATTCCAACTGGGTAACCTAGGCAACGAAAACTGCAATGGTTACGGTGAAGGCTTTGGTGGCGTAGCATCACAAACGGTAAACGCTATCGAGAGCCTTGAAGGTTACACAGGTGTTGAACCATTATACGCAACCTACTCTTCTTACATGATGAACTGGGGCGGCGCTAACGATGACCCTATTTGGATGTATGTTGAGTTCCTAGATGAAGACGGTGAAGTCATTGGCAAAACTGACGATATCAAAGCTAACTCATCTAAGAAGCTAACCAAGTACATGGGTACTTCTCTAGCACCAACTGGCACCCATCACGTGCGTATTGTGATGGAGTCAGAGCACCAATCAGGTACAGATACAGACGCTCAATTTGACGACGTTGAGCTTATCCTGTCTATGCCTGAGTAATTGAATCACTGTTTAAAGCGACAAAGCCCGGCTAAATTGGCTGGGCTTCTTGTTTAATTAAGTAGAACTGCCTATCGCAATACCCTCCGAACCCATTTACCCTACAAACCACACTGAATACATACTCATATTAAATGATATATTATCCATCAATGAAATCGCTTTCATTCTAACCAGTTGCAGTAATTACACAACGAAACTTACAACTAGTTGCAACAAGCTGTTGCTAATCTCGCGGCTTCTCTAAATACAAGTTGTAAGAAAATGAAAAAACTATTCCTGCCTTTGTGTATCGTAGCCTCACTTTCCGGATGCGATTCTGAATCTAGCAACACTTCCCAGCAAGCCGCCTCTCTAAAAGTCGGCATTTTACCTGATACACAAGCCGATGGTGTTGTGGTCGCAGAGCATGCAATGCGCGCTGTCCTTGATAAACACGTCGAAAACGACGTGGATATCGTTATTGCTGTAGGTGACCTCGTTGATAAGGCACTACCACAGAGTTTGAAAGTTGGACCGCCATTGCGCGTGAGTATCAAGACAAGGGCATCGAGTTCCTGCCTCTTATGGGTAATCATGAAGAATCATACAGTTTCACCATCGACTGGGTCACTATATGTCCGAGTTCATTCCTAAAGATGCGGTGCATCAACCAAAAAAGAGTGGATCAACTACTATGTGAAACGTGAAAACGCCCTGTTTATTCAGATTTCCTATTGGGAGTTGGCTTTCGCATTCGATTGGATAAAACAAGTCGTCGCTGAGCATAGTGACAGTGTCGAACATATTTTTATTAACAGCCACGACGGCCTGGTGGGCGCTAAATATGGCCAAACGCGCGAACTCATTGTTGAAGGCAACAAAAGCGATGTACGAGGCGAAATGCTTGAAGAGCACTGGGATGAAATTCGCGATTTTTTCTATGAACACGACATCATTTGGAACCAAGGACACGAGCACCTTTATCAACGCTCAGTGATTAAAGCCCCTGAATATCAGGTCGAACCGAGTGGCTCTACTCCTACCGGCGGCAACTACCGTCTACCAGTCTATACCCAAGTTATTTCTGGAAACGCATCTTATAAAGGCTATGACTTTAGATATGGAGAGCGAGACTACGTACAAGATATCATCCAAATGAAGATGAGTACTCTAAACAACGAGTCTTCTTTTAACTTGGATGTCAACGCCGCTCAATTCAGTATCGAGGGGAATCGAATAAGGTATCAAGCATTTGTCGCGCCACACACCATTTTAGATAATGCTGAAGGTCCAAAAGAGCTAGCCAATCCAGACTGGGTGTTAATGGACCAGTTTGATAGAACGACTAATCGCTGTGAAAAGGTCGTCGATGCCATAACTATCAAAGCCATGATGGAGACCGGTGATGCTAGACCTGACGGACATGATTACACCTTTAGAACTATTCCATGTATGGACTCAAATGAGCTATATGCAAGGATCTTAGGTGGTGAAAATACTCTGTTTAATCGTATCCAGAATGTTGAGCGCGTAATTGGTTGGGACGAACAATCGAGAGCAGAAGACCCAAGTGCACTCTGGGCAAGAATGCATAATTATCTTTATCAGGACCATGAAGCTTGGTCGCCAAACTTTAACGCAAAAGAGCGCGCCATTAATGGTGATACTGATGAAGAATTCAAAGTACCGGCAACCTCTATGGATATGAAAAAGCTTATCACTTTGAGCTGGCAAGCCCCTACTCAATCCAATATGGTATCAGACATTTTGATTGTCTCAGGAATGACTACTCATACTGGTACCTACCAAGATGCCAACGGTGGCGAGTTGGACATTGAAATTGCCCGAGGTGTCCGCACAACCTTTGATGATTGGCAAAAACCATCTGAAGAAATGCCAGACAATGCGATTAAAAATTGGGATCTTAGCAAACAGACGTCAGTTCCTTATGCCATCGAGTTTGACCTACCAGAATCAGAGACACCGGAAACTGTTTCACTAGCTGCAAAACAAGAGGGTGCATGGGCTATGCTATCGTCAGCAGAGTGTATCGTTAATGTGCCTTACGATGACTCTTATTTAGAGACTCCACCAACCCCAAATGAAGGCTGTGATGACGCGGCTCTAATAGTTGGCTATGACCGAGACCAGCACGCTTTTTGGACTATAGCGCATAGCGATATCGAACTCGCTATCATAAAATAGTAAAAACGCCCGATATCACTATCGGGCGTTTCTCTGTGTTTTTTTAATTAAAGAGTGTTCTTGTACACTTCACCATCTTTCATGATGACTTTCTTAGCGTCATCACTCATCACTACATCTACACCCTCTAGTGGATTACCGTCGATGATTAGCAGGTCAGCGTATGCACCTTCAACGATTTGACCAAGTTTACCTTCTTGGTAAGGGTGCTGGTAAGTAGACATCTCGAACAGGCGACCACAGTTTGACGTTGCCATGCGAAGCGCTGTGATAGTGTCAAAGGTCTTCTCGATTGCGCCTAGCTCTTGCATCTGAGTCTCATGCACGTTCGATGTACCTACACAGTCAGTACCGTACGCAAGGTTCTCAATGTTGTACTTCTTGATTAGGTCAGCAGACTTAAACATTGCCTTACCTACACGCTCAGTCTTGCGATAAGTCTCCTCGTTTGGAAGCGGGATCTTACGCTCAGCAATCAGTGATGATGTGAAGTAAGACGGAACAACCCAGATACCCTTATCTTTGATGGTTTGAGCAATCTCCTCATCCATAATGGTCGCGTGTTCGAAACACATTACGCCCGCTTCTGCTGCGCGTTTCATCGCAGGTGCAGTATGGATGTGCGCCGCAACATAAGTACCGTAGTCAGAGGCTGCTTCTACTGCTGCTTTCATTTCATCAAGTGTGTATTGCAGAGTATCTAGCGGGTCGAAAGTCGATGATGCACCGCCACCAGCCATAATCTTGATTTGTGAAGCGCCCATGAATAGCTGCTCACGTACCGCTTTCAATACCTCTGAGCGACCGTCGGCTACCTTAAAAGTGCCAGTTTTCATAATAGGTGAATCTTCATGACCATTTGCAAGACGTTGTTGCGCTTGGTTTTGACGATAGTCTGAGTGACCAGAAGTCTGTGAAATCGCAGCTTGAGATGGGAAGATACGAGGACCGTTCGCATAACCAGTATCGATAGCGTTCTTAAGACCAAGCGTATTACCGCCCACATCACGACAAGAGGTAAAACCACGCATTAGCATCTCTTCAGAGATTCGAGCCGAGCGGATAGCCATCTCGTTGGTTGTCATTGCATCTAGTTCACTGAATCCTGCTGAAAGCGTGATATGAACATGCGCATCGATAAGACCAGGCATTACCGTACCGCCCTTCGCATCAATCACTTCATCTACTAGGCTTGCATCGATATCTGTATCGATTTTTGTGATTAGATTGTCTTCGATAAGAACAGATACGTTTTCGATTAGCTTGTCATCAGTACCGTTAAAAACGTTCGCGTTAGTAATTAGCTTTTTCATAATCTCTTTCCTCGTATTCTTTATCATGATTGGTTGACGAGATAGATATTACGCCCAGAGACTCATAGATAATTGCCATTTGATGACACACAAAACATAAACCTGATAAATAAAAAGGTTCTTCACTGAGGCGCGGGAACAACTACTACTTCAGATTTGTGTGCTCACACTGCTAGCAATGCTACCGCTGGAGAGTGATTGATGGAGCAAGGTGTCGCTCGCAGGGAAGCGAGCGTCAAGCGCCATGGATGGGTTTACCGCGGCCTTGTGAATCAATCGCTCGGAGGGAGTGCCCGGCTCACAGGGAGTTTTTATGCTCCCCTCTAATCCGCGAAGAAACTAAAAAAAGGGGCCTAAGTCTTTCGACCTAGACCCCGAAAAGGTCATAAACACATTTTCGGTCAATTGACTAGATAAAGGGATTACGCGAACTGATTCATGGTGTTGTTCTCGCCAGAGGCTTTTAGTGCCTGCTCACCTGAGAAGTACTGCTTGTGATCATCACCAATGTTAGAGCCTGCCATATCTTGGTGTTTAACCGATGCCAATTCCTGACGGATCTCTTTACGCTGAACGCCTTTCACATATGCCAGCATACCCATCTCACCAAAGTAATCTTTGGCTAGGTTATCCGTAGACAGAGCCGCAGTATGATAGGTCGGTAGCGTGATTAGATGGTGGAAGATACCTGCCTCTTTCGCTGCATCCTTCTGGAAGTTTTGGATCTTAGTGTCCGCTTCGCGAGCTAGCTCGGTTTCGTCATAAATGCTGCTCATTAGTTTGTCACGCTCATAAGCTGTAACATCTTTACCCTGCTCTGCCCAAGCATCAAACACCTGCTGGCGAAAGCTTAGCGTCCAGTTGAACGATGGGCTGTTGTTGTAAACCAGTTTCGCGTTTGGCACTACCTCGCGAATACGATTTACCATGCCTGCAA
Organism: Vibrio ishigakensis; assembly: GCA_000830475.1. Lineage (GTDB taxonomy): Bacteria > Pseudomonadota > Gammaproteobacteria > Enterobacterales > Vibrionaceae > Vibrio > Vibrio ishigakensis_A. The sequence continues at coordinate 146,369 of BBSC01000011.1, read as the reverse complement.
TCTGCTGAACATGCGGTTTCTCTGTTTCAATCCACAGAAGGTCTGCACCGTGCTGAAGGGAAGTGATGCAATCTAGAACTACGCGATCTTCACCCGTATTTGGTTTGAACTTAACTAGGCCGTTAGGCAATCGGGTTGGCTTGATATAGCGTTCGCCTTGTTTCAGTACCATATCACCACTGGCTAGCTCCTCTAGTGAAGTTATTTCTTCGCCATCGATAAAGGCATTGTACTGCTCTGCTAAATCACCAGGTGTTTGGGATACTGGGATCTTCTGAGTTAGACCTGCGCCCAATGAATCGGTACGCGCCACGATTACACCATCATCAACACCTAACTCTAGGAAGGCATAACGAACCGCGTTGATCTTAGCTAGGAAGTCCTCATGAGGTACGGTTACCTTACCGTCTTGGTGGCCACACTGCTTGGCATCTGATACTTGGTTTTCAATTTGGATGCAGCAAGCACCCGCTTCAATCATCTTCTTAGCCAAAAGATAGGTTGCCTCTTCATTACCAAAGCCCGCATCGATATCAGCAACAATCGGCACTATGTGCGTTTCAAAGGTATCTATCTGTTTTTGTACCGCTTGGGCTGTGATTTCATCGCCCTCTTTACGGGCATTGTCTAGATCTTTGTAAAGGTGGTTCAACTCGCGGGCATCCGCTTGCTTCAAAAAGGTGTATAGCTCTTCAATCAGTTTTGGTACCGCAGTTTTCTCATGCATGGATTGGTCTGGCAGTGGGCCTAGCTCAGAGCGCATCGCGGCTACCATCCAACCAGAAAGATACAGGTATCGGCTCTGTGTAGTGCCAAAGTGTTTCTTAATTGAGATCATCTTCTGCTGACCTACAAAGCCATGCCAGCAACCCAGTGATTGGGTGTAGTTCTCACTGCTTTCGTCGTAAGCCTGCATATCACGACGCATGATTTTTGCTGTGTATTTCGCAATATCGAGGCCGGTTCTAAAGCGATTTTGCAGTTGCATTCGAGCAACGAATTCAGGGTTGATGGCTTTCCAGGTTTCGCCTTGAGCTGATGTGGTGCTAGTCGCCGTTTCCAACATAGTTCTGTAATTATTCATAACAATTCCCTCTCCTAGAATTAGTGCTGTTTTGCGTTGATGCGATATTGGTGTAGTAGTGGTTCGGTATAGCCGTTTGGCTGTTCAGTCCCTTCAAAAATCAGTGCCCTAGCGGCTTGGAATGCGGTGCTCGAATCTGTGTCTGGTGTCATGTCCTTGTAGCCAGCAGTAGAGCTGTTTTGCTGGTCTACAATCTCGGCCATCTCGGTCAAACAAGACTCTACCTGCTCTTGACTACACACGCCGTGCATAAGCCAGTTGGCGATGTGTTGGCTGGAGATCCTCAGTGTTGCCCTATCTTCCATCAAGCCTACTTGGTTGATATCAGGCACTTTTGAACAACCGATGCCCATCTCAACCCAGCGAGATACATAGCCTAAGATCCCTTGAACGTTGTTTCTGATCTCGTTCTCTATCTCTTCTTCAGTAAGCTCTCGCTCTTGAGAAAGCAGTGGGATGGTCAACATGCCTTTGCGATAGTTACCGCTTTCAATCTGCTGTTGCTGTTCAAACACATTTAGCTGTAGGTAGTGAAGTGAATGCAGCGTGGCTGCGGTTGGAGATGGTACCCAGGCTGTAGTAGCACCGGCTTCCAGATGAGCCATTTTTTGTTCCATCATAGCGGCCATCTCATCCGGCATTGCCCACATTCCTTTTCCGATTTGAGCCTTGCCAGAAAGACCACAGTTTAGGCCAACACTTACGTTGTTTTTCTCATAGGCATCAATCCAACGCTGATGCTTTAGTTCAGGTTTTGGCATGAAGGCACCCGCTTGCATGCTGGTGTGGATCTCATCGCCAGTTCGGTCAAGAAAACCTGTATTGATAAAGAACACACGTTGTTTAGCCTGACGAATGCACTCTTTCAGGTTGAGAGAGGTTCGACGCTCCTCATCCATGATGCCAATCTTAATGGTGTTTTGTTCAAGGCCTAGCATCTGCTCAACTCGAGTAAACACATCACAGGCAAAGGCAACTTCTTCAGGACCATGCATCTTAGGTTTAACGATGTAGATTGAGCCTTCTCTAGAATTGCGAGTGCGACAAGCACTTGGATTCTTAAACTCAATGGAAGCAATCAATGCGGTTACTACTGCATCTATTAAACCTCGGGCGCCATTTCTCCATTGGCCATGGTTACTAGGTCGCTGTTCATCAGATGACCTACGTTGCGGATAAGAAGTAGAGAGCGACCGTGTAGGTTATAGTCTTCACCACGGCGACCATCGTATGTGCGATCCCCTTCTAAGCGGCGGATATGGTGAACACCACCCTTTTCGAAGTTTGCACTTAGTGACCCTGTCACTAGCCCTAGCCAGTTTCGGTAAGCATCTACCTTGTCTTCGGCATCAACAGCGGCAATAGAGTCTTCCAAATCCATAATGGTCGAAGCAGCTGACTCAACTTGGATATCGTCGATATGTGATAGATCAGTTTTACCTATCTTGCCTTGGCGATTGATGATGAGCTCTACATGCAAGCCATTGTGTTTAAGCACAATCGAGGTTGGCTCACGCTCAGGGTCGCTACAGGCAACGTATTGGCATGGGTTCTTAAGACCAGTCGATGAACCGTCCGGGAAATAAGCTAGAAGGTTTTCAAAATAAACTGTGTAGCTTTCTACGTCGTGGTGAGAGCTTCATCCAGTGGGAAAACCTCATCCAACATGGTTTTCGCGAATTCAATTACACGCTTACCTCGAGCAGGATTGTATTTCTTACCCGCCTGCATGCCGTGTGTGCTTGGGATTACATCACTTCCATAAAGAGCATCGTAAAGACTTCCCCATCTTGCGTTAGCAGCGTTTAGCGCAAAACGTGCATTCTTGATTGGTACAACTAATTGAGGCGCAGCCATCGAGGTTATCTCTTGGTCTAGGTTCTGCGTCTCTATAGTGAAATCTTCACCTTCAGGAAGTAGATAACCGATATCGGTCAGAAACTCTTGGTACTGCTGAGTGGTAAATGAACGATGGGTTTTGTGGAACTCGTCGATCTGGCTCTGTAGGTAATCACGCTTTGACAAAAGCTCCTGATTACGGGGGGCAAACTCTGCAAGCAAGTCTGTGAAATCGCGCCAAAAGGCGTCGACATCAAGATTGACCAGAGGGAGCACTTCGGTATTTAGGAACTGGGACAAGTGTTGGTGAATTTGGCATTCTTTTGTAAGCGGTAAATTCATAGCCTGTTTCCTCTGGTTGATATAAGTGCTGAGATAGTCACTTCACAAATCTGGTTAATTCCTGATTGGTACAATTTCACTTTAACGAATTATTTACTAAAATTTCACAAATAAAATTTCACAATGTAAATTTTACAAATATGAAGAGTAAAACCAGCCTATTTAGACAGTCTCATTTTCTTGGTACCAAGGTGCGTAATCTACGCAAGCGAAACCACCTGACCTTGGAAGATTTATCCGCTCGCTGCATCAAGCTAAACCCAGAGTCCGCGCCGTCTGTGTCGTACCTTTCGATGATTGAAAGAGGCAAGCGCGTACCCAGTGAAGACATGCTCGAGGTGATAGCTGATGTGTTCCAAAAACCCCTGAATTGGTTCTTAGATGACACTAACGATCAGAGTGAAATTGTTCCTGAGAAATCAGGCAAAGGTGGTGTAAAAGGGATGGCTCTGGAACCTAGCTTTCTCTTTTCTAACGATATTTTACAGATTGCGATTCCAGAAATGCTGGCACAAACCGGCACCACAGGCCGTCAGTTTGCACACCTTTTAATCCGTGCTCACCAGGAGCACAATCAGAACCATTTCCCGGATCTAGAACGCGCGGCAGAAGAAATAGGCAATAAACGCATGCCCCTATCTGTTGATGACCTGCTAGATATCTGTAAAGAGCTTGGACTCAAGGTAAAGTGGTTTACTGAAAAACCCGAAGATGTAGATGGTGACTTTGGGGAGGCTCGTCACAGAGTAGTTCGTTCCTATTTTGAAGCACCTAACCTAATACATGTCAATCGCATACTCAAAGGCGATAATGTGCGACTCAAATATGATCTGGCGGTCAATATCGGACACATGGTACTGCATCAAGGGGACGGTGAGAAAAGCAAACTGATTGCAGACAGTAAGCCAAGCTATGGCCTTAGGGATGAAACCCAAACCAATAACTCTGTTGAACTAGATTCAACCAAGATCCTACATGCATGGCGCGATTTTGAGTGTTCCTTCTTCGCCGGTGCCTTACTTTGTCCTAAAGTACCATTTCGACAGCTTCTAGACCGCCATGGTTATGATATCTCGGTATGTAAGCTGGCCGGAGTTTCAGAGTCCATTGCCATGCGTCGCATGACTGCAGTTTCTCCCTACCCGCACTGGCACTATTTTGATGCCTATCACCCAGGCATACTCAAGGCGGTATATCGAGGCAACGGAATTCCGCTGCCTTGGGGAAACATGAAAATGGTAGAAGACCCCTGCCAGCACTGGGCCGTATTTAGAATGGCCAACAAGGACAAAGACTTTAATGAGAGCGTGGCGCAGATATCAATCCTGATGCAAAACGATGTCCCGCATATCTACTGCTGTGAATCAGTGAAAGTAAAGGACTTTGCCGGAAACGCTCATGTTCTATGTAGCGGTCTCGACCTTAACCCTGCCATACAGGCGCAAGGCTTCGATGCCGTTGAGATAGCCAATCAACTTAAACAATCGTGTATTGAAAATGGCGGAACTGGACCTATCCCAAAAGACATTAAAAATCTTCTTTTGACAGTGGGTCGAATTCTGAATATCAACTGGATAGAGAGAGGAATGGAAAACCGAGCTAGGCTGATCTGCTCACGAGGCTCTGTTTGTCCAAGACAACCGCAGTGCGAGCGAGTTAAGAAAGAGAAGGTAATAAAAGTAGCGGAGCTATAGGGTTACCTATAGCTCCGCACTAATTATTTTTCTTTGTCTCTGCACTCTTCACAGAGACAGTTTACTTCTAGCTGATCGCTGGCAAACACAAAGCCTGCATCGGTCACATTGCGTTTTAGCTCGTTGACCAAATCGGCATTAATGCTGACCTCTTTCACCTTAAAACAGCTAGAACAAATCAGAAACTGAGCCGTATCATGACTGTGAGAGCAAGTGATGTGCATGCAAGAGATGTACTTGTTTGCAATCTGCAGCCTGTGCACTAAACCCTGCTCTTGCAAGAAGTCCAAGATTCGATAAACCGACATGGCCGACATGTTTTCACCATACTGCTCCTTGTACAGGTCAGCGACCTCATAAGCAGAAAGAGCCTTATCTGAACTTGTCATGCACAACAGGATCTTCTTGCGCTTGTCAGTCAGTTGGCCACCGTTTTGTTTCACCTTTGCAGTGGCATGCTCAAGGATAGTTTCTGGCGTAGTTTGCGGTTCTTGCATAGTGGTTTCGAATCAACTTCTTTTACAAAAATACGGTGGCTAGTTTACTAGAAATCCTAGGGTTTTTCCTGTTCTTTCGTGCTACACATCAAGTTACTGATTAAATAACTTCTTTTATATTCAAAAGGCTACTTATCTTTGGTCGGAACATAGACTAATCGTCCGTCATCCAGCATATAGGTTTGTCCTGCGATGCGTCCTGTCCCCTCGCCGATTTCATCCGAGGTTTCATAACGGGTCATGGTTTCACCATCTTTTACCGTGATACGCATGTTCTCTTTGCCTGGGTTTTCAATCAGTACCGAGTCCTCAGGGATCTGTTTACCCGTGACGTTCAATATCATCAAAAAGGCCATTACGACTGCAAACAGATCCACAAGGCTCACCACAGAAAGGATAGGATCATCCAGTTCATCAGACTCTAAGAATCTCATCAACCCTTCTCCTTTACTTCGATAGCGCACAGGTCTTCTAGCATCCAGCGGCGACGAACCGTCATGATACTAAAGGTAATGCTCGCCGCAATCAGTGCCAAAATAGAGGCGGAAAACGCTACTATCATTTCTTGTGCCACCTTGTCGATCTCTCCTTCGCCCATAGCCACCAGTGCAGGCCGATAGCGATCATAGTAGTAACCAAACCTAGCATAGGGCCAGAACGGCTAATAAGCCTCAGCGGCTCTAACTGCTTAATGATCCAAAGCTCTAACTGATCGCTCTCATAGACATTTCGACGCTCGGCATAACGATGAAGTACAGGTACATGACTCACTGTTTGTCTCTGCACCAACTCCATAATGAAGCGGCCAAGAGCATACAGAGAGTAAACGACTAAGATAACCACCAGCACCATGATAGGTTGCATAAATAGGGTGGCAAATTGATAAACTAGGGTTTCTATCTGGTTCATATTTCTATACTTTTCGGTAAATTAGGTGCTGCTTTAATGCACCAAAACTAATAGTGAGTAATACAAAGGCAATAAGCATAAACATCTGCTTATCCTGCAAAGATGGGGGTTCGAAAGCGGGTATCTCTTTCATTACCTGACCTGAAATCATAGGTGAGCTCGAAGCCTGTCCGGCATTTCCACTTAGGCCAAATCCAATCGCAGCTTGGTCTATGAACTCTTGAGTTACCGCATGGGTCTGGTGGTACTCCACCATGGCCTCTAATTCTTGATGACGCTCGATAAGAGACTTCATCCTTTCTTCATCGGCTTCCCAATGTCCCTTTCTCACAGCCTCTAGCATCCGTTCTATGATCTGCATCTGCGCGGCAGGCTGATGCTTTTCAAACCATTCATTGATGTCGAGATTGTGCTTATCATCGATATACACCTCACTGAGGCTTTCCCATTGATGATCGCTAACCGTTTCTGGCGCGGTTACCTGCCAACCAAACAGGTTATTGGTGATATCCAACATATTAAGAGCCCCGGCATATCCCTCACCTTGCATCGCTTTGATCCAAGTAGGATTGAGGTATCTAGAATTGAGTTCTTCAGAGATAAACTTGCCTGCAGTTACGGTGCGACCTTCACTTTGCCTTAGGTCATTCACATAAAGAGATGGGTCCTTACCACTGGCGTTTCGAACCGCTGAAGCCAATCCACCTAGGTATTCAAACGGATGGTCGGTAGAAAGCAGGCCATGCAGACGACTGGTTCTGGTCATCACAGCCGCGTCCACTTTACTCAATTGAGATTCAAACAGATTGGTATCGCCCAGTTTTTCACCCCAAACTTGGGTGCCGTAGGCGTACTGAAGCCTATTAGTAAACTGCTTACCTAGGGCATCATCCCCCTCCCAATCTTGAGATTGTATGGCTAGGTCATTAACACCACTTCCGTAATCACCAGGTTCGTTACTGAAGATTCGCAGCGCGGATAGCATGGAGGCTTGTTCATTGTTATAACCGAGCTCCCTCAGTTGCTCACTCAGCGCCTTGCTATTTTCAGCGATAGTATTGCCATCATCGAGCATCGCCAGCTCTTCAATAGCGGTACTTAGTTTCAACATAAAGCCGTCAAACTGATCGCGATACACAGAGGTAGCTTGAATGACAACATCGATCCTAGGTCTGCCAAGCTCGCTCTGGGGAATGATGTTAAGCCCTACTAGATTTCCACCTCGGTCCCAAACCGGCTCAAGGCCAAGCTCGCAGGACTTGTGCTTCCAGCATGCCAAAGTGTCTCTGCGTCTCTCCCGCCCACAATGAAAACGCAATCTTCTCTGGGTAATGCCCGTTTTCTTTTAAATGAGCATCAAACAGGTTTTGCAGTTCTTTCTCAGCGGCAGCATAGGCTTGTTTACTCGGGACTTTGGCAGGGTCGAAACCGAACAGGTTTGTACCGCTAGTCGTAGACGGATTTCTTAGAGGATCACCGCCACTACCCGCTTTGATAAAACCACCGTTTAACCCAGAGATTAGTGCTTGCATCTCACCATTGTTTGCAAGCTTCTGGTATGCCACTAGAGATTGTTCGGCAAAAGGCATCAACTCTGAGTTGGTCTCCTTGCTACCCTGAATTACACCCTCTAGCCACTGCATTGGGGCAGTCTGCTCTAGAAGCTCAAAATCACCTTCAAAGCGCTTCCAATATGCTTTTGGATCGCTCTCAAACTTCTCTAAGAGTTCGTCACCTTGCTGTTGCAACACGGTATACAGAAGCTCACTGTGAGTTTTTGGCTGACCAAATACGTGCAGCCCCAAAGGCACAGACGAAGAAGCCAAGCGATCGATATGCTCTTCAAGTTCCACCACAACAGATTCAAAGTGGTTGTCTAGATCATCCATAGACAAACCAAGGTCTTGGATAACATTTAGCTCATTCATCTTCTGGATAAGCGAAGCCTTGAGTTCATCACGGACTGAACCCGGAAGCGCGTTCTGGTAGTCACCGAGCAGGCCATTGAGTTCAACATATTCACCATAGAGGCCAGCAGGACCAAAGGTAGGTGTTTGGTGGCTAATAATGGTCGCTCTTCCGCGACGCTTGGCTTGTATGGCCTCGGCAGAATTGTCTTGAATATAAGGATAAAGAACCGGCATATCACCTAGGGTCAGATACGGAAAGTCATCCTTAGATAGACCTCTAGCCTTGCCGGGTGTCCACTCTTGAGAGCCATGCGTACCCAGATGCACTAACGCATCTAAATCGCCCTTGTTGTGCTCTCTTTGTAGCCAAAGATAAGCGGCCAGATAGAGGTGACTAGGCGGCTCCACAGTAGAATGTATCGCATGCCCGACCTTGCCAGAGCGCGGAGGTTGTGGAAGTAGCCACAGGTTACCGCGTTTAAGTAGAGGGAACACAAACGCTGGTTGACCATCGATATCCACTAAACCGTCATACTTCATCGGATGACCCCACCAATCGTCAATAAACTGACGTGTCTCGCGAGGCAAGTTTCGATACCAAATGAAGTAGCTTCTTAAAGGAAGTGCGACCGCATAGCCCTCGTCATAAAGCGCTTTTAATTGCTCTGGCTGGTAGTAACCCGAGAGCAACTTTTTAGCATCAGCGATCATCTGCTGTTCTGAAAACTCAGGAACAGAGTACCCCTCTTCAGATAAGCCCCGACCTATGCTTTGCAGACTAAGCGGAATATTCAGATTTGACGCAGAGATGTTTTCTGCTCCTGCCGGCGCATTCCAAAACATTACCGCTACCGATTTGTCCGAGTTGTCTTTAGTTTGCAGTCGATGATAGGCATGAGCACGACCGAACAGCAGATCCAACTGCTGAGGAATAAAGACCTTTTCACCCTCAAGCTCGGCAGAAATAACCAGCGGGTCGGTTAGACCCCAAGTCTCCGTGGTAGACAAAAGCACTGAAGCGCTGCGCTGATCAATCCCCACCTCACTCTTTCGCCAATCGTCTATCGAGCCATCGCGATAATGTATGGTTTGGATAACAGGCCGGTCGATACGCTCCATTTCAGCTTTGCGCTTTTCGCCTTGCTGAAGGTGAGTCATGTTAACGATGACGGCAGGAGCTTCTTCTTTCCACGGCCACTCAAGTCCGTGTTGGTCATCAATGTAATAAATCACCGGAGCTAAGCCGCTGGCAACGGCTTGGTCAGTAAGATCATTCAACATCTCAAATTCTTGGTTGATGATCTGGTTGCGACTGATAACAAAACCGACCTTGGGCAGCGATGCCAACGCTTGATTCTGTTCTAGATAGGCATCTAGAGAACTTACTGTCTTCTCATTGGCATAAATTCCAAATGTTGGGATCCGCTCTGCAGCAGGGAATCCCGCAATACTCTCAGACTTAGCATGTGCATCGATCAGCCTAAAAAAATGGTGATAGTTATTGGTGGTTCCGTTCAGATAGTACCCCATTAACATACCATTTAGGCGCGGATTTACCTGTTTGGATGTCCTTGGTGGACCGCCTCCTAGCATTACCCACTCAAGCTCTTCAGGCAGCGAAGCAACAATTTCTTCGAGCCTTTGTCTATCGGGCATACGAGGAGTATCCGCCACTAAAAAGTCCACCCCGTCCAGCATTGCAGGTGAGAAGCTTCTAGATTTCAGTCCTATAAGTTCAACTGATTCATCTTCTGCATACTGTTTTAATCTCTCTATCTTTGAGTGAGAAACAAAATCGGTATGAAGAATAGCAACCTTAGTGGTTGGTTTTTCTGACTCAGCGAAAACGGCAGCACTCAAGAACAAAAAGCAGCTAACTAGGCTAGCTGCTTTGATTATTAGCGTACGCATCAATTAGAACCTGTAGGTACCATTTAGATAAACCTGACGCGGCTGAATAGCGTAGCTAAAGAACTCAGACTCATCCGCCAGATAGGTATCGAAGATGTTCTCCACCCCTACAGAAAGGTCTAGGCTGTTTAACTTGTAGTTTGCGGCAAAGTCATACACTTGATATGAAGGCAAGTCGTTGTCTTCATAAGTCTGCTCACCGGTGTGGCGCATGCTTACCTGCGTAGTTAGACGATCGGTCGCTTTCCAGTTCAACGCCACATACGCTTGTGATTCAGGCTTGCTCTCTAGCTTGTCACCCGTTTGCTTGTCTATTGCATCTAGCAAGGTTAGGTTCATGTTCACAAACCAGGCTGAGGTAATGTCGAAATGACCTGACCACTCAAGACCCTTTATCTCAGCTTCGGCAACGTTGAAATATTCGTAGATGGTTGTGCCTGGTTGCGGACGGCCAGAACAGCCCTCAACACACTCGATATCAATCAAGTTTTCAACATCATTGTTAAACAGAGTCAGCGTTGTGCCCCAACGGTCACCACGATAGTCAGCCGACACCTCATAAGAGCGGTTGATCTCTGGGTCTAGGTTTTCATTACCGCGGATATCAAAAGGACGACCTGTACCTGTGCTGTAGTAGTCCGGGGACAGCTGTTTGATGGTTGGCGCTTTAAAGCCTTCGCCGTAACCACCCTTCAAGGTCCAACGATCTGTTGGAGAATACACAAGATAAGCACGTGGTGAGAAATGACCACCGAAGTCTGAGTGATCATCGTAGCGACCACCAAGTAGTAACGACAGTGCTTCGGTGATTGCGATATCATCTTGAACAAATACCGCACCTTGCTGAGCTTCATCACCACCACTAGTTAGGTCTTCGCTCGACAGGCGCTGCTCGCTCCACTCACCACCTACAGTGATATGGTGGGCGTCAAAGGCATAGAACTGTACATATCCATCCACCACTCTTCATCAACATCATTTGCCGTATTTGGTGTACCGATATTCTTTTCATTGGTTTGAGATACACGGGTTCCGTATACACGAAGTTGTGTATCACCAAATCCCCAGAAGCCTGAGTGAGTGACACCGTAGTCTAGGGTTTCAAACATATTGGTACTGCGTGTTACCTGACCTGCGCCATCGCCGCTTGTCGGAACGTAGTCATACCAAGTTTCACTGTCACCGTAGCGCGCATAGAAGTCTAATTCTTGCTGGTCGGAGATAATGCTCTTAATTTCTGCGCTTACAAATGTATTACGGTTACCTGCGATATCCGTTTCGTTTTCAAAGTTACGACTCTCGACCAAACCTTGATATTGCTGGCCAGCTGTCACCTTCATAAGAAGCTTATCGTCTATGATGGCGCCAGATGCACTGGCCTCAATGTTGGCAGTGTTTCCGTCTTCATCGATTAGAGTCGAACCACCAGCACGAACGCTACCATTCCACTCATTAGAAGCACGCTTGGTAATTACGTTGACTACACCACCAAGAGCATCAGAACCGTAAAGGGCAGACATTGGCCCTTGATAATTTCAATACGCTCAATGTCGGAAACAGGGATGTTCTGTAGTTCAATGTTGGTATGCCCCATTTGAGCAGACGCACGAGTTGCACGGCGACCATCAATAAGGATCAGGCTTTGCGATACGTCCATTCCACGAATCTCTATGCCTTTACGACCTTGACCAAGGTCAGCAATGTTAACCCCTGCGGTGGTCTTTAGTGCATCCGCCAAATTGTTGTATGGCATTAGCGCTAGATCTTCTTGAGTAATTACCGATACGCTCGCCGGCGCTTTAGAGGCTTCGGTCTGATAAGAGGTTGCGGTTACCACCATAACCTCATCAGGTTTTTCACTATTTGCCGTAGCGGCAACTGAAAAAAGTGTGCTTCCGATCAGAATATAAGTATTTGTCTTCATTATTTTATGTGACATCGTTCTAATAATTAGAGAATGCAATGCTACGTTATAACATCACTAAATTTTGAAGCGGCGATACTATCCTAGCCAACTTTTCCTATCCTCACGGCGATATAGGAAACGTGATCAATATCACAAACACAGTTGGAATAATGAAAATTAAAAATAGTGAAAAGTTATTGAAACAATTGAGGTATTCACCCCAGTTTTGAATGGTCCAGTACCTTGGATGAAAGGCCCAATGAAACTAGAAGCCTAGTGAGATGCTGTAGATAAACGAACCTAGTTATACGCTGGGCTTGTGACGGATCTGGTCTAGGGTTTGTTGAAGTTCCGCTCTAACCATCAACTCACTTCGCGTTAAGAACTGTGGTTTATGCTGTAATACCCTGCGCACATTAGTTTCTCTATGCTTTGGGTTTTGTCCCACAGCTTCGAAAAGCCTATTCAACAAAACCATAGAGCTAGTCATGAGCTCCTCACTCTCTTCACAGCTCAATATCGAGGGCTTATCTAGACCTAATGCATGCAAAATGTCGTTAAAGTGCATTCTGTACCCAGCACCGGATACATCGAAGGTTTGAACTCCTGAGTTTGAAACCCAAAGATACGGAGGGTGCTTGAGGGTGCCAAATCCGACTGCAATCACACCGTCGTCATAGTGAAGTTCTAGTCGTCTATCCCATATGTCACCGGCTTTACCGCCTTCGATGACCAATTCAATAGATGTCCTCTCATGTAGAAGTAGTGCATTGGCATATAGATGTGTTTCTGCGCCCTCTTCAAACTCAAGCTGTGGATGTTGCACTCTTTCGGCTACCACCCCCTTTATCTCTAGTTTTGATTTCAAAAGTCCGGATTTTTGTAGATACCGAACCAAGCCTGCAACAGCGTGGATTCCCATATCAAAACCGAAGCCTGCTCCCCCACTCACACTCGGTGATAAGAGCTTTCTTTCGTTTAGTGCCTGAATACGATTACCGAAGCAAAATTCATCCAATTCCGGAGCAATCTCAACTGGGTTATCAGTGGCGATTGCGACTATCTTGTGCGGAAGTCCCCTATCTGTCAGTAACCCTGAGTGCAGCAGTGCTTGCATAGCGGGAGTGACTAAAGCGGTATCAATAAAATAAAACCGAGCGCCACGATTTTTCAGGCTAGGTACTATAAGACCAAACCCTTCCTCTATTTCATTCAATGAAAACGAAGGCTTTTCAACCACAAACAGAAGATCGTCTATCGATATAGCACTGGATAAGTCTCGGATAATGGTGAGGTGACTACCGACTGGAGTGAGAATAAACGCAGCAGATACCTTGGCGTTTGAATGAGTTTTAAGATACTCAGACAGTGAAGAAAAACTTTGGTCATAAGGAAAATCGAACTTTTCAACATCAGAATACAAGGCTGGATCTATCGCAATAATATCGAAGTGAACAGACAAGGTATCAAGCAGGTCTTGATACAATCCAACTACCGACCTACCCGGTTGTCCGAGCCCGCCGAACACTAACACCTTGCTTCTCATCTGGTTAACCCTTTTTTCATCCTGCCTTAATCCGATACTTTAACTAACAATCTACAAATTACTACTGCAATCAATAAGTTGGCTTATTTATTACTCCTAACAAACAGATAAATCAGATGAATATCAGCAAGTGTCGTAAAATGCACATTTAGTAAATCTGGATAGGCAATAATTAACTCATCAAAACAAGAACGACATTCCACTAGATGTCCGGCGTTCCTAAACAAGAGTGAGTAATCTGTATGAAAAAACTTGTCCTAGTTGCAGCAATCTTAGCGTCTACTTCAGCTTTTGCTTCTATCGAAACCAAAGATTGGCATGACCAAGCGACCCCAGAAGCGCAACAGTTTGTTATGGACAACATTGCTATCGATTTTTACGCGTCTCCTTTCCAAACGGGTTGGGATAAAGACTCTGAAGTGGCGCAATATATCGACCTTGCTCACTCTCGTGGTATCACTGGTGCGTCAGTTACTCTTGGTGCTCCACACACTCCAACTTGGGTTGCTTTCCAGTCTGAATACAAGAAATGGAACTACGCAGCTAACACCGCCGATGTGAAGATCCGCATCGTAGAAAAGCCTGAAGATTTCGATTTAGCACACAAGAATGGCGAGTACGCCATCATGTGGAACTCTCAAACCACCATGATGCTTGAAGGTGACGCTAGCAAAGTTAAAGAAGTCGCTGATATGGGCATCAAGACAATGCAACTTGTATATAACGGCAAAGAAGAAACCGGTGTCGGCGTTATATCTAGCATGACAGGTGATAAATCTGGCCTGACTGATTTTGGTAAAAAAGTTGTCGATGAAATGGTCAAACACGGTATTACAGTTGACCTATCACACACTTCCAATCAGACAACCATAGATATTACTGATTACATGAAGAAGAACCACCCAGGTGTACCAGCGATTTATTCCCACTCTCCTGTGGCTTCGACCTATGGCTGTGAACCTCATGAAACAGTCGAAGAAACCAAGGCACGCATGGCGAAAAATGGCCTAAAACCAGGTGATGCAGATTATCGTCTTGCTCCTTGTTATCGCCTAATCTCAGACGAACAGGCAAAAACCGTAGCTGAGATGGGCGGTGTAATCTCTGTAACAGGCACTGAGTGGATGATGGATGGGGTGTGGCCAGAAGACATTACACCAAAACAATATGCTGAAATGATTCACGGTGCTGTTGAAGTAGTAGGTGTCGACCACGTAGGTATTGCGACAGACGACATGATGACAGTCGAAAAGGTGGTTGCGTTCGCTAAAAAACACTCGGATAAATACGCAGACAATGGTTACATGATCTATGCGTTCGATGAGGGTGCAACTGGCTGTGCTGAACTATCGAAACACCTAGCCGCGACTGTTGATGAGCTTTGGAAGATGGGTTATTCAAACGAAGACCTTAAAAAAATCTTTGGCGGTAACCTAACTCGCGTATACCAACAAACTTGGATTTAATCCTACTCAATATACACAAACGGCCCTAGCGGCCGTTTTTTTGTAGGGTACAATCCATCATCCGCGATTAATCATCAAACACAATCTCCAGTAATCTTCTGCTCAAACGACAAGATTCAATTTTTCGGAGATTAACAATGAAGCTACTAAGCCAAATCAAACCTAGCCATATGGCGCTACTTACCGTTGTTCTATTCAGCGCTTCTGTATTTGCAGAAAACGGTGAGGAGTCTACTGATATGGAGCGCGCTGAAAGCCATGTCCATGAGCAACTGAGCCAACAAGAGATGGACGAAATTCGAGCCCAGAGACAAGAGCTACTTAAAAACCTGGAACTGACCGGCAACACAGATCAAAACACCCATCTTCATACTAATGCTAATCCGGGCCACCTAATGGTGAAATCAAACATATGCCAAAACACGGCTATCCCTCTGGGCGCTAAAACAACCGTTGGCTGCATCTAAGAGCAATTTCCTGCAAAACGCAGAGCAAGAATCTTCAATCTCTCCTTCAGCATTTCGACTAATCTAGTACCAAGTCAGAACGAACACTAGATATCAACTGCTAAGGAGAGACACCATGTCTAACAGCAACTTTTCAGCAATCAAACAAATGGGTTACGGCGCTATGGGCCTTGAGGGCTACTATGGCGAAAGCGATGACAGTGCTGCGGTTGATACCCTAGTGCACGCTATCGAGCATGGCATGATGATAGATACCGCGGATGCTTATGGTGCAGGTCACAACGAAGACCTTATCAAACAAGCCATCGCAAAAACCGATGCGAAACCATTTATTGCGACAAAGTTCGGCATAGTGTTTGAAGAGGGTCAAACCGGCAGCCAGTTAGATACTGGCTGGGGTTTCCCCCTTACCATCAACGGCACCAAAGAGTATGTTGCACGGGCTATCGATAACAGCCTTGAGCGTTTAGAGGTTGAACAAATCGACCTAATGTACGCCCACTACCTAGATCCAAATACACCTCTGGAAGAAACCGTTCAAGCTATGGCGGATGCAGTAAAAGCAGGCAAGGTAAAAGCCATTGGTCTTTCAAATGTAACTGCAGAGCAGGTGCTAAAAGCAAACGAAATCCACCCAATCGCAGCGGTTCAATACGAGTATTCCCTGTTTAGACGGGAAGCGGAAACTGACATCCTTCCTGCAATTAACAAGATTGGTGCAGCGCTGGTGTGTTGGTCACCGCTAGGTGCAGGCTTTTTGACTGGTAAGGTTCAAGAGTTAGATGAAAACGATTTTCGTAACAACAACCCTAAGATGCAGGGTGACAACTTTGTCAGCAATCTTGAACGCCTAGAAAAGATCAAAGCGATCGCAGCAGAATACGACATCACTCCAGCTCAATTGGCTTTAGCATGGCTAGTGGCTCAGGGCGATAACATCATCCCAATTCCAGGCAGTCGTAAAATCTCACGCATCGATGAAAACTTGGGTGCTCTGGATGTAACGCTAAGCCAAGAGACGCTGGCTAAGCTCGATGAGATAGCACCAATCGGTGCCTTCAAAGGGGCAACCTTGGTTTAACGTTGAAAGGTCCGATTCTGCGGGCCTTTTTCTATTCAAACACCTGCATCCAATGGGCTGAAAGGTGTTTGTTTCGACACAACCATACGGTTTGTTCACAGGTATAAGGGCACCCACTTACCTCGAGAATTTGCAAACTATGCTCTTTCGCTAGATAGTCTGGAACATAGGCCAGCAAAGGCTGGGACTTAACCAAAGATGTCAACATGGAAGTAGTGTCCACCCTTGCCATGATTCGACGATTAAATTCTTCGTCAAACCAACCATCTAACTTCGATTCGTTGCCATCTTTCCGTAAATAGGCTTAGACGGAATAACAAATGGGTATTCCAACACTTGGTCTATAGATAAATTCGCGCCGTGCTCAATTAGCATTGGGTGAGTATGAGATGCGACCGTCACAAAATTAATCTCTTGCAAAGCCTGATACTCAACTTGCCTATCCTGAGGGTGCGTTCCCTGCAGGCTGGTTACCAGCGCGAGGTCTACCTCATGCTTTGTCAGCATTGCTAGGTCTTCCGACTGCTTCGTCTCTAGAGTCAGTTGTTGCTGACTCAACTTTGTCATCAGGCTTGGAACAAAATACGCTAGCAAGGACTCAGAGCCACTTACTCTCAGGTGGGGTCTACGAGGCCTCCCCAACTCACGTTCGATCTTGTCGCCGATAGAGAGCATCTCTATCGCTCGATGAAACAGCATTTCTCCGGCCGAGGTCAGAGCCCACTGTGAGCCCTTTCGCTCAAACAGGGCCTGCTGATAATGGGATTCGATACGCTTTATTACCTTTGAAACCGTCCCAGGTTGCATATTCAAGGTATAAGCTGCCTTTCTTAATCCAGAAGCTCGCGCCACTTCCACAAAAATAGCCAGATCATCCAATCTCATCTTGTTGCCTTATTGGAAACATAAATCGAATTAATGTTTCTTAAATTTAGATGGTGACTAGCTTAAAATAGAACACCTAGTTTGAAAACCTCAGCAACGACTATGAACCGATTCTCGAAAATCCAAGCCGGACAAACCACACTGAAAAATCGTTTAGTGGTGCCTCCTATGGCCTCACAAACCGCCTCCACCGATGGCTTAGCAACCACGACCACCATTGAGCACTACGCCAATCTAGCAAACTCAGGCGCCGGACTGGTGATGGTCGAATACAGCTATGTGATGCCTTCAGGTAAAAGCGAACCCAATCAGTTAGGGGCTCATGATGACAAGTGTATTCCAGGGCTGCAGCAAATCGCGAGAGCTATCCACGAAAAAGGCGCAAAGGCTGGGTTTCAACTGACACATTGCGGTGGTAAAGCTCAATTAGATGTATGCCCGGACCTTGAAGCCCCTTCTGGTATTACGGTTCCTGCCTACGACCGAGTATTACCCAAGCCACAGGCAATGACCTTAGATGATATGTATGCCTGGCGAGATGCCTTTGTTAAAGGTGCTATTCGGGCTGAAAAAGCCGGTTTTGATTTTGTTGAGCTTCATTGCGCTCACGGTTATGGCTTGAATCAAGTGCTATCACCAGTGACCAATAAGCGCACGGACCACTATGGGGGAAATCTACAAAATCGAGCTCGCCTGATTATTGAGATAGTGCAGACAGTAAAAAAAGAAACGAAACTCAACATTATGGTGCGAGTGCCAGGTCAAGATTTGTATCCTGAAGGATTATCTCAAACTGATATGGCTGAGGTATGTCGTCTATTGGTTGAGGCTGGCGTAGGTATCATCGATGTTTCTTCTGGCATAGGAGGGTGGAACCGTCCTAAAGATAGGCGCGGTGAAGGCTACCTAGTCTCCGAATCTGCATATCTGAAAAAAGCAAATCTCGGGGTACCTATTATCGGGGTTGGCGGCATAGAAACCCACGGCTACATCGAACAAGCACTGCAAAACCAGTGGTTCGATCTCGCGGCAGTAGGGCGAGCAGTGCTACAAGGTCCGCAGCAATTCCAGCAAAGAGTAATGAAAGAGCCCCTACCCGCATAGATCACCAACTTTCACTAAGGCCTGTACATTCAGGCCTTTTTTATACTCCCATCAAATATAATTGACAATATCAACCAATATAATTATAGTTGCATTTATCAACTAAATACTGATTAGTTAAAAATTATAGAGGTAGCAAGATGGGCATCATTAATCCAACCAACAAAACCGTTTTAGACCTTAAAGGTCTGCACCTGTATCACACCGGCTTTTCTAACTGCGCAATGCGAGTGAGACTGGCTCTTGAAGAGAAAGGTCTGGACTGGGAGAGTCACCCAATCAACCTTATGAAGGGTGAACAACTGACCAAAGAGTACATTGGCATCAACCCAAATGCGGTAGTGCCTACCCTAGTAGATGACGGCGTAGTCATCATAGACTCAGCCGACATCATCGATTACATCGACAGCAAGTTCGTACCAAACTCGCTTCGCCCTCAATCCGAAACTGAACAAAAGCGTATGTTTGAGTGGATGTATCTAGCCAGAGATAACCACCTCTCGATCAAAACCTATATGTATTCCAACACAGCAAGCAGCGACAAGATGAAGCGCTCAGAAGAAGTGATGGCGGATTATCGTAAAAACCAAACCTTCGACAAAGCCTTGCTAGAATTTCATGAAAGATTTAACTCGTACGAAGGTTTCTCTGAGCAAGATGTAATTGATGCAACCTCGGTTATCGATGCTTGCTTCAAGAAAATGGATGAACGCCTTAAAGACCACAAATGGCTGGCAGGTGATGACTTTTCATTGGCTGACATCGCTTGGGTACCACAATTAATTGTGCTGAAAGTAGCCAACTATCCATTTGAGAACTACAAGCACCTAGAGGCTTGGAAGAACGAGATCATCAAGAGACCGAGCTTTAAAAGTGCCATCCTTGATTGGTTACCAGCAATGGGTAAATAAATTAGAGCACGGCACTGTCCGTGCTCTTTTCCTATATTCGTTCATGGCTTTATGACACACTGACCGCACCCTTTGCTAACTCCCTATTCGACCATGATCCGCCTTACTGCTGAACACCTTATCCTGTTGGAAAACCGCTTAAGTATTGTTCTTCCTTCTAAAGCCAGCAAACGCAATATAGAACAAATCACCGAGGCCATGGTCAATCGCATCCCATTTGAAAACCTAGATGTGTTAGCCGGGCTTCCAATACAAGATGCCTTTGAGGATGTGTTTTCAAAGTTGATCGTCAAAAAGCGCGGTGGGCTCTGTTTCGAGATGAATGCGCTACTTCTGAAGATACTCCAGCACCTTGAGGTACCTTGCTATCGTATCGAAGCACAAATGGTTGTAGAGGGAGACTTGAGAGAGCAAGCCAATCACCTGGCGCTTATCGCAGAGATATCAGGAAAACCGTGTTTGGTCGATATTGGTGATGGTCGCGGTATTTGGGGTGTCCTTCCCCTAGATCACAACGAGCCTCATCGTCAACTGGATACCGAGTACTGGGTCGATGACATTGGTAATAACACCTACCAACTCCAGTTTAAAAACTCCGATGGCATACAAACTCGCTATCAGTTTATTAATCAACCCATTGAACGAAAGGCATTCGCAAGAGCAAAGGCGTTTATACAAAGCGATCCACAATCTGTGTTTCATAAACGTTTGATAGTATCTCGAATTGATAGTGACGCTCGAATCACTCTATCTGAACACGAACTTATCCAATCCACGCCTCAAGGCAGAGACGTTCATGAATACCCAATAGAGCAACGCGAGCAACTTCTTTTACAGCACTTTGGAATTAAGCTTTAAAGTCAGGAACTTTCGTTCCTCGGATCTGATCCGCCACCTGAGCCGTAACTATACTTAACACTAGATGTTCATCAGACTCTCCAAAGGGGGCACTGTATGACACGTTTTCGTCTATGGTTCGCAGCGCTGCTGTTATTTTCAAGCCAACTACTTGCTAACACTGTGTGGGTCGTACCCGTCAAAGGCCCTATCGGCCCTGCCGTCAGTGACTATCTTTCCAGAGAAATCGCCGAAGCTGAGGCGCAGGGCGTGTCCATGGTCGTCCTGAAAATGGACACGCCAGGGGTCTCGATAGCGCGATGCGCGATATCATCAGCTCTATCACCACCTCCAGCGTCCCTGTGGCGACATGGGTTGGCCCTTCTGGCGCGCGAGCTGCTAGTGCGGGCACCTATATCCTCCTCGCCAGCCATATTGCAGCCATGCTGATGCCACAAATCTGGCTCTGCAACGCCAGTTCTATGGGAGGACCGCCCACTCAGCCCGCTTCCAACGATGATGAAGAAAAACCTGAACAAGAACCCAGCAACAGCGATGAAGTTCCAGCCAAAACCGCCATGGAGAAAAAAGGTCATCAATGATGCTAAGGCTTACATCAAGGGACTAGCCAAACTGCATGGGCGAAACGCAGAGTGGGCTGTGAAAGCGGTAAGTGAAGCAGCAAACATAGAGTCAGAAGAGGCGTTGGAGCTAGGAGTTATCGACTTTATTGCAAACTCCACCGAAGAGCTGACTCAGCTAGCCAATGGTCGCGACATCAATCTCAACAACCGAACCGTCACCCTCAACATAGATAACCCTGTGATTATTGATAGAGTGCCGGATTGGAGAGCCGAGCTTCTGGCTGTGATCACCAACTAACGTGGCTTATATCCTGATGCTTATCGGGATATATGGATTGCTATTGGAGTTCTATAACCCTGGCATTGGCTTACCCGGCGTACTCGGGGGTATCTGTCTATTGCTTGCTATGTACTCGCTACAGATGATGCCAGTCAACTATGCCGGCCTTGCGTTGTTACTACTCGGTATCGCCTTGATGGTAGCCGAAGCTTCAACCCTAGCTTTGGTATTTTAGGATTAGGTGGCGTAGTCGCCTTTGTCCTTGGCTCTATCTTCCTAATGGACAGCGAACTACCCAACTTCCAAATCGCCATTCCACTTATCCTAGGCGTTGCCATCTTCTCTGTGGCATTGATCCTACTCACTGTCGGTCTGCTATTGAAAGTGCGTCGCCGCGCAGTCACAACGGGCGTTGAAGCCTACTCAGGCAAAGTCGCTGTTGTTATTGATGACTTTGTAGGCAGCGCTGGTCGAGTACAAATGGATGGTGCCTTATGGCAAGCGCACTTATCTAGAACAGAATCACTTAAGAAAGGTGACAAGGTAACGGTCACCCGCATCGATGGATTAACACTTACCGTAATACCCGATTCAGATAACTAGGAGGTTGTTATGCCTATCCCTATGTTCTACACAACAGCGGTCGTCCTCGTCTTGGTCATTGCTCTCGCGACGCAAATCTTCAAGGTGTTACGTGAGTATGAGCGTGGCGTGGTCTTCTTTCTTGGTCGATTCCAAGAGGTAAAAGGGCCAGGTCTGATTATCCTGATCCCCATCGTGCAACAGATGGTTCGTGTAGATTTGCGTACCGTGGTTTTAGATGTCCCAACGCAAGACCTCATCACCCGTGATAACGTCTCAGTACGCGTCAATGCAGTGGTTTATTTTCGAGTGGTTGACCCGCAAATGGCCATTAACAACATCGAAAGCTATAGCGACGCCACCAGCCAATTAGCGCAAACCACTTTGCGTTCTGTACTGGGTCAACACGAGCTCGATGAACTGCTTTCAGAGCGCGAAAGACTCAATAAAGATCTGCAAGGTATCCTAGATCAGCAAACCGATGATTGGGCATTAAAATAGCCACAGTGGAAGTGAAGCATGTGGATCTGAATGAGAGCATGGTTCGCGCCCTAGCCCGTCAAGCGGAAGCTGAGCGTAATAGACGAGCGAAGATCATCCACGCAACCGGTGAGCTAGAAGCGTCGAGCAAGCTTAAAGAGGCCGCTGAGATGCTTAACGAAGCACCCAACGCATTACAACTACGCTACATGCAGACCCTCACCGAGATAACCTCAGACAAGACCTCCACTATAGTCTTCCCACTACCTATTAATCTGGTTGAGGCTATTTCAGATATCGCAAAAGCGGTCAAAAAGGATGATAAAAAAGAATAAAGGATGGAGCCGAGCCCCAAAACTGTGTTTCATCCTATTTCGCTGAGGTGGTTAGCTCCGCCAGTGAGTTTTCCTCTTCAGCATGCTCATGTTGTTGCCTCTGCTTTTCATGCATAGCCTCGATAAGCGCTCTATCCCGCGCAGCGAAGAAAATATCCTCGGCGGCCTTCTCTCGTAAGCGTAGTTTTTCTGTGAAATCCATAATCCCTACCTCATACTTTACCTGTTAATTAAAGTATAGGTAGGCAATACTCTGCGCCGTTTTGGCAATCATACCTGGATTGATCTTGGTCAATTATTAAACAACCAAAATCTAAGCTAGATCACTACAGCACTCTGCGATGAGCTCGCGTAGCCATTGGTGCGCAGAATCTCGCTCAAGCATGGTCGGCCACAACATCCGATAACTCACAGGTTTTAGGTCAAACGGCAAAGGCAAGATTTTCAGTGAATACTTGTTGGCTAACTGATTGGCAAAGATAGAAGTACAAACCAACATCATATTCGAGTGCTGGGCAAGAAGTGCCGCACTATGAAAATCTGGAACCTTAGCCTTGTCATTTAGCCTGTATCCCTGCTCGGAAACCACTCTGTCTAACAGCCAAAACTCACTATCATCCACAAAGATCCTCACCAGATCGGTATCCAGAAATGCCTTGGCATCCCAACTCTCAGCATTCAGCGCATTAGACTGGCTTACTAAACAGATATGCCTGTCACGATAGAGCTCCAGATTGGGTTGCTCGCCGATGTCAGAGATATGGAAAGAAGCCTGAGCGCGCCTATCGGTATCTTTTGCGGTAATCAAGAGATCAAGCTCTCCCTGGTTCAGATGACTCAGACTCTCTTTAGTTTTCGGTACAATACTGAGCTGCATATTGGGCGCGAGCGAGTTCAGTTTTGGCATCAAACGAGGAACAATTACAGGGAATGCAGTCTCACAAATACTAATGGTAAAGCTTCGCTCATCGGTTGCAGGATCGAACGATTCCGGCAACAGCATAATGTGTGAGTCTCTTAGCCACTGGCGTAGCGGTTTCTCTAATTTAGCAGCCTCGCTGTTGGGGTTAAACCCCTACCGGTTCGGATAAACAAAGGGTCTTCGAGCACCTCACCAAGTTGCTCTCTCAAGCGAGTCAGTTGTTTACTTACCGCAGATTGACTGAGATTCAGCCTTGTCGCCGCTCGGCTAACACTTCCATCTTCAAGCAAGATCAGCATCAAACGGAGCAAATTAAGGTCGATATGGTCTAGCTTCACCAGATATTCCAAAATAGAAATTATGGAATGACAATAATTCAATATTTCTCATAATTCAACGCTGTTACTATCCTTTCCATTAGCAACACCATGAGAAAAACAATGAGCCGCAAAGCCCCACTTTATCTGTTTTTACTACTTATCGTAGTTAGCCCAATGGGCATCGATATCTATCTGCCAGCACTTCCTCAAATGGCAGACAACCTAAGCACACCGATGGCGAATATTCAGATCACCATCACTATTTTCCTTGCAGCGCTTGGCTTGGGACAGCTTCTTGCCGGCCCTCTAGCAGACAGATACGGACGTAAGCCACTTATTCTTGGTGGTCTTGCGCTATACATTCTAGGTTCTTTGGTTGGCTCATTAGCTCTTCAAATCGAAATCCTGTGGTTTGCTCGTGTACTTCAAGGTCTAGGAACTTGCGCTGTTTCGGTAGGCGTGATGTCTGGGGTGCGCGACAGCTATAGCACTGAAAAAACCGCCTCTATCTACAGCTATATCAATGGTGTGATCTGCGTTATCCCAGCCCTTGCTCCGCTTGTAGGTGGCTGGCTAAGCGAAACCTGGAGCTGGCGCGCAACCTTCTACTTTATGGCTGGCTATGCCCTATTGGTGACCTTCATCGCCACCTTGAAGCTTCCTGAAACGCGACCATCGAATACCATTGCCAACGAAAAGCTTATTAACTGGGAGCAGTACAAGCCCATCCTGCAAAACTCTACATTCCGTTTTAACGCAGGCTTAGTAATGCTGGCTATGGCTATCATCATCGCCTTTGTAAGTGTGGCTCCGGTGCGTCTGATGGTAGAGCTAGGCATGAGCCAACGGCTTTCTCACTGTGGTTTGGTAGCAACGCCATTATCAATATTATGGCTTCGTTCCTAGCACCAATTGTGATTAACCGTATCGGTCAATCGAACTCTTTGAAGCTAGCGATTGCGATGTGTACCACCGCAGCAGTTCTTATCGTGGCTCTGCAAAACATCCATCACCCATTTGCCTTTATGGGACCAGTGTTTATCGCAAGTACAGGTTTTTGTTTTACCCTAGCTATCTGTAGTAGCTCCGCACTAGCCCCATTCTCAGAACGCGCGGGTACAGCGGCCTCGCTACTCGGCTTCTTCCAAATGGCAGGTGCGTCAACTCTGGTTGGCTTAGTGAACCTACTTCCTATGGGCTCGCTACAAGTAATGGCCTTTATTATGGCTCTGCCTCTGGTTTGGTTTGGCGTGAGCAAGCTCATCTCGAGTCCCAAGCTGTGTGAAAGCTAATCCTTAAAACTAAAAAAGCCTACCGCTATTACTAGGGGTAGGCTTTTTTAATGTTCATCGCAAAATTAGCGGGAACAAATACTACTTCAGGCTCGGGGGTTCACTCTGTCAGTGATGCTGCTGGAGAGTGATTGATGGAGCAAGGTGTCGCTCGCAGGGAAGCGAGCGACAAGCGCCCAAGGATGGGTTCACAGCGGCCTTGTGAATTAATCGCTCGGAGGGAGTGACAGGCTCAAAAGGAATATTAATACCCCCCTCTAGTTCGTGAAAAACCTTATTAATATCAGTCGCTCTTAGCTGAACGCATCAACTTAAGCAGGTCTTTAGACGCGAGCTTTGGATCTTGAGCAGCCGAAATAGCCGAAACCAGCGCGATACCATGAACACCCGTTGCAGAAACCTGCTGGATATTAGAAATGTTGATTCCACCAATCGCCACCAGCGGCTTGTTCGAGGTTTCAACCGCTTTGCGCAGACCTTCAATACCCCAGTGCTTAAGGGTATTAGTTTTAGTTGGCGTCGCGAAGATGGCACTTACACCTAGATAATCCACATCAAAGCTTTGTGCTTCAATAAGCTGAGCTTCACTCTCAACAGATAGACCTAGTATCTTATCTTTGCCTATCAAGCGTCTGGCATCAACAACAGGCATATCCGACTGACCCAGATGAACTCCACATGCATCGACCGCCAGTGCCACGTCTACGCGATCGTTAATGATCAAAGGCACATTGCTGCCTTGCATGACCGATTTTACCGCGCGAGCACGTTCTATGAAGGCGCGCACATCGCCGTGTTTTTCGCGAACCTGCACCATGGTAACGCCACCCTCGATGGCTTGTTCAACCACTTTACAAAGGGCATTTAACTCTTGGTGTTCGTCGGTGACAAAGTAGAGTTCATAAGGGTTCATATTTCGTGCCTCAATTATGCCTTACTGATCTTAAGACGTTCAGCGATAGCCGCTTCATCCAGTTGATAAAGGGTATCTAGCAGATTCATTTGCAGGCTACCTGGTCCTGCTGATTTCTCTGTCGCAATCTCACCAGCAACGCCAAGGATAGCCGTTGCAGCAGCGCCTGTTAGCTCACCAATCGCAGCAAACGCGCCGGTAATCGCCGTGTGAGAGCAACCCATACCAGTAACATAAGGCATCATCTCACTGCCATTTTCTAGCTTAACTACACCCTCTTTACTTACTACATAGTCCGCAGCGCCAGAGATAACTACCGAAGCGCCATACTCATTTACCAAGTACTTCGCTGCTGCTACTGCTGAATCACTGCTGTCTAAGGCATCTACGCCCTTAGACTGAGCTTGTTCACCCGCAAGGGCAATCACTTCTGAAGCATTACCACGAATGATTAGTGTCTCAGCCTGCTCTGCAATCTGACGAGAAACTTCGGTACGCAGTGTGCTGGCACCGCAGCCTACCGGGTCAAGTACCACAGGCTTACCGTTGATATTCGCTTGCTCAACCGCAAACATCATGCGCGGTACCCACTGACTATCCAGAGTGCCAATGTTGATCACAAGTGCGCCAGCAAAGCTCATCATCTCTGCCATTTCACGAGAAGAGTGCGCCATGATAGGAGATGCGCCCACAGCCAGCAGTGCATTAGCCGTGTTGTTCATCACCACATAGTTGGTCACGTTAACCACCAGCGGCTTATTCTCACGCAGTGTTTTTAGGGATTCGATAATTTGTGAGGTTTCCATTTTTTATCCTTATTTGGCGGCGCTTAGGCCTTGCTCCCAAAACGCAATTTCCATGCGTGTTGCGGTGCGGAATACTTCGATTAGCTCTTTGGCGCGAGCACTGTCTGGTTCGATGTCTACAAGAAGGTTATCTAGGTTTTCAATACACTTAACCACGCCTTCTTGGAACTCTTCCGAGGCGTACATGGTTAGCCAACTTTGATAAGGATTGCCTTCTTGGACAGTTGAATCTCGCTTCGCAAGGTTAGCACCGATCTCGCCATAGCCGATAGCGCAAGGCGCTAAAGCAACGTAGAGATCAACTAAATCACCCTGACTGCCAGTATCTAAAACGTAGCGAGTGTAAGCAACAGTACCGAAGTCTTCGGTCTCCGCTTCCATCTCGGCTTCACTCACGCCCCACTTCTCACAGTATTCAACGTGATGACCAATCTCTGAGTCGAGTAGATTGTGCAGACTCGGTAGCGCATTACGCATCTGCTCTAGGCTCTTTGCCTTATAGATAGCCAGCGCATAAGCTCGGGTATAGTGCTTCAAAAACAAGAAGTCTTGTTTTAGATAATGCAGAAACGCTTCATGTTTTAGTGAGCCATCGGCCAGTTGATGAACAAAGCTGTGCTCGATATAGCCTTGCCACTCTTCGCGACACGCTTCGATAAGTTGAGATACTTTCATGATGACTCCGGGTTATAGAGAAGGTACGTATTTTTCGCTGTTTGGTACGCTGTTGATGATCTTATTCTTATGCATGAACTCGGCGTAGTCGTCGTAGCGCTGATGATCGACCGCTGCAGGACGAAGCGCAAAGCGCGTTAGCGTATCTTCCAAGCGCGGCGATTAAGGTCGTTATCTAGCGTATCAGGGTTATAAGCGACAAACTCTTTCCACGCCTTATCTGGGTGATTAACAATATATTGAGTCGCAAGCTCGATCGCACGATTAAACTTCTTCACCTTTTCCGTATCATAGCTGTTGGCATTGGCTACAAACACAAGCTCATCATAAGCTGGAACACCATGCTCTTCTGGGAAGAAAGCTTTCGCTTTATAGCCTTCGATTGCTAGCTGATTAGTTTCAAAGTTGCGTAAACCACCCCAGATGGCGTCGACCTTGCCAGACGCTAGAGAAGACGACAGAGCCCAGCCCACATTGATGATCTGCACGTCTTTAAAGTCCACGCCTTCGCTGCCTAGCATGGTACCGATAGTGGCTTCTTCGTTACCCGCAATAGCAATACCTATCTTTTTGCCTTTCAGGTCCGCAAGTGAATTGATCTTGCCGTTGTCCAGTACCATCAAGGTATTTAGAGGCGTTGAGATAAGCGTGCCGCTGCGAATCAGTGGCAGACCTGCCGCAACATCTATGGTTAGAGTTGGTTGATAGGATACAGCCATATCAATTTTGTTTGCCGCTACGAGTTTTGCTGGAACACTTGTCAGCAGGCTCTTGGATCTCTACCTCAATACCTTGCTGCTCAAACAGACCTTTCTCCTGAGCGATAACGATAGGACCGTGATTCGGGTTCACAAACCAATCCAACATCAGGGTAAGCTTGTTGTCTTTGGCAAAAGTCGCTGGGCTAATGGCAAGTGCGCAGGTTGCAGCCAAGCCAAGTAGTGTTTTTTTCATGATTCTTCCTTTTTACCCCACTGCTGAGGTAAAGCATGCTTTTAGTGAATAAAGTAAATGTCTTTGTTTGGAACCGTTTTGATGATGCCTAGCTCATGCATGAACTTGGCGTAATCATCATAACGCTCCACATTTTCAGCCGACGGACGCAGTGCAAAACGCGTAAGCGTGTCATTCCAAGCTCTATGGTTGAGCT
The DNA here is from genome assembly GCA_000830475.1 of Vibrio ishigakensis. GTDB lineage: Bacteria > Pseudomonadota > Gammaproteobacteria > Enterobacterales > Vibrionaceae > Vibrio > Vibrio ishigakensis_A. Next base: position 117,641 of record BBSC01000011.1, on the reverse strand, counting down.
CATTATTTAAAGTATCTGGGTTGTAAGCGACAAACTCTTTCCAAGCCGCCTCTGGGTGATTGATGATGTATTGGGTAGCGAGCTCAAGCGCTTTATTGAAGCGGGCAATCGCATCCGCATCATGATTTTTGGCATTCACCACATACATCAGTTCATCATAAGGAGGGATGCCATGCTCTTCTGGAAAAAAGGATTTAGCTTTAAAGCCTTCTAGCTCAAGCTGATGAGACTCAAAGTTACGCATACCACCCCAGATCGCATCAACTCGACCTGATGCTAGTGAGGTAGACAGTGCCCAGCCAACGTTCACTATCTTAACGTCACTAAACTTAATGCCTTCGCTTTGCAGCATCTTACTAATGATCTTCTCATCGCTCCCAGAAACAGCGACACCAACGGTTTTACCTTTCAGATCAGCAAGGGTTTTGATCTTTCCGTTATCCAATACAGATAAGGTATTGAGCGGCGTTGCGAGCAAGGTGCCCGTCCAAACCAGAGGCAATCCTGCTTCTACATCAATAATGAAGTTAGGCTGATACGAGATAGCCATATCCACACGCCCAGCCGCTACCAACTTTGATGGCACGCTTGGATCTGCAGGTTCTTGTATCTCTACTTTAAGTCCCTGCTCGGCAAAAAAGCCTTTCTCTTGTGCAATGATAATCGGACCATGATTTGGGTTTACAAACCAATCCAACATAAGGGTGAGCGTTTTCTCTTGCGCCAGTGCTTGACCACTTAGCATCAGCAAAGCAGCGGCGAATAGTGATTTGAGTAGTTTCAAAGTGTCTTCCGTGAATATTAAGGACTAACAGCCTAATCAAATTGCCAAGGGATAAACTTGTTTAATAGCTTATCGGTAATGAAATAAAGGGTGACCGAGATAAGCGCCAGTACAAACAGGGCTGCAAACATCTCATCGATCATCATGCGTGCGTTGGCTTGAAGCATTAGATAGCCAAGCCCTGCACTTGAACCTACCCACTCACCTACCACGGCGCCTATTGGAGCTACCACAACAGCTACGCGGATGCCCGAAGCAAGCGCTGGCATGGCCGCTGGCAATCTTACTTGAGTCAGCATCTGCCAACGGGTCGCCCCCATGGTTTTTGCAAGGTCCAAATAGCCGCGAGGTGTATTGCGCAGACCGTCATAACAGCAAGTAGTTACAGGGAAAAATATGATAAGCGCAGCCATCACCACTTTCGAAGCAATGCCATAGCCAAACCAGAGCATTAAAATGGGCGCTATCGCAAATACAGGGATCGCTTGTGAAGCGATCAGTATCGGCAAAAGCCAGCGGCGAAGGGGCTCAAACAACAGCATTTGCAAAGCAAACAACAGGCCCATCGACAAGCCGAGCAGCAAGCCAAGCACTATCTCTTGTGAGGTAATAAAGGTGTGATGCCAAAGCACGTCCCAACGAGTGTGCAGCCTATCCATTACCGCCAAGGGCTCTGGTAAAATGAAACTAGGCAGTTCAAACACCACCACCACCGCTTGCCACAAACCTAGAACCACTACACAAGAAATAAGCAGTCTCACTACGTGTGATGACTGACTTTTCAGGCGCTTAGACAAGTGTTGCTGAGCTAGATTACTCATGTTCAGCCCCAACTTTTCAATAATACTTTGCTGAATCTCAGCCATCTGCGCATCTAGAGCACGTGGCGTTTTTGATACTGGCACTGGGATCTGAGTCATTTTCGCTGGAGTCGATTCCATCAAATAAACCGCGTCACTAAGTCGAAGCGCCTCTTGAGGATCATGGGTGATCAGAACAACGGTTTTATCCTTTAGCATCTCAGCCGCAAGATTTTGCAGTTTATAGCGGTTCACGGCATCCAGCGCAGAGAAAGGCTCATCCATCAACACCACTGGCTTGTCTTGCATTAGAGTGCGAGCAAGGGCTACGCGCTGCTTCATGCCACCGGAAAGCTGCCTAGGGTAGTAAGACTCTTTGCCCGCAAGGCCGACCTGAGCCAGGAGAGCTTTGGCTTCATGCTCTCTGGTTTCAGTATCAACAGATTTGCTATCGCCGAAACGGTCACTAAAACAGACGTTTTGTAGCACCGTCAGCCAAGGCATAAGCAGGTCTTGCTGCGCCATATAGGCTATGTTGTTGCTAAGCTCGCCTTGGCCAAACTGAATATCACCTTGCCAGTGGGCCGACTCAGCCAACAGCCCTGCCATGAGTCTCAGCAAGGTGGTTTTACCACAGCCACTTTGCCCCAATACAGTTACCCAAGAGTTAGCTTGGATATCCAGATTAAGCTGCTCAAAAAGAGGCGCTTCTGCATCGTTAAATTGCAAACGCCCCTTTGAGATAGAGATGCTGGTTGGCATTAGTTGTTCAGCTTATAGAAGTGATGTACAGGGCCGTGGCCCTTACCTACATTCAGCTCATCGGCATGCGCAATAGCCTGTGAGATATAGTCTTTACCTTTAGATAACGCCTCTGTCAGAGATTCAGATTGTGTCAGGTAAGAAGCAATTGCCGAAGATAAGGTGCAGCCAGTGCCATGTGTGTTTTGTGTATCCACACGCTTAACCGTAAAGCGCTCAACCGAATCTTTAGTGATAAGCAGATCAGTGCTGTCAGCTTCAGATTCTAGATGACCACCTTTTAGTAGAACCGCCTTACAGCCCAGCTCGCGCAGACCATCAATCATGGCATTCATTTCTGCTTCCGTAGTTGGCACTTGTGTGCCAAGCAGAGTCGCAGCTTCTGGAAGGTTTGGCGTGATCACATCAGCCAAAGGTAGAAGCTCGGTTTTTAGGGTTTGAATGGCCGATGATTGCAAAAGCAAGTCGCCACTGGTCGCGACCATTACTGGGTCGACAACAAGGAACTTAGGCTGATATTGCTTAAGCTTTTTCACCACAGATTCAATGACTGAGGTTTCAGCCAGCATGCCAACTTTAACCGCTGAAATGTCGATATCGGAGAACACTGCATCAAGCTGCTGCTCGATAAATTCTGGTGAAACAGGATAGATACCGGTAACGCCTTGAGTATTCTGAGCAGTCAATGCGGTTATCACTGAGCAAGCGAAACTGCCCGTTGCTGAGATAGCTTTGATATCGGCTTGAATACCTGCACCACCACCGCTGTCAGAGCCAGCAATAGTAAGTACATTCGCGATTTGATTTTGAGACACAGGCGCGTTCCTTCTGTTTAATTGGATACCCAATTCAGACAGACGTGCGAAACCAAAGCCTATGTAGCTGGAAGAGATAGATCTATAGCTTGTGTGGCGACTAGTTCCCTACGTCAGTGCTAGCTGAATCAGGTTCAACGGGTTCGCTTACTTAATTCAACGATCTCAGCCTAAAGGCTCCCCGACTAATACGATTGACCGGATACTAACAAACAAACATTTGTTGTGAAACAATATTTAGGTAAAACTCAGGCGCGACGCAATAAATGGCCAGTTTTCACGTAGATAATGGTCTCTTGTTCCACGAATGGGAAATGTTTGCTCATGTGAGGGCTACGTAGCCAAGAGTATTGTGGATACTGGCCGTATTCATCTTGAAACTCACCACTAAGAACCAGTATTTCCTCACCTCCAAAATGAGAATGAGGTTGAAAGCGCTCCCCTTGTGGCCATTTGACCAAGGCAACGTTTTCTTCTTCAAAGCCATGAAGCGGCATCACCTCTAGTCCACCAATGCCCGGTTGCCAAGGAGTGTTAAGCGTGTCCACACGAACTGTGGTCTGGTCCTTTTTATCAAACTGATTGAGTTTTACGAACAAGGTGCAACCCTGCTCACTAAACGGCGAGTGTTTGCTACCAGGAGGGTTACGAATATAAGTGCCTGCTGGATAGTCACCATCTTCATCGGAAAACACACCCTCAAGTACGAAGATTTCTTCGCCTAGTGGATGGCTGTGCTCTGAAAAGCGAGAACCCGCTTCGTATTTGACTATGGATGTCACCAAACCCGTCTCAGCCGCTTCTCTTTCAAGGGGCTTACGCCAAACACCTTTAGCTGGACTGGCCTGCCACTCTTGACTGGCTGTGCGAATAACAAGTTTCTCAGAAACATCCATATTGATCATAACTAAAACCGAACCTCTACTGGCATACCTTCAACAAATTCGCTCGTATCCTCAGGTACGTTCACTAATTGAAGCGAGACCTGAATGAGCGCTTTTTGACCCTTAAACGGCTTAGCGAGATGTTGAGGCAATTTTGCGGCAAGCTCAATGGGCTTGGAAACCACAACATCATGTTTATCACCATTTGGCAGAATAACCACTGCCTCACTATTGAGTCTAGCCTCGTCTACATATTTAGCATCTAGATACGCTGTGATCTCAGGAGCTTGATCTGAATCTGCAACCGTCACTACCCTATCGTCCTCTTCCATGTTCTTACCGACTACGTCCGCTATCTGAATTACGCGAGCATCAAACGGTGCTTGTAGGGTAAGTTCTCGGCGCTCGGTTTTCTTTACCAATAGCTCATTCTCTAGCGAGCGCAGCGTCTTAGCGACATCACCTGCGATAAGCTCGTTTTCCATCTCATTAATAGCATCGCTAAGCTCTATCTGAGACTGGCTCAGCTGATTTTGAGCACTGGCGTAGTTATTTAGAACCACCACGTAATCGCTGGTGCTTACTTGGCCTTGTGCGTTGTAGCGGTCAAACTTCTTCTTGATTTGTTTTACCTCTTCGAAGTTCTTAAATGCATCAGCTACCGCTTTTTCATACACTGCGATCTTTTGATCATCTTCCTCATTCAGTTGTGCGTGCTCCTTGAGTTTTGCAATCTCATCGGTTAGATATCGAATCTCAGTGTTTAACACATCATCTTTCAATCTCAATAGTGTCTCACCCTGCTCTACTTCTTCACCCTCAGACACTGAGATCTCTTCGATGGTACTGTCTCTGTCCACACGAAGTGAGATAGCATGATAAGTCACCACACCTGGCGCTATGGTCAATACCTTAGGCAGAAACAGCCAGTAGGCGGCAGCTACAGACGGCCCAATGATTGCCGCGAGCAACAAGAACCAACGTAATCGATAGCCGGTACGCCTGGCCTCACCATAGGTAACCTTTACTCCTTGGTCGACCGTTGGGGCTTTCTGTTTGTCTAGCTTAAACTCAATCTTCAAAATCTCTTTCCTCGCTTAAGAACCCACCAAGGGCCATACTCGATTCTTCGTGTGAGCGTCTGAGCACTTCGTTAAACATTGAAAACGCCGTAATGAATCGAGAAAACAGTGCATAAAATGGATACAGCACTAACCAATAAATCGTTTTAATATCTGCTTTTCTTCGCTCTGAGATCAGTACCCAGTAAATCAAGAAGTTCACCAGTACCAAGGCCAAATAGATAAAGTAAATAAGCAGATTCAGCCCTATCACAAACTCAATCGGATAGCTCATACACAAATAAACTGTGTAGGCCGCGATCAGTATCGGCAGTAACACGTTTTGTAGAACCCCATACATCAAGGTGTAAAGGAATACCCGCCATCCAAGCAGTTTTGGCGTTAGGCCTTGATGTGTTTTCGCATATACAAAAACAACAGGTCTCCATCCCAACGCAGTCGCTGAAGTACAAAATCGCGTATCGTATCAGGCGCATCGGTATGTCCAACCGCATGAGGCGTAAATGCTATTTTTAGGTCTGGATAGCGCACCTTGTATTGCTTCAAACGCATGGTCAGGTCGAGGTCCTCTGCAGTATGGGTGTCCCAACCTCCAACGCGCTTTAGGATAGCTTTCGAAACGCCCCAAAGGCACCTGAAATATTGTTCAATAGCCCAAACTGACTGGTGCCGGTTTTACCGCCCTGCATCGACATCATGTATTCCAGGGCCTGCATTCGCGTAAGCAAATTGGTGTTGTGATTACGAACCCTAAGCGCTCCTCCACTGGCTATTACCTTCTCATCAGCAAATTGGCTTGCCATGTGTGACGCCATATCGTTATCAAACGAGGTATCGCCATCGACGTTAATTACGATGTCATGGCTAGCCTTATACAAACCGGTATTTAGAGTGGAGACTCGGCCGCCTCGTTGCCATTTAGGTATCACCCTAACGGTTCGATTAAACCTGCCTTGTGTTTATTTACCGCATCCACAGCAGCTTTATAGGTATGAGCGTTTTTGCGTTGCACCATCGACCACGGCTAACACCTCTATAGGGCCGGCATAAACCTGCTCGACTAGGGTATCGATAGTAATTGCTATTGCGTCACCTTCCCCATAACAGGTAATGACAAAGCTGATTGGCGGTGTGTGAGTGGCATCTCGAGATTGATTGTTCCTATACCAACGAAAGATCCCAATAAGCATGGTTAAGATCAGCGGTAGTTCACTGATAACAATCATTGGGAACAGAACAATCAACAACTCCGAGTTATTTTTCAATGCGATAGCCATCTCACCGAAGAGATAAACTACCGTATCAAGCATCTAGTTCACCAGCCTTGCCCCTAAGCCATTGGTTAGCATCCAGCAATTGCTGCTCTGGAAGACTCCAGTGTTTGACCGTCATCGCTAAATAAGGAAGGTCGATAAGCTCTGCAAAGTCCGCCAGACGTTGCTCTATGATGGAAAGATTAGTTTCACCAAAGTTTTGCGCTTTTGTTTGGCTGTTAATTGCTAGGTTGGAAATATCAAACTGAGGGCTAGCCGCATCCGAGATATTCTCTAGTTCAAAGTGTGGTAGAAGCACCATGACTAAATCTTGCTGATATTGGCAACACACATCTGTGGCTCGGAACATACCCTCAAGAACTTCAGAGAACTTGGACATGAACTCAATGAAAGCTACCTCACCTTCGGACTGAGTGAACTGCTCAACATTGAGCAATTTAATCCCCATTAGAAGGGCCTTGTGCCCATGACGCAGAGCGAGTTTGTTCTTCCACTCAATTAACGCTTCAAATACTCTCGGCTCAACAGAGGTAGTAAGGTTCACCTCGGCTACAAAACCTGACTCACCATCCAGCAAATACTTCTGTGCATCCTCACCAAGCTTAAACTCTTTGTATGATCGAACCAGCAGATTTCCTGGCTTGGTTTTGGTATCGCAACTAAGACAGCTGGCTACCACCTCAGCCTCAGCAAATTCGCTACTGCAATCATTGCAACTGAGCATCTCTAGCGGTCTATCGTAGTCCACGCCTATGTGTTTCAGCTTAGTACTGCATTTCGGGCAAGACATATATGAGCTTTTGACGAACTCAGACGCATCATCCACATGACCACAAGTGAAACAATGCAGGGCGTCGAATTTAGAGATGTCGATAGAAGAACAGCTAGGACAGGTATCCACGTAATTAAGATAGCCAGAGTCACAAGACTTACAGTGACGCACCCTATCAGTGACCGCGACTTCTTCGAGAAAGCTATTCTTCTCCAATTGATGCAGGTATTTAAACGGGGTCTTTTCTTCGTTGTGATAAGCCTTAAGCAGAGGGAAGCTATACAGACTCTTATCAGAGGTATCACGTTTCGCTTTTAAGCGACGATTTTTGTTCAGCCATAGATAAGCCAACAAGCGATCTCGCGGGCGCTCTGGAAGTAGTGCTAACTTGTCGGCATGGGGTTTATAGCTTGAGATGTCAAACTCACCATCACTTAGGTACGGACTGTATTTGGACTCAGCAGTAACAAACACCTGAGTACTCCAACCGTGAGGCTGAGCGTGCAGTCGACGTAAAAATGCATCTTGAGATTCGCATGCCAGATCTACGATTACCGTAGCCCCATGCAAATTTAAAAATAGATCTTCTTCGTAGATTGATACCAAATTGAACCCAATATACTCAGGTCGATGCTGACTACCGCCAATGTAATAGATTGTACTACCTGTCATTCGTCCGCTCCTCGCATAAATACAGACCACTACAAAGCGTGATCCAGAACACAGTTGTGGCGGAGTATATATACAAAGATTCGGAAAAACAGGGGCTTAGGCGAGACGCCGTACCGCAACATAAGATTGCGAGTGTGATGGGAGGTATGGGGATTTAGTTATATGCAAAAGGTTATAATGATTATAACCAAAAGCTAAGCGATACTATTATATGTGGAACGCCTAGCCCGTGTTTCAAATTAGAAAAGTAGGCTTGCTTACTTTACTCGCAAGTAACAGTAAAAGTAGACCGTACAATATGTTGGCCTGCTGGGTAGTGATGCTTCGCTTTCTTCATCTTCGCGTAGAACTTCAGCTCTCCAGCCCTAACATCTTCGAACGTACCGTTGTGGTTCTGTTCTTCATATTCAGGACCATGTTCTGGTACCAACTTTATGCGTAAGTGTCCTTTAGCATTCAAAATCCCAGTATCACTGGTGTAGTCGAGAGTAGCTTTATTCTCTCCGGCATTGTTCACCAAAATTGCGATTGCAGGAATATCGGTATACTCCTCATCATAACCAAGAACACCGGCTTGAATCCCTTGGCCTTCCCAGCCACACATCGGAGATACAGAACCATTAAATATAACGTAACTGCTACCCTCTGAAGCCACTGCACCAAAAGGCAACAGTATCAATGTAGCTAAAGAGATTATTCTATTTTTCATTTTTGCTCTTTCTGACGTTTTAAACATATAGCCAACTATCATCCGCAGTTGATTGACCACTTCATCCTTATTTCATGATCGCCAGCGGTTACCTTAGAAACGGGTAAATCAACACGAACTTTTAGATCTATCTCTCGGTCAGCATCCAGTTCAGATGCATTTAACTCAACACCTCTTCTCCAGTAGTTTGCATCCCCTTCATAACGATCGGGAGTGTCTAACTGAAGACGAATCAAGTGCAAACCTTTGTCTACACTGAGGTCTCCAACTTGAACATCATCGAGTTTAAGCTCCACTCTTTGATAATTCTCACTCATTCGAACCTTGAAACGAGCTGCATTGCCCTGATAAAACTCAGAGAAAGAAATATCACCGTTGCTCTCTATCGCTTGGAGCTCACATTCAGCGATAATCTCTCTTACTTTGGGCTTTATCGGCTCTCTAATCTCAGCAAAAACAGTTGAAGAACAAGATGCAACAAGTGACAAAAGTAAAGCAGCTCTAAAGACTCTTCTCCTCACTTAATTCACCATCACTCTAACCATGAAGTCTGTTACCGCTTGTTCAGTAATATCCGTATTTGAAACTGTTTTTTCTTCGTTGATCAGAACCTGAAAAGAGGTATTAAGAGAGATATCTTTGTCATCATAGTGATAGTTAATCACTTGATCGCAAGTAATTACCTTATCGTGATTTTCATCGAGGATAGTTTCTGTGTAATTGAGTCGACTAGATGTACCTTGGAGTTGAATCTCACTCCAATCGATATAGTCGGAGCTAGATATTGCATCAAAAACACGGCGCTCATGATATTCCGCACCCTGAAAACAAAACTGTTCAAGGTGCTCGGCATGATCCTTCTCCATTCCTTCTTCAGCAAAAGATGAGGTTGCCAACAATGAAAATGTGCTAATCGCTAGCACTCGACATAAGTTTTTCACTATGAATTCCAAAATAAGAGAGGCGATATTGATATCGCCTCTAAAACTAACTAGTTACAAGTTACGGTAAACGTAGTTTTAACAGTATGGTTACCTGCACCATAGCTTGTAGCTGGGTTTGTAGTACGAGCGAAGAACTCTAGTTCACCAGCAGGCACGTTATTGAACACGCTGTTGTGAGTGGTTTCGCCGTGATCAAGACCTTCTGAGTCTACAAGTTTGATCTTCAGATCTTGCAGAGGAATTGCATTCGCAGGAGCGCCATTTAGACTAGCTGTTGTGTTCATAGCCAACGCAGCGTTGTCGTTGCCATTTTTGTTGTTTACTAAAGTTGCTTTAGCAGGAGTATCACTATAGTCCTCAAAGCCTAGTAAACCAGCTTCATGATCTGCCACATCCCAACCGCAAGCTGGTTCCACATCACCGTTCCAAATAACTTCACCTGTGTTATTTGTAGCACTTGCAAATGCAGGAGTTAGAGCCGCTGCCGTAGCGATAGCTAGCAATTGATTTTTCATTATCGTTTCCTTTTTTTACTAAAAATAATGAAAGAAAAAAGTCCATTTTGAATATCAATATCTATTCAGAAAAAGTTGTACTTTCTTGTTTCATTTTCAAAAGACGGTATTTTTCCGCCTCAATTTGAAGAAGTTTGAGCTCGTGCTCGGCTTGAGCTAATTGCTCGTCCCTATTTCGTTGACGAAGTTCAAACTCATAGAGCTTTGTACAATCCACTCGATCTTCACCGCCGAATTGGATTGTTACGGCAGCGTAGATACCTGCCTCATCTTGGTTTTGTTCGTAATAGTTGTTGTAGTAGTTGTCGCTATCTTCGTTTCCCATGGCACCATATGTACCAACCTGAAACGTCTTACCTGTTGAAACCGCTTGTTCACAACTAGATCCATCGCTTGTTCTGATGCGGTCAGTTCCTGACGGGTTTGAGATGCTTGGGATAGGATTTGCGAATACCACTGGACTCCATAGACAACTAAACAAATAGAGCTTTTTCATCCTCAATACCTTTTGAATGTCAGCTTGGTACAGGTCTCGTAGTCGTTCTCTTCACCGGTGATCATCAAGGTACAAACATGTTTTACGAGGTAATACCTGGGGGAGTATCAACAGTGATATCCAGTTCAATCTCTTGATCAGGAGACAATACCAACTTATTTGGAAATTTTTTGTCATCGATACGGACGTAGAAAGGAGCTGTTTTGCTGAATTTATTAATCAGTTTGAATTTAACGTGTGTCTTGTCCGAGTACGTCTGGTACTCAGTCTCTTTCCACTGATGGATATTCGCTTCCGCAACACCGCACATCACTAGCAGCGCTATCACAACCATATTTTTTGCAAAACTAATCATCATTACCCCTGACACAAACCGAACACAGATCACGTTTCATGTAATTTTTGTGATGCGCATCATACACAGACTGTTACAGAAAAAATTACCATTACGCGCCACTTTCAGAAAAAGTGTGATCTTAAGAACGCGCTAATTTAATTAATTCGGCTATTTTGAATAATGAAACTAAGCAATACCTGATATGCCCTTCCCGCATACCCTTATCCGCTCTGACTTGGTACACTGTTTTGATTAGTAAGTTTTTATAAAGTAAAGAAAATGAACCAGCACCACTCTCTCACCGAACTAGTAAACACCCGCCGCTCTGTACGCAAATACGACCAAGAACACGACTTTGATTCCACGGCTGTTGATAAGGCTTTAGAGCTCACTCTGCTCAGTCCTAACAGCAGTAACATGCAGCTTTGGGAATTCCATCGTGTGGTTACTCCTGAGATCCGAGCAGAGCTATCTGAGATTTGTATGGGGCAAAATGCGGCCAAAACGGCAAACGAATTGGTGGTATTCGTTACCACTCCAGACAAGTGGCAACAGCGCGCTCAGATGAATGCAGCGCAAGTTCGTAAGAATTTTGAGGGTCGCCCTATGGACTCAATTGCCAAGCGTGCGACTAAGTACTACGAAAAGCTCATTCCATTTGTGTACAGTAATGATGGCCTTGGTATTAAAGGGCTAGCTCGAAAAGTAATGATGACCTTCATGGGCATGAAGAAGCCAACCTATCGTGAAGTGATGAAAGAGGACCTTCGAGTTTGCCTTCACAAGAGTACCTCTCTGGCGGCTATGACCTTCATGCTAGCGATTCGTGACCAAGGTTACGATACTTGTCCAATGGAGGGTTTTGATTCAGTGCGCGCCAAGAAGTTGTTGGGGCTCGGCAAAAACGATGAAATCACTATGATTGTTAGTGTGGGTAAACGCACTGAAGAAGGTATCTATGGTGACAGACACAGAGTGCCAAGCGAGTCAGTGATCTTTACTCACTAAACAAGAAAAATGAAGGGATGCTATTTAGATGACGAAGTCTTTCATACGCTGGTTTAAAGCTTTTACCGCACTTTGCGTCAGCTTAATTATCGTCGGGTGCGCCTCTGCACCTGAACCGCCAGAGAAGGAATATTCTGAGCATCTTTCATTTCAAGCAGATTCCAATCTTGCTAGGTATTTTAAGCAGAATCAGTACGACACCTCTATCAAGACTGGCTTTTATCCACTAGATAAAGGCCATGATGCCCTACTCGCTCGCATCTCATTGATTGAAGCAGCCGAGCATAGCTTGGATATTCAATATTACATCTATCGTAATGACGAAACCGGTAAGTTGATGACATGGCGCTTATTTGAGGCGGCTGAGCGTGGGGTCAGGGTTCGTATCTTGCTTGATGATATGCAAAAACGAAATGACCAAGGCTGGCACTTCTCAATTCGCACCCCAACATTCATATCAGACTGTTTAATCCAAACAACTACAGGACCGCGAGAAACCTCGGTTTTCTGAAGGAGTTTGGACGCCTTAACAGTCGTATGCACAACAAATCCATTACCGCCGACAATGTCTCCTCTATTGTGGGAGGGCGTAATATCGGCAACGAGTATTTCTCCTACGACACTTCGGTTGAATTCGGCGATTTCGATTTATTGCTATACGGGAACACCGTAGAACAGGTTGCCGGTCAGTTCGATCAATACTGGAACAGTGACTTTGCTATTCCAGTAGAGTGGATTTTTGAAACCGATGAGGTAATAACCGCTGAAGATGTAAAGCAGACCGTACTCACTGAGCGTCTAGAAGAGCAGTTCACCACAGGTGCCTATGACATCACCAAACTGGATCTGCACCGCAAGCTGGTTAACAACGAGTTGCCTCTCTATTGGGGAGAAGGAAAACTTCTATACGATCTGCCTGACAAGGTAGGAACCCAAAACAGTCAGCTGATTGATGACCTCACGCTAATACTTGAGGATGTCGAGGACAACGTCGTTATCATCTCACCTTACTTCGTTCCTACAGAGTTAGGTACACAGCACTTGGTTGAAGCGGTGCAATCGGGCAAGCAAGTAACGATTATCACTAACTCACTGGCTTCCAATGACGTGTTTGCGGTTCACGGTTGGTATGCAAAATATCGAGAGGATTTGATAGAGGGTGGCGTTAAGCTTTGGGAAATCAAATCTACCGCTAAGTTTAAGAGTAAGTGGTCAATGACAGGCAGCGGTCGTTCCAGTTTACATGCCAAGGTGATGTTCTTCGATGACCGCTATCTGTTTGTGGGTTCGATGAACTGGGACCCTCGCTCGGCACTGCACAACACTGAGATGGCCGTGATCATAGACCAAGCAGATTTTGTGTTGGAGAACGAAATTGAGCTTTTCAATGAGCTAGACAAATACGCCTATCAACTCAAGATCCGAGATGGTGATTTAGTCTGGGTAGACAACATGACCCAAGAGGTATTTGAGAGTGAGCCTGATGCAAGCATTTGGCTAAGAATGGGAGCTTGGATGGCCGGTATTCTGCCCATTGAAGAGCAGTTATAAAAAAGGGTTGGCGTATTGCTAACCCTTTTCATTCAATCATACGATTAGAAATTAAAGTTCACGCCCACAAAGTGGATACGTCCTTCAAATGTGCCATTAACGCCAACAAGATTGCCGTTCAATGCACGTTTCTCTGATTCAACTTCACCAAGGTCTGCATACTCGTAGAAGAAGTCGATCACAACATCATCCCAGTTTGTTGATGCGCCTACAGAATAGCGATACTGTTCGCCAACTGGTAGGTCTACCCATTGCTTGCTCGGGTCGTCTTGCGGAGAAGTCTCGTAAGAGAAACCGGCTTTTAGTCGCCAGTCACTGTTTAGACGATAATCAGCACCCAGTGCAAACTTCCATACATCGTCCCAATCACGCTGAATACTCACGCCATTGCGGTCCGTACCACTTAAGTTAAGTACGGTTTCATCCCACTGACTCCAACGGTGGAATTGAACGCTAGCAAGGAGGTTCAGGTCTTCATTGAAGCCATAACGCATACTCATGTCGACGATCTCAGGTACGATCACATCGGTGCCAACAGAGCGGTTAACGCGTTGCAGATCCGCATCAAAACTGTGCTCAGATTTAGATCGGTAGCTCAAACCAAAATCTAGCTTTTCAGTTGGACGATACATTACACCTAGGTTGTAACCGTAAGCCCAATCACTGTCTTGATCAGTTGCGAATAAGCTGCTCGATTGCTCGAAAGCCGCCCAGCTGAACTGAACTCCGCCACCTACAGACCACTGGTCATTAAGTTTGTATGACAGAGACGGATTCAAAACGATCACATTCAAGGTGATTGAATCAAGCCAAGCGCTCCAGCCCATTCGTCACCATAAGAGAGGCTCGAACCACCAGCAGCACCCAGCGCTAAACCAAGATGCATGTTTTCTGATATTTGGTGAGCGTGGAAGATGGAGACAGAAGGAAGATAAGATTGTGCCTCTCCATCATTGCGAATACCGTCGTTCCTATACTTCATCTTGAGATCAAAGCCCATCACATTGATGGTGGTGAGTGACTCACCCATATAAGACATGGTTGCAGGGTTGGTCCACATAGCAGCGGCCGATTCGGTGTATACACCATCACCAGCGCCTGCAACACCTGCATTTGCAGTGACTGCTTCTTGGAGGAAGATACCACTTGCACTGGCGCTGGTTGCCGCCAATGAAGTCGCAAGAATACCGAATGCTTTTACAAGCTTGTTCGGTTTGAATTTATGAGTAACCTGATGCATGTTTTTCGCTATTTCTTCTACTAATTAGGCGCGCGCTATTGTAGACACGGCCATTTAAACTTATGGTTATAAAGGATATTCTTGGGTTAAGTGGCGCCCTTTCTAACTAAACGGAATATCATTTATCACGGACGTAATTCATTAAACCTCGAGGTAAAAGGCTGAATGCAACTTCTCAATAATCTCCACGTTTTTATCGCATTGATGCAAACCCACTCCACTCAGAGAGCGGCTAAAAAACTGGGGCGCTCTCAGTCTTACGTTTCTAAGGTTCTTGCTCAGCTTCGAGAAGATCTGGATGACCCTTTGTTTGTCCGAAGCGCCGAAGGTCTTTCCCCTACCTCATATGCGGTAAGCATCTATCCCAAGCTGCAAACAGCGTTGGAACAGGTAAACCATGCGTTAGAGCCAGAGGATTTTGACCCCAAGAATATTGATAGAGTCTGCATTCACATCCTTGAGCCAATCCTCACCATGCATGGCAAAGAGATAATCCTTAAGATCAGAGAGCAAACCGATGCCCTTATTGAAGTGCGCACCTGGAATCACCTCTCTGAGGGGATGATTATCGATGAAGAGGTTGACCTCGGTATTCACGTTCTTAGCGATAAGCCACAAACGCTGTGGCAACACCGACTCTTCCGTGGCTCTGGTCAGTTCAACGGCAATCTTGAAGGATGTTATATCAAGTTCATGTCAACGGGCGTGAATGAGCATTTAAACCGCTTTCAAGAGGTTAGACCGGATGCTGAAGTCGATATCATGGTGGACAATCAAGCCCTGCTCAGTCAGCTTAAAGACATTGGCTATACCATGGATTTCGTACCTTACAGCGAGGAGGCCGACCATCCAGATCTCGATATTGACCTTGCTGTGGTGATGAAGGCAGCTAAACGTAAATCACCAAAGTACCAATGGTTGCTTGGCATCATAGAGTCCATCGCAACATCAATAAAATAATGCCTAAAAAAAGCCCTCATTCGAGGGCTTTTCTTTGTCTGCGTTACAGTGCAGATAGGTAGGTCTTGTAAGCTTTAAGCCTAACAGTCGCTGCACCTATGATGTCCATGAAGCCAAGTAGTGGATGAGGCTTGTCAGCCGAAACCCAGCCTGAACCGGTAGCACCGATTGGGATGTTGTAACCTTCTGGCTCTTCAAACTCGATAACGATAGTACGACCGTGCGAGTTGGTATTGTTACCAACGTGCTGTCTTACATGTTGAGAACCCTGACGTACCGATACCTGAGCTTCACCCGTACCTGTGGTAACACTGTGAACACGGCCACGGAAGATTTCGCCCGGATACGCATCAACATAGAATTCAGCGAACTGACCCACTTTGATGCCACGATAGGTTTGGTCTGGAATACGCATCTCAACGAACTTCTTGTTGATATCGTAAAGGTGCATGTTACCTAATCGAGTACCCTCAGAGATGTTGGTGATTGAAAGCTGACCATCGAATGGAGCTTTAACCTCACGGCGAGAGTTTTCCCACTCTGCGGTCGCAAGTTGCGCTTCAATGCTCTTGATCTGAGCATGTGCAGATGCCATTTTTGCATCCGCTGATTCGATGCGAGTTCTTGCATCATCCTTTTCAGACTCTTGAGCAAAGTCATCCAATTTGATCAAACGATTCAGTGTGCGCTTGTCGTTAGTCTGCTGGGTCTTAAGAGATAGGATCTCAGCTTCATAAGCCGCTTTCTGAGCATTCAAGCTTTCTACCTGAGACACAGAATCTTCAGTGCGCAGTGTATAGATAACATCGCCCTTTTTAACCATTTGGTTGTGGGTAACGAATACCTGATCAACCTCTTGGCCAATTAGTGGACTCAGCACTGCATGAGGCGCTTTAACCGTTGTACTGTCGGTCAAATCCGCTGGAGACCAGAAACGGTGGGAGATAAATAGCATTGAAGCGATAAACATACCCACGCTCACCATTAGTGTGCCACTACGCAGGTTCCAGTTAACAATGCCAGTCTTCACCAACAACCAGCAAACCAAGATATAAGGCAGCATAATCTCTTTCATGGGTTACTCCTTATTCTCGATAGCTTTTGGTTTAGACACACCGTTGCGGATAACCTTAGAGATCGAGTCTCCAATCACATCCCAGCGTGCAAAGGCGATGATGATGGCAAGAACCCACCAGGTTTTGCTGATAAACAAGCCACATAGAGAAAGAGCAAAGACGATCTGAGTGTGTGCGCTCGACATCTTTGCAGCCTTGTGGACTGCGATTTCATGAAGTTGCCAAAAGAGGTAAAGAACGTAGACAACTACGGCTAGGGTTACAAAGAAGATAAAGCCCATGAAGATTTCAGAATCTAGAAGCTTCAAGATGGTTGGATAGCCGTTTGAGAAATATTCCGCAGGAAGATCCTTTCCGTGAATCTCGCCTAGATGCGAAAGCGCCACTGAAGAGCCAGCGACTACCGCAAAAATGGACACCATTTTCACGATATAAAGTACAAAGTTTAAAATGCTCCTTGCGAATGTACGTCCCTTCCCTTCAGGTGCTGAAGGCAAAGCATTTGCAGACATAATTGTTTCACTGTAGTTGTTAAAATCGTAATGAATTTTACACAGTGAAATATTCTTTTAAGAATTACCGAAATTCCCTTGAGAATTTGGGGGCTTTATTTTTATATCTAATATAACTTGCTGTTAATAAAGCCCTTTACTTATATGCACTTATTAAACTTCTCTTCGTAAAACTTCTCAGTTTCCTCATCCAGAACTGAAATTTTTAATACTAGGTCTTCAAGGGATGAATAGGTTAAGCGGTTTTCGTCGGCAATGTTTAATTCCAAAACCAGATCTCGCTCATAAATCTTCCAGTGCTCTAGCAGTCCCTCGTCGTGAGACATGCCTGGCCAAGCGGAACTCATGAAGGGTTTGAACGCAACCGCACCTCCAGAATGAATCAAAAATCGCCACATGATCTGACCCGGATTTGGTGCAAGCGCAGTCACTATTCGTGGCATATCGGAATAGGCTTTATTCACTAACTCTTGAATATGAGGACTGAACTCTTCGCCCTCTTGAGCTTCGTTTTCTGGGTGATGGATATAGTCGAGCATGATCTGACACAGCTGAGGTTTTTTCAGCATGTACGCCATGAAGTGGCATAGGTAACGATAGAGTCGCTCGTTGTCCGGAAGTTCGGTATCGATATGGTCTTCTAGCTTCACAGTGTAGGCGTCTACAAACTCGTGAATTTCATCGATGATGGCACGCCAGATCTGAACCTTAGCGCCAAAGTAGTGACGAATCAGGCTATGGGTGACTCCAGCTTGTTCACTGATGTCTCGGATAGAGACTTGGTTATAGCCTTTCTCACAGAATAGAAACGCAGCACTCGCCAGTATCTCCAGCTTAGTTCTTTCTGCCTCTTCTGCGGTTCTTCGCCCTTGTTTTCTTTGCGCCATCGGAATCTCCAAGTTTGTACTTCCTGAATAGTAACATTAAACGCGAAAAATATTTTACTGCACAAGTGTAAAATATATTGATCTTGAATGGGATCAGAAATTATACTGCACACGTGTGCAATATGAGATTCCAATAGTGAAACTACTAACTTTGATCTTTACTGCGTTTATCAGCTTGCTGCTTGTTGGGTGTGATGTGTCACATTCCGATGAGATAGCGGAAGAGATCTCTAAACCAGTAAAAGTGACGCAACTTGAGTTGCAAAATCATGCCCCTATTTACCAATTCTTGGGTGAGGTTGTGCCTGTGCAGAACTCTCCTATCTCTTTTCGAGTAGGTGGCGAGCTTGAATCTATTTCGGTTGAAATGGGTGAGAGAGTTAAGCAGGGACAACTGCTAGCAGAGCTAGACAGCATCGATTTTGAGCTGGCGGTTCAAGCGGCTAAAACTCAATTCGATCTAACCAAAGCTGAGTATCAAAGAGCTAAGCGTCTTCAAAGCCAAAAGCTCATCAGTAAAGACAGCTTTGACCAAGCCTTCACTCAATATAAAACCAGTGAAGCGGCGCTTGAGCAGGCTCGAACAGACCTTTCATATACCAAGATCTATGCGCCTTTCTCCGGTGTTGTGTCACTGCGTCATGTGAATACACATCAGGTCGTAGGTCCGCAGCAGCCGATCGTGAACGTTATCGATAACGGTACCTACAACGTTTCGGTTTCGGTTCCAGTGAACATTGCGTACCGTCTAATGGGACGAGACCCACGACTGGTGTTTATCAGCGATACCCTAAACACCCCATTCACTGCTCATGTCGCCGAAGTTTCCAGTCAGCCAGATGCAGACACCAACAGCTATCTAGTTACAGTCGCATTTAGCTCGGCTAACCCTCTAATGCCAGGTCACAGTGGTCAGCTGCAAGTATTCCTAGATGATGCAATACAAACCGAACAGCCGATTCAAGAGTCCGCTTGGTTGGATTCACGATTAGAGCAAAACACACGCTCAGGTCAGGTTTGGGTGTTCGACCCAGATTCTTCTCGAGTTAGCCGTCGTCATGTTTCGCTAAACATGGTTTCTGGCTCAGTAAGTGGCGTCCATAACGGTGAGTGGATCGTTGAAAGCGGCGTAAACCAATTGGTTGATAACCAGATTGTTCGCCCATGGGTGAGAGAGCGAGGCATCTAATGAAAAGAATCATCACAATTACTGCCATCTCAAGCCTATTAAGCGGGTGTTTTGGCCAAACGGAGCAACATCAATCTCCGCCTTTAGTTCTTAAAACCTACGAGGTGGATCAAGTCGTTGAGTTAGGAAGCCGCGATTTTATCGGCGTTACTATCCCTGCTGAGCTTACTCCGATCTCATTTCTAGCCGATGGCGAGATTACCAGTTTGTCGATTAAATCGGGTGATCGCGTCTCTAAAGGCGACGTGCTTGCAAGCCTCGACAACACTCGCGTCAAACAACAGCTTAAAGAAGCAAAGATTGAGCTCGATCTTGCCAATAAACAGTTGGACCGCGCCAAACGCCTGCAAAAACAGAAGATGATCTCAGCCGCTGAGTTCGATGGCATCAATAGCAACTTCAAGCTTGCCAGCATTCAATATAAATCACTACAGCGTCGCCTGGATCAAACTCAGCTTGTTGCCCCTTTTGATGCGCTAGTGGCCACTGTTGAGAAAGAACAAGCACAAAACGTTGCCACCGCAGAGCCAGTCCTAACCCTGTATCGCACTGACAGAATCCACGTGGATCTTAACGTGACTGAAGAGGTGCTGCTTAGCCTTAACCCACAAGTGGGTAAAGAAGTCAGCGTACAGTTTGAAACCTTTGCCGAACCGGTATCAGGCAAACTCATGCTTTGGTCAGAGGAACCGACGGTAAATCGCAGCAACTACCTAATGCGCTTCGAGATTCAAGAACTGGATAGAAAAGTTCTGCCAGGGACATCGGCGCATGTGACGATTCCTCTCGATAACCAGAAGGACGAATCTGCCTATCTGATCCCAGCCAATATTTTAGTGCCAGCTAAAGAGCAAGGCTCATTCGATGTTTGGCTGTATCAAGACAGTAAACCGACTAAGCAAACCGTTGAGGTGTATTCCATCACCAAACAGGGCGCGGTTATCAGCCAAGGTCTAGAGCAAGGTGACCTTTTGATCACCAATCAACTATCAAAACTGACTCAAAACCGTGAGTTCAAGATCGCGGGTGAGGCGACGAAGTAAATGAATATCGCAGACTACTCAATCAAAAACCGCGTCATCAGCTGGATGTTTATTGTCATCTTGGCCATTGGCGGTATCAGTGCCTTTGGTAACCTTGGCCGCCTTGAAGACCCGGCCTTTACCATTAAAGATGCCATGGTCATCGCCACCTACCCTGGGGCGACCACACTTGAGTTGAAGAAGAGCTCACTTACCCGCTAGAAAAAGCGATTCGTCAGCTTCCATATGTAGATAACATCACCTCGACTACTTCAGCAGGTAAAACCCAGATAATGGTGAGTATGGGCATGCAATACGGTCCTGATGAACTGCCACAAATCTGGGATGAGATGCGCCGTAAGATCAACGATCTTCAACCTAGCCTGCCTCAGGGTGTGCAAGGCATTTCCATAATGGATGACTTTGGTGACGTTTATGGAATGTCATTAGTACTCACCGGCAAGGCCTACACCTACCCTGAGCTTAAGCGCTTTGCAGACTTCTTATCGCGCGAGCTTGAGCTTGTCGATGGCGTAGGTAAGGTGATGATCACAGGCGATCAACAAGAACAAATCTTTGTTGAGATGTCTACCGACCGTCTAACTGCTTTGAACCTTGATTCAAACACGGTTGTTGGACTTATTAATCAGCAGAATGCTGTTCAAGATGCAGGTAAAGTCATGGTCTCGGGTGAGAGCCTGCGCCTGCGCCCTACCGGCAACATGTCTTCTCTGGAAGAGCTTGAGAACCTGATCATCCACGGTCGCGATACTGGCAAACTTATCCGCTTAAAGGATATTGCTGATATCAAGCAAGGCATAGTGGAAGAACCGCAAAACTTGGTTCTGTTCAACGGCGAACCCGCTCTAAACATCGGTATCTCGTTTGCATCTGGCGTAAACGTGGTAGAGATAGGTAAAGCTATTCATGAAAGACTGGTAGAACTGGATAGCGAGATGCCCGTGGGTATGAACGTAGATGTGTTCTACGACCAATCCCATGAAGTTGCCAACTCGGTTGACGGCTTTATCGTAAGCCTCGCTCAAGCGGTAGGCATCGTAATTATCGTGTTGCTGTTTGCTATGGGTCTGCGAAGCGGTCTTATCATAGGCTTGGTTCTGCTACTTACAGTATTCGGCACTTTCATCTTGATGGATTACAACAAGATTGAACTGCACCGCATCTCCCTTGGCGCCCTAATAATCGCGCTAGGTATGTTGGTAGATAACGCCATCGTGGTCGTTGAAGGCATATTGGTCGGCATTAAGAAAGGCTTGTCTAAGGCTGACGCCGCTATCGCTATCGTCAAACAAACTCAGTGGCCACTGCTTGGCGCAACTGTCATTGCTATCACAGCGTTTGCGCCTATCGGTCTATCTCAAGATGCGACCGGTGAGTTCATGGGTTCTCTATTCTGGGTGCTGTGTTTCTCGCTGTTCCTAAGCTGGGTAACCGCGCTGACCATCACCCGTTCTTGGCAGAGAAGTTCCTGAAGGACGAGACCTCACAGGTAAATGAAGATGATCTATACAAAGGCTTTATCTTCACTCTATTTAAAAACACCTTAGTATTCGCATTGCGCTTTAGAAAGCTAGCTATTGCCACGCTAATGGTGCTTTTGGTTACCGCCGTAGTGGGTTTTGGCTCGGTAAAACAGCAGTTCTTCCCGGTATCAAATACACCCATTTTTTATGTAAACGTGTGGCTTCCTGAAGGAACCGATATTCGTGAAACCACTGACATTGCCAAAGAGATCGAGCAATACGTTCGAGCGAAAGAAGATGTTGAGTATGTAGTGACCACCATAGGTCAAGGTTGGCAGCGCTATTCCCTAACCTATCAACCTGAGAAGTCCTACACCTCATATGCGCAGCTTTTGGTTCGTACCAACAGCTTGGATATCATGTTTGATGTAATCGCAGACCTTGATAAGAACCTGCCAACACAATTTCCGGGCGGTGACTTCCGTATGCAGGTAGTAGAGTTTGGCCCGTCTCCAGCTTCTAAGATTGAGGCGCGCGTGGTTGGCCTGATACTCAAGTACTGCGCAGTATCGCTACTGATATCGAGGCTATAATCGCTAGCGACCCTGGCGCTCGTAACGTTCGTAACAACTGGCGTGAGCAAAATAAGGTACTAGTGCCTGCGTTTAACGAATCTAAGGCGCGTCGCTTAGGCATCTCTAAGCAAGATCTCTCTGCAACGCTTGATATGACATTTGGCGGCTCAGCTATGGGGATGCTTCGTGACGGAACTAAACAGCTGCCGATCATCGCACGCCTACCTGAGATTGAACGCGAAGATATTCAAACATTGAAACTGATGCAGATCTGGAGCCCAGTACTGCAAAGCTATGTTCCAATTGAGCAGGTGGTTGATAACCTTACCCTAGATTGGGAAGAGTCCATCATTATGCGTCGTGACCGTAAGCGGGAAATCTCCGTACTTGCTGACCACGATATTCTAAGCGATGAGACTCCTGCTGTTCTGTTTAGCCGTGTTCGCCCTCTTGTTGAGGCCTATCAACTACCCGAAGGCTACCATTTAGACTGGGGCGGAGAGTATGAATCCGAGAACGATGCGCAGGAAGCGCTGGGCGCGGCTATGCCGTTGGGTTACCTACTCATGTTTATCATCACGGTATTTTTATTTAACTCGTTCAGAAAACCTCTGGTTATCTGGTTTACAGTTCCGTTGTCTATCATTGGCGTGAGCTTCGGTCTGTTAGCAACGGGGCTACCGTTCAGCTTTACCGCCCTACTTGGTCTGCTAAGCCTTAGCGGTATGATCTTGAAAAATGGCATCGTACTGATGGATCAGATCAACATGGACCTAGATAGCGGTAAGGCCCCGTATACGGCGGTGATCGACAGCGCTATGAGCGTGTTAAGCCGGTAAGTATGGCAGCTCTGACGACCATTCTTGGTTTGATACCTCTGGTAGCCGACCCGTTCTTTGGGTCAATGGCGGTGACAATAATGGCAGGTCTAGGGTTTGCGACTGTACTCACACTGGTAGTCGTGCCACTTCTGTTTGCAACCTTCTATAAGGTGCATCCGGAAAGCTAATCTATTGAGCTTCAAATACAAAAAAGGTCTAGCAATGCTAGACCTTTTTATTTCGTTTGGACTTAGTCCCATTCAGGAGCGAAATCGGGATTCGCCAATCTGTGGTTTCTATCCAGAGTCACAATCTCATCCAACTCAGATTGTGACAGCGTCACTGAATCAGCTTTTAGATTACTCTCAATGTTCTTCTGTTTAGTCGAAGACGGGATGGTCACAAAGTCGTTTTGACGCATCCAAGCCAGTACGATTTGTGCTGGTGTCGCTTTGTGCGCATCAGCAATACGAATGATGGTTTCGTCTTTTAATACGTCGCCGTAAGCAAACGGCATGTAGCCAGTCACAATTACATCGTTCGCTTTACAAAGCTCCACAACCTTACGGTTTTGCAAGTATGGATGAACTTCGACTTGGTTGGTGTAGATAACGCCCTCACCCAGAATCTCGATAGCTTGCTTAAGCTGAGCGTTAGTGAAGTTAGACACACCAATCTCCTTCACTAAGCCCTGCTCTTTCGCAGCCTTAAGCTCAGTGAGATACTCCTGCATTGAAACCTCTTCATTTTTCATAGGCCAATGGATAAGCAGCAGATCGACATAGTCTGTTTTCAGCTTTTCTAGCTTTCATGAACGCTAGGAAGAAAAGTCTCTTTAGAGAATTTATCCATCCACACCTTAGTAGTTAGAAAAATCTCTTCGCGAGGCACATTTGAGTCAACCATCGCATTGCCCACTTCCGCTTCATTACCGTAGATTTGAGCTGTATCGATATGACGGTAACCGGCCTTAAGGGCCATCATTACTGAGTCGTAAGCGGCTTGTTCTTTAAGGCGGAAGGTGCCAGCACCTAGATAAGGCATTGTTTTCATTATTATCTCCGTTGTAGGGCTAAAAAATAGCCGTGAAGCCCAAGACTCCACGGCTTTAGAAACTAGATTACGATTTGTTAGTTGTAGGCGCCACTAGAATAATGTAACTCATAGCTATGGCTGTAGATCTCAAGGATG
Source organism: Vibrio ishigakensis (assembly GCA_000830475.1). Lineage (GTDB taxonomy): Bacteria > Pseudomonadota > Gammaproteobacteria > Enterobacterales > Vibrionaceae > Vibrio > Vibrio ishigakensis_A. The sequence goes on along the minus strand of BBSC01000011.1, from coordinate 93,279 downwards.
TTACCAAACGGGTCTTCCATATAGATCATGCGATACGGCTTCTCACCCGGATAATAGTAGCGAGGCGCCTTCATGCGCTTCTTACCACCAGCTGCAACAATCTTCTCGGCTAGACCTTCAACATCAGGGTCTTGCACGCAGAAATGGAATACACCGGTTTTCCAATACTCGAAGTTATCTTCTGGATTCTCTTGATTCTTGAACTGAAACAGCTCGACACCAATGCGATCGCCTGTTGATAGGTGAGCAATACGAAAACTCTCCCAGCCAGCACCGAATACATCGGTACACATTTCACCAATCGCGGAATCGTCCTCCACGATCTCGGTCGGCTCCATAATCAGATACCAACAGTACCTCGGTATAGAACTTAACAGCGGCTTCTAGGTCAGGCACTGAGATGCGATATGACTAAACGAACGTGGGTACGTATGATTTGTGTTTGGGGGTGTAATCATCGTTGCTCTCCTTTTGTTCAACGAGAAAATAGTAGTCGCCAATGGTGTAAAACAAAAATTATCTATCCTTCTAAAAACAATAAGATTCTATTATCAAAATTAGGGTATTTAATAAGCGTTCTAACCAAGACATCGCACATTTGTATACGTAAGGTTTTTAAATTCGTTTTCAGCCAAGTAAACTAAAGGCGAACCTTCACTACTAAGTTGGACTCAGTATGACAACGCTTACTATCCCTAAAGATCCTCAAGAGCGCTTCAACCTTTTCTTCAAATCTGCCATCGAATCGAAAAAGATTTGGCTACTGATCGATGAATACGGCAGTGTGATGCTCAATACCGACGATGAAGAGTGCGTGCCTGTATGGCCATCAGATGAACATGCTGCAGTGGGCAACGGGAGAGTGGGAAGGCTTTACGGCTGAGCCTATTTCTATCGCGAAGTGGAAGTCTCGTTGGACACGAGGCCTAGAAGAAGATGAATTATCACTGGTGGTGTACCCTGATCAAGACGGTGAAGGAATCATTCTTTATCCAGATGAATTTGAATTCGAACTAGTAAAACGAGAGAACAAATCTCGTCGATAGTTCTAGTGAAAGCCAGGCTCGATAGTCTGGCTTTTTTGATCCTGAAAGCTCCTGAAAGTCACAAAATAGCTAGATTTACCCACTCTTACCGCTACCTATACAACCAGTAACATATTAATTTCCCTCAGTAAGTTACATATAGGAATTGATCCAAATCATTTGCTAGATGGATTAATAAGCGATACCAGCGTGCATACGTCACATAACAGCTCAAGCTCTAGACTTCGATCCCATTTCTGCACACTTACTTACAATTGTATTATTAAAATATGTATTCTTATTAGCAAGACAGAGCCAAGAACCTCTTGAAGTAGGGAATCTTGTGATTCGGATAAGAGCCGCACTGTCTCTTATGCATCTATTTTAAATTGGATTTTATACTACAAATCGCCCTTTTGATTTGTACTGCATTAGGTAAATAGTGAAAATGAAACATATCTTCTTAAAAAGCTTAATCGCTTCTTCAGTTCTACTAGCTGTTGGCTGTACGTCAACGCCAGTACATCAGTTTGATAACAACAAAGAAACTGGAGAGCCAATCCTGACTCCTGTAGCACTTACTGCTAGCAGTCACGATGGCAACGGTCCTGACCGTCTGTTTGACCAAGACCTAACTACACGTTGGTCTTCTGCAGGTGATGGTGAGTGGGCAATGCTTGACTATGGCTCAGTTCAATCTTTTGACGCAGTACAAGTAGCATTCAGTAAGGGCAACGAGCGTCAAAGCCGTTTCGACATTCAAATGAGTGAAGACGGTGAGAACTGGACTACTGTTCTTGAAAACCAAGTTAGCTCAGGCAAAATCCTTGGCCTAGAGCGCTTCCAATTCGAACCAGCAGTTAACGCTCGCTACGTTCGCTATGTTGGTCACGGTAACACCAAAAACGGTTGGAACAGTGTGACTGAGCTTGCAGCTCTAAACTGTGACGTGAACGCATGTCCAGCTAGCCACATCGTTACTTCAGCTGTAGTAGCTGCCGAAGCTACAATGATTGCTGACATGAAAGCGGCAGAGAAAGCGCGTAAAGAAGCTCGTAAAGACCTACGTAAAGGTAACTGGGGTGAGCCAGCGGTATACCCATGTGAAACCACAGTTAAGTGTAATACTCGCACAGCACTACCAGTACCAACTAACCTACCAGCTACTCCAGTTGCAGGTAATGCACCAAGCGAAAACTTCGACATGACCCACTGGTACCTGTCTCAACCGTTTGACCACGATGAGAACGGTAAGCCAGATGACGTTTCTGAGTGGAACCTAGCTAACGGCTATCAGCACCCAGAAATCTTCTACACTGCTGACGACGGCGGTCTAGTATTCAAGTCTTACGTGAAAGGCGCTCGTACTTCTGCAAACACTAAGTACGCTCGTACTGAGCTACGTGAAATGATGCGTCGCGGTGACCAGTCTATTAAGACTCAAGGCGTGAACAAGAACAACTGGGTATTCAGCTCTGCACCAATCGCTGATCAGAAAGCTGCAGCTGGTATCGATGGCGTTCTAGAAGCAACTCTAAAGGTTGACCACACTACAACCACTGGTGATGCAAACGAAGTTGGTCGCTTCATCATTGGCCAGATCCACGACAAGAACGATGAGCCAATTCGTCTGTACTACCGTAAGCTTCCAAACCAACCAACAGGTGCGGTTTACTTTGCTCACGAAAGCCAAGACGCAACTAAAGAAGACTTCTACCCTCTAGTTGGCGACATGACTGCAGAAGTTGGTGAAGACGGTATCGCACTAGGCGAGAAGTTCAGCTACCGCATTGAAGTTGTGGCAACACTATGACAGTAACTGTTATGCGTGAAGGCCATGATGACGTAGTTCAAGTTGTTGACATGAGCGAAAGTGGCTACGACGTTGGCGGCAAGTACATGTACTTCAAAGCTGGTGTTTACAACCAAAACATCAACGGCGACATGGACGACTACGTTCAAGCAACTTTCTATCAGCTAGACGTATCTCATAGCAAGTTCGAAGGTTAATTCGAAGCCTGTTATAACTAAATACTGAGATACGAAGAACCCCACTTTTTAGTGGGGTTCTTTTTTGATAAATGATTAGTCGGCTAACGCTTGCCAATCTTGATAGATCTTCTTCGCAAATGCTTCATCGTAGAAGTTCAGTACAAATGCTTGTGTCGCTGTATCAAAGCCAACTAATAGATGTTGGTTTTCAATAGACTTGTACATCTGCATGTTGTTGTCATTTGGGTTGTGATCTTTAAGGTTAATATTCAGGGCACCTGAACCATCAATTTCATAACTAACCGAGAACGAAGAATCATCCTCGTAGATGGTTACGTCTGACTCACCAAAGCTCAGCTTAACAAATATAGGATCAGGGGTTTTATTAGTAGAGTCATCAGCTACCATGAATAGCGTTTTACCCTCAAGCTCACCACTGCTGAACTGACCACTCTCATCCAAAGCAGTTTGACCGAACAAACCGAGATCTTGCATCTCAAGATCTACACCTAGCGCTATGTTGTTCGACACGTAAATGAACTCATTAAACTCTTCGCCTTCAACGGTCAAGCTAAGACCGTCAATTTCGTATGTCCAAGTGTCTGATGGATCATCGATATCTGCACCTATACCATCGTCGAACGTTAGTCCCATGATATCTTCCTCAGCAAACCAACTCGGGTTTAAACTCGCAAGATAGATTGGTTGGGCCACATCATCTTTCTTGATTTCCAAGAAATCAGACAGAGTTGATACACGAGGAACCTCATCAACACTCACATTGCCTTCACTGTCCACTTCAACATCTACGGTGATTGTTGAAAAGTCGAAATCAGTGCCTTGCTCAGATTCAATCTTTTCTACCAACTCTTTAGTTTTCTTAGCAACGACCATCAGGTTTTCACTTTGGTCGTCAGTAGATTGATAAGCAAGTTGGGATGCTAGCGTACGGGCATATAAATGCACCTTAGAATCGTTTGACGCCACGTAATCACTTGTCAGTTCTTCAACGGTCAAGCCAAGCTCTGCAGCTACATCATCTAGGTTTTTCGTATCACTCATAGCAGCAATAGAACTAAAAGGAGTAATCAGAGTGTTGTTCTCAAAAGCTGCCATTGTATAGCTACGAGCTAAGGCCTACGGTATCAGAGTCTGATGACAAACCACCCACTACATCTGCAGTAACCAACAGTTCAGCATACTCAGCAGGAAGTTCAAATTGTCCTTTTGAATCTGTTGTTGTAGTAAATACACAGGTTTGTTCGATAGATTCACGAGCACAAATCACTGCGTTGTGAATGTAGCCATCAATAACGGTATAAGTCGATAACTGTGGTGAAGAGTTGTCATCATTAGAGCTGGAGCTGCTGTTACAGCCCATAAGAGTCGCAGCAGAGATTGCTACTGCTAAGTAACTGATTTTATTCATTGTATTTCCATATATTATTTTAGCCAACGACAGGTATTTCCCTATCGAGACAAAAATGTAGCAATGAAAATTATTCAATTGAATCAGATATTTATACTCACACACGCATACTTACATATGGTTACAGATAACAGAACGTCATATTGCAAATGTAATTCAGTAAGACATTTTTACAGATTTATAGAGATTCGGAGCGATCTGATACATCCTTTAGCTATACCAGATAAATGGACATAACATGAATCAACACGAAAAACTCAACTATGTCGAATTCGCATCTGAAAACCTAGATGCGACTAAAACCTTCTTTACCGTTGTTTTTGGATGGGAGTTTGTAGATTACGGGCCTGAATATACGGCATTTTCAAACCAAGGTTTGGACGGTGGTTTCTACAAAGCGAACGCCTGCAACCGAACAGACACTGGTGGTGCCTGTTGGTCTTCTATAGCTCTAATATTCAATCCACCCTCAACAAGGTTCTTGCCAATGGTGGCTCAGTAGTAAAAGAGATCTTCAACTTCCCTGGAGGGTGTCGCTTTCACTTTACCGAGCCTAGCGGGAATGAGTTTGCCGTTTGGTCGGAATCAACAGCCTAATCTATTTAGGCTTTCTCTCAGGTAGCGGGATATGCTCCTTACTATCTCCCGGAATCTTAGGAAAGCGCCCATCGGTCCAATCATCCCTCGCCTGCTGTATGCGCTCAGGCTGAAAGAGACGAAATTCCAATGAACGTGCGGCGCTTTCTCAAATTTCTCACCACCCAATACCACTACTCGCCCGCAACTTGCGAAGATGATGTCATCATTTGGCTCAAGCAAAGCACACTGGTTGCTCTAGGTTAATTCCCCCCACCTCTATTGAGCCAGATATACAATAAATAGCGGCTTCTTGATGTCGATTCGGACGCTCTACTAAACTGCCTTTGTCTGCCGTGATATCGAGATAAAATAATGGCGAGTAAGTCTTAACCGGAGAACTCATTCCATACGCCTCACCCGCAATAAGACGAATCATCACATCTTCATAAATAGAAACTGGAAGCTGCTCTTTTTTAATATGGATAAAAGAGGGCTCTATTTCAGCTAACTCTTCTGGCAGTGCAATCCAACACTGCAATCCGTTAATGCTATGTGGCCTAGAGCGGGTTTCGAAACTTTCTCGCTCTGAGTGGACTATACCCTTGCCTGCGGTCATCCAATTTACATCGCCCGGCTGAATTTCTAGATTGTTCCCTAGTGAGTCTCTGTGAAGGATGGCACCATCAAACAGATAAGTGAGTGTCGAGAGCCCGATATGGGGATGAGGACGTACGTTAATCCCCTGCCCCGACTCAAAACTACTGGGTCCCATATGATCAAGGAATATAAAGGCCCTACCATTTTCTTCTCTATATGAGGCAGGACTCGTTTCACAAACAGCCCACCGATATCATGCTCCGTAGCCTTTAGATGTTTCGCCATTTCCGAGTCCGTTGTTGTGTATTCAATAGTCTAAGTAAATACCGAGACGGTCGAAACTGCTAGCCAATCCATGACTGTTTCCCTTGCACAAAGCCAAGCATTCATTTATGTATTATTCAAATTCAATACTGGTTATTTTTGAATGAATTGGCTGCAGATATTATTCCCTCATCGAAACGCAACCTAGCAATGAGGAATAACAATGAGCACTTCGCAACTAATCCTAGAACTATCCCTTATCGGCAGCATGCTACTAATCACCGGCATCTTCTTGTTCCGCTCTTACGACAAGGCTGACACACTTTCTATGAAATCACATAAAATCCTGACAGGCTTACTTGGTGCGTTTATGTTGATGGCTGGCACAGTTAAATTCTTCGACCCCTTCACAACCATGTTTGCTAACCAGATTGCCTTGAGTGAGTTGCCTTTCCCTACCCTTTCACGTTGGGCAGGACAACTCGGCGAGATGGGAGCCGGTGCGATTCTTTTGCTTATCCTAATCGCGGGTTCCCGACTAAGTGATCAACTGAAAGACCTAGCTATGCTGGCAACAACCAGCTTGACCACAGTTATCATGCTTGTTGCGGTCTACGTGCACTTACTTCCAAACGTTCCAGCAGAGGTATTGCCACTGCAATCTAAACCACCAGTATTAACATTGGTTATTCTTGCTCTTGCTTGGCTCAACGCATACTTCTACAAGATAAATCGATAACCCTTGAACGCCGGCTTAGCCCGGCGTTTTGTCGTTTGCTTCGCTCTTAATCGATGCTAGAAATGCCTCAGTTTGACCAAATCGCTCAAACACCATATCCCGAAATGCGACAACTCGAGTTGAGATAAGCTTCCTGTCAGCCCATACCAAATAAGCCTTACCCGTTGGGCATTCAACCTCAGGTAAAACCTGAACTAATTCACCCTTTTCTGCCCTTACTTCGAATGCCGCCTTTGGCATTAAACAGATCCCTGCCCCTGCCACTGTCGCATCTATGTTTAGCCTGAGACTGCTGATAGCTACTTAGGTTTGTATGGTATACGAACCGGACACTCACCATCTCTTAGTTCCCAATAGTAAATTGTTTCCTGAAAGCAATCTGTGGGAAACCAAGTCTTCAGCGGCTCTCGGCATGCCATGTTTCTCTACATAGCTTGGAGATGCTGCCATTAGAAGCTGCGACTCAAACAACCTTCTTTGCACTAGATGCTCCGCATGAGGTGGGCTGGTTACTACCGCTAAGTCAATCTGTTCATCAAAAAACGCTCTGTACCAGCACTAAATTGGATAGAGATGGACACTTCTGGGTGTAAATCCATGAATTCTATCGCCAACTTCTGTAAAAACGCATCTGCAAACGGTTCTGGGCAAGAAACACGAATTTCACCGGTTAAAACGGGCTGGCTGTTGGACAGGCGGATCCACTCATCATTGAGTTCTGAAAAGAGTGACGAAAACCTTTGATAATACTCATCACCCGCCGTAGTAAGTTGAAACTGCTTAGCATTGCGGTGCACCAGTTTTTCTCCCAGTTGCTGCTCCAAACTGGCTACCGCTCTAGATAAGGTTGGCGCAGAAACATGAGTTTGCAGACTTGCCGCAGCAAAACCACCGCACTCCACTGACTGACAAAACAGGTAAAGGTTGGATATATCTTTAGCTTTCATAATTGCACGATTGAGATTCATGGTTGTCTATTTTTGATTTATTAACCCGAGACTAGAATAGCCACATAAGTTAGTCAATCGGAGTCAACGATGAAAAAGTTTCCACGTAAATTTCAATATCCTCTAATGGTCTCTATGGTTCTACCAAGCATGCTATTAGGTATGCCAGCCATCATGGTTGCAAAAAGCCTCCCTCAAGATGCCTCATTCTTGAATGCTTGGCTTGAAGCGATTGGCCTGATTGTACCGTCAGCACTCTTGCTGCTTGCTGTAGTAGCCCCAACAGTTCGACTGTTTGTCAACAAAGTGCTCCTAGAGCCAGAAACTAACTAACCTATTTAATTAAATTATTCGTAAGCAAAAAACGCACTCTATAGAGGAAAACACCATGAAAGATTTCACACTACACACTGCCGAAACCGCTCCTGAGAAAAGCAAAGCTATCCTAGAAGTCGCACAAAAACAGATGGGGATGGTTCCTGGACTTTATGCTGTGATGGCCGAGTCGCCTGAAATCTTAAAGGCCTATACACAACTGCACCAACTGTTTACACAAACCTCGTTTGATGCAGAAGAACTGACTGTCGTTTGGCAGACCATCAACGTTGAGCACGAGTGCCACTATTGTGTGCCGGCACATACAGGTATTGCACACTCTATGAAGGTGGATCCTGCACTTACTGAAGCGCTTCGCAACGACGAAGCTATGCCAACTCCTAAGCTACAGGCACTAAAAGACTTCACTCTGAACGTTGTGAGAAGTCGAGGTAATGTTTCAGAGCAGGATCTCGAGGCGTTTTATGCTTCGGGATATGAACAAAAGCAAGTTCTTGAGGTGATCCTCGGACTTTCGCAAAAGGTTATCAGTAACTATGTAAATCACGTAGCTCACACTCCAGTAGATAAGGTGTTTGAGAAGTTTGCTTGGAAAAAGTAATCCCTTATAAAGAAAAACGGCAGCCCTTACTTGGCTGCCGTTTTGTTTTATTAGAAGTGGAACTCTGCACTCAATGAGAAGCTGTCTTCGATAACTTTTGCTTCATACATGGTGTATTCAAGCGCTACTCGAACTGGACCAAGCTTCACACCTGTGCCTGCACCGTAGTAGATGTCATTGGTGTCACCTAGGTTGGTTTGGAAGTGACCCACACCTACACGACCATAAAGATCGAAAATAGTGATAGGTAACATCACCTTAGCACTGGTTAGCCACGCATCAGAATAAACGTGCTCGAAATCTTTGTGCGTATCAACAAAATCTGCGTAACCTGCTTCAATCGCAAACATAGGGTGTAGTTGATAACCAATGTAAAGGTTGTAACCACTGTTCTCATCAGTAAAGTCGGTATCTTCGTTCTTTACTTGATACTCAGAGTAAAGGTAGCTCGCACCAATATATGGGTTAGCTTGCGCCTGAGTGATAAAGAAAACGGCTGCGATAGGAAGGATTAGCTTGTTCAGTTTCATTTTAAAAGACTCAAATTTAAAAGGTTTAAAGTAAGTTCTATTCCTTTAGTTATATGTTTCGCATCCTGCGGCAAGCGACATCTGTAAGCTGGCCCTTTCTATACTCATCAGGCTTGCTCCACTACTTGCTGTGTGGGGTGCATATTGGGGTGAAACTGGAGTGTTGACATAAATGAAAGCTAAGCAGTTGATAACTTCTAATCAGGCTGTTATCACAAAGATATAACGGCAATTAATTCATATAGTTACCTCTTCATTAGAGCAGATAATCAAAACAAAAATAGATTGAGAAATTTAAAATTCGCTACTCTTTTAGAAGAAAAGCATCTCATTAAAGTCGATGTAATACTTTGCTTATCTTGAACTTGGGGTTAGTGTGCTCAAATCATCCCCAGTTAGAGATAAATTGTCTGAAAAATCATTTAATTGCGTCTATGTTTACAGTGGGAAATTAGCAAAATGGGTGAAGCGTAGTAAATGCCAGACAAGAACATCAGTTTTATCGTGGATGAATGGCGATTTGTGCCTAACGAAGGACAAATCCAGTTCACTAATGCCGAGATCACGATTGATAATCGCCTGACCAAACTACTGGAGTTTTTCTGTACCAATCCAGGGCTTACGCATACCAGAGACGAACTCATAGAACATGTGTGGGGCGGCACAGTATTAACCGACCAAGCCGTCACTCAAGCAGTATTTGAATTGCGAAAGCTCCTCAAAAAACACAGCACCAAAGGATGCAGTTATATCGTCACGGTAACCAAGCGTGGTTATCGCTTCGACGGTGAGGTTAAGATTGAAAAGCTCGCACTGCAAAAACCAGAAAGCCAGACTCCCCCTTCGACTGAAACAACAGCGAAGAAACAAATCAAACTGATCCCAGAAAAAGAGTCGATTAAATCGATAAAATCCCAGACGGTAATAGTGGTTCTGTCTGTGGTTGTAGTATTGCTCGCCTCTTTATTACTGCTGCCAAGAGAAGAGCACAGTCGTGCAGGCGTGCAGGGTCACAAGCACCTTGCCCACTATGAATTTCGTTATGCGGTGCTTAATGTCAGTGATGATGTCTTTAATACGCCAGAGCTGTATGGCTTAGTGATAAAGCTGGTTGAACATATTGGGTTTTATAGCAATATTCGGGTGGTCAAATCAGAAGAGCATAGGAAACTGGCCGCCATTGAGCTGAACATCTCAACGGTTCCAAGTCGTGATGGGAAAAAGCAGCGCTTACAGGTTCAATACCATAATCGTGTGTCGGACCAAACGCACCTTAATCGACGCTACTCCACCAACTTCGCGCGTTTTCACGAAACCTTTCCCGCAATTATTGATGACTTGCTTCGTGCTATGTATATCAAGGTGCCAGAAGAAGAACTCGAGCAAAATGTATCGGTATTCCCTGACGAGCCTGAGGCGGTAAAAGCCCTGATGACTGCAACTGGTGTTACCTACAACAAAGCTAATTTTAAGGGCGCGGTAGAATACTTCCGAAAGGCACAAGAGCTTGCGCCAGATAACGCCTACACGGTAGCGGTAGGCTATATAAGTGAGGTTATGGCTGTCTTCGCGAGTGGTAAGGAAAACCAGGAGACTCTGATTGAAGACCTCAACCAAGAATATTCACTACAGCTAGCGACTATCTTAGAAAAAGACAATAACCCGAGAGTTTGTGAAGCCTATGCCATTCTTGCCCTTTCTGAGGGTAAACCTGAGAAAGCTTCTCAGGTCTTACTTTCTATTCCCTACAACCAGCAGACATCCCTTACTTACTTGTTGCTGGCCAAAACAGAAGAGGCGTTAGGTCATACCGATGGCGCAAAAGAGCTCTATCTACAGGCAACCCAGAACACTTCATCTGCAGCTGCACTGGAGCTAGCGGGTCCACTGTTCTTTGACAGTAATCTAGATAATTTAATCCAACAGCTTAAACTTCGAAAAGAACACCAAGATTAGAGTTCTACCTGAGCCGCCGCTCTTTTTCGTCCCTTGCGACGGCGAAGAGGATATCGGTTCTTCGGTGGTTCAAGGTTTGTTTTCAGCTCACTCCCCTCTATCTCTTCACTTTTCTTATCACTATTTCTTTTCTCAATATTGTTGCTAGCAACCTTAGTCACGCTCTTTTGCAATAGCAGTGCATTTGGGTAGGTAATGATGTTTCCTTCAGGGTGTTTGATAAGCGTGTGGAATATCTTTATTTCCAGCAGCGTTCCTTCATTTCCTTCGCCATCAGCAACCACTATGTAGTCACCGATACGGTACGGGAAAACGAAAAAGATAAGGAAGCTTGCGGTTACATTGCTCAAGATCGACCACTGCGCAATGAAGCCTACACCCACCACAGTGAATACCGATGAAATGAAAATTGCAAAGTTTCCATAGCCAATGCCACTGACTATCAGGAAGGTTGCCGTCAATATCAGAAGATAAAAGATATTAAAGCATCGGATGATAAATGCGGTTCTGCTGGCAGAAACAGATTTGTGTTTAGCCAACACGTTAATGGTGCTTGAAGTAAATCGCCTAAGCACGCGGTATCCAATAAAAAACAGCACCGCAAGCACTAAGTGATGTTCCTTAATTACGTCGAAAATGGTTTCAAAAGAAATAGACATAACAACCTCTGCAATAAATGAAGCAGCATTATGTTCACTTCTGTTTTCCGATACATAAGCAGGCGATTAGGCTTGTATCATTTTCTAGTTTTTCGAAGAGCCTTTAGAGCCTTCGTTTAAACGAAAAACCTAAAAATAAAACATCAAACCATTGAATTTATTAAACTTATATTCTTGTGATAGGAGTTTTATACCTAACTAATCCTTTGATGATGCCACTGATATCTCGATTTGTAGAATGGCCGACCTGTTCATTAACAAGCCGAGCCAACCATGATTTTTATAGTCGTTAAGCTAGTTCTTTTTTGTGCACATAGATGGCACAAAAAGAAACAATCCGATACCCAATATGCACCAAATAGAGTGAGGCTAAAATAAAATGCTCACTCTATTTCTTACTCAATTTATTACCCTGTGGGCTGTTGTCGACCCTATAGGATCAGTGCCAGTTTATCTGAGCCAAACTCAATCTTTGAGCGTTGCACAGAGCCGTCACTTAGCTATTAAGTCGGTGCTGTTCGCATTCTGGGTGCTGCTATTTTTCTTGGTTGCCGGTCAGTTTATTCTCGACGCTATGGCTATTCCCCTGCCGGTATTTCAGGCTGCGGGTGGCTTGGTGCTCCTCCTTTTCGCTTTGACCATGATATTTGGACAGAGCAAACCTGAACAAGAACAGAAATTGCTTGAAGAAGAGCTGTGTCGTGCAAAGTTGGCAGAGCGTGCAGTCTACCCTCTAGCGATTCCTTCGATTGCATCTCCGGGAGCCATGATGGCTATCGTTATGCTTACCGACAAAACCGCTTTTCCTACATGGACCAATCCATCACTGGGTTAGTGTTGCTGCTCGTGCTTGGCGCTACCGCGCTATTGCTACTAGGTGCTAGACGTGTTCACAGCATAATTGGCAACGCCGGTGCTCAGATTATCAGTCGTGTTATGGGCCTAATTCTTTCTGCTGTTGCCCTAAACAACCTTTTACTTGGCCTAGTTGGCTTTATCGAACTCTATCAAATGGGGCATTAAGATGTTTATGGATTACGCAGTGGCGTTTAGCACCCTACTTCTACTAGAAGTCATTCTCGGTGTAGATAACCTTATTTTTATATCCATCTTGGTGGAGAAACTGCCTAGGCACCTTCAAGCAAGGGTAAGAAATCTAGGTATTGGGTTGGCGGTATTTGCTCGGATAGGTCTGGTATTCTCAGTTTCTTGGCTAATGACACTAACTAAGCCACTTGTCACAGTGTTTGAGCTGTCTTTTTCAGGCAAGGATCTTATCTTGTTTGGTGGTGGATTGTTCTTGCTACTTAAGAGCGTTAATGAGTTGATTGCTTGGCTTAAAGAAAAAGGTCAGGTGCACTCAGGAATGGTGAGCGCCAGCGTCACTATGATTTTGCTACAGATCATCGCCATCGACCTCGTATTCTCTTTTGATTCAGTAATCACGGCCGTGGCTTTGGTGCATAAAATCGAGATAATTGTGGCCGCTATCGTAATATCAGCTCTGATCATGGTGGCTATGGCTGAAAAGATACAAGTGACCATCACCGCCTACCCTGGATTAAAACTTCTGGCTCTGTTGTTCTTAGTGATGTTGGGGGGAATGCTGGTATTTGAGGGTGTGGGATTCAAGCTAGATAAAAGCTATCTGTACGTAGTGTTGGCATTCGGCTTAGCTCTAGAAACCCTGCATATCGTGTTGGATAGACAACAGCAAAAAGTCAAAGCTAAAACGAGTACAGTTCTCCGTGGAAGCTAAGTTTAATCAAGCGGGTAAACCTCACCGCAATTTCTCTCGGGTATAAAAAACTGCAGCCCTTTACAGGTCTGCAGTCTCTTCGACATTAATCTTCAAGCTTGGTAATTAGATACCTAGAGCTTGACCACCACCGATTTGTAGAGTTTCAGCAGTGATGAACGACGCATCTTTGCTTACTAGGAAAGAGATAGCAGAAGCTACTTCTTCTGGCTGACCTAGACGACCTAGCATGATGCTGTTAGCCCAAGAAGCGAATACTTCTGGCTTAGTTTCTTTGATTTGTGCGTGGAACGGAGTATCGATAGTACCTGGAGATACAGCGTTAACACGGATGTTTGCTGGAGCAAGCTCTTTCGCTAGTGCGCGAGTAAGAGTGTGAACCGCAGCTTTAGAAGTACCGTAGATACCTGCACCTGGGCCACCTGCATTCCAAGCAGCGTTAGAAGTGAAGTTGATGATTGACGCATTGTCAGACTTCTTAAGGAATGGGATAGCAGCACGAGATACGAAGAATGCGCTGTCTAGGTTAAGAGCCATTACCTTACGGAAGAAATCAGTTTCCATGCCTTCGATTGGGCTGCGACCGCCTAGGCCACCAGCGTTGTTAACAACAACGTCGATCTTGCCATATTTCTCACCAACAGCAGTGATAGCAGCAGTTACAGCGTGCTCATCAGTTACGTCAAAACCGTGGTACTCAGCTTCGATACCTGCTTCTTTTAGCTCAGCTAGACGCTCAGCGCCTTTCGCATCTTCGATACCGTTAAGGATAACTGTGTAACCGTCTTGACCTAGACGCTTAGCAACTTGAAAACCGATACCGCCAGTAGCGCCTGAGATAAATGCAACTTTAGTAGACATATTGATATTCTCTATGTGAGTTGATGATTGGCTTAGCCCAACAAGCTCGACTGAGTCATTCTCGCCTGGCAAACCATTTGTATTACAATAAGGCTATTGTATGCTTAATTTAAAAATAATCAAGTAGCCGAGAAGCACTCAGTTACATTCAAAAGTATCCTTGCACTCAGTTCTGTGATTCATGCCACACTTCCTATTTGGTCATTGCTTCAAAGCATGAAATCAACATCTTTTTGTATGATTTTATATGCTTACTGTGTCATGAAAGTCATGCCAATAGATAACACAAATTAAGATAGAGGAGCTACAAATCCTCACTAAGGCTATCGAACTTTGAACAAAGCCTATACAGAACCCAAATTCACTTTAAATAAGTTTTGGCGTGAAATGATAACATTTATTTTCTAAACACCTTTAAAGTACCGACGGCTTAAATATACAGGTACTAAAACAATGAAAAAAACTAACAACGTCATTGCGACTGCAGTAATAGCTGCATTAGCTCTGTCAGGTTGCTCTGACTCAGATGATGGTGATTCGTCCAATCCAACGACAATGACCGCTAGCGTTACTCTCGTAGACACCAGTAATACAGCACAACAGAATGACTCCTACCCTCATTCCGTTGTAAATGACGGCTATACCGTCTCTTTTATTGACAATACAGGTAATGAGTATCAAACAACTAATGTCAGCCTAAACTCACCATTCGAAATCACTTTCGAAGGGTCAGCAATGATTACCGTTAGTCACCCACAGAATCTAGATGGCGTGCAAACAGCGTATGTTCTAGCTAGTGATGAAATGTCAGTGAACAGCGAAGCTGACGTTGATATACCTATGTACAACAAAGACTGGCAGGCGATATCCATCGATTGCTCAAACGTTAACTCAGCAACTCTGGGCGTCGTGACCCAAGAGTGTGACCAAAACGATAGTCTAAATTTCTATCAACGAGGGAATTCGCACGACTTGTTCGTTTCATTTGAAGATGGCTTCACACCGTATGCATTACAAGATAAGGAAGTGATTGTAGGTGATCACCACCACGTCACGTTTGAAATGGCGTCGGAACAAAGTAACTCTCAATCGGGTGATCTCGAATATCAATCAAACGCCAGTTGGAATTACATGCCTCACAAAATCCCTGTGAATAGTGAAGAACTAGAACAGTTTGTCGGTAAAAACCTCGATGAAGTAACCCTGCACGATGGGTACATGGAAATTGCTTCATACGGTACAGCACCGCATCAACAAAGTAGTGACGATCCAATCTTAACTTCAAAGTACAACGTGATTACGCTTCACGGCCTACAAGAAAAGCCAGGCTACCCGTTGTCAGCTTATAAAGAGCCTGTTGTACAGATTGAAAATCACTCCGGTGTAGATACTGGTTTCATGAATTTGTATCTCAACAACGACAGTAAAGCTAACGAAGATGAATTGGCTTTCATTATTCAATTCAATGAAGATGGTTCTGTAAAAAGCATTTCATCAGCTATGCACAGCTATTCAACTTGGCAAGAATTCAAGAATGCACATGGCAGCCAGTTGGTAAACTCTTCATATATGATGAACGACCTCGATATGGCGGCGATTGCTGACTGTGTTCTGGATATTGGTCCTCAATCAACCGACCTTGGTGACTTTTTAAGTGAACTTATAGATGAAGAGTGTACCCGTTCGCTTGTGGAAGAAGTTCAACAAGACGGAATAGATCATATCCACGTTGGTAACTTCTTCTGGCGCTCCAACGATACGACCAACACTGGTGAAGTGCGCCTAGACGTTCATGAGTTTGAAGTGGGCCTAATTGACAGCAATGCACTACGTTCTTCGGTGCATCAATCCAACTCTCGTGGATTAAATAGTTTTGAGTTCAGTGATGGTCAGACAACAATTGCATGGCAATCATCACAGCCTAAAGTTTGGATCAAAGACATACCAGAAGGGCTTGGCTTAAATAAAGCTCTAGTTTCAAATCTAACTACAGATCTACAATCAAATGAAGGTGCTTACATCAATATATACATGACCGATGGAAGCATGAACAAATGCGTTACTTTGTTCCCTAACGGTACTTTCAATATAACTGCAGAAGCTACCGATACGGCTACATGTACAGGCGTTCAAGAAACAGACCTTACTCTGGATCAGCTTGAAGCCAAAACAGTTGGTTACACTGTTAATGCTAACTACTTCGATACCCTAGATAAAGGTAACTTTTTCTGGCGTGGTAAAGAAATAAGCGACAAACAAGCGGTGTTTACAAACTACACACTAGCTAAATAATATGAATAAGGCAGAACTGGTAATTGTTCTGCCTTTCTGTTTTTAGGTTGTTTCAAAAAGCTATTTACATTAAATTCAATACGCCCGATGGGCATATCAATATGACGCGCCTAACATTTCCATCTTTCACGACTAACCCATTCCATAAATTTAATCAGACAAAACAGCCTAATTTTTGCTCTAGGTAACTCAATTATAGCCCCTAGATGTATCAAATTGTTACACATCCACTACCCCAAAAAACTACAAAACCTCAAATATGTATAATAAATACAATTAGTTAAATTAAATTAAGCTCCACCGAGTTACACTTGGTTACACATTTCGCTTTTATTACAAGCTCTATGTCACAGACAAAGGTTTTTCACGCAATTAGCATTCTTGTCATACAAAAACACAAGACAAATAGGAAAACTTCATGTCTTCATTTAGCAAGATCGCTATTGGCGTTCTTTCAACATTTGCTGTTTCTTCAGCTATTGCAGCCCCTACTCCAAACGAAGTCCTAGACCTGAGTTGCTGGAAAACGACATTGCCTGTATCACTAACTGGCGGTGACAAACCAACTGAGTTCAGCGAGAAAGAGATAGCGAATGGCGCACAGCATCCAGAATACTTCTATGTAAATGAAGCTGGTGACGGTGTGGTTTTCCGTTCTCCTGTTTCTGGTGTAAAAACATCAGAAAACACCAAGTATATCCGCTCTGAGCTTCGTCAAATGCTTCGCTGTGGTGATACCTCAATCAAGACTCGTGGCACCAACAAGAACAACTGGGTATTCGGTTCTGCTCCAGAGAGCGATCACGCTAAAGTTGGCGGTGTGAACGGTCGTATGGAAGTAACAATGTCTGTTGACGAAGTTACGACTACTGGTGTTGATTGGCAGCAAGGCCGTGTAATCATCGGTCAGATCCACGCTCCAAATGACGAGCCAATCAAGGTTTACTATCGCAAGATGCCTAACCACAAAACTGGCTCTATCTGGTTCAACGTAGAACCTGATCGTCGCTCTGGTCTTCGTGACGGTGATATCACCTTCCCTGTTCTAGGTTCTACTAAACCAAACTTCTGGCGCAAGGTGAGAAGAACACTCCTAAGTCATTTGATGACGGTATCGCGCTAGGTGAGAAATTCTCTTACGCTATCGATGTTCAAGAAAGCATGCTGACGTTCGAACTTTACCAAGAAGGCAAAGCACCACGTAAGGTTTCTGTAGACCTAGACATCTACGGTGTAAGCCTAGAAGACAGCTGGAACTACTTTAAAGCTGGCGTTTACGTGCAGAACCGTACTGGTGATGCAGACGACATGACTGCAGCAACCATCTACGACCTTAAAGTAACGCACGACTAAGTTCTGTTACGCTCAGAAAAACACAAAGCCCTAGGTCAATGACCTAGGGCTTTTTCATTGTCTAATGTGTTATCTACAAAATCAGGCGATCTTACCCGCTGCTTTGATCTTCACATGCACCATGTTGCCTTGCAGATAACTCAGTGGGATTTCACTGCGCTCAATAACTGCAACGCTTTCAGGACATGCACCAGCTTCAACAGCAAGATTTTGGGCTTCTTGTTCCAAGGCATCCAACACTTGCTTACGCTCATTTGGCGAAATCGGCACTATCTTGTCTAGTTGACCCGAGATCTCACCAAGTGCAACACCGATAGCATTGGCTACTTCGAAGTTCTGCGGACGCACCACTTCACTAACACCAACAAACTCATCAGGTAGCAATGCACTACCGCCGCCAACAAGGATAACTGGCACTTCAGCTGCTGAGGTTTTCATCTTATCGATGCCTTCTTCCACTACCTCGATCATTTGCTTGTAGATGGTAGAGGCTGATTCTTGAGGTAGGTCTACCGCTTGAGGTTTGTTATCCGCATGCCACTGCATCTTGTCCAGAGTCAGGGCTACATCGGTAAGCGTAAGAGTGTCGCCACCAAAGCTCTTACCTTTTGCTAGAAGCTCATGGCCAACACTATCAGGACCCAAGGTAAAGCCTTGTTCTTTATCACGTACGATAGTGCCTCCGCCAATAGCCAAGGCAAGGATATCCGGCATACGGAAGTTGGTTCTCACCTCACCAAGTTCAACTGCGATGCTCGATTCACGCGGGTAACCATGTACCAATGCTCCAATATCCGCGGTAGTACCACCCACATCGACCACGATAGCGTCATCTAACTTAGACAGGTGACTTGCGCCACGAATAGAGTTAGTTGGGCCGCAAGCTACCGTCAAAATTGGGTACTTAAGGGCAAACTCTTGCGACATCAGAGTGCCATCGTTTTGACCAAAATATGGGTGTACCAAAATGCGGTGTGACTCTAGTGCATTGCAGAAGCCCTGCACGAAACGCTTAGCCGTTCCTTGAAGAGCTGCGTTCAGAATAGTCGCGTTTTCACGCTCTAGAATACCCAAGCTACCCACCTGGTGAGAAACAGAGATGTTTACCTCAGGAAGTTCCTCTCGAACCCAGTCCGCTACCTGATTCTCTTGCTCACCATTCACGGGGGAGAACACGCCACAGATAGCGATTGAATCTACCTTGCCACGCATCTTAGCGCACAGGTCACGAATCTCTTGTTCTTGAATATCGGCGATCAGCTGACCGTCATATTCGTATCCGCCGTGAGCCTGATAGAAATGTTCACCTAGCAGTGTTTGCCACGAGTCACTCCAACCACATAGAGGTGGAACGCTGCTACCACTTGGCAGAGCTAGACGGATCATACCGACTCGGTCTAAGCCCTTCTTTTCAACAATGGCATTGGTACACTGAGTGGTACCTAGCATTGCATGTTTGATTTGTGCACCGCTAGCGCCGCTTTGCTCAAGTAGAGCCGTGATAGCGCCATCGATACCAGTGAAAATATCGTGTGAGGTAGGTACTTTTACCTTAGCCACACACTCTAGATTTGAGTCGAGCAATACACCGTCTGTGTTAGTACCGCCAACATCTATACCCAAACGAAATTCTTGCATTATGCTGACGCTCCCTCAGTTAATTGCTCAATGGTCTTATACTCAACGTCATAACCAAAGTAATTAGGTCCTGCTACCTCAATGCCCTTTGCTGTGCGCCATTTAGGGTCACAAGGATAGGCAATCAAATCCACACGTTGACCATATCTAAGCTGCTCGGTAGTAACTGGCTGACCTGTTTCATGGTCGAGGATAGAAATAAGATCTGGCGTGGTCGCAAGCAAAGACTCTTCGCTTAGATCCTCAGCTTTGCGTCCTTTGTGGGCTAGCAGAAGTTCATTCTGGAAGTGAACATATACATCCTTTGGCTGAGATTCTGTGCCAAACTTGTTCAGCTTCTCGATGATCACACCACCAGTCACAAAACCGCCTGCGGTAGTGCGCTCAATATCAACTATCTTGCCACTTACAAGGCGCGTGCCTCCAACGATATCAAGCACCGCATCTACGGCATTTTCGCCATTTTTGTTTGCGTTTCGGATTGCCTGACCGATTTTCATCGCCTCAGTCAGTGTCCCGCCAAGTGCACTGCGTTTTAGGTTGTACCCTTTCATTGGGTAGTCGCACATAGCCGCACTGCCACCCATCTCTTCGGTAATCGGACGAGCAAAACGCTCTGACCACACGCCATCTAGAGGGTGCAAAGTAACCACGTTACCCTTTTCATCAGCCAATGTGTTTGGAGCTGATGGAAGACCATCTAGGTAGAAAGTCACCATCTGAGATTCCGGGAAAGCACGGCCCATGGCATCGCAATCCACTACAGGAATGCCTTTTTGTGCTGCTACTAGAATCGGGATAAGAGAGTTAAAGCCACCTACCTCGATTGGAAACGTTGCTTGAATCTCTTCGCCTAGTGCCTGCTCCATCGCCTCGAATGCCACCAGCATTTGAGACTCAGAGTTAATCTTTTCAATTGATACTGTCGGTGCGCCGATCATGGATGACGGAACCGTCATCCAGTCGTCTTGAACCTCACCCAGAGAGATGATTTCTACCGGCTTTTTAGCGTTCTTAATAGCCACTTTAGCCATCAAAGCACCGCTATAAGGATCACCACCACCACCTGTGCCAAGTACGGTCGCGCCAAGAGCAATATCGTCAATCATCTGCTCATTAATTAACACCTGCGATCTCCTTCTTCTTTTGTGTAGCACCAACCTTTACCAGTACAAAGTAAGCTACAAATGACGCAAGGATGCCGTCGATAGCCGAAATAGAGGTTAATGAGAATAGGTTAAAGAACTCACCTGCAGTACATGCGCTAATCGCACTACCGAATGCCCATGCAACCAAGCCTTTTACTAGCCACGCTGGCGCTTGTTCGATGCGTTCAAAGTTGAATTCGTTTTTGTCGATAAAGTAGTACTGAGCAAGATATACACCCGCAGAAGGTGCGATGGTTACGCCCAGTAGCGTTAGGAAGGCCGTGAACTTATCTACCATGCCAAACTGAGCAATCGCTAGACCAACCACTGTCATTAGCACTACCCATACAGGGCGAGGTACGCGAGGAAGCGCTACTGCCATACCCAGAGCACCAGAAACTAGGTTACTGCTGTTAGTGGTCCACTGAGCAAACACCAAGATGATAATAGCCATCATGCCAAGACCAAGAGTGAAGAACACCTCAACTAGGTTGTCTGTACCGGTTAGGTGGGTAAGAAGAAGCGCTACAACGATAGTGGCACTGTTACCCAGAAGGAAACCAAAGCCAGCACCTAGGATGGCGTCTTTACGAGTCTTTGCGTAGCGTGCGATATCTGGAGCGGCTACTGCAGCTAGGATCCAGATAGACATTACGAACGAGATAGCCTCACCCATAGACATAGGCGCTACAATCTCAGCCTCGCCCATCGACTCCATACCTGCTGCCATATATAAGCCAACGGTAATCAGGGTAACCATCAAAGGTACAGACCAAGTAGAAAGCTTACCTAAAGCACGTACACCGTAGATGGCGGTCACCATCATTAACAGTCCGCCACCTACTAGCGCTGTAAAGTGACTTACTTCAAAGCCAGACTTGCCCAGAGCCTCAACCAGGATCAGTGCGAAGAAATCGGCTTGGAACGCAAACCAACCTACAAGAGAAACACCGGTAATAAGACCTAAGATCTTACCGCCATTGCGCCCGAATACCGCCGTACTCACAAGTGGTGTCGATACACCGGCTTGAAAACCTATATTGGCACAAAGCATCGCCAACACAGCAAGATAGAAGAGCCCACAAATGTCGCGAACAGCGCGTCATGAATGGCCATACCTTCACTTAAGATAGCCCCAAGGAATAGACCGGAAATATCGATCCCAATCGCTAGCCAAATCAGGCTGATCACCCACCATGAGCGCTTAGCCGAATCTGGTACTGGTACCAGCTCAAAATCATCCATTTTCGAGTTGTTTGAATCTGACATCCATATCTCCCACATAAATAGTCATTAAATCCACATAATTTAAGTTACCACCTTGTTACATCCAAATAAATGTATATTATTGAATCTAAACATTCGTAAATGCATATGGAAATAGATTCATGGTCAATAAGATGGATACGCTCGATAAGCGCGACCTTCGCCGACTCGAATTATTTAGTGAGATCGTCTCCAGTGGGGGCATCAGCAATGCAACTCTCAGCACTGGGCTTAGCCAACCCGTACTCAGTAAAGAGTTGATAACTCTAGAGAAAAGCCTAGGGGTGACCCTATGCAATCGTGGTCGCAGTGGATTCGAGCTTACCGATGAGGGACGCAAGGTATATAGTTATGCAAACGAAATCACAACAATGTTGCATAATTACGCAACCAAACTTAAGGCGTCCAATCCAAATTGACTGGCCATGTACGTGTTGGTTGCTTGGATAATACCGTATCCCTGTCGTCAAATCCCCTATCAAAAGCCATAGAAAACTTCTATCAGCTTAGCGATGACGTGGAGCTTTCCTTAGAGATTGGTGACTACACCCAACTCAACGACAAGCTAGCCAAAAACCAGTTGGACATGATGATAGTGGTGCTCGATGGCCTGCAAAATCACACCTACTTTCACATCGAGCCATTATTCACAGAACGCAGCTATTTATACGCACGCAAGGACGTGGCCAAGACCTTCCACGATAAGGACTACTCATTAGAGGGTGCTAGGGTAAATGTTGGTGGCTATGCGGCAGACACCATGTATCGCCTTTTAGAGGTCAACAAATACCAAAACCTCAAACTGCTGGATGGTTGGCACGTGGAATCGGGACTAATGCTTACCTATCGGCACCCATATCAGTTTTCTTCCCACCCACCTAATAGAGAACAATCACTACGGCGAACAGCTCGAAGCGTTACAGCCAGATAAATGGCACTTTATCAGTCAATTTTCGGTAGTTTTAAAGAGCCATTTGCGCTCCCTCTCACCGGCAGCAAGTGCTTTTTATAACTGCTTGCTCGAAGCGAGTAATGGGAATAGTGTTAGTGAATAACTAATTGATTAAACGAAGATTATGAGCAAATGGCTAGATTGGGCTAAGCAGTTAAATGCTATAAGCCAGGCAGGAAAAACCTACTCCAAAGACAAATACGACTTAGAGCGATTTGATCAGGTCGCACACATCTCACATCAGATGTTTGCAGAGCTTAGCGATCAGTCTGTTGAAAAGGTTGCTGATCTCTTTGTTGATGAGGCTGGTTACCCAACACCTAAGATAGACCTTCGTGCCGGCGTTATCCAAGATGGTAAAATCTTACTGGTAAAAGAGCGAGAAGATGGCAAGTGGACTCTGCCTGGTGGCTGGGAGATGTGTGTGAAACACCGACCGAAGGCGTCATTCGAGAAGTGTTGGAGGAATCTGGCTATATCGTGGATTCCCCACGCCTAGTCTCGGTAAAAGACAGAGCGGTTCACCCTTATGCACCGCCTTATCCATTTCATATCTATAAGATGTTTTTCTTATGTGAACTCAAAGGTGGCGAGCCAACCATCAACATTGAGGTTTCTGAGATAGATTGGTTTTCACCCAATGAATTGCCAGCACTGTCTGAAGGGCGCACTCGCGCAGAAGATATTGAGTATCTATTTGATGCTTTAGAGAACCCAGAGAAGCCGGTGTATATAGATTAAGCTTGCTGCTTTAACCACTGCAATGGAGTTGTGCCTTCAAGGCGTTTGAAGGCACGGATAAACTGTGACGGTGCGCTATAACCAAGGTGTATAGCCACATCGTGAACGGAGAACTCATACTCTTTCAGCACTCGCTTCGCGAACTTAATATTTTGCTTCTCTTTGAGTTCACGAAAGGTAACACCCTCTTCCTTCAAATACCTCTGCATTGCCCTTGGGTGTATCTCCAAAAGATCGCAATACTCCTCAAATGAATAGCTGTTCGCCCAATATAGCTTTCGATTGCTAGTTCGATGTTTTCAGAGAGGCTCATCGGCTCCAGAGCATTGAAGCGATCCACCAGCGCTTTAATGTCTGCGTTCGCATTATCAAACACTATCTGTGTGGCGTCGTGTTCAAGATATAAGGGAACATTGAGATCAAGTGAATCTAGAAGTGGCGTATTTGGGCTTTGTAGCCTTATCCCAAACGGTGGTGGGCTGCCTTTAATTTGTTTTTGAATGGCATACATCACGAAATATACCGCCATTATTTCATCGGCAAGATTAAGCTTGCTTTGCTTTGCTAGTGGGTAGGAAGAATCCATTGAAACCACGACACGCTCACCCTCGTAGCCGCAGTGAATACGATTGTGCATGGAGTAGCTGGCAAGAAAATCTAGCCCTTTGTTTTGAGTTAATAACCCTTCCACCAACTTCTGGCATTCGCAGTTTATTAACTCAATAAAACGATTAGGCCCGAGCGCTTCTAATACCTTATACAGATAGCGAGAGAAGACACTTTGCGGAATGTACTGCGCCATTGAGGTATCTAAAGCTGTAGATACCTGCGAGCTATTCAATAGTGAAGCATTGTCCTTCACTTCTTTACTGAACACATCGATAAAGTAACCAGCGGTTAGCTTCTTTACGATAGGGATTCTTATCAAGAGAATATCCTTTTAGTTCAGGACCTTAACTTCATTATCCATTGATAATAGCAGTGGCTTCAGTTGCTCTGTATTTACTTCAAGGGTAGCGGTATTGGCATAGGGATGACAATGTAGCGTTTCAGAATCCCACACCTTTTGCGTGATCAAAAGTGTGACCTTTTGAGGTTCAGCTCTAAAGATATCCAACAAGGATACTCGCCCAGGCTCAGAAGAGAGAAACTTAGCTAAGCGATCACTCGAGCCCAAGCTCATTCGTTTTACCTCGAGGGTCTGTGATAGCGCATTAAGATCCACGTTTTCATCATCAGCACCAACCAAAGCCAGTGCTTCTTACCCTTACCATCGCGCAAGAATAGATTCTTGGTCGGTAGTCCCGGTATCTCAATATCCAACTGGTTCGCTTCTTCAATGGTAAGCACAGGTGGGTGCTCAAAGCTTTGATACGAGACTTGGTTGTCACGCAAGAATTGGTAAATATCCATATTTTTCTCTACTACATACATTTGGAATACTCTGCTTCCTTGTGTTTCCAGACAAGTGACTCTTGAATCACGTTCAAGAAAGATTTTGCAGTAAAACCCTCAGGGTACAAAGTAGTTTTATCATCGACAGTGTCTGTCTCACCACCGATATTATCTAGGCTTTCCATATCACATAGAATGTCGGCATTATCAGCGAGCGCAATCAGAATCTCTTCAACACTCACTTTCAAAAAACCTGCAAAATACTCGTGATCAAACTCTAACGAAGTATCAACTATCAAGCCCACTATATTTGGCTTTGGACTGTTCAGGTTAAGAGTGCTTAGAAAACCAGGGTTCTCTCTAATTTCTCTCTCTATAATTTCAGTCTTACGACGTGTCTGAATACCTGCTTTCATAAGCGTTTGATCCAAGTAGGATATAATTTCTTTTCTACTGCTTCGATAGAAGGTTGATTTCACTTCGATAACGAAAACCGTGTTGTCCAAACCACATACTAAGTCGATTTCTCCTGCTCTATCACCGCCTTCAAGCAAAGATGTATAGCTCCTCACAACCGTAAAACCTCTACCCTCAAATGCATCACCAACATTATTTTCGATACGAGAGGTCTCATCTTTTAAAGTCGCACGTTTATTCGCATAGCGCCGAAGATTATTTACAGCACTTACAGAGCTTAACTGTGACGACATGAGCCAAGGTAACTGAATGCAATATTTCCCTAGTTTGAATATCGGTCTTTCAGAAATTAGTTGGTTTGCGTGCTCATTCTTGCTAAGCAGTCCCTCTCTCCAATCCCCCAGGTTTAAACACCAAAAATTTAGATTAGCTTCAGCCGCTTTTAAACTACCTTTTGGAAGCCTCTCAGACACTGTCCACCCAACTAGATTTTTAGCTTTGGTACTCCACTCCGACCAAGTCAAAGGGAATCGGTTCTCGCCCACCAACAACCCTTGCATTGCTAATTCTGCAGAAGCGATTTGCCATTCACCAACCTCCGAATACAAATGATGATACTCTTCGATGTAATCTTTGATATAAAAAGCAGTCATTAACTCCAGAGTTAATAGAGCCTGAAACAAATCGACTTCAAAACCCTTTCCTATTGGAAGTAATTCATTCAGCCCATAAACCCGCTCAAGTTGGAGACTGTTGGCCAGAGCACAAACATAAGCACTCTGATTTCTCTCATGGTTTTCCTGACTACCCATCCGTTGTAAAGCCATACCGGATTCAATGAAGTTCTCAATCGCTACTCTCTTCCAATAACCTCGCAGTAGAGTTTGTCTATAGCCGTTACGTTCCCAACTATGGTCATCACCAAGTTTATTCATCCGAATGGAGCCATTCTTAATAAAGTAGTGAACCGTATCGTCGAAACAGAAAGGATAAATACTTCGCTCTAGGAACTCATCCATTTCAATCTGTGCTCTCAAAAGCTCCCTAAAATAAATTAATTTTGAACGAGCCTCTTCATCTGATGAACTAGATGGAAAAAGTAATGGGGACTGAAATCTTTGAATAGACTGAGTAATTTGAACCTCTGTGAGTTTAGTCTGCTCTACGGGTGACTCTTTTAACTTCCACTTGGTCAGTTCAGACATTGCCCTTATTTGATGTTCGGTAGTAAGTCGCTCATTATCTAACGTGACATCTGACTTAATTAAGTGTTTGAAGGAATAAAGCGAAGATATAGCTAAAAATTCAACAAGAGTAAGGCTCTTGAACTCTTCTTTGTATTTAGTTAACAGTTTTATTCTATCTTGATACGCTGAATGGAGATAAATCATTGTGTTTCTGAAGGAGCTTATTTCCTCTGAGTTGTGGCACGCCTCGGTTTCAAACATTCCCCATATAAAATGCTTTCTGTCTAAAACTGCCTCTGAACGCTTAATCGCCTTGATAACAACATGAGGAACCACCTCTATTAATCTATTGATAAGATAGTCATTTATGAGCTTATCTTGTTTGAAATATCTACTTAGGCTCAATACAAACTCATCTGTTTGCAATAGACCTATTGAGGCACTTTCTAAAAAGCCGGAACTCCAGAACAGTTCATCATTTTTTCCACGACATTTCTTACTTTTACTAGAGAAAAGGTAATCTTCTAAAGTTAATTTAAATGCACTATTTATATCAAAGTTTTTATTCAAATCATTGAATAATTCGTCATAGTAAGAGTTGTTCATATAGCAGGTTAAGATTATATTTTTTACCTAACATACTATAAAACGTTAAACAGGAAATAAAAAAGGTTGAATACTTTGAGCATTCACCTTTTTATTTTTAAAGCTACTTAACTTTCTTTTTCAGTTCCATCATTTACTTCAGGACTTTGTTCCATCTGCGCCTGCTCTTCTTCCATCTTGGCGCGCTCTGCCTTAGAGATGTACTTTGGCTTATTATTCTTGTGCATGCGGGCGTTCTTCTTTTTATGCTTCGCTAGCAGGCTATCTTTGACTCGCTTTTTACGGCTCATAATTGTCTCTCATCATTCTTTGGCAGGCATACTAACAAAACTCGGCTGAGATTTTTATCTCGAACCACGTCTATCCTCTCCACTCCAAACCTTTTTGACCAAAGAAACCACAGTTTCCCCTTCACTTGGCGCAAATTCGGTACTATCTCCGACTAGGTGGATGCGCTCTTGAGCGGTGACCACAAACACCGGCTGGATTAGGGTGTCGGCATACTGTTTTAGATAGTCTTCATAGGTGAAGTTCTCACTTAGCTTGGTATGTTTTATTTCAGCGCCTTGGTTTATCAAACTCGCCAGTTTCTTAAAGCTGTGTTTACCGCCAAACAGAGTCTGTCCAAACGATCCCCTACACAATGTGCTTGTCACCGTCATTGTTCTTCACATCCCTCAAACAAAATACGCGCTGTGAGCCAAAGTCAGAGACATATTGCATACAGGACATGATATTGAAGTGTTTATCAGGAGTGACAGCTGCCACATGCCCTATTCCGATAAGGTCTAAATATTCATCCGCATGTGATGAGGTTGGGTTGCCAAAGTAGAACTCTAAGCCTGACATCTTCGCCTGGCTGATGTAATCCCAGTTAGAGTCAGCTACAACAACTCTGCAATCGTATTTTTTCAGTGCCAAAGCAATGCTTCTTGCCACATCGTTAGCACCGATAACCAAGAAGCCTTTTGGCGCGGGCTCTGCAACACCAAGCATTCTTGCCATAGGCTTGGCCGAGATAGATTGCAAAACAACGGTACCGATAATCACCATAAAGATAAGCGGTACCAATAATCTAGCCTCTTCCACACCATGTTGATAAAGCTTGATAGCAAACAACGCAGATACAGAAGCAGCCACTATGCCTCGCGGGGCAACCCAAGCAAGGAAGATCTTCTCTTTGAAATTGAGGTTACTGCGAAGTGTCGCTATGAAAATAGAAAGGGGTCTAGACACCAGTTGGATAACAGCGAACAAGACTATAGCGCTGACACCTAAGGTGCTAAAGCTATCCGGCTCTATGCGCGCTGCCAGCAAGATAAACAAGCCGGTAATAAACATGATGGTGAGGTTTTCTTTAAAGTGCAGGATATGACGTATGTCCACATCCTTGGCATTGGCTAACCACATCCCCATCACGGTTACAGTTAATAACCCCGACTCAGATTCGAAATGGTTAGAGATAGCAAATACACCAAGCACCAGAACCAACACAGCAAAAGGCTGCAGATATTCAGGTAGCCAGCGATGACGAATGACATGTGCAGTCGCCATTCCCGAGGCGATACCAATACCAAAACCGATTATCAAGATAAGTGCGAACACGTGCAGGCTCTGCAACGAACTGTCGCTGATGATAAACTCATACACCATCACTACAAACAGCGCGCCTAATGGGTCGATTAAGATCCCTTCCCAACGCAGAATATTAGCCAGCTTAGAGGTCGGCCTAACGGTGCGAAGCAGTGGCACAATTACCGTTGGGCCGGTCACTACGGTCAAGCTACCGAATAGCAAAGCCATTGACCAATCAAAGCCAAGTAGATGATGAGTGGCGACGCTGGTAACCACCCAAGAAATCAATGCGCCGATAGAGACAATACTCCAAACGGTTTTATTGACGCTTTTTATCTCAGTGAAGTTGAGGGTCAGGCTCCCCTCAAAAAGAATGACGGCTACAGCTAGAGAAACCAGTGCAAAAAATGCTCTCCTAGCACCTCTTGCGGTTCAATAAGTCCAGTGACGGGACCTGCCATGATACCGGCTATTAGAAGGAACAAGATTGCTGGCAGTTTTAAACGCCATGCCAACCACTGACAAGCAAGCCCTAGCAAGCCAACCAAAGCTATTCCCAACGCAGCCCACTCTTCCATGTCGCCTTCTTATTGTTTTAAGAATCCTGGATATAACTTAGACCATTCAATGGGTTATGCCCACAAATGCACTATCTCAGAGCTTAAATGCACGATAAAAGAGCAACTCTTCTAAAGCAATCACACCAAACTCATTTAAAACAACAAGTTAGCTCGATTGGCATTGTGTTTGCTTACTACTTAATAGGTATCTTGATAAGGAAGTTGTTATGGATATATCGAGCAATATTTTACTTTTGATCACCAGCATGCACGAAGCAAATGCTGAACTTTCAGAAAAGCTGATGGAGACACAAAGTGCACTCAATGTAGCCTTTGAAACCATAGACACAGTTAGAAGCCATAGAGCGCAGGTTTACAAACTCTACACTGGCGAAGAGATAAACAAACGGTTGTATGAACAAACCCAAAGCCAATTAAATGTAATGGCGGCCAAAATAATTGAGTGTTCGGTGTTTGGTAGCCGAGCGGAAAGGCGCTTATTGGCCGAACGTTTAAGGCTTCTCTCAAGACATGAAGAAAAGTCTCTAGCTACCCACCTAGTTTCTCATGGGCAAGCGATACGTAACCTCTTCTATGCCTGTGATACCGCTATGGTCACCTGCATTGGAAAGAATCAAACCAGCTTACAAACCTACAATGAACGCTGGCAGGCGGTGATGGAAGCGGTGGAAGCCCTTACCCAGTATCGTTTATCGCTCACAACCTACAGACAAGAGTACAAAACGGACATACAACTAACCCTAAGGCGTGGCGGAACCTTGATTAGCAAGATACGAAATTTCCATTATCGTGAAATTGAGCGACCGATTTCGCTAGATCTCGCTATCGAACAGTTATCTAACTCTCTATTCAAACTTGCTAATAAAGAGGTGATAAAACCTGCCGAGCTCTACCTTGATACCACAGAGATTTCTCAACAGCTTATCAGCGTCTATCACCAGGTAATAACTGATAGCCTGTTGTCTCTGACTGACCAAGGGAGATTCAAGGCATAAAATGGGATATTCGTGTGGAAAGGTTCCACACTTACGTCATAGAGATCGCGGATAGGCAGAGTCTTCCGCGATGACGGTATTTGAGATGACTTTAAGGTAATGAATGAGGAATAGCGCTCGTCATCCCGGCCTTGAGCCGGGACCTTCATACGGACAAATTCCACATTTACGTCTTAAAGATCGCGGATAGGCAAACCCTTCCGCGATGACGGTATTTTATGGCGAAAGTGCGATTGGGTGCTGGATCAAGATAAGCACCTATCGCTTAAAAGTAGATTCTAAAACCCGCTTTAGCCTCGAGCTCAAGATCCAATTCATCTAAGTAAATAGAAGGAACAAGGTCAAAATAAAAACCAACCGGCTTAACCCTAAACTCAGCGCCAATACCCGGTGTCACGGCGATAAAATGATTATCTCTATCCACATACTGGCCGCCGATAAACACATACATAGGGGTGCCTGAAATCGGAAAGGTTTTGTTCGCGCCCAAGCCGAATCTGTCGTCCAAACTCACGTTTACGCGAAAACCATTATGGTTCACATCAAAGCCCCAATAGGGCTTACCTACGAACAGACCAACCCCGGTATCTGCTCGAGCAGACCAAGATGCATAAAGACTAAATAGGAAGATAAAAGGAATAAGCTTTTTCACATCAACGCCTCTAAATTAAAGGCGTCGATACTAGTGCTTTTTCATATGATAACGGTCAGCAATTCATTCATTTTGCTTATGTTTGACACTTCTGTATGCCAGATGATCAGTTCTAACTTTCTCTAGATAAAACAAAGGCGAGCACTTGGCTCGCCTTGAATTATCTATTTACAAACAGTTACTTAAGTACGTAAGTTGGACCTGCAACATCAGCTGTAATGATGTTTAGTTTAGAGGTATCCGCACCTACACCTTCAGCAGATTCGAAGCCGCGGTCGTTGGTCATAACAGGAAGCTCAGTGCTGTAGTTATCTACTAACTGAGACTCAGTTACCTTACCTACATAAACCTCATCTGAGTAAGTTGCGCCCTTAAGTGGGAAATCCGCAGTTGCGCGAACAGACACAAACTCAGGGTTTGCAGAGTTATCAACCAGGTTCTTCTTGAAGTGGATATCAACACCACCGAAGATGTTTTCTACTTCGTCGTTGTTGAACAGGCTAACACGGTGAGTTTGGTTACCGTAAACAATGCCCCACTCTGTATCTACAAGCGTGTTGTTCTCGATAGTGATGTTCTTCGGAGTCCATTGCTTGTTTAGTTCTTTGCCCTTAACCGCTTGGTCAAGTTGCTCGCCATTCGCAACATCGATGATACCAGTGTTGATCACGATACCACCACGAAGATCCGCATTACCTTCGATTAGGCCATCACGACCTCGAGTGCCGCTGATGTAGTTGTTGCGAATTACATGGTCTTCATCATAGATACGCATACCACCAGTCAGACGCTTCTCGTTACCAAGAATCACGTTGTTTTCAACCGTGTTCTCTTTGCCGTGACGCAGTGAGATAAGAGCAGTACTTTCAAAGATGGTGTTGCCACCGATAACGTTACCGCCTGATTTGATAGAGATAAGCTCACGCTCACCGTCCATATCAATCATCAGGTTATCAACGAATTGGCTATTTGAAGGCCACTGTGAAGACTTAGAGTCACCGATACGGATCGCTTCCCAGCTGTTGCCGTTGTAGCGGATCGCTTCTTTAATATCGAACTCATTATATTGGTTTGGCTTCTGATCTAGGAAGATGTTGTTCTTGATTAGGTGGTTATCAGGGTTTCGTTCTTCTGAACACCGATAAGAGTACCGCGCTTTTGCTTACCTTCGAAACGGTTGTTGATCACCTGACCATCTTTACCCCATAGAGATACCCAAAGGTACTTCGGATATTCAGAGCGACGCTCGTCTGGTGCATACGGGTAATCTTCGTTGAAGTAGTAGAAGGTAGAATTTTTAAGAACGTTCTCGTTACCCATCATGCGCACGCCACCAAAGCGCTCGTTTGGACCACCTTCAGTGAACACAAGGCTATCAAGCACAATGCCATCGCCTTTTAGTTCGAACTGAACAAGGCCAGTAACCCAAGCCGTACCCGCTTTTTCTGCTTTGATAGTGATGTTATTCGCTGTAATGGTTAGCTGACCTAGGCCGTTATATTTGCCTGGTGCGATGACAATAGTCTCACCATCTTTTGCATTAAGGATACGCTCACGCAACTCAGCAACTTGTGCCTCGCTTGCGTCAGTGATCGAAGCGCGATCAATAACAGTTAGACGGTCGCTTTCAAGTAGCATAGAGCGGTTTACATCTTGCAAGCTAACAACGTCCTGAGATTGAGTGTCGTTCGTCAATGAACAACCAGAAAGGCTAATGCCGCTGCTAGAGCTAATGCACTCTTTTTCATAAATGCCTCTTATTTTTCAAGGATATGTACCAAAGGTACAGGGGGAATGTGAGAGGAATACTCTCGAAAAAAATGCGGACCTATTACAGCCCGCATTGAACAAAAATCTTTTTTAATTATTGAGCGGCACTTTCTTCTAGTTGCTCAACTTTATCGTCTACAGCTTTCACCAGTAGTAGACCAACACTCATTACAATCGCACCACATAGGATGAAGATGAAGCGGCCCCACATTGGGTTAGGTAGTAGGAACATTAGCATTACACCTACACCCGCTACTGCGATTAGAGAACCAAGCATACGACGCTGTTTGTTATCCAGTTTCTTCTGCTCAGTAGACTCAGCTACTAGAGGCGTAGATAGGTTGTTGAAGAACTTATCTACTTGCTCTTGACGCTCTTCAGAAAGCGGCTTGTAGAACAGAGTTGTTAGGCAGAAGAAGCCAGCTGTGAACACTAGGTGACCGATTAGGCCGATAGCTACTTTAAGATCTGACCACTCACGACCTGTTAGAGGCTCTAGGTTGAACCAGTTAGCAACCATGTCTGCTGTGATTACGAAACCTACGAAGTAAGAAACGATACCACCTACTACTAGCGTACCCCAACCTGCCCCAGTCTGGAGTCTTCTTAATGAAGAAGCCACAGAATGCTGGAATTGTCATTGGGAAGCCGATTAGGCACCAACGTACATCATGGTATCGAACAGGCTTAGACCTTTCAGAGAGTTGATGAAAAGTGCGACCAGGATGATACAGATACCGAAGAAGGTAGAAGTCAGTTAGAAACGATTACTAGCTCTTTTTCGTTCGCATGAGGGCGTAGAATCGGCTCGTAGAAGTTCTTAACGAAGATACCAGAGTTACGGTTTAGGCCTGAGTCCATTGAAGACATAGTTGCTGCAAACATTGCTGCGATTAGTAGACCTACCATACCAGCAGGCATGAACTCTTGTACAAAGTATAGGTAAGCGAAGTCAGCTGCTTTTGAACCTGCTTCTGGGTAAACCGCACCTAGATCGATACCTTGACCAGCGATGAACCAAGAAGGCATGAACCAGATTAGTGGACCCATAGTCATAAGAACACAAGCTAGTAGAGCTGCTTTCTTAGCATTATTAGAGTCTTTCGCTGCAAGATAACGGTAAGAGTTAAGCATGTTGTTAGTGATAGAGAACTGCTTAACAAAGATGAAGAACGCCCAGATACCGAAGATGCTTAGGTAGTTCAGATTGTTACCAGAAACGAACGATGCGCCTTCGTCAGTAGGGAAGTTGTTGATGATCTCGCCAACACCACCACCTTGGATGATAGCTACTACCGCACAGGTAACAGTTACCGCCATGATGATTACCATCTGCATGAAGTCAGATGCGATAACCGCCCAAGAACCACCAGTTACAGACATTACTAGTACAACCAGACCCGTTAGGATAATAGTGGTTGTCATGTCGAAACCGAAGATACCAGAAGCAATAATTGCTAGACCGTTTAGCCAGATACCTGCAGAAATAACGCTGTTAGGCATACCAGACCAAGTAAATACTTGCTCGTTGAACTTACCAAAACGCATACGGATTGCTTCAATTACCGTAACAACACGAAGCTGACGGAATTTAGGAGCAAAGTATAGGTAGTTCATTAGGTAGCCGAATGCGTTCGCTAGGAAGATAACCGCTACTGCGAAGCCATCTGCGTACGCTTTACCAGCTGCACCGGTAAATGTCCAAGCACTGAACTGAGTCATAAACGCAGTTGCGCCAACCATCCACCAAAGCATGCTACCGCCTCCTCGGAAGTAGTCAGAAGTAGTACTAGTAAACGTTCTAAACATCCAGCCTATTGCAATCAGGAATAGGAAATAGATGCCAACTATTAGGGTATTGAGATCCATCGTAAAACCTTTGTGAGTTTTGATTTGTTGTTTGATTGAGAAAAAGTCTAACCAGAACCCCCACCCACTTGTACTACAATAAGTCTTTAATGTGACAGTAGCCTCGCAAAATATTCATTAAAAAATCATACAAGTGATCTAGATCTAACATTTGATTACACCCAATTTGAGACAAATCAGACAAGATCACAACTTGTTACAATTAGAAATACCCATTTACAGGGATTGTATCGTGACTTAAATCACACTAACTCCCGATTACAGGCTTATATGCGCTAATTTTGGCGATTCACAGCCGACTCCCCTTAATAAAAACAAAAGCAAACCCGCAACAATAAGTAATACAATTAATGGGTAAGCTGGCGTTTTTAAGGAGTGCTTATTCCACTTAATTAAGGTAAATGCTCAAGTGCTGATCAGAGTATTGAGGCTTTAAGAATTGGATAGGACGCCGAAAGTCGTACAATTGAATAGACCTGTGGCTCTAAAACCACGAGTTGCCCGAGTGTATTGAAACACGACCTGGCGTTTAAGTAGTGCACCCTTTTCAACTGACAACAGTAACGTTCGGTTTAAATAATCCGTTTCCCCAAACGTAAAAAAGCGGGCTAAATAGCCCGCTTTCGCAATTAATAGAACCTTTATTGTGATTACTGTTCAGTAGCAACCGTTTCTTCAAGGTCTTCTACAGTGCCGTCAACTGCTTTAACAAGAAGCATACCAACACCACCTACAATCGCACCACATAGGATGAACACCATGCGTCCCCACATTGGGTTAGGTAGAAGAGCCATTAACATTACACCAACACCCGCTACTGCGATTAGTTTACCCAGCATTTGACGCTGTTTGTTATCAAGCTTCTTCTGTGCTGTAGATTCAGACACAAGAGGAGTAGATAGGTTGTTGAAGAACTTATCAACGTCAGCTTGACGCTCTGCACGTAGTGGTTTGTAGAACAGAGTCGATGCGATGAAGAAGCCACCAGTTAGAGTGATGTGACCGATTAGACCAATCGCAACCTTAACGTCAGACCATTCACGCTTAGTTAGCTCTTCTAGACCGAATGCGTGAGATACCATGTCAGCGTTGATAACGAAACCAACGATGTAAGAAACGATACCACCAACGATTAGCGTACCCCAACCTGCCCAGTCTGGAGTCTTCTTAATGAAGAAGCCAAGGAATGCTGGGATTGTCATTGGGAAGCCGATTAGAGCACCAACATACATCATTGTATCGAACAGGCTCAGACCTTTTAGTGAGTTGATGAACTGCGCGATAAGGATGATAGCAATACCGAATACTGTAGAAGTGATCTTAGATACGGTTACTAGCTCTTTCTCTGAAGCTTGGTTTTTACGAACAACTGGTTCGTAGAAGTTCTTAACGAAGATACCTGAGTTACGGTTCAGACCTGAGTCCATTGAAGACATGGTTGCTGCGAACATAGCTGCAACTAGTAGACCCACCATACCTGCTGGCATGTACTCTTGAACAAAGTATAGGTAAGCGAAGTCACCTGCTTTAGAACCTGCATCTGGGTAAGCAGCAGATAGGTCTACACCTTGACCTGCGATGTACCAAGAAGGCATGAACCAGATGAATACACCACCAAGCATAAGTACACATGCTAGAAGCGCAGCTTTCTTAGCGTTCTTCGAGTCTTTCGCCGCTAGGTAACGGTAAGAGTTAAGCATGTTGTTAGTAATAGAGAACTGCTTAACGAAGATGAAGAATGCCCAGATGCTGAAGATGCTTAGGTAGTTCAGGTTGTTACCCGCTACGAAAGAACCCGTGTCACCTACAGGGAAGTTAGAAACGATTTCGCCAACGCCGCCGCCTTGAACGATAGCAACTACCGCACAAGTAACAGTTACCGCCATGATGATAACCATCTGCATGAAGTCAGATGCGATAACCGCCCATGAACCGCCTGTTACAGACATTGCCAATACAACCAGACCAGTGATCCAGATAGTCATTGTCATGTCGAAACCGAAGATACCAGAAGCGATGATTGCTAGTGCGTTTAGCCATACACCCGCAGATACAACGCTGTTAGGCATTGAAGACCAAGTAAATACTTGTTCGTTCGCAGCACCAAAACGCATACGGATAGCTTCGATTACAGTAACAACGCGTAGCTGACGGAACTTAGGAGCAAAGTATGCAAAGTTCATGAAGTAGCCGAATGCGTTTGCTAAGAAGATGATAGCTACTGCGAAACCATCGTTATAAGCCTTACCTGCTGCACCGGTGAAAGTCCAAGCTGAGAACTGAGTCATAAACGCAGTTGCACCAACCATCCACCAAAGCATGTTACCGCCCCCACGGAAGTAATCACTTGTGGTGCTTGTAAACGTTCTGAACATCCAACCTATTGCAATCAAAAACAGGAAGTAGACGCCAACAATTATTGTATTGAGATCCATCGCTTTACCCTAAACTGTAAATAATTATTTCAAATCCAGTTCAGTGTAATCCGAGCCATTAATATTTTGTATTACAATAACTCATTAGTGTGACAAACTCCGCAACTCGCGACACTTCATAAATCATACAAGTGATCTAGATCTAACAATAAGTAAGGTTGATACTTGGGAGGGAGAGTTATTAGGTTAACGCTGTTGCATAGGAATTGTAGCAATGACGGGCGGTTCAGCTCTAAATTCGTCGAAATTGAACCAGATAGAAACACAACTATTAGGAAATATTTCCAATATATCCTTACAATTGAATATTGATTTAAATCAATTTGTCATACCAATCAATGTCTCTTATTTGAGTTAGGATAGTTCGAAACACAAAATAAAATCAGACAATTAACTCAAATAAATAGTAAAACTTTGGTTCATATTTGGCACCTAACCACATGCAGAAGAGATTTCAACAACTCAGATCCCTCCCCTGCTAGATGAGTATATTTGCCTATCGATAACCCAAGTCTAGTCAGCTAACAGCTAACAGCTAACAGCTAACAGCTAACAGCTAACAGCTAACAGCTAACAAAATAGCATACTGTTACAATTACGTGCCACAACAGCACTAAAAGTTAGACACTAGTATCAATATGTACAAATGAAGAGATAAAAAAACCCCTATGTACGTGCAATATACATAGGGGCAAGATCGGTGGTGTACCGTCTCGAGCATTAGAAGGGAGTTGCTCGAGAGATATGTTTATAGTTATGGAGCAGTAAGTATTAAGCCAAACCGAACAACACTGCGCCTTTTCCAATCGCAGTGAACTTCACTTCAGCGAAATTCATTTCCTTAAAAAAGTTGAGGAGCACATTGAAACTAAAGCGGCTTCTACCTTGAGATGCTTTGCTTGCTGCTCTTACTCAACTGCAATAAGTATATTGTATTACTTATTATTTTGACAACTAAAATAAATGCATTAATTTAAAATATATATGAACCGGTGCTGAACTTACTCGATCAGGCCCACTCAACCCATTGTATTTAAAAGAAAAAATGTGACAACACATGCAATTATATGCTTACTGTTTTCCTTCGCAACTTTGGCCACTTTCACACGTTCAAACCGCAGACAGTGCGTTTAACGCCTCATTTGTATTATCTTAAGTCTTGAGTGTGAACATTTTACTCCATCAGCCTCATTAAAGTTCTGAACAGAGCAGCCGTGCCAGGCTCCATTCCACTACCCAATTCATCTCAAATGTAGAGTCCTCTCTATGGATTCTATATTCCCCTACCGATGAAATTGTCGTAACGTAAAGCCAAGCAGAAAGGAGCTAACTGTATGAAACTCATCATAAATGCCGACGATTTTGGCCTAACGGCAAAAGTAAACGAAGCCATTGTAAGGTGTATGCGCTTTGGATTAGTTCGCTCGACCACAATTATGATGAATCAGCCTGGCGTCGAGGACGCCATTGACCGCTATCACAACGGACAAGTGCCCGAGATAGGTTTGCACCTAACCCTAACTGCAGGTAAACCTCTAACCAATTCGAGCGAGATACCAGATTTGGTAAATAGTGAAGGCAACTTTCTATCTCGTTCTGCGCTTAGTAAAAAGAAAGCAATAGACAAAGCTCAGATATTAAGAGAGCTAACTGCTCAATATCAGGCAGCCATTAGCAGTGGGCTAAAACTGAATCATCTCGACAGCCATCACTTCGCTACCATCTACCCTAACCTAAAAGAAGCCTTTATAGAGTTTGCAAACCAAATTGGTCTGCCCTGCCGACGAGTAGACGTTATAGAAGAGGGACAGCAAAACTTGGTTGTGAACACACCAGATGAGTTCGATATTAGCTTCTATGGTGAAGGTGCAACACTAGACGCATTTAAGTCGCGCCTGCTGGAACACAAGGCCAAACACCCAAACGGAGTGGTAGAGTTTATGTGTCACCCAGGCCTGAATGACGATGCTATTCTCGAAACACTATCTAGTTACAACGTGGAGCGTAGAGATGAAACGGACATACTCACTTCCAATCAGCTAAAACAATGGCTTATTGAGCAGGAGATAGAGGTTATTGGCTTTGATTCCCTGAGCTGAAGCTATTTCATCAACACATAACGAAATCAACTTAAGTTACCATTTCCGCATATACCTATTAGTAAGTCGCTATGTAAAAGTCTATCCCTCAATCAACAAGGGGGAAACGATTGTGAAAAACACCCAACTTAAACTAGCTCTAATGGCGGCAGGCGCATTGGCCCTTTCAGGCTGTTCGGCCATCTTACCGAGCCCGAAAAACATCGAGACCAGCAATGGTTCAACTGTACAACTCACCTACCAAGATCCAGCCGATGCTCAACAGTGCCAATTGGTAAAAGAAGTTGCTTACAACCCGAACTCAAAGATCCTGTTCAGCTTCATCCACATCGGCCCTAATGATTATGATGCGATTAAGCTATCGGATGACTATTTCGTGAATCAAGCACAGAAGCTTGGTGCGAACTACATCAACAGAGATACGGTCAGCGATACAGAGATCTTCGGTGTATATGGATGGTCAAACGACATAGATGCAGTGCTTTACAACTGTGCTAGCCTAGATGCGAGACCAGCTGAAACCGCTAAAATCTAGTTTCAATAGCCTTCAAAACCCTCCAAGCCACAGCAAAAACTGTGGCTTTTTTAATCAAAAGTCGTTTTAAGTGCCTGATTTTTCTTTCAAATCATCATAGATTTGTATGAATATATGCTCACATAAAGGTACTGCATACCATATTATTTGCATTACTTTATCGCCTAATTTTGGCTAAAAAAAGCAAAACAGCGCCTCAAAAACTCGGATAATTTCTCATTCATAGCCCAGCCAACCCCATTAAAAACCTGCAACAACCTGACATATCTTGACACTAAATTGCCAATTGTATGACGTAGATCTCACATAAAAATTCCTAAAAACCCCATTAAAAGGGGGTTCCCGCACCAATTTTAGACCAAAAAACATACAATATCGCAATATTCTGCGATCAAGATCTCGCTTTTTATCGGCATGAATGCGCATAACAATAAATTGCACTGCCGTCACAGTTTGTTACACGATTCCTGCCTAAAGTATTTGTCATACATTAATTCAAGACACCCCAAAACCTCAAAGAAGGGTAAATTAATCAAATGAAAACAAATAAAATTGCATTAGCTGTGTTAGCAACACTTTTCGCAGGAGCGGCAAGCGCAGGTTCTTTGGACTACCGCACAGAGTACAAACACGATGATGAAAAATGGGCTCACCGAATCAAACTTGGCTCGAGCGTTAAAATTTCTGATCCAGCCAAGCTTTACTTTAGCGTTGAGCAAAAGTGGCAAAGTGAAACTAACGATGACAAGACAGTAGATTTTTGGAATAACCCATCGCGCGGTGATTCAGAGTTTGACTGGGGTGTTCAGTACAAAATCAATAACAATTGGTATATCCAACCAGGTATGCCAATCACTTTCGCGGCAACCAAAACTACTTATAAACCTCAACTTCGCGTGGGTTACAAAGCAGATTTCGGCCTAACCACTGCCCTACGCTACCGTCATGAATTCCAAGATTACACCAGCGATGGTGGCACCTTCACTGATGTAAATGGCGACAAAATCAACCGCGCTGATAAGACCGTTCAACAAGGTAAGTGGACTCTAACTGGTTCATACAAATTCTCTCAGCCAAGTCTTAAGAACCTTAAGCTTAGCTACGAAGCTAACTACAACAAGAGTTACGAAAACGAGCGTAAAGCTAAACAACAAAGACTGGGAGTGGGATCTAGGCGTTAAGGTTGGCTACCAATTTGGTGACTTCCAACCATACATGGAGTTCTGGACCATCGACCAAGGTTCTTCAGCAGAAGACAACCGCCAGCTAAGAACTCGTGCCGGCCTGAAATACTCTTTCTAACCAAACAGCAAGGAAGCGCCTTCAAAGGATTGAGGGCGAACAACAACACAATTACGTGAGACAAATATTATGAAAAAATCAAAAGTAGCATTAGCCGTTGCCCTATCTGCTGGCCTACTAGCAGGTTGTGATTTCGATGTAGGTCCTGATAATGGTGAACCTGAAGTAAGCAAGCCAACTTCAGCCCTTGTTGGCGCATACTGGGATTTCGGTACTTCTGCGTCGGCGTCGACTCAATCGGTTGACCTACCAAACGTATACGTTTTCGATGGTGAAACTCAAAAATACTACGACGATGACGCAACTCCAGGCATCTATGAAATCAAAACTACGCCTTACACTGATGATATCGAAGGTGGTGTAATCACTTTCACTTACTACGATGAAAATGGTGCTGGAACTGAAGTAACCGGTACCTACACAGTAGTTGATGGCGTTCTTACAGTTGATTCCTCTTCATTCGGCACTCTAACAGCTGCAGACGAAACTACTAATGAAGCGATCAAAGCAGCCGTTGAAAAAGCTAATGCGGATGCTGGATTTAATAACCTAGTTCAGATTCTAGATACTCTAGATGACGATACGGGTGAGCTACGCTTGAAGCTAGCTGATTCAGCAACAGATGTACCTGTTGATTCAATTGCTAAAGGTAAGATCACTGTTGACCTTACTTATCAAAAGCATGCAGATACAGAGCAAGCTGAAGACGACTCCGGTAACAACGCTTATCTAACTCTTTACACTGATGGTACTGGTAACGCGGAATTGTATGGCGAAGCAGTATTTAACAATGGTGAAATCTTCTATCGCACAAACACCATTGAAGGTGGTAAGCCACAACTATCTGACAAGATCGGTGAATACAATCTTGGCGAAGAGCTAGCTGTTGAGTTGTCTTGGGGTGATGATGAGTACTCTTTCAAGGTAAATGATACTGTATATGGCCCATTCCCTTACGCAGCCAAGAACTTACCTGTAGAAGTGATCGCTATCAAGATGGGTGACAACAGCAACACCACTCACTTCGAACTTCTAGCCGACAACTTCAAGGTTTATAACATTGAAGGCGCGAACGAAGAACTAGTATTCGAAGACAACTTCGATGGTTACGCAATCGGTCAAAACCTATCTGGTAACCCATACAACAACAACAGTTCTGAGGCTGTAGTTGTAAGTGCTACTGGTGAAGAACCTGCTCCAGAGCCGGATCCAGAACCAACTCCTGATCCAGAGCCAACTCCTGATCCAGAGCCAGGTGAAGTTACTGATGACTTTGAGTCCTACACGGCTGGTACACTGATCAGTGACGCTTCTTCTGACTGGAAAACATATAACATCCTTGATGATGAATTTGGCACGACTACAGCAGAAGTAAGCAGTGCAAAATCCAACGGCGGTACACAATCGCTATTCCTAGAAGATAAAACTCAGATAACAAACCATTTGCTACTCGTGAGTTTGCTGCAGAATCTGCTGCTGGATCAGTTAGTATCGACGCTTACTTTCCATCAACAAACACCAAATCTACTTACATCAATGTTGGTGTAGGTAAAAACAACTCGGATAGATACTTTGAACTTAATCAGTCGGGAACACAGCTGAAATACGAAAATGGTGCTTCAGATGTCAAGATCGCTGATATTGTGCAAGACCAGTGGTATACAGTCACTCTAGCTTGGACTGCTGAAGGTAAAGTTACCGTATCCCTAGATGGACAAGTAGTAGCATCTGACATTGACCAAGCATCTACTGGATTATCATCTGCAAATATCCCAAGCCAGTTAACGCTGTACACTGGTGACAACAGCAGTGTTGTCAACACCGCTTACTTCGACAACCTAGATTCTGATCTTTTCTAGAATCGATCAACTTTTGACGCTCAGGTCTTTCTCCTGACTTTGAATCCACCAGAGCGTTAACTCAAAAGCCATAGCCTACTTGCTATGGCTTTTTTCTTTTCCATCTTGTGAAATATCCACCTCGTTCTGTCGCCTTTAAAACGAAAAAGCAAATCCTTCATTAATTCAAGTTCTATCAAACTCAACCCTATCCATTTGCTTTGTCCCTTTTTGATTGAACTAAGAGAGATACCGATCTCCAGTCAACTTTCACGTTGTTCAGAGCCAATGAGTTCTTGCCTAAAACAGTTTCGTCATTCACAGTCAGGCCGATCCATCGATATTTCCCCCCTGATTCAATCCACAAAGTTCCTAACTGGAAGAGTCAACACTGACTTGTATGAGTTAACCTGAAATCTATTCAACTTTACCTCTTTTATTTGTAATACATATAAATCATGTTTCATAAAACACCAAAATAAAAAGAAACACAAAACAAACGAAAAAGCAAGATAAATATCACATAAACACCCCTAAATAAGATCAAAAAACAAACATTTTGACTTATTTATCGTGATCATAAGCCCAAAAAATCAAACCATCAGACTTCTAAATATCAAATTCTACTTTCATCACAGATTAATGCGTAACACTGCCATAAAATATTTGTCATACATTAATGCAAAACCTAAAACGAAAACGACAGAAGATAAAAAATATGAAAGCCAATAAAATCGCATTCGCAGTGGTAGCCACTCTTCTAGCAGGCGCAGCAAACGCTGGTTCCCTTAACTATCGTGCTGAGTACAAGCATGATGAAAAGACATATGCTCAACGTGTAAAAATCGGTGAGTCCGTAAACATCGCTGACAAGACAAAACTTTACTTCAGCGTTGAACAAAAGTTCCAAAGTAGCGACACGCAAGATTTCTGGAAACAAACCACACGTGGTGACTCAGAGTTTGATTGGGGTGTTCGTTACGATCTAAACAAGCAGTGGTACATCCAACCAGGTATGCCAATTACCTTTGGTAACGAGCGCACAACTTACAAACCTCAACTACGTGTTGGTTACAAATCTAGCTTTGGCCTAACTACTGCCCTTCGCTATCGTCACGAATTCCGCGAGTACTCAAACAGTGATAGCAACGGTACGCGCACACTAGTTGACGGTTCTAAAGTTGAGTCAGCTGGTAAAACTTTCCAAGAAGGTAAGTGGACTCTAACTGGTTCATACCGTTTCTCTAACCCAGACCTGAAGAACCTTCGCCTAAGCTACGAAGCCAACTACATCACTAACTATGATGACGTTCGTCTATACAACAACACCAACGAAAACTGGGATATCGGCGGCATCATCGGTTACCAATTCG
The DNA here is from genome assembly GCA_000830475.1 of Vibrio ishigakensis. Lineage (GTDB taxonomy): Bacteria > Pseudomonadota > Gammaproteobacteria > Enterobacterales > Vibrionaceae > Vibrio > Vibrio ishigakensis_A. The sequence goes on along the minus strand of BBSC01000011.1, from coordinate 48,986 downwards.
GCAACATCCGTCCATACATGGAATTCTGGAATGTTAAAGGCGCGGGCTCTACTAGCGACGACCGACAACTTCGTACCCGTATCGGTGTGTCTTACTCGTTCTAATCAGTAACACAAAATAATAAATAGTGACTTAGCCGAGCCCCATCCTTGCTCAGCTAAGTCACAACGAGAAATAAAAGAGAGATTAATAATGAAAGCTTCTAAAACAGCAATTGCAGTAGCAATTTCAAGTGTATTTTTGTTTGGTTGCGACTTTGATGTTGGCAGTGAGAACAACACATCTGGCGGTGGTAACGATGGCACCGGCGGTGGTGGTCTACCTCCGGTAGAAAATGCACAGAACTATGTTCAGATCCAAGATTCTTCTATCGCTGATACAGGTATCCTGCGCCTAAAAACATCTGAGAGTAAATCGGATACGGCTGTAGATAATATTCCAGTTGGGTTCTTGACCGTGGATCTAACCTATCAAGACAATACTGCCATTAACGGCGAAAATGCTGCTGCTAATGCCTATATCCAAATTCACACAACTGCGGGCTCTAGCAACGCACACCTTCGCGGCGAAATAGCTTTAGGTGAAGGTAAAGTTAAATATCGCGACAACACATCTAGCTTGGTTGAAACTGGAGGCACGTATACTCCGGGTGAAGAAATGAAGGTTAAAGTTAGTTGGACTGAAGACGAATTTAGCTTTTCTATTGGCGACGACAACTATGGTCCATACGCTGCAACAAATACGTCTCCAGTTGAGCTGATTTCCCTAAAAGTTGGCGACTCTAAAACAAAAGCCGACCTAGAACTAATCGCGGACAACCTAAAAATCTACAGCGGTACCGAAGCAGAAAACGAGCTTATCTTTGAAGATGATTTCGACAACTACGGTGTTGGTGATGATTTGACAGCTTCCCGTTACAACCGCGCGATCGATGTAATGGTGTTGGGCACTGGCGAAGATAATGGTGGTGACACTCCTCCGGGTGACACGAACCCAGGCGATATTACCGATGACTTCGATTCTTATACTGTTGGTACACAGATTGATGTTGCTAATAGTGCATACAAACTAAAAGGAGTTGATGGCACCGAGGTGCAAGCGGTGGTAAGCGATGCACAAGCGAAATCAGGTTCAAACTCACTAATGCTTGTCGATAACAGTGCATCGACTAAAGGCGTAGTAGGAAGAGAATTCAAAGATGGTGCAGCAAATAGCGGTAGTGTTTCAAGTTCAGTATTTATAGCGGACTATGTAAAGTCTAGCTACCTATACTTAGGTACTGACACTGGTTCATCTTCGAGTAAACGCTTCTCTGAAGTTGTATTTGGTTCAAGTGAAATCAGTCTACGAATTACTGATCCAAACGATCCAACTAAGAACATCCTAGAACCACTAACAAAATACTCAAAGAACACTTGGGTTGACGTCAAAGTTTCTTGGAATGGCGACAATGTAACTGTGAACATTGATGGTGTTGATTACAGCGGTTACAAGGCTGAAATTCCTGCAAACGTACCAACTGCTTTTGCTCTTTACAATGGGGACAACAGCTCAGTTGGGACTAAAACCTACTTCGACAACCTGCACTCTGACTTATTTTGAGTTGAGTAATGTAATGAACCAAAAGTAACGTTAAATCCCTATCAACGATGTTGATGGGGATTTTTGCGCTACACCTAGTTCTAAGAGGCCACTTAATAAACGTTCAACTGGTTGGAATACAACTCTTCAAATCGAATAGTCGAGAATCATCCTTTATCCAACTTGTTGTTATCTATAAACGGCCCATATTTAGGCCAACAAAATCAACTGAAGATAAAACTATGAAATTGATATATTTAAATACTATTTTCCTCGCAGTTGCCCTTGGCCTATCAGGGTGTAATAGTTCAAGCTCTTCCGGTGGGAGTAGCCCAACAAATCCTGACACTGGCAACCCAAGTACTCCAGGAAATGGTGGCGATCAAGATTTAGACGAAACACCAATTACATGGAATCTTGACCAATGGAAAATTACACTACCGATCAGCCAAACTTACTATAGAGATACCTATAATAGCTCTCTATCAGGCGGCACCAGTGCAGCCGAGCTGGTTCCTGGCGGATGCGAAGGAAAGAAAGATGATTTTTCTGAAGATACCTATCTACCGGAGTATGTATATTATGGAAATTACGGACATCTTCACTTTAGAGTTGATCTAGATGGTGATGGTTTAGCCACGACTGCAAACACAAGCTATGTAAGGTCCGAGCTTCGAGAGCTCTACAACTATCAAACAACTAGTGGTTGCAGTACTTCTAACCAAAACTGGCGAATCCAAGATAACGATTACCACCAGTTACAAGGCACTCTGGTAGTAAATCAGCACCCTAATGTATCGCAACCCAAGGTTATCGTTGGCCAAATTCATGGTCAGAAAATCAAGCAAGCGCTAGTCAAGCTTCAGTGGGAGGGCGATTCCCGACCGATTCGCGTTATCCTCAATGACAGTTTCGCGGAAAATAATGAATCTTGTACTAGCTGCAGTCCATTTAGTGTGGAGCTGGGTTTTGCGAAAGCCGGAGATCAGTGGTCGTATAACATTGTTGCCAATGATGAAGGTTTACGCCTTGAAGCAGCTGGTGTTTCTCGCTTCATTGAATGGGGGGAAACAGTACAATGGGACGGTAAATTCTATACCCTATCGGAAGACTGGGCGAACAACTCCAACAGTTTCTACTTTAAAGCGGGTATCTATCCTCAACTTAAAGCTTCTGACTACTCTGGAGTCTTCGACGTAAGCTTCAGCGAGATAAAAATCACCCACCAATAATCATCACTGTTACAAATTCCACTAAGCGGCCTAGGCCGCTTTTCTTTTACCTAAATCACACTTTGCGCCAACTTGTATTATAAAAAGACATCAAGACCACTCTCCTTCTGAACAATCGAACATCGTACTGGTTGTTTTAGGAAAATAATTTGAACTTACAAAACCCCTGTATATGCTTGATTGCAACCTATTGCAAAGCACCTTTCTATTCAAAAAAAAGATAAATATGCAGTTCTAAGAGATCTCTGTCACATCCAAAGAAAACCTAAGCACTTAATATATTTGTCATACATTACGACTTATAACTAAAAGTAAGCAAAGGTTAACAACCAATGAAAACGATTAATAAAGTAACAATCGCACTTCTTACCACTGTTGCAGCAGCTTCTGCAAATGCAGGCTCTCTTGACTACCGCGGCGAATACAAACACGAAAGTGAAGAGTTCGCTCACCGTATTAAGATCGGCTCTTCAGTTAAGATCTCTGATCCAGCTAAGCTTTACTTCAGTGTTGAGCAGAAGTTTAACAGCCACGATAAGTCTGATTTCTTCAACCAAGTAGAACGTGGTGACTCTGAGTTCGACTGGGGTGTTGCTTATAACCTAGATAAGAACTGGTATATCCAACCAGGTATGCCTATCACTTTTGGTAACGGCAAAACTACTTACAAACCTCAATTCCGTGTAGGTTATAAGGCAGATTTCGGCCTAACTACAGCCCTACGTTATCGCCACGAGTTCCAATCATTTGTTGATGGCACTTCAGATGCAACTTCTTCTGACGGTACAGGCAAAATCAGCCGCGATGGTAAAACCATCCAACAAGGCAAGATCACCCTTACTGGTTCATACAAGTTCTCTGATGAAGCTTGGAAGAACCTACAACTTAGTTATGAAGCTAACTACAACCACAACTATGACGATGTTCGTCTAGCGAACAATGAAAACTGGGATTGGGACCTTGGTCTGAAGGTTGGTTACAAGATTGACAACTTCCGTCCATATGTTGAATTCTGGAATATCAAAGGTAAAGACGGCTCAACCACCGACGACCGCCAGTTGCGAACCCGTGTTGGTATCACTTACAGCTTCTAATTTGAGCTAACTCCCCCAAGAATACCAAGGGCTACATATTCTTATGTAGCCTTTCTACCCTGCGAAAGCCAAGGTACTTACCTAACTTTACGAACCAATGCGATCCAGATCACCAAATGACGTGCCACACCAACCACTTGTAATACAAATAAAACTAAATGCAACCTGACGCGTAACACAGATTCATTCACTTTATGAATTTTTATGCAACTTTGTCCATACTGAACAATAGTCAATAAAATCAGTTAGATAAGCTATAGCTTGCCAGTATAAAAACTTATTCCGTTCTAAAACCCCTACCTAAAGTGATTTCGGTCACATCGAGAATCGAGAAATAGCCCTTAATATATTTGTCATACATTAACACCAACGTTATGAACAAAGGGTTACCCCAATGAAAGCTTTAAACAAAGTTACTCTATCTCTACTAACAGCTCTTGCTGCTACCTCTGTAAGTGCAGCTTCATTCGACATCCGTCATGAGTATAAGAGCCACACAGAGCAACATGCTACTCGTATTAAGATGGGCGATAGCATTGGTAACTTCTACTACAGTGGTGAGCTTAAGTTTAAAGGCGCTGACGGCGACTTTATGAAAGACCTTAAGAACAACGGCTGGGAACTTGACCTAGGCTACCGTTACCGCGTTGAAGGCACAAACTGGACTATCCAACCAGGTATGCCAATCGAAGGTCGTGAAAGTGGCATGACTTATAAGCCTCAGCTACGTGCAACTTACGCTCTAGAAAGCGTTGACGGCCTAAGCCTAAGCGCTCGTTACCGTTACGACATCAAAACATACAGCAACGGCGACAACACTGAATTCCGTCACCGTCTAACTGGTAACGTAAACTATCGTCTAGATGACTGGCGTTTCGGCTTCGAAGCTAACTACTACAATGCAGACGGCTACGACATCTATGACAACAGTGAAGAAAACTACGAGCTAAACGTTTCTGTTCGTCGTCACTTCGGTAGCTGGGCACCATATGTTGAGTTCGGTGACGTGAGCACAAGCGCACAGAAATCAACTCGTGAGCTACGTAGCCGTGTTGGTCTAACTTACAGCTTCTAATAGATTCTAATTCCTATAAAAAACATTTTAGAGTTCCTTTTGGCCAAACCTCCCGTTTGGCCTTTTTTATGCCTGCATATCAGCTATGCATAGGAACAATTACGCTTCAATGAGCTTCTGATTTATCGTCCTGACAATTTCATTATCTGGATATCATCATGAAACATAAGCGCCTCTCCCCTCTTCTCCTAAGCTTTCCAATCGTCTGCATCGCAAGTGGTGGGCATCTGGTAGATGAACGCTCAAAGATAGCGTTCGATTATGACACAGTGTCTTCAGAAGTCGCTCAGAATGAATTGGTTGAGTGTCAGCAACTCGCCACCAGCACAATGAGCAATGTGCAAGATACAACTAAAGGCAGTGGTGCTAGAGGTGCCGCCAAAGGCGCTGCAAAGGGAGCAACCGTAATGGCGATAGCCGGTGAGTCAGGCAGTGATGGTGCGAAGGTTGGTGCTGCCGTTGGAGTAGTAAAAGGTAGGCGAGATAGTAAGAAAGCCACCCAGCAAGCAATGGCGAATAATGAGCTGCAATATGCGACTGTACTCAAGAACTGTATGGTAGACAAAAAGTACGTTGCACTGAACTAGACACAAAATTGCCAGCTTAAAAGCTGGCATTTTGCTATTGGCTTAGCTTATACAGATATCCAAACTCCACATCTTGTTTGGGTTCCAGCCGCTTACATTGCGCCATAAACAACTCAGCAGTGGCTACCGCATCTATCAAGGCGTTGTGCCCCGCATATTCGGGCAGTCCATGACGCTCTCTCGAGCCTGCCAAAGTGACATCTACATCCTGATGTTGCTGACGAGCCTTTGCCATGTTTTTTCGATACACATGGTATCTAACCACCACAAAGGCAGTTCATTTAAGTGATAGTGCTCTTTTAAATACTGCTGCAGAAAACGCGTTTCCACCACACATCCGTGAGCGATGATAACTTTGTCCATCGCCGCTTCGAAGAAGGTTCTCATGGCATCGTGTATCGATATGCCTCAGTGAGCATCTGAGGCGTAATATGGTTGATTACCGCTGTCTCAGGCTTAACTAAAGACTCTTGGTTAATATAGAAGTGAACCGCATTAGCCAAATCCACCTTTCCCTCTGACATGATCACCCAGCCAATAGACAAAATGCGGTCTGTCTCGCTATCTAAGCCTGTGGTTTCCAAATCCAAGATAATGTATTCAAAATCTCTGACCGTGGAATGAATCTCTGGCGAAAGCCTACCCACCAGCTCTTTAAAAAACTGAGCTGAAACACCCGCTTCTTTCCAAGAGCTTTGCTCTCGCTTCATTCGTTCTACAGGATGAAAGTAAGAAAACATATTAGCGCGCCCCGAACTTCAATTTAGCGGCTTCTTGCAGGTCGGCGATGATGCGGAATGCATCCTTCAAATGACCGCGTTCAAAGCTACCAAAGCTGTTAGGATCAATATGATTATTTGGAGCCTCACCACGCTTTAAGGCCTCTAGCTGATGGCTGAAGCGGAATGATAGAATAAACTCATAAGCACCCAAAATATTCTTGTAAGAGTCTTCTGTTAGCTGCCCTTTCTCGTAGGCATCTCTAAAGCGCTGGTCGGTAGCCGAATGCTCACTCTCCACTGCAAGGCCATAGATACGCGCCAGATCGATAATCAAGGTAATAGCATACTTCTTGATATTAAGGGTTTTCGTATTCTTACCAGACTTTTCAAGTACTAGGCTATTAAAAATACCCAGCGGAGGGTTTGTGCTCACAGCATCATTTACCAAAGATGGCAGGAACTCACGGCTAGCACTTATGCTTTGATGCAGAGCATCTCGAAGAATACCTTCATATTCGTTGTTTCCGTACACGGAGCGGATTTCGAGGAATACGCTGATATTAAGCAGACGCTCATACTCAGGGTTAGAAACCCACTTCTTATAGTAGTGTTTCCACATGCTTACCGGTTGCAACCACTTAGGGTTGGTCGCCATATAATCACCCGAACAAAGCGGGTAATCACAGCTTGCAAGGCCGTTACATACAATCGCTGCAAGATGCTTAAAGTAGATCTTGTCGTTTTCTGTAGCGTCATCAGCCAACACGATGGCATTGTCTTGATCCGAAAGCATGTGTACTTCGTTTCGAGCATGTGAACCCGCCACGATCCACGAAAACTCACACGGAGGTGGACCAAGTTTATCGATCGCTATCTGGATCAAGCGTCTGGTGTAGGAATCGAAGATCAGGGTCATTACCTGCCCTATGATCTCAGGCGCAACCTTACCTTCTACCAACGCTTCAAATATCGCCTGTCGCTCCGGAGTGAACTCAGCCAGAGAGCGAACACTGGTGGCGTATTTTACCTTCTCAATCAGGAATATCGCCTGAACCCTATGGTTTTGAACCAAGTGAGAGGTAGTCAGCAGACCAATAACCTTATTGTTCTCAACAATAGGTAGATTTCGGATGTTGAACTGCATCATTACCGAGGCTGCATGTAGAACCAGATCGTCAGCTGATAGTCAATGGCGAATAGGTCATCACCGACGAGACAGGCTGATCGATAGAGGCTCCGAGTGCAATCACCCGTTTAGTCATATCACGGTCAGTGATCAAACCCACCAACTCATCTTTGTCGTACACGACGGCGCAAGAGGTGCGCTTCACGATGCGCATCTCATGGGCTACCTGCTGTATGGTCTGGTCGGCTTGTACAACCGCTACTCGGCCACTGCCAATATCGCCTACACGCTTAATGAACAGGCCTTTTTCTTTGTTCGACCAAACAACGTCCAGTGCAGATTTCAATCGTACCTGAGCCTTTGAAGCGAATCGCTCCGCACTCTCAGGAGATGCCTTAAACAGATTCTGCAGTGCTGAATGGGGAATGAGATAAAGCAAAGTCGGCTCAATCGCGATCGCCTTATAGCCATCATCACTGCTTATGTGAGTTTCTAGAAAGGTAAAACCAAAAAGGTCTTCCTGACCCAACCTTGCGCGCAAAACACCATCTGCTTTGCGCTGCTCCATAGAGCCGGTACGGACTATATAAAGGAATTTCTCTTCCCCTTCCACAAACAAGGCAATCTCTTCACCTTTGCTGAGATAGGTTATTTGTACTTGAGAAGCGAGGTCTCGAAGAGCTGGTTTTGGGATCTTATCGAAAGGGTCAATTTGGCCGATAAATTGGATGATATTGGGCAGTAAGGATTCGGACATTTTTGCGCTCAGTTAGCCTTTAAGTATTATTATATATGCAGAAAGCACCCTAGTAACATAGATGTAATGATTGTTATCGCAATAAGTTTAAAAAAATTTCAAAAAACTTGATCAAAAAAAGCATGACGAGGCATGCTTTTTAGTGATTTCGTAAGACATGAGGTCTTTTTTAGCTAGCAAGTGGTAAGCGGTGGTTAGATGCTTGCAAGTGATTCGCTGATGCTTGACGCGCTTTATCTGGGTTACCTGCCATAATTGCTTCGTAGATTTCACGGTGCTCATTGATGCAGGTGCTACCCTCTTCTGACGAGTGAACGATGAAGTTCACGAACATAGTTGTCAGGATATTACCGAATGGTAGATAGAAGTCGTTACCTGTCGCGTTGAAGATCAAGCTATGGAAACGCATGTCTACGTCTGTCCATTTAACAATGTCCAGTTCAGGTGCCGCAGCAACCTCTGACATCTCTTGGAAGGTTTCTGACAGCTCAATGCGTTGCTCTGCAGTTGCGTGGATAGCAGCCAGTGCACATGCTTCCGGTTCGATAGCACGGCGCAGACCTAGGAATTGACCACAGAAAGTGTCAGTGTCCGCTAGACCATCCATCCACTCGATAAGTTGTGGATCTAGGAAGTTCCAGTAAGCGCGGTCTACTACTTTAGTACCCACTTTTGGACGAGACTCAAGTAAACCTTTTGATGTCAGAAGTTTGACCGCTTCACGAAGAGCAGTACGACTGATACCAAATTGCTCACATAGAGCCATTTCACCTGGAAGAATGGACCCTCAGCCAACTCACCAGATAAGATACCACGTGCGATCTCACGTGCTACCTGGACGTGCAGGCTACGTTTAGAGCCCGCGATAGAATTAAATGAACCTAACATAATTTGCTTCTTGTATTGTAATTATTAAATATTATCTAAGGGCAATGTTAGCACTCATATATATATAAAGACATGCCACCGCCCGTTAAACGTGACCTTTAACATCATTTACGTTAATTTACGCCTAAAAAATCAATAACATCCCCTTAACATACGGCATACAAGTACACCCCTTAATCATAGCAGATATGAAATATGTGGCTCGCTATCGTGATAAAGGTCTGAATTCTTATTACTCATCAGCTGATGAACAGGTTTCTTGTTGAGAAAGTAAGATACTATTGTATTATGATTAATCAAAAGGGGATGGTTAGAATTAGTACACGCATATGGCGTATGTTTCGCATATACCACCCTTCCTTATTGGCTACATTTTGGAAACATTCCAATGTGTAACAGGTGACCAAACGGCACCCAAAGTTCGTCATGAACTGCTTTTTATCCGTAATAAAAATAATAAAAACTAATAGCTAGGTGGTAACAATGTCACTGTTTTCATTGGTGGAAGACTCAAGCCGCCGTATTCATGTGCAAGTCGCGAGACAAATTGCTCGCAAAGTTCTTTCAGGAGAACTAGAACAGGGTCAAAAACTGCCTTGTGAAACCGAATTGTGTGAAGTGTTTGGTGTAAGCCGAACTGCTCTTCGCGAATCTACAAAACTACTTTCTGCGAAAGGTCTGATTGAATCTAAGCCAAAGGTCGGGACACGTATCTGCGCGCAGCCAATGGCACTTTCTAGATCCACAACTCCTAGAGTGGATTGAAGATCTTGAAGATAACAAACCATTCCTCTCTCAATTTCTGGGACTGCGTAAAGCTATTGAGCCTGAAGCTTGTGCTCTAGCTGCGGAAAACGCGACCGTCGAGCAGAGAAAAGAGCTATCGACTTACTTCCAGAAGATGACTGAAGCGGCGACCAACGTGGATTATCACAACTGGACCATGAACGATCATATGTTCCATAAGACGATCTTCCTAGCAACGGGCAACCAGTTCTACATTCCGTTCAGCAACATTCTTTCTACCTGTTCAAGCGTTTCCTTGGCGATTCAGCGGTAGGTGGTCGTTTTTGTCTGGAAGAGCACCAAGCTATCTACAATGCAATCATGTCTGGTAACGCCTCTCAAGCCCGCGTTGCGTCTATGACACTGCTTGCAGACGACAACCAACGCTTGTCTCAATTGGACTAAAACTACTCAAAAATTGACAGTTGATAAATAAAAAGCCTTAAGCAAGTAATAAAATATGACAAATATTTTATTTCGGATAAAATTCCCGCTCTCGGAAATTAAATCCAACTAGCTTAAGGTTTTTTAGTGCCCAAACAATCCTACGTTCGCAAAAACATCTCTATCGCATGGCCTCTCGCGCTTAACGCCCTGTTAATGCAATCCATGCTGATGATTGACACCTTCCTTGTCTCTCCTCTCGGTGAAATCTCGCTAGCTGCAATGGGCATTGCAAGCACTATCGTTGCGTTCATCATGGGTATTCAGATGGCATTGGCTAACGGTACTCAACTAGTACTGAGCCGCGCGGTAGGTTCTGGTGTTAAAGCGTCCCTTGCTCGTGGGTATTGGTCTGGCATGGCCATTAACTTTGGTGTCGCTTCCCTCTTTCTTATCCTTTTGCAGTTCTTCGACCATCAACTCATTGAAGCGCTAACCGACGACACGTCTCTTTATGGCGAAATCAACGACTACCTGTCCGTTTCTCAGTACCTAGTAATATTCACAGCAGTCACTCAAGTAAGCATCGCTTTATTTAACGCATTGGGACGCACTAAGGTGCCGTTTAAGGGTTACTTGATTGAAATGCCTATAAACGCCCTACTCTCTTACCTGTTCATCTACGGCTTTGCTGGGTTTGAAGGACACGGTGTAAAAGGTGCGGCGCTCGGTAGTGTGATTGCGATAATGATACGTACCGCCTATCTGTTTGCTTGTATGCACTATTCTGAAGAGATTGAGGTACGTCTAAAAGATCATATATGCGGGATTAGGAAGAGCATCAAAAACCACTTCCTTGAGATATTCCCTGTTGCGGCCAACGTTACCATTCTTTCTATTGGTGCTACGGTTTATCAGCTTCTCTACTCTCAGCTCAATATCAACGCCTACGTAGCCATTACCTTGGTGTTCCCGTGGATTCGCTCTGGTACTCAATTTATTACGGCTTGGGCACACTCTTCCGCTATCTCTATTAGCCAAGCAATTGGTTCAAACAAGATGGATGACTTGGTAGAGAACGTCGACAAGAGTATCGATATTGCAGTGTATATATCCATAATCACTGCGGTTTTGTTTGGTATTTTGAGTCTGTTTATCGCAGATCTTTATCCAAACCTTGATCCAGTGACCTACGCCGCCCTCGCGACAATTGCACCGCTATACATCTTCCTGCCGATTGTTCGTGGCTATAACACAGTACACGGACACGTTTTGCGTGCACTGGGTAAGACAACTGACGTATTTAAGATCAACTTTACCGGCCAGTGGGTAATCTCTATTCCTCTATGTGCAGCCATTATCTTTGTATTTGATGGCTCTATCTTCTGGGCATTTGCAATCCAGCCTTTTGAAGAAATGGTTAAAGCCCTGCCGTTTAGACACCTAGCAAGAAAATCGCTAAAAGAGTTCAACAGTGAAAAAGCACAGAAACTGATGTACGACTAATATAAGCTCGGTCACATTTCTACTGGTCGCGATTTACCCAGAATTCATCGATTTAAAGCCTGCTGTCCTAGCAGGCTTTTTTTGTTACATTTGAAAATGTGATAAAAATCATGCATTTAAATCTAGCCTTATCTCATCAGACCAGACTATTGATTTCCATCAAATACAGCATTTCATTTCGTTTCTAGGATAAATCCAGTTTTTAAAATCAATAAAATAATCTGGAGAACTAAAATGGCAGCATTTTTTATTCCGTCTATCAACCTTATGGGTGCAGGATGCTTGGTAGACGCCGCTGACAACATCAAGGCTCAAGGATTCAAGAAAGGTCTGATCGTAACCGATAGCATTCTGGTCAAAATCGGTATCGTTGGTAAGGTTCAAAACCTACTAACGGAGCGCAACGTTGAAACCGTTGTGTTCGACGGAACTCAACCAAACCCTACAATTACTAACGTTAACGATGGCCTAAAACTGCTTAAAGAGAACGAGTGTGACTTCGTTATCTCTCTAGGTGGTGGCTCACCTCACGACTGTGCGAAAGGCGTTGCGCTTCTGGCCACTAACGGCGGTGAGATCAAAGACTACGAGGGTGTAAACCTATCTGCCAAGCCTCAGCTTCCACTTATCGCTATCAACACCACAGCGGCACTGCATCTGAAATGACTCTTTTCTGCATCATCACAGATGAAGAGCGTCACATTAAAATGGCTATCGTAGACAAAAACACCACTCCGATGATCTCAGTAAACGATCCTGAGTTAATGTTAGAGAAGCCTGCTTCTCTAACTGCAGCAACGGGTATGGATGCACTGACTCACGCGGTAGAAGCCTATGTATCAACCGCAGCGACGCCTGTTACTGACGCAGTTGCTATCAAAGCAATCGAGCTTATCCAAGCGAACCTACGCACAGCAGTAGAGCACGGCGACAACATCGAAGCTCGCGAGCAGATGGCATACGCTCAGTTCATGGCTGGCATGGCATTTAACAACGCCTCTCTTGGTTATGTTCACGCTATGGCTCATCAGCTAGGCGGTTTCTACGACCTGCCACACGGTGTATGTAACGCTATCTTGCTACCACACGTACAACGTTACAACGCGCAAGTATGCCCTGAGCGTCTGTTAGACGTAGCAAAAGCTATGGGCGTTGATGTTGCAGGCATGACCGCTGCGCAAGGCGCAGAAGCGCACTTGAAGCAATCCAACAGCTTTCAACAGATGTGAAGATTCCATCAGGCCTTAAAGAGCTTGATGTGAAAGAGGAAGACTTCAACACGCTTGCCGATAATGCGCTGAAAGATGCGTGTGGTTTGACTAACCCTAAGCAAGCTTCGCATAAAGAGATCGTTGATATCTTTGCTGCAGCTATGTAGTTGATGCATTTGAAGCAATAAGATTTAAAAGCCTGCAGGGTTCACCTTGCGGGCTTTTTGTTTGTATGGCCAACAGTGTTTAAAGTCCGTCATACCGGCCTTCGAGCCGGTATCTTCTGCGCCGACCAACTCCATCATAAATACAGATAGAGTTAATCTTTCACACCCTCAATTAGTCCTATAATCTATACGAAATAGTGATGAGGTTAGTAATGAACACCGAAAAAATACAAGCCTTTGTGAACGTTGTAGAGTGCGGTTCTTTCTCTTCTGCAGCTCGTAAACAGCACAAAGCGCAATCTTGGATCAGTAACGCAGTCGCTGATCTTGAAATCGACCTAAACCTCACACTTTTCGACCGCTCTGGTTATAAACCCATTTTGACTGCAGAAGGGCAAGCGCTGTTGCTGCATGCAAAGAATATTCTTACAGCAGAAAAAACACTTATCAATCGAGCTCAACACCTTTCTGAGGGACTTGAGGAACGTATAGTCATTGCCATAGACGACTGGCTTATCAACGATGAAATTCGAGCGCTGTTTGTCGAATTTAACCAGCACTTCCCCACCGTTGAATTAGTCGTTAAACAGCAGTTGAGCCAGGACATAGTCTTTGAAGTAAAAAACAACCTTATCGACATAGCTCTAATCACGGGTCGCTGGATATTTAAACAGAACATACGCTTTCAAACCTTAGGATACCTCGAGACTAGCCTTATCTGTGCGCAAAGTAGCCCTCTTGTAGATTTAACGCTGGCTCATACCGACCTAATTGGCACTAAACAGATATCAAGGGCCAGCAATTACAACCTTGAACACAAGTACCTGGATTTATCAGGCGTTGAACGAATCATGGTTGGTGATATGGAAACAGTTATCACACTGGTTGAGCAAGACATAGGCTGGGCATTCGTTCCGAGACCTATTGCTGAGAATCACAGCACTCGGGTGCACACAGCGAAAACCCAAGTGAGTGAAAAAGGACATTTACTTAGAGTTGAACTCGTCACCTCTGAGTTAAGAGCAAACGGCATTGCAACCCAATGGCTTAAGAACAAACTCGCTGAGATCTCTTCGTTCTAGCCACATTGATCCGCAAGGATTAAACGCTCTTAAATTTAATCTCTTTTATTCATAGGAAACATTATGTTGAACAAAGTAATTGCCCTAGGGTTATTACCGCTTCTTGTCGCGTGTAATTCGTCTGATTCTAATAACGGAGATACTGGGTTACCAGAAGGAGAAATAGGGATACCAGTGAATCCCATTGAACCTGGAACACCTGTACTCCCAATTGAACCCGGAACACCAGTACAACCAATTGAGCCCGAAACACCAGTACAACCAATTGAGCCCGATATACCGAGTAAAAACCCATGTACCTTGAGGTAGCACAATATTTCACCACTACTTATGAAGCTGTGCACGGTGTTTGTGAAACCGACTACAGTAAAATTCTGCCCGTCAGAGTTAAGTACAATCTGACATGTGATTGGGTTGATAACGAGAGTTTTGTAATCATATATACCGAGTTTGGAGATGACGGCCAATCTAGAGGTGAATACTCAACCCTCATGCTAACTATAAATCATGACTACTTGAACGATCAGTCAATCGGTTTTAATGCATTTCTCTACTATCCAACCTCTGATTCATCTGTAACTGTGAACAACTTCAGCTTTGATATTACAGAACAACCTGTTGGATGGGATTATGCCAAAGTTAATTCTTTTCAGTTTCAATCAATGACCTCTAATCATGACCTTTTGATTAAAACTGATGAGTCTAGCTCGAGTATTCCGATGAGCGATCTCATTGGCTCTGATTCAAAGCGATTCCGTTTGTATTCAGAGGTAGAGATTGAAAGTGGGAACGCTTCAGTTTGGGACAATATTGCTAACTATGGGTTGTTTCACCTAGTGCACTTGGCATTTAGAGCAAGTTAAAAATTTACTATAAGCGTCATACCGGCCTTGAGCCGGTACCTCTACCGAGTTCCTACAATCCGGAGATCCCGGATAATTGCGATGCAATTTCCGCTGGGCCGGCATTCCGGGATGACGCAACTGATATGAAATTAGTTTGGATCACGCAGCCTGAGGCGCTTTCCTAGTCCGATACAAATGGACCCCAGACAGCAATATCAAACCACCAATAATAAAGAAGGTCAGCATGTCTGCCCAAGTATCAACGGTTAGGCCGATCACTATGATCAGTCCTCCCAATATCTGAGTCATCTTACCTAAGTACTCACCTTGCCTGCGGTCTACGTCCGCCTCTTCTTCACCGCTAATCGGTGTCTTTAGGTTTTTAAGCATGGTATTAGTCTCCTCTGCCCTTTCTCCAGTTCGCTCTTTATAGAACAAACTGGTCATGGCAAAGAAACCACCAGTAATGACTATCTGAGCAAGCAGTGCGCTTACAACCGTCAAGTCTACATACTCACGATGAGTGAAGGACTCGGCGCCGAATAGTGGCAATAGCCAGTTGACCTCAAAAACGAACTGCATAAAGGCTGAAACACATAAGCCAACCACGATAGTCGCCCAACCTGACCAATCTGGTGTGCGCACAATAACTAGTGCCAGCAAAGATGGAATAGAGATAGGCATTTGAAGCAGCGCACCAAATAGCATCATAAGGTCAAAGAAACTGTATTCACGGATAGAGGCAAACATCAGTGCTGCGCCTACCGACAACAAACCAGACACCAGTGTCGCTATCTTACCCACTTTCATTTGGTCTCGTTCTGTCGATTCTTTATTGATCAGTGGCTGATACACGTTACGCACAAAGATCCCCGCATTGCGGTTCAATGCTGTCGTCATAGGGGCTACGGTTGCCGCTATCATGGCTGCAAGGACAAGTCCTAGTACGCCCGTTGGCATATAGTGGTCAATGTAGAAAAGATAGGCTGCGTTATTGGAACTTTCTGCAAGATTTGGATAGAAGGCTTGAAGGTCAACGCCCATACCCGCCGCTACCCAAGGTGGAATGAACCACATCACAGGCCGATGATAAAGAGTACGCCCGCTACAAACGCGGCTTTCTTCGCTTCCTTTTCGTTGGTGGTCACTAGAAAGCGATAACAGGTTAATGCGTTGTTGGTATTGATGGTTTGCTTACTCACGATAATCACAATCCACAGCGCGAAGATGTGCCAATATTCGATGCCACTACCCATCAAGAAATCGCCTGGGAACTGCTGAGCCATCTTCACCGGTCCCCCGCTTTCATACAGAGCGAATGCTCCGACTGTCATGGTGATAGAGACCAATAGAATCAATTGGATAACATTGGTAGCAGAAACCGTCCACGAACCGCCACTGACTGCGACAAAGGTCACTACTGCGCCAACGATCAAGATAGTGATGTAGAGATCGATATTGAACACAGCTGCGACAAATATCGCTAAACCATTAAGCCAGATAGCCGCAGAAATTATGCCTAAGGGAAAGCTAAGCCAGGTATAGAACTGCTCTGAGATACGACCGAAGCGAAGCTTAATCACCTCCATCGGTGTTTCCACACGAAGCTTACGATAGCGCTCTGCGAAGTAATAGGATGCGACAAAGAAGCCCATCGCATTACCCCAGAACAGAAATAGCACCGTCAGGCCGTCTTCATACGCCTTGGCCGCCGCTCCCGTAAAGGTCCATGCTGAAAATTGAGTCATAAAGGCGGTAGCGCCAGCCATCCACCACATCATTGCGCCGCCACCTCGGATAAATCCCGAAGAGGTTTTGGCGAACCGTTTAAAGATCATTGCAGCAAAGATAACGAATGCAAAATAGGCCAAAACAATGGCCAAATCTAACAACTCCATAAGCCCTCAAAGTGTAAATATGAAACTGAAACCACGTTCCATATTTTACTATTTATTTGTATGGTTTTTGCTACCCAGTGCATATTCCTGCCAACCACTCACATAAGTTCCCAAGCAAATTGCAAGCAAATGTAAGCTGTTGCATAAGCTAATCGCAGGTACAAAAAACCGGACATGGCTTGCACCACATCCGGTTAATGTTTCAGTTTCGACTAAAGATTAGATCTTAGCGAAAGAACCAGTCCAACTGAACTCACCTACTGTGTGCTCTGACTGCTGAGCTTCGCCCGCGCGGTTAGAGATACCGAAGTGGTAAGTGTTGCCAGTAGTGGTTTGGATACGAACTACAGTGCCGTCAACCGTGTCAGCTACTACGTTTACAGACTCAACTAGACCACGAGCGTTAACAGACTGCTCGAACTCTTCGTTGAAGTAACCGTGAGTTTCTAGAACAGAAGCGAACACGTGATCTTTACCAGACTGGCGCATGATCATCGCAGGCTCGCTACGTAGGTTGAAGTCAGGATCGTTAGCGCCTAGACGCGCGAAGATCACTTCACTGTCAGCAGTTGCGCTAGTGATCAGCGAGTAGTAGCTGTTGTTTACTAGCCAGCTAACCAGCGAGCTACCTTCAACCTTGCCAGAACCTAGGTTCCACAGGTGCTGATAACCGTCAGACTCACCCACAGGGCTTAGGGTAGAGTTAGTCTTGTATTCGAAGTCAGTACGGATGATCTGACCTGAGTAGTGAACCGGTAGGTCATACTGGTGCTCTACTTCAGACTGGATACGATACACGTCGATTACTAGTGGCTTTTCGAACTCTTCGATGTCAGCAAGAATGATGCTGCGCTGCATATCTACGCCTTCGTAGTAGCCAGAGATACGACCGCTCATGCCTTGAAGCTTCTCGTTTTCAACGTTGAAGAAGTGCTTCTCACCAAACTTAGACTCAGCTAGCGCTGTGTTGAAGTTGTTCTGAGTTTTCTGATCAACGGTTACTGTGTTGTGCGCAACAGTCTGCTTACAGTAAGACTTGTTCTCAGGGATATAACGACCGCCAAACTTAGGCTCAACGTTTACCCAGCGACCGTAGCCGTAGTCGTGCAAAACTTCGTGACCGCGGTTAAATACGCTTAGGTGTAGACCATCGTAGTGACCGTGGTCTAGCGCTGAGTGGTACTGGTGATCAGAGCCGTGCTGACCGAACCAGATAAGCGCCATAGTGTCGTCATCTTGTGCGTCACGGTGACGTAGGATACCTAGACCACCCTTCTCGCCTTGAGGGCCATCAGTGATGTATAAGCTACCCCAGTTAAATGGCTTGATCTCATCAGCCGCTTCAACTGCGTTAGATAGAGTTAGACCTGAGCTGTGAACCCAAACATTTTGTTGGTGGTTAGCCATTGCAAGTAGAGTCTCAGCTTGCTCGTAACGGTGGAAACATACAGATGTTGCCATAACAACGCCTTCATCATTGATAGAAATCGTCTTAGATGAATCGTTACAAGCTGGTAGAGAACCGTCTGGGAATGCAGTCTTGAATACAGCGTAAGAAGTGGTCTTGATCACTGAGTCGTTGAACTCATAGATACCGATTTCTGGTTGACGACGCTCAATCGCTTCTGCGAACAGGTAGATTGGACGTAGAGAGAAACGGTGGTAGTAAGGACCTTCCATGTAGTAGCCGTCTGGAGAGAACAGTTGGTCTAGCTGAGCTAGGAAACCACCGCTTACTTTGTCCAGTTTCAGGCCGTAAAGTGCCTTGTCTACAGACTCTTGATCGTTGATCGCATAACCACAGATACCTACTGCCGCTACTGCCCACAGACCGTGGTTGTGCACGATGTCGAAGTCATGACCGTAAGTTACTACGAACAGATCAATCATCTGCTTGAACAGATCAGTCTCGATAAGAGTCTTCTGATCATCAGAAAGCGTGTGGAATACACAAGAGTATGCGCACGATGCGTAAAGCATCCACATGTTCTCGTTCAGCGTCTGGTGGAAGATTTTACCGGTGGGTTGGTATCTTTACTTACGTTGCTCTCAAGAGTTGGGTACACCTTAGCGTATGCTGTTAGCATATCTACGATGTAATCACGGTACTTCTGATCTTCTGTGATAAGGAATAGACGACCAGCGATGTCCATGTGAATGTAGTTCTGCTTGTGACGGTTGTGCTCGTAACCGCCACCTTCACCGTGACCTGGAACCTCGATACCTACTTCTTGCATGTAGGCGTCAGCTTGCTTGATATCACGCGCTAGCGCTTTACCCAGCAGGCTATCCGTGCCTAGTGCTTTGCGAAGCTCAGCCGCTTCTTCGAAGTTAAGTAATAGTGGTTGATAGCTCATTTAAACTGTCTCCTGAGGGATAGCTTGGATTTCAACTGAATAGAACCTGTCCAGTTGTATTTTTTATCATTGATAGTTAATTCGTTCTCAGTTGTCTCAGATGCATTTGCATCGTTAGACAGTAGCAAAGTCACTAGAGATTGCTCGGTCTCGATCTCAACAGCCGATGCTGCATCAGTGTGACCCAGTACTTTGATATTCTTAACCTTGCCGCGTGCATTAACTGACTGCTCGAACTCTTCATTGAAGTAGCCGTGTGTCTCTACCACAGAGGCAAACAGTGAAGTGTCGCCCTTGCTACGCAGGATAAACGCAGGCTCGCTGCGAAGGTTGAAGCTAGGATCGTTTGCGCCAGTGCGAGTAAAGATAACCTCGCCATTGTCGTTTGAACTTGTACCTAGCCAAGTGTAATAGGTGTTGTTTTGTAACCAGCTTACTAGTGCTGTTTCACTTGCCTCACCTGCACCCACTTTCCATAGATGCTGATAGCCTGCATCTGTGCCAAGCGTTTCTAGAGTCTGATGGGTTTCATACTCGAAGTTAGTGCGGATAATCTGACCTTGATACTGATGAGAGTAATCGTACTGATGCTCGCCCTCACCCTTAACGCGGTATAGGTCAATCAATAACGGAGCTTCAAGCTCTTGTAGTGAAAGCAGGAACACGCTGCGCTGCAGGCCAAAACCATCATAGTGTTCGTTGGCAAACGCGCTCATGCCTTTTAGGCTTTCATCGTTTACTTGGAAGAAGTGTGGAGTACCGCTTACTGAGTCTGCGCGGTCTACATCAAAGTAGTTCTGACAAGTCTCATCGATAGTAATCGCATTGTGCGCAATGGTTTGACGCGCATAGCCTGGGTTTTCAGGAAGATAGCGACCACCAAACTTAGGCTCAACGTTTACCCAGCGAGCGAAGCCGTACTCACGTAGCACTTCTTGACCGCGGTTGAAGAAGGTAATGCCTAGAGTATCGAAGTGACCGTGCCCCATGCCGTGCATGCCATAGTTCATGACTAGTTGAGTAACGTCACCACTATCATCTTGCATACGCACAAAGCCTTGTGCACCTTGGTCGCCATCAGGACCTTCTGCAAGCTCCATGCTTGGCCAGTATGGAAGGCCGATCTCGCGCTCAGCTTGCGCTCTCTCATAGGCTTGAGAAAGCTTCAGACCACATGGGTGCATCCACACGCCATCTTGGATCTTAGCCATACCTAGGATGTTATCGTCTAGCTCGTAGTGAGCACCATAGATGCTCACTGCAACCTGAACGCCTGCATCGGCAATGCCCATGCTCTGCGATGCGTCGTTAAGTGCTGGGAAAACGCCATTAGGATAAGCAGTAGCAAGCAGTGCTTGTACCGTGTTGCCCACAACGCCGTTTTTGTAATTGTAGATATCCACCTCTGGCATATGGCGATGGATGATCTCAGCCAGCAGAACCAAAGGACGGATAGTAAAGCGCGAATAGTAAGGACCTTCTAGGTAGTAGCCAGATGGTGCAAACAGGTTCGAAACCTGATCTAGGAAACCACTGGTCGCTTCACGGTCTTTACCGTACACCGCCATCTCAAGATATTCTGGCTTACCGATAGCAACCGCACATGCGCCCACTGCCGCTACAGCCCAAACGCCGTGGTTATGAATGTGGTCAAAACGATAAGCGTATTTTTTGTGCTCATCTCAATCATAGGGATGAATACACGCTCAACGATACGGTCACGCTCTTCCTGACTCATAGTAGAGGCTACACAAGAGTATGCGATGCTGGTGAATAGGAGCCAGCCGTGCTCGTTTAGAATCTGGTGGAATAGACGACCGGTAGGTTGGTGTTCTTTTGAACTTGGTAGTCTAGGGTTAGGTACTTGTCTGCGTACCAATTTAGTAGGTCTTTAACAAAGGTTGCGTACTTCTCTTCCTGAGTAATAAGGAAAAGACGACCAGCAATGTTCATATAGGTGTAGTTTTGCTTATGGCGGTTGTGTTCGTAACCACCTGCTTCGCCGTGTCCAGGAACATCAAGGCCAAGTGCCATATAAGCATCTACTTCAGCAATGTGTTTTGCGATGGATTTACCCATCAAAGTTGGACGGCCTACTTCTTTACGAAGTTGCTCGATTTCTTCTTGAGAAAGCAAAATCGGTTGTGGAGTCATCTCGTTTCACCTTTTGTGCACGAATTTTTAATTTTATGAGCTCTTTAGCCAACGACTTCTGTGTAATTTGAAAAACAGAGGTCTTTGAGGGCTTCTTGTCGCTATAAAGTAATACAATACGAGAAATTATCCTATACTTAGGTGGCAAAATAATGAGAAAAATCACAGTTCCTTGCATATTTTCTCAATCACTAAACTTAAGAAATTAGTAGAATAGTTCTCTAACTCCTTGATTATACAAACAAGGACTTAGGGACAATTGACCTAGGTCACACATCTATAAACTTATTGTATGACAATTAGAGTTAATCCATTATGATAAACAGTAGATAAAGTTTCTTTAATTCGCCCCGTAATCGAGGACAAGACTATGAACCATTCTTCATTGCAGACGATCAACCTTGGGAAGACCTAGGAGATGGAATCTCTCGTAAGATTGTTGGTTATACCGACGACCTAATGGCAGTACATGTTCGATTTGAAAAAGGTGCTGTTGGCGCAGTTCACAGCCACGAAATTCATGACCAAATCGGTTACGTAGTGTGCGGTAGCTTCGAAGCTGAAATCGAAGGCGAAAAGAAGGTTCTTAAGGCAGGAGATGCTTACATAGCACCCAAACACTTCAAACATGGTGCGGTTGCCCTAGAAGAAGGCAGTGTTCTACTTGACTGCTTCTCTCCGGCACGAGAAGATTTCCTCAAATAATTATTCAGCCCCCAGACTTTTGGTACAAAAATGACATCATTAAACATCGCTATCATCGGCGAATGCATGGTAGAACTTCAGCAAAAAGGTGAACTTCTAAAGCAAGCATTCGGTGGCGACACTCTAAACACTGCTCTTTACCTATCTCGTCTTACACATAGCCATGGCATCAAAACTAGCTATGTAACTGCTCTGGGCCAAGACCCATTCAGCGCAGACATGCTGTCTAAGTGGCAAGCAGAGAACATCGACACAGACCTAATCGCGCGTCTTTCTGACAAGCAACCAGGCCTTTACTACATCGAAACTGACAGCACAGGCGAGCGTAGCTTCCACTACTGGCGTAACGATGCAGCAGCTAAGTTCATGTTCGACCAAGCTGACTCTGCAAAACTTATCGAAACTCTAAGCGGCTATGATGCTATCTACCTAAGCGGTATCACTCTAGCAATCTTGACTGAAAACGGCCGTAACGAGCTATTCAACTTCCTAGAGAAGTTTGAAGGTAAAGTATTCTTCGACAACAACTACCGTCCAAAACTATGGGCTAGCCAAGAAGAAGCTCAGAAGTGGTATCTGAAGATGCTTGCGCACACTGATACTGCCCTACTGACTTTTGATGATGAGCAAGACCTATACGGTGACGAGCACGTTGAGCAATGTATCGAGCGTACTCAAGGCGCTGGCGTTAAAGAGCTTGTGATCAAGCGCGGCGGCAAAGAGTGCCTAGTTGTTGAAGGCGAAAGCGCAAACTACGTTTCTGCAAACGTGATCGACAACGTTGTTGATACAACTGCAGCAGGCGACTCATTCAGCGCAGGTTTCCTAGCGAAACGTCTATGCGGTGGCACAGCACAAGAAGCAGCGGCAGCGGGTCACGCGGTAGCTGGTACTGTAATCCAGTATCCTGGCGCTATCATCCAGCTGAAGCAATGCCTGAACTGTCTCTATAATTCTGAAGTTTCAGAATCACACATTATTTAATGGAAATATCATGACAACTCTAAACGATAAACTAGCTAGCCTAAAAGTTATCCCAGTAATCGCTATCAACCGTGTTGAAGATGCAATTCCTCTAGGCCGTGCTCTAGTTGAAAACGGCATGCCATGTGCTGAGATCACTCTACGTACTGAGTGTGCAATCGAAGCTATCCGCGTTATGCGTAAAGAATTCCCAGACATGCTAATCGGTTCTGGTACTGTTCTAACTAACGAGCAAGTTGATGCTTCTATCGACGCTGGCGTTGACTTCATCGTAAGCCCAGGCTTCAATCCACGTACAGTTCAATACTGCCTAGACAAAGGCGTTGCTATCGTACCTGGCGTTAACAACCCAAGCCTAGTTGAGCAAGCAATGGAAATGGGTCTACGTACTCTTAAATTCTTCCAGCTGAGCCTTCTGGCGGCGTTCCAATGCTTAAAGCTCTAACTGCAGTTTACCCAGTAAACTTCATGCCTACTGGCGGTGTTAGCCTTAAGAACGTTGACGAGTACCTAAACATCCCTGCAGTTCTTGCTTGTGGTGGTACTTGGATGGTTCCAACTAAGCTAATGGACGAAGGTAAGTGGGACGAGCTAGGTGCACTAGTACGTGACGCGGTAAACCACGTTGCTTAATTAGCAAACACCCTCTTTTTGAAAAGCGAGCATCATGCTCGCTTTTTTATATCTATACTCTGTAACACCCTGTTACACCCATACACACTTGAGATCATTTATATTTTTGTATGACCATAAATATTTCAAATATGGGATATAAAAGACCACTTCGTGAGTATTTTCTAATTTTTATATGCATAACTTATTGAAATATAAAGAAAAATATCACCAAATAACCAGTTGCACTTGAATGTGCGCTAGATCACTAAAAATGCATATTGTAGTACAATTAAATCGAGAAACAGGCTAATCTTGCTCTCAGTATTTAGTTAAAACATTTAAGGCTGAAAAGATGACTATCGATACTTTTGTTGTTCTCGCCTACTTCTTCTTCTTAATGGCCATTGGCTGGATGTTCAGGAAGTTTACGACATCAACCAGTGACTATTTCCGAGGTGGCGGCAAAATGCTGTGGTGGATGGTGGGTGCTACCGCCTTCATGACACAGTTTTCAGCATGGACGTTCACAGGTGCCGCAGGACGCGCATTCAGCGACGGTTTCGTCGTTGTAATCCTATTCTTAGCTAACGCATTCGGTTACTTCCTTAACTACATTTATTTCGCTCCGAAATTCCGTCAGTTACGTGTTGTTACCGCTATCGAAGCAATTCGTCAGCGTTTTGGTAAGACTTCAGAGCAATTCTTCACATGGGCAGGTATGCCTGACAGCTTGATCTCAGCTGGTGTATGGCTAAACGGTCTAGCAATCTTCGTTGCTGCTGTTTTCAATATCCCAATGGAGTGGACCATCGTAGTAACTGGTCTTGTTCTAATGCTGATGGCTGTTACAGGTGGTTCTTGGGCTGTTGTAGCTTCTGACTTCATGCAGATGCTAGTTATCATGGCAGTTACCATTACCTGTGCTATCGCAGCATACTTCAACGGTGGTGGCCTAGGTAACATTGTTACCAACTTCCAAGGCGACTTCATGTTGGGTAACAACCTGAACTACGTAAGTATCTTCATCCTTTGGGTAGTATTCATCTTCGTTAAGCAGTTCGGTGTAATGAACAACAGCATCAACGCTTACCGTTACCTATGTGCTAAGGACTCAGAGAACGCTCGTAAGGCAGCAGGTCTAGCTTGTATCCTAATGATCGTTGGTCCTCTAATTTGGTTCCTACCTCCTTGGTACATGGCTGCATTCCAACCTGACTTCGCGGCTCAGTACGCATCGATGGGTAGCAAAGCAGGTGACGCAGCATACCTAGCATTCGTACAGAACGTAATGCCAGCGGGTATGGTTGGTCTACTGATGTCTGCAATGTTCGCGGCGACCATGTCTTCAATGGACTCAGGTCTAAACCGCAACGCTGGTATCTTCGTGATGAACTTCTACAGCCCTATCCTACGTCCGCAAGCGGGCCAGAAAGAGCTAGTAGCAGTCAGTAAAGTAACAACCATTATCATGGGCTTCATCATCATCGGTATCGGTCTGTTCATCAACTCACTGAAGCACCTAAGCCTATTCGACATCGTACTAAACATCGGTGCACTTATCGGCTTCCCAATGCTAATCCCTATCCTACTAGGTATGTGGATTCGCAAGACTCCAGACTGGGCTGGTTGGGCGACTCTAATCGTTGGTGGTATCGTATCTTACATCTTCGGTATCGCACTAACTGCAGACGACATCCAAAACATCTTTGGTCTAGAGCATGCGCTTACAGCACGTGAGTGGGCTGACCTGAAAGTTGGCTTGAGCCTAGCAGCACACGTAGTGTTCACAGGTGGCTTCTTCATCGCAACAACGCTTCTATACAAAGGTCTATCACCTGAGCGTGAAGCAGAAGTTGAGCAGCTATTCACTAACTGGAACACTCCAGTAGTAGCTGAAGGCGAAGAGCAGCAGAACCTAGACACAGCTCAGCGTTCAATGCTTGGTAAGCTAATCAGCACAGCAGGCTTCGGTATCCTGGCTATGGCTCTGATTCCAAACGAACCTACTGGTCGTCTACTGTTCCTACTATGTGGTTCGATTGTACTAACAGTTGGTATCCTACTAGTGAACGCATCTAAGACAGGTGCAAAACCAGCGGCTTCTTAAGCTAGCTAGTTAAACCCCAAATTGAAAACTCCAGCCTAGGCTGGAGTTTTTTATGTCTGTTATCCAAGGCCAATGGCTATAAAAGGGATAATAATGAATAGGAGAATAAGGAAGACGAATCCACCGAAGAAACCTATCAGGAACTGATAAAAGAGCCAGCACACTGATAATAGGCCTTTCCAACATAAGATCAAAACGACGATCAATACTAACCATTCCATGCCCTACCCCCACTTATATAAAAAACGTGAGTCTAGAGCTCTGATTAGTTTTCAAACAATGCTTTTAGCCTATACCTGTTATTACTGATTAAACTTGTCAAAGCAGCGTTCGATCATCTCTATCACCACCTCTTGTGCCCGAGACTTCTGGGTTCTATGCCTGTAAGCCAAGTAGGTTTCTCTCTGACCAAAGTCATAATCTGTTAGCCACTCCACCAGCTCACCGCTTTTAAGTGAATCATCGACAAAGTAGTTCGGTACAAATGCAAAACCGACTCCTTTACAGGCCATCTCAGCCACTGCATCGGGCTCTGAAAGGGATAGCTTAGGATAAAGGTTAATGCTCTCAAGCGCCCTAGAGTGCCTGTCATAGCCAGTAATGCGCTGTTGTTGTAGGTGCCCAATAAATGGCAGTTCTTTCAAATCTTGTAACTTGAGAGGAACTGGCTTGAACTGAGCATTTGCGACCACTTGCATGTCGATTGAAACGAGACGCTTAACCACAAGATTACTGTCAGGAAGCTCTCCGGCCAGTATCGCGAGATCGGCATCTGGATGAAAACTAGTCGTGTCTCGGGAAGGGATAAACTTGAGTTTGAGATTTGGATACTTAAGTAGCAGCTCTTCTACGCCAGACTTGAGGAAGTAGTCGTATACGAAATCGGTACAGTCAATGGAGACCTTACCGGTGACCTCATTGAGGTCACTATCAAGGGTGTCTAATTCTGAATATAGAGACGTAAAGTGAGGAGAGAGTCGCTGATAGTAGTGCAGTCCCGTGTTGGTGGGCTTGAGGGCAGTTTTTGAGCGAACGAACAAAGGAGAGCTTACGCTCTCCTCTAGGTTGGCAATTCGGCGACTGACGGTCGATAGGGGGATCTCTAGCTCTTCACTAGCCGCCTTCATACTCCCAAGCCTGACGACCTGACAGAAGATATAAAAGTCATCTAAATTGCGCGCCATCTGTTCACCTTAAACCTGTAACCTTCTGATATTTAAGATACATTACCAGGCTTAAAGGCGCGACTATTTATGAACTAAGAGAAGTGAGTCTGACCACCTTGCTCTACAAAACCACCGCCGCTTTTGTTACTTGGGTCGTCATACGTGAAACCACCGCCAGATTTATTGCTTGGATCCTGCCACTGGTATGCAAAGTTGCCGCCTGACTTTTCACTTGGGTCTTCCCAAGTGTAACCGCCACCAGATTTATCGCTTGGATCTTGCCACTGATATGCAAAGTTACCGCCTGATTTTTCACTCGGGTCTTCCCAGGTGTAACCGCCACCAGATTTATCGCTTGGATCCTGCCACTGGTATGCAAAGTTACCACCTGATTTTTCACTTGGGTCTTCCCAGGTGTAGCCACCACCAGATTTGTTACTTGGATCTTGCCACGTATAACCGCTTTGAGTATCAGTGATAGGGTCAGTATTAACGTTTGATGCAAATACCGCAGGAGTTACGAACAGAGAAGTCAGTAGCAGAGTAGATAGAGTTTTCATGTTTTCACCTATTCAGTTATTAGTATTGATTGCTAAATCGCATTCCCTGTCGACACAAACAATATTACGACTCGCTACACTTCCCGTATATATGACTTTTTGAGAGGCTCAATCCATAAATGGGATTAGTATCTTTTAGAAAATAGCGGAAGACAAAAAAGGTTCTTCACGGATTAGAGAGGAGCGTAATTATTCCTTATGAGCCAGTCACTCCCTCCGAGCGATTGATTCACAAGGCCGCGGTAAACCCATCCGTGGGCGCTTGACGCTCGCCTCCCTGCGAGCGACACCTTGCTCCATCAATCACTCTCCAGTGGCAACATCAGTGGGATCCCAAGCTTAGTAAGGTCCCGGATTTGGGAGCGGCAGGCTGTGGTGCTGGGCAAGTGTTTGAGGCAAGGATGCCGAAACCAAGCCTACAGGGAGGTATTTACGGCGGCTTGCCATGCATCACTGGCAGAGTGATCACACGAATCTAAAGTAGTTGTTGTTCCCGATAATCTGTAATGAATCAAAAAAAGCCCCGAGCTTTCGCTCAGGCTTTCTATTTTCTAGCCAACTATCTGTTATTAGTTAAGTTCGATAGTTACTGTTTCGCCGTCTACAGTCAGCTCTAGAGTGTTACCTTCTAGCTTGTGAGACACTTCAACTTGCTGGCCTTCGTTCTTGTTTGGAACAAGAAGGGTCACAATGTTGTGCTCTTTAGAAGCGGCAAACTCAGTCTCAACGTGACGGTGGATTTCTAGGTCTTGGAACTCGTATGGGTCTACCTCACCGAAACCTTCAACGTTCTTCACAGACTGGATGCGGTCCGCTTGGTTGATAAAGTTAACGTCTAGGTGTGCGTTCTCACCACGGATAGTGAATGACTTCTCGCCTGGCTCAGTTGCAAACGTAGTGTGCATTAGCCAAGTTAGGTCTTTCTCTTCGGTGAAGCTCGCCTTGTCCTGCATCACGAATACTTTACCCTGTACGAACCAGATCTTACGCTTGTAAGACTCGATCTCTGGAGTGAAGAACTTGTAAGAAGCAGTCGCGTCACCTTCAACGAATTTAACGTCTGACTCAGTATCGTAATCAGTGATGTTACCACCCGCTTCGATACAGTAGCGATCTTGGTGCCCTTCGAAACCAGTGTTCTTGTTCTCACCATACTGACCCTTGCCACCAAATAGAGGCAGGTTCTTAGAGAAGGTGTGACGACGCCACTTAGTGTGCATGTCTACACCGAAACCACCGTAGTAGCCAGTGATTGACGCTAGAGTCTCACCGAACGCGTGCAAGGTGAATGCGTTTTGGTCGCCGTGTGAGTGAGAGATAGAACCAAATGGAGAACATTTGTAAACCATGTGGATGTGCTCTTCACGCTCAGTCATACGGTTGTGGAACGCAGCCCAACCTGTGATCGGGAATACTTTCAGTAGAGGGTCGTTTGACGGAGCTTTCTCTTCTGGAGCGTCCCAAAGAACGTTGAAGCGAAGATCGTCGTAGCCAAAGTCCCACCAACCGAAGTTGTAGAATTTAGTATGCGCTTCAGTATCACGACCTTTAAGTTGGTTGTAGTACCAAACGTACTCAGGTTTCTGGTTAACACCCGCGTAGTGCTTGATGTTGTAAGCCAGTTTTAGGCCAGGGAAGTCACCGATTGAAGACTGGTCACAGAAGCTCGCGCGCTTAGAGTGAACAGGCATGCAGTATAGTGGGAAGTCACCAGTGTTTTCGTAGAATGTTTTGTTGAACATGTCTACGCCACAGTATGCTTTCAATAGGTCGAATGCTTCACCTAGGAATGCAGTCTGGGTGTTCCAGTAGTCAGGACCTTCAGCCCAACCGCCGTCTTCACCACCCATGGTGGGTAGTGTACTGCGTAGTATTCTAGTGCGTATGCGATGTACTCGCCTGCTTTCGGGTGATCGTGGTAAAGCGCGATACACGTTGGATGATAGCAGAAGAGATAGAACGAACACCGTGGCTGTTTAGAGGGTTGTTCAGTAGGTCAACCGTTACGCGTAGGTGGTGCATGATTTCGTCAAGACGCTCAATCAGTGCATCTTGAACTTGCTGACGCTCTTCGTCAGTGAAGTGAGCGTTTAGCCAGTCGTAACCCCAAGCCATAGCTGCGATTACACGGAAAGCTGCTTCGTCGTTATAACCACGAGAAGTTACGCCTTCTGGATCATAAGTAGACAGTTTTAGAGTCCAAGCTTTTGCTTTAGCAATTAGCTCTTCGTCTTCTTTAACGATACCAGCGATAGATAGGTTACGCGTAGCGTTAAGAGCCATTTGGCAATCAACGTACATTTGACGCCAGTAAGGACGCCATAGAGAAGCCTTACCTACAGTTTCTTCTGGGTATGCTTGTGGCTCTTCGTATGGTGCTGTGTCTAGGAACTTCTTAGTAGAGTTATTAAAGAAGTCGTCGAACATGCAGTAAGACTCGTCTGCCTGCACCTTCGCACGGAAATCAGCTAGATCTTTACCTTGAACTAGAAGGCGTGGGCGCTCTTCACTTAGGTTGTCTAGGAATGATAGGTCGAAGTCACGTTTCTGAACTTCGATAGGAAGTAGGTCTACTAGGTTACCAGCTGAAGTGTCGTTCTCCAACTTCATCTTCCTAATCGCGTCAAGCGCTTTATCGCTGCTCATGTCAACTCTCTTATCAAAAACTTGATGTTAGGGGGAATGAAAAAATCAATTAGGCTTATTGTAATACAATTAATTGAGTTGGCGAGAAGAATCGATCACATTTGTGCCAATTTCGTGACCTACATCAGATGTCTGAACCTAGAGAATCTATAGCCGAATCAATAGCCACAACAAGTTAAGCAACTGATCGCACTATTCGCAAAGGCCTGAGCAAAACTATTTCAAAATATTTCACTTGCCATACTAATAGACGTTTTAACCTCAATTTAAAGCCTTTAACGCAAATGAAACAGCATGATGCTCATTAAGTATTTATGAAATTCATTGTAAGTTCCGCAATCGTTTACGTGATCTGTATCAAATTAATAATGCAACCGATTGCGATGTAACAAGTGTTTCTGTGGACACAAACGGAAACATCCAGACTTTTTCACGCCTTGAATCTGTCACATTAGAAATCCAATATGCACTGGATTTTTATTCCGACCTATCCCGAGGAAACAATGTCTTATACCAAGAACATTGCTTTGTGCAGTGCATTAACACTGGCGCTAGTGGGCTGTAATAGCTCAAGCAACTCCACAGATGATAATAGAATCTCTATGGATCTACGTTTGATGGAAACCACCGACCTTCACGGCAACATGATGCCGTACGACTACTTCGCAAACCAATACGACTCAAGCTATGGCCTTGCGCGTACCGCAGTAGTTATTGGTGAAGCTCGCTCTGAAGTTCAAAACAGCATGCTGTTTGATAATGGTGACCTTATCCAAGGTAGCCCAATGGCAGACTACCTAGCGAACCTAGGTGTGGCTCACCTTGAGAGCAACACTCACCCTGTATATAAGGCAATGAACCTATTGGATTACGATGCAGCAAACATCGGTAACCACGAGTTCAACTACGGTCTTGATTTCCTACATGCGGCAATCGAAGGTGCTAACTTCCCTTATGTTGTTTCGAACGTGTTTGAATACAACGAAAACCTTCTAACAGCATCTCACTTCGCGTCTAACAGCTGTGAAACTCGTATCGACGATGAGTTCCTAGCAAGCGCTACCACGGCGTTTAACCCTTACATCATCCTAGAGCGTACCTTTGTGGCTCGTGATGGTCAGGACTACACCATTAATGTAGGTGTAATTGGCTTTACCCCACCGAACATCATGAGCTGGGATAAGAGCTATCTTGAATGTGAAGTAGTAGTGTCAGACATCAAAGCAACCGCTGAATACTATGTACCCCTAATGAAAGAGGAAGGCGCGGACATCATCGTTGCTGTACCTCACTCTGGCCTAACTGGTAGTGATGCAGACCTGCCGTTCCAAGAGAACGCTACCTGGCAGATCGCTCAAGTTGACGGTATCGATGCCATCATGTTTGGTCACGACCACAACAACTTCCCGTCAACTACTGGTTTCTATGACGGTATGGAAGGTGTAAATGCCCCAGAAGGTAAGATCTACGGCAAGCCAGCTGTTATGCCTGGATTCTGGGGTAACCACCTGGGTGTTATCGACCTAGTAGTTCAAAGTAATGACCAAGGTGAAACCTGGACTGTGAACTACGAAGAGAGTACCGCAGAGCTTCGTGCACTGCCAAAAGACAAGCTAGAGATCTCTCCAGTTATTGCTGCATCTGTAGCTACAGAGCACGTGGATACACAAGAGTACATGGCAACACCAATCCTTGGTATCACTCAAAAGATCAACAGCTTCTTCTCTGCAATCGTTCCTGATCTATCAGTACAGATCGTTAACGAAGCTCAGTTCCACTGGGCAAACCAACTTGAAGAGCTAAGCTTTGACAATGGTGAAATCCTGCTTTCAGTATCTGCACCATTCAAAGGTGGCCGTGGCGGTGCTGATGATTACACTAATATCAACGGTGATGAGCTAACTAATGCAAGTGTTGCTGACCTATATGTGTTTGATAACAACACACCTGCAGTTCTAAAGCTAACGGTTGCAGATATCAAAGAGTGGCTAGAGTCTATCGCTTCACAGCAGTATCAAACAGTAACCAACGACGGTGATTACCTACTGAACCAAATGTTCCGTAGCTATAACTTTGACGTGTTCTACGGCGGTTGGGACGCAGATGGCCAAGCGATTGGTCTTCACTACGATATCGACGTTTCTCAAGCTCCACGTTACCAAGTAGATGAAAACGGCGAGCTAGTTACTGATGAAGAAGGTTACGCAATACTAAACGAAAATGGTATTCATCGTCGTATCCTAAACTTCTCATACAACGATGTATTGTTGGATGACAGCCAAGTTATGTATGTGGTAACTAACAACTACCGTGCATCAAACACTAAGATGCCTGGCGTTATGAACTCTGAACTGGCTCTTGAAGATGCGGCTTACACTAACCGTGAGCTAGTAGATCAATACCTGAAGCACCTTGCTGAAACTGCTGGTAGCGAAACAGTAACGGTACCAGAGCACACTTTCGAGAACGCAGAGAACTTCTCCCTAGTTCATCCATCTAACATCACTGTGAAATTCCTATCATCACCAAACGGCGAAGAGTTCTCAGGTGAGGTAGAAGGCGTGGAGTTTACTAACGAAACTGGCAACGTTGGCGACAACGGCGGTTATAGCGTATACACCTACAGCTTTAACTAATTAACTTACCATCTATCAAGTCGCAATCGCGACCCTTTTTTATCGCATTTTTTACTTCTAATTCATTGAACTTGATAAAGTTTTGTTAAAATTAACCTGTTCAACGAAAAGGAAGTTCGAGCAGATGCCGAAAAAGAGAAAGCAAGTCCCTGTCATTCAAACCCAGTATGCCAAGATTTTCGTGGAGCTGTTTGCTGAAAACGGCTTTGATGTCCACCAATTGTTAAGGGATGCGGATCTTCCCTCTGATTTGATGGATAGCAATAGCGACTATGTGCCATCTGAGAGTGTAAAGCGCCTACTCTACTTGGTATCTGCGCAGTTAGGGGTGACCAATCTTGCCGATATCCTTTCACTTTCCTTTAAACGTAACATCATTCCTAAGCTACTTGATGGCATCTCCGGCTATGACACCTTGAGAGACGTACTAGAAGATATCGACAGTATCTTCACCTTCGACTCCCCCGGCTCATCGGTCTCCTATTCAGTAGAACATGGGCAGCATTGGTTTAATCGCCATACCAAGACCGAATATCAAAGCGAGTTTCAGTGGAAAGAGATATTCCCTATTCTCTACATCGAACAGTTTATTAGCATGCTAATTGGTAAACCTTGGCGAGCAGAGAAAGTGCGCCTGCAAGGCGCCGAGTACGATATCGTCAAATCCGTACTAGATAGCCGCTGTCAGATCTTTGTGATGCAAGATAAGACCGGTGTTTGTATTCCTGAAGAGTTCTTGGACTTAAAGGTCTCAATCAAGCAAAGTACTAAACAGCCTATCGAATGGCATGCCAGCTTCACAGACAGTGTGTTTGAAACCCTGAGACCCTATTGTCTGGAGCAGAACCTCACCGTTGAGGATGCAGCTGAGATTCTCGAATATTCGGTGCGTTCATTCCAACGACGATTAAAAGAAGAGAACACCTCTTTTCGAAAGATTAAAGACAGTATCTTGCTCTCGCTGGCGTGCGAGTTGATGGAGCAAGGCAAGACACTCACCTTTATTGCAAAACAGTTGGGGTATCAGGATATCTCCCACTTCTCACGCGCGTTTAAGCGTATTACTGGCCTGACGCCTAAGCTTTATAAGAAGTCGCTGGCCCCTGAAAAGGGTTAGCTAACAACGCGCGCAGTACAGTTACGAGATGCCAACTGAGCGGTACAGTTGAGCTTTGCAGTGCAATTCAGTCTAGCAGTACAGTTTTGTTTAGCGGTGCAGTTGGCGGAGCGTGCTATGCAATTAGCACCATCCAACCACAGGCTATTTAACTGGCCAAATTCAGACTGATAAGCCTGAAAAAAGCCACTTTGAGCCTCTGGCAGTTGTTCAAGGCTGGGTTCGTGATGCAGAAAACTGCCCAAATGCTCGATGCAGAAGTCATGGTATTCACGAGTGAACAAGATAAATTGATGCCACAAGGCATCCACCTTTTCACTGTGCATGCCTAGGTTTTGATAGCCCAATTTATTTAGCAGGCAATACTTCTTAAATTCATTGAAAGCGGCATTAAATTCGTTTGCGTTTTTAAACACTTGGGTTTGCATCAGCTTTTGTTCAAGAAACGGCGCTCGATAAGCCAGATGGGGTCATTTGAATTGTCCATGAGGCTCCTCCTTTGATTCAGTCACATAAGGCGCTGAATGGAATTTTCATGGTAATTCAACCTTAGTCTTTCACCGCGATTTTTCAATTTTGCACCCTAGCTCATAGACTATAAAAAACCCGCCACATGGGCGGTTGATTAGCTTATTTCTGATTATTGAGCTGCGACAGAAGCTGCTTCACTGCCGTCTCTAGTTGCACATCCCGATTTCGAGCAACGCTCTCTGGGTAGTTGTGCACCAATACATCAGGGGTGATATCCTGGTTCTCAAGCCACTTGCCTTTACTGTCTTTGATGCCGAGTTGAGGAACACCGTATTCCAATAGAGGCTCTTGCTGTGTCTGCCAGTTCACAAAGGTACCCGTACCTGGGACCACATCACCCACCAACTTACCTAGCTTATTATCTTGATACAGCTTCGCCACTACAGAGGCGTCTGAGTAGCTAGATGGATTAGCCAACAATATGGTTGGCTTGGTCCAACGACGCAGTGGGAAGTTTGCCGCTTTATATCCATCTCGACTGACCGCTTCACCGTAATTCACGCCAGATAACAGATCGATGAACTGATCATGAATATTACCGCCCGTGTTGTAGCGAATATCTATAACAACGGCATCCTTGTCTTGGTTTTCACCAAATAGTTTATCCACCAGCTTCTTATAATCTTCCGACTCCATCTGCTGCACATGGATATAGCCGATTCGACCCTCTGACAGCTTATTAGTCAGAGATTTACGCGTGTTGTTCCAATAGCTGTAAGAAAGCTTGCTCTCTTTATATTGGTCGATTGGGAACACCTGAACCGTGTCGGTTTTATCCGAATCAGGGCTTTAACCGTTAAGGTGGTAAGTTTGCCCTCTAGGTTTCTTAAATACGGATAGATGTCTTTATCTTTAGCAATCGTCTTTCCGTTAACAGCCGTAATAATCGAGCCATCAGAGATAAGAGAGTTTGGCAGATCGGCAGGTCCATTTGGCAGTAACTTATCTATCTTGATACCCTCACCTTGGTACGTGTCATCATAGAAAACACCTAAACTAGCCACTTTCTCCCGATTACGACCGGCTCCAAAATAGTTTGCTCCCGTATGCGAAGCATTCAGTTCACCGACCATCTCGCTCAGCATCTCGGCAAATTCTGGATAAGTATGGATTGAAGGTAAGTAGCGCGAGTAACTTTGACCCAATGCATCCCAATCCACACCGTGAAGAGCTTTATCGTAGAAGCGGTTCTTAGTCATACGCCAAACGTGATTAAAGATATAGTCACGCTCTTTGCCAAAGTTGAACTCGGCCTGCACATCGAAATACTTCGCATCCGATTTATGGTTGGCTAGCGTTACCTTGTCGATCATGCCATTTCCAAGAATCACCAAGGCGTCATTGCTCGGACTCATCTGCACATCTTTTACCGCATTTTTAGGGCGGGTGAACATCTGATTAAATTCGCCAGTTTTGGTATTGATGTCCGCAAACACGTAGTTGTCTTTCTGGGAATAGACCACCAACAAGTCTTTATTGTCTGGAGACAAGAACATATTTTTGATATCTAATGAGAATGGCGTTAAACGATGCAGTCTATTGTCTAGACCATTCGCCTCAAACTGCGTCGATTTATCATCGTCTTTTTTACCGGACTTAATATCTGTGCCATCGTCCGGCCTAAACCAGTTGTAATCAGCCACTGGATTTAGGCAAGCGCATAAATATCGCCAGCCACTGGTGAGCCATCCAGTTCAGTATTTCCGTCTCGCGGGGTAAACCAATATACGATTTGCCCGTCTTGGGAGAACTTAGGCGAATACTTAATAAAGCCGCTGTTATTGAGCACTATTTTGTCTTTCTTACCTGAGGTATCAAACAGCGCTATCTGGTTTTTGCCAAGCACGGTACCCAGGCGAGAGACCATATAACGGCTATCCGGCGACCAAGAGTAGTGCCAATCGCTAGCCTCGTAGGAATAAAACTCTTTCGCTGAGATAAGGGTTTCGGTGCTGTTATCTTTAAGGTTTTCCACCACTAGACTATTGCTGTTTACCCGATAAGCCAGTTTGCCGTTATCAGGAGAGAGCAGAGGCTGTGTCTCATCGACATCGGTCTGGGTAATTGCCTGCTCATTAATGTTAGAGGAAGTGATAAAGCTCTCATCCGTTGGCGCTATCTCGCTCTTATATATATCCCAGTTACCGTTTCGCTCAGAGGTGTAATAGAGACTCTTACCATCAGCGGAGAAAGAAACCGACGCCTCTTTTTCTGGGGTATGGGTAACACGAACCAAGTTGCCCGAGCGCATAGAGACTACAAAGATATCACCACGCGCAACTATGGCCGCTTCTGGCGCTGTTGGAGATATAGCAAATTCTGAGATTTCGTATTTAAGGTTTACGTTACGACTGCCATCCTTCATTCCCAGCTTGCGGATATGAATGTCCACCTTATGACTCTTCTCGTCATCTTTAGCTTTTAACCAAATATCGCCGTCATAGCTAAATACAAGATCATCCTTATTGCTTACTGACAAAGCGCGCACTGGAAAGTCTTTAAAAAAGGTTTGTTGAGTGGGTTCTGAATTTGAAGAATCTAGGCCTTTACGCCAGACGTTGAATGAACCCGAACGTTCGGAAAGATAATACATGGCCAAATCATCTGAAGACCAGTGAGCATCTCTGTCTTCCCCCTTGAACTGAGTCAGTTGAAGGTGCTTGCCACCCTGATAAAGCCAGATATCTCGCGCCGCCGATGAGGTGTGATGTTTGCGATACGCCTGCTCGACAAACGAAGGTCGGTTGGTATAGAGATAGCCCTGCTTGTTGTGTGCACTGGCAAAACTGCTGATCCCATTAGCCAACTCTAGCTTTTCTCGACCACCTTTTGAGCCTACCGAATAGAGATAAAAGGCTTCACCGAAGAAACCATTGTTGACGTTCTTATCGCTTCGACCGATACGCATGGATTCAAAATAGATACGCTGTCCATCTGAACTGAATGCATAAGGTACATCCTGGCTTGGGTGATAGGTAAGACGTGTTAGCTCTCCACTTTGCACATCCATAGAAAACACATCCCCTGCCCCATATCGATTGGAGCTAAAAGCGATGGACTTCCCATCCGGCGACCATATAGGGTGACTGCTAAACACCGACTCACTGGTAAGTGGAATGGCATCGCCACCTTTACTTGGCACTAACCACAACTGGCCTGAGTAACGAAATACTATCTGAGAGCCATCTGGCGAGACCGCTGCATCTCGATACCAATTTGCTGAACTAGATGAATGTAGAGGAGCAGCCATACTTGCCCCTGTAGAAAGAGCAATAAGAGCACCGGCTTTGATAAAACGCGCGAGCATGTTACAAATCCTTACGCAAAATTAAATATGACTCTAGCAAAGCCTATGCACTCTGTACCTATCAGAGAAACGAGAAATCAGGTTTCAAATGTGGAAAAACAAGGGGTTAGCATACTCATCGACAATGCTTTTTAAGGTTAATAAAAGCCATCGGAGAATTGCACCTTGTTAGTGCGATGAATAAAAAAGCACGATTATCATCAAGAAAAGTTGGATACAGTTAACGAATAAGATGAAAGTTACATGATATTTTTACGACTTTGATTGACAAAGTAATTAGTTGCCTTACTATCGATTGCGTCTGATATATAAAGTTGAAAGCGAAATACCGAGCAACGCAAGATTTATAGTATCCCTTCATTGTTCGACGCTACTTGTTGTTTTTCATTGGTTATAATTTTCTATTCAACTAATCAGCATGTTTATATGTAACTGTTAATTCTTTTGTAAGGGACACTATCATGTCTAATAAAACAACTGGCGTTGTTAAATGGTTCAACGAAACTAAAGGCTTTGGTTTTATCGCTCAAGACGGCGGTCAAGATGTATTCGTACACTTCCGTGCTATCACTGGCGACGGCTTCAAAACTCTAACTGAAGGCCAAAAGGTTGAGTTCGAAGTAGAGCAAGGTCAAAAAGGCCCTCAAGCAGCGAACGTTGTAGTACTTTAATTTTAAGTACAGACAAGATTTCAAAATGCCACTCTCGAGTGGCATTTTTTATGCCCGTTACAAAACCGACAGCTCAAGCACTGCCCTCCACCATTGAGAGCTGTTACACAGAATTTTCGTTCTACTCCGTGTCATCTCTCACTAATTCACACCTAGGCTAAGCATTCTCATTGTTAAATGTTACTTTTCAGTAACATTTGGATTACTAGCAATAAGGAAAAGTCACGGTGACATGGAGTGCATTAAGCCTACGCAAACGCCTACTATTGGTGATGGTGCTATCTGGCTTCATTGAACTGGTAATCCTTTCCATTGCAGGTTTCTATTACATCAAGAGCTCACAAGAGCAAGAGACTGGCGAGAAAGCCCTAGGCGTGGCCAACTTTCTGGCAAACAGTCCGTCGATTATCAATATGATCGAGACCCGAGAAGTGGGTGATCTAGATATAAAGATGGCCTCCCTTACCCAAGCCCTAGGGGCGACCTTTATCGTGATTGGTGATGACAAGGGCATACGCCTCATCCACCCGAGAGCAGAGCGCCTTGGTCTGCCAATGCGCGGAGGCGACAACATCCGTGCTCTCACCCATGGCGAGTCTTATGTTTCGTTCGCTCAAGGCTCTCTTGGGCACTCTGTTCGCGGTAAGACGGCGGTGTTTAACGACAAAGGCGAGATCATAGGTGTAGTCTCTGTAGGATACCTGCTAGATAGCCTGCAGCAGCGCATCGAACCCTACCTTATCTTTTTACTCTGTATTGCCCTGGGGGTTGCGCTGCTTAACGGCCTACTATCCAACTATGCCTACAAAAGATTTAAAACTACCTTACTGGGTTTTGAACCCGAAGAGATGTCTCGACTGTTCAGTGAATTAGATGCGACCTTGAGTACCATCAAAGAAGGGGTTGTCAGTATAGACAGCCACAGCCGCGTGCGTATCTTCAATACCCGCGCAGCGCAGATCCTTGGCGTCAAACCTGAAAAGGTTCTCAACAAGCCACTGTCCGAAGTGCTACCGAGAAGTGAGCTCAATCAACTGCTCAGTACCCACAGCGCAGAGAACGATATCGACCTTCTGCTCAATGGCGTACACATAGTGGCAAACCGTCAGCCGATTGTTGTCGATGGAAAGACCATAGGTGCGGTATCCAGCTTTAGACCGAAAAATGAGATAAACGAGCTCACTAAACAGCTATCACAAACCAAGCAGTACGCTGAGCTGCTGCGCTCACAAACCCACGAATATAGAAACAAACTCAACACCATTAGTGGCCTGCTTCATCTAGAGCGGATCGACAAGGTGCAAGAGCTGATTGGTCAAGAGTCCGACCACTATCAGCAGCTCATATCTCAGCTTCACCAGAACATTCAAGAGCCTCTGGTTGCCGGCCTGTTACTAGGAAAGATAGAGCGTGCTCGGGAGCTTGGACTAGAGCTTAAGATAGAGGAAGGGAGTCAGCTCTCTCCCCTACCTAACCATATTCAAGCCGAGGACATAGTTACCGTGCTCGGTAACCTTATCGATAACGCCTTTGACGCCTCAAGCAATCTCGAACAGATACCGGAACCTATTGAGGTGTCAGTCTCTGATCTAGGTAACGACCTTATCCTAGAAGTGAGTGAT
This sequence comes from Vibrio ishigakensis, assembly GCA_000830475.1. Classification (GTDB taxonomy): domain Bacteria; phylum Pseudomonadota; class Gammaproteobacteria; order Enterobacterales; family Vibrionaceae; genus Vibrio; species Vibrio ishigakensis_A. The sequence goes on along the minus strand of BBSC01000011.1, from coordinate 8,867 downwards.
GCTGGACGCGGACTGCCAACAGATAGATGTTGAGCAGCTCTTCTCTCTTGGCGTCTCCTCTAAAGCCGAGAAAGGACACGGCATAGGCCTTCACCTGGTGAAAGAGATAGTAGAGCGTTATCAAGGCTCAATTGAAGCAGAAAACGGCACTCAGAATGGTGCTCAATTTGCGGTATTCATTCCTAAGGAAGGGATATAAATGAACAACAAGATCCGAACCCTGATCATTGAAGATGATGAAGCGATTGCTCAGCTTCACCTTCAGTACCTACAAGCGAACCCAAATCTTGAGATTGTGGGCATCGCACTCAATAAAAAACAGGCCGAGATGCAGATAGAACTGCTCAATCCTGACCTGTTGATACTGGATGTTTACCTGCCGGATGGCACTGGCCTAGAGCTTATTCAAGGACTCAGACAGCCAGGCAAGCAGACAGATATCATTCTTATCACCGCTGCGCGCGAGCCTGAGACCTTGCAAAGTGCGATGCGACTAGGTGTTGTTGAATATCTACTGAAGCCCGTCATGCTGCCCCGCTTAGATACAGCGATTAATAATTACCTGTCTAAACAACAGCTCATCGAGTCTACCGATACCTTTGATCAGGACTTTGTGGACTCCCTATTAAGCGCAGAGCGAAAAGAGCAAGAAAGCGAACCGGATAGACTGCCTAAAGGCATTGATGCCGTGACCCTTAACAAGATACGAGATCTGTTCAAGGCGCAGAATGCTTGGAAAGCGGATGAAGCAGGAAAAGAGATTGGCGCTAGCCGAAGTACCGCTAGACGATATCTAGAATTCTTGGTCAGCACTCAAGAGGTAAAAACTGATGTATTGTACGGCACTGTAGGACGACCTGAACGCACCTACGTTCGTCAGTAGCAAAAAGCGCAGACCATTGGCCTGCGCTTTGTATTAGGGTCTTTTGACCTAGTTAGTTTGTGGTTGAGGTCTTAACTTCTTAAACGCTATTCGCCAGATTGGCGCCGTCAATACCAGTACCGAGAGAATGGTAAAGGCCATGGTAATTGGGCGCTCCCATAGGAATGAAAGCTCGCCATCGCTTATCATCAAAGCGCGACGTAGGTTCTCTTCCATCATCCCACCTAGTATGAATCCAAGTAGCAATGGTGCTAATGGGAAGTTCGCCAACCTTAACGCGATTGCGCCCATGGCCACCAACAGCATCACAAACACATCCATGGTATTGAACGAAACCAGATATACCCCAGTGATGGAGAAGAACAGGATCATAGGTAGCAATACTGTTCTTGGCACAGCCAGTAGCTTTGAGATATAAGGGATCAGAGGCAGGTTCAGAATAACCAGTACTATGTTGCCAAAGTACATGGAGATGATCACCGACCAGAATACATCTGGATGTTCAACGAATAGGCGTGGGCCAGGCTGAATGCCATAAGCAATCAATGCGCCTAACATAATAGCTGTTGTGCCTGAGCCCGGAATACCTAAAGTAAGCAGAGGTACAAACGAGCCACTAGAGGCTGCATTGTTAGCAGACTCAGGAGCAACTAAGCCGCGGATACTGCCCTTACCAAACTCTTTCTGTTTATCTTTCGGTGCTAGGTTACGCTCCATGCCGTAGCTTAGGAAAGCTGCGATAGTTGCACCTGCCCCCGGCAAGACGCCAGTAAAGAACCCCAGAATAGAAGAACGAATAGAGGTAGGCGCGACATCCTTAAACTCTTCTTTGGTCACCTTCATGCTACCGATATTGCTCATCTGCTCATTCTCTTGAGCACTAGTATCTTGAGAGGGCTTCAATATCCCCATCAAAGTTTCACCAAGAGCAAAGGTCGCCATTGCTAGTAGCAAGAAGCTAAAGCCATCCATAAGGTCAGTAAGGCCAAAGGTAAATCGCTCAACCCCTACACCTTTATCGATGCCCACGGTAGAAAGCATCAAACCAAGCACCGTCATCATCCAAGCCTTGATAACCTGACCGGGACCGGCGAATGCGGCTACCGCCGATAAACCCAAAAGCATCAGCGCAAAGTAATCTGATGACTGGAAGCTCAGTGACACAGTAGCAAGGGCTGGAGCTGCCACAAGTAGCATCAGCGCGGATAGAGTACCACCAGTGAACGAAGAGTAAGCCGCCAGCGCGAGTGCTTTACCAGCTTGTCCTTTCTGCGCCATAGGATAACCATCAAAGGCAGTTACCACAGTAGATGAACAGCCTGGCGCATTGATCAAGATTGAAGAGGTCGAGCCGCCAAATACCGCGCCGTAATACACGCCCGCCATCAAGATAAGGCCTGATGAAGGCTCAAGGCCGTAAGTGATAGGTATCATCAGCGCGATTGCTGAGATTGGGCCAAGCCCTGGCAACATACCGATAAAGGTGCCCACAAAGCAGCCCACCACTACCATTAAGATATTCCATGGCATGATGGCGGTAGAGAGCCCTTGGAAAATTCCGTCTAACATTCTTATGTCTCCCTACATAAACCACAGAATCAAGGTGCCCGGCTCAAGGTAGATATCTAGCCCTTGAGTCAGCAATAGATAAAACCCAATCACAAACGGGAAAGAAGCGCCAAATAGGATGGGTTTTCTTCGCTCACCTAACAAGTAAAAACCTGCCAACAAGAAAAAGCTGGTTGCCAGTACGAAACCAAGGTGCGTAAGACCAACGCCATACAAAGCCATCAGTACCAGAAAGCTAATCAACAGCTTCCAGTTAAAGTGCATGATTGCGCCGCTCTCTTGATCGCTCTTGCCCGTTACCAGAAGCATTAGAGCCAGACCCACACCAACCCAAGTCAAGATGGTTGGCAGAGTGCGAGCGGTGAAAGGTTCGTACTCATCACCTGGAAAGAGAGGAATCAGGCTGGTTTGATATCCATAGCCCAAACAGAACAACAAAAACAGCAAGGCACCGACGCGATCTCGTGACAGCAACTGGCCTTTTAAGGGGGAAGATAGATGAGACATCTCTCTCTCCTAAATAGAAACTGTATATGGACGGTTCAGCAAAGGGGTGAACAAGGTTGGCATTAGCCAATAGGTAAGGAGAATGAAAAGGCAGACCTAATCAGTCGGTAAAACCCATATACAGAGAAAATTGGAAAAGAGGCCAGCCTAAACTGGCCTATGTTTGATTATTTAAGGAAGCCAAGCTCTTTCATTAGTGAACCCATCTGCTTCTCTTGATCTTCAAGGAAGGTGTAGAAATCTTTGTCAGCCTTGTAGTTATCGATCCAACCGTTGCGGTCACGCACTACCTGCCACTCATCGGTGTTATACATTTTAGTAAGCACCTTGTTCCACTCATCGATCTTCGCTTGCTCAGTACCAGGAGCTGCAAAGAAACCACGCCAGTTAGCAAATACTGTGTCGTTGCCATACTCAGTTAAAGTCGGGATATCAGGCGCAGCTTCAAGACGTTTAGGCGCAGTCACTGCAAGCACGCGAACCTGACCAGACTTGGACATCTCTAGCACTTCGCCTAGACCAGTAGACAGAAGCGGTGTCTCACCAGAAAGAAGTGCCGCCATCGCCTTACCACCCGCATCATAAGCGATATAACGCACCTGACGCGCATCAAAGCCTTCGCCCTTAAACGCTGCTGCTACAACTAGGTGATCCATGCTGCCACGAGCAGAACCACCAGCAATCTTCACGCTGCGAGGGTTCTTCTCAAAGTCCGCAACCACGTCTTCCCAAGTCTTATACTTTGAGTCCATAGAGGTCACGATAGCGCCATAGTCGGAAACCGTTGCTGCCACTGGGGTAAGGTCACGGAAAGACTGCGGGAATACACCACTTAAAGAGCGCACTACGATCGGGGTTGAGTTTACCATCAGGGTGTCTTCTTGACGCTTAGCCGTCTCAATCAGGTGTGCAATAGCTTTGCCACCGCCGCCACCAGATAGGTTTTGGAAAGATACCTTCTCCACTAAGTCTTCTTTTACCAAAACATCGCCTGTGCCACGCGCAGTCATATCCCAACCGCCACCGGCGCCACCAGGGATCAAAAAGTGGATCTTATCAATATCCGCAGCTGTTGCTGAAAAAGAGAAAACGGCGGTCAGTAGAGCCGATGCAATCGAAGGTTTGAACTTGTTTAACATGATTCACGTTCCTTATGTACCGCAAGCGCGGCTGTTTTTATAGGTCGATGAAAAAGTTAAACGATTGTTAACAGACCGTCTTTATAGGGCAAATATTGTGAATTAGGAGCATATTGGGAGTTTTGTTCATATTGTTCATGACATTCAAAAATCGAGATTTTAGTTCCAGTAATTGCATAAGGATCTTGAATCACCACAGGGATAAGATCGGCGTCTAGTTTTCTAACCACAGTAATTCATGTACCTCGACCAACTGATGATGTTCTTAGCCATGGTAGAGCGCGCGGCGCTTTTACTGATGGCACTGTATTTTCTGACCCATATGCGGATGTTTCAGACCATCATCGCTAAGCAGAGTCGCAGCAGTATTGAATTAACGGTACTCACCCTCTTCTTTACCTTGTTTGCCATCTTCAGTACCTATACTGGCGTGCACGTCGAGGGCTCACTAGTCAATGTGCGCATCATCTCTATCGTCTCTGGTGGGATCTTGTTTGGGCCTTGGGTTGGCATTCCTGTGGGGCTTATCTCAGGAATTCATCGCTACCTAATTGACCTCAATGGCCCCTCTTCCATTCCCTGTTTAATTACCAGCGTGCTGGCAGGACTGCTGGCCTCTTGGGTTCATATCAGGGCCAACTACTCAAACTATGCGAAGTACGGCTTCTTGGTTGCCGCCTCCTGCGAGTTACTCACGATGGCTCTCATCATCGCATTGAACCAAGATAAAGCGCTGGCCTATTCCATAGTGCACGCCATTGCCCTTCCAATGATTCTTGGCTCCTTGTGCGTCATCCTCATTATCAAATGGCTACAGGATATGGAAAGTGAGAAAGATAAAGTCGCAGCCTATCAAGCTAAACAAGCACTTAAGGTTGCCAACCAAACCCTACCCTTTATTCGTCAAAACTCGCCGGATGCCTTAAAACAAGTGTGCAAGATCATTCGTAATGAAACCCAAGCCGATGCAGTAGCCATTACCGACACCCAAGACGTCCAGGTCTATGTGGGACACGGTGAAGAACAATTTTGCAAGGTTCACACCCAGATAAGCCTGATGACGCAAAAAGCGATTCGAGACAACAGGATCATCGAAAGCAATGATATTCGTGAGCACGCCTTTCGTTCCTTAATGATCATCTTTGTCTGAAAACGCTAAGGTCACCGGGACATTAAAGATCTTCTTCAATAAGCCGCACCGAATCACTCTTGCTCTGCATGAGATGGCAATTGGCTTGTCTCAACTTATCTCTACTCAGCTTGAAGTGGCCAAGGTAGAGCAACTCAAAACTATGGCCAATGAAGCAGAGTTTGGCGCCCTGCAAAACAAGATCAATCCGCATTTTTTGTTTAATACCCTAAATGCTATCTCAACACTTATCCGTATCCAGCCGGATAAAGCGCGTGATCTGGTTGGTAAGCTTGCCGCCTTTATGCGTTTCAACCTTGAGAATGTTGATGAGATGATCCCACTCGAGACAGAACTCAAGCAGGTCAAAGACTATGTCGCTATCGAGAAGGCACGTTTTGGAAACAAACTCGAGGTAGAGTTTGATATCGACCAGATATCAGTATTAGTGCCGCCTTTGATCATCCAGCCTTAGTAGAGAACGCCATTGGGCACGGAATTATTCCAAAAGGAAGTGGTGGCAAGGTTTCTATCGCGGTTAAGCAACTGCAAGACCACGTGCAAGTCACCGTAAGTGACGATGGCGTAGGCATCCCAGAATCTGTCATTCAACGAATCCAGGAAGGCACAATAGAATCCAAACGTGTGGGGCTAAACAATGTCCACCAGCGCATCAAGCTTCTATATGGCAAAGGACTGTCCATTTCACGATTAGAGCCAGGAACCGAGTTCAACTTTACCATTCCAATGGAACAATCACTATGAAGACCGCAATCCTTGTCGAAGATGAATACCTCGCTGCTGAGGAGCTTAAGTACCTTATCCAAAAGTACAGTGACTTAGAATTGGTGGCTGAATTTGATGATGGCCTCAACGCACTTGAATACCTACAAACGGCTAAGATAGATGTCGCCTTTTTGGACATCAATGTGCCATCTATCAACGGCATGCTACTGGCAAAAAGCCTCTACAACTCAAAGTCTCAGCCCAAAATTATATTCACTACCGCCTACAAGGAACATGCAGCTGAAGCGTTTGAGATAGAAGCCTTCGATTATCTGCTAAAGCCCTATACCGAAGAGCGCGTACAGAAAACCCTACAAAAACTTAACGAGAAACTTGTTCCTACTCCAACTGTGGCCACATCATCGAGCGTTAATCTATACCAAGGCAGTCGTATTCGAGTGGTTGATGTGAATGACATCATCTTTGCTGAAGCAAGCGGGAAACTAACCGAAGTGATTACCGAATATGGTGAGTTCACCGCGCCATTAATGCTAAGTGAATTTGTAGAAAAGCATCAGTGCTCAGGCTTTTTTAAAGCCCATCGCTCCTACTGGATCAACCTGAATAAGATTGATGAAATCACCCCATGGCATAGTGGTACCTACCGCATAACGCTAAAAGGCAGCAACAAGCAAATACCGGTAAGTCGTTCCAATATTAAAGCGTTTCGTGACAGCTAGATTTGTAGTTCATTCCCTATATTTGCATTTCATTCCTGCATAAACACAGTTGATTTTCTATCTCTCAAACTCCATTGAATGAATGATTTGAGTGCCCTAAGTTAGCCGCAGACGTTAATTTTTAAGGTACTCACAATGAGCACAAACATCCGCCCTTGGGACAAATGGTCCACCCTTATCGGCACAGTTTTGATCGAATTTGCCCTAGGCTCAGTTTATACATGGAGCCTATTTAATGCCCACCTAGCAGACAAGCTAGACGAGCCAGTAAAACAGGTCGCTTTCTCTTTTGGCCTATTGAGTTTGGCCCTTGCAGTCGCCTCTTCCCTTTCAGGCAAACTACAAGAGAAGTTTGGTGTTAAGAAAGTGATTACCTTTTCTGGTTTGCTTCTGGGGGCGAGCCTGTACCTCACCTCAACGACATCAAGCCTTACCGCTCTGTATATCTTCGCAGGATTCCTAGTCGGCTTTGCTGACGGTACTGGCTATCTGTTGGCGCTAACCAACTGCATTAAGTTCTTCCCAAAAAACAAGGGTATTGCATCGGCTTGCGCCATTGGTGCTTACGGTTTGGGTAGCCTGGGCTTCAAATACATCAATATGTATTCACTAACCCATCTCGGTTTGTCAGACGCATTTGAGCTGTGGGGCGCTGTGGCTATGGTGCTTGTGCTTATCGGTGCAATGCTAGTTAAAGAAGCACCAAAACAAGAACCTCAAGCTACTGATGGTGCGCAAACACAGCAAAACTTCACCCTAAAGCAAGCGATGAGCAAGCCTCAGTTCTATATGCTGGCACTGATGTTTACTACAGTGTGTATGTCTGGTCTGTATGCTATCGGCATCGCCAAAGATATTGGTCAAAACTACGTTAACCTATCCGCTGAAATTGCCGCTACTGCAGTATCGGTCATCGCGGTAGCAAACCTTGGTGGTCGTATCGTGCTTGGGGTGCTGTCTGACAAGATCACCCGAGTGTATGTAATCACTATTGCCCTAGTGTTCTGCCTAGCAGGCGTAAGCACCTGCTGTTTATCCCGCCTACGCTACACACCTTTTACCTATCTCTAGCCTGTATCGCGTTTAGCTTTGGTGGCACCATTACCGTTTACCCATCATTAGTGAGCGATTTCTTTGGCCTAGAAAACGTGGCCAAAAACTACGGCATTATCTACCTTGGTTTTGGTATTGGTAGCTTCGCTGGCTCACTTATCGCCTCTTTATTTGGCGGTTTCCTAGCCACCTTCCATGTGATGCTGGCGCTTATCTTGGTATCGATTGTTCTATCTATCGTGATTAAGAAACCGAGTTCTCAGTTGGTAATCAACTAACAACAATAATAATGCCAGTGCTAATCACACTGGCATACCTTTATGAGTTTAGGGCTTCATGACTCTTGGGCTATCTTTCCTTCGTCGCCTGACATCATCTCATCACAAGATTTGCCAGCCATCATGTCATGCATCTTAGCCATCATAGGATGATCTTTTATCATCTGCTCCATGCTAGCTCCGTCCATCATGCCGTGGTGCGAGGCCATTTCAGCTGCAAACACAGAGGCAGATGCCACGCCACTTGCGAACAACACCAATAGAATTACTTTTTTCATCCTCACCTCCTTAAACATTTAACCGAAGAAATAGGCGATTAGAAAAATCGCTGCGAATATCCCCAATGTCACCTGCAACAACAACTTCGGGTTCTCGGTTCCGCCATTGGGTGGCTTATTACAACAACTCATGTTTCTTCTCCCTGAGATTTAAGCTTTGATACCTATGCTAGGGCTTATGTCCTGCACCTAAGTCAAATGGAAACGATAAAAATTTTTAGTTGGCACATACTGGTAACTAAAGTGCACAATTGTTGATTATGATCACACTTCATTCAGTCGCGGTGCTCTCAACATGATGCTTATTTACTTTATTACCTTCTTTATTCTCGCCTACATCTTTGGCTTGTTTGTAGACAACAAACTAAACGCGGTTCACACCATCACTGGCGTTTCCTTTATCTGGTTATTTGCCGCAGGCCCATCGCACTGCTTGGCTTTGCAGGTATGCTGGTGTGCTATTTTTTAGGTCGTAAGAAGGCAAAAACTGGCATCAATTTTCACTGGCGCCGCGCTTCAAGATAAAAAAATCCCGACCTCAATTGAGTGAAGTGCCCCCTTAAAC
>BBSC01000012.1:0-112015 GCA_000830475.1 Vibrio ishigakensis | reverse complement strand
GTTCTGGGTCAGAATACCGTCGGTGCCTGTGTAGCTGACGCTATCAAGCGATACCGTGCCATCCACATCAGAGCTGTTCGCTAGAAGCTGCTCAGGGCTAATATCGATGGTGCCGTCTTCGTTCATCTGATAAGACGTGCTGCCCGCCACCGGTGGATCGTTCACATCCAGCACAGTGACATCGATGTTGGCATCGACCGTCCCGCCTTGGCCGTCACTGACCATAAAGTCAAGGGACACTTCGCCATTGAAGTTGGCGTTTGGCGCGAACTCGTAGGTGCCATCACCGTTGTCGGTGAACACACCGTCTGCACCTGTGTAGCTGACATCTGAGATAGATAGCGTGTCGCCATCAATGTCATCCGCACCGGCCAGTAGCTGCTCATCGGTGAAGGTCAGCGTGCCATCTTCGTTAATGGTGTAGCTGACATCTTCGGCCGTTGGCAGGTCGTTGACTGGGTTAACGGTAAGGTCAGCCGCCGCCTGGATGGTGTCGGTGCCATCTGTGATATCAAAGTGCATATCGATATCGCCGTTGAAATCCGCATCCGGCGTGATGGTGAAGCTGCCGTCCTCGTTTTGAGTGACTTCCGCATTACCATCGACGGTCAGATTCGAAGCCGTTAGCGCATCACCTTCCACATCAGAAGAGCCTGCCAATAGTTGCTCTTGGCTGATGGTGATGGAGCCATCTTCGTTGACCGTGTATGCGTTCTGACCGGCCACTGGCGCATCATTGACCGCAATGACTTCGATGCCAGCAGTCGTGCTTGCCGTAGCGCCATCATCATCGATAACCACCACATCCAGTGTTACATCGCCATTAAAGTTCTCGTTCGGCGCAAAGGTCACCGAGCCGTCTTCGTTCTGGGTCAGAATACCGTCGGTGCCTGTGTAGCTGACGCTATCAAGCGATACCGTGCCATCCACATCAGAGCTGTTCACTAGAAGCTGCTCAGGGCTAATATCGATGGTGCCGTCTTCGTTCATCTGATAAGACGTGCTGCCCGCCACCGGTGGATCGTTCACATCCAGAACAGTGACATCGATGTTGGCATCGACCGTCCCGCCTTGGCCGTCACTAACGGTGAAGTCTAAAGACACCTCGCCATTGAAGTTCGCATTCGGCGCGAACTCATAGGTGCCATCACCATTGTCGGTGAACACCCCATCAGCACCTGTGTAGCTGACATCAGACACTGACAATGCATCGCCATCAATATCGTCCGCACCCGCCAGTAACTGCTCATCGGTGAAGGTCAGCGTGCCATCTTCGTTAATGGTGTAGCTGACATTCTCCGCCGTTGGCAAGTCGTTCACAGGGTTAACGGTAAGGTCAGCCGTCGCTTGGATGGTGTCGGTGCCATCGGTGATATCAAAGTGCATATCGATATCGCCGTTGAAATCTGCATCCGGCGTGATGGTGAATGAGCATCCTCGTTCTGAGTGACTTCCGCATTACCATCAACAGTCAGATTACTTGCAGTAAGCGCATCACCTTCCACATCACTTGAGCCTGCCAGTAGCTGCTCTTGGCTGATGGTGATAGAACCGTCTTCGTTCACCGTGTAGGCGTTAGAACCAGCTACTGGTGCATCGTTAATAGGCAGAACATCAATATTTGCAGTCGCATTTACTGTTGCTCCATCTTCGTCGACTACCACCACATCAAGGCTATCTCGCCGTTGAAGTTTTGGTTCGGTGCAAAGCTGAAGGTACCGTCATCGTTTTGAGTCAGGATGCCATCGGTACCCGTGTAATTAACGCTATCAACTGCGACTTCACCCTCAATATCGCTTGCTTTTGCCAGCAACTGCTCAGCAGAGAAAGTCAGCACTTCATCTTCGTTAATCGTGTAAGCTGTATCCCCCGCTACCGGCGGATCGTTGACCGCGATAACCTCAATGCCTGCAGTCGTGTTTGCTATAGCGCCATCATCATCAATGACAACAATGTCTAATGTTACATCGCCATTGAAGTTCTCATTCGGTGCGAAGGTGACTGAGCCGTCTTCGTTTTGAGTCAAGACACCATCAGTACCTGTGTAAGTAACACTATCTAGCGATACTGTGCCATCCACGTCAGAACTGTTGGCCAGCAATTGCTCCGGACTGATATTGATGGTGCCATCTTCATTCATCTGATACGAAGTTGAGCCGGCTACTGGCGGATCGTTCACTTCAACGACAGTGATATCAATATTGGCTTCAACAGATTCTGTGCCATCAGTAACGGTAAAGCTAAGGTCTACTTCACCATGGAAGTTTTCATTTGGAGCAAAGGAGTAAGTGCCATTGCCGTTATCAGTCAAGACACCCTGATCGCCGGTATAAAGCACGCTTTCAACAGAGAGGTCATCACCATCAATATCTGTTGCACCCACTAACAGGTCTTCAGCGGTGAAGGTTAAAGTACCATCCTCTTCCATGGTGTAGGCTTTATCTTCAACTTCCGCCGCGTCGTTCTCGTTAGTAACTTGAATCTCAATGGTTTCAGACACAGTTTCAGAGTCAAAATCATCCTCAATCTCTGAGACAGCCTCTTCAGACTCGTCTAACACGTCAACTTGGAAGGTTTCTGACACAGTTTCAGAATCAAACTCATCATCCTCTGCAGCAGGCTGCGCCCTGCACCACCCGCCCCACTAGCGACTTGAGCCGCTTGGCTGATACCTGCTCTTGGCCTTCTGAGTTTGCAACACCCCCTGCACCTGACTCTCCATCTTCGACTGAGCCACCGACAGATTGAGTGGAAGAAGAGCCGGTATCTCCGCCGGCTCCAGATGGGCTATCGCTCATTTCACTATCAACAACATTGGACTGTGCCGCTTGTCCGCCACTGTCGCTTCCCTGGCCGCTCTCTTCGCTGGCCGCCGCCGCGGCTCCCGAGCCAGAGTCCTCTTCCTGACCCCCTTGAGAATCTCCAGATGCACCTTGGTTTGCATTATCTGCAGCTTCGGCTTCAGCACCAGCTGTCGCTATAGTCGTGGCTACAGTGCTCTGTTGGTTTTGTTGGTTCTGTTTTTCTACCTGAGCATCTTCGGTTTGTATATTCTCAACAGCATCGTTCAAAGGGTTGTTCTTGTCTTCAGCCATCTCAGCCTCCGTGTCCTATGAGATTTTTGATATTTCCTGAGCGGCATTAAAGGAGAAATTTCAGAACAACCAAGTATTTTTTGAAAATTTTCTTGAAAGTTATCAAGAGTATCCTTTCCTATATGCTGTAGATCACTCTATTTTGAAAAAGGCAGAAAAATGGTTGAGGTAGATAAATTACTTTCGTCGATCAATTACGATAAAACTGGCCTTAGAATTTTATTACAAGAGTATTACGACGAGTTTAAGCTTGGGCACAAAGAGATAGAAAAAATGTATTCTGAGGATCAGTTACAAGACCTCGGTAACTATATTTACCAACTAAGAACATCTCTAGAATATATGGAAGAGGTAGATACGAGTAAGAAGCTAAATAAGCTTGAAAGTCAGTGTCGCTTAGGGGTTACACCCAGCGCCGATGAGGTGATCAGCGTGCTAACAAGCCTATTTGTGACCAACAAGCACATAGAGTCAGTTCTACTCGACTTAGAGAAACCTAAAAACCAGACAAGCAGGGTTAAACCCACTTTGAAACGGTGCACCAGTAACTAGTTCAGACTGACAACAAGGAATTTGATAAAGGGAAGAACAGCGTGTGATAACAACTAAGCAACTTCAAGGATGAGGGATGTAGCATGGACAATAACGAACTTGATTATCACATCAAAAAAGCCCTAGTCTCGCGTAACAAACCAGTAGCAGAGAACCTCGAGAGCAATATCGTTCTTTCATCAAGTATGACGGTATTCCAAAAGGTGCTGCTGCTTACCTTTGTTTCACTACTCGTGATAGTGGCGGTTGCCTCACAGGCTGAAATCGACATAGTGGTTTCTGCGCGAGGAGAATTGCTACTCGATTCTGACATTGAGAAAGTCCAGCACCTAGAAGGAGGGATCCTCGAAGAGATCTTGGTTAAGCCCGGTGACTTTGTCTTTGAAGGCCAGGAAATTGCGCGACTCAAAGCAGAGGACCGCAGCACCCAACTCAACAGTATCCAAAACGAGATCACTCAATTAAAGCTAGATATTATTCGATATCAAGCCCTGATAGATATGCAGGAGCCTGACTACAGTAAATTCACCAATCACTCCCACCTAGTAAATAGCAACGTCACTACTTGGCAAGAAGAATATAATAAGAACATTTCCAACGAATCCCTTATTCGACACGATATCGAACATAAGGGAGTGCTAATACGCTCGATGAAATCGAGAAAAAAAAGCGCCACTGCACAATTAAAGCTAATTCAAGAGCAACTAAAAATTAAAAGTACCCTATATAAGGAAGAGATGGCTTCATATATTGACGTGCTGAATATGAGAGTTCAGGAGTCAAATATGGTTAGGGAGATAGAAAATCTAGACGAATCCATCATGAATGAGCGATTTCAACTGGATAAGATGAATAAACAGCTCACTGATCTTATTGCGGATAGAAACTCCAAGTATCAATCGCAGATCATCGAGGCCAACAAAGAGATAGAGCTAAAAGCGATACAAACCTCTCAACATACGGACAAAGTCGATCGACTCGTGGTTTATTCGCCGGTTGATGGTGTGATAGATAAGGTCCATTTCAACTTTAAATCTGCTGTTGTACCGCCAGGAGAGAGCATCGCGGATATCGCTCCCTTGAACAATAGCCTGCACGGTGAAGCTAAGATACCAAGGAAGGAGCTCGGTTTTGTCGAGGTAGGCCAGACCGTCAAGGTGAAAATCGACACTTACAACTTCGCAAAATATGGCTACATCGAGGGCAAGATCACCTCGGTCAGCCGCACATCCTATGAGGAGGAAGAAAACAAGTTTTACATCGCCAAGATTTCTCTAGCCAACAACAACTTGGAGCGTTCTGGCGTGGTGTATAACCTATCCCCTTTCATGGAGTTCACCGCCGATATCAAAACAGGCTCGAGAAGAGTCATAGATTACGCCGCCAAACCTGTGCTGTCAGCCATAGAGAGCGCATTCGATGAAAGGTAATCTATGATGACAAAAACGAGCAAGGTTCGGATCCCTGCTTTTAAAGTCAGCCTGCTGATACTGCTTTCTGTCATTTTGGTCTGCTCCGTTATCTTCTGGAGCCGACTACAGATTGGCACACTTAAAGACATAGACTCGCTGCCAATCGTGGTTGCGAGTAAAAAACTGAATCGTGATATCTCCAATACGCTGGATTACTTGAGTTTCTGCATCGATAGCAACTCCTGCCAACAAACCGCTAGCAAAACCAGTGAAATAGTCACTTCACTGCGCGATTTCGAATCTGAGGCGGCGACCGACAAAAAGCATCTGAGCTTAGTGGGCTCTCTTGAGTACACCAACCTATTGTTATCAATCAATAAATTCAATGCTATCCCGTCACCGAGTAGCGCAGACAAACAAAAGCTGTTTTTCGACCTTTCCAAGTTGCTATTGGTAATAGACCAGAACAACGACCGCTTAATACGAACCCATATTGAGGCCTATGTCAGTGAGCGTGACAAGAAGCTGTATGTGATCATCAACATCATTGGCGTGCTTTCATTTTTGCTGCTTACCATTACCCTTCTGGCATTGTTTAGCGTTAGAAAAACCAAGCAAAAGAACAGTACGCTCAACAAGAAGATCGATCGTTTAGCCGAAGATATAAAGACAGAGCGCATCGACTACATAGAAGAGCGATTGACCAGCCTAGAGCTGGACAATTCGGAGCGCGCCATCTTCTCAAGTGTTCTTAAAAGCTACAAAGAACGAGACTCTTTGGAGGCCAATGCAGATTTGTATCGCCACCTTTATGGGTTAATCGGATATGAGATCCGCGGCCTTACCAACACCATCAAGGGTGGGGTTAACTTTCTGGTGCAAGATACAGAGAACGAGAGTATCGCCATGGCGCGAGACATTACCTCGGCCACCAAAACCCTGTCTGATTTGGCCGAAAACTATAACCAGCTTATCTCCAACACCAATTCAAACAGCAACAAGAACTTCTCTTTCCCTACTCTGGTGTCGGAATTGGCCATATTGGTTTCCACCAAGACCCAAAGGAGTCAGCAGAAGTTTGAATGTAAGATCTCTCAAGACCTACCCAATATCGTGTTTGGTAACGCCACCAGCCTGTTTTGGGTTCTGTTCCTGCAGATCTCAAATGCCATCAAGATCCGTGAAGATAAAAGCATCCTTATGGTCATCGACTCCACCAAACAGTCTGACATTGAGTGGACCAAGACCAATATCGAGATCTATTTCCTTACCAGCTTTGATAACAACCTAAAGAAGATTGAGTCGCTATTTTGGAGTGAAGAGTCGAAAGAAAACTCAGAGAACTGGACCAAAACCATACTCAGGGATTTCAAAGACTTCAGCCTGAATTGGTTTAGCTCTGGGAGACAAGAGCGACTTAACATTCAGTTTATGCAAAAGACCAACTCCTTTTGCAAGGTAGACCACAGCTTGGAAGAGAGCCGTTTCCTTATCTGCGCCGGTTCGGTGCTGAAAACTAACATCTTGGCCGACATGCTTGAGGGGCATGGCGCGACCGTCGACATCATAGAAAAGCCCAACGATATATTGAGCAAGCTAAAAGGCAGCGACAGCTTTGATTACGATGCCGTTCTCATTGGAGACGACTTGGAAGGGATAAGGATGCAGCCCTACAGCAAGATCCTAGCTTCCATGCTCAAAAAAGAGGGTAAGACCAAGCTCTTTGTCTCTGTCAGCACCACTCAAACGGCGCAGGAATTAAATGGCTTGGTAGATAAAACCTTCTTTGCTCCGCACATAGAACACGAGTTCATCCCAGCTCTGTCTGAGGCCCTTTCAGAAGAGTCTGAAGAGGTGACCGAAGAGAAAATGGACATATTGATCGTTGAAGACGACAAGGTTCAGCAATTCCTGCTCAAGCAAATCCTAGTGAAGAACGAGCTTGAGGCTAGCACGGTCAATGATGGTTCTGAAGCGGTGGAATACGTGAAAAACAACAGCTGCGAAATCATCTTTATGGACTGCATCATGCCGGGCATGGGAGGCATAGAGGCAACTCGGATTATACGAAGCTATGAAAGGCAAGCTAAGCAGAAACGTCCATGCACCATCATAGGTGCGACCGCACTCACCAGTGCCAGCGAACATAAGGCCTGTATCGATGCGGGAATGGATTTTGTAATTAGCAAACCCTACAAAAAAGACGAAATATTAAAGGCAATTAAGAAGTATGCAGCGATTCAGAAGTTGGCCTAGGTTTAACCGTTTCATACCACTGATTCCCCTAACCTTTGGGTTAGCCGGGAACAGCTACGCCAATGACATTGCACAGGTAATAGAGCTTGCTCTAAACAACAACCTTGAAATAGCCGCAAGCAAGCTCAGTATCGAAGAGAGTGAAGCCGACTTAGGCGTCAGTCGTTCAAAATTCCTGCCCTCTTTGACGGGCGCGGCCGATACCACATGGAATGAGAACAAAACCGACCTGCGCACGGTCCCAGATACCAAGAGCGAATATAACTCACACAGCTATAGTCTCTCCTTTAGTCAGTCCATCTTTAATCTGAGCGATATCTTTGCTCACGGCACCTCTAAGCTCAATTTTTCCGTAGCCGAGGTAAATCACGACATCAAAATCAAAGAAGTGATTGAATCCACAGCCATAGACTACTTTGAATACCTAAAGAATCGCGCTCAGCTCAATGCTACTGTTGCCGAGTTGCAGTCCTCTTCTTCTCGCTATGATCAGATGAAACGAAACGTGGAGTTGGGCAACGTTGCAGGCAGTGAACTCTACGAGGTTCTTGCGCAAAAAGAAGGGATATCTAACCGCCTTAGGAGCCTAAAAAAAGACCGGGATGTGGTATTAAATCGCCTCAACTCTGCGGTGCAATATCCAGTGACTCCTATGCAGGACCTCAAGCCTGAGGTGCTGTTTGATGTGATTGCGGATATGAAACAAGATGAGTTGATTGAGGATGCCATCAAATACAACAACAGTGTGCTGGTATCTAAACTCGAGGTGAAGATTGCCAAGCGCAGTCTCCAAGAGAGTGGCGCAGACTTTCTGCCTAGCGTGTCGGTTACCGGCAGTTATCGAAACGACGACAGCAACAACTACGATAGGACTGACCTTACCGCCACCGGTAAAAGCGAATCCATGACATTAGGTCTAAACCTATCTGTGCCGATTATTTCTGGTGGTTCAAACTACTACTCCTACAGCAAGAACAGCACCACACTCGAGCGAAGACAGATATTGCTTGAGAACACCTTTGTTCAAACCCGAGACAGCACCTACCAAACCATACTTAACATCAATGACCTGTCACAGGCTATCTCTACCTTTGAGACCATTATCAAGGCGAACTACTCATCCTATAAAGGCATCCAGAGAGCGTACCAGCTTGGCACGCGAACCATTACCGACCTGCTGGCGGCCGAAACCAAGCTGTTTAACAGCCTCAGGGATTATCAAAACGCACGCTATGACTATGTTATTGAGTCAATAAAGCTGGAGCGTTTGATCGGCACTCTAAACATAGAAAGCATCAGCAAGATCATGGGCATGATGGTCAACATCGACGAGTTAGATAAGGACTATATAGTTCCACCACATCTAATCAAGGATATTAGGAAATAGTATGCAGACGCCCTATTTAACCCAGAAGATCAGCCTGCCGGATAAGCTCTATCTGGCGCTGTCGACCATAATGACAACGTTGTTGGGGCTAGTGCTTCCATTTTCTATCCTAATCATCTTTGACCGAGTGCTGCCGAATCAGGCAAAGGACACCCTATTCCTGCTTTTTGCCATCATACTCCTAGCCATAGTGTTGGATTATCAGCTCAAGAAACAAGAAGAGCACATCATCAATAGCATCATGAAGCGCTTTGAGAGTAACCTGACTACTAAGGTGTTTAACTCAATTTGCCTCTCCAAAATATCCAGATTTCAACAGCTAGAACCAGGTGAATACCTTGAGCGGATCTCGACCATAGATGAAATGAAGTCATTTTTTGGCGGTGAATCGGTCAAGTCATTCATAAACATCTGTATCAGCTTAGTCACTATATTGATCATTGGATTTATCAACCTAGGTGCTGGCGCCACTTTGATTATCGCCTCACTGATTCTGGCCTTTAGTGCCAACTACATTGCCAACAAAAAGATATCTGTGCTCGAGGTTAAATCCGATGTAGAAGGGGTAACTCAATCTAAGATCATCGAGATCGTCTCTATGCCTTTGGATAACAAATCCAGAACCATGGAGCACAGGCTCGAATCCATCATGACGGCCATGATTGAAGAGCGTGAAGAGCAGAGCATCAACTATGAAAAACTCGAGTCTGAGTTCAACCTAATACTCTCCCTTATTCAGCAGCTCTCCATTGCCGCAGTAGTGGTGTTGCTAGCCAAAGCGGTTATCAATCTAGAAGCGAGCCAAGGCATCATGGCGGCGGTTATCATGCTCACCAACCGCTACTTCGCTCCTTATCAGCAGGTAATGCGTACCTTGAGCCGATGGAAGCTTAACAGCAGCCAGATAGAGCGGATCGCCGAGGTCATGTCTTTGCATAGCAATCCATCGGCGAGGTCTGAGTTCATCCGCATGGAAAATCTGTCGATTAAGACCCGCCAAAACAAACGCATCGAATTCAATTGTGGGCATATTTACGTCATGCGTGGCAACAGCGCCAGTGGCAAGACTCACCTCACCTCTTGCCTAACCCAAGACCGATTGGATGACTCTCTATCCATCACCTGTAACGACCGTCCGATTACAGAATATGACTATATGTCGTGGCGAGAAAGCGTAGCGCACATCAACCGCCACAGTCGCTTTGTAGAGGGCACCATCATAGAAAACATCACCTGTTTCCGTAGCTCAAAAAACAACGAGGCCTTTGCAGTATGTGAATCTCTTGGTGTTAAGTCTGAGGTGGACTCACTGACCAGCGGTTTCTACACCCAGTTTAGTGGCAATAAACAAGTACCATTCTCAAGACAAACCTATTACGCGCTATTAGTGGTCCGGGCCATCGTCAGCGGAAAAGAGCTGATAGTTTTGGACGATGTAGACAACGTCTATTCAGAAAGTTTTCTCTCGAATCTGGTAACAACCCTTACCACTAAATCTAACAACAATATTGTCATCATCATCAGCAATAACCTCTCACAGAAACAGAGCCGAAATCTAAAACAGATCAATCTCTCCAAGGAACATATCGAATGAGTATTCTGGTAGATTTTAAGAACATTACCCAAAGGCTACTGGACTTTGACTCACAAATACTTCAGCACAGGTATCAACAAGCTCCTCTGCTTCGCGGTATTGCCTACACCCTCATCGCCTGTGAATGGGAGGGTTCACCCGATATCCTGTCCGATGTGTATATGCCGGATGCGGAAAATCGCGTCTCTTATCTGCAAACCCTAGAGCGTCTTGGGTATCAATGTGAAGAGCATCATCTTGATATAACGCAGTTAGAGCAGAAGGACATAAACCTGCCTGCCTATATTGAAACTGGAGAGCTCAGCGCTATCTTACTCAGCGTTGAGGCACAATGGCCAGTATCTATGACTTCAAGAACCACAACACCTTTGTTCTGGATCTTGTCGGCCAACCGGTAACCTTGGTCAGCATCTCTGAATACTCGCGTATCTTCCGCGAGCCTGCGCCTGAGTCTCAAGATAAAAGCAACTGGCTAAAATACACCTTTTATCGCTACAACAGTGAGTTAAAAAGCTTGGTTTTTTTGAGCTTTATGATCAGCGTATTTGGCGCACTACAGCCATTTTTCATCATGAGTGTCTACAACTTTGCGCTCTCTTCGAGCTCTGAAAGCACTCTCTACTGGCTAACCCTGTTTGCCATCTTGGTTGGCCTAATGGAATATCTGTTTAAGAAGATGCGGGTCAACATACTGGCGACATCCGGTAAAGACTTGGCGGTGCATATCTCACGAAATGTGGTCGGCAAACTGCTATGGCTTCCGTATGCCATGACCTCTCGCGCAGGTGTCTCTTCTCAGCTTGCTCGATTAAAGGATATCGACCAGTTCCGTAAGCTAGTGACCGCTGAGTCCACCCTCAGCTATTTCGATATGCCCTTTGTGATAGTGTTTATTCTGGCTATCGCAATCATGTCTGGTACTGCAGCCCTAACCGTTCTCGCTGGCTTAGTGCTGATGTTCGTATTCTGTGTTTACTCTAGATACATCTATACCCAGGCGACTTCAAAGAGCTCACGCGCAAATGCCATGGTCTCTTATCAATGGAACGAGGTGCTGCGCAGCATCCATACCATTCAGGGCCTGCCTTTGCTACGCGTGATGCAAACCCGCTTCTCTGCCTCTCACAAACAGAGCAGCAATGACGCCGAGTCCGTTGCCAAGGTAAACAGTCGAGTACAGGCCCTTGGTGGTGGTTTGATACAAGCTATAGGTACCGCCAGTATTGTCACCGCTGTAATTGGAGTCATGGACGGCACCTCGGATGCCGGTGCTATGCTGGCGACTGTAATCTTAGTATGGAAAGCCCTTGGCCCTATCATGGGCATCTACAACTCCATCGCTAAGTTTCAGTCTCTTAAAGCCGCCGGGGCTCAGATCAACAACCTGATGAGTCTAGAAGATGACAGAAGTAACCTAGAGCACAGTCCACCTATCCGCCGCTTTGATGGCTATCTGATAGGCAGTGGAGTTACCCATAGGCACATGGGAGCCACTGACGGCCTAACCAACCTCGGCTTTAAGATCGGCCTGGTGACAAGGTCTCTATCGTAGGGCCTTCAGGCTGCGGAAAAACCACGCTTCTGAGTATCATTGCTGGCCTCGAGGACCGCTATCAAGGCGCTGTGTATCTTGATGGCTATAACATCAAACAGTTTAATAACTATCGGTATCGAAAAGGGATCAACTACATCCCGTTTGAGCTTAATTTCTATAAAGGTTCGCTGAGGTCTAACTTTGTACTGCATAATGGCATATTGCCAGAGGAGCTAATGCTAAAGTACATCCGCTTCTTTGAGTTGGAGGAGTGGTTCCCACAGGGTCTAGACACAGACCTAGCTACCGAATTTACCCAAGGCTTGCCTAATGGTATTTCCCAAAGATTACGTCTAGCTCTTGGTCTGTGTGGCAACAGCAGCAACCTAATCATCATTGATGAGCCTTTGTGTGGCAGCGCTCATGAAAATGCTAGCTATCTCAACCAGTTGTTCACCGAAGAGCTTAGAGATGCTACCGTCATTTATTCGACCAATGAGCCTAGCTTAGTGGTCTCTTCAAATCTATGCCTGATGCTAGAGCCGGACGGCTCCCAAAAGTACTTTGGATTCCCCGATAAGGTGATCTCCTCACTATAATATTAAAAATAAAGTAGAACTTTTATGTGGATACGTGTATTAGTATTTACTAAATCTACCTATTAAAATACTGACCAAATTTTAAAGGAGTCGATGTTCAACTATAGTTATGCAAGGTTTTAACAGAGCACATTTATGATCAAACCCGTTTCCATCCAAGGTTATCTCCAAGATTTTAATCAAGAAAATTTAACCGTTTCCGAAGAGGAAAGGGACATCATTGAGGTCATTTATATATGGTACACCGAGGGCTTTAAGGTGTTGCATGAACTCAAGGGCGTAGAAATAGCAACAAAGAGCAATATTTGCAGATTCAGGAGAATCTAGTAGAAAAGTACGATTCAACACTCTTGTCATTATTGAACAACAAGCACTATCTAACAGCATTCGAGAACATCCTACAAAAGCTTAAACGCGACGAAGCCAAAACGCATCTAGAAAACCTGCTCCTACTCGCCAGCGCTCCTAAGAACTCTCCTCAGTAAACACTTAAATAATAAATTTGAAATAGCATTGATAGCTCCTACCTACTCTCGACAAAGTAAAATATGAGTTAGGGAAGGCTTATGATAGATGTGGATAAACTCTCAGAGACGTTTGATGGTGATGATGAGGTAGTAACGATGATCTTGTCACTCTATCTCGATGAAAATTCTGATATCGGGGATAAACTGGTTGGCTTGCATCAACAGAGCAACCTTGGAGAGTTGTACAGTTTGGCGCATACGCTATCGGGCACACTAAGTAATCTTTGCGAAGAAGAAACCTCGTCACTTCTCAAAACTGTAGAGCTTGATGCCAATAGTGGTAAACAATCGGACAAAGCCATTATCGATGAAATAAATGTCAACCTATCCAAAATAGAAGAGCAGATTACTCTTTATCTATCCTAGAGACTCTTTACCAGTAAATAACCGAACTCTAGTGGACTCGGTTATTTACTGGCACTCTCACCTCAGCGTCACACCTTAAGATAAGATATTCTAAGTATCTCTTTTCAAAAGATTTTTCTGGCCAGCTAGAAACTAACCTTTTTGTCGCTAGCCCATAAATATCATCTTTGAGCAACTTTTTTAGTGTGGCGTTGTTTTTTCTCAAGTTCTTTATGGCTAGTTGGAATCCTATACCATTCTCACAACCAAAAATCGGTGACAGGCCATATAATTTCCAATCCCTAAGGACCTCATTCATTATTTTCTCTTCTTCAACAAGAGCTGTTTCAGTATTGGCAATAAAGTAGTGCCCTCGGTCAAAGACCTTCCATGAGCGCACTCGGACAAGATTATCTTTAGACATATGTTAACCCTCTATTCAGAGAGCATACTAGGAGGTAATCTCGGCGATTCAAATATAAATCACCAACTATTTTTCATCTTAAAGCACACATAAAAATGCCCATCTAAACGACGGGCATTGTTCTGTTCTTAAATGGGTGTTTAGTCCCAACCATCAAAACTGAGCTTGCTCTTAAGTTTCTGCAAACCCTCTTTTTGAAGTTGTCGTATTCTTTCCTTGGAGAGCTGATAATCGTCGCTGAGATCCGCGAGGGTTTCCCGCTCTTGACCAAAAAGCCCATAACGACGAACGATTATATCTCGGTGTTTGGGAGATAATGTATCTACCAGCTTCTCTAAACTCTGCATCAATTGAGTACTCTCATGCAGGCCCGAAGGGCTCTGGGATACAGGTTCTGGGATCTCTTCAAGCTCATATTGACTGCGCTCTTTTAACTGCGCGGTAGCTCGGCAATCTATATGAGAGGTGCTCGTCATCAGCTCGCTCATCTCATCGATAGACAGCTTCTCCTGACTCGCTACTTCTTTAAGCGTTGGTACACGCTGTAGCTCGTTCGAGGCGCGCTTTGCAGCCTTAGAGAGTTTGCTGATCTCTTTTTGAACATGAATGGGGATGCGTACAGTCCGGCTGTGATTCATTAGATAAGATTCGATACTTTCTCTTATCCACCATACGGCGTACGTCGAAAAGCGATAGCCTAACTCCGGGTCGAAGCGATCGATAGCCTTCATTAAACCAATATTACCCTCGTCAATAAGGTCGAGAAGGTTGTTCGATGCATTGCCTCTGTTTACATATTTGCGCGCAATCTTCACCACCAGCCGGAGGTTAGATTCAATCAGGATTTGTCGCGCTTCAAAATCGCCCGAACGGGCTAGACGTGAGTAGTAGATCTCTTGATCCGGTTCAAGCAGTTCAATCCCTGTAATGTCTTGAACATACTTTACGTAGGGGTCGGGGGTTGTCGCATTCACACGTGTCTCGAGGCTAGCCTTGCCTTCGAAATCAGCCTTGTCAACCATAAGTCGCTCCATAACCATATGACGTTGTGTCGGACGCCTTCATTTCTTTGATGAATGTCATTCCGATAAAAATAACATTAGCGTCAATTATGGTTGAATTCAAACCTTATGAGTCGCGTTTCATTGCAATGCGAAATTACTTACGATATTTGAGGTCAATCTCCTACTTTAGTGGTAAAAATTACTGAATTTTCATGCAGTTTACATAATTAAATAATATAAGCAGACTTAAAATGATATAAGCACCCTCCGATGTATTTAAGCTTATTTGCGCGTTTTAGTTTCGTAACTCAGCTTACATTTTGATACGCCAAGTCCAAGTTACTGTCTACCTGAATGAGCTCATTGACTTCATCTACCTCCATAATCGCTTCCATAGAAAGGGGTTTTGAAAATAGATAGCCTTGCACAAAATCCACGTCGAATTCTTTGAGTATCTCCAACTCTTCCTCACATTCGACACCTTCAGCGACCACAGAGATACCCAGTTCGTGCGAAAGTTCCACCAGCATTTTTACAGCAAAGTACTTTTGTCTCACTTTGTGAATATCTTGAATAAAGTTTCGGTCTATTTTGAGTACATCAAACTGAAAATCATTGAAGTAGCTGAACGAAGAATTACCTGTACCAAAATCATCAACAAATATTTGTACTCCCTTGTTTCGAATAGCGTTGATTAAATTGGAATTATTCAGTGAATTGGCAAAGTAACTGCTCTCGGTTATCTCAATACCTACTTGGTTTGGCTTATTAGTCGAAGTTTGAATTAGATTGAATAGATCACTGAGATATTGCAGGCCATGCTCTTCATCGAGCAAAGAGCAGTTTACTGATAACTGCACCTCATCCTCGCACCTAGACAAAATCCTCTGAAAGTAGCTCATCGCCTTTTCACACACTACTTTATCTAGGGTATGTACCACCCCTAGGCTCTCTGCGGCTAGTACCATTTCCTGAACCCCGAACTCTTGAGCAGCCTGCGGGAAGCGACACAGAGCCTCGAATTTAGCAATTCTCCCGGTACGAAGTGAAACAACAGGTTGGAAGTGCACATCTAGTTGACGGGTACGGATCAGATTCACGACTAAGGCCTCTAGCGACGGCGCCTAAACGACTCTTTGTAGACCTCATGATCAAACAAATTGAACTTTGCCACATCAACGTCGTGGGTATCTAAAGCCAGTAAAGAATTACTAATAGTCTCGTCTATGCTAGAGGAATCGATTCCACACAGATCAACCCTACTTTGCCGTTGAGAACGCTACGATAAATCTTGTCTTCAACCTCTCCTCTAAGTTGCCTCTTGAAGCGTCTCACCATTCTCGATAATCCGCCCATGGCAAGCAAATCATCCACATTCGCTTCGATCAAAACAACAAAGACGCCTTCGCCGAAATAGCCTATATGCTCGCCTTGGTACATGTTTTTAAGACCCAAGGCTAAGCTAACTTGGTTTCTATCACGAGTGGCGATATTAAAATCAGGTAATAAGGAGATACACATGTAGCATACGTCTGGAGCGACCGTTTCTTTTGCTCCTTTGCGAAATTCCCTAGCATTTGCAATATCCACGTCCTTTATCGAGTAGTCATGATTCGCGACTGACCTGAAGTTTTTATCGCCGGCTAAAAGAGTCCATCGGAATGCATAAAAGGTATCTCGCTCGTTTAAGCTAAATTTGATCACCTCAAGATCATGCAACGAAAAACTTTTAATCGAGTCTTTAGATAAAAATAATCCACTCCAACGATTAGAATTTATAAGTTCCTGTTTAATATCCGTGAATATATTTTCGTTATTCACCCCATCTAAAACTTTAACGACATTATTACCAATGTACTCCATTTCATTCAGCTTAAATGTACTTTGAAAAACTTTATTTGACATTAATATATCGAAATTTTCATTAGTGATAATCACGCTTTTTCTAACATCACTTAATAGCGCATTGAAAGCAATTTTTGATTCAAATAACAGCGGGATTTTTGAAATGAGTTCAAACTCGCCTTTCCGCTTAGAACTTGTAGCTGAGAAACCTGACATTTTATAAGTCAGTCGATAACCATCATAATCGCTTATTTCAATAACACTTTTGAACTCACTAGAACTAGAGTCATGAAATTGACTCAACAAATTGTCTTGATAATCTTCAGAGATATAGACTTTCACAAACCTTTCGACCGCGCGAATGTACTGTCTTAGATCCTTGATTGGGAGTGCTGAACGTAAACATGTGCGAATCCATGTCATATTCCCAAATGAGCAAGTTACTTCCAATGATGTCCATATAACAAACCTTCCTACTCTACTGACTGATAAGATAGGAGGGCTAAACTGGGTTTCAAATTTATTTTCAAGACATACTCAAGCTATTGAAGACTGGGTTTTTTCATGAATACTGAACCTATTCATAGTCACGAAAAGTATCCAATGGACAGAGATAAGAGCAACTATCTAGAGCAGGAATTCTATGACCTTTTGAAGCACGACAATAGGTTTTTTGAGCTAATGCAAAGTCGCTCGATAGACGGTATCTCATACTCGAATCTGGATGGAAGCAAAGATGCTTGGTTTAGCTCCAGCCTGATCAACCTACTGCGTTCTGAAACTGAAGATTCCCCAACTTCGATGCATTGGCTCTCTCAGCGGGTTCACCCTCAAAATCTTGATACATATAACAAATTACAACAAATCCAAGTTGAGCACCCTAGTCTCCCATCCGAGACAACTCTTAGTTTTATCGGGAAAAATGACACTGTCGTCAGGCTACAGATGAGCAACTTCACTATTGAGAGTGAAGGCAAGGCGAAACGACTGCTCTCCTTTTACTCCACACAAATTTCCGATTACTCGAATACAGCCCCAATTGCAGCGTCCAGTCAGCTAACAGATGATGAGGGTAGTCAATTTTTATTTGAGCACTCCCGTATCGGCCTTGGCTTCCTTTACAGTGATGAAACCTGGGGAAGCGTTAACCAAGAGTTATGCAAGATACTTGAACAAAGTGACGATCAATTAATTGGTCAGGCTTTCCATAAAATATTCTCTGAAGTTGAACGATACCAATCTCATAAAATGTTCAATACCCTATATGAAGGGAAATATAAGACCATTGTATTCGAGAAAAAAATATTAACCGATAACCATAAATGTAAATGGTTAAAGGTAACACTATGCTTCATATCTGAACATCTTCGCTCTAAATTTAGGTTTATGGTAAATGTGGAAGATATTTCAGAGCATAGGCATTTAGAGAATAAATTGAGAAGCAAAGAAAATACTACCGGCAGTATTTTGACCTTGGTTTAGTCGGTATGGGATTTTGTGACCACAAGCTATCAATTAAAGAGTCAAACTCTAAACTGCGTTCGATATTTGAGCTCAACCACGAATATATAAACAAAGAAAACTGGCTATCTCTCTTTACCGAAGCAACAAGAAGAAAGATAAAGCAGGGTTTCCAGTCCCTGTCTGAGGGAACCATAGGGCAATATTCTGACAAGCTCAGTTTGGTCACCTGGAAAGGAACGCCCAAAACCATATCTATATCAGTGACTCTGAATACCAGCCTCTTGCATGAAGATCAGCATTTTATACTCTTCATAGAAGACATCACCAAAGAGACATTGAACATAAAAGAGAAGGAGCGAACCCTAGAGAAACTCCGAAATGCCGAGTCTATCGCCAAGGTAGGTAACTGGAGCTATCGAATATCGGATAAGACCATTGAGTGGTCAAAAGAGCTGTGGCGTATTTTTGGTCGAGAAAAAACCGAATTAACCTACGAGCTATTCGTAACTTGGATTCGCCCCGATTATCAAGAGTTTCACAATCATATGGTGGGTCAAATGTTACGGATGAAGCCTGGTGATCGCTTCCCTAAGTTTACCTACCCTATCGTCACTGCAAGTGGCGAAGAAAAATGGGTACAGGTGTTTCTTGAAGGTAAATTTGATATTGGTGACCAACTGACGGAACTATTTGGCGTGGTCATGGATATCAGTGATAACTACAATCGCACCATAGCAATTCAGAAGCTAAATACAGAGTTAACACGTTCCAATGCCGAACTAGAGCGCTTTGCCTACGTTGCATCTCACGACCTCAAGGCTCCGCTACGAGCCATAAAAAACCTCTCCTCTTGGATAGAAGAAGACATCGAAGAGATTGCCAGTGATGATACCAAGAACCACCTTAGCCTACTTGGCAGTCGAATCGAGCGTATGGAAGGTATGCTTGAGGGACTGCTGCAATATGCTCGTGTGAGCACCCGTTCCTTTGAAACTACGACTCTAAATCTTGAAAAAGAGCTCGATGATATCTGGTCATTGCTAGGGGCTGACAATCGCATCAACTTTATTAAACGCCTTGATGTAGACCAGGTATCTGTGCCTAACACCCCCTTCTTGCTGGTTTTGAATAACCTTATTAGCAACAGCATCAAGCATGGTGATAACGAGTTAACCAAGATAGAGGTGAGTGCTGCAATAGATGAAGAAAACAACTACTACCATATTGAAGTAAGCGATGATGGCCCTGGCATTCCAACAAGATTTCACGATAAGGTTTTTGAGCTGTTTCAAAGCCTTAAGCCAAAAGATGAGATTGAGGGCAGCGGTCTGGGCTTATCCATGGTTCAGCGGGTGGTCGAACAATATAAAGGCAGTGTAGAGCTCGATTCCAACCCAGATATTGCAAGAGGGACAACTGTTCGCTTCAGTTGGCCTTGTAGCTAAAGACAAAGGAGAATTTACGTTATGTCTGTATCCTCCTCGACTGTAAAGATAGTTCTTGTTGACGATGATTACGTCGACACTGAGTGTGTAAAGCGATCGCTCAAGA
Organism: Vibrio ishigakensis; assembly: GCA_000830475.1. Lineage (GTDB taxonomy): Bacteria > Pseudomonadota > Gammaproteobacteria > Enterobacterales > Vibrionaceae > Vibrio > Vibrio ishigakensis_A. The sequence continues at coordinate 92,426 of BBSC01000012.1, read as the reverse complement.
AGCTAGAGGTGCCTAATCCCCTACTCGTTGCTAGAGATGGGTAGAAGCACTCGAAATGCTGTATTGCGAAGATGGAAAGCTGTGTTCAGATGGTCCTTTTTTCATGCTTTTGGATATCAACATGCCGCGTCTAAACGGTCTAGAGTTGCTTGAAGAGCTCAAAAGCCGAGGTGATTTAAACAAGTTTGTGGTGTTTATCCTCACATCTTCATCTCTTGAGGAGGATATAGCTAAAGCTTATACCTATAATATTGTTGGTTATATTATAAAAGAAAAACGCCGGAAACTCTTTCATAGACGCAGTTGAGCTAGCCAAGAATTATCTGAACATAATTGAATTTAAGCCAAAGGAAGGCCTTAAACTATGAAAGTACTAGTCATAGATGATGACGTTGTCGACCGTGAAGCCATTTCACGTGCACTACGTAAATACCCCGATCTACAAATTGAACACGCAGAGAACAGTGTATCAGCCCTCATAGCCCTTGAGTGCTCGGAATTCGACTGTATCTTGCTCGACTATCTACTGCCCGACTGCAATGGTATAGAGCTACTCACACAAATAAACCAGATATCAGAATCGCGACTGCCGCCTGTGATCATGCTAACCGGTCAAGGGAATGAAAAAGTTGCTGTCGAGGCGATGAAGTTCGGTGTTCACGACTACATCACCAAGGATGATTTCACCTCTGATACCATTTACAAGGTGATCAATCAGGCCATAAAACAGAGACAGGATGCTGACAAGCAACAGCAACTGCAAAGAGATATAGAACAGGCCTCATTGAGAGACCCAATAACTGGGTTAGGAAATCAATATCTGTTCAACAATGACTTCGACCTTGCGGTGAACAAATATCGGGCCAACGGACGAGCCTTTAGCGTTATCACCATACGCCTGACAAACTCTGAGCAACTGCTTCAAGAGCACGGTGACAAGGTGTATGAGACTGGACTTAAGATCTTTGCTAACCGTCTAAGGCTTATCGCAACACCGATCATTACTACTGTTTCTACAACGGCCACTTCTACGGAATATTACCCAACGTCGACGAAAACAATAAAGCGTTAAAATTCGTGCAAGCTTTCTATGCGGCGCTGATGCAAGATATCACGGTAGCGAACAGTAAACTTCGCTTTAACTTTGCCATGACCACTGCCATCTACCCGTTCGACGGTATAACCCGTGATGACATCATGAAGTATCTAGATACCGCGCTTCAAAACTCCCTCACCTATCACTAATAGCCCCAGAGTCGGTAGTGGTCTCATGGTTAAGCCAGTTTGTCCACTACCTTAAATGAATCGTCTACCACTTCCAGATGCTCTAGAATCTTGGCTTTATTGATAGGTTTAAAGATAATTTTATCAACACCACTTTGTTTAAACCCCTCTACTGCCACATCTGAGCTATCAGCAGTACAAGCAATGATATTGATGTCTGCATCCACGGTTTTCTTTATGATCTTGCTGGCCTCAATACCATTCATTATCGGCATATGATTATCCATCAAGATGGCATGATATTGTTTCTTGCGAGCCATCTCCACGGCCTCTGCTCCATTCCTCGCCGTATCAATGTCCGCAAAGCCTAAAGAGCGAAGCATCTTAATCAAAACTAATGCATTCACCCTATTGTCTTCGGCAATTAAGATGCGCTGATAGGTTTCCACAGGATAAGGGGCAAAACTACTAGTATCTAACTCAAGGGGAAGTGTCAGGGAGATGGTCGAAGCGTCCTCATTCTCTATTCCGTAGTCTAGAGAGCCACCCAGTTTCTGAATAACCTCGTTCAATCTCTGAAAAACAAACGAGCGCCCCATAGAGAGAATAGAAACATCCAAGTTACCGTGTCCAACTCTATCATTTAACACATGATAGACTTCCCCAAGGTCTTCGATTCGAATGAACAGATTTACTAATCCAGTGTCATTCTGTATCGAATCACTGAAGTGGATCAGTACCTTACAGTCTTCAAGCTTGTTCGCCACACTTGATATATAGAAAGAGAAGATACTATTGATCAGGCTACTATCACTGTAATAAGTCACGCTTTGAGAAAGCTCGTCTTTGAACTCTAAGTCAAGATTCTGCTCTCCAGCAATTTGAGTGGTCGACTTCCTCAGATTCTCTATTATGGAGTTAAATCTGAAAGAGGACTTGTAGATTCTGAAGTTGTTAAGGTCGATATTCTCTAGAGTTTCGATACTCAAAATCGTATTTTCTATAAAAGAGTTACATACATTGATACCCGCATGAACCTCTTGGATGTTCTCGGCGCTATCATCGAGTCTTAGCTTCTCGTTAATATTCTTGAGTCGATTTAACGGCACTCTCAGTTCATCGATAAGTAGTGACATAAAGTGAGACTTGTTGTCTGTCTCCGCTCTTGCCATGGTGGCTAACTCTTTGAGTCTAAACTCAAGGTTTTTTCTGGTCGTAATGTCTCGCTCTACTGCAATAAAGCGCTGCAACTCACCATCAACGAGTATCGGGGTTATCGCAAGTTCAATCCAATATGGGGTTCCATTCTTGTGGTAGTTTAAGATCTCGACCTCTATCTGCTGGGCATTTTTAACTGCATTGTGCAATCTTTCTACCGTATCAATCTCGGTATCCCTACCTTGTAGAACGTCCCCTGGTTTCTTTCCCTCTACATCGGCTAACTCATAGCCCGTAATTTGAGTAAAGGCGTTATTTGTCCAAGATACACAGCCATGCTTATCGGTGATAATTATCGCGTCCTTGGCATACTCGGCCACCTCACCAAGACGAGAACGCACGCTAGACAGTTCTAGATCCGCTTCAAGCTTCATCAATTCCTTATTTTTTTTTAGAACCAACAAAGAGACGATCGCTACTGTCAAAATAGCCCCAACCGAAATAACACGGTTAAAGATAACCTTCCACATCTCCCCTCCGTCTGGAGAGATTAAAAACCCTATTACAGTAAGTAATGAACAGGTCACCGCCCAAAACAGCGTCATACTGGTGTTGTTAAAGGCAAGGGATACAAGGATGACAATCACATAATAGACGCCAAACGCTACCCCTAAGGGAATGGTTAAATCTATGGCAAAACCGATTAAGGCAATTACTGTCAGCAATATGTACTGCAGCTGCAGTGAACCTCTTACTTTATTAACAATATCTTTCACTAACCAACATCCTTGTTTTTAGTGGTACTACCTAACATTCTGGAGACCTGGTGATTATTTACCAAGATCAAATTGACCATTTTTTGAAGCTGACCAGCCTCAGGCAATATGTTATTTCTCACTTGGCTTTCATTTTCTAGCGCCAGTGCTCCAAAAGTCTCAAGGCCAAACTCATAAGCGATTCCTTTCAGCGAATGAAGCTTTTCATTGAGCTCTTCTAGGTCGGACTCGGCATAGGCATTGATAACGCCCTCATATGCAATCTCCAGCTCGCACTTAAGGGCATCAAGTAACTCAACTCTGTCTTGTTCCTCAAGCCCTTCACTATTCAACAGCGGACTCTGTGAGATCTCTTCTTCTGTAATCGGGAGATTCTCAATTTGCACGCGCTTTAGCGGAATAACGTTTGATGGGGTATCTTCAAATGAGGACAGCTTTAGGTTATCGCTAAAATGTTCACTGAACTGCTCTAGAGCACTATGCAAGGTGCTTTGCTGTAGGGGTTTAGTCAACACGTAGTTGGCGCCGGCACTGATAAACTCATCATGGGCATGCTGAAACACGTCGGCAGTATAACCAAATATCACGGTATCTAGTTTAAGCTCTTCTCTGATCTGCTTTATGGTATCTACACCACTTAACCTTGGCATATGGTTATCCATGATGATCAAGTCAAAGGCTTTCTCTGCAAGAATGGTGAGCGCTTCAAGGCCATCATTGACGGTCGTCACCTCGCAACCAAAGTTCTTCAAGAATCTGTTAGCCACAACAGCATTTACTTGATTATCTTCCACAAGCAATATGCTTAACGCTCGCTTGCCCGTCTGATTCTTCTCAGATTGGCTACGACTAGGGCTCGCTGCAACAGCTTCAGCGGAGGTAGCAACACACTCTATCGGTAGAATGACTGTAAACTTACTGCCGACACCAGGCTGGCTAAATACCTGTATGTCTCCTCCCATCAGATGGGCTAACTGCTTAACTATGGTAAGACCTAACCCGGTACCGCCGAATTTTCTAGTGGTTGAAAGGTCGGCCTGCTGAAATGGCGCGAAGATGGTATCCAGTTTGTCTCTTTCTATCCCAACACCTGTGTCTTTAACTCTTATCAGCAGTCCCGGTTGCTCACCATCATCAAGTTCAAAGTGAAGATCAACTGTGCCTTGTTCGGTAAACTTAAGTGCATTGCCTACCAGGTTAAATACTATCTGTCTGACTCTAGATGGGTCACCAACTAAGCTCAAATGCTCTGGAACATCGCTGGTGATCTTAAGCGCCACACCTTTGGTTTCTGAAATAGGTCCCAAGGAGTTAGAAACGAGGTCGATAAGCTCAGAAAGACGAAACGGACACTTCTCAAGCTTCAACTCTCCCCCTTCAACCTTAGAAATATCTAAAATATCATTTAGCAAAGTCACCAAATGCCTGCCTGAGTCCAAGATTACCTGAACATGCTCTTTGGTATCCGCTTCTTTGGTATCTTCACGAATTATCTCTGCCAGTCCTAATACCCCGTTCATCGGGTTCTGAGCTCATGACTCATGGTGGCGAGGAAGGTCGATTTCGCCTCATTAGCTTGTTCCAGTTTCTCTAGTGCGGCCTGGTTTATTGCCTCATTCTCTGCAAACTCCTTCACTCGCTGGTGATAAACCAAATACGCTATCAAGCTCAATATCAAAGCATCGATGAACAAACCTATAAAGATGTGTTTTTGAATAACCGCCTTTAGATCGCCAAGGCCATGCTCTGTTGTTTCAACAAAGTGCGATTTTTCTGAATGAAATATGGAGGAATAAAGCTCTTTTCTTATATCCGTCGATATTTTTTACCGTATTGATCAAGGTAAAGGCTTTCTCTGTTTCTGAGGTCGGTAACTCTTGACTAGGTGAAATGCCGAGGACATCAAGCATAATCTCAGGTTCAAAAACACCATTGGATTCTAGTGAGGAGAGTGACGAGTTTCTGACAATAGTGAAGCCCACTATTCTATCGAGCGTCTGTGTAAGCGCGAGGGCGTGCTCTAAAAAGTAGGCATCTAGCTAGCTACATTTGTGTCATACACAGGAGAAACTTTGTCCCTACTTCCCACCTCTCTCTGAATTTTGCGCTCAATATCAACCACTTCTTCATTGAGATAATAAGGATCACTTTGACTGTCGAGCGAATGAAGCATTACCTTCTCTTTTAGCTCGATCAGCTCATGCCCCAAAGCGCTGCGAGAGACAAATACCTGGTCTACCTTCATGATCTGACCATACAGATAGAACAGAGCGCTAGAGCACGCGACGAGCAGTGTGATTAAAACTAGGTATGTCCCCTTAATTTTTTGCATTCACGCCCCCTTGAAGGATTTGAGGTTTTTCCCCTGTGAGGGTCTGCAAGAATGAGTGGATATCTTCAATGCTCTGTTCGCTCAGCTCCTTACCCAGCTGTACCTTCGCCATAATGGTGATCGCCTCCCGCAGTGACTCTACGCTGCCATCGTGAAAATAAGGGGCCGTCTGCGCAACATTGCGTAAGCTGGCAACGCGAAACATGTTGGATTTCGCCGACGTTTCCTCTTCAGCATTGTCCGGCAACCCAAAGTACCCAAAGCGAGTCACAAGGCCACCGCCTATATTTACCCCTCGATGACAATTGATGCATCCTTGATCTTGGAACTCATTCCAGCCTCGAGTTTGTTGTTCATTTAAAGCGGTTGTTTCCCCTTCCAAATAGCGATCAAAAGGAGCATTAGGAGTATTCAGTGCTCGCATAAACTCGGTCAGGGCTAGCTTTATGTTGTCTTTGCTTATCTTTAGCCCAGCACCGGTGAACATCTCTTTATAGTGAGTGTTTCCGAGTACATACGTTTCTATTTCTTCCCAGCTAGAGTCCATCTCTAAAGGGTTCTCAACAGGACCGTCGAGCTGCTCGAGCAAGGTATTTGCCCTGCCATCCAAAAGAATCGATAATTGAGGGAAGAGTTGAAAACAGTGAGTGAGTTACGATCGCCGGCGCTTTTACTCCGGTGGAGAAAGGGTGATTTCAGCGCCATTAGTGGCCAAATTATGACAGGATGCACAACTGACCTTACCGTTAGAGGAGAGCTTCGGGTCATTGAACAGGGTAAAGCCTAAACTTGCCAAAGGGGCGTTGTAATCTTGATCATGTGGGATAGGAGAAACCAGACCAGTTTGGACTTTGACAGACTTTTCTTGAGAGTGTTCATCTTCATGACCATGATGCTCATCTTGATGAGAATCATGCTGTCATTCAACAATAAGCCTGTCCCTAACGCCCCTATCACTGACAATGTGATAATTGCCTTCTTCATAACCCCAACCTCAGAGATTTCCTTCACGCCCTTATAGGCGAATCCTTTGGTCGGCAGTATAGGATGCGATATTAATAATCCAAATAAATATCAGCAGAAACTTAAATTTGAATCGCCACAGATATGTCCTTAAATACAGGCAGATACACTGTATAAATTATGCGTACTAGAGGTTTAAATGACCGCAATAACTCATTGGTTTGACAATATCTCCCTAAAGGTCAAATTCCTATTCTGTGTTTTTATTCCTATCTCCTTGGTATTGGTGGTCTCTACTACCGTTTACCACAACACTCAATCTCTGCTCTCCGACAACGGTTGGGTAAACCACACTCATAAAGCTATCGGTCGCGCAGAAGAACTGCTGAGCCTAGTGGACAAGATGGAGTATGGGCATAGCGGTGCCGTGCTTACTAATGAGACTAGTTTCGCTGAGAAATTTACTCACTCTCTTGCTGCTTGGCCAAATAAACTGGCCACTTTAGCCAATCAAGTAGATGACAACCCAGATCAAGTTCAAAGGCTTCACTATATAGATAGTTTACATAAGCAGTGGCTATCTATGGTGAGTGACAAAGTTAATCACCCTTCTAGTGCTAGGCAATCCAATCTCGCATTCATGGAATATGTACCTAAAATGCCAGAAGGTGAAAGATACGCTGCCATTAAGCGGGAAATAAAATCTGAATTAACCAAGTTCATTCGGATTGAAAAGAAACTCATATATAAAAGAAATTAATGCCTCAAAAGAATCCGCAGATACAACCACCTATACCCTTATATTTGGCTCGCTACTAATTATCTTAATCTCTTCACTAGTCGCGATAATGGCATCACACAGATTGAATAAGAGACTAAAGATTCTCCTTCTAGCATCTAATGAGATGAAAGACCTAAACCTGGCTCGTGGCGTGAACATGCTACAAAACAAAGCCTATTTTAGATCCAAGGATGAGATCTCAACGCTAACCAGCAGTTTCTATTCATTGGCACAGAGTCTTCAAGGCTCATATAAAGAGATGGAGCTAAAAAACAGACGCCTAGAGGAAGAAAAACGAAAAAGCAGAAAAAGCCACTCAAGCAAAATCTGACTTCCTCTCAACAATGAGCCATGAGATCAGAACGCCTTTGAATGGCGTCCTGGGTTTAGCTCAAATTATCAAGGACGAAAGTAAAGAAGCGTCCACTATTGAACATTCCACTATTATTCTTGAATCAGGCCAACATCTGCTCACAATACTTAACGACATACTAGATTACTCCAAAATTGAAGAAAACAAGCTCACGTTGGAACAAGAGTTCTTCAACGTTGATCGCATCATCAACTGTACTCAAACCTCTCTCACAATTAGCTTCTGACAAAGGGCTCTCTCTAAAAGCCCACAACAAGATTCCAGAAAACACCTTATTATTGGGAGACCGCAATAGGCTAACCCAGATCCTTTTTAATCTAACTGGCAATGCTATCAAATTCACGTCTCACGGCAGCGTTATTATCGACCTCTACTTACACAAAGCCAGTAACCGCTTCACTATTTCTGTTATTGATTCCGGCATTGGCATCCCGAAAGACAAACAGAAAAATATCTTCAAATCATTCGAGCAAGCTGATACCTCAACCACACGTAAGTACGGTGGCACAGGGCTAGGCTTGGCCATCGTAAGTAAGTTAGTCAGTCTGATGAAAGGTCATATCGATCTTGAAAGCAAAGAGGGAGAAGGTTCCACTTTTACCATCACCCTCCCAATGGAATGGAAAGAACAAACCGTCAAGCCTGAGCTCAGTCAAGACTTAGCGCACAGCGACATAGATTACCCTAAACTGCATGTGCTTATTGTGGATGACAACAAGGTCAACGGCATTGTCGCTCGAAACTTCTGCACCCGATTGGGCTTTACCGTAGAGCTTGCTGAAAACGGCAAGGTTGCGATTGCCATGCTCTCAGAGAAAGACTTTGACTTGGTGATTATGGATAACCATATGCCTGAAATGAATGGCATTGAGTGCACCCACTATATAAGAGACCAGCTGTCCAGTGACGTGATTATATTTGCCTACACTGCAGACGTGTTTGATGAGCCTCATAAAGCCTTCTTACGAGCCGGCGCTAATGCTGTACTGACCAAGCCCTTACAAGAACAAAGCTTCGCTGATGCACTGCAAGCCGCCTTTGCCAAGAGAAAAGAGTCTGGCTTAGGCTCCCCATTAACCTCCAATGTCACATCAATAGTCAGAAAGCCCATAAGAAAACTGAAAGTTACTGAGGAAGAGCTGAGTAACTCGCAGGTCTTGCAGGAAATGGCAGATGATCATAGCGGTCTGATTGCGATTGTGGAAACCCTAGTCAATGACTTCAGAAACCTTATCCCGTCATTAGTCGAAACACATGAAGGCCAAAACCATGAAGGTTTGCGCAGTGCACTGCATGCCGTAAAAGGGATGGCGATGAGCCTTCTTATGAATAATCTGACTCAACTAGCAGTGCAATTGGAAGAAAAGGCCATCAATAAAGAGCCAATAGAGACTGAAAAGCTGCAAAAGCTGATAAACCTGATGTTGATAAATATCTCAGAAGGGGAAAACATAGTACGCATTGCTAGCCGTCACCTTAATAAAGATAAAGGGGTGAGTTAACCCCTTTATCTTGGAATCAGTTGGCCAGGTGAGCATCTTGTCATAGACGCTATATCTTCTCTTGCTCACCTGGCGACTCTTCCGAATGGCTATCTAGTATGGCCTGAGAGGTGGATAGGTAACAAAGAAGGTCCCTTGTAGATAAAGATTTACTAAACAAAAATCCTTGCGCATATCGGCAGCCATGTTTCTTCAGAAAATCCAGTGTCTCTTGGTTTTCAACCCCTTCAGCAACCACATCCAACTCTAGCTCTTTCGCCATAGAGAGAATAGCGACCACAAGCCCACGAGAGGCCTTAGAAGTGCCTATATCCATCACTATATCTTTGTCTATTTTGATAACAGAGAATGGATATTGGTGAATGTAGTTAAGCGCAGAATACCCGGCACCGAAGTCATCGATACACAAACGTATATTCATATCCACCATCTCTTGAAGAACGTGCAACACCTCTTGGCTGTTGTTAAACATCAGGCTTTCGGTTATCTCTATCTGCAGTTTTCTGGCGGGGAAATTGGCTTCTTGCAGGATAGCCTTCACTTCATTTAGGGTTTCTCTAGGTGAGTTAAACTGGAAGCAGGAGAAGTTCACCGACACATTGAGGTCATCCAGATGTCCCCAAATCTTGGCTTGTGCGATGGACTCTCGAAGCACAAAACGGCCTACTCCGTTGATAGCACCGCTCTTTTCAGCAACCTGAATAAACTCATCAGGATTAACTGTACCTAGCTCTTCATCCTTCCAACGTAGCAGAGACTCCGCAGCTACAGCCCTATTTAGCTCAAGGTCAATGATAGGTTGAAACTCAAGCCTTAAGTCATTGTTCTCAATAGCAAGGTTCAACCTAGATTCTACCTTGAGCTCCCTCTTGGCCCTTAAATCCATGTCAGGGTTATAAAACTTGGCCACCCCTTTGCCTACAGATTTGGCGTGATACATGGCGGTATCAGCTTTCTCAATCAAGGCTTTGGCATTGGTTGCATCTTGAGGAAACAGGGCTATCCCGATAGAGCCATTGAGAAGTATCTTTTTGTCCTCATGATGCACTAGTTTAGACAAGGATTTTTTAATCCTATCGACTAGGAAGGTAATGCTTCCCTTGTCGTGAATGCTAGAGGCTATTATCACGAACTCATCACCACCATAGCGACCTACGGCATCTGTAGCACGGATAGAGTTATTCAGATTTTCGGCAAGTAGCTTGAGGCATAGTCCCCAGCCTGATGACCGGCATAATCATTAAGGTGCTTGAAGTTATCAAGATCGATAAATAGCAAGGCAAAATCACGCTCATAACGCCTCGCATCTAACACCTCCCTGTCCAGCCTTTCCAACAAAGCTGTTTTATTTAGAACCCCAGTGAGCAGATCATGGGTAGCCTTGTACTCAAGCTTCTTCTCGTTCTCATCTTTTTTAGACAGGTGATGGGAAAGAACGTTAATTTTTCGCCTCTGCTCTAGGTTACCAAGCTCCTTGGTTTTTATGCCTATTTCGATTCCATTAAACCGGTTTTCAAGAAGGAGCAACATCAAAACAAATGAGGTGCTGACGATAGCCAGAGAAATGAGTAAGGATTGATATTTAGATAGATAGCTGTATGCAACGTCGATTTCGAGGTTTAATCCAGCGTAAGACATGTTCGCCGAAACATGGTCACTCAAACCAAAAGACTGTGTGGGTGCTGTAAGTTTGCTGTGCCAAGGATGGTCGTTGACATAATACTTAGCCCCAAGGAACCCTTGCCTTAGCATATACAGGGGTTCTAGGTTATTAATCAGATAGTTGCCGGCAATAAACGACACGGTACCAACATACCTGCCTTTCAGATATACCGCTCTTTTTACATAGATATTTTCAAGGTTTCGGTTTCTAACCGTGATAAGTCCGACCTCATCGTCACTATTGAAGTTAAGCTTTTTATCTTCCCAACCAACACCATCGAAAAGAAATGAACGCTCTGCGCCTTTGCTACCTGCGAGGGCGAAATGAATATACTTAACAAATCCATCGTCTGAGCTAAAGGTGAGGTCAAAATACTTATCTAAAAGGGGGCGCAACTGCTGCTTCATCAGCTCCGATTTTTGTTCCAAACTTGCACGTGACCTAGGACTACAAGAGACCATACACTGTGCGACTTTTGGCTCATTTGCCAATGCATCGGCATAGAGATCTAACGTATAAAACATATTATCAGCTTTACGAACAAAGCTCGACAGCAGAAGCTCTGAATGCTCTTCCGCCCCTCTATCTATTGTCAACTTCTCATAGGAGCACATAGACAGAACCACTAGCAGATACAATCCAGCTAAGATCCTTCGAGCTTTAGCTTTGTAGGTTAGTTTCATAGTTATCCCTCACCATTCGACTATTACAATCCCTTAAGAAACAAACTCTTCGATAGTCTCAAACAGTAAATTCTTATCGATTGGTTTCAGCAAATATCTGTCCATGCCCGACTCTAGGCACTTATTTAGATCTTGCTCTAAGGTGTTTGCTGTCAGCGCGACGATTGGTGTCGGTGTTAACCTAAGTTCTTTCTCGAGTTTTCTTATTTCAACGGTCGCTTGGTATCCGTCCATGACAGGCATCATGCAATCCATAATGATGATGCTGTAATGATTACCCCGTTTGATTTGATTGACTGCCTCTAAACCATTTGAAGCCACATCAAACTCGCAGTCTAGCTTAGATAGATAAAGGGAAAGCACTTTCGCATTCACTTCATCGTCCTCGACTATCAAGACTCGGCCTGAAATATTGAGCTCTTCAAACGAAGTGGAAGGTATCTCCTCTCTCTCCAGAAGTGGATTTGACTCATCCTTGTCTTCAAGTAAAGAGATAAGACGTTGTCCCAAAACGGGATAGGTCACATAGCCTGCAATTTGCTTCACCCCGCGAAAGCTCGGATTAACCTTCTCTCCGGACACTATGATGCGAGTATCAGGGTGCTGCTCGATATATTGCTTCAACTGCTTAATAGACTTACCGTTCTCATAGGGCTGATAAATCAGGGTGTTCACATTGTTTCCAACTTCTTCCAAACTGTCATAGCCTTGGATATCTTTGAACCCATGGTCCGTGCACTCTTTGACGATAGCCTGTCTTTGTTTCTCAGAATCTACGACCACCGCGATAGAAGGGTTTGTATCTCGCTCTGTAGCACCAACAGCCTGCTTAATGACCTTGGCCTGCAGATTAAATCGGATATTGAGGACTTGCTCATTTCGCTTATCAACAGATAGCTCACCACCCATTTTATTGATGATGGCATCGCAAACATTGATGCTGAACTCGGATAGCCCAGCGCTGAGTTTCATTTGGCTCAGGTTCTGGAAGCTAAAGCTATCTGCGTTGTTCAAATCAGGTCTTTGATTCTCTATTTCAAACAGCAGATTGATACGGCTGGTGTCGTTTACAAACTCAGATTTGAGCCTAATCACTATGGTCTCGATGGAGCTGTCTTTAACCGCATCGGACAAAAACGCATTCAACACTTGTTTTAGCCTGAACTCATCCAATTGCACCTGATAAGGTAGCGAATCATCCATTTCCAGTTCAAATCTAGTTGAGTTAATTAGGGCATCCTGCTGATACAGTTCAACACAATCAAACACCGCCTGTTTAGTCTCAATTACTACCGGATTTACCCGAAAGTCTCCAGACTCAATCCTAGATAGGTCCAACACATCATTGACTAAAGAGAGCAGTTTATTGGAGCAGTTACTGATGATATTGACCTGCTCTCTTTGATGGGATTTGAGGTTATCTTCGGACAGGAAGTTAGCCATTCCTATGATGCCATTTAGCGGAGTACGAATCTCATTGGACACGTCGGCCAAGAACTGATTCTTACTGCGATGAAGCCTAGCTGCACTGGTTTTAGACGCCATCATCCAATTCTCGAACGACGCACTTTTGTAGATGAGATATATCACCGCCAAAGCAACAGATAAAAACAGGGTTCCATTAGCAACCCAATACAGGTTCTGATTTTGGGTTAATTGATTAGCTGCATAGCTATCAAAATTAGCCTGACGCTCAGATACATAGGAGCCAAGCGCGTACTCCAAGCCTGACAACTCTCGCCTAATCCCAGAGTCATCATTGATGCCTATCTCATTGTAGGTATCTGTGATGTATTGAAACACATTCTCGTAGGTTAAAAACGCTTGATACAGATATTGATATTCTCGGCCGATAGACTCTTGAGTCTTGCTGATCAAGCTATTGGCTGATCTGAGGTTGGCTGTGTCTGGTCGATTGATGAAGTTATCAATAGAATACTGAGTGTTAAGTAGCGAGGTCGATAAACTCTCGCTGTTGTAGGTCAACGAGGAACGATAGAGTAAAAACCAAGCGAGTCTATGGCTCTCTAAAAGTCCCTTTCCTTCCTCATTTAATAGAGACTTCTGAAGACTATCTATCTGATTTATATACTCTTCATAAGCCTGCATGTTCTGATCAAAGCTAGGCTCAAACACAATCTCATCAATATTATGCAAATAGGCAGATGCGTTAAAGCGCTGAATATTTGCTTCAAGTTCATCTTGATAAGAGTTGAGTCTTTGTAACGTATCCTGATTCTTATTGCTGACCAGCTCAGCACGAGCATCTATGATTCGTGCTTGATTGTACTGGATTGAATTGAGAAGAAGCGCGAGTTCTTTCAGCGAACTGTTTTTGTTGGCAAGGCTGTGATTAATGGTGCTCATTAATCCCAAGCAAACTAGGATGAACAAGGAACACAATACCACCACCCTTGTCAGGCTTTGACTCGAAAATATACCCAGCATAATAATCTCGTTCCTTCCATGGACGTCATCTATCTGCGACCCTACCGATACTCCAATAAAATTCTTCGATCGAGGCTACTCACAGGCAGGTTAGGAAAGAATTGAGACAATCCAAATATTTTTGGCTTAGATGAAATAACAAGGAGAGATATAAAGCGTAGTTAGAGGGAAAGCGGTTGATAAACTTCTGATTTATCGAAAGATAATTCATAGAAGCTGAATTGCTATTTTCATGAAGTAAATACCGCCAACATAATATTGAGCAAGTCTTCACTGACTACAGCGATACTTGTAATTAAAACCTATAGCAAATTCATATGAGCCGAGATGAACTAGAGTTTCTGTCTTTTTGTGGAGAGACGAGTAACAGATACAGTAAAGCCTCCACTGTGGAGGCTTATTCGACTATGAGAGCGTCTTTAAATCTGCTCTTAGAATTTATAACCGACAGTAAGCATGGCTTGAGTTAGCAAATCATCCTTACTGTTGAACTTCATGCCTTTGGGCGTTAAGTCAGTAGCTTGAATACGACCATCAAAATACAAGCCACTATCCAAGGTCATTCTTGCTCCCAATGCACCACGTGCACGGATTGCATTTGTACCACTCTCAAGCAAGTCTGAGCTTGTTGTTGAGTCAAAAGCCACAGCACCCAGAGCAGCGTAAGGCTTAATCAGTACCCCATTATCTAGATCAAAGGTATAACCTGCCTCTCCCTCTACGGTCAGATCCCATGTTGGACGATAGTTTTTAGGGTTCTCACCATAATCTGTATAGCTGGTCATATTACCCTTCACATTTAGGGCAAAGATTTCGTTAAAGTCATAGCCAGCCTCCAAAATGAATACCGGATCAGCCATCACTTTGCCACTGTCACCCAGCCCATTTAGCTGATATTTGCCTACATCTGTACCAAAACCGCCGCCAATACGAAACCCAGACTGATCTTCAATAGAAGCGAAAGAAGAAGCAGACATGACTGCCAGAGCGGATGCTAAGATTAGTTTTTTCATTAAATTGCCTAGTAAATTATTTAAATATCTCCCTCTTACCACTGCCAATCCTGTTTGGCCGAGCGCTAATTTACATTGGATAAATTCATTGAAGAAAATAGGTAATATTCAAATATTGCATAGGTCAATTGAGGCTTTCTAATCCATTTGGAAATGGAAGTGAGAGAGGTGCTGAGAACAACGAAAACAAAAAAGCCCCCTTGCGGAGGCTAATTCGGTAGGATAATCACCTAAGTTGTAATGCACATATCAATGCTATTTATTAACTAGAACTTGTAGCCTACAGTTATCAAACCTTGAGTTAACAGGTCATCCTTTGGCTTAAAATCACCGCCTTTCGGTGAAAAATCAGTTGCCTGAATTCGGCCATCAACGTAAACACCATTGCCCAGCGTCATGCGAACACCCAGTGCGCCACGAGCCTTAATTGCGTTCTTGTCTTTGCCATCGGCAAGTTGAAAGAGTTCCGTCGTATCTTTATCGTAACCAACCGCACCTAATGCTAGGTAAGGTTTGATAGAAGTTGTACGGTCAAGCTCAAATGTGTAACCCGCTTCAGCCTCCACGGCTAGGTCATAAGTAGTGCCTAGGTTATAGGATTTACCTCTGACTCTTCGATGGTTCCCATAGATTTTATTGCCCGTTGCAGACCCTTTGACATTGATAGCGAAGATATCGTTAAAGTCATAACCGGCCTCAAGAACAACCGTTGGATCAGCTTCAATAGAAGGGCCACGTCTACCATCCCTAAGCTGATAATTACCAAAGTCTGTACCAAAACCACCACCAACACGGAAACCTGAGCTGTCTTTAGCTGCAAAAGAAGGCGCGGATAGTAGAACAAGCGTTGACGCTAGAAGTATTTTTTCATGTTTGATTACCTCAAAAAAATTACAGATACCTCCATGCAATTTCCTGCCAATCCGTCTGGCGCGAGGCGAAATTTACGCAAACATGTCAAATAGATGAAAATAGAAACTATGGGAAATTTCGATAGATAGAGATATCAAAGTGGCACCAAATATTGAAGACGGTACCACCTATATAGAGGGCGCTTTAATCTATCGAATATATTAATAGTTAGTCATTGTACCTATTTCTTAGTGCTAGATAATAGCGCCATCAATGAGGAGATAGTCATGAACCAACAAACCTGTACTCAACCAATACGTCCACTAAAGAGCAGATTAGTGCGAGCTCTTACCCTAGAAGGTGGGATCTTACTGTTGGTGGCACCGGTGTTTATTGATGATGTGGCAGACATAAACCTGGTCAGTGGCAAGATACTGCTACTCATTACTGCAGCGATTGTTTGGAATGCAGCTTACAGCTTTGGATTCGATACATATTTATGGAAATGGCGACGTAGTTTAAAGAAATCAGCTAAGTGTCGCTTTGTCTATGCACTTTTATTCCAAGCAGGACTACTCGTAATTTCAGCGCCTATATTATTTTCTATGCTCGACTCCTCATTCTGGCAGGTCATGTCAGCTGACTTATGGTTTAGCGCTCTTATATTTGCCTACACATATTTTACTAATGCTCTTTACGACAAATTTTTCTAAGCCAATTTAAAGTTACTAACGATTAGATGGGAGATATATTATGAATACTAACAATATTAAAACCAATCGCTCTTTCATGGACAGAATTCGCCACACTATCTTTTTTGAGATTGGATTAATTGTAACTTTAATACCTATCGGTATGATGTTTATCCAGGATGCTAGTCATCATGTAGGTATTCTAGCTATGGCAATGTCTCTACTGGCAATGGCATGGAACATGTTATTTAACTTTCTATTTGATAAACACCTATATAAAACACAAGGGCATTGTAATAAAACTTCAAAGCAAAGAGTTATGCATGCAGTCTTGTTTGAACTAGGTCTAATCTTGGTTACAGTTCCAGTACTTGCACTAAGCCTTAATTTGAGCTTTATTGAAGCTCTGATTGCTGATATTGGCTTCGTTATTTACGCTCTATTTTACTCAGCAGTATTTAACCTAGTCTATGACCGCGTATTCCCAATCAACGCTACTCCGTTTCAGCCAATATGCACCGTAAACTAAGTCACTGCTGTAAATCAGGCGCTCAAGTTAGCGCCTCATTTTTCCCTCCTCTGGTCCACTAAACCCTAACCAAAAACAGCCAAGGTTAATTTGGTCTCAGCTAACAACCCTACAAGTAACTCCCTGACTCAAATACTAAAGCTACTCAATCTTCATCTGCTCTTTACTCGATTTTTTACCTATCGAAATTAACGATACTTACTCATTCTATTTATCGAAAACCACACTGTAATATTTGCTTACAAGCTCGCATATGGCTTACAGGCTAACGCGCTCATTCAACAAATAGAACGGTACTAAGCGATGATGAAAAAGCTCAAACTATGTCTAATCACAGCAAGCATAATGACAAGCAGCGCTCATGCCGGTGACCTATCTGTTACCCTTGGTGGCGTGTATAACTCTGCGAACAGCAATGCATCACTGGGTATTCCCATCCTTGGTGCCAAGTTAAAAGTCGATGCAGAAAGTCATCTGGATTTAGCAGAAAAAAACCTCTCGCCTTATGTAAAGATTGAATACAACTTCGATAGCGGAAATAGTGTCTATATGGACTGGCGCTCATTACATCGTCACGCTCGCACCAGTGTATCCAGTGATCCAATAAAGATTCTGGGTAGCGAATTTAAGGCAGATGCAACACTAGACTTAAACCTAGATATAGACATAGCTCGCATCGGTTATGCCCATCGCATCATATCTACAGATAACTTTGACCTAGATGCAATGCTTGGCCTGCATCTGATACAACTATCGGGGAAAGGTGGTATCAGCGCGAATATCAATGAAGGCGGTCAAGACTGGTTAAGTTTCAATACAAAAGGTAAAAAGAATAGCCTTGCCCCTATGCCGAACATGGGCGTTAGGGGAAGTTATCGACTTACTCAAAACCTAGGACTAGCGTCTCATTTGGAAGCATTTATGCTATCTACTCGACTGTTTGATGGCCATCTAATTGACTTCAATTTCGGAGCATATTACCAAATAACAGATTCTCTAATTCTCAACGCATCCTATAACCATTATGAGATAGGCGTCGAGTATGGTGATTCATTGTTAAATGCTAATATGGGTGTCGACTTTAGTGGCCCAATGCTAGCGCTTCAATACAAATTTTAACTTCCCTTCTGAAAATAAGCTGGGTTCTAAATTTGTTATCCAGCTCTCTATTATCAATACTGCTTTAATCAAGAAGACACTATAAATATCCAACTTTTAGATTGGGTTCGAGCAATCCGATCACCTTTGACTTTTCAGCTTTCTCTAAGAAGTCAAGCAACCTGAACTATTGAATTAACCGTCTCAAGCTTTATTAATTGCTATCTGTTTTGAATACAGACCTCTCTCGACCTCATTCCGATGTATTAACTTAGGTATTTTCGTTAAGTCCACCTAGGTCCATCAAACCAGTTAACCGCACCTCCAGCCTCAATACAAAGTGACCCTCCAGATCAATACAGCCAAATTGCAGTCAGCCTTTAACATCATCTACCCTTTAAAATTGGCAAAGAAGCATCAAGCAGGCATCAACTATTTGAGAGGATGCGTAGAACTTGATTGGCGCTTGTTCCAGTCCCTGGCTAAAGCTAAATAGCTTACAATTCGAGCGGGCATTCTTAACCTCCAAGGGCACTGCAACAGCTCATCCGCTTTATCTTGGGACTATCTATTAGAGTTACTACATAGCGCTCAACTTCAACCCTGCAGCCTGAGTATGCAGTCCATCACTATCCAGCTTCTCCATGCATAACAACAAAAAGAAGAACTTGTTAAATCGTCAGAGTGATTCAGCCAAGAGTTAGGCATATCAATAGTTTGAATATAGATAAAGCTCAAAAGCTTTAAGAGCTGAGAGCTGAGAGCTGAGAGCTGAGAGCTGAGAGCTGAGAGCTGAGATTCGCAGTAAAGAACCTTGCCTGCTACTAACTTCAATCTGTACTTTCGGTAATTTTTTACAGACACAAAAAAGCCCCTTTCGGGGGCCCTAGTTAGGCGAGGTAATCGCCTAAATTAGAGTGTTCATATTCATGGGGTAGTTGAATTAGAACTTGTAACCAACAGTCACTAGACCCTGAGTTAGCAGGTCATCTTTACCGTTGAATTTGTCGCCTTTAGCCGTAACGTCTGTTGCTTGGATACGACCATCAAAGTAAACACCGTTGTCTAGGGTCATACGAACACCAGCAGCACCACGTGCTCGTACTGCACCTTTATCTTCGCCAAGCATCATAGCGCTAGTGTCTTTATCGAAACTAACTGCGCCTAGAGCTACATATGGCTTGATTGATGCGTCACCCGCAGTCACAAACGTGTAGCCTGCTTCAGCTTCTACCGCTAGGTCATAAGTGGTGCCTAGTTTCGCGCCTTTGTCTTTTTTGTTTTCGTAAGACTTGAAGCCAGTCGCTGAACCTTTAACGTTAACTGCAAAGATGCTGTTAAAGTCATAACCCGCTTCTAGTACTACAGATGGGTCAGCTTCTTGTTTCTCGCCACCAATGTTGTCACGCAGTTGATACTTACCAATATCTGTACCAAAACCACCACCTACGCGGAAGCCTGAGTGATCGTCTGCTGCAAAAGAAGACGCGGACATTAGTGCAAGAGTTGAAGCTAGAATTAATTTTTTCATGTTTGATTACCTCGTTAAATTTAAATACCTCCATTTGATTTGTTGCCAATCCCGTTTGGCTTGAGGTGTAATTTACGCAAATAGTTCCAATAGGTAAAAATAGTTAGTATTAACTTATTAGATAGGTGGTTTACTTATCAGGATCGAATTAGTGGTTAATAGTGTTCTTTTTAATAATTAGGAGTGTTAATTTTATTTAGTCATAAAAAAGCCCCAATGATTGATATTCAACCATTGGGGCTATTCTAGATATTTTTTAATCATTCTAATTTATTAGGATTAGAATTTGTAGCCTACAGTAACTAACCCTTGGGTCAAGAGATCTTCTTTACCTGACAACTTACCATCATAAGCAACGTTAGTTGCCTGAATACGGCTATCCAGGTAGAGCGTATTATCTATAGCAACTCTCAGTCCAATTGTGCCACGGGCACGAACATCACTGCCGCCATCATTGCCTGTAAAAAGAAGGTTCGCCTGCTTATTATAATAAACACCACCGAGCGCAAGGTACGGCTTAATGGTAAACCCGCGTTCAGTTACCTTGGTATAACCCACTTCACCTGCTACAGCTACCTCATAGGCGGTATCTATATACTTAGGTTTCTGTTTACCACGGTCCCACTTAAAGCCCGTCGAAGCGCCGGTGACATTTATGGCAAAGACATCATTAAAATCATAACCAAGGTCAACAATGACCGAAGGATCGGAATCATAACCTGTAATTTTATCTTCTATTTTGAACATGCCCATGTCTGAAGCCAAGCCTGCACCAACGCGCAAACCTGAGTGATCCATCCCAGCTATTGAAGAACTGGAAATAAAGCAAAAGCAATGGTGCTAATAATTTATATTTCATTTTTTTACCCGAATGCAAAGCCAATTAACGATGGAGCGCTAACTCGCAAATGAAACAAAAAAGCCCCCTTTCGGGGGCCGGGGGTTAGGCGAGGTAACCGCCTAAATTAGAGTGTTCATATTCATGGGGTAATTGAATTAGAACTTGTAACCAACAGTCACTAGACCCTGAGTTAGCAGGTCATCTTTACCGTTGAATTTGTCGCCTTTAGCCGTAACGTCTGTTGCTTGAATACGACCATCAAAGTAAACACCGTTGTCTAGGGTCATACGAACACCAGCAGCACCACGTGCTCGTACTGCACCTTTATCTTCGCCAAGCATCATAGCGCTAGTGTCTTTATCGAAACTAACTGCGCCTAGAGCTACATATGGCTTGATTGATGCGTCACCCGCGGTCACAAATGTGTAGCCTGCTTCAGCTTCTACCGCTAGATCATAAGTGGTGCCTAGTTTCGCGCCTTTGTCTTTTTTGCTTTCGTAAGACTTAAAGCCAGTCGCTGAACCTTTAACGTTAACTGCAAAGATGCTGTTAAAGTCATAACCTGCTTCCAAAACTACAGATGGGTCAGCTTCTTGTTTCTCGCCACCAATGTTGTCACGTAATTGATACTTACCAATGTCTGTACCAAAACCACCACCTACGCGGAAGCCTGAGTGATCGTCTGCTGCAAAAGAAGACGCGGACATTAGTGCAAGAGTTGAAGCTAGAATTAATTTTTTCATGTTTGATTACCTCGTTAAATTTAAATACCTCCATTTGATTTGTTGCCAATCCCGTTTGGCTTGAGGTGTAATTTACGCAAATAGTTCCAATAGGTGAAAATAGGTATTATTAATAAAATCGATAGATAGGTGATTTGTAGGTTCGTTGAAGAGGATCTATCTTTCTTTGCGCTGTTCTATAAAATACTGATTTTGATAGTTAAATTAAACGTACTTCAAGTAGACTCTGATTACTGCGAGTTTAAAAGATCCCCGATAAAATACCTCGGGGATGACGTGGTGTCGTGGCAATAGTTAGTCGATTTAACGACGTGCGATGATAGGAATACTTACTGTACACACGCATGAGGTATTAAAATTAAGCGCTATGTTTACTAAGCGGGACACTAATAATAAGGTCGCTGCTTATTACCCATATCGTTTTATGCTTTTCCGGGTACTTTTATAGGGAATTTGTAGATCGCACAAACTAAGAGGTCCCCGATAGAAGAACACGGGGACGACGGAATACGATGGGAATACTTGGCTAACTGAATACTAGATGACGTAGTTAGCTATATTTGGGTACACCGAGATTCAGCTTAGCTGGCAAACAGTAACTCTCGAAGATAGTGTGCCACTGGGCCAAGGCTATCATTCGCTTTCCAAACCAAGTCCACACCATAGGATTGATTTGACTTCATGTATTCTGGAGTAAACTCAACTAGAGTACCCAGGCCTACTCGCTCTTGTAGCATGATGGTTGGCAATACTGCCCATCCAATTCCCTGCTCTACCATTCGAATCATGTCATCTTGATCATGCGCCAGCCATACAGATTGAGACAGTGTACTAACTGACCCTAGTACCCCATGCTCATAAAGGCTGGTGCAAATAATCTGCCTTTCTGTAGTCAACAAGTCGTTTTTGACCACTTCCAAGTCAGCAAACTCGCTGTCTGGACTGCATACACATGTCCACTCGAGCTGATGAATGCAAGCAAATTCATAGTAGTCAGGTATGGCTTCTGCAGTAAGATGAAGCACGAAGTCGACCTTATTCTCGTTGAGTTGTCTGAACAACTCCTCGCTCTTTTCCTTTTTAATTTCGATCTGAGTAAAGGGAAATTTCTGAGAGATTTTTTCTAGCGGTGTTTCAATCAAAGCAAAAGGTACCAAGGGTCTAATCCAATGACCAACGAGTTTTCAACTTGGTTCCTAACTCCCGAGGTATAGTTCTCGATTCTATCGGCTTGCCGCATTAACACCTTGGCCTGTTGATACAGATGCTCTCCCTCTGGAGTTAAAACAGGATACTTCCCGGTACGATCGAACAAAGAAACACCAAGATCTAACTCTAGGTTGCTCACACTGACACTAATTGTACTTTGGCTTTTTCCTATATGCCTTCCTGCCGCTGAGAAAGAGCCTTTGTCGGCTGCTGAAACAAATGCAAGCAAGTAATCGAGGTTAATCATCTTCCCACCTATTATAAAAATCGATACTTATCAATTTAATCTATTTCTCGTAGATTGCAAAACTACCTCCGAAAACAACCCATATTTCGGAGAAAATTAAATGAAAAAGTTATTAATTGGACTGGCAATAGCTGGAGCATGCAGTGGTGCTATTGCAAATGAGCAAGATGCAGAAAAAGTTAACTATGGCGATCCTACAGCAAGCTTTAGCACTCTTGGTGTTAGTACCAGTGAAAACAGTACTCAACTTAACGGCATGATCGGATTAGGCAGTAATATATTTCAACTGGATCTTGGGATAGACAACAAGTCGGGTGATATGAATTATCGCGGTAGGTACTTTCATGTTACAGATGGCTTAGGTTATTCCCTGGATGTGCTTGGAGATAAAGACAATACAACGGCTCTTGCCGGTGCTATCTATAAATTCCAAGCCACCGACAAAATCACCCTATTTCCAATGGCTTCAGTGGGTTACACCACATCCGATGCAAAGGATGGCCAGCCTAAGTCTGAATCTGCACTAGGCCAACTTGGCGTCTATGGTATGTACGGATTTGACGCTGGGCACTGTATATGCAAACCCTAAAGCGACCTATCACGAGCAAAGCAAAGAGTGGATACCACAAATAGAAGTGGGTGGTGGCTATATGATTCTCGACAACGCTTCAATTGGCGCAAAGATTGAATATACCGGAGAATCTACGAAAAAGAACTTGGTGAATAAGGAAGACACCGTTGCCTGGCTACAAGCAAACTACTACTTCTAAAGCTATAGATTTAAAGCCAATACCTCTGAAGGGATTGGCTTTTTTAATCAGACTAGTATTCACTCTTCTACCCATCAAATTCTTCTATACATCCTAATTTATCAATTTATCTTTCGTCATCCACAATACCTATTTTTAGGTATATGACTTATGAGAAAGATATTTAAAACTAGATTTTCTAACAAACTAAAAGCTAACAAGTTTCTTTTGGATTCAGGGTATCTCTACGATGGCAGACATGGTTTTATAAAAACCTTTCAGCGCTATGTAGCATTCAATCTATGCCAACCCTGAACAAAAATGGCTCTGAGGCAAACAAAGTTATTCTAGAGAAATTTGAAGCACGTCTTTTCGCTGATGGGACCTTATCTATATTTGTCCCATCTCGTTCCCCACTCTTGGGTATCTCTCACATTCCCAGTCCGGTAAACACTAAAGCACCTGACTTCACAACGTGGAAGGTATGGTTACCCACAAAAAAACTAGCATACCAATGTAGCTCCTAACTACTTTTATCCTTGGTGGCTTTGTTGCTTACTTCAGAATAAGACGAAGCCACCAAAAACTCTTCACTCTCAATCACTGCATCTTGTTCTATCTATATCGAGCATCAGTGACGCCCGTCTTTTCATCTTTAAAGCTTCAAGCACTGGTCCTCCAACAACTAATTCCATCCCTCAAACCTCATCAAGTAACTGTTTTGTCAAGGCAGCTCCCAATTGAGTTAGATAAATCCAACTCCGTTGCTACTATGCTGAGACTCTTGGTATCAAGCGTTACGCACTTTTCCAGTGAATGGTTCGACTTCCACCTCAACTTTTTAGCTTTGCAGTCTAGAGGGGCAATTCGTTTGACCATTGTGTAGCGATAGGGACGAAGTGGACACATTTAACTCAATAGCTTCCGCTAAACAATGAGCATGAATACCAATCAAAGGCGCGCTGATTCAGGCTCTAAATGCTGAACCTTGAGAGGGGATTTACAATGAAGTTTTAGTGTAAGACTAAAATGAAGAATAGATGTTGCCGACTGGATGGCAGGTTCTAGATGCAGCGCCAATTGCATACAACAAAGCAATTGATATCAATGATCCGATCTAGAAATAAAGAATTGTATTTGAGGGAATAAGCGTCCTCACCCTGTATGACGCTAATCTGATATTCGTTTGACTCTATGCGCGCAATGCTACAGAGGCAATAATCAAGAACCATGAAAATGCACTGGTATAAAGCAGTGATGTCACGTATCGAGATAGGCCTTTCATTTTTTACCCTTTTCTTAAGTTAGATTGATTACTGTGCAATTTGCACGTTAAGTTTTGGGGAGCGGAAGCGCTCCCGAATTGATTGAAAAATAACGAATAGAACGCAAGCCGCGATGCACCCGAGGAAGGTGGCCGTCACAATCCCGCCAAAGGAAGCCCAGCCCAGTGCCTGCTGAGCACCACTACCGATTGCATCGGATAACATCAAGGGTACGAGTCCAACCGCAAACGAGAAGGCCGTCATAAATACCGCGCGCGCTCTGAGCCTTAGCGCCTCTACAGTTGCCTTTTTAACTGACAAGCCCTGGATCTCACGAAGCTCTTTTGCGTACTCCACTATCAAGATGGCATTGCGCACAGCCATCCCCACCAGCAATACAGCCGCTAACTGGGTAATGATGGTCACCTCACTGCCAAGAAGATCCACACCCGCAATAATGCCAATAACCGCAGTCGGAACCATGGTCATAATCGCGGCAGGAATTAGCCAACTCTCATACTGACCCACTAACACTAGATAAGTGATCAGCAATGCTAGAGCGAGAATTATTGTGGCCTGGCTACCTGCTTCAATCTCTTCTTTTGCCGTGCCGGTAAATTCAATGGAGTAACCCTCTGGCAGTTCCAGTTGTTGCAGTGTCTCGATCGCAGCACCGGTAGAACCTGTCGGCAATACGTCGATAGAAACAGACTGCATGCCATTGAAGCGATTCAAGAAATTAGGAACTGTAATTGGCTCGACACTGAACAATCTAGCTGCCGGCTGGCTCGCACCATTGGCATAGTTGATATACACATTCTGCAACGCCTTTTTATCTAGGCGATACTCTGGGGCGTTTTGCATCATAACCTTGTAGTTACGACCATCGAGATTAAATGTATTCACGTATTGCCCACCAAAATGAGCCTGCATGCCATCAACCAACTCAGCGTAGCTAATACCATATTCCAGCATCTTGCGGCGATTGATATTGAGCTTTATTGAGGCTTGTTAACCGCAAATTGCGTCATGGCCAGCGAAATGGATTCTTCGCCGTTTAATTGCTCAATAATGGCTTGAGTATCTTTACCCAACTCAGTAGGAGAGCGAGCATAGTGATCGATTAGGACAAAGTTAACACCATCAACCATACCAAGCTCAGGTATAACAGGTGGCTTGAACGCGAACCCCTCAATGCCCATTTCCTGCAATATTGCATTGGCTTCTGCGGTAATTTCTTCATCGGACAACTCACGCTGTTCGATATCTTCCAAGTTCAACAGGATCAGGAAGCTACTCATATCAGCATTACCATTGAGCAGATTAAAACCTGAAGCGGCAATAGAGTTACGCACTCCCGGTATCTTCTGTAGCGCCTCAACCACTTCAATCGTATGGTTATCAGTAACACTCAGTGCGGTTCCTGGCTCAAAGCCACCAACAACAAACACTGCGCTAGTATCTTCCGCTGGCAGCATTCCTTGTGGAAGGTCTTTGCCGTGGTCAATGGCAAACCAAATACCAGCACCCAATAGAGCAATCGAAAGTAATGGAAAGCGAACAAAGCCTGCAGTTACACCAGTAAAGGCACTGATTTTAAAGCCAATAACACGCTCTACTTGGCGAGCAATAAAGCCTTTCTTAGGCGGCTTCATAAATAGAGAGCACAGTGCAGGCGTCAAACTAAGAGCAACAAGGGTAGATACCAATACCGATACGCTCAATACAATGCCAAACTCGCTGTAGATAATGCCTGTCATACCACTCATGAATATGGTCGGAGCAAATACAGATAACAGCACTAAGGCAGAGGCAATAATAGGAGCAACCACCTTATCAAGGGCGATGCCAACCGCATCCGGCACCGTCAGTTCAGGGTTGTGATGAAGTTCATGCTCGGTCGCCTCAATCACTATGATGGCAGCGTCTACCACTATGCCTATGGCCATGACTAAACCCAGCATTGAAATAATATTGATATCAATACCAAGGGCATACATGAATGCAAAGGTACCAAACTAATGAAACGGGGATGGCTGTCACTGTAATAAAGGTGAGTCGCAAAGATTGCATAAAGATCAGCGTGACCATGCCAACGATAACTACCGCTAGTAGTAGGGTTTCCAGCACATTGTCGATAGCCCCATGCACAAAGTTAGTGGCATCGTATACATAGTCAATTTGATAGTCAGACTTGATATTGGAAACAAGCTCTGCAACGGCATTACCCACCTCTACAGCGTTCGCATCTGGGGTTTTGTAGATAAATACCACCGAGCCAGCGCTCGCTCCGGCATAGGCATTAGCGGTGTAAACTTCCGCTCCCAACTCCACCCTAGCAACGTCTTTAAGAAACACTTTTCTATGCAGTGCATTACCGCGAATCACAATATTTTCAAATTGCTGTTTGTTGGTTAGACCGCCATCAACAGTCAGTGGGTACTCAAGTAGGTCTCCCACCAATGAACCTGCTGGGCTGATCTTGTTTTGGGTGGCTATTGCATTTTGAATAGCGGTCACATCCACCGACAACTGACGCATTTTTTTGGGGTTAAGCCAAATACGCATCGCGTATTTCTTTTCACCGAGCACATCAACCTTTGAGATACCAGGAATGCGCTGTAGAGCCTCTTTAAATTGACCACCAGCAAAGGCACTGATTTGGGTGTCTGTCGCTTCGCCGCTTGGATCTTGGATGGATAGACCAATCAGCATACCGTTGGACAGTTTCTCCACCTTGACGCCATTTCGCATCACGTCACCTGGCAGTTCAGGCAAAGCAAGGTTGACCCTGTTTTGGACTAAGGTCACAGCGTTATCGGCATCGGTCGAGTTGTCGAAGATCACCTCAAGGGAATAGGTACCATCGGAGCCGGAGGTCGACTTCATGTATTGCATACCAGCAACACCATTGACTTGCTTTTCAATCTCTGGGGCAACGGTTTTAGTAATGACCTCTGCGGTAGCGCCGTCCATCCAGGTATCAACCGCAATCGTCAATGGAGCGACATCTGGGTATCGCCCCATTGGAGATAGGTAGGCAGAGATAAGCCCTGCGACTGAAATAAATATGGATAGAACAATGGCCAGCTTTGGTCTTTTTATAAAGAACTTGAACACAATGGCTTCCTCGCGACGGATGATTTGGGCGCTAAGATATACCCCACTGACCAATACACATATTTAGGTACTATTAAGTTTTTTGATAGGTCAAAGTACGCCATAAATAAACGCAAAACCGCTTCTACTGGCTGGCAGTAAAAGCGGTTTCTGAAAGCAAATAAGTCTTTTATCTAGAAGCGATTGGCGATACTAAATACGACCGAGCTTGTTTTGTAGTCGATCTGCTGGCTCGCCCATTTTGCGTCTTGGTGTTGGTACTTAACACTAATGTCCCACTCTTTATTTAAGTCGTAGCTTAGACCCGCCTCAGCCAACAATACGTGATCACGTTTTAGATGCTGGTATTCAACGTTTGCAAAGGTATGAAGAGCATCGATGATTTCATAGTCTAGCTTCGAGTTAATACTAGGCAGCAGGCGCAATGAAGAAGATTGAATGTGCTGACCACCCTTCTCTTTATCCATTTCAACCTCAAGCAGGTAACCTGATGCACCCACACCAAGGCTTGCAGTTAGGTCGTCTGTTAACTCGAACATTCGGTTGTAAGAACCACCCACTGACCACTGACGAAATGCCACATAGATATCATCGCCACTCTCGTAGTCTTCCCCCAAGTAGGTTGCATCACTTTGCAGCTCACCATAGCGGCGAGTTTCATTCGGAGACACGTTAAATTGCAAGAATGAATCTCTATCTAACTGATAGCTGTAGTTCACTGATGCAAAGGGTTGATTTTCATCCACCAGCTTATCACCAGGTAGTCCCGCCTTTTTAAAGCTATCCGTCATATTGAAACCAATATCCAGCTCAAAACGATGCTTTTGGGGCTTAGATGTGCGTGTTTCATAAGCCTTTCTCGACTGCTTAGTAAAGAAGTCATTAGTAAAACTGGCACCTAGTTGCACGCCATCTTTTGTTGGGGTCGCAGAGAAGGCCATGTCCTTTGATTGATATGGCGAGATAAGGTATTGGTTAACCAGAAACGAAATACTTGCCGCGGCTAATACATCGTCCGCAAAGTGACGCTTACCATGCATTCGGCTGAGGCCCACAAATGAAGCGGCTGCATACGCGGGTACACCCCAAGCCGCACCATAACGACTTTGCAAGAATGCAGCGCCGGAGAACGCGGCAGCAGTGTGGCCTGATGGAAAGGATTGTCTGCTGCTACTGTTTGGACGCGCACGCCCAACTAGGTTTTTTGTACCGTGAACAATAACTTGGGTTGCACCTACTGAAAGCGCTAATTGCTTTGCACCCTCAGGGTCATCATATAGCCAGGTAGCAAATAGACCGGTAGCAGGTATCAGGATTTGCAGAGCATCACCAGCTTCAACATATTCATCATTTACCGATGTATTAATGGCATTGTGCCCGGCAAATGCAGGGGCAATCGCAGACAGACCCATGATGGTTGTAAGTAATTTCGCTTTCATTAGATTGACCTCAAGAATGTAACTGATTATTTCTGAGGCAATACTAAAGAGATTCTCCCGATAGATTAAAATAGAATCAATGCATAATATCGATAGGTCATGATGATTTTAAAAAAGAATCAGCCCTTAGAGCATGTTCAAAGGGATTCTTGCATCTTGATGGTGGAAGAAATTAATAGATAGGTAATGACCAAAAGCCCAAGTACTTCAGGCAACACCCAGCCAGGGACGAGCATCAGGGGACCTAACGCGGCTCCAAGGGTTTGCGCAGCCAAGGTAAAACGGATAACAACATTGCCCGAGGGCCCACTTGCCATTGTACCCATCACAAGGGGCACAATCAGATTCCACAGCAGCTGAAAGATGCAAGTTGCAATGATAAAGCTATACATATCATCGCCAGTAAGCATGGTTGACACGACTAGACATTGTAGAAAGATCGCAATGCTTAGTACCAAGGTTTTCCTTTGATGGGCTACCGGAAAGGTCGCCAATATTGCGCCGGCGACGCTAAACAAGGTACCAAAGGCAAACAATAAGCCTTGATCCCCCAGCTGTATATGATGGGCAATTGCGTATGAGCCAGCGTAGACCAGATCGCAGAATGAGTGAGTATCACCATCACCATGGCGCTTAAGCTTATTAGCACCATGCTTATATCAATCTCTTCAGACAACTGACTCGCCGGCGAGTTGGGCACGGGCAATGGTTTCAACAATAGAGTAAGGGCAACAAGTCCCCCTAAAGCAATGAAGAAAATATCGGTATTGAAATAATTTACTAGGCCCGGCAATAACAAAAACAGCACCGCCGTGGTCAACATCTGAATTGCTATGGCCTTGCCAAATGCCGCATCTGGATTTTCCTCAGCACCAAGCACTTCATAGCAACGCACAATCACTAAGCCAGCACATACTCCTGCTAATCCCCTAAGCACAAAAAATAGCGAAACATCGGCAGTAAGAGCACTCGCTAAATGGCAAAAGCACAATAAGGCGAGTGCGACGTTGTCGTTAAACCTAAAACCCTGCTTCAAGAAGTAGTAATTAAGGGCACATGCGAGAGCAAAACCCATCAACTCAGTCGTCGCCATGTAGTTCAAGGATGCTGATGATAGCTCGAGATGCTGCTCAAGAACGGTTAGATAAGACGGAAGGATCGAGAAGACACTTACTGAGATTGCAAGTTTGAGACAGGCCGACAGCCAAAACGGAATATGAACCAAGATACAACCAACCTTTCTATATACATCTTGTTAACAATATGCCATCAAGTCATGTTTTTAAAGCCATTTGCCGACTATCTACAAAGCCGATAGTTGTTAATTACTACCTATCTATTTCCTAGAGCAAAATATCATTCGGAAGAATCCCTTATACATCACTTTAGATACTAGGAAAACAAGATGAAAAGACTAAAAGCTGCCAAAGGCGCTTATTTAGCTGCCAGCCTTCTTCTCGCCATCCCGAGCGCAAATGCCACTTGGCTGGGCATTATTGGCATTGAGGGAGCCAGAACCGTACAGCCTGACTCTAAAAGGGACACCACCCAAGTAGAGACTATTTTACAAGGTGTCGGATTAGAGTTCGGCGGATTATCAATCGACAATACCCTTGCAGCCAAGTGGAACGCCGATGGTAAAATGACCGTCGCTCGAAACTGGGCCTATGGTTACTGGAATCAAAACCACGGCGTCTCTTTAGATTTAATCAAAGGGGATTTTCTTGGGGCTGGGCCGTCGATTGGCTCTGTGGGTTACGCATATAAAGATTGCTGGGACGGTTTCTGCTTGCGCGTCAATCCCGCTTTGGCCTACCTATCCATCAAATCACCTAGCACTAGTTCTCGTCAAAGCGATCAGGGCGCACAGCTCAACGTTAAGATGGATTACAAGCTAAGCGAGCGATTCTCCCTAGGATTCCATCCTCAACTGGCAGTTTGGAAATCAGATGATAACGGCTCGACACTTAAGCTCGATTTTAACGCCACCTTCAATCTCAGTAAGTCAGGGGACCACAAACTCATGCTCGTTCATGAGCGATTTGCGGTCAACAATAGAAGCACAGATATGAAAACTCGATTTGTGGGTGAAGGGGATCCAATTGCGGGGTATGTTCCGGGGACAGAATCAACGCTGAAATTGCGTTATGTGTATAAGTTCTAAATTAGGGGCACTTGTTAGGGGCTATGGAAGGCCTCCCTTCCCTCCAAGCAAAAACCGATTACCCCCAAGCACCTTCTGAGATCTCATCCGCTATCTCATTGGCAATCTCTTCTTCAATTTCATTTTCAATAACACTATCGACCACTTCTCGCTCGATCAGCGCATCGTCTACAGCATGGTCAATTTCACTGTCCCAATAGACGTCTTCAAGGTCTCGCATGTCACGTCGGCAACGCTCTCGCTTTTCAACGCCATCGACTAAACCATCTATAGTGCCAGCCACTGCTCCAATCGCAGCACCTCGCTTTGCACCTTCTTCACCGTCGGCGATAGCGCCTAAGCCTGCACCGGCGATCCCGCCAACAACCGCGCCTTCTACGCTGTCACTGAAAACATGGTCACAATAAACATCATAGTGAGTGTTCGCACTAGCTTGACTTCCCATTAGGCTTAGACAGCAAATAGCAGCTGATAAAATAGTTCTCATTACTTTCTCCAAGAAAAAATTCGATGATGCAATTTGTCATCTCAAGAAGAAGAAAGGTAATTAGGATCTATTAATCAATTCGATGGGTGGTTGAGAACTGGTTCATTTACAAGCTTTCGTATTGAAACAGCGGGAAAGTAGGTTTTGAAAAAAGTGCTAACGGAGAGTTCCTTCGCCAATTAAGACCACTAGAGCGCAATGCCATGTGACATTCGTGCTCTTTCAAGTGGCTCTGGCTTTTAACTCACGACTTATTGCTTATTTAAGCAATGCTGGATATTGGTCAACGTATAACCATTGAGTATCTTTTCTTGGGCTGTGGCAACCTTGGCAAAATTGTTTATTAGGGCTTTCATTGTGCGTTGGCTCAGCGCCAAACATTGCCCAACCCCAACCATCTCCCCAATGCTCACTTTCAGAAAATCGGTTTTTGTTATCTTTAACCATCACAAAAAACACATCATTTCCTTCTGGGTGCCCAACTAAACCCGTTGTTAATCTTTCGGTGGGTACAAGCTTAACGTCCTTAACGAAGACTGTCCCATCGAGCCACTCCCCTGACTTATTGTAATGGTCAATAGCCGACCTCTGTGTATAAATACCATTTAGGTTCGCAGGTTTCATGTCCTCACCAATAACAACTGTTGTCCCCAAATGAACAAGCTCAGTTTGAAACTCGTGTGGAAAAACAATATCACCTTGGTTATTAACTAACTCTTTATAACTATCCGCAGGCTCATTTAATGCTGCATACGCAGAGTTGGCTAAGACACAAGTCACTAGGACACTGAGTAGTTTATTTTGCATTTTTTCATTCCCATTTTTTGTTTACGACTGTTCGCAATTAAGTGTTTCGCTCGGTGCGCAATAGTTTATTGGGAATGGGACGGGCTCAAAAATGAGCACCTCTAAGCTCAAGTTGTAGGTGGGCTTTTTTATTGAGGTTCAAGAGTCGAAGGGTAATAGTTCGCTAGATTACAGGTGGAATTTACTTCACTAACAGATCATAGCTTCATATCTAACAACGTTGAATACCTAGGATTATTCAATAATTTCCTTCAGGCGCATAACTCTCTCGATGAACACATCTGCCGCTAAACTTAGCTGTTCTTCGTTTGGATAGTAGAGCATGGCATGCCAACTTACCGGCGTTGAGCCTTCAGCATAAAATTCGCTGAGTACACCCTCTTCAAGAAGCCTTTGAACCTTAAAACTTGGAACTCTTGCCCATCCAGCACCTGCTTGAAGCATGCTAATGCTTCATCAAATCCAGTACATATGATGGCTCTATCACTGAGCACATAACGCTTTTCATATCCAAAATCGTAGATAAACTTAGGGACTATTTGCATCATGTCGCTTTGTTCTTCCTCCGTTAACACCGCCCCTGAAGATACGATATCAGACGATGCGACTTCCGCCGTGGTGAAGTTAAATGCGACCATTTCTTGCATATCGTCGAATTGTGTCAGGGGAGAAAAAACCAGTGCGACTTCAGCTTCACCAGCCTCATCCAATCAGTAACTTGCGTTGTATCTCCACTTTTGACGACCAAATCAATGTTCGGGAACTCCTTTAGTACTTCCAAATAGCACTGAGTTATAGCTTCAGATGATAGGTAGTTATCGATAGCGACAGTAAATGTGTTAGGTAATTGTCGGTCAAAGCTAGCGAGCTGTGCATTTAACTTTTCGCTTTCAAGCATCATCCGTTTGGCATGGCGATAGAGTTTTTTGCCTTCTTCAGTGATATGCAACTGCCTAACTCTTCGTTCGAAAAGCAGCACATTACAACTGTCCTCCATCATAGAGATAAACCTTGCGACAACCTGGCTACTCTTATTGAGTTTAATAGCAGCAGCCTTGAAACTGCCCTCCTCAACGGTAGCCACAAACGCCTGCAACTGATTTAACGAATACTCCATTTCGAATACCTCTTCACGCCTATAGACATCATTATGGTGTCCAATGACGTTAACGTGAAATCTTTTTGTTGATGATAATAGCTCCAACAGCAAAACACACTGTTTGAATTATTTAAATGAGGACATCCCCATGAAAAAGACTTTACTAACACTGGCAACTGCAGCGGCACTTACCGCAGGTTTAACAGCAACAGCTAACGCTTGTTCTTACTCCACCTTTGAAGTTGAAGGTAATGCATTCGTATCTCGCACAATGGAGGCACCGGACTTCATGGGAGAGCACTTGGTAACTGTCCCTCGTGGCTATGAGATCAACGGCAAATCGGGTGAGCATGGATTCGTTGGTATGCGTCATGCTGACACTGAATGGATTTCATCTGGTCTAAACGAACATGGTGTCAACATTGAATCTCTAGCTCTGCTCGAATCTTCGTACGTTGAAGAAGGTCAAGGCGATATTAACTACTTAGAAGTAGCAGGCCACGTGCTCGCAAACGCTAAATCTGTCGGCGATGCGGTTGAACTTCTTAAGAAAAACAAAAGTAGAAACGACCAAAATAAAAGTAGCTCATGACCTAACCGTGGGTATGCACTATGCCATTCGTGATAAAGAACGTGCGGTCGTCGTGGAGTATGTGGATGGTTCTGGCTATCCAACTATCTACGAAAATGAAGTAGGTGTTATGGCCAATGACCCTGCCTACCCAGAGCAACTGAAGAATGCTCAAAAGCACATCGATGCAGCGTCAGCACGTACCGATGAAACGGTAGATATCTGGAATAAACTAGACTCTGGCTCAGATAGTCGCTTTGCTCACCTAGCTACCATCAACGCTGAGTACAAAAACCGAGGAGCGGATTCAGACGAGCGCAACAATGGCTTAGGCCGTGCATTTTCCATCCTCAACGCCATGGAAATTGTACCAAGCACAATGTACTGGCTATGGGTTTCTCCTGACTCGCAAATGATTGGCTACGGCAACGTAGTAGACATCGAAAACAAAGATTATTACTACCGTACCGTAAATAACCCTGACATCCGAAAAATTGACTTGGACAAGATTAATTTCGGCACTGTTGAGTACTCAGCTCAGGATATCTACAAGCAAGAACCCACATTTACTGAAATTACTTTCACTAAGTAATAAACACATATTCATCAAACACAAGCAAATACTCGGTCAGGCAATATTCACCTGACTGAGCAACCAGCCAATTAAATAAACCATTACTGTAATTTAATTCAAATTAATTTTTATTGAGGGTAAACATTACTATGAAAACAATACATATTCTTCCGCTCCTGGCGTTAACTGCTTTTTCAAGTATTGCGAGCGAGGAGGCACCAAGAGAAGTGAACTATGGCGATCCAACTGCGAGTTTTTCTACTGTTGGTATCAGTGGGGCTAAAGATAAAGGTCAGTTGAACATGATGTACGGCGCAGGCTCTAACATTTTTCAACTCGACCTAGGGTTCAACAATACAAAGAATGCAGAAGGTAAGCGTCCCTCAAATAAAGATGCATTCAATTACCAAGGACGTTACTTTCATTTAACCGATGGCCTTGGTTTCCGGCCATCACAAATACAGCGCCTGAGTCGATAGAGCAATAACGACCAATTATTAGCTTGTCGACATCATCTCGATCTGGATTCAGATACCGAGCACAATCATCGAAACTATGGCTATGGTAATAGCCTGAGTAGTAACTGTGCTTCCCAACGATGATGTTCGGATTTGTTACTTGATCAATCAAAGGTACTCCTGAAAAAGGAGATTCAAAGTAGTTCATGCGTCAATTTTCCCTCGAAGCACATAATGCTAATTAGATGGCTAATAACCGCTTTCAAGTTTCAAATAATGCCGTCTTTCACTTACTGGCTCAATTAAAAATCAATACCTTATCAATAATGCAAGAGAGTAAGGCCTTCTCTGAGTAGTCACTTAACCTAAGTGTTCTGTATTTAGAACCTCAACGCTTGCTTGGCAGATTTTGTACATGTTCAATAAACATCTTCATTGCTGGGTTGAGAGCTTTTTGCTTCTGCCACACCACGTTCGTCATCCACTCTGAAATACTATCGTCACTGACCTGATAAAGACGCACCTGTTCTTCCTCAATTGCTTGCTGACAGATAAACCCTGGGAGTGATGCCCACCCCACCCCCGCTTTTACAAGGTTCAAGGTCTGTATGGCGTTGTTACACAACATGAAGCGATGACTCGTCACATCGGCACTGCGTATCCCAATATCCGATAAAAATGAAAGGCTGATCTGTAGCTTATCGTTAAGGTGATCCAACTTGACCTCGTCGGATAAGTCCCATGACGCTGGTACTATGTGCTGCACTCCAAAGGAGTATGCCTTTTCTGCCGTCAGCTCGTCATGAATATGTAAGGTGTTGAAAATAATCCCAATATCAACAATACCTGAGATTATCCAGCTCTGGATCTGCATTGTGTCGCTAGTCAGGAGCTTTAACGACATATGAGGATAAGTATCGGCAAGACTAGCGACAATGCTATCGATGGATTCTTCCATCAAACTGGAGTCTATTGCGATAGTTAGCTTGTCGGGGACACCGTGCAAAATACTGTCTACATTGGCATCAAACAGTGCCGCTTCTTTTAGCATTGCCATCGCAGATTTATACAGTTGCTCCCCTGAGGAGTCACTTCTAAAGAGCGAGGATATCGAATAAACAACTCAATACCCGTATCTATCTCTAGGTTGTTGAGTTGCTCTCTCACCGTAGAGACGTGCTTTCCCAAATGCCTGGCCGCTTGTGCCATCCCCTTATTTTCGACAGTGGCGACAAAGGCTCGCAGTTGATCTAAGGATGCTGACATATTTCTCTCACTATATTAACTTCATAGGGGAATCCCCTACTCTCAGCCGCTTTGATAATCAAGATTGATAGCAATAATAGACTCATCTCAACAAACAACCCATCAATTAGAGAGAGATTTATTATGAAATCATTCAAGCTTAAAAAAATCGCTACTATCGCAATCGCTGCAGCTTCTCTAGCGACTATTGCGGGCACAGCAAGCGCATGTTCACGCTTTACTCTAGATACTCCGCACGGCGTATCGACAGTGCGTTCGCTAGATTGGGGAGACCAGTTAGGTAACGTTGCACAAGTAAACCCTGTAGGTGTTAGTAACACTACTGAGACCCCAAGCTACAACAAAGCGATGCAGTGGACGACAAAGTACCACGCAATTGCTCAAATGGAATGGGATGTGTTCCAAGGTGTAGCATCTGACGCTATCAACTCTGAAGGTCTAGCCGCTTCTCTGCTTTATATGGCTGACTCAGAGAAGTTCATTAAAGACTATCAAGACACTGGCGCACCAGCGGTTAGCTTCCTCAATGTGATTCGTTACATCACGGAAACTTACGCAACGACTGAAGAAGCAGTAAAAGCGTTCAACAATAACGAATGGCAAATTGCGTGGGAGGATGGCTTACACGGCAAACAGCACGGCCTGCACATTTCTATCCAAGATAAGTCTGGCGACATCGCACTGCTTCAGCTAAACGAAGGTGGAAAGATGATTGCTTACCGTGGTGACGTAAACTCAGACCTGCGCGTCATGGCAAACTCTCCACTACAGCAAGACCATCGTGCCTACGTTGAGAAAGTTAACCTAGACGACCTAACTGCCAAAGGTATCCCTAGTTCAATCAGTTCACTAGACCGTAACTTACGAGGCCTATTTAACACTAAACACGTTGCGTTCAAAGAAGATGCAAGCTGGGCGCAAACTCGTGGCAAGCTACTAAGCACATACAACGCGGGTAACCTAATCCCACAAGACCTTATCGACCCAACCAACGATGAGACTTACGCAACTTGGACTCAGTTTACCTATAACCATGAGAACGGTGATTTCTTGTTTACCAACTACGATACGCGCACACAAATCGGTTACAACTTTGCCGATACGCTAGAGTTCACCACTCCAATGTGTGCCGACGTTGTTAAGCAAGCGAATAATGGTGAACGAGAGGTGACTTGGGGTAAGTGTGAGAGCTAATTAGTTCTAAGTTCAGATCATTAAATTCTAATAATTCAGCCTAGCTTTCGAGCTAGGCTGAATGGTTGCAAGGCTTTGACTTAGCTTTGCTTCAATTGGCGTACAATCTCATTAATTGCTGACACCATCTCATGGTCATACGAATCAACAACCGATTTCTCAGCAGAAGCCTGGCGAACAACCACGACATTCTCCGTTGGGTCAACGTAAATCCACTGGCCAAAAATACCCAGAGCCGTATAGGCGTTATTCTCATTCATGCTGTGCCAGAACTGGTTTTTGTATGACCAACCTTCTAAAGCACCTTCGCTATAGCCCCTTTTGCAAACTTCTTCGGATCTCCACCTCTCTCGGTCTCTAGGATAGCGTTCGGATGAATAACTTGTTCGCCACGAAGGTTTTTACCTCCATCTGCCAGCATCTGACCAAATCTAGCCATATCTCGAGCGGTACCGTTTAGACCACCGGAAGCTAGGCCAACTGAAGCAGGGTCAGACATGATGTAAGCACCTCGCTCCATCCCTAACTTGGTCCAGATACGCTCTTCCAAGACCTCACTAAAAGGCTTGCCTTCAATCTTAGAAATAAGCCAACCCACTACGTCCGTATTCGCTGTTAAGTAATGGAATTCTTGCCCATGTGGTCGGTCGCCGTCTTTCTCCAGCTCTGCTAAAAATTCATGAATGGTTTGTGGTCCTGTATAACCCGGCTCTTTTGGCGTCAGACCAACCGTTTTGGCGTGCTTAAATACCTCTGCATTAGGGTCTTCATAGGTTTCTGAATAGTCGAGATTATTAGTCATATCTAGCACTTCTCCTACGGTAGCCAAGCCAAACGCAGATTGCGCTAGTTCTGGAATATAAGCGCCGACCAACTCATTTCGATCCAACTTACCTTCAGCAACTAGGCTTGCAGCGATAATGCCAGTGAAGGATTTGGTTACGCTCATCATTTGGTGATGTGTGCGCTCACTCTGACCATCAAAGTACTGCTCGGCTACAATTTTTCCGTCTTTGAGAACAACAAAGGCGTCTGCTCGGTGCTTGCGAAGAATGTCTTGTAGATTCAGTTGTTTGCCTAGGTGGTCAAAAGTCATATTGAGATCGAGCTGTTTATTCGATTGTTCTAGCTCAATCACTTGCTTATAGCCACCATTATCAATTTGCTTGGTGTGAACAAACTCACTCAGGTTTTTATAGGTGTAGCGGTTAACATCTGGGTGCAAAATATTAGACTCTGTTGCCCCCATCTCTACTCGGGTTTTACCCACTGAGCTAGTTGCATGTGCCATGCTCAAAGTGCTTGATGCGATAAGGGCAAGTGCGATTAGTGATTTTTTCATGGTTATGTACCTTCTTTCAGTGTTTGCAGTGTTGTGCTGTTGAGGTGATATTAACCAAGCTTAAAAATATGTTAGTGTTAAAACATTAAACTTAAAGTTTGAAGTTGAAATGATGCATATCACCATAGAACGACTGAGATACCTTGTGGCCGTTGCACAGCATGGCAGCTTTTCTGCAGCAGCAAGAGAGTTAGGGGTAAGCAACACTGCAGTGAATAAAACCATCCAGGCGCTGGAGTTTGATCTGGAGTTAGAGATCTTTGAACGTCACCATGGGAAACGCCCGACTTTGACCGATGCAGGCAAGAAGCTCTATGTTCAAGCCCTTGATATCTTGCCTAAAGTCTTACTGATGGAGCAACACGCCGAGGTACTGAGTAAGGGTGTTGAACCGAGTCTAACGATAGCTATTCACCCGTATACGCTTACGGATCACTTCAATCAGGACATCAAGACCCTTATCAACACCTACCCAACGGTGGAAGTTAAGTTCATTGATGCCGAATCTCTTACAGGTTACGACGATGACTTTGATATCTATGTCGGTCCTAGTCGTCACGAAGTACCCAGAGGAATGAACGCATCTACGATTACCCACATTGAATGGCGGATTGTTTGCACTCCTGATTTTCCACTCGCACCCAAGTCTGGTCGCCTTGAGCCAGAAGATTTGGATCAACAACCACAGCTTTTGCTCACCGAAGGGTTTTGCACCAAACCAGAGTATCGAGAAGCAATGCGTTACTCCACCCAGGTGATCTCTGTTGACCGTTTCTATCAGTTGCGAGAGATGTTGTTAGCGGGGGTTGGGTTTGCCCTCTACCCTGCGCACTTGTGTGAGCCACTGATCGACTCCGGATTACTTGTAGATTTAGAGTTTGACTTCGGTAGCGTGGGCAACTTCTGGCCTGTAGAGATTTTATGGCGAAACCAACTCGGTGTCGCTGGCGAATGGTTTGTGGAGAAGCTAGAGGAAAATTAGATATAGGCGTTGGTATGCTGGGCGCAGAATTACTAACGATCGCTCAGCATAGAAACCTCTTGAATAAATAACTCAATCGCCCGATTAGTTTTGCTGTCTGCTTTTAAGATAAGGTCGCAATACCAATTCACATTGGCGCATTGATGAGGGAAAAACTCCTTCAACTCCCCTGATTCTAACTGCTCTTCAACACGAAACTTGGGCAAAATCGCCCAACCCATATTGAGCGATAGCAAATCAAGCATGTCATCAAAACCTTGAGACTAATGACGTGATTAGACAAAATGTGACCGGAAAGTTGAGGCGTTTGATAGACAAATGGGAAAACAATCTGGGGAAACGATCGTAGCTCTGCCTCTTGGATGATATCCCGCTCCGGATTCCAGCGAGGTGAGCATACATAAGCTAATTCAAAGTTAAATAACTGCTTAGTTTCCAACTGTGGCAGTTGTGTGAACAGTGTCGTGCTTATACCTATATCAGCTTCACCACTTCTTACCATCTCACAGATCTGAAGTGGGTCACCGCTGAGGATTCTGATCTCAATGGTCGGGAGTTGCTCGCTTACCTGTTTGATACATCGAATAATTTGTCTATCTCTGATCGAGCTATCCAGTGCTAAGCAAAAGCTATTGGGTAGGTTTTGTTCCAGTGAATCAAGTTTATTAACCAGATGAGATGCCTCGGTAAGTACTGGCTTTGCATATCGATAGAGCTCATGCCCCTGCTCTGTTAAGACAATTTTTCGCACCTTACGATCAAATAGCTCAAACCCAATATCCACTTCTAGCATCGCCACTTGCTGGCTAACTGTTGTCGCGTGTTTGCCCAATTTGCTGGCTGCACTTTTGAAACTTCCTGACTCAACAGTCGTAATGAATGCCGTTAACTGATCTAAAGTGAAGTTTGGCTTATCCATAATATTTCTCCCAAGTCCATCGCCAAACTATAGCAGGATAAATCCCACTCTATACGAGTTATTGAAATGGATATTTGAATTCATAATGACCTCAAGTTTTACAGACAACCCAAATACTGGAGTCAATTATGAAAAAGACAATCTTAGCCGCAATCTCCGCAACACTAATGGCAGGCTCGTTAGCGACCGCGCATGCATGCACTAACTTTCACTTTGAGACAGAAAATGGCAACACATTCGTTGGACGCACCATGGAGTGGCCTGGAGAGATAAATGGGCAATTTTCTATTGTACCGCAGCGACACAATTTCAGCTTCGTTACCACTAAGCTTGGTTTCGTGGGCATTCAACATGGGGAAGAGCTATTTAGCTCGGGAATGAATGAGCACGGTTTAAGTGCCGAAGCACTTGCGCTTGCCGGCGCACAGTTCGCCGAAGAAGGTAATGGTGATATTCGCTCGGGAGATGTTGTTGCTTATGTATTGAGCCAAGCTAAGTCAGTGATGAAGTTATCTCGATACTGAAAGATACTAAAGTAGAGGTCGCGGCCTATGACGTTGTTGATGGTCTACACCTAGGAATGCATTACGCTTTTAATGACGGTGAAAAATCGATAGTCGTTGAATACTTAGATGGTAGCGGTTATCCAGTCATCTATGAAAACGAGCTCGGCGTACTAACCAATGATCCTAGCTACGATCAGCAGCAAGCGCTCGCCAACATGATGCTTGACGGTGGCAAAGCTAAATTCTCAGAAGAAACCTTCAAGGCATTTGACTACTCACCGATTGGGAGATTCCAAAAGATGGTTGCTTTTAACCACACTCAGGATCTCTCTTTAGTGAAGAACGATTTTGATGCAGTGAATCGAGCATGGTCGATGATCAACGCAGTCGATATCCCTCAAGGGGCTCTCTACTGGCGTTTCGCTGCTGAGGATACTCCTCAGTTCACCTCGTACTCAAATGTCTCCGATATTGCGAACAAAGATTACTACTTCCGTACTTATGACAATATGGATATTCGCATGGTGGATGTTGATAGCATTAACTTCTCGAAAGTGAAGTATCACTCAGAGTCAATCTTTGGAACTCAAACTAGCTACCAACAATTGAGTTTCTAGAGTCAAACAGAACGCAAAAAATGGCAGACTGAGTCTGCCATTTTTTATGCCTATTAGATTTTAACTCGATGTTTTTACGCTAAATACGGCACCAGAAATATCTAGTTATAAATCCACAAATTGTTCTACAAACCATCGCCCTGCCGGTCCAAGCGAAGGTGTCCAGGATATTTCCATTGGCCAACGTGTTTGTTGATCATCAAAGTCCATACGAAGTTCTTTCAAAGAGCCGGCCTCTATAAAGGGTTCTGCAAGAGGACGAGGGAACATGGCAAATCCCGTTCCACTTAAAAGCAGCGCCTGGAGATGATAAAAGCGCGAACAATACAAAGGGTTCGGGCTAAATCTTAGAGACTCAATAATATGCTCATCAGCATAGTCACTTACCGCAGGCATAAGTTGCTTGTGAGAGAGTAAATCGTGCTGTGAAAGCTCGCCTCTTATCTTTGCTAGCGGGTGATTCGGTGAGGCGACATACAACCATTCCAATTGAGCAATCACGTGGGATTCATAGCCAGGGCGCAACTTTAGCTGAGTTGGAG
Source organism: Vibrio ishigakensis (assembly GCA_000830475.1). GTDB lineage: Bacteria > Pseudomonadota > Gammaproteobacteria > Enterobacterales > Vibrionaceae > Vibrio > Vibrio ishigakensis_A. The sequence goes on along the minus strand of BBSC01000012.1, from coordinate 49,667 downwards.
AGATAATGATGTCTGCTGAGTTTGTGTCATCAGGCGATAGGTCTTCGGTGTCTTCAACATCAATTAGATTGATAGAGAGCTCTGGGTATTCCATCGAGAGGTCATTGATAGCTTGGATATATTCAGGAAAGAAGGTAAAGCCAAACACGGCAATATTGAGCTTATCCTCAATCCCATTGCTGTATGCCTGTGCACGCTTCTCCATCGCTTGTAACCTTGGTGCGACTTCCAGAGCTTGCAAATACATAGCTCGCCCCACTTCGGTCAGTGAGGGTGATTGGCCAGCGACTCGATTAAATAACCTAATATCAAGATCGATCTCCATGTTCTGAATCACCTGTGCCACGGCAGACGCACTCACTCCAAGTTTACGACCTGCAGCAGAGAAAGAGCCTTGCTCAGTCACCGCAATAAGGTATAACAATCGCTCCGGGGTAATTAACATTTGGGTTCCACACTTTGTATTGAACTTAAAGTGTAGGATCAATTCTTATAAGTTCAGCTTTAAGGTTGGAATTAAAGAGTGTAGGCAGGTTTAAATATAAATTGCTCGAACCGAGTCAATCAGTGTTCACTTTGTTGAAGTCATAATTGGCTTAATGACCAAAAGCTCACTGAAGTCTGTGAGCTTTTCAACCTAGGTATGGTTACCTGATTACTAGATTTGCTCATTCGATAATGTCGCTGGAGCAAGCTCATCCAAAGATATCTCACACACTGTTTTAATAGAGTAAGCCTCGCTAATATTAGCGAGGCTCTAGAGTGGGCTTACTTCAGTTTACTTAACACCTTTTGGCATTAAGTCTTCAGTAAAGAACTTAGGGGCACCTTTGCTGTATGCGCCAACAACTTTCACGACAGTTGCTGTGTCATCTGGCTTACCAATGATTTGCATACCAAACGGGACTCCATCTGGGCTTAGTCCAGCCGGTACGCTAGCTGCTGGCAACCAACCTAGCAGGTTGAATGGCAAGGTGTACATCATGCCAACTGCATTGTCGTATTTGTGACCATCTTCTTTTATTGGCTGATCAGTCATGAAATTGTAGTCTGCTGGTACAGATACTGTAGGCATTGTTGGTGCAACTACCAGGTCGTAACCTTGAGAGTAGATTTCTTGTGATAGCTTGGTCCACATGCGCTGTACTTCAGCTTGAGTTCTAGCTTGAGCGCGGCCATCATAGTCCTCACGGTGATCGATTGCTTTTTGCAGTAGTTTACCAGTGTAGGCAGTCATTTTGTCCGTTACACCGGCATAGCATCCATCATTGGTGCACCCATAGCGCCGGAGAATGCCAGGTTAGATACACCTTCTAGCAAGCCCATTTGCATTTCGAAGTCAAAATCAACAACATCGACAGTCGCTCCCTGCTTACGCAGTACTTCTAGGCCGTTTTCAATACCTTTAGCAACGTAGTCAGCCATTGGGCTAGTACCCATGTCGCCAATGTATGCGATCTTCATACCTTTCAACGACTCAACTTCTTTGCTTAGTTTTTCTTGTTTACCCACTGTTGGTACAGACCATTGTGAGTCTGGGCCAGACATAACGTTGTACATCAAGACCATATCTTCAAAGCTACGAGCGATTGGGCCACTGCCTGAGAAGTAAGAGTAAAGGTCGAAATTAGGTACATTGTACGCTGCTGGTTTTAGACCATACAGACCGTTGAAAGAAGAAGGAATACGGATAGAACCACCCATGTCAGAGCCCGTTGCTATGGTCGCGTAACCCGCTGCAACAGCAGCACCAGAACCACCAGAAGAACCACCTACAGCGAATTCTGGATTCCATGGATTACGTGAGGTTCCCCATGCATCAGTGCTGGTTACCCAATTGAAATACATCTCTGGTACGGTTGTTTGAATTACTGGAATCGCGCCTTCAGCATTAAGTTTAGAAACCATAGGATCAGCGTAATCTTTTGGCGCTTCATCCATATGAAGCTTTGAACCAAAGGTCACTTTGTAACCGACATCATGGTGCTCATCTTTCACTGCGTAAGTAACACCCTCAAGCGAGCGATAAGTACCCTCTTCGTAACGTTTAGTTGCCTCTTTAGCCGTTTTTAGTGCCTTGTCCCAGTGCTCATAAGTCACTGCATTTACAACATCATTTGTCGCTTCGTACTGAGCTTTCTGAGCCTTTACAACATCAACAGGTGTGATCATACCTGACTTGAAAAGCTCAATCTGAGTGTTTGCTGGCATGAATGCCAACTCTTCTTGAGAGAATTCTGCTGCTAGAGCGCTACCAGCTACTAGAGCCAGAGCAAGTGGAGCAAACTTAAAAGTGCGTGATAGTGCCATCTTGATACCTTTTTGAGTAATACCTGTTACTTCACCTGTTGAAGCAACTCTGTAGATGCGACAGATTATTGTGCAGTTTTATTTGACTCACCATGGCCCCAAGGATAGGTTTAACCTACCCTTAAGATTTGGATGATAAAGGTGTCCGATGGCAACCTCGATTGAACAACTGAGTGCTTTTGTCGAAACCATAGATAAAGGTGGCTTTAAGCCTGCCAGTCGCAGTTTAGGAAAACACGCCGTCACCATAAGTGGATTGGTTGCAAATCTGGAAAGTGAAGTAGGCTTCGAGCTTTTTATTAGAAAGCCCCGGTCGTTAGAGTTAACTGAAGAAGGCAAAGAACTTACGACCATGCACGCTCGGTATTACGCGAGCTAGACCACTTCGATGCCAAGGCAAACAGTCTACTAGAGGGCGAACCAAGCAAGATAACCATTGCGATCGATACAGCGCTGAGCGGTGCCGAGCTCTCTCAAGTTTACAAGCAACTGTTTCTTCGATTCCCAACGCTTGAAGTCAAGATACTTAGTGGCGATCCCCTTCTGGTTCGAAGCTGGGTTTTAACCGGTCAAGCTGATATTGGCTTCAGTACCGGCACCTTCTCTATGCCCCACGAGCTATCCTCAGCTCGAGCATATAGCTTTCAAATAGCCAACGTCTCATCTCTGGATCTTGAACTCGCAGGCAAGCAGTTAAACATGCACCAGGTTCGAAGATTACGGCAGGTGTCCGTGAGTTTCCTAAAAGATTTAGGACTTAGTGAAGGGCACAATATCAGTAATAGGGTCACTTACTGCAACAACATCAATGAAATGCTCGAGCTCGTGAAACACTGTTCATGCTGGGCGATTGTACCTTTGTATTTATGTGCCGAAGCACTTGAGAAAGGAGAAATTGATCAGTTTGAATTGGAGGTCAAAGATACCGCTCACTGGTATACCGATCTCATCTGGCGCGCTGAAACACCCGTCAATTCAGCGATGCAGTTCTTTATTGATGAAGTGCTTAAACTAAAGGACCGATAGTTCGTAAAGCAACATTCGTGGGCGGATGTCTCTACCCATTGGTTTCTGTGGAAGGAATGTCGTTTAGTACCTAGTCTCAGTATCAATCCTAGAAAGGACGAAAAACGCAAGTTGAAGCACACCGGAGTCGGTGTAAATATCTAATAAGTAGGATTATATTTTTTTAGGAAGGTAGAAATGGGTGGGGGCCAGCCTGCCCAAGGGTTCAAAAATATAAATTGATACTTATCAACAACTTACAACCATTGCTAAAAAGAAAATTAAGCAAATTGGAGACCAAACCCCAGTACCCAGATTAGATGAAGTTTTAAGCACTTGCAACGGGGGGACGGAGCCCAAGTTGAAATCATGCTGCGTCTTTGTAATCGATTAGCGTCCGCTAATTTTAAAGCGCTTTGCTTGGGCACCTAGGAACCCCAACTAGCGGTGCAACAGTTAAAACAGCAGCGCTTGCTTTTAGCTGAACACCTCATCCATGCATTGCGAACGAAGAGACCAACAGATATGAACTACCTCACCTGCATTTCGTCATTCACGAAATCAAGAATCTAAAAACCGCGTCTTAAAATCTCCTCGCCCATACACACTGATGTGTGCATGGGCTCAAAAATTTTTCTCGGCCTATCGGCCTCGCTGTGTCGAACACCTTCGACACAGCGAGGCCTCTGTCCACACAAGGCATCACAGCGCTGACGCGCACACATCCACAGTGACAACGCCGCGCACACCAAAAGCTCCGCTTTTGGAGCACAACCCTACTTTCCTCCCCCGCTTTTGGGCATATCCAAAATAACAGTGAGCATCACTGCAAAGCCCGGATACCCGAACCGGCGCCTGCATTGGCAGGTATTGGGGCTCAAAAAAGAGCGTGAAGCGATATCACTCGTCACGTAAAGACCGAAACGCCCGAAGTAGATGAGACCGACTGACCTCGAACAGATGAAATCGAGTCTAGCAACAGAATAGGGCCGGAACCCTACCGAAATAGGGCGCTGAAAGGCATGAATATCCTGAGCTGAACAGATGAAACAGGGGAGCTTGTCCCACACAAGACGAGAAGAAACCGCTCGAACGAAGGGTTAAAAGTGGTCAAACACGCTGAAGTCACTCGCACGCTGACAAGCATTAAGTCGAAGGCTGAGCCGGTACCCATAGGGGTATCTCTTACGAGGTCTCGAACAACAGAACTGGATGAACCATGGAAAAGTTTAATGCTGAAGAAGAGCTAAGAAATCTGCGAGAAAAACGAAACATACAACGCAAAGGCAAGCCTTACCTCGCCTCAAAGTTAGATAGGTATGGTTACGAGATATTAGCACTTCACTGCAATGGGGCTAACCCCTCTGAAATTCACGCATGGCTAATCGCAAACACAAGAATCAAAGTGGCTAGGACCACTGTTTATAGATGGATTAAGAAACATGCCAAAGATTAAAGACCCGCTTCTGGTCGCGAAGAAGCAAACAAAAAACGTAATGAAGAAACTGAGTATTCGTAGCTTGGGAACCAAACGCAACTACGCTCGTTCCCTGATCAAGTTTGCTCAACATTTGAATCTAGAGAAGAACACCAGCCTTCGAAACGCTACCAAGACTCAAGCCATGCAATTTCTGGCAGATCGCTCAGTCGTTGTTGGACAAAAGCAGCTCGATATGGACAGACAAGCCATACAATCTCTACTGCAACACAATGGTGAGTTGGAGTCTAAGCAAACTCTCGAGGTCATCAAAACAGAGCTAGAAGAAGTCATCCACTCTCGATCTTATAGAGATGAGCAAGTTGATTCAGTCCAACAAGCTCAAAGCACTAAGCACTCCCTTACGACTCGAATAGCAGTGGCAGCAGGTTTAAGAGCACATGAACCTGGGACGATTTTACCCCTTGAAGAAAGGGAACCCGATTTTCGTATAGAGCACTCTCCTTACCGCTTTGCTGGACAAGAAGGTTGGGTCGCCTACACCGTCGTTGGTAAAGGAGGCTTGTGCCGAATAGCGATGCTTCCCAGAGAACTTGCGGATGAGTTAGAGGAGCACAGGCTCGACAAACCTATCTGGAAAACTGACCGAGGCATCCCCTACAAAACGCATTACGACATCGGCTTTGGCAAACAATGGTCAGACTCTTTTTCCAAAGCCTCAAATCGCGTACTTGGTTGGAGCAATGGTGCACATGGATTACGACACACCTATGCCCAAAGACGAATGGAAGAGTTACTGCACCATTGCTGTTACGAAGAGGCGCTTAAGGCCGTCTCTCAAGAGCTAGGACATCTGAGGCCTGATATCACACTTGTCTATTTGAGATAGCAATAACCCTCAACCACGAACAGAAAAAAAGCGTGACTCAAAAATTTATTTCTTTTTCTTCGCCTAACTCATGTGCAGACCAATTTCGGTCTACATCAACGATGTTAATTTATCTAGGGAGTACCCATGAAATATCAAGATTTTAACGAGCTTATTAAGAAAGTTGAGGAAAAAATCGGGATGTTGGAACACCAGACATTATGGTTAAAAAATGACCTTCGGGAGCTGCATACAGCATTCATTGAAAGCCTGTTGCAGGAAGAAACTGACAAGGAGAAAGTAATAAATGCTGAGGACTCAGGTCCTAAGTTTGTGCCTGATGATGACTTTCCATTCTAGGCAACCATATTGTCTAGAGTCAAAAACGAAGCACTCCCTTATGGAGTGCTTCCTCATGATAACTGCTCATACTAAAAATCGTGCGTTCCCTTGTACTTGGCAAGCTCCAACAACTTGTCCGAAAGTTCGTCCTGAGTCACTTTGAACCGTTCATCCAGAATATCATAGCGCATTCGATATTTAGCACTCGTCACCGCGATATAGGCCAGCCAAAACACCAATAACCAATGAAACCAACTTACTCCGCCTATCAAAGTTGATACCCATGAATTGGAGCTCAAGCTCTTCTTCGGGCACAGCATCAGCCTTTGAGGCGAACAGGTCTACCCATCCATTCCATTCGAGCCCAACATAGTATTTGTCTTCCGCTACTTCACTGGTATACGGGCAGTGAAGATTAGCGCACTCGTATATGCTCAGCGAATGGCCTTGAGCTTTGTATACCCCTACTGAACTTATCAGCGTTAGCATAATTGCAATGAACATTGCACCATAAAGTCTCAACATGATTTCCACCTTAGTGATTGGGTTAATTTCATAACCACCATATCAGGTCGAATAGAGCCCGAAAGCCCTTGTAGAATCAATCAAAACAAGAAGAATGAAGAACATGACTGCAAAGCGCATAGGCTTGGCAATGCGATCTTAAAGGAAAACTAGGCTATGTCGGACAGAGTTAAGTTCCACTTTTGCTCCGACACTGAATTTTTCTCAATTTAACTGACTTACGTCGCTCAGAAGCAATCGCACTCTGCCATTGCACTGAGGATTTAACCATGAGTCAAAAAGTCACTGAAGCGATAGATAAACTAGACGATTTACAGGCAATGATTGAGAGGACCTACAAGATTCGCTACAAAGGTTCAACGCTGCGAGTGTACACTCCGTGCCTTCGTAAATTCTGTAATTACATTCGTAATAACTTGAATTTCACTAAACTCACACTGGAGGATATTGTTGAGTTCATTAACCCCTATCTTAAACACTTTGCACCCTCAACTATCAATAACTACATTCGACAAATTCGCTGCCTGACACGTGAAGCATACAGAGCCAGTGTTCTGAAGACCGACCCTGGAAAAATGATTAAAAACCTGAGGAAAAACGCTAAACCTGCAGATATCTCTCTTGTGTTACAAGAGGCTAGTGCTCGCATTCTATCACAGCGTTACCAGACATATTTATTATACGAAGCGGCCAATGACACATCTATTGTCCCTGAAACCCAAACTAAAGGAGCCAGTTACTCAACCCCATAAGACAGGCGGACTGCACTGGCTCCTTGCGTTTTTTGAGCATGCATTGAGTACGCTTTTCAGACAGTAAAGAATAAGGTTAAATTCAACTAGAAGGCATGATGACCTGCTTGCGTCTTAAATGGGAGGAACAAAGTCACCGACTAGCAGTATGTCAGTGACTTTATTTCCATAGTTTCTCATTACCTTTCTCTCGAAGATTGCCCTAACTGACCTCTCAGCCATTTGGTATATGGTGCCGACTTTTCAGTCCGGCACTGGTGCTAAGGGAATACATATCTCAATAAATGCAAGACAGAGGGTGGACACGAGGACATTTATCCCTTCCCCGGAAATCGTCGGTCATTCCACTTAAAAGTGGTTTCTAGGGAAGTTCCCTCTGCCTTGCACTTGATGTAGTCCAACCAATCAGTGTTGATTTTCATCTTCAGCTTTTCTTTTGTTTGAACTGTGACTTTTCGACAACAAAGCCTTATCCAGCCTGAGCTACCGGCCTAAAAACTTTTTCTATTTTTCTTAAAATCGACTTTCTAGCGCACTGCCCAATGACAGCATAGAGATATCTGCAATAAGAAAGAATGGAGCCCAAATGGGCACCTGGACATCAATGTGGCTAATAGAGCTAGTCTTTGCATTTGCACGCTGAGGTGTCATTTATTGATTTGCTGGAATAGAAGATGAGCGAGACCTTAAACGACGCAAACAAAAGAAAGGTGACTGACACTCGCTGATTTTTACAATCTGTGTCATTGTCTTCGTTAGTTCAGTAAATTACGGAATAGTTACTGTACGGAAAAATCAAATCCATATTCAGATATGAGGAACTCTCCCACACTACCGTAAACACAAAAACTAACGATACCATTCAAATACCAAGCGTTAGAAATCATACCCAACGCTTCCATGGGTTATTACAAGCACTCTTAAATGCTTTGCTAGGCTTTACTTCTCGAGAAGCTGCGATTTGGCTTTTGAAAACTCAGAATCAGTTAGTAGACCACGCTCGTAAAGATCAACCAATGAATTCAGATCATTTACTTTATTTGTCGTCAAATCGAATTTTCGATATTTATAGGTATATTCGCAGTTCACATTCATGATGGCAGTAAGGATATCACGACCGTGATCAACAATGGTAACCTCTTCCCATTTGGGCAATGACACCGATTGTTCACTTTTAGCAGCAAAGTCTCTTGCCACGTTGTTAATAAGCTTCGTACACCCAATGAACCCATCACGACTGCTCCTTACGAACTGATACTCACTGTAATGCCCTGCAACTTTAAAGCCTGTATCAGTTGGTTGAATACTAAATTCATCACCCTCTTCCGTTAGAACAGGCTTGCCGACATGGCTAGGCTTGCTTGAGCAAGCGGCCAATAAAAAGACAAAAGAAAAGACATAAAATTTACGCAAATTACACCTCAAATAAAAACACCACGCCATATCATGCAGTATCGATGGTGTTGTTTCTATTAAAACCTAACATCTTTATATAAACAGCCATCTCCCAGTGATTGCTTGAGAGCTTAGAGTCAAGCTCTTGGTGAGATCGCTTAAAGCATGGTGTAATTTAGCTTTCGAAATCACACTTACCAATATCATTTGCCACAAGCACCGAACTTAACCAACGGATATTTGGCAATTGCAGTTTTCGCTTTCTCAATATCCTTTGCTTCTACTAATTCCGGCGTGTACGAAAATCCAGCATGAGATACCGCATTTATGTATGTTATCTCATTCGCCTTAGTCTCTACTGCAATTTCATTTATTCCTTGATATGACTCCATACCCACCTGATGTAGACCCGGAGAAACATTAACATAGGCAAAGGATTTTTGATTTAGGCGACCAATACATTGATTGTTGACGTACACATCGTTCGCAGAAACAGTATCGGTATTGCGATCTGTATATATGTAAATTACCGAAGTTCCATCAACAGGCTGGGCTAGTTTTTTTGCCTCATCGCTTTTTGATTTATCAGCAGGGGTAACACTTGCACAACCAATCATGACGCTTGTCAGTGAGGCTAATAGCAATAGTTTTTTCATGGGGTCTCTTAAATTTAAGGTACTAAGTATGCATAATGGTGACATAAACGAAACCTGTAGTCTAGGAGAAATCGAGTTTTGTTAGATTCTACAATGTGTATAGAAGTGAGAATCAACGACGTATCGGATTGAGGGTAGTGAGCGGAGAAAAACTTTTAGAAGCGAAATATCACGCCAGAGTTAAGATTTAGAAAAATTGAGCTGGATAAGAAGGTGTCGCTCTTACTGACTACATTGACGTCCAACCCAAGTCTAACACCGACATATGAGTTGAAGTTGTATACGGCTGATCCTGCCGTTGTAAATCCGCGCCCGCCTCTCTTCTCACAGTTCGAGAAAACACACCTTTCTCCATCATAATCAAGCATCCCAATCTCAGCTTGAAATGCCAACCTTTCTTCTACTCTCAGTGTGTGATGTACACCTAAACGATAGAACGTCCATTCACCCACATCGGTCAGAAAGTCATACTTTACCTGACCGCTATTGACATAAAAAGAGTTGCTTCGATAGATATCAGCCAAACCCAGTTGCATCCCCCAACCTGTAATCCCCGTTCCAAATAGTGGACCTATTTTTAACTCAGGGACAGATGAATAAATTTAGCATCTTCCGAAGACAAACAAGAAAAAGTAACACAACCCAAAAGTATCAAGGCTCTCATAACCAAACCCGGTTAAAAAATTCGGCTCATACTAAGGTTGGAAACTAAAAGAGTCTAAGTAGCTGTGCTAATAGCGCTGATAAGGGAGAGTTATCAAACGATATTAGACACAACTATAAACTTGTAATGGCTTGCTCTTTATGGTTACCCCAAAACGACAAACAGCATTTTGCAGAGGAGTCTATCAATAGACTTTGGTAGGAAGGACAGAGCTACACACTCTCAACTATTAGATCTATTGGTCGGAAAATTCATGTTTGTGCTTTTGAATGAACTCCAAGCCCCTATCAACATATGTAACTTGTCTCGAGTTCCATTGAGTATCTGGGATAGGCTCAAATCCCTCCAGGGTATCTAACCAACGTACTACTTTCTGATTCTCAATATTATCTTCAGAGCCTATATAAACTGGCTTGTAATTATAAGCAGTAAAACCCAAAGATTGATCCAGTTTTACATAGTGAAACCTGTTTGCTTCGACTTCGATGTTTAACGTTCGAAAATCACCATCTCGTCGATAAAGTTTGTGCTTCCCAACAGGCATTTTCACAGCAAAGTATTGCTTAGCTTTAATAGAACCCAGGTGTTTATCCTTTGTCCAGATCGAAGCTGCCAAGTTCATACTCTCAGTCGTCTGTTCAGGACGAAAGAAATAGACCACACCGTAATCAGAGTCAGGTTCAAGAGGTTGAGTCTTCTTTCTCATGTATTCCGTAACCATACCCGGATTCATCGAAAGGTTATCAAACCCATGATTCGGCCGAGACACATAATCTAATTTATGTTCTCTCATACCACTAACCATTGTTTTTCCCACGTCATCGCTAAGTTTTTTCGGAATCCACGATGTCAAATCTACACTGTAAAAATAATACTGATCGACTGTTCCGCCTTCGGAAACACCTATAAAGTTTTGCCCGGCCATATCAATCACTGTATTTATTGAGCTATTTTCTTTCGAATTGAGAGATAGAAATACATATGCATTGTTGTTCAAATCGCCGATAACCTTATCATCAACGGCTACCCAATAGTCTCTTCCTCCACCCACAAACTGGTTTGGACGAATAAGGTAAATACCAGCATCATCTCCTTCATCAAGTTCTTGATAACTAAAGTTCGATATTAATTCAGCGTCGGGCTCTGGAATAGAACCACAAGCTGTTAAAGTCATGGTCATAAGAATAAAAAAGATACTTTTAAAAAAGCTCTTTTGTTTAAAAGGTATATTATTCATGGTTTAGAACTGAGTTTCACTTGACTATAAAGCGTACATAATACCCTAAACTTTGAAAATTAAAAGTAAAACCTAACTAGTTCTTGTTTGCCTAGCTAGGGTTTACTTTACTGTAAAGAGAAAACTGACCTATTGCCGTACAATTTCTACAAGTGTATTGAGGCGTTCTCTACTCTTTCTAACATATGGATTATCTGTATCCCAAGCGTAACCAGCTAGAATGGAACATATCATTTGTTTGATCCTAGGATTAGGGTTGTCATGGAAAACAACATCTTGAAAACTTTGATCATACCAAGCCTCCACATAAGTTCGAAATGTATCAATTCCGATCTTTAATGGCTTAACATACTCCTCTTCCCAGTCAACCTTTCGACCTGAAACTTGTTTTGCTAAACACCCGGTAGCCACCTGCGCAGACTTCATGGCAATTGTGACGCCTGAGGAGAACACAGGATCCAAAAATTCTCCGGCGTTACCTAACAGCGCAAATTTATTCGACGCTAGTTGTTTCACATTGGCAGAGTATCCGCCCAATTCTCCACTTGGGAAAGAAAAATCAGCTTTAGACAGTAATTTTGCCAAAGAAGGTTCTTCGCTTATCAATTGCTGGAGGATCGAGATATTGTTTTCTGGATAATTTTCAAAAAAATCAGGTCTTCCTACTACACCAACAGAGCAGCGACCATTTGAAAATGGGATCAACCAGTACCATACATCCTTCCTATTGGGATGCACCGTTATCAGAATTTTTTCTCTATCAAACTCTTGCGAAGTTGGCTCTATGTTGTCTTCTATATGCGTAAAAACAGCTTTTCTATGAGGTAAAGATGAAGGTACTTCAAGATTCAATAGTCTTGGTAAAACCCTAGCAAAACCACTGGCATCAAGAATAAAGTCAGTTTCGATACAATAATCACGCTTCAAATGATCTGTAACTGTGAGGATCGGGCGCTCAGGCCCAAGATCAATAGCCTGAACTTGATGTTCGTATCTAATCTTTACTCCTTGCTCTTCCGCAGTATCTGCAAGAATTTTATCAAAATCCCCACGCTGTACTTGGTAGGTTGTCTCGTGTCCAGGAGTAAATTTTTCTGCAAAATCAAAGGTAGTGTAAAAATCGCCTCGTCTAAATGCAGCTCCAGTTTTTCGCTGAAAACCATGTTGCTTTACCGCAGATAGCATCCCCGCATCTTCAATAATACTCATGCAGGCAGGTAGCAAACTCTCACCGATAGAGAATCGAGGAAACTTACTTTTCTCAACTACAATCACATCAATATTCTGTTCATGTAAGAGTGAAGCAGCTATCGCACCAGACGGACCAGCGCCTACAATAACAACTTGTGTAGTATCTCTCCGCATATTTCTTAGTGAACCTCTATGACGCTTTAATTTTGAGGAGCGTATGCCCCAAGCCGATATTGTCTATTCTTTCTTCAACCAATAAACCGGCTTCAGCAACAATTTCAAGAAAGTCATCACTTCGATAGAAGCGACTATTCCCGTTAGCTAAACATGTGAAGTAGAGCGAAGTCGCATTTAAGCTGTATGAAGCAGCATCATATTTTTGAGCGTCACTGAATAGCTCTAATATGAAGATACGATCATTTGATGCTAATTGTTGCTTAACCAATTTCAAAATATTTAGGATTTCTATTGGAGAAAAACAATCGAGAAACTGACTCATCCACCAAACATCAGCTCGTGCTGGCAATGTTTGCTCTTTATCCAACAAATTAGCAGGAAAGAACTCTATACGTTCTAAGAGACCCTTCTCTGAGACATTTTTCCTTGCCATTTCCAGCTGTTGGGGTAGATCAACAATTGTTACATTAACATCGCTGTCGTATTCACAACACTTTGTCGCCCACTTTCCAGTGTTCCCTCCAATATCTACAACTGATTTTGGAGAAGACTTAAAGACTTTCTGCAATAAAACGGGGAATGAACGGTCAGAATAAAAGTGATCAAATTTGAACCAGCTTTCTTGAGCTTTTTCAGGCAGTTGAGATAAGCCTTGATAGATAGTTTCCCATTCTCCCAATTCTTTCAGCCCTGCAGGCCTCCCTTCCGTAATAGCCTCAGTCAGATGCATCATTGCCGCATAGCAAACATCAGCTGTAAAGTCCATGTTGGCTTTAGTCATACCATCATGTAAAACAAAGTGGCCAAGATTCGATAAGCTATATTTTGGCTTGTTCCAAAGCACTATGTTAGCGCTCACGGCCATCTCTAGTAGAACTTTTACACCGTACAGAGAGACATTTGAACGCAGGGAAATTGCTTCTGCCTCAATTCCGCCACTACCTGCTTTATCGATAACATCTAGTATTCCCAAATCCCTTAGCGTACGCGCTGTATGGAAAGTAATAGGTGCAAACGCTAGTTTTTGCGCCTCGGTTTTAGCTTCAAACGCATTAAATGGGTCTATGTTTTTTTGTGCCACGTTAATCTAACCAATTTCTAAATAATTTATTGCTTTGCCGCAATCAATGCTAATTGACGCTTGATATCGACATTTAGATTATTAATCCATCTATTATAATTCCTATGAATCTTATCTCCTGAAGCCTTCAAGTTAATAGAATTTACATAGATTATGGAATAATATTTTTCAGTATAAGGGATTTTAACTTCCGCGTAGTGAGAACGTATACTTATTTCAGCTAATAACTCCCCTGGCGAGGTTTCCTCTACCACCCATCCTCTTTCATTAGCTGCCTGTAAAATAGCCAGCTTAACCTGTTCTCTTTGAAGATTATGAACAACTGGGGTATCCTCTACGTTCATAATAGGTTGCACTCTTCCACAGCCTACCAGCAATAGGCCCAATAGATAGACAGTCAATACTTTTAATAATTTTCATTGATATGTTTCTCATTGAGGTTTTTCCCAACGGACATAGTATTTCTTTGTGACATAGAAGTTCAACGACTTATGCATAAATTAGATATAGAGATCTCGTTTAATATAGACGACTGGAAAGTTAACTCACCTAGAGTATCGACTCACGAGCAATGGAAAACATGGTTTAGAAATGGCCACAAAGAAAGCGAGCAGCCACCTTTCAAGGCAAGCTTAGTCCCTCCCATGATGCGCCGAAGAATGAGCTCTTTGAGCAAAGTCGCTGTTCAGACCGCTTTTGAGCTTCTAGAAATGCACCAAGTTGATTATATGGTCTTTTCATCTAGACATGGAGAACTTCATCGCAGTATCAAACTTGTTGAAGATATCATCAATGGCGAAGAAGCCTCTCCTATGGCGTTTTCTCAGTCAGTACACAATACAGCTGCAGGGCTAGCCACTATAGCCACAAAAAAGAAGCTTCCTACTACTTCAATATCTGCAGGGAACAATACATTTCACTCCGCAATTATTGAAGCATATAGCTACCTTATCGTTAACCCAGAACATAAAGTACTAATACTCGATTTTGATGAGCCTGTACCAGCGCCCTACCAAGAGTTTGAAGAAGAAAATTACCCTCTATATGGTTTAGGGCTAGTGCTTTCTGCAGGTAAGACATTTTCTTGTATACAAACAGTTACGGACTCAAAAGCTGAAATAAAAATGCCCCAAAGCCTTCAATTTTTGGATGCGCTTATAAGCAACAAATCCCAGTGGCAAACCTATGGCACTCGACAAATATTGCAGTGGACTTACCAATGATTGCAGCTTTGGGACAAATTTGGCGCATTCTGGCGACTGGGTTCTGTTTCTTTGTCTTTGGAACCGGAGGTTTGCTCCTCAGTTTTATCGTTATACCAATCATTTATCTAATCAGCTGTCCAATTAAAAGCATCGAGCGAGAATGGCGAGTTCAAAAAACGATCCAGTTTTCCTTTAATCTCTTTTGTAACCTTATGAAATATTCCGGCGCCATCAATTATAAAATAATTGGTGCTGATACTCTCAAGGGTGACACTGGTTGCTTAATTATCGCCAATCATCCTAGCCTAATTGATTACGTGCTTATTGCATCGCAGCTTGAGCGTTGCGATTGTATTGTTAAGTCTGCAATATGGCATAATCCTTTTATGAAGCACATAGTCAAAGCCGCAGGTTATATACCCAATGAGCTTCCAGAGGATTTATTTAAGCTCTCCGAAGAGAGACTTCAACAAGGCAATGTGCTACTAGTATTTCCTGAGGGAACCCGCTCAAAGCATGGGGTTAGGTCAAAATTACAAAGGGGCGCGGCACAAATTGCGATAAGAAATCAGCGAGATCTAAGGATAGTTCACATTACCGTTGAACCTAGTTTCTTAACCAAAGAAAAAAAAGTGGTATCAGGTCCCTTCAAAAAGACCGTTTTTTCGAGTCGAGGTTAAGGAGAAAGTTGAGATAGATAGATTTTTAGATGAAAATAAGCCCCAATCAATCGCAGTTCGTCAATTGCAAAAGCACTTGGCTGATAAACTATTTCCCCAATCTTAAGTTACTAAAAAGTAGGTAAAAGTGGAAAATTTACACAACGAAATCAAACAGCTTATTATTGATGCTCTCAACCTTGAAGACCTATCTATCGAAGAAATAGAGACTGAGGCTCCTTTGTTTGGAGACGGTCTAGGCCTCGATTCCATCGATGCGCTAGAGTTAGGCTTAGCAATCAAGAAGAAATATGGTGTGGTAATTGATGCAGATGACGCAAATACACGAGAGAATTTTGCCTCTGTAGCCAATTTAGCAAAATTCATTACCTCTCAAGCTTCGCAATAATTGATGGGCAATACCATGACTGACGTAAAACAAGATGAAGTGTTCCTTCAAGTAAAAGATGCTTTGGAAAAACTCTTTGAAATCGATGCAAGCGATATCTCGTTAGAAAAGCACCTGTACAAGGATCTGGACCTAGACAGCATCGACGCAGTAGATTTAGTTGTGCATTTGCAGAACGTAACCGGTAAAAAAATCAAACCAGAAGAATTCAGTGCGGTGAGAACCGTTGAAGACGTTGTTAACGCCGTTACTGAGCTTCTAAAGGAAGCCTGATGCATCAAATGCTGGCGGTCTTGTCTGCAGCTGTCCTGCTCGCTTATCCACTAGCCATTTACTTTGGCATTGAGCATTTCGGAGTTTCCTGGGTAGGGATACTCCTCATCGCTACCTTGGCAGTTAGGCTATTCAGCGTTCGACGCAATCAACTTGACGAGCTTAGATCCGTTGCCAAGACTACCGGATAGTGGGTATCACCCTGATTGCCCTCAGCTTACTCTTCAAACAACATGGCTGGATGACGTTTTACCCTGTGGTGGTGAACGTCTGTATGCTTGCCGTATTTGCTAATAGCTTTAAACAAAAACAGACTATCATTGAGCGCTTGGCACGTCTCCAAGAACCAGACTTACCACCAAGCGGCGTCAAATATACTCGCAAGGTCACTGCTATCTGGTGTGTGTTTTTTATTTTGAATGGATCGATCGCCCTGTACACCTGCTTCCAACCCCTAGAGGTGTGGACCCTCTATAACGGCTTTATCAGTTATGTACTAGCAGGCATATTATTTTTCATCGAATGGGTAGTACGCCAGTTTGTTCGCGAGGACCACTCCAATGCCTCCTGATTATCAAGGGCTTATCTCTCTACAGCACCTGCTTAATACAAAGCGAGAAGCATCTACACCTGTCGCATTTAGTCCCTCAACGATAATTACTTGGGGCGAGTTTCAGCGCGATGTTTTCTACTATCAGCGCCTTCTCACCCACTCTCCAGCTGAGCGTATTGCACTTTGTTTCACTAACAGTTATCTATTTGCTGTAGGCTTTTTTGCCGCTTGTCACGCGGGAAAATCTTTGGTTTTACCCGGAAACCATCAACCAGAAGCGATTAAAGAGTTAGGGCCTCACTTTGATCTGCTCTTACATGACCCAGACATTAGGTTTACCAACGTAATTCAAACTCTAGAGGTAACACGACGTAAAGGTCGCCCAGAAAATCAAGACTCTCTATTACCTACTGTTGATCTAGAGGAAACTTCGTTAACCCTTTTTACCTCGGGTTCGAGTGGTAAAGCCAAAGCTATCCAAAAGAGCCTCAACCAGCTTGAACTGGAAATCAAGATATTGGAGTCGCTTTGGGGAGAGCATCTAAATGGGACAATAATTCAGAGTACCGTATCTCATCAACACATTTATGGCTTATTGTTTCGCCTACTTTGGCCACTTTGCGGCGCTAGACCGTTTGCAATCAATAATCTCGAATATCCTGAACAAGTTGCTCTATACGCAGGCCCTAGTGTCACGCTAATCAGCAGTCCAGCTTTACTGAAAAGGCTCAGCGCTGAACATCAAGGCCTCCCTTTGGCTTGTATATTTTCTTCTGGTGGCCCCCTTGCAAACAGCGCTGCTGTGCACTGCGAAGCTCTGTTTTCCCAGTTACCAATAGAGGTGTTCGGTAGTACAGAAACAGGTGGTATAGCCTATCGCCAGCAAAAAACGGCAACGACACCTTGGCGTCTATTCCCGACAGTGATGGCAACGCTCAATCAAGAGAACTGCCTAAGGCTCTGCGCCCCGCATATCAATGGTGACAAATGGTATCAAACAGCAGATGAATGCTATTTTCACAATACAGTTTCCTTTGAACTGAAAGGTCGAACCGATCGCGTCGTGAAGATTGAAGAAAAGCGCGTCTCTTTAGTTGAGGTTGAAAAACGACTCGAGCAACTTGAATGGGTCGAAGAAAGTGTTGTCATTCCTATAATGGACGGTAACCGCCTTACCCTGTGTGCTGTTTTAGTACTGTCGAAAACAGGTCAAAACAAGTTAAATCAACTTGGTAAAGGGAAGCTTTGGTTAGCGCTACGACAAAGCCTTCGCGATTGGTTAGAGCCTATCGCGATACCAAGAAAATACCGTGTCTTAGACGAGGTACCGATAAACAGCCAAGGAAAGCGACAAGTCGCGGAGATAGAGAAACTTTTCCACTAGCAAGATAAAAAATGATGGAACAACGAAAACCTACGATCACAAATATTCAAGTTGAAGGCAATCGAGCGACACTGACTATGAAGGTCGATGCGGATATCTTAGACTTTCGCGGTCACTTTAAAAATTTCCCTCTGTTGCCGGGTGTTAGTCAGATCGACTGGGCATTAAGTTATGCCGTTAAACACCTTTCTACCCCACCAATTTTTCGGGGAATGGAGGTGATAAAATTTCAAGAGCCTATCCGCCCCAACGCTTTAGTTTGTCTCGAATTAACTTGGGACGAAAATAAACATAAGCTTGCTTTTAAATACAGCTCAGGAAGCGGAGAACTAATGGTTGTTCACTCCTCTGGCAAAATGAAATTGGGTAACTAGCTTGAGCCAGTACAATCCTTGTTTTTTGATCCCTTGTTATAATCACGGCAGCACGATTGCCAACGTTGTGGCCTCTCTTTCAGAGTTTGAGTTGCCTTTTATCATAATTGATGATGGCAGCGATTCAAAAACAAAGCGGGCTCTATCCGAACTATCAAGCCATGACAATATTACCTTAGTTACCCTTAGCGAGAATCAAGGTAAGGGCGGAGCTGTTATGGCTGGAATGTATCAAGCACAGAAACTCTATTTCAGCCATGTAATTCAAATTGATGCGGACGGCCAGCATGACGTACAGGCTCTACCCGCACTACTAGAGAGCTCAAAAACCAACCCCCTACATTTAATCTCGGGTAAACCTATCTATGACGAGAGCATTCCCAAGGCTCGCCTCTATGGTCGCTATGCCACCCATATCTGGGTATGGATAGAAACACTATCATTCAGTATAAAAGACAGTATGTGCGGGCTTCGCGCCTACCCAGTAAGCAGTACCATTTCGGTTCTCGATAAATATAGTGTCGGAAAGCGAATGGACTTTGATATCGAGATCCTTGTCCGGATGTACTGGGAAGGCGTAGTGATTGAGTTTGTCGAGACTCGAGTTATCTACCCTGAGGGAGGTGTTTCACATTTTGATGCGCTATGGGATAACCTTAAAATCAGTTGGATGCACACTCGCCTGTTTTTCGGCATGCTTCCGAGGGTGCCTAAGCTATTAGCTAGAAACAGGAAAATAGGCATAAAGAAAGGAAAATAGACACTGGTCAAAGAAAAAAGAGCAAGGCACTATCATAGGCATTAAATTGATGCTCGCCATCTATAGCTTATTTGGTCGCAAGGTATTTAATCTACTTCTAAAGCCAGTTATCCGCTACTACCACCTTAAGGGTAGTGATGCCAAACAAGCCTCTGAAACCTATCTAAATCGACTCCGTCATTTTGCTAACCGTCAAGGCATATCACTTCCTGAGAAAATCGATAGTTATCATCATTTGCTCTCTTTTGGCCAAACGATGCTCGATAAGCTCGCGGCTTGGAAGGGTGATTTTAACGTTAATAACTTAACAATACATGGCCAGAACCTCGTTCAACGCCAGATTGACACCAAGCAAGGTGCCGTAATTGTAGGTTCCCACCTTGGTAATATTGAACTGTGCCGGGCGCTCAGTCGCCGCCATACCAATGTCAAGATAAACGCACTAGTGTTTACTGAGCATGCCGAGAGATTCAATTCAGTAATGAAAGCTGTGAATCCAAGTTCAGAGCTAAACCTGATTCAGGTAAACTCGATGGGGCCAGAAACCGCCATTGTACTACAGCAAAAAATTGAGCAGGGTGAATGGATTGTCATAGTTGGAGATCGCACATCTACAAGCAAGGAAAGTCGCGCCGTTTGGGCTGACTTTTTAGGCCACCCAGCTCCTTTTCCTCAGGGCCTTTTATGCTGGCATCGATTTTAAAAGCACCTGTATATTTACTTTTTGGCTTAAGGGATGATTCCAGTGAAGTCCCCCATTTCAATGTACATTTTGAGCATTTTAGCGACAAAATAGAGTTACCACGTGAAGAACGGCAACAAGCATTAAATCAAATTGTGCAGCGCTATGCACAGCGTCTCGAGCACTACTGCTTTCAAGCACCGCTACAGTGGTACAATTTTTTCAACTTTTGGATCTTAAGTAATCAACAAGATGACGACTCAAAACAACAACATAATTAAATTTGGCGCACAACGTCTTACCGTAGAAGATGTAGTCGCCATTGCTCACGGTGCTGATGCCGAGCTAAACAACTCGCCTGATTTCACTGCAAAAATAGATCGAGGCGTTGCTTTCTTGGAGCGACTTCTAAAAGAAGAAGGAGTTATTTACGGAGTAACAACCGGTTATGGCGATTCATGCACCGTAGCTATTCCGCCAAACCTAGTTGATGAGCTTCCTTTGCACCTTACACGCTTCCATGGATGTGGTCTAGGTGATGTACTGTCTCATGAACAAGCTCGCGCGGTTCTTGCAACACGCCTTTGTTCTCTCGCACAAGGGGTTTCTGGTGTAACCCATGACCTTCTTAATCAGATTGTTACCTTAATCAATCAAGACATTATACCCCGCATTCCCCAAGAGTTCTGTCGGTGCCAGTGGTGACCTTACTCCACTTTCGTATCTTGCCGCTGCTTTGATTGGCGAACGAGATGTTATCTACAAGGGGCAAACCCGCTCAACTAAAGAAGTCTTTGTCGAGCTTGGTATAGACCCGATAAAACTCAAGCCCAAAGAGGGATTGGCGTTGATGAATGGTACATCAGTAATGACCGCCCTCGCCTGCTTGGCCTACAAGCGCGCAGAATATCTTGCTCAGCTCTGCACGAAGATTACGGCAATGGTATCTGTTGGTATGCACGGTAACGACTTCCACTTTGATGAAGCTCTGTTTGCAGTTAAACCACATCCAGGTCAGCAGAAAGTTGCAGCATGGCTGCGGGATGATCTTAATGCTGAACGCCCTCCGCGAAATAGTGATCGACTTCAAGATAGATATTCCCTACGTTGTGCCCCTCACGTAATTGGTGTCGTACAAGACTCACTACCTTGGCTACGCTCTATGATTGAAAATGAACTTAACAGTGCCAACGACAACCCTATTATCGATGGCGACAACGAGCGCGTGCTGCATGGCGGCCACTTCTACGGTGGTCATATCGCGATGGCAATGGACACACTAAAAACCGGTATAGCTAACCTCGCTGACCTTCTCGATCGCCAAATGGCACAGCTTATGGACTACAAGTTCAATAACGGCCTACCTTTTAATCTAACCGGTGCAGAAGGAGAGCGTAAGCCAATCAATCATGGTTTCAAAGCCGTCCAAATTGGTATCTCTGCATGGACAGCAGAGGCGCTGAAGCACACGATGCCGGCAAGCGTTTTTTCTCGTTCAACCGAGTGTCACAACCAAGACAAAGTCAGTATGGGCACCATTGCCGCGCGTGATTGCTTGCGCGTATTGGAACTCACTGAGCAAGTTGCCTCAGCATCTTTACTCGCAAGTGTCCAAGCTATTGAAATTCGTCGACGCCGCAACGAACTCGATGAGCACCATATGAGTGATAATCTCAAGATGATTCGCGATGCCGTTTTGAGTGAGTATGCATTCGTGGTTGAAGACCGTCCACTAGAGTCCGACCTCAGGCATTTTATGGCTCGTATTCAACAGCGTCATTGGACCTTATATCCGGAGGTATGATGGAGCAAGAAATCCGTTACCCTCTTGAGTCTGAGGTGACTATAGTAACCTCTTTCCAGGATGCCGACCCTATGGGAGTCATATATCACGGCAACTACTTTCGCTTCTTTGAGGAAGCACGCCGCATAATGATGGATAAGATCAACTATGGCTATCTAGCGATGAATGAGTCAGGCTATATGTGGCCTATCATAGATACACGGGTAAAATACGTTAAAGCAATCCCGTTCAACCATACGATAAGAGTGACTGGAAGGCTTGCAGAATGGGAGAACCGCTTGCGAATCGACTTCGTTATCTATGATGCCGAAACCGGTCAAAGGATGTGTAAAGCACACACCACTCAGGTGGCTGTCTCAATCAAAGAGCAAGAGATGTGTTTAGTCTCACCTAAGGTATTCACGGATAAGATCGAGCATTGGCACCGAAAGGGAGAAGTTCAATGATCACTCGTTACATCGCATTGCTCTTAGCTGTGGTAGCACCTGCTGCGTGGTCAGGGGTAAGCGACTTGTCATCACTGCAGCAACAGCTCTCAAAGCACGATACGGTGCGAGGTGAATTTACCCAACTTCGTCATATAGAGATGTTTGATCAACCCTTGTCTTCACAAGGTGTGTTTACCCTCAATAGGACCAAAGGCTCTTGTGGCAACAAACTGCGCCATTTCCAGTGGATCTTGTACTTACTAAAGATAAGCTACGTCAGACGTTTTCTGATCAACCACCACAGATGATCACAGCAAAAGAAAACCCTATGGTTTTCTACTTTAGTCGGATCTTTCTTTCTGTATTCCATGGTGACACGAAAGCTTTGCAAGAACAGTTTGATCTCGATTTTTCAGTCAAAGATGAACAGTGGACACTAAAGCTCACCCCTCGAAATCACCCACTAGATTCAGTATTTGAATCAATCACATTGGAAGGGCTCGATACGATCGAGCGCTTAACTCTGCTCGAGGTACGTGGGGATAAAACAGAGATTCAATTTGCAAACCAAGCCCATCAACCCAAAGAGTTAACCGATGACGAAAAAGCCCAGTTCAGCTTCTAGTCATTTTAGTGAACGTTACATCGCATATGCATGGCTAGGAATGGTTTTTCTGTTTCTTGCGATGTTATCGTTTCAGTGGCTCAACTCTAGTCACTCTCCACTTGAGACAAATATCCTTAAACTGTTACCTAGCAATCAACAAAATCCTGTGGCTGAACAGGCCTTCGAGTCTGTGTCAAACGACTTGAGTGATAAGGTCATCTTCGTTGTTAGCTCGGACAGTACGGACAATACCTATAAGGCGGCAAACTCACTAACCCACTCGCTCAAAGCACTGGGTATTTTTGATGAGGTTGTAGGCAAGATAGCTCAAGACCAACAAAATGCTTGGGCTAATTACTACTTTAGTCATCGCTTCCAGCAACTCACACCGCAACAACGAGAACGATTGTCTAACCAACCCTCGGCTCAAATCCAATATGTAGTGCAGTCCGTGTACAATCCTTTTTCTGGCGTGACCGGCCGTGAGCTGTCTGAGGACCCGTTTTTAATCTTCAGGGACTACCTCGCTCAACTGTCAAAACTAAACAGTGCCTTTACGATTAAAAACGACTTTCTCTCCACCCAATACCAAGGAAGAGATTACGTACTTGTCACTGCAACCCTTGATGGTTCACCATATAGTCTCTCTGCCCAGCAGGGTGTCCCAGAGATAATACGGATTGAGAATACTCTTGCCGAACGCTACAAAGCCAATATCTACCATACGGGCGTGTTGTTCTTTGCCGAATTTGGTACCCAAAGCGCAAAGTCTGAAATAAGCACTATAGGTCTATTCTCTCTGCTTGGTATCATAGTGCTAATTATTGGAGTGTTTCGTAGCCTTGCTCCCCTTGGTTTAGCGCTACTATCGATCACAGTTGGGGTGCTGGCAGCCCTTGCCGTCACTACTTGGGTATTTGGTCACGTTCACCTATTTAGCTTAGTTTTTGGCGCAAGCTTATTGGTGTATCAATCGACTACTCTTTTCACTTTTTAACTGAACGACTTGCGGCCGGTAAGAGTTGGGCTGGTTCCAAAGGCCTAAAAAAGATTTTTCCTGCTATCACTATGGGCCTAATAACTAGTTTAATAGGCTATATAGGAATGCTGATTGCCCCTTTTCCAGGGCTGCAGCAGCTCGCACTGTTCTCCTCTGTTGGCTCATTGCTGCCTACTTTACGGTTGTTGCTTGGTATCCTATTCTCGCGGCCAAACCCGTCGCAGACATTCCTTTACCAGGTCAAAAGCTGTGGAACAGTTGGTTGAATCTTTGGTCAAAAACCCCAATTCGCCGCACTGTACCAATAGTTTTTATTGTTCTTGCTATCCCAGTGCTAGTGACTCTTCACTACAACGATGATATTCGACAGATGCAAGCGATGCCTGAGTCACTTAAGCAACAAGAGTCATTTATCTCAAACTTAAGTGGTTTAGAATCTTCACAACAAATGTTGGTTGTAACCGCGAAAGATGATGAGTCCTTATTACAGCACCTCGAAAAGCTAAATAACCAAATTAGACAAGTGGGTACAAAAAGGTACCATAAGTGGCTATCAAAGCCTTTCGCAATATATTGGATCGAAACAACAACAAAACAGAGACTATCAAATGATAGAGCAACTCTACTCGAGCCAAGGTAAGCTGCTTGCTAATACACTGGCCTATCGAGGAGTCCAAAGCTTGAATTTCCTTTTAGAGAAATTACGTTACAAGAGTTTCTTTCCCAACCAGTGTCCGAGCCGATTCGCTTCTTATATGTTAATACCATAAACGATAAAGTGGCAGGAGTAATTGCGCTGAAAGGAGTATCTCAGTCTGAACCTATACAAGCCTATGCTGAAGCGAGTAACGACCTAAGTTACCTTGATAAAGCACAGGAAATTTCTGACCTTTTTTCACAATATAGAGTGAAGGTGATGGAATTACTTCTATGCGCTCTATCAGTAATCGCTATAGTGTTAATCAAGCGCTATGGGGTTTCCCATGCGCTGAAAATACTCTTGCCCTCACTCATCGCATGCCTCGTAGCACTTGCATGTGCCCAAGTGGTAAACTCAAACCTAAATCTATTTAATCTATTGGCACTTATTCTTATAATTGGTATCGGCATAGATTACACTCTGTTTTTTGCAGAGAAAGCTCACAGCCCTAGCACCCTACTTGCAATTACGCTATCGGCTGTGACGACATTGCTATCCTTCGGGTTGCTATCACTCAGCCAAACCCACGCAATTCATAGCTTCGGCATCACGGTACTAAGTGGCATTTTCGTCGCTTGGTTATTGTCCCCCTTGGCAATTAATAGAGACAAAACATGAGACTAAAGCAGATCGTAAAAGCCAGCATTGGCCTCCTGCTTGTTATTACGCTTGTGGCGTGCTCGTCGAACCACAGTCTCAGAGCCCCAGAGGTCGCGATCAATCCAAATCAGAAGGTCAAACTGCCAATGCCGGGGACGCTTGGCTACAATTTAAAAGCCAGTCAGCTTATCACTGCTACATGGTCTCAAGAAGGTGTACAAAAATCAGAGCAACTACCTGTGCAGTTGCAAGTTGATAACGAAAGTATTGTACTTGCGGGTTTCTCATCGTGGGGAACACGTATTCTATCCCTGACATATGATGGTATTGATATCTCAACGAATGTTTTACCTGGCCTAGACGGGAAACTACCAGCGCCAGAGCAAGTACTATTTAACTTAATGATCACGCTATGGCCGACTGCATCTTGGGAGCCTATCTTAAATGAGATAAACTGGAAAATTATCGAAGATACTCACTCTAGAAGTATCTTGATAGTCGAGGAAATCAAGTCATCGATGTACAATATCGGAACACAAATAGGCTTGAGGGCGATATCCTATTTCGCCAACTAAACGACAGCTATACTATAACGATAAAGACTCTTCAACATCAGACAGATAAACTGCATCCACAGTAGTACAATGACAGAAACAGCCTCAAGACCCGCGTACATCCACAGTTGTGGCTTCAATAGTGCGATGGGTCAATCAACTTCGGAAATACGCCAATGTTTGGATGGCACACGTCAATCAAACATGGTTTGTGATACTTCGATACTAAATAATCAAGCACCCACTATTGTTGGTCGTGTTAAAGATAACCTTCCACCGTTACCAGAGTCTCTGAGCGAATTTGACTCTCGTAACAATCGCCTCGCATTATCAGCACTGTTGCAGATCGAAGTTGACGTTAACGACGCAATAGCTAAATACGGCTCAAACCGTATTGCTGTGATTATTGGCACAAGCACCTCTGGTATTTACGATGGCGAATTGGCCTATCAGCAAAAGATTGAGAAGGGAGTATTCCCTGAAGAGTACCATTATCGCAAACAAGAGCTTGGCAATTCGAGTGAATTTGTCTCGCAATACCTAAACATTTCCGGGCCCTGCTACTCGATTTCTACAGCCTGTTCATCAAGTGGGCGTGCATTTTTATCTGCCCAGAGATTACTAGAGAGTCAGTTGGTTGACGCTGTTGTTGTTGGTGGAGTCGATACACTATGCCAACTGACACTCAATGGTTTTAATAGCCTTGAAGCTTTATCTAAAGGGTTAAGCCAGCCATTTTGCACTTCACGTGATGGTATCAACATTGGTGAGGCTGCTGCTTTTATGTTACTCACGCGTGAACCCTCATCTGTAGCATTGCTTGGCGTTGGTGATAGCTCAGATGCTTACCATATATCCGCGCCCTCCCCAGATGGAAGCGGTGCAGAAGAAGCCATGCGAAAAGCATTGGCTGATGCAAATCTAGATCCAGACCAAATTGGTTACATCAATGCACACGGTACAGCGACTCCACTTAATGACAGCATGGAGAGCAAAGCAATCTACAGGGTGTTTGGTAAAAACGTTCCCGTAAGTTCCACAAAACCACTGACAGGACACACCCTTGGTGCAGCCAGTGCAACCGAAGCTGCAATTGCTTGGCACATATTGGAGCACGACCTGTCAATTCCTTTGCAGAACTGTGAAAATCAAGCCAGCGATATCCAAATCACATTAGCTGAGTCACCAGTGCCTTTGCAAAGAAAAGCGATTCTAAGTAACTCCTTTGCATTTGGGGGTAACAACATCAGCCTTATTTTTGGTTACACACATGACTAACTACCCAAGTATTGCTTGTCTACTACCGCATGACGACCCAATGATTTTAATCGATCATGCCATTGATATTCAGTCTGACTCAATTCATTGTCAGGTCATCATTAGCCAGAAAAATCCATTTTTTGACGTGCAAACACATAAGATACCAGCCTATGTCGGTATTGAGTTTATGGCTCAATCTGTCGCAGCTTGGTCAGGTTATCATTCTTTACAAAAAGGCAGTGAGCCTCCCATCGGTTTCTTACTTGGAAGTCGCAGATACACCGTAAATTGTGATAGTTTCGAAGATGGGCAACTACTTGAAATTTATGCAGAAAAGGTAATGGAAGACAATGGTATGGCGGTTTTCACAGCTCGCATTGAACATGACCAAAAGCCAATGGCCAGTTGCCAACTTAATGTGTACGTTCCGTCAGAAGAAAAACTTGAACAAATGAAAATCAGGACTCAACAATGACTCGACAAGTATTAGTTACCGGCGCAAGTAAAGGTATTGGAAAAGCCATCGCCACTCAACTTGCCGCAGATGAGTTTACCGTTATCGTTCACTATATGGGTGACCAAGACGGAGCGCAATCAACACTCGAAACTATAATCGAAAACGGTGGTCAAGGCCGTTTAATTCAGTTCGATATTAGTAACCGCACTGAGTGTAAAGAAAAGTTAGAAGCAGATATTGCCAAACACGGTGCATATTATGGAATAGTCAATAATGCTGGTATTACAAACGACACAGCCTTTCCTGCCATGACAGAAGAACAATGGGATGGTGTCATTCACACCAATCTTGATAGCTTCTACAACGTTCTACACCCTTGTGTAATGCCTATGGTACAAAAGCGTAAAGGTGGTCGTATTGTTACTCTAGCTTCAGTATCCGGTATAATGGGAAATCGAGGTCAAACTAACTACAGTGCTGCTAAAGCAGGAGTCATTGGAGCAAGTAAGTCACTCGCGCTAGAGTTGGCAAAGCGCAAAATCACTGTCAACTGTGTGGCTCCGGGCTTGATCGATACAGGCATGGTCGATGAGCATGTCAAAGAGCATGCCTTACCGCAAATACCGTTACGTCGCATGGGAGAGCCAGACGAAGTCGCTGGCCTTGTTAGCTATTTAATGTCTGATATCGCAGGATATATAACTCGCCAAGTAATCTCAGTAAATGGAGGCCTAATTTGAGTTTTCGTGTTGTAGTTACCGGGATGTCTGGCGTTACCGCATTTGGCAATGACTGGAAAAACATCGAGCCTAAACTTCGTGCTTGTGAAAATGCCACTCAGTACATGACCTCTTATGAGCAATTCGATGGATTAAACACCAAGCTTGCAGCGCCTATTGATTCCTTTGAATTACCGAAGCACTACAAACGTAAGCAAGTACGTGGTATGGGCCGCGTTGCAAAGCTTGCAACTGTAGCAACCGAAAATGCACTTAGCCAAGCAGGTCTGATTGGTAAAGAGGTGTTAACAAACGGCAAAACAGGTATTGCTTATGGGTCTTCTACCGGTAGTACCGATGCTATAGGTGCCTTCGGAGTTATGCTTAACGAAAAGACCACCAAGGCAATCACTGCGACGACCTACGTTCAAATGATGCCACACACTACAGCTGTTAACGTGGGCTTGTTTTTGGTCTTAAAGGACGTGTAATCCCGACTAGCAGTGCATGTACATCAGGCAGTCAAGCTATCGGTTATGCCTATGAAGCTATTAAGCATGGTTATCAAAAGGTCATGGTTGCTGGTGGTAGCGAAGAACTTTGCCCTACCGAATCAGCGGTCTTTGATACACTTTTTGCAACCAGTCTCAAAAACAGCTCACCTAAATCAACACCTCGCCCCTACGATATACATCGTGATGGTCTAGTCATAGGTGAAGGCGCCGGTACACTGATCTTAGAAGAATATGAACACGCTAAAGCACGTGGCGCTAAAGTCTATGCTGAGATCATCGGCTTTGCTAGTAATTGTGATGCTGCACACGTGACTCAACCCCAAATGGAAACAATGCAAATCTGTATGGAGATGGCCATCCAAAGCGCCGGAATTGATGCAGAAAAGATTGACTATGTATCAGCCATGGCACAGCTACAGAAAGAGGGGACATTGCTGAGAGCAATGCGACCGCAAATGCACTGGGTAAAGTACCTATCAGTTCTCTAAAAAGTTACTTTGGACATACTTTAGGAGCATGCGGTGCCATCGAGGCCTGGCTGAGCTTAGAAATGATGCATACAGGCTGGTTTAGCCCAACACTGAATTTACACTCTCTAGACGAGAAATGTGGCAACCTGGATTACATTACGGGCACAGGACGAGAACTTGAAGTGGAATACCTTATGAGCAACAACTTTGCATTTGGTGGTATTAACACTTCCCTTATCTTCAAAAAGTTTCAACAAAATTAGACATAAAACTTAAGGGAAATATTTAATGAAAAGGCACTTTTTAAAACTCATCGCACTAGTTTCTTTTAGTTTTTTATGGGGATGTGCTGACTCTCACAATCTAAATGTAACCAACCAAAATAGTAACGTTAGACTGACAACTACTGATTCCATATATATTGCTATATCAAAAGATGGTAGTTACGGAAATAAGAACTATCAGGGTTCAGGCCTGATGGTAAGTAAAGCAATTCAGAGTGAACTAATCACACGTTTAAATAATGTCGTTATTGCGGAATCCCCTTCGAGTTACGTAGATTCCGTAGAATATGCCTCCAACAATGGTTACGACTACCTAATTTACCCTACTATCTTGCATTGGAAGATAGAGCAACTGAATGGTCAGGAAAACCTGACAAAGTAAAATTAAAAATTAGCGTTATTAAACTTGATGATGAATCTGAAATTAAGTCTGGAATTATCGATGGGAAAAGTGGACTAGGTACCTTTGGTGGAGACAAACCACAGGATTTGCTACCAAAACCAGTAAATGAATTTATATCGGATTTGATGTAAAAATAACAGGCATCGTAGAGAAAGCACATGCTTATGTCTACTACGATGCCCTATTTTTTGTAGCTACACCTAGAATTTATAACCTACACTGATCGAAGTTTGGCTAAGATCAGAATATTCGTAAAAAATAAAGTCTTGGCGCAGATCTGCATACAATCCAAAATCAGCAATAAATCGAACACCGGCACCTAGTAGCAAAGCTGTTTCACTTGCGGAATCAGTGAAATTACCGAACTCGACATCCTCTTGCCCAAATGCAACACCAGCGGCACCATAGGGTTTTAGCGACCAACCCTGAAAATCAAAAGCAAAACCTACATCAGCATCCACCTTTACCGTGGTGCCATCTACTTTTAGTGTTTCGAAATAAGTTGTCTCGCTATAGTCACTTTCTTGATAGGAAAGATTAATGCCAACAATTCTATTAAAATCGTAGCCCAACTCTAACTTTAACCCATCCCCATAATCATAGAACTCTGAGTCGTCCAAAATACTTGTAGAAGAGTAGCCAACACCTACTCTAAGCCCATTAAAACTCTCAGAGGCATACACAACCGAGGGCAAGAAAGCCAGTAACACGGTTAATTTAACTTTCATTTACTCACACAACAGAAGAACAACAATAAGGATAAAATAATAACTCATGAAAAATATAAACTCAACTTGAAATACTACACACCCATTAATCAAAATTACTTACACTTTGATTTATTTAAATAATAAATTCATTTATTGAATTAATATCAACGTCAACCTTAACCAAGATGACTTATTTATATAAATGACAATATAAAGTCGCTCTAATATAATTTCATCATACTATTAAGTGATTATCGAAGAGTAATTCATTTATGACATGCTTTAAGAGTATTGTATGCTTTAGTCTCAATAAAAGGGCACACGTCTTTAAGCACTTCACTGAAGTCCACCAACTCAAGGTTTCTGGCCAATTCGTCATAACCAGCATCGCTACCATATTGATCCAATGCTATTGATTGGTTGCTGTGCCCCACTAAATCATGCACTTTTTCTTTCGAAAGGTTGGCGTCCTTTAATTCATCAATAAACGAATGACGGAAGCTATAAAAACTTTGTTTGTCACCTACTTTGTGTTTAAAGTTCTTTCTGAACATTCACCCGCATTCTTGAAATAGCCATCTCTCGGATAATGCTTGAGCTCAGGGAAAAGACGTTCGTTCTCAGAGTACAAGTCTATGAATTGCAAGAAGCCAAGCCTGATAAGCTCCTCTGATACTTTAACATATCGCTCTGCATGCTCATTTTTAATGGACTGATCAACTCTAGAGTTGTTTATATATATAAAGTAGTGACCATTCCTCACCACGATATCAGACCGATAAAGTTGTGCCACTTCGTTACCTCGAAGACCTGCGGCGAGTGCTAGCAGGGGGATCCAGTACTGATATAGACAAAACTTCTTGGTGATGTAGCTGTAGCCAAGTTTGCCCTCGCTAAATACTTTATGACTGAAGATTTCCATTAAGCCGTCGAATTGGAATGAATCACGTTTATGTCTTCGTTTCCCTTCTCCTATCGCTCGTTTTTTCACGATACCTTTCCAAGGATTAACGATCTGATTATCAGTTACATAATGCTCCTTAGCCCACTCATATATACTTGATGCAGATATCGCGTATTCATTCTTGGTCTTATGCGTAAACCCTTTTCCCTCGAGCTCAACAATAGCCAATAGTAAACCCTCCATTGAGGATGCATAGTGTTCTCGAAGCCTATGACAGGTGATAACTTTTTTGGGAAGCTTTCCGAGATTTTCCAATGCTACTAGCGCACGTTCACGATTGGCATCTTCTGGCTAGTAATCCCTCCTAACCAACAGAGCCTTCGTGCCCTATTAATTTTGCGTTTGAGTTCAGGTTCGTACTTACGGCGCACTTTTTCTCGCTCTTGTTCGGTTCGTTCCTCATCATCCTCAAAAGTTCGACAGTTGATTAGCTTTTCTTGCATGGCTTGTTTGGCATACTCAGTAAACATTGCTTCCAAAGCTATGCAGTCCTCCACCGGACTGCTGTACTGAGGCACTTGGTTAAAAGAAGCAAGACGCTCATCACCTGACTCACACCGCTTCTTTACTGATTGAATTGCCTCTGTAAAAGCGTTAAAGAAGCGCTTTGCAAGAGGTTTACAGACACCATTGACTAGACCCGTACTCGATACTTGCATTCCAACTCCGTCTAAATACAGTTCAGATAAGAAATTAAAATCACGGTAACGAGTGCACTAACTGAGTTGGAAAACGATTCAGGTCTTGCGTCTCAACTCGCAAAAATAGTCGTTTTCAATCTTTATTGAGCTTCAAACGGCTTTACTTTCAGTAGAGCAGCTGAAAAATCCACCATTTCAATGTTCCTTTTCAAAGTCTCAAGCATCAAGGCACCACCATAGACGTCAAAACTCATCGTATTGCTTTTATGGCCTAGTAGAGTCCCTGGGATAGTCGGGCTAACTTGCTACTGTTTGAACGAGTCGGCGAAAGTATGTCGGAAGCTGTAGAAGGAAACTTTATCGCTCTCCGATAACGTATCTCTCAAGAAGCGACGGAACCACTCTCCCGCACTTTTGAAATAGCCGTCCCTGCCTGTAAAGCTAAGTTCAGGAAAGATGCGTTGCTCTGATGAGAAGCGGTCTAAATATTCAACAAATCCAAGCTCTAGTAGCTTACTATGAACAGGAACAATACGAACTGCACCGCTATTTTTTAACGATTGATCGGGACGACTACTGGTTAAATCAAAGTAAACTATACCGTCTCTACTTTTGATATCACTACGATATAATTGTGCTATCTCATTCGCTCTAAGACCTGTATGCAGAGCAATTAGAGGTAACCAATATTGATAGCAAAGTCTTTTTCTATTTCGACGACGAAGGCCCTTCTCACCCTTGATAAAAGGCTCTTGAGAAAATAGGACCCTCAATTGCTCAATAGAGAAAGGATTGCGTTCATGCAGTTGGTTTTGTCCCGACTTTCGCTTCTTAATAACCCCACGCCACGGATTTCCGATCTGACTATCAATGTGCCTATTGGCCCATTCATAAAAAGCAGACGCCGCGGATACATAAGCAAAGATGGTTCTGTGTGACATAGTCTTTAGGCCTAACTCTCTGCCAAGGTCGATCCACTTCTCCAATGGTAGTTTGTCAAATCTCGTTCTAAATTTGCTCTGGTGAGGTACCACAGGGAACTGGCTCAAAAGCTCAATAGCTTTAATCACATCTTTTCTGGAAAGCTTAGTAATGTCGTCGATGCCGACAAGTTGGTGGACTACTCGACAACGTCCTTCCTCTCGTCGAAGTTCACTTTCGATTTTTGTCGATGAGTTGGACTGAGAGTTTATCCCTCTAATTATCCTTTTATCTTCTTGATAGGCCTTTAACGCCTTCTGCAGATTGTACTTGCTCCGACTCTTTTTCTTTGGCCGTTGTACTTGCTTAACTAGAGCATCCGCCACCACTGCAGTCTCGAGTTGATAAGAAGAATCTGATAACACCTCTAGTCGACTCAAAATCACCTTTACCGTTTCCAAGTCAGCGAGCAAGAATGCTTTTTGAGCAGTTCTCATTAGCTCAAAGAAATTTGTCAGGTGATATACATATATTGATTTGGGCGTAACCCCTACCTCTACCAACCATTGATCACTTTTTTGAGCTGGGGAGTCAGTCCCCGGATAGATATCGTTCACCCACGCCAGTGCGGGAAATGTCCCCCAATTTAGTACCTGTCCCCCTGCCAAATGAGACCCCGTCAGTTCTTCTTGCAAACATCTCAATTGCATCTTTAATTCGGGGCTTCGAGATAAAATAGAAACTCCATCAGCAACTTTTCGCTTCCCAATTCTTACAAGGATCTCAATTCACACTCTATAAGCTCGCCACACGCAGTATCTGGGGCGGATTGCAGGCCAGACATAATGCGCCTTGCATGAACTTCCAGTTCTAATGCCTTGATTTGCGCCACTTCACTCGGGACTTTGCCAAAAGAGCGCTTTAGCTCTGAGCGACCGCTAAAAAGGTGCTGATGGGAAGGTGGAATTTGAAACCTAAAACGCCAAATGCCACTAGAATTTACAGATAAATATCGCATTGCTTAGTACCTGTTTTTAGTACCAATCCTAAAAAGGACGAAAAACGCAAGCTGAAGCACACCGAGGTCGGCGTAACTATCTGATAAGTAGGATTATATTTTTTAGAAGGGCAAAAATGGGTGGGGCCAGCCAACATCCCGGCACACAAGTCATCCGCTGCGGCTGCTTCCTTCCGGACCTGACCGAGTTCACGAACTATTGTTGCGGGAGGACCAACCCCCATAGATCATCGTTTAGGGTTTTCTCTCCCTAAAGAAGTGAGGGGATTATCAAGCATCCCCTCATGTTATACAAGCAGTTTTTAAGGCAGACGAGCTAACCGTCGAAATTTTACTCGCCTATCTCTTCATTCACACGCAGGATGTAATCTGTCATCCAGATTGAAGCCAAGATCAACAGCCAAACTAGCAGGACAATACTCTGCACTTTACCACCACTTGGTAGAGCGACAAGTGAAGCAAATGCTGCTGTCGGCAACGTCCAACATTGCAGTTTCAGCCACTTCGAGCGAGCTTGAACCATATGCTCTAGAGAGGCCATGATCGCAACGATAGTCAGTGAAATAAGAGCTGCGTGAGCCATGTCTGCCGCGAACAGTGGAATGGTTAGAAACAGTGCCCACCAGCCATGTTTAGATGAGGTTTTCCACGAAACAGCCGCTAGCCAGATCATGGCGATACTCACTATCTGTAGCATGGTGTAAACGGCTTCTCCCTGAAGCACGCCCACATATTGGCTATAGATAATGCCCGATTGCATGAACAGGAAGAAACCGAACACACAAAGGCGGACGCTCGCATTACTGCGCCTTGAGAAG
This sequence comes from Vibrio ishigakensis, assembly GCA_000830475.1. Classification (GTDB taxonomy): domain Bacteria; phylum Pseudomonadota; class Gammaproteobacteria; order Enterobacterales; family Vibrionaceae; genus Vibrio; species Vibrio ishigakensis_A. The sequence goes on along the minus strand of BBSC01000012.1, from coordinate 14,854 downwards.
GCGACCATGAGTAGAGGGAATAGAATCCACATTGATACCGAGAGTGCAGTTGCTTGATACGGCAGTGTAAAACCATATAGCACAGGCCTGCCAGCAAAAAGATGCCAGATGCGCGAGAGCGCGAGTAGATCCATAGGCAGGAATCGCCAATGCCAGAACTGGCACGTTACCTTGGGTAACTTCGATGGACTGGGCACACACTATGGCTAATAATGTGGTTACAAAAAACTGAATTGCAGAAAATACCATATTCGCCTCCTTGCGATGTGTTCTTGTCTGTCTTCCTCTTTTCCTTAACAGTCTTAACAATTATGCATCAATTTAAATTCAAAGTCTTTGCTTTAGTTCACCAAATTCCACTTGGAATGGTGAGTACCTATGGAGATATTGCAAAATTTTTCAGGCTATCCGGGCTATGCGAGACAGGTAGGACATGTTTTAAGTAATTTACCTAAGGATACTTCCCTGCCTTGGCACAGGGTTATTAATGGTAAAGGTGAAATTTCACTCAAGGGTGAAAGTCTGCAACGCCAGAAATCGTTGCTGATGGAGGAAGGGGTTCAGTTTACCGAGACTGGAAAAGTGAAATTACGGCAGTTTCGCTGGCAACCATAACCAACAGCTCATAATTCCACGTTTCATTCATTTGTAAAGGAAATGTTACCTCACACCACGAAGAAGCAGATCGATTTCATGGGTCTGCTCAAAATCGGTAATCACGTGGGCTGCCGTATCTGTGGTAAAGATAAGCTTGTTGTCTACAAATATCTGAGCGCGCACGTTGTAGGTGTGGCGAGGATCTATCTTTGACTCTTGATAGCTCAGGGTAAATGGTAGCGGTACCTGCTTGCCTCTGTGGTGTAACTTTGGCTATCGATAACAATCGCCTTGGCATCGGCTAAAGATACATCCTCTAGGGTTACCTTTAGTACTGCGTTATCTGGTAAAGCAATTCGCTCACGATAAGCGACCGTTCCGGAAACTTCGCGCATGCCAACTTGCTGTTCACTTGTTGCCTTCATATCGTCATTTTTCACCTGCTCCGAAGCACTCTGGTCAGCACCTTGTTGAGCTTGCTCTGTCGGTTGAGTTGCACACCCTGCAAGGGTGATACCGAATAGAGCAACGAGTAGCCATTTTCTCATCATTTTCTCCAACTGATTGAGTTTGCTAACTATTTTGAACTAATAATTAACCTATCGCTAGACTAACCTTAGGTTCCAGCCTTGAGTAAATGTGAATTAGGGAGTATTTTTCTTCTAGTTAAGAATTGGAGGTCGGATGAGTAAACCACTAAATGAACTATTAGCCTATTGCAGCTTGAGCAACTTGAACAAGGTCTATTCCGAGGAGAGAGCGAGCACCTTGGTCTGCCACAGGTATATGGAGGCCAAGTTATCGGTCAATCCCTATCTGCAGCTCGCTATACAGTAGACAGTGACCGTAGCGTTCACTCATTCCACAGCTATTTCTTACACCCAGGGGATCCAACCAAGGCCATCATCTATGATGTTGAGAATCTTCGCGATGGTCGCAGCTTCAGTACTCGCCGCGTTAAGGCCATCCAAAATGGTCGCCCTATTTTCTATCTGACGGCTTCTTATCACGGAGAGCAGCCTGGGTTCGAACACCAAAACCCTATGCCTGAGATCAAAGGCCCTGAACACTACGCGTCTGAATCACAGCTAGCTGAACAAATTAAGCATCTTCTACCAGAGGCAATCCAGAAAACCTTCTGCGGTGAGAAAGCCATCGAGGTGCGCCCAGTAACTGTGGTTAACCCGTTACAGCCTCGTAAAGAAGAGCCGAAGCAGTACCTATGGGTTAAGGCTAATGGTCAGGTGCCAGATAACCACCTTATTCACCAATATCTGCTGGCCTACGCATCAGACTGGGGCTTCTTAGTTACTGCGCTTCACCCTCATGAAGTGAGCCTGTTTACACCTAAGTTCCAAGTCGCCACCATTGACCACTCCATGTGGTTCCACAGACCGTTCAAAATGGACGAGTGGCTGCTTTATGCCATCGAAAGTCCGACGGCAAGCAATTCTCGCGGCCTTGTACGCGGTGAGATCTACAACCAAGCGGGCGACTTGGTCGCAAGCGCAGTACAAGAAGGCGTGATGCGCTTTAAGTAAAACTGAATAATTATTGAGCATAGGTTGTGATTCTATGCTCAATTCGTAAAATACCGTCCGGTAAAGCTCATTCCTGAGCAAACTCATCATTATAAAAATGATTGTTTTGTGAGCCAATTCAGCATAATCAACCAAGCTGATTAACATACCTAGAGATATTGATAACATTCCGTTAGCAATAGATATTGCTGTATTTCTATTTTTGCTCACGCACATTCCTAAAGGCAGTACATGATTTATCTACAATTCGGTCTTTATCTAGCTCTGATGCTAGGTATAGGCTACTACTCAATGCGCAGAACCCATGACAACCAAGACTTTATTATCGGTGGTCGTTCACTAGGTCCTGTGACCTCTGCTATCAGTGCCGGCGCATCGGACATGAGTGGCTGGTTGCTACTTGGTCTTCCTGGCGCAGTATTCGCAAGTGGCCTAGTAGAAGGCGTTTGGATCGGCGTAGGTCTTACCCTTGGCGCATACCTAAACTGGCTGATCGTCGCACCGCGTCTGCGCGTTGCCACTGAAGTAACCAGCACAGTGACTCTACCTAGCTTCCTTGCAGCACGCTTTGAAGATAACTCTGGCGTAATCAAAACCGTATCAACGCTTGTAATCCTATTTTTCTTTACCCTTTACGTTGCATCTGGTCTTAAAGGTGGCACCCTACTCTTCGCTCACAGCTTCGGCGCATCTGAAGAAGTGGCGCTGTATGTGACCGCATTCGTTGTGATCTCTTACACCTTCCTAGGTGGCTATATGGCGGTATGTTGGACCGACCTTATCCAAGGCATCCTAATGCTAGCGGCTTTGTTCGCTTGTATGATGCTAGGCTACTTCGCTATCGCAGGCTCTGATGTCGTGATCAGCGAAGTGAAACCTCAGGCATTCCAGTTCTCCACCAGCTTTATTACTGGTGCATCGTTAATGGCATGGGGCTTCGGTTACTTTGGTCAGCCACATATCCTTGCGCGTTTCATCGGTATCGATGACGTAAGCCACATTCCAAAGGCACGTCGCATCGGTATCACTTGGATGATCCTAACCCTAGTGATCTCGGTTTCCATCGCACTTATCGGTATCGCTTACGACGCAGTTCATCCGCTTGCGGGCGTATCTGGGGAAGGCGGCAACCCTGAGCGAGTATTCCTAGCTCTAACTGAGGTGCTATTCCACCCGGTATTTGCAGGCTTTATTCTAGCGGCGGTTCTAGCGCGGTAATGTCGACTGCAGATTCACAGCTTCTGGTACTAACCTCTTCTCTTACAGAAGACATCAGTCTGTTCAGCAAGTATGACGAGAAGCAAAAAGCATGGATCAGCCGCTTTGGCGTAATCGGCTTTGCGGTACTGGCACTTGTCATTGCAGCTAACGATGATGGCTCTATCCTAGCCATGGTGGGTTACGCATGGGGTGGCTTCGGTGCGGCATTTGGTCCACTTATGATCCTAGCCTATGCTGGAAAGGCACCACCAAAGCGGGTGCTATCACAGGTATGATCGTAGGTGCCGTAACCATCTTTGTGGTTAAGAACTACATTTCTATCGAGGGTGAATACTTCTACGAGTTAATGCCAGCGTTTATCCTAGCCTTCATCTCTATCGTGGTGGTGAGTAAGCTGACTCAGAAGCCATCTGAGGCAACGCTAAACAAATTCCAGTTCTAATAAATGAACCTATGAAACAAGCGGCTCCGAAAGGAGCCGTTTTTATTTATAACGAGGTAAGCGGAAGCTCAGTGGTGTACTTGATGGACTCCATAGCAAAGGTGGAGGTCACGTTAGAGATGCCAGAAACAGAGTTCACCAAAGTCTTATAGAAGTTATCAAAGCTTTGCATGTCTGACACCAGCACCCTCAGCATATAGTCATACTCCCCTGCCATTCGGTAGAACTCCATCACCTGCTCAAACTCAGAAACTGTCTTAGCAAAGTGCTGATACCACTCATGGGAGTGGTCAGTGGTCTTGATAAGCACAAAAGCGGTAAAGCTCAGCCCCAAGGAGTCGGGATTAAGCAGTGCCACTCGCTTGGTGATCACACCCGCTTCTTCCAATCTTTTGAGGCGTTTCCAGCAAGGGGTAGTCGTTAAATTGACCGCTTCAGCAAGTTCCGCCAGAGAGAGGGTTGCATCACGCTGGAGCATAGAAAGTAAGCGCTTATCCACTTCATCGAGAATCATTTCTTTAAAACCAACCTTAAATAGAAAAATTTTACCTTTATTAGCGATAATAGCAGAAATATAGACAAGTTTTTCTCCCAATGTAGAGGTAAATTATTCTTAAAACATAACAACAGGAAACCATCCCTATGACCTCTCATCAGCATTGTGATCTCTCTTGGATCAACCGCGCAGTACAGATCATTGAATCTGATTATCAACGTAGCGCAGACACTCACCTGATTAAGCTGGATAATCACGGCTTTGACGGCATCGATATCTATCTTAAAGATGAGAGCACTCACCCAACTGGTTCTCTAAAGCACCGCTTGGCTCGCTCACTTTTCCTATATGCCCTTTGTAACGGTTGGATTAATCGCGATACACCAATCATCGAGTCTTCTTCAGGCAGCACTGCAGTTTCTGAGGCTTATTTCGCGCGTATGCTTGGCCTGCCGTTTATCGCTGTAATGCCAAAGAGCACAGCTAAGAGCAAGATTGAGCAGATTGAATTCTATGGTGGTAAGGCGCACTTGGTTGACCGCTCAGATCAGATCTATGCAGAATCACACCGCTTGGCTAAAGAGCTAAACGGCCACTATATGGACCAATTTACCTATGCTGAGCGCGCAACCGACTGGCGTGGTAACAACAACATCGCTAACTCTATCTTTAGCCAGATGGAGCGTGAGTGTCACCCTATTCCAAGCTGGATCGTAATGAGCAGGCACCGGCGGTACATCAGCCACTATCGGCCGCTTCATTCGCTATCAGCAACACAACACCAAACTGTGTGTGGTAGACCCTGAGCACTCAGTATTCTTTGATTACTACCAGTCTCGTGACACTAATATCACACTAGATCGCGGCAGTCGTATCGAGGCATCGGTCGCCCACGCGTTGAGCCTAGCTTTATCCCTGGCGTGGTAGACGACATGATCAAGGTACCAGATGCGCACACAATCGTGACTATGCAGTGGCTCCACCAGCAACTTGGTCGCCGTGTGGGTCCATCTACCGGTACTAACCTGTACGGTGTATTCAAGCTGGCGAAAGAGATGGCTGAGCGCGGTGAAAAGCTCTATCGTTACCCTGCTTTGCGACAGTGGTGAGCGCTATCTTGACACCTATTACAACCCTGAGTGGGTAGCTGAAAGCATTGGCGATATCAGCGAAAGTAGAGACCATCTGCAAAACTTGCTAGGGTAAGAGAAAGATTTTCTCCATCGGCTGCCATTAAACGGCAGCCGTTTACCCAGCAAGGTATTATGAATCCAGTTATCCTTCCTGAAGGCTACTATCACGACAACTTCCTTAAGCTTGTAGAACACGCCCAGACCTATTATCCAGACCTGCTTAGTGAGTCTGAAACCCACTGGATTCAAACCTTTCTTAGCTTAGATACCCAAACCCAGCGCCTGTTAGTTCGCCTATACACACGCAAAGGTGAATGGTTTCGTAGCGACAAGCTCAATTACGCAGAGATCCCTGATTTAGAGGCCTGCGCTATTGCTCTCAACAATCTCGGCTTTATTTCTCTTCCTAAAAGCTTATCCGCTGCAGTGCTCGCCAAAGATCTTCTGACTAAGCCAGAGCTTTGCTCGCTCTTTCCCGAATTAAGCAAGTCCTTAAAAAAGGAGGCCTTGATAAGTGCCTGTGCTGAAATGGATCAAGAGGTTCCTGTCGCCAGATTGGGATTTATGATCATTAACCAGCACTATCCCGATATCCTGCCTACCTTGAGTGCCTTGTTCTTCGCGAATGCGCGCCAAGATCTGAGCCAGTTTGTTTTGAGCGATATGGGATTGCAAGTGTTTGAGAGCTATGAACTTAGCCAAGAGCGGCGCTTCTTTACCGAAAGAAAAGAGGTAGACCAACTTCTTGCCCTTTCAAGCATTTGGGATGACTACTACGCCATAGAGAAACGCCTGCCGAAACAAGAAAAGCTTCTGCTAATCACTACTCTTATTGCGAGACTGCCAAATGAGGTAACACATAGCTATGTTAAACACAGACTCGAAAGGCTCATCAATACCCTGGCCCGTGATCTTGAACGCTTGGAAGAATATAACTCAGCGTTAGCCCTTTTTAAGGACTCTAGCCTACCTCCGAGTCGAGAAAGACAGGTACGCATTCTAGACAAGCTTGACCAGCTAGAGCCCGCTAAGAGCCTGCTCGATGAAATGCTGTTATCGCCACACAACCGTGAAGAACTAGAGGTTGCGCAGCGCATTCAGAAAAAGCTATGGCGCAAGCTAGGATTGACCGCGCCGAAGAAGCCTAAACCCACTATCAAAGAGCAAAGACTGGCGCTGGATTTAACCAATAATCGTGTTGAAATGGCCGTAGCTGAGCACCTCAATGAACAAGGCTTTGAGGTCTATTTTTTAGAAAATAGCTTTCTGTGCGGACTGTTCGGTCTCGCCTTTTGGGAGGTGCTGTTTGCCCCTATCGAGGTGCATTCCTAAACCGTTATCAACTAGCGCCGAAGGATCTGTACAGCTCTGACTTTCAAACCAAACGCGAACACTTGATAGAAGACGTGTTCAACTCACTAAAGACAAATGGCTACTCGGGACTAAAACAGACCTTCAAACACAAACAAGGACTAGCTAACCCATTTGTACATTGGAAAATCTTCGATGAATCCATCCTAGATCAAGCCGAGCAATGTTTTCCTATAGAACGCTTGTTGAACTAATTAAGGTGATGCTCAGCGATTTACGACTGTTTCGCACCGGTATGCCAGATTTGATTGCTTTCAAAGACGGGCAGTATTTGTGGGTTGAGGTAAAAGGTCCTGGGGACAAACTTCAGGATAACCAAATTCGTTGGATGGGCGAGTTTGAGCGGCTTGGGGTTCATTTCTGCGTTGCCTATGTGAACCAGTAACGCATATATGGAAAATAACTTCGCAGGTAACAATGCCGAATAGGTCCTCATTAGAATAGCGCGCGCTATAAGGGGACTTTTATGAAGCTAAAAACACTATCTATTATTCTTGCTGCAGTTGTGTCACAGTCGGTTTTTGCTGGCGGGCTACAAACCATGGACATGCATAGCTACAGCGCAAAGGCATCAAAGAAATACGACCACATCAAATGGGTGACGGTTGACCAAATCAAGGACTCATTACCAGCTCAGCCGCTGAATATTGGCCTTGATATCGACGATACCATATTGTTTTCATCGCCTGTGTTCTATCGTGGTAAGCAAAAATACTCACCAGATTCAAACGACTATCTAAAGAATCAAGCGTTTTGGGATGAGGCAAGCACTGGTTGGGATGAGTTTTCTGTGCCCAAGAAAAGTGCCATTGAACTGGTTACCATGCACCTTAAACGTGGCGACACCATCTATTTCATCACTGGTCGCACCGCGCCGACCGGTCATGAGACTCTGACTGAAACTCTGCGCAACCTATTCCCTGAGGAATACCGTCAACAGATCCAGCCTGTGGTATTTGCAAACGGTCTCGAGAAGCAGAAACAGATCCACAACGACCATATCTCTGTATTCTATGGCGATGCCGATAGCGATATGACCTCAGCACATCAGGTAGGAGTGGAAGGCATTCGATTCCTGCGTGGAGCTCAATCAACCTACACACCTCTCCCCCATGCGGGCAAGTATGGTGAGAAGGTATTGGTTAACTCTAACTACTGATTAAAAATGGCGTCCTATTTGGACGCCATTTTTCTATTTCTTCTGCTTGGCCTCAAAGGCCGCTAGTTGCTCTGGTGTTGCTGGCAACTGATGATTCTGTTTCCACTCATCATAGGTCATGCCATATACACGCATGCGACCATCATCGATATCCAGATCTAGCCCCTTCTCTTGTGCTTCAGCTGTGTACCATTTGCTGAAACAGTTACGACAAAAGCCCGCCAAGATCATCAGGTCAATGTTCTGTACGTCTTTGTTGTTATCTAGGTGTTTCAAAAGGCGACGAAATACCGCTGCATCCAGTTGATCTTGCTCTGCCTGAGAGAGCTGTTCATGCTTTGATTGAGTCAAAACCTTACTCCTTGTTTTTTATCAAACATTTGGCTCAGCAATGCCATGTGTCGCCAAATATAAGTGCTAAGATTATGATTGATTTGCACTTTTTTGCATATCATAATTTTCCGAATCTTGACGATTATATTGTCAAATTGTTAATGACTCATCCTCTAAATAGGAAACGTATGAAAAAGCGCTACCTCGCGGTCTGCTGCCTCTAGCCCTCCTCTCCACCTCGGTAATGGCGGCCGGAAATAACTCTTTTTATATGGGGATCGGTGATGTCGGATTCTCTCCGGAAAACAGCGACAACGACTCTTTCTCTGACCCTAGCTTTATCATAGGTGGCGGACAGTCTTTCAACGAGCACGTCAGCATGGAAGGCTTCTTTCGCTACTCAGAAGCCAAAGATGAAGCCAAGACCTTTGAATTCAACTACTACCAAGTGGGCTTGTCTTTGGTACTCAGCACAGGTGAGCTGGGCGATACCCCGCTTGAGTTATTCGGTCGCACCAGTGCGATTGCTGCCTTTGTTAAAGGTCACGACACATCAAACGGCGATCGTAGAGACATAGGCGATACCAGCGGCGGCGTGTTTACAGTGGGCGGTGGCCTGCAATGGAACATCAATGCTGATTATTGGGTACGTGCTGAGTATATCTATGGCTATGCCACAACTGGGCTTGGCAATTATGACGATGATTATGACGGTGTACAGATCTCGCTCGGCCTAGACTTCTAGAACATGCATAAAGGGCAAACCATACTCAAGATTGCTGGTCATCTAGACTGGCAACACATGCTCGCCTTTTATCGCCTGCGTGCGATTCACTCTCTCGAGACCATTACCGATACTCATTACCAGCGTTCGGGGTTCTTTGATGAGTTTCGATATCAATTTTGTCTCACGCAACATGATGGCAACAGTCTGATTCTTGACTATCAAATCTCAGATAAAAGCTCTCTACCAGCACTGATTCAGAACATCCGTGAGATGTTTGACCTTGATTGCGATACCCATACTGTTGAACAACACTTATCGAAACTCGAACCAGAACTTATCAAGGTTAAAGGCCTGCGTATTCCCGGTGTTTGGAGTGTCTGGGAAGCAGGGGTTCGTGCTATCTTAGGACAGCAAGTTTCGGTAAAGGCGGCCATCAATCATCTCAATAATCTGGTGGATACTATCTCCAGCCAAGACTTCCCCACTCCGACCGAGGTTGCTCAAACCGACCTTAGCTTTCTTCGTATGCCTGAGAGTCGAAAACAGACACTGGCGCGATATGCCGAATTTATGTGTCAGCACCCTGATTCCATGCCCAATGAATGGCTTGCCCTCAAAGGCATCGGCCCATGGACAATGCAATAGCTGAACTGCGAGGAGAAAGAGTCAAAGACTGCTTTGTTGAGGGCGATCTGATAGTGAAAAAGAGACGCATCGATTATCCTAACCTCAACAAACAAAGCGTATCGCCTTGGGGCAGTTACGCTACCTTGCATCTGTGGAATCAATAACATGCTTTACTACAACGAATTTGACTCAGCTCTTGGGATAATCACGGTGCAAACCTCGGATAAGGGCATTAAGGGGATCTGGTTTGAGATCTATACCACTAAGCCCGATGAGCTAGGCGAGCATGCCAGTAATCACCCAATCCTAGTGTCTGCTAAGAAACAACTCAGCGAATATCTAAATGGCGAGCGAGATAGGTTCGACCTGCCTCTAGATGCAGACGGTACCGAGTTTCAAAAACAGGTATGGAGCGAACTCGCCAAGATCCCATTTGGTGAGACACGCAGCTATAAACAGATAGCCGAGGCGATCAACAAGCCAAAGGCGGTACGCGCAGTCGGCGCAGCTAACGGTAAGAATCCAGTTTCTGTGGTGGTGCCTTGTCATAGAGTGGTTGGCAGCAATCGTGCCTTGACTGGGTATGCTGGCGGAATTGAGAGAAAGAAGAAGCTTCTCGAGCTTGAGAATATAGAGCTGTAGCACTCTTGAAGGTGAAAAAAGCCAGAGCAAATGCTCTGGCTTTGTCGTTTATTAGCCGTGTCCCACACGCCCTTTGGTATCGTGTTGCAGGTCGCGGTTAAGCTCTGCTTCCACGTGTCCTGGCGCTTGTGTGCTCGCCGATAGTAAGCGATACATAGCTGGGATAACGAACAGGGTTACTAAGCTGCAAATGCCATACCGAAGAAGATAACCGTACCTACTGCCACTCGGCTTTCATAGCCAGCGCCGGTGGATAGAATCAAAGGTATTGAACCCGCCAGAGTAGTAAATGCCGTCATCATGATAGGACGCAAACGCCTTGCCGATGCATCGATGATCGCCTTTTCAAACTCCACGCCGCGGTCACGAAGCTGGTTGGCAAACTCCACAATCAAGATACCGTTCTTGGTTACCATACCGATAAGCATGATCATACCAATCTGGCTATACACGTTCAGACCTTGCGACATGATCAGCAGGCCAAGGAAGCCACCAAACACACCCATAGGTACGGTGAACATCACCACCAGCGTTGATAAAGCTCTCAAACTGAGCAGCCAATACTAGGTAAGCCACCAGCAATGCCAAGGCGAACACAATAGCGATAGAAGACTGATTCTCTTTAAAGTCTTTCGACTCGCCCGAGTAGTTCACGCTGATATCACTTGGCAGAAGCTCGATAGCCTTCTGATCAAGAAAGTCGAGCGCGTCCCCTAAGGTTGCACCCTCAACCAGGTTTGCCTTAACCGTGATAGATTTTTGCTTATTGTAGTGCGATAGACGAATAGCTGATGCTACCTCATCGATATGCGCCACTGAATCTAGGGTGATCAAATCTCCATTGATGGTTCTCAGGTAGATCTGGCTGAGATCTGCGATATTGTTAAAGCTGTTCTCATCACCACGAAGATAGACATCGTATTCTTGGCCACGATCCACATAGGTGGTTTCAGATTTACCGCCAAGCATGATCTCTAGGGTATCTGAGATCTCGCTCTGGGTAATACCAAGATCAGCCGCACGCTCTTTATCGATAGAGACGACTAGCTCTGGAGTCTTTTCTGAGTAGTCAGTGCTGGCACCGTCCATATAAGGGCTATCATCTGCGGCTTGTTTTAATAGCTCAGCCACTGCTCTAGCTCTTTATAGTCAGGACCACCCAGTACAAACTGCACCGGCTCACTCGAGCCACCTCTGAAGCCAGGCATCATAGGGAAGACACGCACATCAGGTATATCAGCTAGTGCTTTTCGTATCACGCCCAAGCCCTGCTGAGCAGACATATCACGGTCTTCCCAGTCTTCAAGGATCATGATTACGAAACCCGTCTGATCACCCGCGTTACCACCAAAGGCTGGCGACTGGATAGAGAAGGATTTCAACAAGCCTTGGCCGAGAAGTGGCATTAATCGAGACTCGATAACATCCATATTCTGCGCCATCCGGTTGTAACTGGTCGCATCCGCACCACGAGCAAAGGCAAACAGCACGCCGCGGTCTTCTTGCGGAGTCAGCTGCGCTGGAATCACATTCATCAACTGATAGGCACCGCCCACACAGGCGAGGATGATAATCGGCGCCAGTACACGAACCTTAAGCGCACCTTTCAGCGCTTTGCGATAGCCACTCTCTAGCTTAGAGAACAGGAACTCTACCGCACGGTTAAATCGGTTTGGCTTCACATTTGCAGATAGGATCTTACTACCTAACACAGGAGTCAGAGTCAGGGCTATCAAGGATGAGAACAACACCGACATGGACAAGAGCACGGAGAACTCGGTAAACAGTAGGCCTACCATGCCATCCATGAAGGAGATAGGCAGGAATACCATTACCAGAACCAAGGTGGTCGCCACTACCGCAAAGCCTACCTCGCGAGTGCCTTTATAGGCCGCCAATAGCGGTGACTCACCACGTTCGATATGGTGGAAGATGTTTTCCACTACCACGATGGCGTCATCCACGACCAGACCAATAGAAAGTATCAGCGCCATCAGGGTGATGAGGTTGATACTAAAGCCAAGGTAGTAAGCGGCAATGAAGGACGATATCAAGGATACAGGTACGGTTACCGCAGGGATCAAGGTCGCCCTTGCCTGACCGATAAAGATGTACAGTACCAAGACAACCAAGCCACCTGTGATAAACAGGGTGTTATAAACCTCTGAGATAGAGCGGTCGATAAATACCGTGGAATCATAGTCCACCACCAAGCGCGTGCTCTCTGGCAAGAACTTCTGGATATCCTCAACGTTTTTGCGAACAGCGGTTGCTACCTCTAGTGGGTTGGCGTCGGACTGAGGAACAATCCCCAAACTAACGTTTACCACGCCATCGCTTCTAAAGGTCGAATCTTCGTTTCTCGCGCCTAGATAAACATCCGCTACATCTTTTAGATAGATAGGAGTACCGTCAGCCGCGCGGCGCACCACTAGGTAGTCAAAGTCTTGTTCTGTGCTGTATGAGCGGTCGGTACGCACAGACATAACGATCTGGTCGTTTCGAACCTGTCCACCCGGCGCCTCGATATTTTCATTACGCAGTGCCGAGGTAATATCAGAGGTGGTAACGCCGCGACCTGCCATTAAGGTAGGTTTCAGCTTCACATACATAACCTTGTACAGACCACCAGAAACCTGAACCGAACTCACGCCTGAGATGAGGCTGAATCTATCTAGTAGAACCCTATCGACGTAATCGGTCAGCTCGGTTCTGTCCAAGAGATCAGAGCTAAGGTTAATGTAAAGAGAGGCCTCACCACTGCCGTTATTCTTATATACGATAGGAGAATCGGCTTCATCTGGCAGTCGGTTCTGTGCACGGGCCACCGCATCACGAACGTCACTCACGCCCGTGTTAAGGTCGTAGCCAAGGTCAAAGGTAACCGTAATACGTGAGCTACCGTTTCGCGTTACCGAGGTGATCTCATCGATACCGCTAATACCAGACAACTGATCCTCAATCACAGAGGTGATCTGGTTTTCAATAATGGTGGCCGAAGCGCCGCTGTAGCTGGTATTGATGGAAACAACCGAGCTTTCTATGTCCGGCATCTCGCGCACAGCAAGCTTGGAAAACGACACCATACCGAACACACACAGCAATAGCTGAGTACGACAGCGGCGACTGGGCGTTTTACGGAAACGTCAGATAACAACATTACTGCTCAACTCCACTGCCGCTCTCTTGCTCGCCAACAACCTTAACCTGGATGCCGTCGCGCATGTTTACCACACCCTGAACCACTATGGTTTCGCCGATCTCTAGACCTTTCTCGATGACTACTTCGTTACCTACGCGAGTGCCTAGGAATACTTCACGCTGTTCAACGCGGTTTTCCTCACCTAACACGTAGACAAAACGCTTAGTGCCCAAGTATTGTAGTGACTGCACTGGAATAATTGGTGCCTTGATTGGTGGGAACTGCATAGTGCCTTGCACCAGCATGCCCGGCTTAAGCTCACCAGAGGTATTCTTAATGTCGATACGCACGCGCAAGTTCAGGGTGTCAGGATTTACGCGAGAATCGATACCAACAACCTCACCCTCGAATACGCGTTCGCCCCAAGCATTGGTCAGCACCGATACCTTCATACCGGTCGAGATCATAGGCAAGTAACGCTCAGGAACCTGTAGATCGAGCTCCATCACCTTGAGGTTATCTAAAGAGACAAGCTCTGTGCCTGAGTTAACCAATTTCCCTAAGCTAAAGTCGATGAAACCGATACGGCCATCAAATGGTGCACGCAAGTAACGATCGCTCAGCTCTGCCTTTGCCGCACTGAGACGTGCCTGAGCTATTTGCACACTGGCTTTCTGCCCCTCAATCTCGGTAAGGGTTACAGCAGCACTGGCGCGCAGACGCTCAAACTCATTCAGTTTACGCTTTTCGTCGTTGAGATACGCTTGGGCTTCAGCAACTGCCGCCTTTGCTTTGTCATCGCTAAGTTGAATCAAAAGCTGACCCGTTTTCACGTCCTGATTAGCCTGCACCGCGATGCGTTCGATAGTACCGCTGACTTCTGGTGAGATGATTACTGCTTGCTTAGCCTTTAATTTACCCACAAGAGATAATGATTGAGAGATCTCATGGGTATTCACCTCCTGGATGGTGACCGCAGTGTTCGCGGAGCTTTGCGGTCTTGCTAAACTCGGAGAGGAAAAAGATAGTACAGATGCCAAGGCGGCAGCCATCACTACTGAAAATTTGTTTCGAGTTAGGGTTGTTTTGATCATGGTGGTTCTACTTATAAATTATTAAGCGCATTTTATCAGTTTCAAGCAGTGATAACGTCAATCAATGTAAATTGTTTCGCTTACATTTGTACCTATTTATTGAAGAAATGGATGAACTTTAGTCTAAGTAGTGCGTACACTCTTGAAGCGTGCACATAGTGCCTCGGCGAGGATTGCGCCAGATAATGTTACTTTTCGGTCGTTATGGGCAAAAAGCGCGCATACAGTGGTGAATTTCAAGAAAAGCCTTTACAGAAATTTCTGGGCTGAGTATTATGCGCTCCGAACTTGAGAACAGTGTTGGGAAATCTGAGCTTAAGTATAAAAAT
>BBSC01000013.1:0-111233 GCA_000830475.1 Vibrio ishigakensis | reverse complement strand
TGCTCCTGGCTCAATCAACCCACACACTAAGTTCGAGTCAGAAGTATACGTACTTTCTAAAGACGAAGGCGGCCGTCATACTCCGTTCTTCAAAGGCTACCGTCCACAGTTCTACTTCCGTACAACTGACGTAACTGGTGACATCTCTCTACCAGAAGGCGTAGAAATGGTAATGCCAGGCGACAACATCCAAATGAAAGTTGAGCTAATCGCTCCTATCGCTATGGATGAAGGTCTACGTTTCGCTATCCGTGAAGGTGGCCGTACCGTAGGTGCTGGTGTTGTAGCTAAGATTTTCGATTAATATTTGACGAAATCTAAACAAAAGGGCATCATTTGATGCCCTTTTTCTGCGCTATTGATAATGAGAGTTAAGGTTTACTGACCTAAGCCTCTAATATCGCAGAGAAATTGAAGAATTATCTTTCTATTTGGGGCTGTTTAGCCTATTCGGGAAAGCTGATTCGCTTTAGGGTGTTGTACTCAACACATTTTTGTAGAGCCCTGCAACAGCGGGGTTATTGTCGTCTATAGTAAGACTTGTCACAGGTTAGTTTTATGAAAGCAAATGCTGAAACTCCTGATAGCTCAAGCACAGCAGATATTTTCAAGTGGATTGTCGCTTTTGCTCTGCTGGCCGCTGCTGTTGTAGGAAATTACCTTTATGGTGAAATGTCTGTAGTTGTTCGCGCTGCAGGTGTAGTTGTATTGATTGCAGCTGCTCTGGGTGTTGCCGCTACGACAACAAAAGGCAAAGCCGCTATCACGTTTGCTCGTGAATCTCGTATGGAGATTCGCAAAGTTGTTTGGCCAACCCGCCAAGAAACTATGCAAACGACTCTGATTGTATTGGCTGTAAGTATTGTTATGGCTCTAGTGCTATGGGGCATCGACGGCATCATGGTTCGTCTTGTTGCTCTAGCAACTGGGGTGTGAGGGTTCTAATTCATGAGTGAAGCTCCAAAAAAACGTTGGTACGTAGTTCAGGCTTTTTCTGGTTTTGAAAGCCGTGTTGCTACCTCTTTGCGTGAACACATCAGAATGCACGACATGGAAGAGCTATTCGGTGAGGTACTAGTACCGACTGAAGAAGTAGTTGAAATGCGTGCAGGTCAACGTCGTAAGAGTGAACGTAAATTCTTCCCAGGCTATGTTCTTGTTCAAATGATCATGAACGATGAGTCTTGGCACCTAGTTCGCAGCGTTCCACGCGTTATGGGCTTTATTGGCGGAACTTCTGACCGTCCTGCTCCAATCACGGATAAAGAAGCAGATGCTATCTTGAACCGTCTGGAGAAAGCGAGCGAGTCTCCACGTCCACGTACAATGTACGAAGCGGGTGAGATTGTTCGTGTGAACGATGGTCCATTTGCTGACTTCAACGGTACCGTTGAAGAGGTGGATTACGAGAAGAGTCGCTTGAAGGTTTCTGTATCGATCTTCGGTCGTGCGACTCCTGTAGAACTCGAATTTGGTCAAGTTGAAAAAATTGACTAAAAAGTAAGCTTAAGGGCTTGTTTGAGGCGCGAATTGTAACTATAATTCGCGCCTCTTTGTTTCTAAACAGAAGCAAAGCGTTAACCAAAACTTATGGGGAGCTGACCTTAGTGCAGCGTTTGAACCCAAAATTTAGGAAATATCATGGCTAAGAAAGTTGAAGCTTATATCAAACTGCAAGTTGCAGCAGGTATGGCTAACCCGTCGCCACCAGTTGGTCCTGCTCTAGGTCAACACGGTGTGAACATCATGGAATTCTGTAAAGCGTTCAACGCAAAAACAGAATCTGTTGAGAAAGGTCTACCAATCCCAGTTGTTATCTCTGTATACAACGACCGTTCTTTCACTTTTGAAACTAAGACTCCACCTGCTGCTGTTCTTCTTAAGAAAGCTGCTGGCGTTAAGTCTGGTTCTGGTCGTCCAAACACTGAGAAAGTTGGTACTGTTACTGACGCTCAGCTGCAAGAGATTGCTGAAACTAAAGCTGCAGACATGACTGGCGCTGACATCGAAGCGATGAAGCGTTCTATCGCAGGTACTGCTCGTTCAATGGGCCTAGTGGTAGAGGGTTAATAAGATGGCAAAACTTACTAAGCGTATGCGCGTAATCCGCGAAAAAGTTGACGTAACTAAAGAGTACGAAATCAACGAAGCTATCGCTCTTCTTAAAGAACTAGCTACTGCTAAGTTCCCAGAGTCTGTAGACGTTGCTGTTAACCTTGGCATCGATGCTCGTAAATCTGATCAGAACGTACGTGGTGCAACTGTTCTTCCTCACGGTACTGGCCGTGAAATCCGTGTAGCTGTTTTCACTCAAGGTGCAAACGCTGAAGCGGCTAAAGAAGCTGGTGCAGACATCGTAGGTATGGAAGATCTTGCTGAGCAAGTTAAGAAAGGTGAAATGAACTTCGACGTAGTTGTTGCTTCTCCAGATGCAATGCGCGTTGTTGGTCAACTAGGTACTATCCTAGGTCCACGCGGTCTTATGCCAAACCCTAAAGTTGGTACTGTAACTCCTAACGTTGCTGAAGCTGTTAAGAACGCTAAAGCTGGTCAGGTTCGTTACCGTAACGACAAGAACGGCATCATCCACACTACTATCGGTAAAGCTACTTCGAAGCTGCACAGCTTCAAGAGAACCTAGAAGCACTTCTAGTTGCTCTTAAGAAAGCTAAGCCATCTTCAGCGAAAGGTACTTTCCTGAAGAAAGTAAGCATCTCTACCACTATGGGTGCAGGTGTTGCTGTGGATCAGTCTAGCCTAAACACGCTAGCAAACTAATCTTGATTGGGCGTGAAATTTGTGTATAATTTCGCGCCTAATATTTGTGGTTGGGGCTGTTGAAACTCATCTTTGAGTAGAAGTAGTCTCCGTCCAAGACCGCAGGTGTTCTAGGTTTCTAGAACTTAATTAATCCTGCGTAGATGGTGCCCGAACTGACAGAAAGCCGAACTTTTTAAGATTGTCTTTCTTCTGGGACTGCACCGTAAAGCGCTCATCGATTCCCGGTGAGTGGTGTAACGACAACCAGGAGTAAATCCAAAATGGCTTTAAACCTTCAAGACAAAAAAGCAATTGTTGCTGAAGTCAACGAAGCTGCCAGTGGTGCACTTTCTGCAGTTGTAGCTGATTCTCGTGGCGTTGAAGTTGGCGCGATGACTTCTCTTCGTAAACAAGCTCGTGAAGCTGGTGTTTACATGAAAGTTGTTCGTAACACACTTGCACGCCGTGCGGTACAAGGTACTGACTACGAGTGTCTAGTAGACACTTTCACTGGTCCTACTCTTATCGCATTCTCTAACGAGCACCCAGGTGCTGCGGCGCGTCTTTTCAAAGACTTCGCTAAAGAGAACAAAGATTTCGAGATCAAAGCTGCTGCATTTGAAGGCGCAGTTACTGACGCAGAAGTACTAGCGACACTACCAACTTACGACGAAGCTATCGCACGCCTAATGATGTGCATGAAAGAAGCTTCTGCAGGCAAGCTGGTACGTACTATCGCTGCACTACGCGATCAGAAAGAAGAAGCAGCGGCATAAGCCTTGCTTTTTACTGGTTGCTAAATAAACTTATTGTTGATTTAAAAGAGAATTGTTATGTCTATTACTAACGAGCAAATCCTAGACGCAGTTGCAGAAATGTCTGTAATGCAAGTTGTAGAGCTTATCGAAGCTATGGAAGAAAAATTCGGCGTTTCTGCTGCAGCAGCTGTTGTTGCTGGCGGCGCAGCTGGCGGTGACGCTGCTGAAGAGCAAACTGAATTTGACGTAGTTCTTACTGCTGTTGGCGGTAACAAAGTTGCTGTTATCAAAGCAGTACGTGGCGCTACAGGTCTAGGCCTGAAAGAAGCTAAAGCTCTAGTTGACGGTGCTCCAGCACCACTTAAGGAAGCTGTTTCTAAAGAAGAAGCAGAAGGCCTTAAAGCACAACTAGAAGAAGCTGGCGCTTCTGTTGAAGTTAAGTAATTATTACTTAATTTCTTAGCCGAATGGCTAATGGCTGGTGGTTTATTGACCACCGGCCTTTTTGCGCTAAAGGACTTTGATGTTTTTCCGCTGTTTCAGCATCAAAATCTGCGCACCAACTCCATTTTCTTTGGAGTCATTGTAAGAAAACAGTCGTTAGTCTCTGCCTCAAATTGTTAGGCAGTTGGGTCACTTATCAGCGAGCTGAGGAACCCCATGGTTTACTCCTATACCGAGAAAAAGCGCATCCGTAAGGACTTTGGTACTCGTCCACAGGTTTTGGACGTACCGTACCTGCTATCGATCCAGCTTGATTCTTTCGATAAATTCATCGAACAGGATCCAGAAGGGCAATACGGTTTAGAAGCTGCTTTCCGCTCTGTATTCCCAATCCAGAGCTACAACGGCAACTCTGAGCTGCAATACGTTAGCTACCGTCTTGGTGAACCAGTATTTGACGTTAAAGAATGCCAAATCCGCGGTGTCACTTATTCAAAACCGCTACGCGTTAAACTGCGTCTAGTTGTTTATGATAAAGATGCACCAGCTGGTACTGTAAAAGACATTAAAGAACAAGAAGTCTACATGGGTGAGATTCCACTCATGACAGACAATGGTACCTTCGTAATTAATGGTACCGAGAGGGTTATCGTATCCCAGCTGCACAGAAGCCCAGGCGTATTCTTCGACAGCGATAAAGGTAAGACCCACTCATCTGGTAAAGTTCTATATAACGCACGCGTTATCCCTTACCGTGGCTCATGGCTAGACTTTGAGTTCGATCCTAAGGATAACTTGTTCGTTCGTATTGACCGTCGTCGTAAGCTTCCAGCTTCAATCATCCTACGTGCTTTGGGCAAAACTACCGAAGAGATCCTAGATCTATTCTTCGAGAAAGTTCGCTTTGAAGTGAAAGACCAGACTCTAATGATGGAGTTGGTACCAGAGCGTCTACGTGGTGAAACTGCTTCTTTTGATATCGAAGCAAACGGCAAAGTTTATGTTGAAGCTGGTCGTCGTGTAACTGCACGCCACATCCGCCAACTTGATAAAGATGGCGTTGAGTTTATCGAAGTACCTGTTGAGTACATCGTTGGCAAGGTTGCATCTAAAGACTACATCGACGAGAACACCGGTGAGATCGTTGTTGAGGCGAACCAAGAGTTCAGCCTTGAGAGCCTAGCTAACCTAGCGCAAGCAGGTCACACTAAGCTTGAGACTCTATTTACTAACGACCTAGACCACGGTCCATTCATGTCTGACACACTTCGTAGTGACAGCACCACTGACCGTATCACTGCGCTTGTAGAAATCTACCGCATGATGCGTCCTGGTGAGCCACCAACGAAGGAAGCTGCTGAAGCTCTATTTGAGAGCCTGTTCTTCTCTGAAGAGCGCTACGACCTATCTCAGGTTGGTCGTATGAAGTTCAACAGCTCTATCATGCGTGAAGATGCTCAAGAGCAGGGTACTCTAGACGAAACTGATATCATCGAAGTGATGAAGAAGCTTATCGCTATCCGTAACGGTAAAGGCGAAGTGGATGATATCGACCACCTTGGTAACCGTCGTATCCGTTCTGTAGGCGAGATGGCTGAAAACCAATTCCGTGTTGGTCTAGTACGTGTTGAGCGTGCAGTTAAAGAGCGCCTAAGCTTGGTGATCTTGATAGCATCATGCCTCAAGACCTAATCAACGCTAAGCCTATCTCTGCTGCTGTTAAAGAGTTCTTTGGTTCTTCGCAACTGTCTCAGTTCATGGACCAAAACAACCCGCTTTCAGAAGTAACGCACAAGCGTCGTATCTCTGCGTTGGGCCCAGGCGGTCTAACTCGTGAGCGTGCGGGCTTCGAGGTACGTGACGTACACGTAACTCACTACGGTCGTCTATGTCCGATCGAAACTCCTGAAGGTCCAAACATCGGTCTGATCAACTCGCTTTCTGCATATGCGCGTTGTAACGAATTCGGCTTCCTAGAGACTCCATACCGTCGCGTTGTTGATGGTGTTGTTACTGGCGACGTAGATTACCTATCGGCAATCGAAGAAGGCCAGTACGTTATCGCTCAGGCGAACACAGTTTTAGCTGAAGATAATACCTTCGCTGACGAACTGATCACTGCTCGTTTGAAAGGTGAATCTGGTCTTCACCCACGTGATAACGTGAGCTATATGGACGTTGCAACTAACCAGGTTGTATCGATCGCTGCATCTCTAATCCCATTCCTAGAGCACGATGACGCAAACCGTGCATTGATGGGTGCGAACATGCAACGTCAGGCAGTTCCAACGCTTAAGGCTGACAAGCCTCTAGTTGGTACTGGTGTTGAGCGCAACATCGCGGTTGACTCTGGTGTTACAGCAGTAGCTAAGCGTGGCGGTACTATCCAGTCTGTAGACGCATCACGTATCGTAGTTAAGGTTAACGAAGATGAGCTAGTACCTGGTGAAGCGGGTATCGACATCTACAACCTTACTAAGTACACGCGTTCTAACCAGAACACTTGTATCAACCAGCGTCCAACTGTGATGCCGGGTGAGCCAGTATCTAAAGGTGACGTACTAGCTGATGGTCCTTCGACTGACCTTGGTGAACTAGCGCTTGGTCAAAACATGCGCATCGCGTTCATGCCTTGGAACGGTTATAACTTTGAGGATTCAATCCTAGTTTCTGAGCGTGTAGTACAAGAAGATCGCTTTACTACTATCCACATCCAAGAGCTATCTTGTGTGGCGCGTGATACTAAGCTTGGTTCCGAAGAGATCACTGCTGATATTCCAAACGTTGGTGAAGCAGCATTATCTAAGCTAGATGAGTCAGGTATCGTTTACATCGGTGCTGAAGTTAAGGGTGGCGACATCCTAGTTGGTAAAGTTACACCTAAGGGTGAAACTCAGCTAACTCCTGAAGAGAAGCTACTACGTGCTATCTTCGGTGAAAAAGCATCTGATGTTAAAGATACTTCTCTACGCGTACCAAACTCTGTTTCAGGTACTATCATCGACGTTCAAGTATTTACTCGTGACGGCGTTGAGAAAGACAAGCGTGCTCTAGAAATCGAGCAAATGCAGCTGAAAGAAGCGAAGAAAGACCTTACTGAAGAATTCCAGATTCTTGAGGGTGGCCTTCTAACCGTGTTCGCGCTGTACTAATCGCTGGTGGTTATTCTGAAGCTAAGCTAGACGCTACTGATCGTAAGAAGTGGCTAGAGCTAACTCTAGAAGATGACGCTCTGCAATCTCAGCTAGAACAAATGGCTGAGCAATACGACGAGCTGAAAGCTGAGTTCGATAAGAAGTTCGAAACTAAGCGTCGTAAGATCACACAAGGTGATGATCTTGCACCAGGCGTACTGAAGATCGTTAAGGTTTACCTAGCGGTTAAACGTCGCATCCAGCCAGGTGATAAGATGGCGGGTCGTCACGGTAACAAGGGTGTTATCTCTAAGATCAACCTGTTGAAGACATGCCGTACGATGAGAAAGGCCAACCTGTAGATATCGTTCTAAACCCGCTGGGCGTACCTTCGCGTATGAACATCGGTCAGATTCTTGAGGTTCACCTAGGTCTAGCTGCGAAAGGTATCGGCGACAAGATCAACCAGATGGTTAAGGAACAACAGGAGCTTGCTAAGTTCCGTGAATTCCTACAGAAGGTTTACGATCTAGGCGGTACACGTCAAAACGTAGATATTGCTGAGCTATCAGACGACCAAGTTCGCACGCTTATCAAGAACCTACGTGGCGGTCTACCTATCGCTACTCCAGTATTTGACGGTGCTTCTGAGAAGAATATCAAAGAGCTACTTAAACTAGGTGACCTACCTGAGTCTGGTCAGCTAACGCTGTTTGATGGTCGCACAGGTGATGCGTTTGAGCGTCCTGTAACTGTAGGTTACATGTACATGCTGAAACTGAACCACCTTGTTGATGACAAGATGCACGCACGTTCTACTGGTTCTTACAGCCTAGTAACTCAGCAACCACTTGGTGGTAAAGCTCAGTTCGGTGGTCAGCGTTTCGGTGAGATGGAAGTATGGGCACTTGAAGCATACGGTGCTGCTTACACCCTACAAGAAATGCTAACCGTGAAATCGGATGACGTGAACGGCCGTACTAAGATGTATAAGAACATCGTAGATGGTAACCACGCGATGGAACCTGGCATGCCTGAATCCTTCAACGTACTGTTGAAAGAGATCCGCTCGCTAGGTATTAACATCGAGCTAGAAGACGAAGAGTAATCCCTTTCTGAAAAGAAAAGTGGTTATGTGTAAGAAGGGGCTCGCTTAGCGGCGGGCACCTTTTAACTCCTTACAGGAGCTGATTGTGAAAGACTTATTAAACTTTCTAAAAGCACAGCATAAGACTGAAGAATTTGATGCAATCAAAATCGGTCTATCTTCACCAGACATGATCCGTTCATGGTCTTTCGGTGAAGTTAAAAGCCTGAGACAATCAACTATCGTACGTTCAAACCTGAGCGCGATGGTCTGTTCTGTGCGCGTATCTTTGGCCCAGTTAAAGACTACGAGTGTCTTTGTGGCAAATATAAGCGTCTGAAACACCGTGGTGTTATCTGTGAGAAGTGTGGCGTTGAAGTTACACAAACTAAAGTTCGTCGTGACCGTATGGGCCACATCGAGCTTGCATCACCAGTTGCTCACATCTGGTTCCTAAAATCACTGCCGTCTCGTATCGGTCTACTAATGGATATCCCACTACGTGATATCGAGCGCGTTCTGTACTTCGAAATGTACGTTGTGACAGAAGCGGGTATGACTGATCTAGAAAAAGGTCAGATGCTTACTGAAGAAGAGTATCTGGACAAGCTAGAAGAGTGGGGTGATGAGTTCACTGCTAAGATGGGTGCTGAAGCGATCAAAGATCTGCTAGCGTCTATGGATCTTGTGCAGGAAGCTGAACTTATGCGTGAAGAGTTGGAAACAACTAACTCTGAAACTAAGCGTAAGAAAATCACTAAGCGCTTGAAGCTAGTTGAAGCATTCGTTGCATCAGGTAACAACCCTGAGTGGATGATTCTAACTGTTCTTCCAGTTCTGCCACCAGATCTACGTCCTCTAGTACCACTAGATGGCGGTCGCTTTGCGACTTCAGATCTGAACGACCTATACCGTCGTGTGATCAACCGTAACAACCGTTTGAAGCGTCTACTAGAGCTATCTGCTCCGGACATCATCGTACGTAACGAAAAGCGTATGCTGCAAGAGTCTGTTGATGCACTTCTAGATAACGGTCGTCGCGGTCGTGCGATCACAGGTTCTAACAAGCGTCCTCTGAAATCTCTTGCTGATATGATCAAGGGTAAACAAGGTCGTTTCCGTCAGAACCTACTAGGTAAGCGTGTAGACTACTCTGGCCGTTCTGTAATCACAGTAGGTCCATACCTTCGTCTGCACCAGTGTGGTCTTCCTAAGAAGATGGCACTTGAGCTATTCAAACCATTCATCTATAGCAAGCTAGAGACCCGTGGTCTAGCGACTACTATCAAGGCTGCTAAGAAGATGGTTGAGCGTGAAGAACCAGTAGTTTGGGATATCCTGGACGAAGTTATTCGCGAACACCCAGTACTATTGAACCGTGCACCTACACTTCACCGTCTAGGTATCCAGGCGTTCGAACCAGTACTAATCGAAGGTAAAGCGATCCAGCTACACCCACTTGTGTGTGCGGCATATAACGCTGACTTCGATGGTGACCAGATGGCGGTACACGTACCTCTAACTCTGGAAGCTCAGCTAGAAGCTCGTACTCTGATGATGTCGACAAACAACATTCTGTCGCCAGCGTCAGGTGATCCTATCATCGTACCTTCTCAGGACGTTGTATTGGGTCTTTACTACATGACACGTGACAAAATCAACGTGAAAGGTGAAGGCATGTACCTTGCTGGCCCAGATGAGGCTGAGAAGGCATACCGCACTAAGAGCGCTGAGCTGCACGCACGTGTTAAAGTGCGCATTACTGAAACCATCAAAGATGACGAAGGTAACAGCACTACAGAAACTAAGCTTGTTGATACAACTATCGGTCGTGCAATGCTATGGCAGATCGTTCCAGCAGGCCTGCCATTCGAACTAGTTAACCAAAAACTAGGTAAGAAGCAGATTTCTAAGCTACTTGATGAGGCTTACCGTAACCTAGGTCTTAAAGACACAGTTATCTTCGCTGACCAAATCATGTACACAGGTTTCGCATACGCGGCACTATCTGGTGTATCTGTTGGTATCGACGATATGGTTGTTCCAGACGCTAAGTACACTGAGATCTCTGAAGCAGAAGAAGAAGTACGTGAAATCCAAGACCAGTACCAATCAGGTCTGGTAACAGCGGGTGAGCGTTACAACAAAGTTATCGATATCTGGGCGTCTACCAACGACCGTGTAGCGAAAGCTATGATGGATAACCTATCTTCTGAGACAGTAGTTAACCGTGAAGGTGAAGAAGAACAACAAGAGTCGTTCAACAGCATCTACATGATGGCCGACTCAGGTGCTCGTGGTTCTGCAGCACAGATTCGTCAGCTAGCGGGTATGCGTGGTCTGATGGCGCGTCCAGATGGTTCAATCATCGAAACGCCGATCACTGCAAACTTTAAAGAAGGTCTAAACGTACTTCAGTACTTTATCTCAACGCACGGTGCTCGTAAGGGTCTTGCGGATACAGCACTGAAAACTGCGAACTCGGGTTACCTAACTCGTCGTCTAGTAGACGTTGCTCAGGACGTTGTAGTTCACGAGCACGACTGTGGCACTCACGAAGGTATCGAAATGATGCCACACATCGAGGGTGGTGACGTTAAGGTTCCTCTAACTGAGCTTGCGCTTGGTCGTGTAGTAGCAGAAGACGTAATCAAGCCAGGTACAGAAGAAGTTCTGATCCCACGTAATACTCTGATTGATGAGAAGTGGTGTCAGATCATGGACGAGAACTCTGTAGACCGTATGAAAGTACGTTCTGTAGTAACTTGTGATTCTGACTTCGGTTGTTGTGCACTGTGTTATGGTCGTGACCTAGCACGTGGTCACCTAGTGAACCAAGGTGAAGCAGTTGGTGTAATCGCTGCTCAATCTATCGGTGAACCAGGTACACAGCTTACCATGCGTACGTTCCACATCGGTGGTGCGGCATCTACGGCGGCTGCTGAGAACAGCATCCATCGAAGAACGACGGTACGATTCACCTGAACAACGCTAAGTTCGTTGTAAACAAAGATGGCAAGTTCGTAATCACTTCTCGTGCTTCTGAACTAACTATCGTTGATGAGCTAGGCCGTACTAAAGAGAAGCACAAGCTTCCTTACGGTTCGATCCTAGACAAGGGTGATTCTGAAGCAGTTGCTAAAGGCGACACAGTTGCTAACTGGGAAGCGCACACACTACCTATCATCACTGAGGTAGCAGGTCGCATCCAGTACGTTGACATGATCGACGGCGTAACAGTATCTCGTCAGACAGATGACCTAACCGGTCTATCTTCGAGCGAAGTTACTGACGCGGCAGCTCGTCCAGCGGCAGGTAAAGACATGCGTCCAGCTATCAAGCTTGTTGATGAGCAAGGTAACGACGTAATGATCCCTGGCACTGACATGCCTGCACAATACTTCCTACCAGGTAAAGCGATTGTACAAATCGAAGACGGCAGTGAAGTAGGTATCGGTGATACCCTAGCACGTATTCCTCAGAAGTCTGGTGGTAACAAAGATATCACCGGTGGTCTTCCACGAGTTGCCGACCTGTTCGAAGCACGTAAGCCTAAAGAGCCTGCGATTCTTGCTGAGCACACAGGTACAGTATCTTTCGGTAAAGAGACCAAAGGTAAACGTCGTCTAGTGATCACTCGTGAAGGTGGTGACGCTTACGAAGAAATGATTCCTAAGCACCGTCAGCTGAACGTGTTCGAAGGTGAGAAGGTTGAGCGTGGTGACGTGATCGCAGATGGTCCAGAAACTCCGCATGACATTCTACGTCTTCGTGGTATCCACGCGATGACTCAGTACATTGCGAACGAGGTTCAGGAAGTATACCGTCTACAAGGCGTTAAGATTAACGATAAGCACATTGAGACTATCGTTCGTCAAATGCTACGTAAGTGTACTATCACAAGCGCTGGTGACTCTGAGTTCCTACCTGGTGAGCAGGTTGAGTATGCTCAGGTTAAGATTGCTAACCGTGCTCTAGAAGCAGAAGGTAAGCAACCAGCTGGCTTCGAGCGTGAGCTTCTAGGTATCACTAAAGCTTCTCTTGCGACTGAGTCGTTCATCTCTGCGGCATCGTTCCAGGAGACAACTCGCGTACTAACAGAAGCAGCTGTATCTGGTAAGCGCGATGAGCTTCGTGGTCTGAAAGAAAACGTAATCGTGGGTCGTCTGATCCCAGCGGGTACTGGTTTCGCATACCACCAAGACCGTCAAGCTAAGCGTGAAGAGCAAGGCCCTTCAGCTGAGCAAGCTACCGACAACTTGGCAGCACTTCTAAACGCTGGTTTCTCTGACGAGTAAGCTGAGCATTAGATAGCAAAAAGGCATCCAATTTGGATGCCTTTTTTAATGCCTGCAGTTTGAGAAAAGTGCCTATTTTCAGAGCCGAAAAAGGCTAGAGAGCGGGATCGCCCTCTACCGAGATTGTCGCCAAGCGCAGTTAAGCGCCGGGCGGGATAGCTAGGCTTTCTGCAATTAACTGAATCAGCTTATCTTCTACCTCAAAGCGCAGTTCTAACACCTCACCAATCTTTGACATATCCTGTTCAAAGGTCTCAAGCTCATCGTCCACTGGAATATTGGCGTATTGGTCAGTGAAGTTAAGCAGAGGCTCTGTAGTCAGAACTATCTTGGCGTAGGTCTGGCTGATCTCTTCTGTGGTTTGAAAGCCTGTAGCGGCCCATTTCTCCATGACCATGTCATAGATCTTGAAGTGACCCTCAGAGATATAATCTACTAGGTGTTGAGAGAATTTTTGAAGCTCTTCCTTAGTTGGAAGCGTGGCGACGTTAGAAGAGGCGGCTGGTTGCAGGGAAGCCAATTTCACATACTCTACAAGTAATGCTTGGCGTTTCTCCAACCAATGGTCGATGACGTCACTCGAGCCACCCCATTCTTCTTGCACTTGTTGAAATTTTTTTAGCATGACCAAGTCCTCTTGATCCTTTACCGGCCTGGTAAAGCTCTCGAAACACAGCGAGAGGGTTCCATTGTTGAAAGCAAAAATTGTGTTTTATACCAACGGCTTTGCACCATTACTTTGTGCATATGGTATAGATTTAGATTGCCAGTAAAATAACAGAACTGCAAGCGGAGAGAATACGGATGTTAAAAAAAAAGTAACAGTACAAAACAAGCTTACTGGCTGGTGGTCAACGGTAGCGATATCTGGTTAGACCAAGGTGAGCTCCCATTTGGTGATGCGCATACTTATGATTTACCTAAAGAAAAGGCGGTAGTCATAGCTGAATATCAAGGGCATTCCGTTTATTGGCTTAACGATGCGGATGTAGAGAGAGGGCTAGAAATGAGCTCCTTACGTACTACTGGATCTACCACAAGAATTGTTCTTGATCGTGAGTAAGGCGGTTCAATATGGGCACATGAGCCAAACTATGCGCTTTTGTGGTCAGTGTGGGGGGCGTTGCTCTCTCAACCACAATCAATTGGCGATGCAATGTCAGCAATGTCGCACCTTACATTATCCGCGTATCTTCCCATGCATTATAGTTGCAGTGCGTAACGGCTCTAAAATACTTCTAGCTCAACACCCAAGACACAAAGGCAATATGTATACAGTGATTGCTGGCTTCCTAGAGGTGGGAGAAACCCTAGAGCAGTGCGTGGCGCGTGAGGTGAAAGAAGAGACAGGTATCACGGTTAAGAACATCCAATACTTCGGTAGCCAGCCCTGGGCATTCCCAAGTAGCATGATGATGGGGTTTATAGCTGAGTACGCAGAGGGTGAGATTAAGCCGGATTACACCGAGTTAAGCGATGCCGCTTGGTTCGAACATGACAACCTTCCAGAAGTTGCGCCTTCGGGAACTATTGCCAGAGCGCTAATTGAGTCTACCGTAGAGACGATTCAGAACACGTAATTCAGATAAAAAAAGCCCTCCTAGAGGGAGGGCAATACTGTTCTATTGGGAGTATCTCTACGGTACTCACTTGTTATAGGTTTCGCTAGAGAACATTTTTTTAACATTTAGTGTCAGCCAAGGCAATCTCTGGCTTGAGTTGTGTATTTATAACTTGATCTACCGCTCAATCCTCGAACATCCTTCCCAGTCGAAAGGTGCTAGAATGGCGTTTTCGTACCAATGGATTATGACCTGAAAAATGACTGAATTGAAAAATGATCGCTATCTTCGTGCGCTTCTAAAACAGCCTGTAGACTACACCCCTGTTTGGATGATGCGTCAGGCGGGTCGTTACCTTCCAGAATACAAAGCAACTCGCGCCGAAGCGGGTGATTTTATGTCTCTGTGTAAGAACGCAGAGCTAGCGTCTGAGGTTACCCTTCAGCCGCTAAGACGTTTCCCATTGGATGCAGCAATCCTTTTCTCTGACATCCTAACCATTCCAGATGCAATGGGTCTTGGCCTTTACTTTGAAACGGGTGAAGGTCCTAAGTTTGAACGCCCAATTACCTGTAAGGCAGACGTAGACAAGATTGGTCTTCCTGATCCAGAAGGTGAACTGCAATATGTTATGAATGCAGTGCGTCAAATTCGCAAAGACCTAGCAGGTGAAGTACCACTGATTGGTTTCTCTGGTAGCCCTTGGACACTTGCGACCTACATGGTTGAAGGTGGCAGCTCTAAGGCATTCACCAAGATCAAGAAGATGATGTACGCTGAGCCGCAAACACTGCACCTATTGCTAGACAAGCTAGCAGACAGCGTAATCGAATATCTAAACGCACAGATCAAAGCAGGTGCTCAGTCTGTAATGGTGTTTGATACTTGGGGTGGCGTACTGACTCCTCGCGATTACAACGAGTTCTCTCTACGCTACATGCACAAGATCGTAGATGGGCTAATTCGTGAAAACGAAGGCCGTCGCGTGCCAGTGACCCTGTTCACTAAGAACGGCGGTATGTGGCTAGAGTCTATCGCAGCAACGGGTTGTGATGCAGTAGGCTTAGACTGGACTATCAATATCGCAGATGCTAAAGCTCGCATCGGTGATAAGGTTGCTCTACAAGGTAACATGGACCATCTATGCTGTATGCAGGCCATGACCGTATCCGCCAAGAGGTTGCTGGTATCCTTGAGGCTTCGGTGATGCAGGTACAGGCCATGTATTTAACCTAGGTCACGGTATCCACCTAGATGTGCCACCAGAGAATGCTGGCGTATTCGTAGAAGCGGTACATGAGCTTTCTAAGCCATACCACAAATAAAAAATAGCCCCTCGATGAGGGGCTAATACTTTGTAGCTGATAGCTGATAGCTGATAGCTGATAGCTGTCAGCTATTTTTATATCTATAGCCTTTCGGCAGGCTTTCGTCTTGCATCGTCTTATAGCGTTTGTGCAACCACATCCACTGGTCAACCTGACGCAGGATTACCTCTTCATAAGCCTTGTTCATCATGGCTGCACCCGCTTCCACATCCTTCTTAGGGAAGTTTTCATGGATGGTTGGAGCAAGGTTTAGCTCATACTGCCCGTTAGCGTCTCTGAAGCCGGTTACAGGAATCATGGCGCAATCAGTCATGTTGAATAGAATATTCGCTCCAGTGGTGGTACAGGCATCCTCAACAGCAAAGAAAGGCACGAACACAGACTTGTTGCGACCGTAGTCGTGATCACCGAGATAGAACAGACGCTCGCCACGCTTAAGTACGCGAATCATCTCTTTCACATTTTTACGATCGACTAACTTGTTACCGTTGTGGGTTCGACCCCAATACTGGATAAAGTCGTACGCTGGGTTGTTGTGCGGGCGATATACGCCACTGCCAGGGTAACCCAATACCGCAAAAGCACGAGCACTGATCTCGAGGTTCAGCGTATGCGGATGGCACAGTAGGACCCCACGTCCTTCTTTCTCAAACTCGATAGCTTGCTCTAGATTGACGGTGCGAATGCGACGCTTAAGGCGCCACGTAGGCCAGAACCAGGTCATACCCATCTCTAGGAAGGCAAAGCCAGTATTCTTGAAGTTCTCTTCGACAATAGCCTCGACCTCGTCCGCAGGCTTATCAGGGAAGGCCAGTTCAAGGTTACGTCTTGCTACTTTTACTCGGCTCTTAGCGAGTTTCATAGATAGCTTTCCAAGACCACGACCGAGCTTCAAAAGCACAGAGTAGGGCAGTAGGTTAACTACTAGGGCTAAGAGCCCAAAGCCAAACCAAACGCCCCAATATTTGGGGTGCAGTAGTTTGGCTGAGAATTGTGGAGCGTCGTATTTACTCATAGATTACTTAGGCAATTTGCTGACGAAGAAGATCCCAATATTGCTCTAGGTCTTCAGATGGTTTGATTTCAAAGTCACTTCGCACGAAGCGGTTGATGCGACCCTCAACATAGCTTAGAACAATTGACGCTAGGATCTTCTCATCCATAGAGAAGCCTTGTCCTTCACGAAGCATACGCTCACGTAGGATTTGCTTGAGTTGGCTTTCAATCTTGCTAAACAATTGATTGATGCGCTCGCGAAGACGTTCGTTCTCAAACATTAGCGCGTGGCCAGAGAGGATACGGCTAAGCCCTTTGTTGTGCTCAGCGAAAAGCAAGATGAAACGAAGCACCTCATACAAGCGAGTAAGGGTGTCTTTCTCTTTGTCCATAATCTGATTGATTCGAGCCAGTACTGATTGCTCAATAAATTCAATCAAGCCCTCAAACATGCGTGCTTTGCTTGGGAAGTGGCGATAAAGCGCCGCTTCCGATACACCTACTTGCTGAGCCAGTTTTGCGGTGGTAATACGAGATGATCCATCACTCGATTCCAACATTAACGCCAGTGCCTGTAATATTTCGTCTTTGCGATTTGAATTACGTTTGCCCGTCATTAACTACGTCCTTTTAGCTATTACTTATTGTTTACCAGAGTGACCGAAGCCACCATCACCACGTTGAGATGCGTCAAAATCGCCTACTAGGTTGAACTCAGCTTGTACTACAGGTACGAAGACTAGTTGTGCGATACGATCGCCGGGTTCAATAGTGAAGGTGTCTTGACCACGGTTCCAAACAGAAACCATTAGCTGACCTTGATAGTCTGAATCGATAAGGCCCACTAGATTACCCAGCACGATACCGTGCTTATGCCCAAGGCCTGAACGAGGAAGAATAGTTGCGGCTAGCTGGAGTCGCCAATATGGATAGCTAGACCAGTCGGAACAAGGTGGGTCTGACCTGGAGTCACGATCAGCGCTTCATCTAGGCAAGCTCTAAGGTCGAGGCCAGCTGAACCTTCGGTTGCGTATTGTGGCAGAGGAAACTGCTTACCAATGCGAGGGTCTAGGATTTTTAGGTCTATTTTTCTCATTTTTAGTTCTTACTTAGTGACTCAATTTTTTCGAGGATAGAGCGTGCCTGGTTGGCCTTACTCGCGTGCGGAAGGTGCTCAGTGCCATCTTTCCAGAATAGGGTTAGCACATTGTTATTGGCATTAAAGCCGATACCGGCTTGAGATACGTCGTTAGCACAGATAAGGTCAAGGTTCTTACGCTTGAGTTTGTCCATGGCGTAGTGCTCTACGTTTTGCGTTTCAGCAGCAAAGCCTACGGTGAACGGACGATCTTTCTCAAGAGCGGCAACGCTAGCAATGATGTCTGGGTTTTTCACCATACGGATCACAAGCTCATCGCTATCTTCGGTCTTCTTCATCTTCTGATCGGCAATCGACTCAGGTCGATAGTCGGCAACTGCCGCACAACCGATAAAGATATCGTTGTGGGTTGCATGGGCATTAGCCTGCTCAAACATCTCTTGCGCACTTAGCACGTCGATACGAGCCACACCTGCAGGTGTAGGTAGGTTCACAGGACCACTGATTAGGGTAACCTCTGCGCCAAGATTAGCGGCTTGCTCAGCTAGGGCAAAGCCCATCTTTCCTGAGCTATGGTTCGAGATAAAACGCACTGGATCGATAGCCTCTTGAGTCGGGCCCGCTGTAATAGCAATCTTCTTACCTTCAAGGATACCCGGCTGGAAATGGGCAATAGAGCGCTCTACTAGTTGCATTGGCTCTAGCATACGGCCAAGACCAACATCGCCACAGGCTTGTTCACCTGCTGCAGGACCCCAGATCATAAATCCGCGACGCTTTAGGGTCGCGATGTTCTCTTGGGTCGCGATGTTTTTGTACATCTGCTGATTCATTGCAGGGGCGACGGCAACCGGTGCTTCCGTTGCCAGAACTACCGTGCTCAGGAGATCGTTACCCATGCCTGCAGACATTCGAGCAATTAGATCAGCGGTGGCCGGAGCAAGCAGAACTAGATCGGCCCATTTCGCGATCTCTATGTGTCCCATTGAGGCTTCAGCAGCTGGGTCTAATAGGCTATCACCGACAGGGTTGCCAGATACCGCTTGCATGGTAAGCGGTGTGATAAATTCTTTGGCGGCCTTGGTCATAACGACCTTAACTTTAGCGCCACGCTCGGTAAGACGACGGGTCAGTTCGGCACATTTATAAGCGGCGATACCACCACTAATGCCTAGAACAATTTTTTTCCCTTCAAGAGGTTGCATGCTTTTTATCTCTAATAAACTTCTCGGCTAACCATACCATATATTAACGGGAAATTAGAGTTTGACGCCGAGTTTGAGAAGCCCTGACACAGATTCAAATTATAAGATAAACCTCTGAAACTAAACCCGATTCGAACCATACTTTTTCGATTCAATAGGGTGCGAAAAACTATGAGCCTAAAACAACTACCCAAAGAGTCGCTACCGAGAGAGAAGCTACTGAGTAAAGGAGCAGAGAGCCTAACAGATGCTGAGCTACTGGCTATCTTTCTCAGAACTGGTTGTCAGGGGATGAATGTGTTGGCTCTTTCTGATCATCTTCTAACTGTATTTGGTTCTCTTAGGCATCTGTTAACAGCCAGTGAGCATGTATTTTGTCAGCATAAGGGATTGGGCGTTGCCAAGTACGTGCAGTTGCAGGCGTTTATCGAGATGACCCGTCGCTATCTTGCCGAGACTTTAGAGCGTGGAGAGGCCCTTACCAGCCCACAACACACCAAGTTGTTTCTTTTGAGTATGCTCAGAGATAGGTCTCGCGAGGCCTTTTTGGTGCTGTTCTTAGATAATCAACATAGGGTGATCGAATACGAAGTGTTATTTGAGGGCACCATAGACGCGGCGAATGTCTATCCGCGAGAGGTAGTAAAACGCTCACTGCATCACAACGCTTGTGCTTTGATTCTGGCCCACAACCATCCCAGTGGTATTGCGGAACCCAGTCAAGCAGACAGAAGAATTACCCGAAGACTGGTGGATGCATTAGCGTTGGTGGATATTCGAGTGTTAGATCATTTCGTAGTTGGAGATGGGGAAGTGGTATCGTTCGCTGAGCGAGGTTGGATGTAAAAAGAGGCTGGTAAACCAACCTCTAGAGAACTACTTCTGTTGCATGGCTGCCCACCAATCGGCAGGGGCATCGATTTGACCGTCCTCATCCAATGGTGGATAACCAAGACCTTTGCGTTTGGCTACTTTAGCCAATACTGGATGACCACGCTCAAACAGGATACGGTGAATCGTCTCTGTAGAAAGTGATGACTCTTCGTTGTCGTACATGCCTTTGAGTTGGCGCTGACGCTGAGCCTCAAACAAGATCAGTGCGCTTGCAACTGAAACATTCAAAGACTGCACCATGCCTACCATAGGTATAATGATGTCTTGGTCTGCTAATTCCAGAGCTTGCTTGCTGATACCATTTTTTTCACCGCCCAATACGATAGCAGTCGGCTTGGTGTAGTCGATTTCACGAAAATCCACAGCGGTATCAGAAAGGTTGGTCACCAGAATCTGCATACCTTCAGCTTTCAGGCTTTAAATGCCTCTTCCGCGCTATCATGGGTATCCACTTCAACCCAGTTGCGAGCACCAGCTGAAGTGTGGCTCAGGGTACGCATCTTCTTATCAGGCCAAACAGCATGGATCTTATGCACGCCAGCGGCATCAGCGGTACGGATAACCGCTGATACATTGTTTGGCTTATGGACTTCCTCAAGGCAGAGCGTCAGATCAGACTGACGCGCTTTGAGTACCTGATGGATTTTTTGGAAACGCTCTGGACTCATGCTTACAACTACAGCTTTTATCTACGGCGACGACGAACTTTCAGTGCATGTGGCATGATACGGATCTTCTTCATAATGCCAGCAAGGTGCACGCGGTCTTTGGTGGTCAGTGCCACAGTCACCGTATACAAACGACCATCTTTTTCTTCGGTAGAGATGCCATGGATGTTTGAGCCAGTGCGAGAGATAACATTAGTTAGCTCAGCAAGTGCACCTTGGCTGTTTTGCATGTCGATCTGTAGCTCAGAGATAAACTCTTGCTCGTGGGTATCTTCCCACTCAACCGCCATGTACTTATCCGGCTCTTTCTCATGCCCACGGATGTTTGGACAGGTATCACGGTGGATAACCAGACCACGTCCCGGAGACACGTGCGCCACGATATGATCGCCCGGAATAGGGTGACAGCAGTTCGCGTAGGTCAGTAGGATGCCATCTGCACCCTTGATAGAAAGTTTCTTATCAGAGCGAGGCTCAACGGAGCTGGTTTCTGTGAGCGAGTCTGCATCACCCAGTAGACGACGGGCGATGATGATACTCATCAGCTCACCCAGACCGATAGCCGCTAGCATGTCATCAACAGACTCAAGTTTGAGGTCTTTGAGCACATGCTCGATGTTCTCAGGATAAACCGTATCGATAGAGTGACGACCTAGAGCGTGGTTTAGCAGGCGACGACCCAGAGCAACAGACTCTTCACGACGCATGGTCTTAAGAACCTGACGGATCTTAGTGCGCGCACGGGAAGTCACTACATAGTTTAGCCATGCAGCGTTTGGTCTAGCGCCAGGAGCACTAATGATTTCAATGGTTTGACCGTTCTTCAGTGCCTTACTTAGTGGGTAAGGGTTACGGTCTACGCGAGCACCCACACAGGTATTACCTACATCTGTGTGAACAGCGTAAGCAAAGTCTACGGCGGTTGCGCCCACTGGAAGCTCTACGATACGACCTTTCGGTGTAAACACGTAGATTTCATCAGGGAAGAGGTCAGACTTAACGTTCTCGATAAACTCAAACGAGTTACCGGCGCTTTGCTGAAGCTCAAGCAGGCTCTGCATCCAACGTTGTGCTTTCACCTGTGCGGTGGTACCACTGCGTTGACTGTTGTTCTTATATGACCAGTGTGCTGCGACACCCTTGTCCGCCATCTGGTCCATATCTTCAGTCCGGATCTGCACTTCTACTGGCACGCCGTGAGGGCCAACCATAGAGGTGTGCAGTGACTGATAGCCGTTCGCCTTAGGTACCGCAATGTAGTCTTTCATGCGACCTGGGCGTGGCTTATAGAGACT
The DNA here is from genome assembly GCA_000830475.1 of Vibrio ishigakensis. Taxonomy (GTDB): domain Bacteria; phylum Pseudomonadota; class Gammaproteobacteria; order Enterobacterales; family Vibrionaceae; genus Vibrio; species Vibrio ishigakensis_A. Next base: position 89,705 of record BBSC01000013.1, on the reverse strand, counting down.
ATGCGCTTGGCCTAGCACTCGATAGCAGGTATCCACATCTTCAACAATCACTCGAAACGCGTAGATATCCATAATGGTATGGAAACGCTGCTCCTTGGTCTTCATCTTGTTGTAGATGGAATACAGATTCTTCTCACGGCCTAGCACTCGTGATGGAACGCCTACTTCTTCAAGTCGGCCTTCAATCTCAGAGTGGATGCGCTGAATCATCTCTTTACGGTTGCCACGTGCTGTCTTAACTACCTCTTTTAGAACGCGGTAGCGATTTGGGTATAGCGCTTCAAAACCCAGCTCTTCGAGCTCAGTTTGATGTTGTGAATACCCAGGCGGTGGGCAAGGGGAGAGTAGATTTCGAGGGTTTCGCGAGCGATGCGACGACGCTTGTCTGGTCGAAGTGCCCCTAGGGTACGCATGTTGTGAGTTCGGTCAGAAAGCTTGATCAGAATAACGCGGATGTCTTGCACCATGGCAAGTACCATCTTACGGAAGTTCTCAGCTTGAGCTTCTTTGCGATCACGGAATTTAAGCTTATCTAGCTTTGATACACCATCAACCAGTTCAGCAACGGCTGTTCCGAACTCTCCTTCGAGTTCTTCTTTGGTGACCTCAGTGTCTTCAATGACATCGTGCAGAAGTGCAGCTTGCAGCGTCTCTAGGTCGAGGCGCATCTCAGCCAGGATTCTGGCCACAGCTACGGGGTGGATGATATATGGCTCACCACTTGAGCGCGTTTGCCCTTCATGGGCATCTTTTGCTACCAAATAAGAACGACGAAGAGCCTCTAGTTGAGGCTCTGAAAGGTATTCTTTGGCAACGTCTTTGAGGCTATCAAACAGATACAAATTCAGACCCAAAAGGTTACGTGAGAATAAGCAGATTAACGAGTGTGAGCGATGCTGCTCACTGCTGCTAGTTCAGCTGCTTCTTGCTCTTGTTGTTCTTGACGCTCTTTAGCATCCAAGATTTCTTTAGTAATCAGACCTTCTTCGATTTCACGTAGAGCGATTACAGTTGGCTTATCGTTCTCTTCTGGCACTAGAGAATCTTTGCCACCAGTTTGCATTTGACGTGCGCGGCGAGCAGAAATTAGAACTAGGTCGAAACGGTTACCAACTTTTTCAACTGCGTCTTGTACGGTTACGCGTGCCATGAGGACTCCAAATTACTTAATAAAACTTCAAAATGACGGGAAATTATACAGTGTTCTTGTTTAGTCTGCTAGTAACGCAGCAAGCATTCCACTGTATTTTGCTGTTTGTTTGTCTTTCTTTAGGCGCTCTGCACGCAGAATCGCTCTGAAATCCATCAAAGCAGCATCAAAGTCGTCGTTAACTATAACGTAATCATATTCATCATAGTGTGACATTTCCGATTTCGCCTCACTCATACGCTTAGCGATGACCTCGGCACTGTCTTGACCACGCACATTCAGGCGACGTTCTAGCTCACCGTTTGACGGTGGTAGGATGAACACGCTCTTAGACTCTGGCATCTGCTCACGGATTTGACGGCCACCTTGCCAGTCGATATCTAGGAATACGTCGATACCTCGTTCAAGGTTCTCTTCAATCCATACGCGAGAAGTGCCGTAATAGTTTCCAAATACCTCTGCATGCTCAAGGAATACACCCTGTTCGATCAAAGATTCGAATTGATGGCGCTGTACAAAATGGTAGTGCACTCCGTCTTCTTCACCCGGGCGCATGCCACGTGTGGTGTGAGAAACAGAAACTTTCATCGCATAAACAGGGTTCTTTTCAAGCATCGCTGAGATGAGACTAGATTTGCCCGCACCGCTTGGTGCTGAAACGATATAAAGTGTGCCTTTGCCCATTTTGTTGGAACTCCAAAAGTGAGGGTTGGAAACTGCCGAGTCACGGCATTAGTAAAGATAGCACTAGTGTTAACTTTAAGATAACGCTAGAAAAATGGTTGCGAAGAATAGCACGGAAAAACGACAGTTCACAACTACAACTCTTATCGAAATCGTCTTGCCACTGATACCTGCATTTGCGAGTTAGACCCAAACAAACCATCCCTTAGAAAATCCCACCGTTAATACACTCCTTTTTGACTTGTTTGTGAATGACACAATTAGGAGGGAGCGATGAAAAGACTACGGGTTGTTTATCTATGTGGCTTATTGCTGATAGGGCTGTTGTCGAAGATGGCAATGGCATCAGAGGACCTACTTAAGCTCTGCAAACCACTACTACCTCCTCTAGACGATGTTTACCAGACTGTTCGAAAGATTGAGGTCAGTTGGTTGGTTAGAGGCGTGCTTTGTTACAAGGCTAGTGAAGCACACTGGCAGCTTAAAAAGGATGAGAAAGAGCTGGCCATTGAGAGCCTAGAGTCCCTAATGCATGTGACGATAGCCTTGATGCCAAAGCATATCCAAAAAACAGATGCAGACCTTTTGATCGAGAGTGCTCGTGATGCAATAGCTAGCTTGAGTTATGTCCCAGCCAATCTCAGTGGTGCTGTGCTGACCTACGCCTCGGAGCCAAGGACAGGGCTGAAGTCTCAGTGCTCTTCGCACAGACAGGTAATGCGTATACGGCGATTACCGATGAAAACGGCTTGTTTCAGATTGACTCGATTGAAGAAGGGGGATTCGTTGCTAACGTAACTACCTCTGAGGGAGATATAGGTAGTGCCCACGCTAGCGTGGTGCAAAAGAGACCAAGTAATTCGGTGACCATTTACGTAGAGCAACCGGGCAATGCGTCTATCTCTGGTCGAGTGTATGTGGATGGTCAAACACCAGGAGAGGATGTCATGGTGTTTGTCGAGTTTCCTGAGCTTTCCAAAGAGTATGCAACAAGCATTCAACCTGATGGCTTTTATAGATTCGATAACCTCAGCGCAACCGGCACCTTTATTTTATCTGGTTTGCAGGCTTCGAATGGCGCTCTGGGTATTGAGGCGCACTATATACCTGATTCAACCTAGAAGCCGAGGTAGATCTCTACCTAGATTCTCCCACCAAGGTAAACCCTGAGTTCTTAAATCCAAACTTTGAAAATGGGCTCGATGGTTGGACTCATAGTGAAAACGTAAAGCTGGTTCCTACAGAAGATTACTTTGGTGAATAAGGAGAGAGCTATGAAAGTCTCAATTTTATTCTTGGCTGTTCTTATATCCCTATCTGCTCAAGCCAATGAATGTCCTGTGACCAAGGCTGTGATAATCAGCAATGCGAGTGAACGAATAGATAGTGCCGGTTCCGATGAGCCTGAGTATGTAAATGAGGATGTGATAGAGGGTTATTTAAAGCAGACATTTATGATTCCACCCGCCTATGAGACTATCGCAGGACAGTTGATGTTTTTGTCTAATGAGTGGCCTTATTGGTACGGCAGTCAGTTTAACGACTCTTATTCAGCCATGTTAGCGGTTGCAGCAGAGAAGCAAAGCCTAGCTAAGGGGAATGTAAACAGTTCGTCTTGGACTGCGAGTAGTTCGGATTATAACGGGGAGACGCCCGAAATTAGCTATGAGGTAGATTTGACAGGATTTGCTGAGCAACAAGCTACTCTGACTTATGAGGTAAAGAATGTAGGGGATCGCAAAGTAGACTCTGCACTAGCTATCAGCCAGTAAAAGTGATTCGAACAGATGATTTTGTGCAGGCTTTGTCCGGATATATCTTGCAAGGAGGCACTATTTCAGGAGATTGGGGAGCGAGTATAAGGCTGTCTTTTACAAACAAGAATGTCCTCGGGACTATACTTCAGGTAGAAAACAAGGCTGGTGGGTATGACGCAAAGCAAGGAGCTATTGTTTTACCTGGTCAGACGGTTACTTATACATTTACGAGTTGGGGTAGCGAACCGTATTCGTGGGAAATAGATGTTTCCACTCTTTCTGATGCCATGCTAGTTGAATATGAGATTGAATCCACTTGGGTAGACGGAATGCCTGTAAATCCGTGTATCTATTAGTTAGGAGGAATTATGCAAAGTATCATGACGCTTGTTACTGGATTACTGATAAGTTTTACCTGTTGGGCGGACAATGTGAGATTGGATATACCCAGTAAAGAAATAGCGTCGGTATCTTTTAATGAGAAAAACGTTCAGGTGATACTAACTCCGGAGGCAAGAGTTTCATTTGAGAAGTTTACTCAAGAAAACCTGAACAAGACACTGAACTTGTCTATTGAAGGAGTGCGTGCTCAGAGAGCAACTATCCACTCGGTAGTTACATCTGGATTACTTAGAGTTGATAAGCCTTCTGATCAGTTAATGGACATTTTAAGAGAATTACCTCAAAAGGAATTTTTGAATTGCTCTGGAGCAACCTCACCAATTTGAAGACACCAACTTGATGCAAACCCAGACTTAGAACAAGCTAAAAGCTCATCTTCAATAGATGAGCTTTTTAATAGGTTGAACTCAGGGAGGAGAGATGCTGCATCAATTGATAGTGAATGTCCGAAAGCCTTTTCTAAAGATGGTGCCTATCCCTACTCCCGAGCTGTATGAAGGGGAAGGTAGCCTGTCGCAGGTTTCTCATCTGTGTAAAAAGCTTGGTATCACTCACCCCTTGATAGTCACAGATAAAACGTTGGTGGAACTGGGACTAGTCGGAAAGGTCACCCATGATCTAAAAGATCATCATGTTCTTTTTACTCTATTTGATGAGGTGTTGCCTGACCCTGAGGTCGCTGTGGTCCGAAGGGGAGTGGAACAATTTAAGCAAAAGGGTTGTGATGGGATAATTGCTATTGGTGGTGGTTCACCAATCGATTGTGCCAAAGCTATTTCAGCTTCAGCCAAGACAGGAAAGGACATCACCAAGCTGTTTGGCTTGCTGCGTGTCCATCGCCCCATCTTTCCAATCATCGCTATTCCAACTACATCAGGTACGGGTTCTGAGACCACGGTTGCTTCTGTAATCAGTGATAAAGCCTCCCGTTCGAAACTTAATATCACAGACCTTTTATCGTGCCTAAGGTCGCTATTTTAGACTCGACTCTATTGATGGGGTTACCACCGCAAATCACCGCAGAAACGGGTTTGGATGCACTTACTCATGCCATCGAGTCTTACCTCAGCGGTTACGCCAATCAGCAAACTCGTGAGTGGAGCATTTCAGCGATTAGAACCATTTTTGAGTATCTTCCTCAAGCACACAAGAATGGACAGAATCTAGAGGCAAGACAGGCGCTAGCCAAAGCCAGTTTCGATGCAGGCCTTGCCTTTACCCGCACTTACATAGGCTATGTGCACGCTATCGCTCATCAGTTGGGGGCTTTTTATCATGTCCCCCACGGCAGGGCGAACGCGATAGTCTTACCTAAAGTGCTTGGTGTTATTGCACAAAGAGAACCACGAGTACTGGCCGAACTATTGACTCAGGTTTTTCCTGAGAAGGTGACTGGTAAGGTAGACAGTGATGCCAAGTTTTTGGTTGATATGGTCGAGAGACTGCTCGCAGAGTTGGATTTGCCTACGGTAGTAAAAGAACTCAAACAATCTGATATTACAGCTTTAGCTGACCAAGCAATTAAAGAGGCATTTGGTGTTTACCCGGTGCCTGTGGTTATGACGCGATTCGAGTGTGAAGAGATACTTAGAGAGCTAGTACCAGGATAATAAAAAAGCCTGCACTAGGCAGGCTTTAGAAGAACTGTGAGTCTGTTACTCAATGTTCTGGATCTGCTCACGCATCTGCTCGATAAGCACTTTTAGCTCAACGCCAGAAGCGGTGATGTCGGTACTGATAGACTTAGACGCTAGGGTATTTGACTCACGGTTGAACTCTTGCATCATGAAGTCTAGACGACGACCACATGCACCACCTTTCTTGAGGATGCTGGTGGTCTCTTTAACGTGAGAGTCTAGGCGGTCTAGTTCTTCTGCAACGTCAGATTTTTGCGCTAACAGGATAAGCTCTTGCTCAACGCGAGATGAATCTAGCTCTATAGATGCTTCTTCAAACTTACTAGTCAGGCGGTCACGTTGCCACTGTAGAATCTCTGGCATGCGAGCACGTACCTTCACTACTTCTTCAGTAATAGCATCAAGACGCTGAACGATAAGTGCCTTCATGTTTTCGCCTTCGCTTGCGCGAGCTGCGATAAATTCATTGATAGCCTCGTCAAAACCGTTTAGCAGGTCTTTGTTGATGCTATCCATATCTTGCTCAGGTGTTTCCATCACACCTTGCCACTGCATCACCTGGAATGGATTTACTCGGCTAGTTTCGCCAGTCATTTCCATAATACGAGTCGCTGCATTGATCACTTGTTTAGCTAGGTCTTCGTTGATGGTTAGCTCACCCTTAGCACTTGGGTTTGCTTCAAAACGAAGGTGGCATTCAACTTTACCGCGAGCTAGGCGCTTACGAAAACGCTCACGAAGGATGGGCTCTAGAGCGCGAAATTGTTCCGGAAGACGGAAATAGGTCTCAAGATAGCGTTGGTTTACCGAGCGAATTTCCCAAACGGCATTACCCCAATCACCTTTGACTTCTTTGCGCGCATAAGCGGTCATGCTGTAAATCATTGAATTACCTTAGTCATCAAATCTGTATGTCATATTGTCGGGTGCAATACTAGCACAACTCCTGCGGTCACCCTAAGGTCTTGGGTCGCATCCTGCGCCATGTTCCTATATAATCTCGCACCAATTCCTATCTTACTTTCTAAGGTGACTTCACATGCGTCCAAACGACCGTGCTCTGGATCAGGTTCGTCCTATTAAAATGACTCGCGACTACACAGCCTACGCTGAAGGTTCTGTTCTAGTTGAGTTTGGTAACACTAAAGTTTTGTGTAACGCCTCTGTTGAAGAAAATGTGCCACGCTGGCTTAAAGGTAAAGGCAAAGGCTGGGTAACCGCTGAGTACGGCATGCTTCCTCGTGCAACCCATACTCGTAACCGTCGTGAAGCGGCAAGCGGTAAGCAAGGTGGTCGCACTATGGAGATCCAACGCCTGATCGCTCGTAGCCTACGCGCAGTTGTGGACCTAGAAGCTATGGGTGAGGTTATGGTGACAGTAGACTGTGACGTCATCCAAGCCGATGGCGGTACTCGTACAGCATCTATCTCTGGTGCAAGCGTTGCCATGGCTGATGCATTCCAGAAGATGGTTGCGGCTGGCACTCTTAAAGCTAACCCAATGAAAGGCCACGTTGCCGCAGTATCTGTGGGTATGGTTGAAGGTGAAGCGCGTTGTGACCTAGAGTACACTGAAGATTCAGCAGCTGATACCGACATGAACGTGGTAATGACTGAAGAAGGTAAGATGATTGAGGTTCAAGGCACCGCAGAGGGCGAACCTTTCTCACATGAAGAACTACTTGATTTGCTTGCTCTGGCTAAGAAGGGCATTAGCGACATTGTTGAAGTTCAGAAAGCGGCATTGGCCGAATAAATCGTTTTTGAATAGCTCCTGTTTCAGGGGCTATTTTTTGTCTTCTTAAGAAGAGATAGTTTTGTACATTGTCTAGGTTTGCCTAGACCCTAATTAGAGAGAATAAAATGAAAGCATACCAGCGTGAGTTTATTGAATTTGCACTTGAGAAAGAGGTTCTTAAGTTTGGTGAGTTTACTTTGAAGTCGGGACGCACTAGCCCTTATTTCTTTAACGCTGGGCTATTCAACACAGGTCGTGATTTGGCGCGTCTTGGTCGCTTTTATGCTGCTGCACTTGCAGACTCAGGCATCGACTACGATGTGCTATTTGGCCCTGCGTACAAGGGTATTCCTATCGCAACCACTACTGCAGTAGCACTTGCAGATCATCACGATACTGACAAGCCATATTGCTTTAACCGTAAAGAAGCGAAAGACCACGGTGAAGGTGGCAATCTAGTAGGTAGCCACTAGAAGGCCGCATCATGCTGGTGGACGACGTGATCACCGCAGGTACTGCAATTCGTGAGTCTATGGAGATCATCCAAGCGAACGGTGCTGATCTAGCAGGCGTATTGGTTGCTATCGACCGTCAAGAGAAAGGCAAGGGCGAGCTATCAGCTATCCAAGAAGTAGAGCGTGACTTCGGCTGTTCTATCATCTCGATTGTTAGCCTAACTGACCTAATCACTTTCCTAGAAGAGAAAGGCAGCAGTGCTGAACACCTAGAGGCTGTTAAGGCGTACCGCGCTCAATACGGCATCTAATTTGAAAACGCCTCCCTAGGGAGGCGCTTTTGTTTAATAGCCCTTATCGAAATCGACTTTTGCGTCGAGCTCTTCCCCTTTTAGCCATTTCGCGTAGTTTTGCTTAAACAGACCCATCACCTGACTTGGAAACGAGTGTGCGGCAATATGCGGTGTTACCGTTACCTGAGGGTGCTGCCAGTACGGACACTGCTGTGAGATTGGCTCATTGATAAACACGTCTAGATAAGCACGCTTGACCTGACCATTGTCTAAGCCATCCAAAAGAGCCTGAGTTTCAATAGCGTCACCACGTCCCACATTAAACAACAGCACGTCTTTACAATGCGAGAAGGTCTCAGCGTTTAGAATACCTTTAGTCTGTGGCGTCTTCGGTAGTACAGATACTAGAATATCCGCTTCCGCTAACGCCTTGTCGAAATCTTGTATTGCATACACCTCATCAAACTGACTGTTAGCCGGTTGTTTGCCAGAAGAGTTTACGCCTATGGTTTTTAAACCAAACGCCTTAGCAGTAATAGAAAGGTGAGCTCCGATAGAACCAGTACCTAGGATCACTAGGGTCTTCTCATTTAAGCAAACATAAGGGTGAGGTTGCCAGTTTTGAGCGCTTTGCTGCTCACGATAGATATCAAAGTGGCGATAGTGCTCAATGGCATAACCAAGCACATACTCAGAGATAGGCTGGCCGAAGATGCCTTTTACATTAGTAAGAAGGTAATCACGGCGCAGACCGGGCTGGGTTAGCGCATCAACTCCAGCATATACAGACTGAACCCATTCTAGCTTAGGAAACTCATCGAGCTTATCCGCAATCATAGGAGGACCGGCAAGAAGGATATTGGCTAGGCTTTTGTCCTCGGTGACTTCTAACTGAGGCAGATTAGCCTCGCGCAGCAGTTCTAAGTATTCTGCCTTGGTCTTGGATTCCACATAAAGATATTGGGTCTCAGTTTTCATGCACTTGGCTTCCCTATAAATACATCGATAATCGGTTTAAAACTATGAAGAAGTGTGGCTATACAGTACACTTTTGCTGTTTTCCCATAATTGCGAGTCGCTATGTTAAAGAATCCTCTACAGCTTCGTCTTGAGAAGCTAGAACCTTGGCAACAAATCACTTTCATGGCCAGTCTGTGTGAGCGTATGTATCCAAACTATGCCATGTTTTGTCAGACAACGGAATTTGCTGAGGCTCGAATCTACAGAGACATTCTGGACAGCATTTGGGAATTGCTAACGGTAAAGAACGCTAAGGTGAACTTTGAGCGTCAACTAGAAAAGCTCGAAGAACTAGTGCCAAACGCAGAAGAGTTTGAGTTCTATGGTGTGTATCCTGCTATCGATGCTTGTATGGGACTTTCAGAGCTTCTACATGCTCTGCTAGACAGAGACCTTTTAATGGAAGCTATGCAAAACATCAGCCAGCAGTCTGTAATGACAGTGGCAGACCTAGAAGTGGCTCAAGGTAGCGATGAGATCACTAACGACAACCAGAAAGATAATGAAGCGGTTTGTGAAGAGTGGGATGTTCAGTGGGCTATCTTCCGTCCTTTGAAGGATTGCGTTGAACGCGATATCGAGCTAATCAAAGACCTGCGCGCCGAGCTAAGGGAAGAGAGCGTGAGCAACATTGGTGTGGTCGCTCAATAATCGCTGATTAAAGAACTAAAAACGGGAGCCTAGGCTCCCGTTTTGCTATCTACTTGTTGTCGTTACTTGGATGTTCGGTATCGTCTTCATCCACGTTTTCGATAACGTTGTGTTTTTTCTTCCAGTTTTCCCAGCGCTCATACGCTAGTTCCTGCATGTCGGTGTTTTTGTCCGCCTCATCGATGATCTCCTCACCAAGTAAGAACTCAAACACGTCCTCTAGGGTCACTAGACCTTGCACTGTTCCGTACTCATCCACGATAAGCGCAAGCTGCAAACGGTTCTTCAACATCTTGTCGAACGCATCTGGCAGGGCGATGTTATTTAGGAACACATGAATAGGGCGCATTACTGCTCCTAATTGTGCTTCACCACGACCGCGCTGCTGTAGTTTGAACAATTCTAGGCGGTGCACAAAACCAAGGATGTTGTCTTTAGTCTCGCTATAAACCAGTGGGCGAGAGAAAGGACAGTCTTGATGTTCCTTTAAGAACTCATTGACCGTTAGAGTCGCGTCTACACGGAATACTACCGGACGTGGTGTCATTACCTTGGTCACCGGCACATTTGGCAGGTTAAGAAGGTTATGCAGGATACGGCTTTCATCTTCAGCAAATTCACCCGACTCTTTAGCCAGCATCGCCATCGCTGAGATTTCGTCACGCAGTTTAGGTTCAACTGAGCCTCTTGATAGGCGCTTGGTGATCTGCTCGGAGAACCAAACAAATGGAGTCAGTGCCCACACCATCCAGTTCAGAATAGAAGCTGAACCAGGTGCTAGTTGACGCCAGTAGGTCGCACCGATAGTTTTTGGCACGATCTCAGAAAGTAGCAAGATACCTAAAGTAAGAACCGCAGAGAATACGCCTAGCCACTGGCTACCAAATACCACTGCCGCTTGAGCACCAGCACTCGCCGCACCTATGGTGTGCGCTATGGTGTTTAGGGTCAGGATAGAGGCAAGTGGACGGTCGATGTCCGATTTCAGTTTGCCAAGCTTTTCAGCTGCTGGGTGTTGGTTCTGTTTAAGTTGAGCAATATAGCTCGGTGAGATGCTCAAAAGTACAGCTTCTAGAACTGAACAGATGAACGAGACTCCAATAGCAATGGAGACATAGATGGTCAGGAGTAACATGTTACCTTGTGTGTGTGTTTATGAAACAAGCGGATTATGACAGGCATTTCGTTGAATTAATAGACTATTTATACGGTATGTAGTGTAGATAATTTGCACGCTTTTTGCCCGTAAACCAGAGAAACTGTGAGTTGATCGGCAGAATAAGCTAAAAAGTGTTCGCTTGAACCCCAAGATCACTCTCAACCCTTTGCCAGATGGGGGCTTTATGCTTTAGAGTGATTTTGTTTTCAAACACTTTAGAAGGGAAACCCCAATGAACAAGACCCAATTAATCGATGCAATTGCTGAAAAAGCAGATCTATCTAAAGCTCAAGCAAAAGCAGCTCTTGAAGCTACTCTTGAAGGCGTAACTGAAGCTCTGAAAGAGGGCGACCAAGTTCAACTAATTGGTTTTGGCACATTCAAAGTATCTCACCGTAGTGCTCGCACTGGTCGTAACCCTAAGACTGGTGAAGAAATCCAAATCGCTGCAGCAAACGTTCCTGCGTTTACAGCTGGTAAAGCACTGAAAGACTCAGTAAATTAATGTAAAATACGCCGAGTGATAGAGCTCGGCGTATTTTTATATGAAACATGTTTCCTCCGCATTTCTTGCAATTCTAGTTCTCGCTGGCTGTTCATCTGCCACGACTCCTCTACGTCAAAACGCTCAAGTTACCGAATTTGTAGGTGGCGAAAGTGACGCAGATAAAACCTCTCTTTATTGGGTAACTGAACGATTCGAGACTCCTGAATCGAGTACCGATGACGTTAAGTTCTCAGACAATACCTGGTATCAAAGTCACTACCTTTGGGATGGCGATAATCTACGTGAGATGACACGCGTAGGTGAGAGACGCACTAAGTCTGGCAACAAGGTTCCTTTTCAAATGACATTGCGCTTTAGCCAAAACGGTGAAGCGGTGTATCAGCGTATGCGTATCAATGGCAAGGTGATGCCAATGAGAAGCGAGCAGATTGGTGAGGTACGTACTCAAGCGGATGAGCTGGTGGCTAAGTCTAAATCTCAGCGTGATGCGGGCCTAGAACTGATTCAGGGTTATTGGGAGGACGGTACCTTTACTACCTGTGGTGGTAGAGAGTACACCAACATTGAATTTAAGCAGGCACTTCCTAAGTTCTTGATTGATCGCCTGAAAGAAGAAGAAAACTTTGCCGCATTTATCGGTGAGTTCGACAGCAGCAAGGTTGTGGTAGATCAGATGCTAGTGCTAAAACATGGTGCTTTGATTGTATCGAACGCCCAACCTTAGAAAGCTAAAAATTGAATTAAAAAAAGCCACTCAACTGAGTGGCTTTTTCATGTTTAACGCTTATTTTTGCTGTTCACGAGCAATAGCGCGATAGCCGATATCATTGCGATGGAACATGCCATCCCAAGAGATCTTCTTAGTTAGCTCATACGCACGAGCTTGAGCTTCAGATACTGTGTTGCCTAGTGCAGTTGCACATAGAACGCGACCACCGTTAGTGGTGATAGCGCCATCTTTCTCAGCAGTACCAGCGTGGAATACCTTCTCGCCTTCAACCGCGATAGTTGGAAGACCAGAGATCACGTCACCTTTGTTGTAAGACGCTGGGTAGCCACCTGCAGCAAGAACGATACCGATAGAAGCACGCTCATCCCACTTAGATTCAGCTGTATCTAGCTTGCCTTCGATAGCCGCTAGGCAAAGCTCAACTAGGTCAGACTGCATACGCATCATGATAGCTGAGTCTCAGGGTCACCGAAACGACAGTTGTATTCGATTACCTTTGGAGTACCGTCTTTGTCGATCATTAGGCCTGCGTATAGGAAACCTGTGTATGGGTTGCCTTCAGATGCCATACCGCGAACAGTAGGGTAGATAACCTCTTCCATGATGCGGTTGTGGATTTCTTGCGTTACCACTGGAGCTGGAGAGTATGCACCCATACCACCAGTGTTAGGACCTGTATCCTTGTCGCCTACACGCTTGTGGTCTTGGCTAGTTGCCATTGGTAGCACGTTCTCGCCGTCTACCATAACGATGAAGCTTGCTTCTTCGCCATCTAGGAACTCTTCGATAACTACGCGGCTACCAGCTTCGCCAAATGCATTGCCTGCTAGCATGTCCTTGATTGCGTCTTCTGCTTCCTCAAGGGTCATAGCAACGATTACGCCTTTACCTGCCGCTAGGCGTCAGCCTTAACTACGATAGGAGCGCCTTGCTCACGTACATATGCTATCGCTGGCTCGATTTCAGTGAAGTTAGCGTATGCACCGGTTGGGATAGCATGACGAGCTAGGAAGTCTTTAGTGAATGCTTTAGAGCCTTCAAGCTGAGCGGCTGCTTCTGTTGGGCCGAAGATAGGAAGACCCGCTGCGCGGAATGCATCAACCACACCGATAACTAGAGGCGCTTCTGGGCCTACGATAGTCAGTTCGATGTTGTTGTCTTTAGCAAAAGCCACTAGAGCTTCGATGTCTTCAACGCCAATGTTTACGTTCTCAAGCTTAGGCTCGATAGCGGTACCTGCGTTACCAGGAGCGATGAATACAGTCTCAACGTTTGGGTTTTGTGCGGCTTTCCAGCCAAGTGCGTGCTCACGACCGCCGGCACCAATAACCAATACTTTCATAATTTTACCTTTGATAGCTGCGCCATATCGTTAACTTCTGTGTCGAGCTTGCTCATTTATGCTTATAAACTCCGCCAGCTCTCCTTGAATTTCACAATATGGCTTTGCTCTAAAACGAAAATTGTTTCTTATATTTTTTTTTCAAAGTAGTTGGTTTTGTGGCTAGGCGACAATTGAGCTCATCCTTGGGAGCATAGTGAACTATGTGACCAAGGTGAGTGAAAGCAGTCAACAACGCCACAGAACCAAATACGAAGAAAAATTAGTGATTAAAGTGACGCATACCAGTGAAGATCATCGCCATGCCGTGTTCGTCAGCTGCATCGATAACCTCTTGGTCACGCATAGAGCCACCAGGCTGGATAACGCACTTGATGCCAGCTTCAGCTGCTGCGTCGATACCATCACGGAATGGGAAGAATGCATCAGAAGCCATTACGCTACCTGCTACTTCTAGACCTTCGTCAGCGGCTTTGATACCTGCGATCTTAGCAGAGTAAACGCGGCTCATTTGACCTGCGCCTACACCGATAGTCATGTCGCCTTTCGCGTATACGATAGCGTTAGATTTAACGTACTTCGCTACCTTCCAGCAGAATAGAGCGTCTTTTAGCTCTTCTTCGCTTGGCTGACGCTTAGATACAATCTTAAGGTCATCTAGCGAAACCATACCTTGGTCGCGGTCTTGAACTAGAAGGCCACCGTTAACACGCTTAACGTCGAAACCAGTAGTCTTAGTTGTCCACTCACCACATTCTAGAAGACGAACGTTCTTCTTAGCAGCAACTACTTCGATAGCTTCAGCAGAAACAGAAGGAGCAATGATTACCTCAACGAATTGACGCTCAACGATAGCTTGAGCTGTCGCAGCATCCAGTTCGCGGTTGAAAGCGATGATGCCACCGAACGCTGATGTTGGGTCAGTTTTGAATGCACGGTTGTATGCTTCAAGGATGTCGTCACCTAGCGCAACGCCGCATGGGTTTGCGTGCTTAACGATCACACAAGCTGGAGCGTCGAACTCTTTCACACACTCAAGAGCTGCATCGGTATCAGCGATGTTGTTGTAAGACAGTGCTTTACCTTGGATCTGGCGAGCAGTAGAAACAGACGCTTCTTCTGGGTTGGCTTCAACGTAGAACGCCGCATCTTGGTGGCTGTTCTCTCCGTAGCGCATGTCTTGCTTCTTAAGGAACTGCTGGTTGAAAGTGCGTGGGAATTTAGACTCTTCGTCACCTTCTTTGTTGTCACCGTAAGATGGAACCATGGTGCCGAAGTAGTTAGCAATCATACCGTCGTAGCTTGCAGTGTGCTCAAACGCAGCGATTGCTAGGTCGAAACGAGTCTCAAGAGTAAGAGAAGCTTCGTTTGCGTCCATTTCAGCGATAACACGGTCATAGTCGTGAGCGTTAACAACGATAGTTACGTCTTTGTGGTTCTTAGCTGCAGAGCGAACCATAGTTGGACCGCCGATATCGATGTTCTCAACCGCGTCTTCTAGAGTACAGCCTTCTTTAGCTACTGTAGCTGCGAATGGATATAGGTTAACAACAACCATATCGATTGGCTTGATGCCGTGGTTTTCCATTACTTCGTCGTCTTGACCGCGACGACCTAGAACACCACCGTGTACTTTAGGGTGAAGGGTCTTAACGCGACCGTCCATCATTTCTGGGAAGCCAGTGTAATCAGATACTTCTGTAACCGTTAGGCCTTGCTCTGCTAGTAGGCGTGCGGTGCCACCTGTCGAAAGAATTTCAACGTTACGTTCAGCTAGTGCTTTAGCAAATTCTACGATGCCGGTTTTATCAGAAACGCTGATAAGAGCGCGGCGGATTGGGCGAGCGTTACTCATGCTTCCATATTCCTCAATTACTCAGAGTTTTCCCTTTAGCCCAGCTCGTGGATTCGAGACGAGGGTAGGGAATCAAGTTGGATGAAAAGATGTTTATCAAAATTAAACTAGCGATGTTTAACTTTGATAACGATCTTCTAAAGGCATCCTTCCGAGTAAAAAACCACCGATCTGGAATGGCGCGTATTCTAACGAAGAAATAACGAAAAAGCTCGCGCAATCGTTTGGCATTTGCATTTTTTGTCAAAAAACGTCATTTTGGCTGTTTTGCATCGAATTGCATTTCTTGGTTTATCAAAAAACTTACTACCGAGTGTTGACCTTGGAGTTATATCTAAGGTTTATACTTTTTAGGTAATCAAAAGCTAGGTAATGGTATGTACAAGATTGGAGAGTTGGCGAAGCTGTTCGCCATCAAAGCAGACACTTTGAGGTTCTATGAAAAGCATGGCCTTTTAGCGCCGAGTGCTCGTAGTGAGGGTGGCTATCGAATCTATACCGATAGTGATGCTGAGCGTTTGCGATTTATCTTAAGGGCTAAAAAGGTAGGCTTTACTCTTACCGAGATTCAAGACCTTCTTTCCATTCGTATCGATAGAGACAGTCATTCGTGCCATGAAGCCAAAGATATTGTCGATCTGAAGCTAAAGCATGTCGAAGAGAAAATTAGAGAACTTCAGGTGTTCCAAGCCTCTTTGAGTAAACTCAGCGCCTCTTGTTGTGGAGGGGAAGAGCCCGCTACCCATTGTTCTATCTTAGAGGCACTGGACAGTGCCGATGATGATGTTAAGGAAGAAAGATGAACCTGCTACATAACTTTATCGACCTATTCATTGAGTCAGGCTTCTGGATGCTTCTTGGCTTGGTCGTCGCGGGTCTATTGAAAGAGTGGATCCCCACAGACCTGCTATCGAAACACCTCGGTGGTAAACGTGTTGGCACTACAGTAAAGGCCGCGTTTATCGGTGCGCCATTACCTTTATGTTCTTGCGGTGTGATTCCTGCCGCTCTAGGTTTGCGTCGTAGCGGTGCTTCTAAGAGTGCAACTACATCATTCTTGGTCGCGACCCCAGAGACGGGTATCGATTCAGTCTCGGTTTCTTATGCTCTACTAGGGCCATTTATGGCTATTGTGAGACCCATTGCCGCTATCAGTAGCGCGATAGTAGCAGGCCTATTGGTAGGTAAAGATGATGAGAGACAGCAGAGCCAACTTCAGGTCAATGGACTTAAACCCATGGAAAGCAACAAGCTTTCCATTAACACCATAAAACCTGTAGCTCCATCGACGAGTTCATCATGTTGCTCTTCTGAGAAAACCTCATGTTGTTCAACAAAGCCTGAACCTAATAAGTCGGCCATGGGCAAATTGAAATCAGGTGTGCATTTTGCGGCTACCGATCTGGTCAAAGATATCAGCACTTGGTTGATGATAGGTCTTTTCTTTGCGGCATTGGTACAGACTTATGTGGAAACCGACTTTCTAGCTAAGTGGGGTGGGAGCATCTGGAGTATGCTAGTCATGGTGGCCATCAGTGTGCCTATGTATATCTGTGCGACTGCATCTACGCCAATTGCCGCTGGACTGCTGATGTCAGGCATCAGTCCTGGCGCTGTATTGGTGTTTATGCTGACAGGCCCTGCGACTAATATCGCGACTCTCGGTGTTGTGGGTAAAGAGTTAGGCAAGCGCTCTTTGTTTGCATATTTAACTGGTGTGGTAGGTACCGCAATCGTATTTGGTTTGGCCACTGATTATCTGGTTTCTGCTTACGGCTTCTCGGTTCAACCCTTGAGTGCGGGAGAGCATGAAGTGTTGCCGCATTGGCTTAGCATTTCATCGGCCGTGGTCTTGGCACTATTAATGGCTAGGTATTATGTTCAAAAGTTGGTAAAGCTATTTTCTTCCAATGAGCTAGCTGCCAACTAATAAAGTTACATTCATAAAAACCAGTCAGTAGGCTGGTTTTTTGTATATGCAACCGACTGGCAATGGCAGTGCGCAAGATATTGAGTAACATAGGTTATTCAGAAATAAGGAAATAATCTTGAAAGCACACAAATATACCCTGTATGGGTGCTGGCTATCTTGCTGTGGAGTTGCGTTATTGGCGTGGCGCGCCAGGTTGCAGAGTTACTTGGTCCCATTGGTGGTGCCGCTTCTATATACACAGTCGCCACCCTGTTCCTATTCTTCACTGTCGGTATACCCAAATTAAAAGACCTTTCTTGGCGATACGTCATCGTTGCTGGCGGATTGTTTGTCGCTTATGAGATCTTCCTCTCTCTTGCCTTGGGTATGGCTAATGACCGTCAACAAGCGCTCGAGATGGCCGTGGTGAACTACCTATGGCCTGCACTGACTGTGTTGATGGCTGTAATTCTTAGTAGCAAGAAGACCAACTTCTGGGTTTATCCAGTGCCTTGTTGTCTTTTATCGGTGTGGCTTGGGCGATCACTGGTGATGAGAGCCTCTCATTGGCGCAGATCTCTAGTAATGTAATGAGCAACCCTGTTACCTACAGCATGGCTTTTGCTGGTGCCTTTTTGTGGGCTATCTACTGCAATGTAGTAAAAAGGCTCGCCAACGGCACCAATGCAATTACCTTGTTCTTTTTGATGACTGCTTTAGTGCTGTGGTTTCAGTATGGCCTGAGCTCTGAACCTGCCCTAAACATCAATCTAGAATCTAGCATTACAGTGATCATTGCAGGTATCTTGATGGCTGGTGGCTATGGGCTTTGGAACCTCGGCATAATGCACGGTAACATGGTGCTTTTAGCAACCCTCTCTTATTTCACTCCGATCTTCTCAACCCTGATTTCTTCTGTGATCCTTGGTATCGCTCTATCTCATGGCTTCTGGCAAGGGGTGATTATGGTGGTAATCGGCTCACTCATCTGTTGGCGCGCCACCAAAAATAGTTAGGGTCTGTCGACCTTTTGAGTTTGTTTTTGTAGCGAATTGTTGGGTATTTATACAAGGCAGGCACTTTTAGGTGTAGTGGTTCTACATGAAAAGTGTCTAACGCGGTAGAAATGCCCAACAAACGCTACCCGAAGGGCTCGGCCAGAAACGATTTACTCTTTGTTGAGCCCCTTTTGCTTAGATGACTAAGCTACAAGGTCCTCGCCGCGATTAAATCGTTTCTGACTCGAGCAAAACTCAACCGCAAAAGGTCAACAGACCCTAGATATGCTAGGTTTAATGGATTGAACAAGGAGAGGTGCTTATGAACATCATTATCTTTTTGGCTATCGGCGCATTAGCCGGTTGGCTTGCTGGGAACCTGATGAAGGGTGGCGGTTTTGGTCTAGTGGTGAATATCGTTGTCGGCATCATAGGCGCGGTTATCGGTGGTTTGGTATTTGGCTTCTTGGGTTTAGCTGCTACCGGACTCATTGGCTCCATCGTTACCTCAACAGTAGGTGCCTGTATCCTCCTTTATATAGCCGGGCTTATCTCCAAAAAGTAACCCTCTAGAAACGACAAAGGCCTGATAAGAACATCAGGCCTTTGTTATATGCGAAAAGCTTCGTCTAGCCATCCACTACAAGTCTCTTTAGTTGATCGTTTGTTGCATTCCAACACTATCCTTATCTCATGATGCTTGAGGCTAAATTAATGATAGCGTTGCTTTAGTTCACGGTAGATGCAGCTTGGGTCGTCACTACAACCGTTGCGTACATTGTTCCAAGAGGCGCGCTTATTTTTCTGTTCTTCAGCTTTAACAACGATGGTTTGCTTTTGCAAATCATCAAGAACATCTGAGTCCAAGCCTAGACCGCTTGATACAGACGCGTTCGCTGCGCCAATAATCAGCAAGGTTGAAAGTAAGGTTAAAAGCTTCTTCATTGGGGTTGTCCCTCGTAGTTGATTGGTGTGAGGGCATTTAATCACCGGAGCTAAAAAATGAATAATTAGCTACCATAGGCATGCTCTATAGATGGATAGGGATAAATTGCAGGATTCAATTCTTACTAGGAGGGTTCTGAACTGATAGGTGGAGCTTGGCTAACGATAAAGCCAAGTTGAAAGCAAGCAATATGGTGGCTCCAATGACGGATGGATATGACTGTTACCAAAACGCACTGGCGGAGAGGATAAATAGCATACTTAAACAGGAGTTCTTATTGGAAACTTGCCAGAATATAACTGAGCTATCTACAACAGTATCAGGATACACCTCAGCCTAGAAATGAAGACACCAAATGAGGTACATGAAAAAAGCCAACAACTAATGCTGTTGGCTTAAGAAAACAGTCAACGTATTTAAGGAAGAGACATGGCTTGGATACTATCTAGGTTCCCCCAAGGCTCTAGGCTATGTCTTGTCCGCCAAGCCAAACAATGATCGGCAGTGGTATGGGATTTACATACCCATGGAAAGTGGTGTCGATGATTCTATCGTTAGCCGACGCCTCGAAGACCATGAGATCAGCAAACATCACCTGTTGGTCATATTTGAGTATGTCTGCAACCTCACCCCAGTAGACGAAGTCATTGGCCTCCATCCATTCAGTTTCTGGTTTGGTAAGCAGGAACTCAGAAGGGTAGGCGATCTCGATATCTACTAAGATCCCTTGTTCTTCGTTTAACAGGTCTACATCAATACCATCCACCTCATCGAAGCTGTATTCAAAGTTAAGATTAGGTGGTTCGATAAGACGAATTAGCTCACTAGGATTACTGAGGTCGATAGACGGTTCAGCATTCTCGAATCTTTCCATGGCGATAAGTGGGTCAAAGCCACCGGCTGTAGTCTGCGCTTCCAATACAGAGAAGCGTGGCTTTGGATTTTCCTCTCTCGGATTTATCACATAAGTAGACCACTCTGCTCGGAAGCTATTTAGGTTCTGGCCTACTGACTGATAGATGTTAAGAGAGAGGGCATATACCTTTCGTTTCTGTTCGGGATAGAAGCGTACCTTGGCCAGTTCAAAGTGTTTGGGCAGAAAGGCCTTTTTAAAGGCTTTTACTTTGTGAGAAGGAATCTCGAAGTTAACAAAGATGGTCTTTGGTTCAGTCAGCAGAGTGAAGAAGAGTTTAGGCCTTTCGTTTCCGCCGAAAATGTTTAACCCTTGGTAAAGGTCTTGCAGGGCATAGTACAGCGTCGGGATCTTTGTTGGGTCTATTTGAGATGCGCGCTCAAACATGGCTTGGAATACCACTAACGGGTCTGCAGCTGGTATTTGAAACTCAGGGTTACCGAGAGCTATAGCAACCAAACAGGCGTAAAGGGATGGGATATCTGTAGCCCCTTGTGGGCCGTGTGTACAGCTTCCAGGGCCGGGGGCAGGCTTAGGCACATCTACCGCAAGGGTGACAGGCTGAACCATAAATTCCATTTTACTGGTCGGTACCAACACCTCGCTGAGATGACTGACATAATCCATCCAAGGAAAGGTATTGCTGACCACTGCTTGCTTGATTCTAAAAAACTCGGCGCTGACAGAGCTGCCATCGAAATAATAGCGTGATTGAGCACCACCGCTAGCAAAGACTCTATGAGAGTTGGTTAGATATGCCTCACTAAATTGACGATTACGTTCTACCCTGGCATGACCTCGCTTATTCATCCGCAAAGGGATATCTACTTTCAGGTGATAGCCTTCAGAGCTTAGACTTCCTTCTATTCCACTATGATCCGCTACCCAGCTTATATCAGATGGAAAAGGCGTTGAAAGTTGTAGCAGGTCGTTGCCCGGTATCTGCTTAAATGAAGCGAATCGATATAGGAATGGAGGTGAATTACCTATGCTGACGAAGGTTTTGAACTCCACCTTATTACCTTGTTCAGCGCCTGAGGTAGCGCCTATATCCGCAATAACATAGAAGGCCTTTCTCGGAAGAAAGCGGGCAAAGAAGCTTTCTCCAAGGGGATCCCACTTACTAAGCCATTGGGCGAAACGAACCTGTTGCTGAGTCTCGGTAATAGGGTTAATAGCGGCTAGGCTAAATGGCGGTGATAATTGAATGTATTGAGCGAAATCATCGAGATGAGTGGGATCTAGTTTCCACAGTAGCAGGGCTCGATTTTCTATGTTGAGGCTAAAACGGGAGGTTCTTGCCTGATATGGTTGTCTGTTGAATCGCTGCGCTAAGCCGGCTTCCGCCAAATATCTGGTTGCGTATGTTTTGCAGGGTTTGCTTCTCTTCTGGTGAGATAGAAAAGGCGGGTAGGGGTACGAGTAACAACAGCAGTAAGTAGATGCGAGACATAAATAATCGCTTCATAGTCTTGCCTCCTAGGTGGTGACAGATGCAAGACACGACGGCTATACAGCCTTGCGAATTTTTACAGCGTAAGGGAAAGGATGGTCGCAGTTGGCTTAAAATTCAACAGCGTTAACGGGAGTGAATTGGGCTTTAAAGATCAAAAAAGGCCAGCTTTTGCTGACCTTTCAGAGGTTTAACTAATACCTAAAAGGGATTAGTTCATACCATATTTTTTAAGCTTCTTGCGAAGAGTACCGCGGTTGATACCCATCATTGATGCAGCGCGAGTCTGGTTACCGCGAGTGTATTGCATGATCATGTCTAGTAGTGGTTGTTCAACCTCAGCTAGCACTAGCTCATAAAGGTCGTTGACGTCCTGACCGTTTAGTTGTGCAAGATAGTTTTTAACTGAAACTTTTACTGAGTCGCGAAGTGGTTTTTGCGCGATTTGATCCTGTGCAGTTACAGTGGTAACTGTTAGTGCTTCGGAAGTCAGATTTTGTTCGAACATATTCGGTCTAGCTCTTCTCGTAATTATGATGCAACTTCGTTCCTATCATTGATAGGAATTAAAATACTCTTCTAGTGCTTCGAGCTGCTCGTTTGCAACCTCGATAGCGTTGAAGACACGGCGAAACTCACTCGCTTGCTCGTGTTCTTTTAGGTACCAACCAACGTGTTTTCTCGCGATGCGTGGTCCTAAATACTCACCATAGAAATGGTGAAGATCATGAACATGGCCAAGCATAATGTCCTTTACTTCCTGCAGAGGAAGATCAGGCATTGTTGTGCCGCTTTCCAAGTAATGCTGGATTTCCTGAAAAATCCACGGACGCCCTTGGGCTGGACGACCAATCATCAAAGCGTCTGCACCGGTATAATCCAGTACATGCTTCGCTTTCTCGGGACTGTCTATATCGCCATTGGCAATTACAGGTATCGAAATAGCTTGCTTAACCGCTTTGATGCTTTCATATTCTGCCTCTCCTTTGTACATACAAGTACGTGTACGGCCATGTAATGCCAGTGCTTGTATGCCGCAGTCTTCGGCCATTTTAGCGATTTCGACACAGTTCTTATGCTCTGTATCCCAGCCGGTTCTTGTCTTGAGCGTCACAGGGACGTCGACCGCGTTTACTACTGCCTTCAGGATTTGCTCCACAATCTCTGGATGCTTTAGTAGCGCAGAACCCGCTAGTTTTTTATTCACTTTTTTCGCAGGGCAACCCATATTGATGTCGATGATTTGAGCACCGTTCTCAACGTTGAATCGCGCTGCGTCTGCCATTAGTTGTGGATCTGACCCAGCAATTTGCACAGAGCGAATACCGGATTCACCCTCATGCACTCTTCGTTGCTGGGACTTTGACGTGTTCCATGTTTTAGGGTTGGCTAGCATCATTTCACTGACGGCCATGCCAGCACCGTACCGTAAACACAACTCTCGAAAGGGTCTGTCTGTAACACCAGCCATAGGTGCGACAATCAAATTATTCTTAAGTTGGTAGTTTCCGATTTTCAAATCATGGTCACATTATTAACAGCAAGGGCGCGCATTTTACGCATTTTTTGGGCGTGTGAAAAGCCTAATATTTGAGCATTTCGCAAAATATTTTTGGAATCGATGTTTTTTTGCTCAAAACTTGATGATGCTCAACTAGTGTGCTTTTTACCTGAAATGCGACACCACTCTTGTAGCTCTTTAATCGGTTCAATTTCGAACTGATCGCGGTAGTAGTTAGCCACATCTTCAGCTTGGGTATCCAGTACACCAGACATAGCTAGCTCGCCGCCGTCTTTAACCAGACCCTTGATAACAGGGGATAGGTCGCGCAGTGGGCCGGCTAAGATGTTAGCCACAACCACGTCAGCGATCAGGTCTTGCGGTTGGTCTTGTGGGAGGAAAAGCTCTAGCTGATCTTTAACGCCGTTGCGCTCAGCGTTCGCTTCAGAGGCGATGATTGCCTGAGGATCAATGTCGATCCCGATAACCTTAGCCGCACCCAGCTTGATCGCAGCGATCGCTAGAATGCCTGAGCCACAACCGAAGTCGATTACCGTCTTGCCTTCAAGGTCTAGGCCTTCAAGCCACTCAAGGCACAGTGAAGTAGTAGGGTGGGTACCAGTACCGAACGCAAGGCCAGGGTCTAGCATTACGTTAACCGCATCTGGCTCAGGAATATCACGCCAGCTTGGGCAGATCCATAGACGCTCACCAAACTTCATTGGGTGGAAGTTATCCATCCACTCGCGTTCCCAGTCTTTGTCTTCGATCTGCTCGACCTTGTAAGCAAAGTCTGCATCTAGAAGGTTACTTGCCTTAGCTTGCTCAATGATCCAGCTAGTGTCAGCTTCCGCATCGTATAGAGCTAGGATGTCTGTTTCACCCCATAAGCGAGTTTCACCCGGTAGAGGTTCAAACACTGGGGTGTCTTTAGCATCTAGGAAGGTGATAGATAGGGCGCCAGTTTGCTCCATTAGCATATCGCCGATTTGCTCAGCGTTCTTATCGGTAGCATTGAGCTTAATTTGAATCCAAGGCATGAATTGATCTCTGAATTTGGGAAATTTTGTGTGGAGTGTAGCAGTAAACCAACAGATACAAAAATGCCCACCGAAGTGGGCATTTGAAAACACTTATCAGTGCTTACTGAAGACCAAGTTTCTTCTCTAGGTAGTGGATGTTCGCACCACCGTGTTGGAAGTTCTCGTCGTTCATGATGTCCAGTTGAAGAGGTACGTTTGTCTTAATACCTTCAATGATCATCTCACTCAGTGCGTTCTTCATACGTGCGATAGCAACATCACGGTTCTCACCAAAGGTGATCAGCTTACCTACCATTGAATCATAGTGAGGTGGCACTGTGTAACCTGTGTAGATGTGCGATTCCCAACGTACGCCCATACCGCCTGGAGCGTGGAAGCGTTCGATCTTGCCTGGGCAAGGTAGGAAGCGCTCTGGGTCTTCTGCGTTGATACGACACTCGATAGCGTGGCCACGAAGCTTGATATCGTCTTGAGTGAAAGATAGAGGCTGACCAGCAGCAACACGAAGCTGCTCTTTGATTAGGTCAACGCCAGTTACCATTTCAGTTACTGGGTGCTCTACCTGGATACGGGTGTTCATCTCGATGAAATAGAACTCACCGTTCTCGTATAGGAACTCAAACGTACCTGCGCCGCGGTAGCCGATTTCAAGACATGCACGAGTACAACGCTCACCGATGTACTTACGCATCTCTTCAGTGATGCCTGGTGCTGGTGCTTCTTCTACAACCTTCTGGTGACGACGCTGCATTGAACAGTCACGCTCACCTAGGTGGATTGCGCCACCTTGACCATCAGCAATTACCTGAACCTCAACGTGACGTGGGTTTTCTAGGAATTTCTCCATGTAAACCATGTCGTTGTTGAAGGCCGCTTTTGCTTCAGCACGAGTCATTTGGATAGCTTCGATCAGTTCAGCTTCAGAGCGAACTACGCGCATACCACGACCGCCGCCGCCGCCAGATGCCTTGATGATTACTGGGTAGCCGATACGCTTAGCATGTGCCTTGTTAGTTGCTTCGTCGTCGTTTAGAGGACCGTCAGAACCAGGAACACATGGAACCCCGGCTTTCTTCATTGAGTTAATCGCTGAAACCTTGTCACCCATCATGCGGATAGTTTCGGCTTTAGGGCCAACAAAGATAAAGCCAGATTGCTCAACCTGCTCTGCGAAGTCTGCGTTCTCAGATAGGAAGCCGTAACCTGGGTGGATAGCTACAGCACCAGAAACCTCCGCAGCAGAGATGATGCGAGGGATGTTTAGGTAGCTGTCGATACCGCGAGCTGGACCGATACAGATAGACTCATCAGCAAGTAGCACGTGTTTAAGGTCACGGTCTGCAGTTGAGTGTACCGCTACGGTTTTGATACCTAGCTCTTTACATGCGCGAAGAATACGAAGCGCGATTTCGCCTCGGTTCGCGATGACTAATTTGTCTAGCATAGTCTTAACCTCTATTACTCGATAACGATCAGAGGCTGGTCGAATTCTACTGGGCTGCCATCTTCAGCTAGGATTGCAGTAACAACGCCTGACTTGTCTGCTTCGATTTGGTTCATCATCTTCATCGCTTCAACGATACAGATGGTTTCACCTGCAGATACAGATTGGCCAACTTCAACGAATGGCTTAGCGTCTGGACCAGGTGCACGGTAGAAAGTACCTACCATTGGAGAAAGAACCTTGTGGCCAGCAGCTTCTGCTGGAGCTGCAGCTTCTGCCGCAGGTGCTGCTGGAGCCGCCGCTGGTGCAGGTGCTGCTACTGGAGCAGGTGCTGCTGCATATTGAACTGGAGCTGCTACTGGCGCAGTGCCGTTACGACTGATGCGTACAGACTCTTCACCTTCAGAGATCTCTAGCTCAGCGATACCTGACTCTTCTACCAACTCGATAAGTTTTTTAATTTTACGAATGTCCATGATTCTTCTCTATATCTGGTGTTTTCAAATCTCAATCGGTACTGACTGAGACGACTATGTTATTTCGCCTGCAGCTGACTGATAGCTGCAGACAGGGCAAATTCGTAGCCTTGAGCGCCCAAACCACAAATGATGCCTACTGCCTTATCAGACAGATAGGAATGGTGGCGGAACGGCTCACGGGCGTGTACGTTCGACAAATGAACTTCTATAAACGGAATGCTTACACCCAGTAGTGCATCGCGCAGGGCAACACTTGTGTGGGTGAAGGCGGCTGGGTTGATGATAATGAAATCAACATTGCCCATAGCATCGTGGATTTTCTCGACAAGCTCGTACTCGCGATTAGACTGCAGATGGATTAGCTCTACATCTTGTTGTGCGGCTTGTTGCGTAAGGTTATCAACTATGTCAGTTAATGTAGTGTAACCGTAAACTTCCGGCTCCCTCTTACCCAAAAGGTTTAGGTTGGGGCCGTTTAGGAGTAGAACGCGCAATTTTGTTGCCATCGTGTCGCTATTTTCCGTTAATGTGAGTTAATCACAGTTGCCTATAATTATTTTATGAATTCAGACTAATTTCCAGTCAGAATTCTGTAATAAAAGCAAAATCAGCGCATGATTATAGCTAATTCAGCGAAATTAACAGCAATATACTGGTCTAATCACAGGCGTGGGATGAAATTCGAGCCTCAAAAAGCTGTTAGCGTAATGTAAAGCACCACTGCTGATTGCTTTTTGAACATATTTGTTAAGTGACTGGTTCCATTATGATTAATCTGTAGACGGCATAAAACTAAAAAGCCGTCACAATGTGACGGCTAATGAGTATTGTTGCACAGGTTGTACCAGTAAATTAGACCAATTCGCTCTTTTCAGATATCAGCTTCTCGACCACGCTTGGGTCTGCCAGAGTTGATGTATCTCCCAAGTTACTGGTATCACCGGTGGCGATCTTACGCAAAATTCGACGCATGATCTTACCTGAACGGGTCTTAGGTAGTGAGTCAGTCCAGTGCAGGGTGTCTGGCACTGCAATCGGACCAATCTCTTTACGTACCCAATCCTTCACTTCTTTGTGCAATTCGGCGCTTGGGTATTCACCTGCATTTAAGGTGATATAGCATAGATAGCCTGACCCTTGATGTCGTGAGGAACCCCAACGATAGCCGCCTCGGCAATCTTATCGTGAGCAACTAGCGCCGATTCAAGCTCTGCAGTACCCATACGGTGACCAGATACGTTAAGCACGTCATCCACACGACCGGTAATCCAGTAGTAGCCATCTTCATCGCGACGAGCACCGTCACCAGTGAAGTACATACCTTGGAAGGTCGAGAAGTAGGTCTGCTCGAATCTATCGTGGTCACCATACACGGTGCGCATCTGACCCGGCCAAGAATCTAGGATAACTAGGTTGCCTGAGTTTTCGCCCTCTAGGATGTTACCCATGTTGTCTACCAGTGCAGGTTGCACGCCAAAGAAAGGCCTAGTCGCTGAGCCAGGTTTAAGCTCAGTTGCACCTGGAAGCGGGGTGATCAAGATGCCACCAGTTTCTGTCTGCCACCAGGTATCTACAATCGGTGACTTACAATCGCCGATGGTATGGTAATACCATTCCCACGCCTCTGGATTAATAGGTTCGCCTACCGAGCCCATGACACGCAGCGACTCACGGGTCGTTCCTTGAATGGCATCATCGCCTTTTGCCATCAATGCACGAATGGCGGTTGGTGCTGTATAAAGCAGGGTCACATTGTGTTTATCGACCACCTGACTCATACGGTTGGTATCAGGATAGTTAGGCACGCCCTCAAACAAGATGGTCTTGGCACCGTTAGATAGTGGGCCATAGACCAGATAAGAGTGACCAGTGATCCAGCCTACGTCTGCGGTACACCAGAACACATCATCTGGCTGGTAGTCGAATACGTACTTGAAGGTCATGGTGGCATAAACCAGATAGCCACCTGTGGTGTGAAGTACACCTTTTGGCTTACCGGTAGAGCCTGAGGTGTACAGGATAAAGAGTGGGTCTTCCGCGCTCATCTCTTCTGGTGGGCAGTCAGCATCAACGCTTGCTACAGCATCGTGCCACCAGATATCCACATCGCTGTTCCAATCTACGTCGGCACCGGTGCGTTGGAACACGATGACTTTATCGATAGTGGTTACGTTTTGGATTCTTTAGGGCTTGGTCTACATTCTTTTTCAGAGGAACGGCGCGACCGCCACGGATGCCTTCATCGGCAGTTACCACTACCTTGGCATCTGAGTCATGGATACGACCTGCCAGAGCTTCAGGAGAGAAACCACCAAATACCACTGTATGCACCGCCCCGATTCGGGTACACGCCAGCAT
Source organism: Vibrio ishigakensis (assembly GCA_000830475.1). Lineage (GTDB taxonomy): Bacteria > Pseudomonadota > Gammaproteobacteria > Enterobacterales > Vibrionaceae > Vibrio > Vibrio ishigakensis_A. The sequence goes on along the minus strand of BBSC01000013.1, from coordinate 61,277 downwards.
GGCAACTGCAGCCTCTGGCACCATAGGCATGTATAGACACACCACATCGCCTTTTTTCACCCCTTGTGCTTTCAGGGCGTTAGAGAAGCGACATACTTTCTCATGCAGCTGGTTGAAAGTAAGTGTGGCATCTTGGGTCGGGTCGTCGCCCTCCCAGATGATGGCGACCTCATCACCGCGAGTTGCGAGGTGGCGATCGATACAGTTTGCTGATACGTTTAGGGTTCCATCCTCAAACCACTTGATGTCCACATGGCCTGGGTCATAAGAGGTTTGTTTTACCTTAGTGAAAGGCTTTATCCATTCAACGATCTTGCCATGCTCTGCCCAGAAGGCTTCTGGGTCTTGAACCGATTGTTGATACATTTGTAGGTATTTTTCGTTATCAACATGGGTCGTGGCTTTGATGTTGTCTTTTACTGGATAAATGTGGCTTCACTCATTATTTCTCTCCTTGTATTGGGCACATCTCTACCGCGGTGCACCCTTCACCTTTTGTATAAGAGTTCAACACTCCCTTTGTTTTCACAATTAGACTTTAGGATTAGGCGTGGGATGTTTCTGGTGTAGATGTCAGTAAATGGGATATAGATCAATTACTTGGAAAGGTGTGGTAGGTTTAGGTCGGGCAGGTCACCCTTCTTCAATCGCACAAAGATAAGCGCGGCTGTGATTGCATCCTGTAGAGCATCGTGTTGTTCATAGATAGGCAGATCTAGATGGCGACAAATGGCCTCTAAACTGAGGTCAAAGTAGGCATTTTGTAGATGCTTTTCTAGCTTCTGCTGATAGATCTGACTTACTTCGATGACAGGATTTGGTAATGGGAACCTAGGTGCTTTTTGCAGGCTTGGCTGAGTATCTGCCTGTCATAGCGAATGTGATAGCCCACGATAGGCCGGTTACCGATAAACTCTAGAAGTTGCTCAAGTGCTTGTTTTTCTTCGATTCCATCACCTAGGTCTTGGTGACGGATTTGATGAACCTTGACCGAATGTTCGCTGAGGCTTGAAGGGGCTTTGAGCTTTAGGTGTATGGACTGACTGACCAAAACGCGGTTCTTGACGATCTTGGTGGCCGCTATGGTAACTAACTCGGCCCGTTTTGGGTCAAGGCTGGTGGTCTCACAATCGATAGATACATACTCTTCACAGCGTGGTGCGGTGAAAAGGTGCTGAAATTTATGTTGGCCTAGCTTCCAATGCCAGTAGCGCCTGGTTAAGGGATTCATAGGTTAATCCCTTATTTGATAGTGATAGGCCAAGAACTGTTGGAACTTCTTCACTACATGGAAGCTGTGGCGAACTAGGTCGCGCTCGGTTCGATTTAATTTGGAGAAGTAAATCTGATTGCCAGAGTCTCCGCTAGTAACCTGTTCGGCGAGACGTAGCTTAAAGAACAGCTTTAGCGCTTCACTAAGGTTATCAACGCTGTTCGGCTCTAAACGCCCACGCTTGCCTAGCTCGGCGATACGCTCAAAGGTGTTTCGCTCAACAATGCCGTTCTCCAGAGCCAGAGTGCGCACACCATGTACTATGGGGAAGATGCCCCCTTTTTTGATATCGATTCCCTCTTTATTGCTCTTCACGTTACCGAACAGGGTTAATGGCACCCCAAATTGCAGGGCTGGGCGCACGAAGTCTGATAACAGCAACATATTGCCTTGAAGCTTAAGCTGTAGGTGTTCGATGATGGGTGTGATTAGCCCATGATTGCCGGCTACCGGGTGGGCGTCCGCGAAGATGGACAATTGCATTACAGATTCCGCATCTATGGATTGAGTCCAACTGTTAATGCGCTCTATCCACTGCGATTGGCTATTGACCCATTTAGGGTTGTTGACCATCACCTGTCCCGGGCACGGTGGGTATCCAAGCGCCATTAGGTTATCGCTAAACGCCTGCATCGACTTGGCATGCTCTGGCCAAGGATTGTCATCGGAGAGAATTAAGGCATTGTCCTGATCGGTTTTGAATACCTGCTCACCGCGACCCTCTGAACCCAGCACTAGCAGACTGCATGAGTTGTGGTTTTCCTCTGGCACAGTTATTTCAAACGCCTTTTGGATTATCTGCTCATTGACTACCGAGATAAGCTCCATGATAAAGCGAGTACGGATGCCATTTGATAGTAGGCTCTTGATAAAGTCGTTTTGCCTCTCAGAGACCGCCGTCAGGTCTTCGATGGTATTGGCTCTAGCAATACTTAAACTGATCACATGTGAGTGAGAAGAGAAAGCACTTAAGATCTGGGTCAGGTCTAGCATGCCTACGGCTTCATGCTCGTGCACTACCATTAAGCGCTTCATCTTGTTGCGGGTCATGGTGAGCATGGCGCTAAACAGGAACTCTCCCTCTTGGGTCTGAAAAACCGGAAAAGAGGATATACCTGAAACCTCATCCTGTAGCTGTTTTCCCTCAAGGGCTAAAGCATGGAGCAGGTTAGTGCGTGTGACTATGGCATAGGTGGGTGTTCTGGATTCGCTTCCAGCCGATTGTCTTCCTCATCAAGCTTTACCAAGGCCGCGTCTATATCTAGCTCATTCATCTTGGCAGTGGTGTTTTGTAAGCTGGTGGCACTTTCCAGGATAAGTGGCGGATGGTAGATATCGCTGTTAACCCTAGAGAGAATAAACTCCGCCAGGTTTTGCTGTTTCTGCGCCGAGCGCAGCAGTTGTTTTCTTTGAGATAGATTACCGTTGAAGTAGTGTTCAAACTCTTGATTATTCTCACAAAGACTTAGAAAGACAGGTTTAGGAACTAGGTAGCAAAGTACGTCCTCGATGGCTATGAACTGGTGTCTAGCCTTGCCACTAAAAAGAGCGTCTGCATCAAAAAGATCATCATGTCCAAAATGCGCAATAACCCGATCGCTTGTGCGCTGCTCTACCGCCCCTTTTATAAGCACAAACAGGCTATCGCTCTGTTCGCCAATATCTAGGATTGCGTCTCCTTGGCGAAAGTAGGCGATATCTAGGGAGTCGAGCAATACCTTGGTTTGCTCTGAGTCCAACTTATCAAATGGGGGATGCTGGGTATTGAACTGCTCGGGCATAATCCTGCATAAGCCAATTGGGTATGGGTATATAGTGTGACAAAGTTTGCCAGACACTCCAGACGACTTTGGTCTAATGCGGAAAAGATGAAATAAACAATATCCCTTTTTCTTCACTTCACATCCTTTCATAATGTGCTCGCTTATCTATCTCTAATCTGTGGAATCGTGTGATGTTAAAACCTTCCCCTTACGCCTGGATCTCTCAATATTTTGTTGGGTTCTTCTTTGCTTATGGCGTGTATCTGCCGTTCTGGGCTTTATGGTTTAAAGACCAAGGGGTATCAGCGGGTGATATCGGTATCTTGTTGGGTCTAGCGTTTGCGACCCGCTGCGTGGCCAACCTAGTCATCACTCCGCGTATTCATAAGGTTGAACACCTTATCCCTGCACTGCGTGTACTTAGCGTGGCATCGGCGGCCTTTATCGCTTTCCATCTAGTGACTGGTGGAACTTTTGGCTACTCGCACTAGCCACCATATTGTTCAATATGTGCTGTGGCCCTGCGATTCCGTTATCGGATGCATTGGCTAACCACTATGCTCGCCTCAAGATGCTCGACTATGGTCGTACGCGATTGTGGGGCTCGGTAGCATTTATTGCAGGCTCTACCGTGGTGGGCTTCTTGGTAGCTAAGTTTGGCACCAGATGATCGTATTTACCGCGCTGTTTGGTGTGTTGTTGGCGATTGCACTTTCGTTTCGTAATCCAAATGTGGCACCCGTTACCGCTGAACAAAACAAGGTAAGTAGACCTAAGTTGAGCCTGATGATGCGCGATGGGGCGGTGATCAAGTTCTTGGTGCTGATTTCGCTTATCCAGTGTAGCCATGCGGCCTACTATGGTTTTAGCTCTATCTATTGGAAAGAAGCGGGCTACTCCGCCGACATCATAGGTTATCTATGGAGCCTAGGCGTGGCGGCAGAGGTGGGTGTGTTTGCCCTTGCAAATCGCCTGTTCGGCAATTGGTCTTTGCGTGCCTTGTTTATGGTGGCATCGGTTGGGGTCATGGTACGCTGGGGGCTTACTGCATCGACAACCTTGCTGCCAGCGTTAGTGCTAATCCAGCTTTTACATGGCGTAACCTTTGCCTTAGCCATATTGCAGCGATTCGTTATATCCAAGACTCTGAACCACATAAGCTGGTGGCCTTGCAGGCTCTATATAATGCGATTCCTCTTGGTATAGTGATGGCAGCCATGACGACCCTGAGTGGTTGGGGCTACGAGTATTTCGGCGTAAACGTATTCTGGGTGATGGCGGCGATGGGCTTTCTAGCGCTGTTCATCAAACTAAAAGAACCTGAAGCAGAAATAAGCACGCCAGATATTGAGGCTACCGCACAAAAATCAGCCTAACTCATTGAGTATTAAGCAAACCCTTGGCTAACCTTAGTGGATAAGGTTTAGTCAAGGATTGCATTATGCCAGGGTGGGTGGTCGTTCCCGCGTCTCTCGTTTATCTAGGAATTCTATTTTTGGTCGCTTGGTATGGTGACCGAAAAAGCCACTGGCTCTCTCGCTTTAGACCCTGGATTTATAGCCTTTCCATCGCAGTTTATTGCACCTCTTGGACCTTTTTTGGCACCGTAGGCCAAGCCGGGGAAAACCCTTGGGCATTCCTGCCAGTCTATATCGCTCCTATCATAGTCTTTGTCTTCTTCTGGCGAGTGCTTGCTCGCATGATATTGGTAGCAAAGCGCGAACACATTAACTCCATTGCGGACTTTATCGGTGCCCGCTACGGCAAATCTCAAGGGTTAGCGGTATTGGTTACCCTGATCTCTGTGGTCGGTATCCTGCCTTATATCGCCTTACAACTACGAGGGATCATGATGGGCCTAGAGCTCATTGCCCCGGATCTACTGCAGGCTCATGGCTATGGAAAGTTCCACCTATCTTGGCTGGTGGTGGTCGCTTTGGCTGGATTTACCGTGTTGTTTGGTACTAGGCACATAGATAACACAGAGCACCACAGGGGCATGATGATGGCCATTGCCTTTGAGTCTATCGTTAAGCTAGTGGCGTTTCTTGCGGTTGGTCTATTCGTGCTGTTTAGTGTCAGTGGTAGGGCGGATGTTTCTCTGGTGAATGAAGCGGTAGAGTCTTACGCCTCTCCCAACCTTGCCACCCTGTTTATTCATATCGTGCTCACCATGATGGCGATATTCTGTTTACCACGTCAGTTTCACACCATAGTGGTAGAGAATGAGCGCGCTTCAGATTTGCACACAGCGCGCCGAGTTTTCCCTATCTATCTGGTCTTGATGGGTTTATTTGTTCTGCCTATCGCATGGGCTGGTAATGCCTTGCTCTCTGGTGTTTCGGCAGATAACTATGTAATTAGTCTGCCACTGGCACTAGGCGCTGACAGTGTCGCTCTGCTTGCCTTCATCGGCGGCGTTTCAGCAGCAAGTGGTATGGTAATCGTCTCTACCATTGCCCTTGCCATCATGGTTTCAAATGACCTTGTGATGCCGCTACTGCTTCGCCGTATGCGACTTTCCTCGCACAACTTCAGGTTGTTTGCAGGGCGCTTGCTGGTGGTGCGCCGAGTGCTGATCGTGCTCTTAATTGCTGGGGCTTGGTTCTTCTACCGCGCACTGGATGCAGTGGGGACTTTGTCTGCAATCGGCTTTCTCTCTTTTGCAGCTGTTACTCAGTTTGCCCCAGCCTTGCTTGGCGGCTTGTATTGGCGTCAGGGTAACCGCAATGGGGTATATGTTGGGCTAACCGTAGGCTTTGTTATCTGGCTGATTACCCTGATGAATCAGACCGGAGTACTAGCAGGGGATGCCACCAGTAACTTCTTGCTCGGGGGTCATCACACCTCCGGAGTTGCTTTCATTCCTTGAGATTAAGACCTCTGACTGGGGCTTGATACTCAGTGTCGGCCTAAATGCGCTGTTTTATGTAGTGATTTCTATGCTCACCAGACCAAATGTGAGTGAACGCTTACAGTCAGCCGCCTTTGTGGGCTCACCACTTCCAGAGGCGGATAACATCAGTCTTTATCAAAGCCGAGTCACTGTTGCTGAACTGGAGCTCGTAGCAGGGCGTTTTGTAGGTAGAAAGCGGGTTAAAGCAGCCTTCACTCAATATTGGAATCAGCAAGACCAGATTTTGATGCCAAACCAAAACGCACCCTCTACTTTGATTCGCCATACCGAACGTTTGCTGGCTGGTGTGTTTGGTGCATCGTCAGCTAAGTTAGTGCTTACTTCTGCCTTGCAGGGTAAGAACATGCACCTTGATGAGTTGGCAACCATAGTAGATGAAGCCTCAGAGGTGTATGATTTTAGCCGAAGCCTCTTGCAGGGGGCTATCGAGCATATTGAACAAGGCATCGCAGTGGTCGATAAGCAACTAAGGCTGGTGGCTTGGAATCAGAGGTATCTTGAGCTATTCGATTTCCCCTCTGGATTGATTCAGGTGGGCAGACCTATCGAGGATGTGATTCGCCACAATGCAGAGCAGGGCTTGTGTGGTCCAGGTGACCCAGAGGAGCATGTAAAGAGGCGACTTGAGCATCTGAGACGTGGTACTGCGCACACCTCATCGAGGCAACGTGCTGACGGTCGAGAGATCGAGGTGCAGGGTAATCCAATGCCGGGCGGCGGGTTTGCGATGAGTTTTAGTGATATCACGGTATTTAGGCAGGCAGAGCGAGCACTCAAGGATGCCAATGTCACCCTAGAAGAAAGGGTGCATGAGCGAACCCGTGAGCTAGAGGACCTGAACCAGAAGTTAATGCAGGCCAACCAGCGTTCCGAGATGGAGTCTCAGTCTAAGTCTCGCTTCTTAGCAGCGGTCAGTCATGATCTGATGCAACCTTTAAATGCGGCGCGCTTGTTTACCTCTTCTCTTACTGAGGTGGCGCAAGATGCGCAAACCAAGCAGGTGGCTTCGCATATAGAGAATGCTATGCATGCGGCAGAGTCGTTGATCAGTGATTTGCTAGATATCTCCCGTCTTGAATCAGGAAAGCTCGAGAGTAAGCCAGAGCCATTCGCTATCCAAGAGCTTCTTAGCAACCTAGATGCTGAGTTTGGTGATAGCCGAAGAGCAAGAGATCCACTTCTCTACTGTGCCGAGTAGCCTGTATGTGAACTCCGATATCAAGCTATTGCGTCGTGTTATCCAGAACTTTTTGACCAACGCATTTAGGTATAGCCCTAAAGGGCGTGTGGTGTTGGGTGTGCGCCGAGCAGGAGATGAGGTACAGATACAGGTTTGGGATAACGGTGTTGGCGTGGAGCCAAGTAAGCAGCAGCTAATCTTTGAGGAATTTACCCGTACTAATCCTATCGGAGCAGATAAAGGTTTAGGCTAGGCTTGGCCATTTCTCGCGGTATCGCACAGCTATTGAATCACAAGATTGGGGTGCGATCATGGACCGGAAGAGGGAGCGTATTCTCTATTTGCATCCCTATTGTAGAGCCACCAGTATCTGAGGTTGAACCCTTGTTGAGCCTCAAATCCAAGCTGCAGACTTATCTCGCCTCAAGGTTTTGTGCGTCGATGATGAGCCAGAAATTCTATTGGCTATGCAGGATCTGCTGCAACGCTGGGGGTGTGAGGTGCGTTTGGCTGAGGATATGACTCAGACTCAGAATCAGCTTAAGGATGCATGGCGTCCAGATGTCGTTCTATCTGACTATAGATTGCAGGATCAGGTGACAGGACTGGATGTACTAAAGCTGTGTAGACAGGTGGTGGGAGATGAGTTTGCTGGGGTCATTATCAGTGCAGATAGAACTCCAGAAATCGTAGATAGGGTCAAATATCACGCTTCGAATTCTTACCTAAACCGGTGAAGCCTCTTAAGCTAAGAGGCCTATTAAACACTCAAGGAATGAGCCTAATCGATTAGGGTTTTGTACACCACAAACTTGGTTTCAGCCTCGCCAAAATAAAGGACATCGTCTGAGCGGATTGCCATGCGTAGCTTCTTGTTCTCGATATTATCTGCAGGAAGGTCGATGGACCATTTCTGAGCTGAGCTGTCCATAGAAGTCATCTCGGTTGGCTTTATCTGTTCTTCTGAGGTAGCCAGCGCTACGGCAATACCATCTAGCGGATATTTGGATGATAGGCTTAGTGTTAGGGTGCTAGGCGTCAGCTTTTCAGAGCGAAACTGCACCTTAAACTCCCCGTTCTCCATATCGCATAAACCACTGGTATAGCGACAATTAGACTTGCTGATCAGCTTGTAGCTTTCCCCCTCTTTTGCTGCATGCGGCTTCTCACTTACCGCGAGGTCTACACCAAAATAAGCGATAGTCGCTAGGATAGGACAAACCAAGAGGGCGACGATGAAGTGTTTGTTTTTAAACATGTTTGCATCCTTGCAAGCTGATATTTTTACCAGTGTAGGCTTGAGTCAGGGTGAAAAAAAGCCCCCGAAGGGGCTTTTGTGCACAGGGTTGTATTTTAGTGGTCTTGAGCAGAACCTGCTCCCACTGGAACACGTACGTGCTCTACTAGGTCTTTCACTTCTTGTGGTGTTTCTGCGGTTACTTTAGATACTGCATAAGCCACGATGAAGTTGAATAGCGCACCAATCGCACCGAAGGCATTTGGTTCGATACCTAGGAACCAGTTGCTGCCCCAGCTTTCTAGATATTTCCAATCGGCGATGAACAGGATGCCCTTATGTTGGAATACATAGAATAGGGTGATACCGATACCTGCGATCATACCTGCGATAGCGCCCTCTTTGTTGATGTTCTTGCTGAAGATACCCATCATCAAGGCTGGGAATATTGACGAGGCGGCCAATCCGAATGCCAGTGCTACGGTACCTGCGGCAAACCCTGGCGGATTGAGACCGAGGTAACCTGCCACCCCGATAGCCACCGCCATGGATATTCGACTGGCGAGGAGCTCTTTCTTCTCGGATATGTTGGGGTTTATGACCCCTTTTATCAGGTCATGGGATATGGCCGAGGATATTGCCAGTAGTAGGCCCGCGGCTGTAGATAGTGCTGCTGCCAGACCACCTGCGCTACCAGAGCGATTACCCAGTTTGGTAGATTCGCGATCTCTGGGTTTGCCAGTACCATGATGTCACGGTCAACGCGAAGTTCGTTAGTCGTTGCATCGGCTGTGTACTGGATGGCACCGTCGCCGTTCTTATCATCAAAGCCAAGTAGGCCTGTGGTTTCCCAGTTCTTGAACCAATCTGGACGCTCATCATAGATAAGGTTTTGGTTTTGAGCCGGGTTTACTGTCTCCATTAGGTTTAGACGTGCCATAGCGGCTACTGCAGGAGCTGTGGTGTAAAGGATAGCGATAAAACTAGCGCCCAACCAGCAGAGGTTCGTGCATCACGCACTTTAGGTACAGTAAAGAAGCGGATAATTACGTGTGGTAGACCCGCAGTACCTATCATCAAGGACATGGTGTAAACGAACATGTTGAGGGTATCGCCCCGCACCGCAGTGGTGTATTCGGTGAACCCGAGCTCTGTCACTACCTGGTCGAGTTTATCCAAGAGATAGACATCGGAGCCGGTCATGGTACTACCTAGACCAATCTGAGGTAGGGCATGGCCTGTAAGTTGTAGAGAGATGAATACTGCTGGAATAGTGTATGCAAGAATGAGGACGCAGTATTGAGCAATCTGGGTATAGGTGATGCCTTTCATCCCACCCATTACGGCGTAGATAAATACGATACACATACCGATACCAAGGCCAGTAGCATAGTCCACTTCAAGGAAGCGGCCGAAGGCTACACCCACCCCTTTCATCTGCCCGATAACGTAAGTGACCGATGCGATGATCAGACACACAACCGCTACGATACGAGCCGTGTTGGAGTAGAAGCGCTCACCCACAAACTCAGGTACGGTGAACTTACCAAATTTACGTAGGTAAGGAGCAAGTAGCAGTGCAAGTAGCACATAGCCACCGGTCCAGCCCATTAGGAATACCGAGCCGCCGTAACCCATAAAGCGATAAGACCCGCCATTGAGATAAACGACGCTGCTGACATCCAATCCGCTGCAGTTGCCATGCCGTTAGCGATTGGGTTTACACCACCGCCTGCAACATAGAATTCCTTGGTTGTGCCAGCACGAGCCCAGATCGCGATACCGATATAGAGAGCAAAGGTAGCGCCCACAACCAGGTAGGTTATTGTTTTAAGATCCATCTAAATACTCCTTATTCGTCCACGTTGAATTCGCGGTCAATCTGACGCATCTTCCACGCGTAATAGAAGATGATCACGAGAAAGGTGTATATCGAGCCTGTTGTGCAAACCAGAATCCTAGCTTATAGCCACCTAATTGAAATTGGTTGAGCACGTCGACAAATAAGATGCCGCAGCCAAACGATACGACGAACCAAACCACCAGCAGTGACACCATGAGGCGCACGTTTTTGCTCCAATAGGCTTTGGCTCTTTCTTCGTTTTCGAATGCCATTGCCGTCTCCTTACGCTTTGTTAATAAAATGTTTCAAGCATACGATAGCAGTGGCTGTCAGATTCGACAGTTGAACTTTAGTCGGGCAGGGTTGGCTTGTATTTGTCTTTTAAAACAATGAATTAACTATTTTCTGGGTATTAGTGTGAGATGGATACCGAACAGTATTAGCCAAAGGTCTAATATGGCTAAGCCATTGATATCACACTAAGAGTCGATTTCTGTCTGTTGTAGCATTATCACCGCTTGGGTGCGGTTGTTCACCCCTAGCTTTCTAAAGATGGCGGTCATGTGTGCCTTGATGGTGGCGACAGAGACATCTAACTCATAGGCGATCTGCTTGTTGAGTAGACCGTCCGCCAACATGCCAAGCACCTTGTATTGCTGCGGAGTAAGAGAGGCGAGTTTATCGCTGATGTCGTTTTGACTAGCGCTCGGTGCACTGAGTCCTTGTGGGAAGAAAGGTATGCCGTCGAGTACCTGATTCAGCGCCTTGATAAGGCTGCGCATATCGCTGGATTTAGGGATAAAACCGAACGCACCGTGCTGTTTCACCTGGTTCACTACGCTAGCCTCTTCACTGGCGGAGATAACCACGATGGGTAAGTCAGGGTATTGGCTACGCAACTGGATTAGGCCCGATAAACCGTTGGCCCCGGGCATCTTGAGGTCAAGAAGAAGTAGATCCACCTCTTCTTGCTTCTTAAGCAGTGTCATTAAAGAGTCGAGAGAGTCAGCCTCAAGCAGATTGGCACCACCAATAGCCATATGCACTGATTGAAATAGGGCATTTCTAAACAGCGGATGATCGTCTGCAATAACTATGGTGTGAGAGGCGTCCATGTAGTCTTATCTCGATTAGTATTTACGAGATAAAGTATTGTTCCTTTTGACAAAAGCAACAAGACGCATAGCCTAAAACTTAGCCATGGGTCACTACAGACTGAACCTATCAAGATGTTGCATGAATGGGTCGGCTTTTACAAAGCCAGTTAGGCGTGCACCATTGAGGTGTTCGCCACTCGCATCCCAGAACTCGATAGTTGGCAGACCAAGCACCCGCATCTTCTCTAGAAGCTGAATATCCTGAGGTCGGTTATTGGTGACATCCGCCTGCAGTAGCACAAAGCCCTTGAGCTTTTCTTCAACTTGAGGGGCGTGGAAGGTGTACTTCTCAAACTCTTTACAGGCCACACACCAATCAGCGTAGAAGTCGAGCATTACTGGCTTGCCTTGTTCTTTAGCTAGAGCCAACTCACGCTCCAGATCTTGAGCGTTTTCGATGCGCTTAAACGCGATCTGCGCTTCTACTACCTCGACATGGTTACCTGAAACCAAAGTCCACAATGGGGTCGCCGAGCCTACTAAGCCCAAGATAGCGACGATAGAAACTACGCTTTGTTTCCAACTGCCAAACTCCAACTGGTTCTTGGCATGATACAGCCAAGCGAAGAAGTTGATGCCTAAGCCGGACCAAAGGATGGTCATCCAGGTACCGCTAACTAGGCGTTCGATAAAGAACAAAGGTGCAGCTAGAAGCACGAAGCCGAATAGGGTTTTAACCTTATCCATCCACAGACCTGCTTTCGGCAGTAACTTGTTACCAAACACAGCTACCAGAATAAGCGGTATACCCATACCCAGAGCCAATGCATATAGAGTTATGGCGCCTGTGGTGAGATCCCCAGTTTGAGCCACATACAAGAGTGCCCCTGATAGTGGCGCCGTGGTACATGGTGAGCACACCAGCCTGAAATGGCACCCATAGCAAATACGCCAGCCCATTTACCGCCGGACTGCTTATTGCTGAGTTCATTCAATTTGGTCTGAATCGAGCTTGGAAGCTGCAGGGTGTATACGCCGAACATAGACAGGGCAAGGGCTATAAATAACACGCTAATGGAGATCAGCACTGCTGGGTGTTGCAGGGCCGCTTGGAACTGCATACCTGCTGAGGCAACCACTAGGCCTAGCAAGGTATAGGTAAGCGCCATACCTTGTACATACACAAAAGAGAGCGCAAAGGCGCGACCGTGTGATTGTTTACCACCACCTAAAACAATGCTAGTTAGAATTGGATACATAGGTAGCACGCATGGGGTGAATGCCAAACCTATACCTAAAAGCAGAAACAGCAATGGTGTGGTCCATTGTGACTCTTCTAGCAAGGACGCTAGGTCGTTTTCTTGTGAGGTACTCTGTGTGGTTGTAGATGCTGTTGGTTGCTCGGAAACCTGACCAAAGCTGGCTGGATTGAGTTCGATGACCTTAGTTTCTGGTGGATAACAAAAGCCCGCTTTGGCACAGCCTTGATATTGCACTAAGAGCTTGGCACTGCCTTGCTGAGCGATAACTGGAACCGTTAGCGTGACAGGCTCGGTATAGATGTTTACCTCACCGAAGAACTCATCTTGATACGGGGTGCCTTGGCGCATCTGTACTTCGCCAATATCGGCATTTTCAGCATTGACCGAGAAACGCTCCTGATACAGGTAGTAGCCATCGGTTACCTGCCAAGTCAAACGTACGGTTTCTCCCTGTTGAACATAATCAAACGGGAATGCCTGCTCTACCTTAAGAAACGTCGGTTCGCCAAAAGAAGGTTGTGAAGAAGCGCTGGAGAACGACGATTGTTGTTGAGCATTGAAATTGGCTAATGCGGTTGATGAGAACAGCAGTAGCAATATTGAGAAAAAGGCTGTGCGCATAGTGTCCGTTTAATTGAGTCGAGTATCTCTTAGTAGACCCGATGATAAACAAATAAGTTTCTTAATCATACGTTATACCTAAGCAAGCTCAATTAAAGGCATTCGAATTTGCGATTTACTCAGGGCGAAAAAAAGGGATGCCATTGGCATCCCGTTTAAATCGAGTAGATTAGCTCTTAGATAAAGAAGCCGCCCACTAGGAAGCCGAGTGCTACCGCAGAGCTGATAGTTACCACTCCGGGGATAAAGAATGGGTGGTTAAATACATACTTGCCGATGCGAGTAGAGCCAGTGTCATCCATCTCAACCGCAGCTAGAAGCGTAGGGTAGGTAGGAAGAACAAACAGCGCGCTCACTGCCGCAAATGACGCAACCGCAGTAAGCGGAGCAACACCGATTGCAAGAGCTGCAGGCATTAGCGCCACGGTAGTTGCACCTTGTGAGTAAAGCAGCATAGAGGCGAAGAACAGTACTAGTGCTAGCATCCATGGGTAGTCAGCTAGAAGCGCACCTGCGAACTCTTTGATGTCGTTAACGTGTGCGTTAACGAAGGTAGAACCCAGCCAAGCTACACCAAGTACACATACACATGCAGTCATACCAGAACGGAAGGTTGCCGCCGCTGGGATTTTCGCTGCATCGATCTTAGTGGTTAGAACGATTACTGCTGCCGCACCTAGCATCACTGTCATGATGGCTTCGTTACGACCCAGAGTTGGACTCTCGATTAGGCCAACAGAGCCAGAGATAGCTGCTGCGTACATAACTACGAAAGCGATAGCTGCTAGGAAGATGTAGGTAGCGCGCTTAGCCGTTGGCAAGATCTCACGTTTTTGCGCCGTGTTCAGCTTGATAAGACCTTGCTCAAGACGCTCTTGGTAAACAGGGTCATCTTTAAGCGGACAGCCAATGAAGTTCGCAACGAACGCACCGATCATACATGCGATAAAGGTTGTTGGGATACATACCGCCAGTAGGGTCAGGTAGTCCACACCCTTTGGCTCAAGCATAGCTGCGAATGCCACAACTGCTGCTGAAATAGGTGAAGCCGTGATAGCAATCTGAGACGCTACAACTGCGATTGAAAGTGGACGAGATGGACGAACGCCTTGGCCTTTAGCAACCTCAGCGATTACAGGAAGTGTAGAAAATGCAGTGTGTCCAGTACCAGCCATTAGGGTCATAACGAAGGTTACGATAGGCGCATAGAAGGTGATGCGCTCAGGATGCTTACGCAGGAAGTTTTCTGCTATCTCTACCAACCAATCCATACCACCTGCAACCTGCATTGCTGCAATTGCCGTGATAACGGACATGATGATCAAGATTACATCAACTGGGATGTAGCTCTGACTGGTTGGAACACCCAGAATCAGAGAAAGGGCAATAACACCCAAACCACCAGCAAAACCAATACCGATACCGCCAATTCTTGCGCCCAAATAGATGAACACGAGAACGGTCAGTAGCTCTACCATTATCATTGTTGCTTTCCTCGAAAGTAATAAAAAAATTCAAAACGGGCCACCCCGAGAGGTGACCCAAAAAGCGGGATAATTGTTGTTTTTATAATTATTAAACTCAGCCCCCCAGCCAAGTTTAGAAGGGATTATTTAAAGCGCTTTGCTTTATATTGAGGCTTCATTAGGTTCTCAACTGAGAAGATGTCATCCAATTCAGCTTCAGTTAGCAGGCCACGCTCAAGCACGACTTCACGTACGTTCTTACCAGTTTCGGCACAGATCTTACCCACGATGTCACCCTCATGGTGGCCAATGATAGGGTTTAGATAGGTAACGATACCGATAGAGTTAAACACGTGGCTCTCACACACTTCTTTGTTTACTGTGATGCCTTCGATGCACTTGTCACGTAGGTTCACACAAGCATTGGTTAGGATCTCTAGAGATTCAAACATGCTTTGTGCAATAACAGGCTCCATCACGTTTAGCTGTAGCTGACCGCCTTCTGCAGCGAAAGATACTGTGTTGTCGTTACCAAGCACTTTGAAGCACACTTGGTTAACAACCTCAGGAACCACAGGGTTTACCTTAGCTGGCATGATTGAAGAGCCCGCTTGAAGCTCAGGAAGGTTGAGCTCGTTTAGACCTGCACGTGGGCCTGAAGACAGGATACGTAGGTCGTTACAGATCTTAGATAGTTTAACCGCTAGACGCTTAAGCGCACCGTGAGTCATCACATAAGCACCACAGTCTGAGGTCGCTTCGATAAGGTCCTCTGCAGGTACGCATGGCAGACCCGTTACGTCTGCAAGTGCTGCAACTGCTAGTTCTTGATAGCCATCTGCCGCGTTAAGGCCAGTACCGATAGCCGTCGCGCCGATGTTCACCTCTAGAAGTAGCTTAGCTGTGTACTCTAGGTTACGGATCTCTTCAGAAAGAGTTACTGCCCAAGCGTGGAATTCTTGGCCCACAGTCATAGGTACTGCGTCTTGCAGCTGGGTACGACCCATCTTAAGGATGGTGTTGAATTCTTGGCTCTTCGCCTCGAACGAGCCTTTTAGATACTCGATAGCCGTGATCAGTTTTGCCACGCTGTTGTATACCGCGATACGGAAACCGGTCGGGTAGGCACAGTTGGTTGATTGGCTCTTGTTAACGTGGTCGTTCGGATTGATGATGTGGTAATCGCCTTTTTCCTTACCCATCATTTCAAGGGCAAGGTTCGCGATAACCTCATTGGTGTTCATGTTTACTGAAGTACCAGCACCGCCTTGGAATACATCCGAAGGGAACTGATCCATGCATTTGCCAGTCTCAAGGATTACATCACAAGCGTCGATAATGTATTGAGCAACATCTGGCTCAATCACGCCTAGCTTGTTGTTTGCAATCGCTGCGGCTTTCTTGGTCATCACCATGCCACGTACAAACTCAGGAACATCTGAGATGGTAGCGCTGGAGATATTAAAGTTTTCGATAGCACGTAGAGTGTGGATGCCGTAGTAAGCATCGGCTGGGACGTGGCGTTTTCCTAGTAGATCTTCTTCGATTCGAGTCGCTGACTGTAGTGTAGTAGTCGTCATAGCATGGACCTTCAATATCAGGGTATTAATGTGGGCAAAGCAACTACTACTATTTTAGGTTTTGTATTTAAGTGCTCTGCCATTCACTACCAATTCTGTCTTGTAGAGTCCGTTCAGCAGATTATATTTGGTTTCAAAATCAGACTAGATTTTGTTAGGGCCAATGATACGTTATTTGGTTAAAAAAAATTATACCTTGATCACTATTTATCGCCGAAAATCGTAGAGATTTTTCATTTTCTATCTCTCTCACAATTCTGAGCAACTGAGTGCAGTTCGCTAACTGTATTCAGACATGAATTAAAATTGAGTAAAAGGGCTTTTTAGGCGTAGACTAGGGGTTCAAACGCGAGGAGGGAAAGTGTTTCCTATATTATTGTTATTATTCATTTTGGTTCCGATTGTTGAGATCGGCCTCTTCATTCAGGTGGGCGGATTCCTAGGTCTATGGACCACCATCTTTTTAGTTATTCTTACTGCCTTGGTCGGTGCCTCTTTGGTGCGTAGCAGGGTATTGCGACCCTAATGTCTGTTCAGTCAAAACTGCAGCAGGGTGAGATGCCAGCACAACAGATCCTTGAAGGTGTAATGCTAGCGGTGGCGGGTGTACTTCTACTGACTCCCGGTTTTATGACAGATACTCTAGGCATGCTGGTGCTTCTGCCAAAACCGCGCGCCATCATTGCTCGTCAGATCATGTCGCGAGTGAAGGTAAACACGATGCACTCGAACATGCATGGTGGTTTTCAGGGTGGATTCCATGGTGGCTTTGGACAGGACACACCAGCGTGATGGTGAAGGGGATGTGTTCGAAGGGGAATACGAGAAGAAAGACGACAACGATAAAAACCGTCTTAACTGATAAACAAAAAAGCGCCCTTGGGCGCTTTTTTAGATCTAGTAGCTGCTTAGATAGCGCCATCAAATCCCATCTGACGCCATGCTTCGAAGGCGATGATCGCCACGGCATTGGATAGGTTCAGAGAGCGGCTGTTTTCCACCATAGGGATACGGATTCTTTGTTCCATCGGCATGCTTTCGATGAGCTCTGCTGGTAGACCTCGGGTTTCTGGACCAAATAGGAGCACATCACCTTGTTGGAAGCTGGCATCGATATGATGGCCTTTAGTGCGAGTGGTACAGGCAAAGATACGATACTCTTGGTCGCGCTCTTCCAGATACTCGATGAAGGCTTCGTAGTTCTTATGACGCTTCACTCGAGCGAGATCGTGATAATCCAGCCCTGCGCGACGCACCTTCTTCTCTTCCAAATCAAAGCCTAAAGCTCAATCAAATGTAGATTGGCGCCACAGTTGGCACACAAGCGAATAATGTTGCCGGTGTTTGGGGCAATCTCAGGCTCATAGAGCGCAATATCAAACATGGTGTTGCTTCGTAATTTCGGATTTGCCCCAGTATAAACCGAATTAGGCCTTGAGAGGCAAACTCACTTGCATCATCAAGCCACCGAGTTGTTCACTTTGAGAGGCGGTAATAGAGCCATTGTGCTGCAAGATAGCGCTCTCTGTAATAGCAAGGCCAAGACCTGTACCACCACTCTCTCTATCGCGAGCGGTAGATACTCGATAGAAAGGTCGGAAGATACTCTCTAGTTCCTCGACAGGTACGCCCTGACCATCGTCTTCAACCTTAAGCTCGAGCTTATTGTTCTGCACTGTGAATTCGACGCGTATCTGGCTTTCGCCATAGCGGATAGCGTTGCGGATAATATTCTCTATTGCGCTGGTGAGTAGTTTACGATTACCAAACACTTGCTGTTCGGGAATCGCATTAAACTCCAACTGCATGCCACTCTGTTCTGCTTCGAACTGTGCATCTAGCAGCATCTCGCGCCACAGTTCATCTAACTTAGAAGTTCTCGATTATGGTGACTGTCTATCTGCATCCGAGACAGATCAAGAAGGTCGCGAATCATCTGTTCCAATCTTTCCGCTTCGGTTTCAATACGCTCCAATTCTTTGGAGTTGCCTTGCTTACGAGTAGCGAGGGCATTGGCCATGCGCAGTCGTGTGAGTGGCGAGCGAAGCTCATGGGAGATATCCGACAGCATCTTTTGCTGACCAGAGACCATCTGATTAACAGACAACACCATCTGGTTAAAGCTCTCGCCTGCCTGTTTAAACTCTTTGGTTCCCTGCTCAAGGCTAGGGTCTACCTCAAACTCGCCTCGGGTGACCCGTTTCGCGGCTTGCTCCAATCGGCGTGCGGGCTGACTTAAGGTCCATGCACACCACAATAACAGTGGAGTACTGACTAGCATCACCGCTATTAAGAGGGTGACTGGTGCATCTAGGATTCGATATAGAAATGGCGGTGGCAATTTGCGGTCAAAGCAGCATACATAGAGTAGGGCTCGCCGTGTAACTCAATCGGGAAAGGACCGGCCACCATGAAATGGTCAAATTGCTTTTGGCTCGGCTCAGTGGCGTCTGCCAACTCAGAGGCCATCGCCTGTAGGGCGCGACGCTTGAAGCCTCTTTCTCTGCTCAGGACATTACCTTCACTGTCTGCGAGATAGAGGCGAAAGTCCTTATTACCAAAGCGTGTGACATTCAGGCTCTTTAATCGTGCTCCTACGTTCTTGCTTTTGTTGAGATCTTTTTCGACTAGGTGTACTAGGTGATTGATCTTCACTAAGGATTCTTTACTTACTGAATGTGATTTACGAGGATCGGATTTTTGGATCGCGATCACCGCGATCAGTACCGCTAATACAGTGATCCAAAATATGGCAAAGATGCGCCCATACAGGCTAGAGAACTTGGGCAGATTCATTGTCCCGCCTCAACAAATAGATAACCTTTACCGCGCAAGGTTTTGATGCGTGGTTTATCGTCCTTGCGCTCTGGCAGTTTCTTTCTTAGGTTCGAGACATGCATATCGATAGCACGATCAAATGGAGAAAGACGTTTGCCTAAGACCTCAAGACTAAGTGTTTCTTTAGTGATCACTGAGCCTGGGTGTTTTAGGAAATACTCCAAAAGAGCAAACTCTGTACTGGTAAGATCCAGCAGTTCACCCTCACAATAGGCTTCTTGTGCTCCAGAGTTAATGGAAAGATCTTCATAGCCAGTTTGCTGGTTCTGACTAGGCACATGTTGGGTACGACGCAAGATGGCGCGGATACGCGCCAGTAGCTCTCTGTCAGAAAATGGCTTAGGTAAGAAGTCATCTGCGCCCAACTCAAGGCCAATCACTCTATCTACTTCTTCGCCTTTAGCGGTAAGAAATAGCACCGGGGTTTGCCACTTTTCTCTGAGCTTTTTCAACATCTCCATGCCGTTCATCTTAGGCATCATGATATCTAGCAGGATCAGGTCTATGTCACCGTTGACCGCTTTTAGACCCTCTAAGCCATTATTTGCTTGAGATACAGTGAAGCCCTCAAAGGTAAGGATATCTTCTAGCAATGAAGTCAATTCAACGTCGTCATCGACTAACAGGATATGTGGCATAGGTGCGGTCTCTTTACTACTTGTTAAGCTTAATTCTACGCTTCGTTAGGAATAAATCTGGTTAGATTTACCTATCTTTACGTTTTCCATACTGCGCTTTACACGCCTACTATTATTCTAAAACCAACGAACAGCGTTGGGGATTTTGAAAACCGTTTCTGCGAAGCAGGAACGCCTCATTCGACTTTTAGTCACGCTGAACTTCCGAAAGGCAATATATAGATTAGAGGTATTTAAAATGGCTATGTCTAAGAAATGGTTGGTATCTGCACTTGTACTTCCACTAGCACTAGGCGCAACAACAGTAATGGCGAAAGGTGGTGACAAGGGTATGAAGGGCGGTCACGGCTGTCATGGCGATATCTCATCGCGCTCTTTCCGTCAGCTTGACCTAACAGATGAGCAGAAGGCAGAACTAGAGACTATCCGCAGTGAGATGAAAGAGTCTTACAAGGGCAAGGGTACTGAAATGCGCGCTCAGATGAAGGCTAACAAGGCTAAAGAGCGTGAGTTGGTACTAGCGGCAGACTTCAATGAGCAAGAAGCACAGGCTCTAGCACAAGAGATGGTTGAACAGCGTGCAAACATGCAGGTTGAGAAGATGCGCGTACAACACCGCATGATGAGCGTTCTAACTGCTGAGCAGAAAGATAAGCTAGTACAGATGCAAGATGAGCGTATGCAGAAATGCGAGCAGAAAATGGAGAAAAAAATGGAAAAGAAAAGAGCTAACAACGGCTAATTCTTTTACCTAGGTCCTGCAGCGTTATCGGCTTTGTCGGTAGCGCTGTTTTTGTCTGTGGAGCATGGATCTCTGCGATAGGGTACGCAGCTGCGTTTTTGTTCTGGCGTCAGTCCCATGGAGGCGCACCAAGCATCGTAGCGATTAATAAGTTTTCGTAACCATTTCATCATTTTAGCGTCTGCCTAGTCTGTAGCTTGCCATTAGTTGGGTATATAATCTTCAACAAACCCATGCCGTGAGCCTGTATGCAACAAGAGTACAAAAAACTGGTCACAGTGGCCGCTTGGTCAGCCACCATAGTGGCGAGCCTGCTATTGATAGTCAAAGTGATCGCATGGTGGATAACCGGCTCTGTGAGCTTGTTGGCATCTTTGATTGATTCCATGTTGGATATCGCCGCCTCGACGGTGAATCTGATTGTGCTCAAATACGCTCTGCAACCGGCCGACAAAGAACATACCTTTGGTCACGGCAAGGCCGAATCTCTCGCTGCACTGGCGCAGGCCATGTTTATCTCTGGCTCGGCCATTTTCTTGATCCTAAACGGTGTGGATCGCTTCTTCCGTCCTCATGAGCTTAATCAGCCAGAGATTGGTTTGTACGTTACTGTTTTTGCCACAGTAGTGACCTTCGGCTTAGTGCAATTCCAGAAATATGTGGTGAGACGCACTGGTAGCCAAGCCATTGCCGCCGATTCATTGCATTATCAAACTGACCTTTATATGAACATGGCGATCTTGCTCGCCTTGGGTCTTAGTATGTACGGTTTCGGACAGGCGGATGCCGTGTTTGCCATAGGAATCGGCGTATATATCTTGGTGAGTGCGGCTAAAATGGTCTACTCTGCGGTACAGTCTTTGTTAGATAGACAACTGCCCGAGGAAGAGCTGGCGAAGATCCGCTCTATCGCAACCGGAGTAGAAG
Organism: Vibrio ishigakensis; assembly: GCA_000830475.1. Taxonomy (GTDB): domain Bacteria; phylum Pseudomonadota; class Gammaproteobacteria; order Enterobacterales; family Vibrionaceae; genus Vibrio; species Vibrio ishigakensis_A. The sequence continues at coordinate 39,893 of BBSC01000013.1, read as the reverse complement.
GTGTGAAGGGTATGCATCAGCTGAGAACGCGAATGTCTGGCCCGACCCGCTTTATTCAACTGCACCTTGAGCTCGATGATGATCTTCGATTGATCGAAGCGCATAGGATCGCGGATAAGGTAGAGGCTAAGCTAGAGGATGCCTTCCCAGGTTGTGATGTGATCGTGCATCAGGATCCTGTTTCTGTTGTGGTCGAAGAAGAGCAGGCACAGAAGCAACAGATGGTAGTAAGTCTGAGAAATCGGATATAATTAATGCGGAATTTGACTCGGAATGAGAACTTGGTCGGATTCTGATATTAATCAAACTAAACAGACCGCAACTTGTAATACTCTTACCAAGTTGAAATTTTTTTAGCTGTTGTGGCTTTATGGCTTTGAAGGGGAGCCTCACAGCAGTGTTTTGAATTTTTGCCTTTTAGGCGTTTTTAAATTTGTAATAAATCTATCCCAGAATTGAGGGTTAACATGATTAAAAAGATCGGTGTATTGACGAGTGGTGGAGACGCTCCAGGAATGAACGCAGCTGTACGAGGTGTTGTTCGTACCGCATTAACTAAAGGCTTGGAAGTGTACGGTGTATATGACGGCTATTTGGGTCTGTACGAAGATCGTATCGAAAAGCTGGACCGTTCAAGCGTTTCTGACGTAATCAACAAGGGTGGTACTTTCCTTGGCTCGGCTCGCTTCCCAGAATTTAAGGAAGAAGAAGTTCGTAAACAAGCTATCGAGAACCTGAAGAAGCACGGCATCGAAGCGCTAGTCGTTATCGGTGGTGACGGCTCTTACATGGGTGCTAAGAAACTGACTGAGATGGGCTACCCATGTATCGGTCTTCCAGGCACTATCGATAATGACATCGCAGGTACTGACTACACTATCGGTTACCTAACTGCTCTAAACACAGTTATCGACGCTATCGACCGTCTACGTGACACGTCTTCTTCTCACCAGCGTATCTCTATTGTTGAGATCATGGGTCGTCACTGTGGTGATCTAACCCTGATGTCAGCAATCGCGGGTGGTTGTGAGTACATCATCACGCCAGAGCGCAGCTGGAGCAAAGAAGAGCTGATCGAAGCTATCGAAGAAGGCATCGCTAAGGGTAAGAAGCACGCTATCATCGCACTTACTGAACTAATGTTTGACGCTAACGAAATTGCGAAAGAGATTGAGCAAGCGACAGGTCGTGAGACTCGTGCAACAGTACTTGGTCACATCCAGCGTGGTGGTCGTCCAACCGCGTTTGACCGTGTTCTAGCATCTCGTATGGGTAACTACGCGGTTCACCTACTTCTAGAAGGTGAAGGTGGTCGTTGTGTTGGTATCCAGAAAGAAGAGCTGGTTCACCACGACATCATCGACGCTATTGAAAACATGCGTCGTCCAGTTCGTGAAGACCTATACAAGGTTGCTGACGAGCTATTCTAATTCGCTAAGAATTTGCCATTTAAACCGTCACCTTGGTGGCGGTTTTTTATGCCTACAATTTAGTGATATTAAATTAGCAGGCACAAAAAAGGCCAGCAAAGTGCTGGCCCAAACAATATTTTACTGCTCTTAGATTCGATTAAGCTTTAGCTTCTGCTGCTGCTTTAGCGATAGCTGCGAAGCTTTTCGCGTCAAGTGCTGCACCGCCAACTAGAGCGCCGTCGATGTCAGGTTGAGCGAAGTATGCTGCTGCGTTTTCAGGCTTAACAGAACCACCGTATTGGATGATTACTTGGTCAGCGATAGCTTGGCTCTTAGTTGCAATGTGAGCACGGATAGAAGCGTGGATGCGTTGTGCATCGTCAGCAGTCGCTGCTTTACCAGTACCGATAGCCCAGATTGGCTCGTATGCAATGATAGCGTCTTGAAGTGCTTCAACACCTAGCGCGTCGATTACAGCGTTAACTTGACGGCTGCATACTGCTTCAGTTTCGCCAGCTTCGTTTTGTGCTTCAGATTCACCGATGCAGAATACTGGAGTCAGGCCGTTCTCTTTTAGGAAGCCAAACTTCTTAGCGATGAACTCGTCAGATTCATTGTGGTATTCACGACGCTCTGAGTGACCAATAATGATGTGAGTAGCACCGAAGTCTTTAAGCATTGCTGGAGACATGTCGCCAGTGAATGCACCTTGGTTGTTGATGTCAGTGTTTTGAGCACCTAGGATGATTGCACTGCCTTCGTCAGTTAGCGTGCGCTCAGCAAGGTCGATGTAAAGTGCTGGTGGAGCTACTGCTACGTCAACACCTATTACGCCTTCAAGCTCAGCATTAAGACCAGTTAGCAAATCAACTACCATCTCTTTGCTACCGTTCAGTTTCCAGTTACCCATAACTACAGGACGACGCATAAAATACTCCCTTCTAAATTAGTAAAAAATATACGATCGATACGAAAGAATATAACAGAATCATACCTACAATTCATGATTCTGGTCATGTCGCTCAAGCTTAACTCAAAAGCGAGCAACTTGAGTGATCTGATAGGCAATTTCTCAGGCTTTATGCTTCAAACTGTGATGCTTGGTGTAAGGTGGCAAATTCACAAAAGGAGATCGTATGCCTAATCTAGTCATGGAATACACGCAACCCATTGAAGAAAGAGTGAATGTGCAGGGTTTGTTACAAGATCTGCATCAGTCTATGATTGATAGTGGGTTGTTTGAGGCAAGTTCAGTAAAGTCACGCGCACTGCGTTGCCACACTTGGTTGGTGGGGGAGCATGAAGACGACGTGGACTTTATCCATTTAACCGTAGAGTTACTCTCTGGCGCACCGAAGAACAAAAGCGTGCCTTGTCTCGAGACCTGATGCAGTTGCTTACGCAAAATGCTGAGTGGGTGCACAGTTTGACTATCAATGTTCGAGATATGGATCGTGATTGCTTTCAGAAGGTGAGCCACGACTAAACGAGGTGAAGATGAACCTTCCGCAACTGCTGTTTTCTTTCGAAGGCCGAGTGGGTCGTAAACAGTTTTGGATCTGGAATCTGTGTTACTACTTTGGATTGGCACTAATCGGCGGCCTGTTAGCTCAGGTCTCGCCTGGGCTGGCTATGTTTGCTATCCCGATCGTGTTGGTGATACTGCTTATCCCAGACCTTGCGATAACAGCAAAGCGTTGGCATGACAGAGAAAAAAGCGCTTGGATGCTACTACTGAATATTCCACTAGTGGTAGGCAGGGCAATGATGCCAGCAGGCAGTCAGGCCATGGTGGCGGAAACCTCAGCCGCGCCAGTGATATCATTCGTGGCTCTGGCTTGTGGGGCTTGGATTCTTATAGAGTGTGGTTTCTTAAAGGGAACCGAAGGTAAGAACCGATACGGTGAGCCTTACGCTTAAAGTAAAAAACGTTGCCCGAAGGCAACGTTTTTTGTTTTATAGGATGTGGTGACGAATCTCGTCATCCTTGCGCTCCAAGTAGTGAATAGACTTGATGCGACGAATGGTGCGACAGCGACCGCGGATAAGTAGGGTCTCTGTGGTTGCGATATCACCTTGACGGCTGATGCCTTCAAGTAGGTCACCTTTAGTGATGCCGGTTGCTGAGAATACAACGTTGTCACTACGAGCCATGTCAGACATGGTTAGAACGATGTTCGCTTTAACGCCCATCTCTTGACAGCGTGCTAGTTCTAGCTCGCCGTGTTCACGGTTCTCTGGGGTATCGCCCTTCACTTCATGACGAGGTAGAAGACGACCGTGCATGTCACCGTCTAGTGCGCGGATAACCGCGGCTGATACCACACCTTCAGGTGCACCACCGATGCAGTACATTACGTCTACTTCGCTATCTGGCATACAGGTTAGGATAGACGCTGCTACGTCACCGTCTGGCACAGCGAATACACGCACACCCATGGCCTGCATCTCTGCAATCACTTGGTCGTGACGAGGTTTAGCTAGAGTGGTTACGGTTAGCGTATCCAGGCTCTTGCCTAGTGCTTTTGCGATGTTTTGTAGATTCTCAGCTAGTGACTTGTTTAGGTCGATATGACCTTTAGCGCCTGGGCCTACAACCAGCTTTTCCATATACATATCAGGTGCTTTTAGGAAGCTGCCTTTTTCACCCGCAGCCAGAACAGCTAGTGCGTTTGATTGACCCATAGCAGTCATACGCGTGCCTTCGATTGGGTCTACTGCGATATCTACCGCGTCACCACCTAGGCCTACGTTTTCGCCGATATACAGCATTGGCGCATCATCGATCTCGCCCTCACCAATTACAATCTCACCGTTGATATCGGTTTTGTTGAGTAGGCTACGCATTACTTCTACTGCCGCTCCATCGGCTGCATTTTTGTCTCCGCGTCCAAGCCATTTGTAACCGGCCAGAGCAGCACCTTCAGTTACACGAGAAAATGCCATCGCCAAATCGCGTTTCATATCGACTCCAGTATTTTAGAGGTTAAAGTTTGGTCGGCGGGATTCTAACATAGCCACAGGAAAACGTTTGCTTAATTGAGCCTAATTTGACTTGAACCATCAAAGCTGAGGGGTTATCTGCATCGAACTGGATTGCTTGCACCATCTTGATGTCAAAATATGATTAAGATCGCTGTTTTTTTATTCACTTGAACTAAAAATGAAATTTTAGGTGTGTTTATATACATGACTGTGAGTAGAATGAAACGGAAGTTAGATCTATGACCAAGCTAGATATAGCATAGCCCGAGGGGGCATATAGCTTGGTTATACAACGATGATGGAATTAGGTAGGTCATGATGTCTTTAGAAGTATTGGAAAAACTAGAAGCAAAAGTACAGACAGCAGTCGACACGATTACTCTGCTACAAATGGAAGTTGATGAGCTTAAAGAGCAAAAGCAACAACTGGAAAGCGAAGCAGAGCAACTACGTGGTGAGAAAGCTCAATTTGAAGAGCGTGCACGTCAGGTTCAAACTGAGCACGACCAATGGCAAGAGCGCATCCGTAGCATGCTAGGTAAGATGGAAGAAGTGGAATAATTCCGCTACTTTGCAAAGATTCTAAAAGAAAACGCCGACTCATTGAGTCGGCGTTTTTTTATCTAGTTAGCCAGCGTTGAGGATTCTCGGTGCGACTGTTGCGTCTTAGCTCGAAATAGACAGAGGCTCGGCTTTGGCCGCCAGTGTCACCGGCGAGGGCAATGGTCTCACCCGCCGTCACCTTATCGCCTTCTTTCTTGGTTAGGACTTGGTTATAACCATATAAGGTCATGTCGCCTTTACCGTGGTCTATGAGCATCACTAAACCATAGCCACGCAAGTAATCAGCAAATACCACCTTGCCCGGATAAACCGCCTTAACAGGCTGTTCGTAATTGGCATTGATCACCATGCCCTTCCAGTCAGCTTGACCGCCTTGGGTGGACCCATAGGAGTGCAACACGCGACCCTTGATCGGCCACGGCAGTTTACCGCGCTGTTTTGCCAGACCATCCATAGGCACGGAATTACGTTTAGCTGCCTTAGCAATCTCTGCCTTTAGGCGTGCTTCGTTTCGTTTTAGCTCATTAAGGTAGCTTGGTCGCCCTTGATGCTACGACTGATCTTAGTCACCGTGCCCTTACGGCTTGACTGTGACTTCTTCAGGTTAGCCAGTTGGGTAGACTGCTCTTGAAGCAAGGCTTGGATCTGCTGCTGCTCAGCCAGAAGCTGTTGGTTTTTGGCTTCTAGTTGCTTATTAGTCTCTTCGAGCTCTTCAATGGCCTCAGTGCGCTTAATAGCAAGGTGCTGATAATACTGACTGATTCTATCTTTGTGCCCAGCACTGTCCTGGCTCAAGAAGTTATCCAACTTGGCGTTGGTGTGCATCAGATAGTAGGCCTTAACCAATTCTTTGAGGTTGTGCTTTTGTTGCTTGGTCTGTTTTACCAGAGCATCGTGCTCGACCTTGTACTGGGCAAGATTCTTCTGAGAGGTACTTAGAGTAGATTTGGTTTGGTTCAGCTTCTTGGTGGCATTAGAGATCGCAAGCTCATCGGATTTGAGTCGCTTCTGCAGGCCATCCAGTTCTTTTTGTTGCTGAGCTAGGCTTCTCTGCTGACGAGAGATCTCACCTTTTACACCCTTTAGCTCTTCTGTGCTGGCGAGGGGTGCCGCAGAGTGGAGCAGGGAGGCTGCTAGTAATAATAAAACGCCAGCGTTTCTAACACTGGCGTTTCGCTTTTGCTTACGCGTAGGTGCTTGATTCATCCTAAATCTTAATCTTGCTAAGGGTTGCTACCGAGATAGTAGCAACCAACTGATAGCAAAGATTATTTCAGATTTACTAGAACCTGACCAGACATCTCAGCAGGGATTTCCATGTCTGATAGAGACAGCATGGTTGGAGCCAGGTCAGACAGCTTACCGTCTTGTTTGAACTCTAGGTCTTTACCGCCCACGTAGATCAGAGGAACTGGCAGGTTAGTGTGAGCTGTGTGGATGCCACCAGTCTCAGGGTTAACCATCATTTCTGCGTTACCGTGGTCAGCAGTGATTAGCATCTGGCCATCAACTTCTTTGATAGCTTCAACTACTTTGCCTAGGCACTCATCTAGTGCTTCACTTGCTTTAACTGCTGCATCGTATACGCCAGTGTGGCCAACCATGTCACAGTTAGGGTAGTTACAAACGATAGCGTCGTACTTACCAGACTTGATTGCTGCAACTAGTTTGTCAGTCAGCTCAGGTGCGCTCATTTCAGGCTGTAGGTCATAAGTAGCAACCTTTGGAGAAGCTACAAGTTGACGCTCTTCACCGTCGAATTCAGTTTCAACACCACCGTTGAAGAAGAAGGTAACGTGCGCGTATTTCTCAGTTTCAGAGATACGTAGCTGAGTTTTGCCTTCTTTAGATAGCCACTCACCGTAAGTGTTTTCTAGAGTTGCTGGTGGGAATGCGCAAAGCAGAGGGATGTCTGCAGCGTATTGAGTCAGCATTACGAAATCAACGTTAGGGAATACGTTACGCTCGAAGCCGTCGAAAGCAGGTACGAAAGAACGAGTGATCTGACGAGCACGGTCAGCACGGTAGTTCATGAAGATTACTGCGTCGCCATCAACGATAGCTGCAGACTCTTGGCCTTCTGCTTTGATTTCAGTTGGTTTAACGAACTCATCGTTCTCGTCACGAGAGTAAGCAGCTTCAAGACCTGCAACAGCAGAATCGAAAGTGAACTCAGCTTTAGCTTCAGTTAGAAGGTTATATGCTTGCTCAACACGATCCCAGTTGTTGTCACGGTCCATTGCGTAGTAACGACCCACTAGTGAAGCCACACGGCCCTTACCTAGTTTTTCGAATAGAGCAGAGAAACGCTCAAGAGAACCTTCAGCGCTACGTGGTGGAGTATCACGGCCGTCTAGGAAGCAGTGTAGGTAGATCTTTTCAGCACCACGCTCAGCAGCCATTTCAACTGCAGCGTAGATGTGGTCTTCGTGGCTGTGTACGCCACCTGGAGACATAAGACCCATGATGTGAACCGCTTTGCCTGCTTTGATAGCTTTATCCATAGCAGCAACTAGAGTTTCGTTTTGTTGGAACTCTTTGTCAGCGATTGACTTAGTGATACGAGTAAGGTCTTGGTATACAACGCGACCAGCACCGATGTTGGTGTGACCAACCTCAGAGTTACCCATTTGGCCGTCTGGTAGACCAACATCCATGCCTGAAGCAGAGATTAGAGTGTTAGGGTTGTTAGCAATAAGACCGTCTAGAACAGGTGTTTTTGCGTTTGCGATTGCGTTGTCTTGTTTGTCTTCGCGGTATCCGTAACCGTCGAGGATCACTAGAGCCATAGGCTTCTTAGCTGACATAGGTTGACCTCTATTTAGAAAATTTAACTCAATAAATTGGTGTAACTCTCACCCAGGTGATCCGAGTGTGAGCGAATTCTTTGTTGTTCAGTTTTCGACAAGGAGAACAATTAGCGTAATTTTACTACAGAAAAGCTCGGTTGCGACGCTATCAGATCAATTTAATTTTATCTCGATCTCAGTTCTGAGTCTGTTGCGTTTGAATTTTATACAACATTAGAAATTTAGTTTCAAAACCCCTACGGCTTTTTTTATCTGTGACTTATCTTTACGATTTGAAATCAATTCTTGGCTCATACGTGATCTATGATCTCTTTTTCTTAGGGGATCCTAGGGCGCATCTTGTCGCATCCTAGATAGGTAGTGGTATACTGCGCCTTAAATTTTTCACTTTATGAATTAAAAAGAGTATCGATAGATGCAAGAGATTTTCGAATTTGCACAGCAGAACCTAATTCTGACTGTTATTTGGGTTGGTCTGATCGTGCTTTGGTGATGAACATCGTCAAATCGTCCACCGCGGGTTACAAAGAAATTGATACTCAAGAACTAACAACGCTGATCAACCGCGAAAACGGTGTAGTGGTCGATGTTCGTTCAAAAGATGAGTTCAAAAAGGGCCACATTACTGACGCAGTTCACATTTTGCCATCAGACATCAAAGACGAGTCGTTTGGTGAGCTTGAAAACCGTAAAAGCGACCCAATCATCGTAGTATGCAAAACTGGTCAAACGGCGATCGACAGTGCAAACGCACTCGCTAAGTCTGGCTTTGAAAAAGTGTTTGTATTGAAGCATGGTCTAACTTCATGGACTGACGCGAACCTTCCGTTGGTACGCGTTAAGAAAGAGCCACGTAAACGTAAGCAAGCGCACAACAACTAATTCGAGTTGAGGCTTGGATTCACAAAGATGTAAAGGTCGCTGATTAGTATCGCCACCAAGCAGAGTGAAAGCCTCATCATCAATGAGAAATATTAAAGGAAAATACCATGTCTGACGCAGCAACAGCGGCTCAACAGCCACAACAAAACTTCGCAATCCAACGCATCTTCCTAAAAGATCTGTCGTTTGAAGCGCCAAACTCACCAACTATGTTCCAAAAAGAGTGGAACCCAGATGTGAACCTAGACCTTGACACTAAGAGTGCTCAACTAGGTGAAGGCGTTTACGAAGTAGTTCTACGTCTAACTGTGACTGTTAAGAATGCAGACGAAACTGCTTTCCTATGTGAAATCCAACAAGGCGGTATCTTCACTGCTGAAGATATGGAACCAGGTCAACTAGCACATTGCCTAGGCGCGTTCTGCCCGAACATCCTGTTCCCATACGCTCGCGAAACTATCTCAAGCCTAGTAATCAAGGGTACGTTCCCTCAACTGAACCTAGCGCCAGTTAACTTTGACGCTCTGTTCATGAACTACCTACAAAACCAACAGCAACAGCAAGAGCAACCTCAAGCTGACGCTTAATAGTTAGTTCATACTGACTTAATCTTCGAAAATGCACTTCCTGTCAGAAACCCTGGCAAGACGTGCATTTTTTATTTCTCGAGAGGTTATACTCTTGTGGATCTATTCAAGCAAACGGAAGTAACTATGGCTGAAACTACCACCGACTTTTCTGATGTATCGATGACGGTAATCGGCGCTGGCTCATATGGCACCTCGCTGGCAATTGCGCTCGCGCGTAACTCTAAGGTTGTTCTATGGGGCCATGAGCCTGAACATATGCAGCGCCTTGAACAGGACAGAGAGAACAAAGAATTCTTGCCAGATGTAGCCTTTCCTGAGTCTCTGGTTATCGAGGCGGATCTAGCTAAAGCGGTAGCAGCCTGTCGTGACATCCTAGTTGTGGTTCCAAGCCATGTATTTGGCATTGTTTTAAACAGCCTAAAACCGCACTTAACTGCTGAGCATCGTATCTGTTGGGCAACCAAGGGTCTTGAGCCTGAGACCGGTCGCTTGCTGAAAGATGTGGCTATCGACATCCTAGGTGAGAACTACCCACTGGCGGTTCTTTCCGGTCCTACCTTTGCTAAAGAGCTGGCAATGGGTATGCCAACGGCTATCTCAGTAGCGTCATCTAGTCCTGAATTTGCGCAAGAGCTTCAAGAGAAGATCCACTGCAGTAAGTCATTCCGTGTATACGCCAACGATGATTTCATCGGTATGCAGCTTGGTGGCGCGGTGAAGAACGTTATCGCTATCGGTGCGGGTATGTCTGACGGGATTGGTTTTGGTGCCAACGCTCGTACCGCACTTATTACTCGTGGTTTGGCAGAGATGACTCGTCTGGGCGCCGCGCTAGGTGCTAAGCCTGAGACCTTTATGGGTATGGCTGGATTGGGCGATCTAGTCTTAACTTGTACCGATAACCAATCGCGTAACCGTCGCTTCGGCCTTGCCCTAGGCAAGGGACAAGATGTGGATACTGCACAAGAAGAGATCGGCCAAGTGGTTGAAGGGTATAGAAATACCAAAGAGGTTTGGATGCTGGCAGGACGCCAAGGGGTTGAAATGCCAATAGTTGACCAAATCTACCAAGTTCTATATCAAGGTAAAGATGCGCGTTTGGCTGCGCAAGACCTATTAGCTCGAGATAAAAAAGCAGAAAGATAAGTCCAAGGAAAGAAATTGATGACAGAATGTAAACCGGCACAGGTATGGGATTGCATCGTTAAAGAGGCAAGAAAGCAGGCGGATGAAGAGCCTATGTTGGCGAGTTTTATCACGCCACCATTATCAATCATGATAGCTTTGCTGCTAGCCTGAGTTACATTCTGGCCAACAAACTCCGCACCGCGTCCATGTCTGCCATGGGCGTGCGTGATGTTATCGAAGAAGCTCTTGCCGCTGACCCTGAGATCACTAAGTCTGCGGCTTATGATATCTACGCTACCGTAAACCGTGACCCCGCGGTTTCTATGTACTCGGCGCCGCTTCTATATCTGAAAGGCTTCCATGCTCTTCAAGGCTATCGCATAGCAAACTGGCTGTGGAAGCAGGGGCGTGTGGCTCTAGCTACCTATCTACAAAACCAGATCTCTGTGGCGTGTCAGGTGGATATTCACCCTGCGGCTAAGATAGGTAACGGCATCATGCTCGACCACGCTACCGGTATTGTTATCGGTGAGACGGCCGTGGTAGAGAATGACGTTTCTATTCTGCAGGATGTGACCCTAGGTGGTACAGGTAAAGAGTCTGGTGACCGTCACCCTAAAATCCGCGAGGGCGTGATGATTGGTGCTGGTGCAAGATCCTTGGCAATATCGAGGTGGGCGAGGGTGCTAAGATCGGCTCTTGTTCTGTAGTGCTTCAGGCCGTACCGCCTCACACTACGGTTGCTGGTGTACCTGCTAAGATTGTGGGTCGTCCTCAATCTGATAAACCGTCAGAGGATATGGACCAACAGTTCAACGGCAAGTCACAAAGCTTTATCGGCGGCGACGGTATCTAGATAAGACTATCCGCTTGTTTTCTTAGTTGGAGTGCATACAGGTAACCCGTCACTCCAGCTAGGATATTCCCCACACCTATCCCAACAAACAGACCTTGTTCTCCATAGAACTCTGCGCCAACCCAGGCAAAAGGCAGAGTAAAAGCAAACAGTCTTAAGCAGCTCCATAAGAAGGCTTTAGATGGCTGATGCAGTGCGTTTAACGCGCTCACCAACACCATTACCACCCCTTGAAATCCGTAGCTGATCGGCACGCACATCAGATATAACCACAGCAGGTCTTGTACCTGAATCTCTTGGCTAAACAGACCGGCGATAGAGGTGCTAAGTGGCACCATCATGATAAAGATAAGTATCTGAAACAGAATAGAAAAGCGCATACATAGGAACAGAGCATCGAAGCAGCGCTTGATGTTCTTTGCCCCTAGGTTCTGCGCAAGAAACGGCGTCAAAGCTGAAGTGAGTGCCATCAAAACAATAATAAGTAATGATTCCACACGCTGCGCCGCACCATAGGCCGCTACTGCAAATACTCCTTGTGCTGATACTAGCTTCATCAAGATGGCATTGGAGATAGGTACTAGCGAGTTAGAGATAGCTGCAGGCAACGAGATATGCAGTATCTGTTTCCAGTCTTGGATCAGAAACTTTGGTGATGGGAGCTTGAGCAACTTCTCACGCTTGATCAGCAGGCTAAGCGACCAAACTAGAGCGGCCCCCCAACTTATGGCGCTGGCGATAGCTGCACCTTGAATGCCTAGCTTAGGGGCACCTAGATAACCAAAGATGAGAATTGGGTCGAGGATGGCGTTAACTAGGGCGGCAAACATCATCATCTGAGATGGGGTTTTGGTATCGCCACTGGCGCGTATGGCGGCATTACCTGTCATAGGAATAGTCAGAAGCGGAATCGCCAAGAACCAGATATGCATGTATTGCTCTATGAGAGGCAAGAGATCCGGTGTTGCCCCCAAGGCAAGAAACAGTGGCTCGTGGAAGCGAATACCCAAAGCTGATACACAGATAACCAAAAGCACCGCAAGCAAGATGCCGTGACTTGAGAAACGAGCGGCAGTCTTACTATCCCCTTGACCGAGAAAGCGCCCCACAAAGGTAGAGATGCCAAGGCCAACCCCCATAGTCAGGCTATTTAGACCAAAGGTAACAGGGAAAGTGAAACTAACCGCCGCAAGAGGCTCAGTACCCAGCAGAGAGATAAAGAAGGCATCCACTAGGTTCATCAGCAAGATCGCGACAATACCAAACACCATAGGCAGGGTCATCTTACGTAAAACGTCGCTGATAGGGTCGGTCAACAAACCGTGTTTATCTTGCATCTAATAGAACTACTCTTGGGTCGTGATGGGCTAGCATAACCATTTCGCTCACACTGAGCCACAACTGTGCCAGCCTTTGCTTATTCATAGTCGGACGTAAACGGTTTGAGCGCACAATTTTTGTAAATTTCTTGTCTGCCCCCCTTGGGTTTGCCCCGTTAATCCCCATCATAGTTAGCGTTAGCCAATAAATGGCATCCAATCATCTATCAGGAAAGTTAATTTAGGAGAATCAATCGATGAACATTCGTCCATTACACGACCGAGTTATCGTTGAGCGTCAAGAAGTTGAATCTAAGTCTGCTGGCGGCATCGTACTAACTGGTTCTGCTGCTGAAAAATCTACACGCGGTATCGTAGTTGCAGTTGGTAAAGGTCGCATCCTTGAAAACGGTACGGTTCAACCACTAGACGTTAAGGTTGGCGATACTGTTATTTTCTCTGAAGGCTACGGCACTAAGACTGAGAAGATCGACGGCAAAGAAGTTCTTATCATGTCTGAAAACGACATCATGGCAATCGTTGAATAATCGATTCTGAATCACAACGAAAACGAAAAATCGAATTTAGAAAGGAATAAATAATGGCTGCTAAAGACGTAAAATTTGGTAATGATGCACGCGTTAAAATGCTAGAGGGCGTTAACGTTCTAGCTGACGCGGTAAAGGTAACACTGGCCCTAAAGGCCGTAACGTGGTACTAGACAAATCTTTCGGTGCACCAACTATCACTAAAGATGGTGTATCTGTAGCGCGCGAAATCGAACTTGAAGACAAGTTCCAAAACATGGGCGCGCAAATGGTTAAAGAAGTAGCGTCTCAAGCAAACGACGCTGCGGGTGACGGTACAACAACTGCAACTGTACTAGCACAAGCTATCGTAAACGAAGGCCTTAAAGCGGTTGCAGCGGGTATGAACCCAATGGACCTTAAGCGCGGTATCGACAAAGCTGTAGTTGCTGCTGTTGAAGAGCTAAAAGCTCTGTCTCAACCATGTGCTGACACTAAAGCTATCGCTCAGGTAGGTACTATCTCTGCAAACTCTGATGAGACTGTAGGTAACATCATTGCAGAAGCGATGGAAAAAGTAGGTCGTGACGGCGTTATCACTGTTGAGGAAGGTCAGGCTCTACAAGACGAGCTAGACGTAGTTGAAGGTATGCAGTTTGACCGCGGTTACCTATCTCCTTACTTCATCAACAACCAAGAAGCAGGTTCTGTTGATCTAGAAAACCCATTCATTCTTCTTATCGACAAGAAAGTATCAAACATCCGTGAACTACTTCCAACTCTAGAAGCAGTAGCTAAGGCATCTCGCCCACTTCTAATCATCGCTGAAGATGTAGAAGGTGAAGCACTAGCAACTCTAGTTGTGAACAACATGCGCGGTATCGTTAAGGTTGCTGCAGTTAAGGCTCCTGGTTTTGGTGACCGTCGTAAGGCAATGCTACAAGACATCGCTATCCTAACTGGCGGTACTGTTATCTCTGAAGAGATCGGTCTTGAGCTTGAGAAGGTAACTCTAGAAGACCTAGGTCAAGCTAAGCGCGTAACCGTAACTAAAGAAAACTCTACCATCATCGATGGTGCAGGTGACGAAGTAGCGATCAACTCTCGCGTTGCTCAAATCCGTCAACAAGTTGAAGATGCAACTTCTGACTACGACAAAGAGAAGCTTCAAGAGCGCGTAGCTAAGCTAGCTGGCGGTGTTGCAGTAATCAAGGTTGGTGCAGCAACTGAAGTTGAGATGAAAGAGAAGAAAGACCGCGTTGAAGACGCACTTCACGCAACTCGCGCAGCGGTTGAAGAAGGCGTTGTAGCAGGTGGTGGTGTTGCTCTAATCCGTGCAGCTTCAAAACTGACTGAGCTAACAGGCGACAACGAAGAGCAAAACGTAGGTATCCGCGTTGCTCTGCGTGCAATGGAAGCACCTATCCGTCAAATCACTAAGAACGCAGGTGACGAAGAGTCTGTAGTTGCTAACCAAGTTAAGCAAGGCGAAGGTAGCTACGGCTACAACGCTGCAACTGGTGTTTACGGCGACATGCTAGAGATGGGTATCCTAGATCCAACTAAGGTGACTCGTAGCGCACTTCAATTCGCAGCATCTGTTGCAGGTCTGATGATCACTACAGAAGCTATGGTTACTGACAAGCCTCAAGCTGATGCTCCAGCAATGCCTGATATGGGCGGCATAGGTGGCATGGGCGGTATGCCAGGCATGATGTAATCCAGTCGATTTATCGATTTAAGAGCGAGGGTTTTTACCCTCGCTTTTTTTTGCCTCGAGTTCTGAATCTGTTATTTGCTCTGTGAATACTAGGGCTGAGATTGAGGGAGTAGATGAATGGTTTTAGGGGATGAATCCCTCATCCTACAAAGCGTGAATAGGACTGTTTTTTGTACACCTGCATTTAGTGACTCTCCTTGCATATATCTCTATCTAATTGTTTAAAAAGACTTTTTACGTACACTATCACACTTTGTGGCACGACTTTCTTCCTAACATATACGCCTATCGAGCAGGGGGCCTCGATTTAATTCTGTAGCAAATTTTTTGGAAGGGATTATGAAGTTCAAAATAAATACATTGGCGAAGACCACCATGCCTATGATGGTAACTTCGATCATGTTGATGAGTGGCGGCGTTGCCCAAGCATCGGATCTTTACCCAGCACAAGACGATGAAGTCGTTATCTACTATAACCGCGGTACCGACAACGAGGCCGAGTACAACGGTTGGGGTCTGCACCTATGGAATGGTGAAGGTTGTACCAGCACAGACCTTGAAAAAATGGGTATTGGTTCAGGCGGTACGGATTGGAATGACCCGTATCCAGTTTCAGGCTTTAGTGACACCTATGGCGCGTATTACGTGCTGAATGTAGATCTAGATGCGAGCGACCCTCACACATGTATGAACTTCATCCTTCACAAGGGTGACGATAAAGCCTTTGGTAGTGCAAACCAAAAGGTTCAGCTGACGGAGCTGGGTGAAACGCGAGGCTTGTTTGGCTTCCATGGTTCGAGCCAACTCTATTATGAGCCGATCTCTGAGCGTCCAATCGCTATCGATGGACAAAAAGCTCATTGGTTGGATAGAGACACTATTGCTTGGGAAGACGCGGCTAATGCAGCACGTGTAGAGCTGAGATACTCGCCACGCAATCGCATCGAGCTTGACGAAGAGACCAATGTAATCACAGGTGGTAAATCCTTGATGTGCCGATCACAGGTGAACTGAGTGAAGAGTTAAAACAGCGCTTCCCTCATCTTAGCGGTATGACAGGCACTCAGATCGATGTTCGAGACAGAAAGCTAGCTCGTATCCTGAAAAGTCAGATCGTCATGGTCGCTTATGATGATGAAGACAAGGTACTCGCGGCCACTGAAGTGCAAAAGGCTGGCGTACTGGATGATGTGTTCGTTAACGAAGATGCCGGTAATGCTATCTCTGAAGAGCTAGGTGCCATCGTAAATGGCTCTCGCACCGAATTTAAGTTGTGGGCACCAACGGCTCAAAACGTAGACCTATACATCTACAACAAGAATAAGAAACAAACCAAGAAGATTAATCTAGCTGAGAACCCTGAGACAGGTGTATGGGAGTCAGGTCAGGTAAATGGTGTGGTAGGTGATTACTATCGCTATGAGGTAACGGTTTATCACCCAACCACCAAGCGCATCGAAACCGTGATGGTAACCGACCCTTACTCGCACAGTGTTTCAACCAACTCTCGTTATTCCCAAGTGGTTGATTTAGCCAATGATAAGAAGCTAAAACCTAAGGCTGGGATAATTATGAAAGGCCGGAAACCCCAGTAGGTGATAATGGTGAATATTTGGATGAATACCACATCCTGTATGAATCTCACCTAAGAGACTTTAGCTTCAGCGATAGCAAGGGTAAGAAAAAGTACAACGGTAAATATCTAGCCCTAACCGAAGATAAGCGTGAATCTGTTCAGCATCTTCAAGAGCTTCAAGCGGCCGGTCTAACTACGCTACACATTCTACCTGCCTTTGATATTGCGACAGTAGACGAAGCCAACACAGTAGACATCAATGACAAAGTGCGCGACCTATGTAAGGTCAAGCCAGAAGCGGTTGTTTGTGGCACTGAGAATAAGAACGCCACTCTGGAAAGTGTACTAGCGAGCTACGATCCAGCCACCAAGGATGCGCAAACCTTGATGAATGACCTGCGCATGTTGGACAGCTTCAACTGGGGTTATGACCCATTCCACTACACGGTTCCAGAGGGCAGCTACGCAACTAATGCTGAGGGTACCGCGCGTATCAAGGAATTCCGTGAGATGGTTAAAGCCACTCATGAGATGGATCTGAAACTGGTTATGGATGTAGTCTACAACCACACCAATGCCTCTGGTGTGAATGAAAAATCGGTTCTAGATAAGATAGTTCCGGGGTATTACCACCGCCTCAACATCAATACCGGTGGTGTTGAGACGTCTACCTGCTGCGATAACACGGCAACTGAGAACCGTATGATGGGTAAACTTATGGTGGACTCATTGGTGACCTGGGCGAAAGAGTACAACGTGGATGGTTTCCGCTTTGACTTGATGGCGCACCAACCAAAAGACCTTATGGTTGAAGCGCTAGAAGAGGTACGTAAGGTTCGTCCTGACATCCTATTCTACGGTGAAGGCTGGGATTTTGGTGAGGTAGCCAATAACGCACGCTTTGAGCAAGCTACCCAGATCAATATGGCAGGCACTGGCATAGGTACCTTCTCTGACCGTCTGCGTGATGCAGTACGTGGTGGTAGTCCGTTCGATGGTGACGGCACAGGTCTTCGCAAGAACCAAGGTTTTGCTAACGCAGCTTATCCAAACGAGCGTCGTGACGAGTCTCAAGAAGAACTAACCAATATGCTTCATAACCAAGACATAGTGCGTCTGGGTATGGCGGGCAACTTGGCAGACTTCGTAATGGTTGATTCGAAAGGTAATACCATCACAGGTAAAGATCTTGACTATAACGGTGCACCAGCGGGTTACACTAAATCACCTTCAGAAAACATCTCTTATGTGTCTAAGCACGATAACCAAACCCTATGGGATAACAATGCCTATAAGACGGCAACTGGGGTAACACCTGAAGAGCGCGCTCGTATGCAGACCATAGCTATATCTACGGTTATGACTGGCCAAGGTATTCCATTTATCCATATGGGCTCAGAGCTGCTTCGTTCTAAGTCGATGCAACGTGACTCGTACGATTCTGGAGACTGGTTCAACCGCGTTCGCTTTGATGGTAGCGACAACAACTGGAACGTAGGCCTACCTCGTGAGGACAAAGATGGTGCTAACTACGAGCTTATTGGTCAGATCATCGCAGATACTAGCCTGTATGTGGATGAGTCTGATATCGAACTGACCAAGCAGCAGTTCCTAGAGCTTCTGCAGATGCGTACTTCTAGCCCATTGTTCCAACTGCAAACAGCTGATGATGTGGCTGATCGAGTTGATTTCCACAACGTTGGTGAAGACCAAACCTATGGCCTGATCGTCATGTCTATCGATGATGGTACATCAGCAGGTGCTGATCTGGATCCTAACTATGATGCTGTTGTTGTAGTGGTGAATGCGACTGCTGAAGAGCAAAACTTTACTGTTGATGCTGCTTCAGGCTTTGAGTTGCACTCAGTACAGCAAGATTCTGCCGATGCTATCGTGCAGCAGGCTTACTTTGCGGGTAACACGTTTAACGTTCCTGCGCTGACAACGGCAGTCTTTGTGCAACCACAGGATGGTACACAGGGTGCAGGTCTTCCGGTAGATTCGAAAGAAGACGTTCCTCCATTCGGACAACAGAAGGTATACATTGCAGGTGATTTCCCATCGGATTTCTGGAATCCCGCTGGTATTGAGGTTCCTTATGCTGGAAACGGTATCTACAAGGTAGCTCTTGGTCTGGCAAGAGACACAGGGTACAAGTTCACCCTAGGAACATGGGATAACGCAATGGGTTGTGGTGGTGATAACTGCCCAGCAAATTTCTCAGAAATAGGCATGTATGAGTTTGCTGTCGATGCTACTGATTACCAAGCACCACAGATTATCGATACCAAGCTGGTCGAGAGCTATGCAGGTAAAGACTGGTACATACCGGGCACTATTGTAGGTGGTTGGAATCATGATGTAGCAAACCTAATGGTCTTTGCCCAGGACGATGGCCTTGTATCTATCGAGAGTGCAGAGCTAACAGCAGGTACTAATTATGAGTTTAAGTTTACCTGTGGCGATTGGGGTCAGTGTGAACATGGCGCTAGCGCAGTTACTGTAGCTGATGGCTCACTACCAATTGGTGGTGACAATAACATCACCTTTACTGCACCTGCAGATGGTCGTTATGTCATTAGCTTCGATTTCCTACAGAAAACGGTATTTATCGAAGCGCTTTAATCTCAATTCAGTTTTAAACTAGACCAAAAACGCCACTCTCGATGAGTGGCGTTTTTTTGTTCCTAAAGTCATGGCACAATGGCTTGAAATAAGGAGAAAGTCATGCGCATTCAGGGAATTAGGGTCAGTAACTCAACGGCTAGCTTGAGTATCCAAGATTGGCAACTAGGCGAAGAGCACTGGGGGATACTCACTACATCCAGTGACAGTAATCGGCTGCTAGAGCAGTTACTTATGGGGGATATTGAGCCTGAGAGTGGTGAAATCTCTGGTCTCACAGATTCCATTGAATGTGTTTCTCTGTATGAGCAACAAAAGCTCCTCGAGCGAGAGCTCGCAAATGACGAAACGGACTTTCAAGATTCTATCGATTATGGCTCCAGCGTTGAGCAACTTATCTCCGAGCTCGGTTGCTCTGATACTGAGCTTGAGCAGGCAATCCATAAAACCGATCTAACTGCTCTGCGAGATAGGCCCTTTAGACAGCTTTCCACAGGTGAAACGCGCCGCTTGATGTTGGCTAGAGCCTTGGTCAAAAAACCAAAGCTGTTGGTTCTAGATGAGCCATATTCTGGGCTCGATATCGCTCACCGTGCCTCACTAACCAAGCTTCTTGATGAACTCTCATCCAGGATGCAATTGATAGTCATGACTTCTCGTGAAGATGAATTCCCAAGTGCTATTTCCCATCTTGCCCTGTTCGACAATGCACAGCTTAGTCAAACCTTGAGTATGCAGGAATGGCACGATCACCCGCTGCGCCAGCAAGCACTTTCGCTATCGGAATCCAAAAGCTCGGATTGGCTCTCTTTAATGGAAGGAGAGCATGAGCAAGCCTCACAAGAACCACTGATTCAGCTGACCAATGCCAAGGTAGAGTATCTAGATGGAGTCATCTTTAAAGACTTTAACTGGCAGATGGAGCAAGGTCAGCACTGGCAAATACGCGGTCCAAACGGGTGTGGCAAGAGTACCTTGTTAGGCTTATCGTCGGTGACCATCCTCAGTGCTATGCCAATGACATTCAAATCTTCGGTATCCAGCGCGGTAGTGGCGAGTCTATCTGGGATGTGAAAAAACGCATCGGTATTGTCTCGTCTTCATTGCATCTGCAGTACCGAGTGGGCTGTAGTGTGCTTGAGGTGCTGTTATCCGGCTACTTTGACTCTATCGGCTTGTATGAACAGCCGAGCAAGAAGCAGTTGCTGCTTGCCGAGCGTTGGTTAGAAGTTCTAGAGATGAGTCATTTGGCTAAAACCGGTTTTAGGCAATTGGACTATGGTCAGCAGCGTTTGCTGCTGGTGGCGAGAGCTTTGATCAAGCGTCCACAGCTTCTGGTATTGGATGAGCCTTATCAAGGGTTGGATTTTATCAGTCGCAAGCTGGTTCATGCTGCCCTCGAAAAGATAGCTAGTGCCAATTTAAGCAGTCTTTTGTATGTCACTCATTATCAAGAAGATGAACTGCAAGCCATTCGCAACTTTATCGACTTTGAGCCTCTAGAAGAGGGGCATAAGCTGGTAACTAGCCACAAATAACAGTGTTTGAGCTAAACAAAATGTGCTTTAGCTCAAACTTTACTGGCTATTTTTCCTACAAACGAGTACCTTTGCGCGGTTAATTTTTTACGCATAAGGGTCTGCTTTGATTTCCACAGCTAATATCACTCAACAATTCGGTGCAAAACCACTTTTCGAAAACATCTCAGTTAAGTTTGGTGAGGGTAACCGTTATGGCCTGATCGGCGCGAACGGCTGCGGTAAATCTACCTTTATGAAGATCCTGAGCGGCGAGCTAGAGCCGACTTCAGGTAACGTTAGCTACGATCCAAACGAGCGCGTTGCCAAGCTAAACCAGGACCAGTTTGCCTATGAAGAGTTTACGGTAATCGACACCGTAATCATGGGCTACAAAGAACTGTGGGACGTTAAACAAGAGCGTGACCGCATCTACTCTCTTCCTGAAATGAGTGAAGAAGAGGGCATGCTGGTTGCTGACCTTGAAGTTCAGTTCGCTGAGATGGATGGCTACATGGCAGAGGCAAAAGCCGGTGAGCTGCTACTTGCTGTAGGTATCCCGGAAGAGCAACACTTCGGTCTGATGAGCGAGGTTGCACCTGGTTGGAAACTACGTGTGCTTCTTGCTCAGGTTCTGTTTGCTGACCCGCACATCATGCTTCTTGATGAGCCTACCAACAACCTGGATATGGACACTATCCGTTGGCTAGAAGAGACCCTAAACCAGCGTAACTGCACCATGATCATCATCTCGCACGACCGTCACTTCCTAAACTCAGTATGTACCCACATGGCTGACTTGGATTACGGTGAGCTTCGTGTTTATCCAGGTAACTACGATGAATACATGACTGCGGCTACACAGCTCGTGAACGCCTGCTGTCGGACAACGCGAAGAAGAAAGCACAGATTGCTGAGCTACAAACCTTCGTATCTCGCTTCTCGGCTAACGCATCTAAGGCGAAGCAAGCGACCTCTCGTGCCAAGCAGATTGATAAGATCCAGCTTGATGAAGTTAAGGCGTCGAGCCGTCAAAACCCATTCATTCGTTTTGAGCAATCTAAAGAGCTATTCCGCAATGCGCTTGTGGTTGAGAACCTAACTCAAGGCTTTGAAGAAGACCTGTATTCTGACTTCAACGCTATCTTCGAAGTGGGTGAGCGTGTTGCTATTATCGGTGAGAACGGCGTGGGTAAAACCACACTGCTGAACACCCTAGCAGGTGCACTTGAAGCTCGTTCTGGTGAATATAAGTGGTCTGAAAACTCAAACATCGGTTACTACGCTCAAGACCATGCAGAAGATTTCGCAGAAGACCTAAAAGTATTCGATTGGATGGCCCAATGGCGTCAAGAGGGCGATGATGAGCAAGTGGTACGTAGCTTCCTTGGTCGTATGCTGTTTGGGCAAGACGATATTAAGAAGTCGGTGAAGGTTCTATCTGGTGGTGAGCAAGGTCGTATGCTTCTTGGCAAGATCATGATGCATAAGCCAAATATCCTATTGATGGATGAGCCAACCAACCACATGGATATGGAATCTATCGAGTCATTAAACAATGCACTCGAGCAGTACAAAGGCACCTTGTTCTTCGTATCTCACGACCGTGTATTCGTGGACTCATTGGCGACCCGTATTCTCGAGATTAAAGACAACAAGATCACTGACTTCCGCGGTACCTATGCAGAGCTTCTGAAATCTCGGGGTATCGATGGCTAATCCAGCCTTTTAGTAAAAAGAATATGATGAGCTCTGCAAACGCAGGGGGCTTTTTTTGGTTCATCGCAGATTAGCGGGGACAACTACTACTTCAGGTTCATGTTCATGTGCTCACTCTGCAGTGATGCATGGCAAGCCACCGTAAATACCTCCCTGTAGGCTTGGTTTCGGCATCCTTGCCCAGCATCTCAGCCTGCCGCTCACAACTCCGAGATTTGAGTATTGCTGAGCTAGGATTCACACTGCAGTTGCAGTTGCAGCTGGAGAGTGATTGATGGAGCAAGGTGTCGCTAGCAGGGAGGCGAGCGCAAGCGCCCACGGATGGGTTCACAGCGGCCTTGTGAATCAATCGCTCGGAGGGAGTGACTGGCTCAGAAGAAATTTTGACGCTCCCATCTAATCTGCGAAGGACCTTTTTTATGATAAATATATGAAATATCTATATTTTGGTGTGACAAATACCATCTTGGGGTATTCTTATTAGTAGCTTGATATGCAAGCTCTATAACAAGATGGATTTTAAAATGAAAAAAAGACTATTAGCTGCAACGGCAGCAGTGGCTCTTGCTTCCCCTCTAGCTATGGCTAATAGCTCTCCGGTAATGTTCTCAAGCCTGAACGGCTTCAACGCTCCAGATGCAAACGCAGTGGGCGGTGTTCGTCTTGCAGTGCTACACGGCAAGGTTGGCGAGGTAAAGGGTGTTGATTTCCCGCTACTTGGTATGTCTGAAACCAATACCACTACCGGTGTTAACTTCGGTCTTATGTTCGGTGGTTCTAAGGTGAACCAGCAAATGACAGGTGTTTCTTTTGGCCTGTTCAACTGGATGCCTGGACAAACTACTGGTGCTAACGTGAGCGCAGTAAACATCACCAACAACGTTAAAGGTCTTAACTTTGGTGCGGTAAACTACTCTCAAGGTATGACGGTAGCTGACGTTGCATTCGCAAGTGTGTCAAAGAGCTCTAACTTCCAGCTAGGCTTCTTCAACATGACAGATAAGATCGATGGCGTTCAGATTGGTCTAATCAACTGTGCTGACAACGGTTTCTTCAAGTGCTTCCCAATCGTTAACTTTGCGAAGTAACAACACCGTTATCTGAATAACACTATTCTTGAAATAAAGTGGCGGAGCTACGGTTTGGTAGCTCCGCCATTTTTTATTCAAATTACACTTTATTCAGTAACGTCTAAGAAGCGAGCCTCAAACGGTTGCAGGGTGACTGATAGTTACCCGATTTAACCTCAACAACTTCATTTGTCATAAGATCAATCAGGTCTTCATTTGTACCTAGTTGTTCCGAGGACAAGGTGATGTTTTGTGCATTTGGACCTAGGTTGGCTGTATACACTATCTTGTTATCACCCGAACTCTTAAGGTCGATATAGATATCTCCTTGCGCTTCTAGGTTACGTCTTTCTCCCGCATAAAGAGCAGGGTTAGCATCACGAATCTCCATCAGTTTGGAGACATAGCTTCGAAGGTCTGCTTGATTGGCAGTAAGCGTATCACCTGTCACACCCTCTATCTTGGCGCTACTGCGAGCAACATGGTCATCACATAAGCCTGAACGGCACAGTCGCTAGTTACTTGGTCATCAAAATCTGGTACTTCGTCACCAATCTCTTCACCGTAGTAGAGGGTGATAGGTCCGGTGTAAGCGGCTTGGAAAGCAAACGCCGCCTTGTGTCGAAGCCAGTATTCATCTTCATTTGGCTCAGCGATATCTCCGCGCTGGAGTAGGTCGCCGAATCGCACTAGGTCATGATTGCCAAGCATTAGATTAGGTTTGGCATGGTCAGGGTATTTAGCGTGAGTCTCATAGCCATTAGCCAGCCATGAAGCGTCGCGACCTGATACATTGCTCTCGTTCGCTGCGAGCGTTTCTACTATGCGATAGCGCATTGGGAAGTCGAAAGCTGAGCACAAAGCTGGAGCCTTTTCTGTTCCGTAACCCGTCTCGGCAATGTAGTCCTCACCGTTCCAGATTTCTGCCACCATGTAGCCAAGTGGGTTAACGGTCTCACCTAGGTTATTGGTGTAGGTGACAGACTGCGATGCTTCATCTACCGCCTTGCGAATCTCAGTCCATGCCTCTGTCGGGACTTGATAAGCTTGGTCTAGGCGCCAGCCATCAATTTTTAGCTCTTCAACCCAATAGGTAGCGACTTCTTTGTAGAAGGCTAAGCTCTCAGGGTAGCTAACCGGGTTACTGCTTCCACTTGGAGTAAGACCAGAGGGAGATGGAACAATGTTATCTTTGTGGTGACCAAATACGCCATCAAAGAATACGTATAGACCTTTTGCATGGGCTTTCTCTACTAGCTCTTTGGCTGTATTCATATCGCCGAATCGTGGGTCAACAGCAAAATAGTCACTGGCAAAGTAACCGGTCGCATCTAGTCGGTCTGCCCAGTGATCCTGCCCATCAACTGGAATCGAGTGGAAAATAGGGGTGAGCCAGATGGCATTTGCCCCAGTCTCTTTGATGTAATCCAGTGAGTCTATGATCCCTTGCAGGTCTCCATTATGGTGGCTTGTGCCATAACCGGTTCCGTGACCAATATTCGGGTCTCCGCTAACAAAACTCTCTACCATCACCTGATAGATGCGCAGTTTATTGGATTGCTCAGATTGGTTGACATTGCAGGCATAGGTTTCTGGTGTTTGAGGGCCATCCTGGCCTGAATTTCCAGAGTCTGAGCCTCCACAACCGAACAGTGCGGCGCTTAATGCCAGAGTGAGGAGTGTTTTATTAGCGTGATTCATGGGTGTTCCTTTGTAACTAGCACTCTTCCTGAGTCCTAAGACGAAGAGTCTGCATCAGATAGTGCTAAATTACGTTTTGAATAGCCATGAGTTGAACAGATAAAAGCCATCAATTGGGACGATTTGTTTATGAACTTAGAATTCCATCGCGCATTGTAGGGCTACAAAAAGCGAGCTTGATCTCGGCTAAGAAACTACTCTAAGTGCAGATCGAGTGGTGTCTTACTCGGCTTACCACCTGTTTCACGGGTGAGCTTAGGTACCAAATAGCCAGAGGTGGTCGCCATTACTTCCGCTATCAAGGCCTTGGCTTGTTTATCCTCAATGTAGAAGTGTGTTGCACCTGCTACTTTATCTAAAACATGCAAATAGTAGGGCAGTATGCCGGCATCAAATAGCTTTTGGCCTAGGGCAACCAAAGTGCTCACATCATCGTTCACACCCTTCAAAAGTACCCCTTGGTTCAGCAAGGTCACATCGGCTTTCTTCAGCTGTAGACAAGCCTGTTCTAGCTCTCTAGATATCTCATTGGGGTGATTGATATGGGTCACCAGAATCGATTTCAGTCTGGTCTGTTCAAGCATTTCGCACAGTTCATCGGTCACTCTATCTGGAATCACCACAGGCAGGCGAGAGTGAATGCGTAGACGCTTCAGGTGCGGGATAGCATCTAGAGCATCGATCAGAAATTTGAGCTCACTATCCTTTGCCATCAATGGGTCACCGCCTGAAAGGATTACTTCATCAACTTCAGGGTGCTCAGAGATATAGTCGATGTTTGCTTGCCATACTGATTTGTTGCCACGGTTCTCTGAATACGGAAAGTGACGACGGAAACAGTAGCGGCAGTTCACCGCACAGTTATTTTTTAGGATCAGTAGCACTCGGTTCTTATATTTGTGCAGTAAGCTGGGTTGCGCATTGTTTTGCTCTTCTAGTGGGTCTGCCACAAATTCAGGATGCTCAATAAACTCCTCTTTTACTGGCAGCACTTGCTTTAAAAGAGGGTCGTTTGGATTGCCTTTTTCCATTCTCTCGACAAAGCTTAATGGCACTCGCTGCGCGAAGGCTTTGCGCGCTGCGAACCCTTGGCTGAAATCGGTCGGGTCTATATGCAAATAAGCCAGTAACTGTGCAGGGTCTGAGATCCCATCTGCGAGCTGTTGCAACCAGTTTTGTTCAACAGAATCAGCTTTTTGGGTTATGATATGCGACATTAAAACTTGCTCTAGAAATTAAAAGAGGAAAAAATGGCTACTGTAAGTACCAATGAATTCAAAGGCGGCCTTAAGCTAATGCTTGATAGCGAGCCATGCGTAATCCTAGAAAACGAATACGTTAAGCCAGGTAAAGGTCAGGCGTTCAACCGCGTTAAGATCCGTAAGCTACTGTCTGGTAAGGTTTTAGAGAAAACCTTCAAGTCTGGTGAGACTGTTGAAGTAGCTGATGTTATGGATATCGACCTAGATTATCTATATAACGACGGCGAATTCTACCACTTTATGAATAATGAAACCTTCGAGCAGATTGCAGCTGACGTTAAAGCAGTGGGTGAGAACGCTAAGTGGTTGGTAGAAAACAACACTTGTATGATCACTCTTTGGAACGGTAGCCCAATCACTGTTACTCCGCCAAACTTCGTTGAGCTTGAAGTGACTGATACTGATCCAGGTCTGAAAGGCGATACTCAAGGTACAGGTGGTAAGCCAGCGACTCTATCTACTGGTGCTGTTGTACGTGTTCCTCTGTTCATCGCTATCGGTGAGGTTATCAAGGTAGATACCCGTACTGGTGAATATGTAGGTCGAGTGAAGTAATCTTCATTCTGCGAACATAAAAAAGGCGCATCATCTGATGCGCCTTTTTTGTTGCTCTGGGTTAAACCATAAACACAAACACGATAGCTAGGCCAGTTAGGAAGCTGCTGCAAAGTAGCAAGCAATCTTACCGGCAACGCCAGTGTGGAATTTCAGGTCGTGCATACCGTGGTGTAGACGGTGCATTGCGTGCCACATAGGTAGCGCAATAGAGGCAATGATAAACAGGCCACCTATGATGCTAGTAACGAAGCTAGAAGCACGCTCGTAGCTCATTGCTTCTGCATCAATCACACCCAGTGGAACCAAGATACCTAACACAAAGATAGTGATAGGGGTGATCATAGCAAACCAGCTACCACCGGCACCAAACAGCCCCCACCATACTGGTTCGTCTGAACGCTTTGGATTCTTATTAATCACGTCATACTCCTCAAACTATGATTAGAACTACAAGTGAAATGAACGCCACTGCTGCCCACTGAGCCAATACCACTGCTTTCTTATCTAGGGTCTTGCCCTTGATGCGAATCGGCATAACCTGAGGCATCATGCTAAAGAAGGTGTGCGCGTGGAAAAGGCTACCCGCAAGCGCCAGCACATTGATGAACATTACGAGAGGGTTCTTCATGAACTCAAGCCAAGTAGCCCAAGCCTCTGGTCCTTTAACCAAAGAGCCAAGGCCAATGGTCAGGAATAGAGTGAATAGGATCAGTGGCAAAACGGTCGCTTCACGCAGCATATAGGTGCGATAGAAAGAGTGATCCTTCCACCAGGTGCGCTTCATCTCACGAACATAAGGCTTACGATTACTCATTACGCATCCTCCGGTTTCAGCATTGCAATCACAAAATCTTTTGACGATTCAATTTTGCCTTGGTTTACCGCCGCTGCAGGGTCAACGTTCTTAGGACAAACCTCAGAACAGTAGCCTACGAAGGTACAGCCCCAAGCGCCATTGTCGCCGTTGATCAGCTCCATACGCTCTTGCTTGCCATTATCACGAGTATCTAGTTGTAGCGGTGCGCCAGAGTCAGCGCCGCTGGACCGATGAACTCAGGGTTTAGGCCGAACTGAGGGCAAGCCGCATAGCAAAGACCACAGTTGATGCAGGCTGCAAACTGCTTGTAGCGAGCCATCTCTTCTGGGGTTTGCAGATTCGCGCCATCTTCAGGCTTACGGTCATTACCTATGATGTAAGGCTTGATCGCTTCAAGACGCTCGATAAATGGCGTCATGTCTACGATCAAATCCTTTTCGATAGGGAAGTTCGCCAATGGCTCTATGGTCAAACCGTCTGGGTAGTCACGCAGGAAGGTCTTACATGCCAGTTTAGGCACATTGTTTACCATGATGCCGCATGAACCACAGATAGCCATACGACAAGACCAGCGGTAAGCCAGATCCTTGTCTAGATGGTCCTTGATGTAGCCGATAGCATCCAGTACCGACATGGTTTCATCGAAAGGAACCTCGAACTTCTGCAGATAAGGCTTTTCGTCTTTCTCCGGGTCGTAGCGAAGAATGTCTACTTTTTGAATACGAGATGGCATTACTTGTTCTCCTCAGCTTCTGCTTTTGCCGCTTCTTCAGCTGCTGCACCGTATAGGCGAGCCTTAGGCTGAGACTTAGTGATGGTGACATCGCTGTAGTCGATAGATGGCGCTGCATCTTGGTTGAAGAAAGCCAGTGAGTGCTTCAGGAACTGCTCATCATCACGCTCTGTGCAGCCTTCATCTAGACGTTGGTGTGCACCACGAGACTCTTTACGCAGGATAGCGGAATGAACCATAGCCTCTGCTACCTCAAGGCCATAACCAACCTCGATGGCGTAAAGTAGATCAGTGTTGAACACCTTACCCTTGTCTTTGATGCTGATGTTTTTATAGCGCTCTTTCAGCTCAGTTAGCTTGTCCATGGTCTCTTGCATTAGTCTTCACGACGATAGATACCACAGCCAGCTTCCATGGTTTTACCCATTTCAGTGCGGATTTCAGACCAGTTTTCATCGCCTTCTTGACCCAATAGCGATTGGATACGAGCATCAACGGCATCGATCTGAGCTTGAATACTTGCATCATTCCAACCCTTGAATTCTAATGCGCGCTTAACCGCTTCTTCACCGGCAACGCGACCGAATACCACAAACTCAGCCAGTGAGTTTGAGCCAAGACGGTTAGCACCGTGAAGACCTACAGAGGCACATTCACCTACCGCGAATAGACCCTTGATGCGAGTCTCACATTTAGGGTCGGTTTCGATACCACCCATGGTGTAGTGAACGGTTGGACGAATTGGGATTGGCTCTTTGGCTGGGTCAACGTTTACGTACGCTTTTGCTAGCTCACAGATAAACGGTAGACGCTCTTGCAGATATTCTTCACCAAGGTGGCGAAGGTCTAGGTGCACCACATCACCCAGTGGGTGTTCTATGGTGTTGCCTTTCTGCTGTTCATGCCAGAATGCTTGTGAAACCTTGTCGCGAGGACCCAGTTCCATGTATTTGTTCTTAGGCTGACCTACTGGAGTCTCAGGCCCATACCGTAGTCTTGCAGATAGCGATAGCCATCTTTATTGACGATAATGCCGCCTTCACCACGACAACCCTCAGTCATCAGGATACCTGTGCCTGGCAGACCGGTTGGGTGATACTGAACGAACTCCATATCACGCAGTGGCACGCCGTGACGATAAGCCATAGCCATACCGTCACCAGTTACGATACCGCCGTTGGTGTTAGTGTTATACACACGACCTGCGCCACCGGTTGCCAGTACCACTGACTTAGCCTTAATAGCGACCAGTTCACCCTCAGCCATATGGATAGCAATCAGGCCTTGTACCTCACCTTCGTCAACCAAGAGGTCAACCACAAAATATTCGTCAAAGCGCTTGATCTGAGGATATTTGATAGAGGTTTGGAAAAGGGTG
Organism: Vibrio ishigakensis; assembly: GCA_000830475.1. Lineage (GTDB taxonomy): Bacteria > Pseudomonadota > Gammaproteobacteria > Enterobacterales > Vibrionaceae > Vibrio > Vibrio ishigakensis_A. The sequence goes on along the minus strand of BBSC01000013.1, from coordinate 10,144 downwards.
TGAAGCATATGGAAGCCGGTTTTATCCGCAGCAAACCAAGTACGCTCAACCTTCATACCCCCAAAGCGACGAACGTTAACTTCGCCATTGTCTTTGCGGCTCCATGGGCAACCCCATTGTTCCATTTGAATCATCTCGCGAGTGGCATTCTCGACGAAATACTCAACTACGTCCTGTTCGCATAGCCAGTCACCACCACCAACGGTGTCGTTGAAGTGGTTATCTAGCTATCTTCGTCCTTAATTACAGCTGCAGAACCACCTTCCGCGGCCACCGTGTGGGAGCGCATTGGGTAGACTTTTGAGATTAGGGCGATTTCCATTTCTGGGTTCGCTTCTGCTGCTGCGATAGCAGTTCGAAGACCGGCGCCTCCAGCACCGATGACAGCGATATCTGTGGTAAGTGTTTTCACAGTTATCCTCCAGTAGTAAGCAGTATTAACCGCAATTTATAGTAGAAATTCTGTTTACCATTCTAGGGGAATAAAGTTGCGAAAAAATTGATTTACTTGCTTTTTTTCTGGCTAGAAAGGTGAAAAATCCGAAAAAAAAATAGGTCTGTGATCCTTGTCATGTGACACTATGCACAAACAAGTAAGGCTTGTGAGTAACTGATTTCATAGGAACAAATATGTCAGAACCTCTCTGGAAACCGAGTGCAGATATTTCAGCTCTTCGTCTGCGCGCTAAGGTAGTAAACCGCATTCGACAATTCTTTGCTGAGCGTGATGTGCTTGAGGTGGATACCCCAGCACTGAGCCATGCTGCGGTAACAGATATTCATCTGCATACCTTTCAAACTCAGTTTGTAGGTCCAGGCTATGCCGATGGCAGTCCGCTCAACCTTATGACCAGCCCCGAGTTTCACATGAAACGCCTACTAGCAGCAGGCAGTGGTTCTATCTATCAGATGTGTAAGTCGTTTCGAAATGAGGAGAGTGGGCGTCACCATAACCCCGAGTTCACTATGCTGGAGTGGTACCGCGTTGGTTTTAATCACCATGACCTGATGGATGAAATGGATGAGCTTTTGCAACTGGTTCTGGAAACCGAGAGTGCAGAGCGTATGACCTACCAAGAGGCGTTTCTTAAGGTGCTCAGTGCTTGTCCGCTAGAAGCGAGTATGACGGAGCTTAAAGCTGTGGCTGCCACCTTAGGTCTCAGCGATATTGCTGAACCAGAAGAGGACAGAGATACCCTGTTGCAACTGCTGTTTAGCATGGGGGTTGAAACCAAGATAGGGCAGAAGGTTCCAGCATTTGTTTACGACTTCCCAGCCTCTCAGGCGGCACTTGCCAAGATAAACCCAAAAGACCCGAGGGTGGCAGATCGTTTCGAGGTTTATTTTAAAGGGATAGAGCTAGCTAATGGCTTCCATGAACTGGATGATGCCAAAGAGCAATTGGCACGCTTTGAAGAAGACAACCGTAAACGTCTTGAGATGGGGTTAGAAGCACAACCTATCGATAAGTATCTGATTGAGGCCATCAGCCATGGCCTGCCTCAGTGTGCAGGGGTAGCGCTAGGCATAGATAGACTCATCATGCTAGCGCTAGGTAAAAACCATATCGAGCAGGTAACGGCGTTTGCTTCCCACGAGCTTAAGAGACTATAAGTCCTGTTCCAATCACCGCCAAGATAGCGCCAAACCAAGCATAATGGTTGGGGCGTTGTTTGGTGATAAACCACAATAGAGGCAATACCATGATAGGGGTGGTGGAAGAGAGCAGGGCAACCATACCCACATTGCCGTCCTGCAATGCATAGAGGATAAGTGTCATACCTACCGCCATAGCCAAGAAGCCATTGAGTGCGGTAATGGAGAAGATCTTGCGATTGATCGGATTCTTAGACTTTGCCAGTTTCGCGCCACTCGCCCAGAATAGGCTATGAGCAACAAAGGCTGTGATCATACGGATTGCCGAAGCGGCGATTGGGTTGATATCGGTCTGCATTACCGGTTTTGCGATAATGCCACCTAACGCCTGACATAAAGCAGCTAATAACCCTAAGGCTACCCCGATAGCAAGCTTGCCATGCAAGGCTTCCCAGTCGTTGTTATCTGAGCCTTTGCGCCCAAAAAAGATGGCAGTGACCACCCCAGAAAATACCAGAGTTGCACCGATAATCTCGCCAGATGCCAGGTTTCACTAAACAGCCAATAACCTAAAATGGCGGAGAACACCGCATGACAAGAGAAGAGCAGTCCCGCTTGTCTCGGTCCCATGCGATTCATACAGGCAAAAAGCGCAGTATCGCCGATAAAGATACCGATAAGACCAGACAACACCATAGGCATAACATGTGCTGTGCTGACACTGCCCCAACCTCCAACGATTAAGGCCATGATGGTGAGCATGACAGCGGTGCACCCCATACGCCAACGGTATAGGAGAAAGGCCCAAGATGACGGGCAGGGGTGACCGATATTAGGCTAGAGATAGCCCATAAGAAGGCAGCCGCTAGGGCCAACCATTCGTATCCCATGGTATTGGCTTAATTAATTGAAGAATTAAATCAATATGCCTGATAAATACCTGAGTGCAAAACTAATTTTAGTTTGGCCAGTGGCGAGTCTGCTCTGTGATGCCGGAAAAGTAGCGTACTGCCTCTACTGGCTTATCACAGAAGATACCATCCACTCCCAAAGTCTGTAGGCGCTTCCAGTCTTCTTCTCGATTGACCGTATACGCGAAGATCTTTAGTCCTCGCTTCTTGGCATCATCCACCATTTGACCATCGATAACGTCTATGTCCACGTTAACGCTGTAGGCACCGAGCTCTTGGGCAAACTGGCATAGGCCGATAGGCTTATTGGCGGTTAGCGCTGCCAACTTATACTGAGGAGCGATTCGATGCAGTTCTGCAAGCCAGTGATGGTTGAAAGAGGAGATAAGCAGTTGCCCTTCAGCAAAGCCATATTCGTTTACTGCAAGCTCCAGGTGTTCAACTAGGCTACTTATATCATCCAGGCCCTTGAGCTCAATATTGACCGCGCAGCGACCCGCTAAGGTTTTAAGTGTCTCATCTAGGTAGGGATGCGCTCTCCCTTACCCGCGTCCAGCGACTTCAAGCCGTCGTATGAGTGCCAAGTGAGAGGGCCATTGCCGTCTGTGGTGCGATTGACCCATTTGTCATGTATTACCCAAAATTCCCCTTGATGCTGGTGGATATCCAGCTCTATGGCGCGAGCTCCGCCTCAATAGCCGATTCAAAGGCCAATAAGGTGTTTTCTGGGAGTTCCCCGCGTGCTCCTCTATGAGCGATTACTAACATGACATTTCCTTAGTCTTGGTTAAGTTAAAATCATCATTGCGGCATACACGATACCTAGGCCGACTATGCCCAGTATGATGCCGGTTTTCGCCATATCCTTACTATCAATCAAGCCAGTAGAATATGCCAGTGAGTTAGGTGGTGTAGATACAGGTAAGATCATGCCAAGGGATGCTGAGAATGCCACTACAACCAGTAAGCCTTGCAGACCCCCAACCGATACCAAGCCAGGCATAGAGGCGCCGATAGCCGCCGCGATAGGCATAAGCAAGTTGGCGGTAGCTGTGTTAGACATGAAGTTAGCCATCAGCCAACAGATAATTGAAAGGGTAAGCACTACCGCAATCGGTGATAGGCTTTCATAGTCGATAGAGTGCGCTAGCCCTTTTGCTAGTCCGGTTTTGTCCAGTGCCAAGCCAATAGCGATACCACCGGCAACCAGCCACAGTACATCCCAGTTGATCTGTTTGATCTCAGCCTTACCCATGATGCCGGTTAGAGTGAATACCGCCAGTGGGATAACCGCAACCACATAGGTGTTCATGCCGTGTAGCTTGGTGGTTATCCACAAAATGATGGTCGCAGCGAAGGTGATATACACCACGATAGCCTTCCATGATTTCAAAAACTTACCCTCTAAGGGCAGCTCAAGATTTTCTTGCTCGGAAGGGAATAGCTTTTGTAGCAATAGCCAAGCGATAGCCAGTTGCACTATCACGAAAGGTAAGCCAAACATCATCCAGCTTAAGAAGTCGATAGCATGCTCGCCTGTAAGGTATTGCAGGGCGATGGCGTTTGGTGGTGTACCGATAGGTGTGGCGATACCACCGGTATTTGCCGCAATCGGAATACATAAAACTAGTGCCTTGATACCTAGATCGCCCGGTTTAGCCGAAGCTACAATAGGTCCAAGCAGTGCCAGCATCATAACCGTAGTTGCTGTGTTAGACATGAACATGGAGAACACGGCAGTGATCAGCATCAGGCCCAACATGATGAATTTGGGTTTACTTCCAAACGGCTTTAGAAGCACCCGCGCTAGGTTGTTGTCCAGTTGATACTTAGAGGCGGCAATCGCCAGTGCAAAACCACCCATGAATAAGATGATAATTGGCGATGAGAAGGAGCCGAGGATATCGGTATAAGGGATCAATGTGCCAAAGGCTTCATCGGCATGGTCGATACGAAGCACGGTCAATCCTTTATCTGATAAGAAGATCAGTTGTAGGGTGATGATAAGGATTGAGGTGGCAAACACAGGAACAGGCTCAAGTACCATAGCAGTGCCGACATAATAAAGATGGCTAATAAGCGATGCTGCACTACCGTCAGTTCAGCAATAGGAATCCAGCTGCTGGGCATGGCCAAAACAAACAAGGGGATCAAGATGCTGACTGCCAGTTTGATAATCTGACTCGAGTTGGTTTTATTCATTCCCTAGCGCCTTAAAGGTGACTCCAAGCCCCTGATAGGCTGAGATTATTTAGAGTTATTATCACCTTACAAGCTAAGGGTTTTATCCGTAAATGCTTTGTTTTTAATCAATAAAAAAGCAGACCTCATATCGAGATCTGCTACCAAATGTGTATTCTGTTAAGGCTTTCAGGTTTACTCGTCTTCGTCTATCTCGAAGTTAGTCTCTAGAGCCTCTTGAGACAGGATGATCAGTGTTATCGGCATAGATATAATCTTCTGGTAGAAAGCTCACCCCGGCGAAATTAACCGGCACATCGACCTCTCCAACCTCAGTTTGAGTTGCTCCCACTGGGTTTGAGGCAAGGGCCTGAATACCGATATTCATATCCTCAAGCTCGTCGACTTCACGTACAGAGCCATAGACCACGATACCTTCCCACTCGTTCTCTTCCGCGAGAGCCGCAATTTCTGCGTCGATAAGGGCGCGTCTTAGTGAGCCACCGCCATCGATAAGCAGAACTCGGCCTTGTCCATCCTCTTCCAGTACGGAGCGAATGAGCCCGTTGTCCTCGAAGCATTTGATTGTGGTTATCTGGCCAGCAAAGGATGCGCTACCACCAAAGTTGCTAAACATTGGCTCTACCACATCAACCTGGTCTAAATAGACGTCACAAAGAGCTGAAGTATTGTATTCCATGGTTCGAGTCACCTTCTGATTAGGGTCTGTGAACTGAGTATATCTTGCTAAGAATTAGAAAAACTGATTTAAGTTAACTAAACAATAATTGCGATAGAAAATAAAAGGTTAGCAATTAGAGCCAGCTTTACAATGTCGCCCATTAGCGGTGCAATCTCAGCGCTGGTGGATGCTGATTTAATCGCAACAAGGTGCTTGATTCCTGGCCCTAATATCATGACCACCAGAGCTAGGCTCTCCAAGCTAAAGTGATTGTTGAGAATAAAACCAAGGTAGCAGAGCCAGGCCACACTTACCAAAACCATGTGATAACGCTTTGCTTTTTCTAAACCTAGACGCACTGCCACTGTAGTCTTGCCAAATGCGCTGTCGTTCTCAATATCTCGCATATTGTTGACGTTCAGTACACCCACAGCCAAGAGACCTGATGCGGTTGCTGGGAGCAATAAGAGTGAATCTATGCTCTGGGTGTGCAGATAGAAAGTGCCGCCTACACCTAGAAGACCAAAGAATACATAAACCGACAGATCTCCCAGACCAAGATAACCATAAGGTTTTTTACCTACCGTATAGGCAATAGCACAGAAGATAGAGGCCACACCCAAACCGATAAACATCCAGATATCAGCGCTATGAGTGAGTGAGGTGAAGATGAGTGCAAGACCGGATGCCACGCTCAGTAGTGAGCAGATAACCATGGCGGTTTTCATCTGCGCAAGTGTTATAGCCCCTGACTGTATTGCTCGCTCGGGGCCAATTCTCTCTTCATTGTCGGTACCGTGCTGAGCATCACCATAGTCATTGGCAAGGTTGGATAGAATCTGCAGCAGGGTAGCAGTAAGCAGTGCTAAAAGGCTCACTGACCAGAAATGGCTACCTTGAGAGTAGGCGATACAGCTGCCTGTCACGATAGAGGCTAAGGCTAGGGGAAGAGTTTTAGGTCTAGCGGCAGAAAGCCAGTGAGAAATAGACAAAATAAATGAGTTAATAATTGTTAATATTGATTTAGAGTATATACCCAAAGGAACGGCCATACACACTGAAAAATAAAGTGTAAATCATGGACTTAAATTCGAAGGCACAGAGTTTCAATACTATATGAAAACAAAGCAAAGAATCATTAAGGGCGCGTTAGAGCTGTTCAACCAACAAGGTGAGCGTAATACCACCACTAATCATATTGCTGCGCATCTTGGGATCAGCCCGGGAAATCTTTATTACCACTACGCCAACAAACAAGAGATCATTCGAGCCATCTTCAACGAATACACCACTGAGTTGCTGGATAGGTTCCGCCCAGTAGAGAGTCAAAGTGAAAGCCTAGTGCTACTCAAGCACTACGTGAATTCGACCTTCTCATTAATGTGGAAGTATCGTTTTTTGTACGTCAGCCTAGCGGAGATCTTGGGTCGTGATGAAGAACTACATAAAAACTACCTAGCGGTGCAACACAAGCTGCGCATCAACTTGGTGGCTATTGTGGAGTCATTCTTGGCGCTGAAGCTAATAGAGGTGAAACGCTCAGACCTTCCTCGCTTGGTCACAAACCTGCACTGCATTGCGACGGGCTGGCTTGGCTATCAATCGGCGATGAATGCCAATACAGAGATCACTGAGTCCATGGTAATGCAGGGTATGCTGCAGATACTTGCGGTGGTAAAACCTATGGCAACATCTCTTGGACAGGAGCAGCTAGCGCTTCTCGAAGAGGGACTGCTGATGGCAACGCCATCTCAGGCATAAACAAAAAAGGAGCGTTTGATACGCTCCTTTTGTCTTTCTTAGGTGTGCTTACGACTCTTGGATATGAGCGTAGGCTGTGCCAAGGCGAGTGGTTGCATCCAGCTGCATGCTTGAATCGAACTCGATAGCACCTTTCGGGAATAGGTTGATAACCGTAGAGCCCAGCTTAAAGCGACCCATCTCTTCACCCTTCTTGATGTGGATAGCTTTTTCGCCCTCACTTGGGTAATCCCAGCGATACACAGTGTTGCCCGTCGGCGGAGTCACAGTGCCCGCCAGATGAGCTCGATGCTACCTACGATAGTCGCTCCTACTAGAACCTGAGCCATAGGGCCAAACTCAGTATCGAAGATACATACCACACGCTCGTTACGTGCAAATAGGTTTTCCACGTTCTCAGCTGTTAGTGGGTTTACTGAGAACAGGTCACCCGGTACGTAGATCATCTGACGTAGCGTACCGTCACACGGCATGTGCACGCGGTGATAGTCGCTAGGAGATAGATATAGGGTTGCAAAATGACCTTCACTGAATTCTTCAGTTAGGTCTAGGTCGCCACCTAGTAGTTCACGCGCTGAGTAGTCGTGCTTCTTTGCTTGGATAAGGCGGTCGTTTTCGATCGGACCAAACTGGCTAACGCAAGCGTCAGCTGGGTGCACGATGACTGACTCGTCTTCTACTACTGGGCGAACGCCTGGCTTTAGTTCACGCACGAAGAAGTCGTTAAAAGTCTTGAAGTGCGCAGGATCTGAGTGCAATGCCTCATCCATGTTGATCTTGTACTGCTTAATGAACCAGCGAATGATAGAAGTCGTGAAGCTTCCAAGCTTTGCTGATGCCAGCTTACCGACTAGGCGGGTCAAGCCATGTTGAGGGAGCCAGTATTGGGCGCCCACTTTGATTTTATCAATCACAATATGATCCGTATTTGCAAAATTGGTCGTGAATGTTACTTAAAAAAGCCTGAGTTTGTCTAAAAAGCTACTGGTCTAGCTTTTTGTTACGCGAATATTGTCGATTCGCTTTGTTCTCCGCCATGCTCTCGATAATTCTATGGTAGTTATCGAATCGCGATGGATGGATCTTCTCTTTATCAACAGCCTCTAGGATGGCACAGCCTGGGTCGTTAGGTGCTTACAGTCTCTAAACTTACACAGCCCCAGGTATTCGCGAAACTCAACGAATGCCTTGGTAACTTCATCGGCTTCCAGATGCCAAAGTCCAAATTCTCGAACCCCAGGAGAGTCGATAAGGTCACCGCCAAGAGGGAAGTGGTATAGACGTGAGGCCGTAGTTGTATGCTGACCTAGATTCGAGTTTTCAGAGATCTCACCCTCCTCAACCTCTAGTCCAGGCATAAGCGCATTAACTAGGCTGGATTTACCTACACCAGACTGACCCACGAAGATATTTATCTTGCCTTGCAGTTCTTGCTGCAGCGCATCGATACCCTCGCCAGTCTCTTTACTTACTAGAAGCACCTTGTAACCAATATTGGTGTAGATATCGAGTTGCTCTTTGTAAGCAGTCATGAGCGCTTCATCAGCAAGATCGATTTTGTTCAGTACCAGTAGAGGTGCGATCTCTAGGGTCTCTGAAGCAACCAGATAGCGGTCGATAATCGAAAGTGATAGCTCTGGAAGTACAGAAGAGACAATCACCATCTGCTCAACATTAGCTGCAACTGGCTTTAGACCGTCGTAATAATCAGGACGGGTTAGCACTGAGGTGCGTGGCTCTACCGCCTCAACCACACCCGAAATACCCGCCATGGTCTCAAGACCTTTACGCCAGATTACTCGGTCGCCTGAAACTAGGCTCTCAACACCACGTCTTAGGTTGCAGCGTTGGATTTCACCTGATTCTAAGTCTTCAATATCCGCATGCTGACCAAATCGAGTGATCACCAATCCTTTCTTCGACTCACCAAGCATCTGCTCATCCCAGTCCACACTGGTATCCTGCTTGAGTCGTTTCTTCTGATTGTGTCGTACTCGACGTACTTGCCCTTTAGTGAGCTTTTTCTTTTTGGCCATTAATGGTTTCCGACTTAATTGGCTTTTTGATATTGCGGAGTATCATATAATTAAATTCGCGATCTAACACCAATAATAGGCAATTTCCTCAATGGCACTAAATGAAACCAACCTTATCTGGGTTGACCTAGAGATGACGGGTCTTGACCCAGAAACCCACAAGATCATCGAAATCGCATCAATCGTTACCGACAGTGAACTCAATATCTTGCTGAAGGGCCTGTTATTGCTATCCATCAACCAGAATCTGAATTAGATAAGATGGATGACTGGTGCACTAACACCCACACCAACAGTGGTTTGGTTGAGCGTGTCAGAAAAAGTGACATTACTGAAGACCAAGCGGTTGAGATGACTATAGAGTTCTTGAAGCAGCATGTTCCTGCTGGTGCCTCTCCCATCTGTGGCAACAGCATTGGTCAAGATCGTCGTTTCCTATACAAGCACATGCCTGAGCTTGAGCAATACTTCCATTATCGTTATGTAGATGTAAGTACTCTCAAAGAGTTAACACGCCGCTGGAAACCAGAAGTTTTGGATGGTTTTTCTAAGCAGGGCGTGCACTTAGCACTGGATGACATTCGAGAATCTATCGCTGAACTCAAGTACTATCGCCAAACTATTATGAAGATCTGATGTTTTTTTGTTCGTTCAAATCGATTTTCTGATTTTTTTATAAATAGGGGTTGCATCACATTAAATTCCACTTATAATGCGCAACCCTAAACGGCGAAAGTCGTTAGAAAGCGACACTAGCTCAGTTGGTAGAGCGCAACCTTGCCAAGGTTGAGGTCACGAGTTCGAACCTCGTGTGTCGCTCCAAATTTAAAAGCCTTCATCATGCTTAGAATGGTGACTACGGACGCGGGGTGGAGCAGCTTGGTAGCTCGTCGGGCTCATAACCCGAAGGTCGTCGGTTCAAATCCGGCCCCCGCAACCAAATTCAAAGTTATTCGATAAACAATCGAGTATCTGCG
>BBSC01000014.1:0-93200 GCA_000830475.1 Vibrio ishigakensis | reverse complement strand
TAGCCAGTAGAGTTGCCATCGATAAGGATTTCGCCGCTATCAGTCAGGCTATACACACCCTCTTGAGTAGGCATATCGACATTTGGGAGATCATTATCTGGAGTTGGAGTGTGCTCGATCTCTTCATCAATTGGCTTTAGATAAAAGCCACCATCTGCAGTCCAACCATAAACATCGCCATTGGCACGCACGATATCATTAGGCTGACCATCCTTATCTAGAGTAACAACTGCACCATTGTTGAACTCTATTGTCATTGGAGTATTAGAGTCCTCAATGTGACTAACTTTACCCACTTTAGTTCTAGTGCCATCTTCTTTTACAACGACTACGTTATGGCGGTCATCTACGTAAGCTACACGCTGTCCTGTCTCTGTATTTTTAAATTCACCATCTTCATAATGAAATTTTGCATTCATTGTTGGTGCACTGAAGGTTGGTGGCGCATTTTCGCTTCCATCATCAATGATCGGCAGATCGTTGTCTGGCTGGGTGTAAACAGGAAGAGACGGAATAGCATCATCTTCAGATGTTGAGTTTGAGCTGCTAGTTGTAAGCAAGCCTGCAACTAGCGCCGCAGATGCCGTACCCACTGCAGCCCAAGTGCCGTTTGATTGCTGCTCATAAACAACATCATCGATTACTGCGATGTCACCTGGCTGAGCGTCAGCGTATTTCGCAGCTAGTTGAGCTTGAACAGATGCATCGATATCGCGCATTTGCTGATCGATCAGTTCGTGAGTTGCTGCGTTTGCAGCTTGAAGATCAACCTTGGTTGATTGAGCGAATGCGTTAGCGGAAAGTGCTGTGGAAATGGTTAGAGCTAAAATGCTTGCTTTCATGTGTGCTTGTTTCTCATACAGTTGATGTTAGAGCGTCTTGCGGTGTATGCCTCCTGGCTATGGGATGAATTATGTACAGCAGGGGTAGGGCTAACAATAAAGTGAGCTAGGCTTTCTATATTAATGAAATTTATAATGAACAGTTATTCATTGGCGTTCGTCTCTTTTGTTTGCTCTTCTAAGCATTGTTTTTATTGGCTTTATGGATTGCACATAAAAGTGTTATCTAGCCTGTTACTAAATATTTCTCAGTTTGATTTAATATAGAATTCCTATCGTCTACTCTTATCGAGTATGAAGATATAGTTTGGTTTGAGGTGCTACAGATGTGGTTTGATACGCACTGCCATTTGGACTTTGAATGTTTCCAGAGTGAATGGCAGGAGTATAAGAAGAGGTTTCATGAGGCTGAGGTGTTTCGCTTTTTAGTGCCTGCTGTAGGCCAGAACAACTGGAAGCCGGTATTGGAACTGTCTGGTGAGGAAGGGATTTGTGTCGCCATAGGCATCCACCCTTGCGAGTGAAAGAGCAGTATCAACTGCCAACTGTGCTTCAGGATGAACTGATAGCTCTCGAAGAATACTTTGCTGAACATGAAAGCAAGATCACTGCTGTGGGTGAGTGTGGGCTGGATAAGCGCTTTAAAGAAAGTATCGATCAGCAGTTAGAGGTGTTCGACTTTCAGCTTGAGTTGGCAAAGCAATATAACAAGCCAGTGGTTATCCATTCAGTGAAACAGCACCACCTTGTCCAAGAACGGCTGAAGCAAGCTAAAGTAGATAGAGGCATAGTTCACGGCTTCAGCGGTAACTATCAGCAAGCCAAAGCTTTAGTCGACACGGGAATGAAACTAGGGATTGGCGGGGTAATAACTCGCCCTACAGCTGAGCCTACTCGGGATGCTATAGCTAAGCTTCCACTCGATTCCATAGTGCTAGAAACAGACGCTCCAGACATGCCATTGTACGGTATGATTTCGGAGATTAACTCCCCTCAATATATACCTCACATTTTTAAATATCTTGTAAAGATACGTAACGAAAACGCTTCTATACTAGCCGAGGCTATCTGGCGCAACAGTAATCAGGTTTTTGCAATAAATTGACCTAACTGCTGGTTTGTTAATCACTGCATTCGCAAAAAGGTGACATTGATCAACATTGATTTAATCGTTTGCGTCTAGAATTCGCGAAAATGTGATCTGTGTTTTACCTTGCAAATTCTTGTTCGGTATAATCGCGCCCGTTTTTCTAACAACTTTTTTTAAACAATCTTTATAAGGAAGCCATAAACTATGAGCCTGTTTATGAGCCTAGTGGGCATGGCAGTACTGATCCTGATCGCAGTACTTCTGTCAGACAACCGCAAAGCAATTAACTTTCGTACTGTAGGTGGCGCGTTCGCTATCCAGTTCGCACTTGGTGCATTCGTTCTTTACGTACCTTGGGGTAAAGACCTTCTAAAAAGCGTTTCGGATGGTGTTTCAAGCGTAATTAACTATGGTGCTGATGGTACTGGTTTCCTATTCGGAAACTTGGTTAATTTCTCTGTTGACGGTCTTGGCTTTATCTTTGCGTTCCAAGTTCTACCAACTCTTATCTTCTTCTCTGCTCTGATCTCTGTACTTTACTACCTAGGTGTTATGCAGTGGGTTATCCGCATTCTTGGCGGTGGTCTGCAAAAAGCTCTAGGCACTTCTCGTGCGGAATCTATGTCAGCAGCAGCAAACATTTTCGTTGGTCAAACTGAAGCACCTCTAGTAGTACGTCCTTTCGTACCTAAGATGACTCAATCTGAGCTATTCGCAGTAATGTGTGGTGGTCTAGCATCTATCGCTGGTGGTGTACTAGCGGGTTACGCATCTATGGGCGTGCCAATCGAGTACCTAGTAGCTGCATCATTCATGGCGGCTCCTGGTGGTCTACTATTCGCTAAGATCATCAAGCCTGAAACTGATGAGCCAATCGAGCAACTAGACAACATCAACGCTGAAGGTGAAGACAAGCCAGCAAACGTAATCGACGCAGCAGCGGGCGGTGCATCTGCAGGTCTTCAACTGGCTCTAAACGTTGGTGCAATGCTAATCGCATTCATCGGTCTTATCGCTCTAATCAACGGTATGCTTGGTGGCATCGGTGGTTGGTTCGGTATGGAGAACCTAACTCTTGAAGCTATCCTTGGCTGGATCTTCGCACCACTAGCATTCCTAATCGGTGTTCCTTGGAACGAAGCTACGGTTGCTGGTGAGTTCATCGGTCTTAAGACTGTTGCGAACGAATTCGTTGCATACGCACAATTTGCACCTTACCTAGGTGACGGTGCTGAGGTTGTACTGAGCGAGAAGACTAAAGCAATCATCTCATTTGCTCTTTGTGGCTTCGCTAACCTATCGTCTATCGCTATCCTACTAGGTGGTCTTGGTAGTATCGCTCCTAAGCGTCGCCCAGACATCGCACGTATGGGTATCAAGGCAGTAATCGCAGGTACGCTATCTAACCTAATGGCAGCTACCATCGCAGGTTTCTTCCTATCGTTCTAATGACGAAGAAAACTTAAATTGCAAAGCGCCTGATGTTAGCATCGGGGCGTTTTTATTCGTATTATCATAAACTTCGGCACAACCTGTGTTTCACTTCATATTTTTTTGAGATGCAAAACGTTGCTTTCATGAGCAATGTTACGCAGATCAATCGAATGACTATACTGTTAGCCTAAGTTGACTAACTGGAACTGAATAATGAACGAGGTTTTGCTTGCTATATTTGCTGGCTTTATCGTGGGGGTTGTCTTCTCTGCGATCAAGCTACCAATTCCAGCGCCACCAGTTTTGTCCGGTGTAATGGGCATTGTCGGTGTGTATCTGGGAGGCGTTTTCTACCAATGGATTGTAGAGCGCTTCATACAGTAGTAACTTATTTAACTTGCTGATGTAATTAGCAATTAATTTGATATGCAGCCAAGGTATGGCTGTTTAAATCACGGTGACAGGGATAGCAATTGGTCAATTCACCAAGTCTTCACGGAACCAAGTCCGTTCATTGAGTCTGGACGCACTATTCATGCCTATACTGAAAGCGGCGTCACAACTATCAACTATTCGGAGAATCTAATGAGCGATTTGAAAGCTGCAGCACTACGCGCACTTAAACTAATGGATCTAACTACTCTTAACGACGACGATACTGACCAAAAAGTTATCGATCTGTGCCATGCAGCTAAGTCACCAGTAGGTAATACTGCGGCTATCTGCATCTACCTCGTTTTATCCCAATCGCAAAGAAGACGCTACGTGAGCAGGGTACGCCTGAGGTGAAGATCGCAACTGTGACCAACTTCCCTCACGGTAATGACGATATCGAGATTGCAGTGGCTGAAACCAAAGCGGCTGTAGCTTACGGTGCTGATGAAGTAGATGTTGTATTCCCATACCGTGCACTTATCGCAGGCAATGCTGACGTTGGCTTTGAGCTAGTGAAGCAGTGTAAAGAAGCGTGTGGCGATATCCTTCTTAAGGTAATCATCGAAACGGGTGAGCTAAAAGAAGAAGCACTTATCAAGCAAGCTTCAGAGATCTGTATCAAAGCAGGTGCTGATTTCATCAAGACCTCTACTGGTAAAGTGCCAGTAAACGCAACTCCAGAATATGCACGCATGATGCTTGAAGTTATCCGTGACATGGGTGTAGCTGAAAGCGTTGGCTTTAAACCTGCGGGCGGTGTTCGCTCAGCTGAAGATGCGGCACTATACCTAGGTATGGCTGACGAGATCTTAGGTGATTCTTGGGTAGACGCTCGCCACTATCGCTTTGGTGCATCAAGCCTACTTACCAACCTTCTGAATACTCTTGAAGTAACTGACGAGAAAGCAGATCCAGCTGCTTACTAATTGATTGTCTTGGCGCTCGAATGAGCGCCATTGTCGGAAACTTTCATTAAGGTAAGCGCTATGTATTTACCACAAGAGATTATTCGTAAGAAGCGTGACGGTGAAGTCCTCACCGCAGACGAAATTAACTTCTTTATACAAGGCGTAGCGAAAGAGACAGTATCTGAAGGTCAGATCGCTGCCTTTGCTATGGCTATTTTTTTCAATGAAATGACTATGCCTGAGCGTATCGCACTGACCTGTGCAATGCGTGATTCAGGTATGGTTCTAAACTGGGACCACATGGGCTTTGATGGCCCAGTAGTCGATAAGCACTCTACCGGTGGTGTAGGTGATGTAACCTCATTAATGCTTGGTCCTATGGTGGCAGCATGTGGTGGCTATGTACCTATGATCTCGGGTCGAGGCTTGGGTCACACAGGCGGTACCCTAGATAAGCTAGAGTCGATTCCAGGCTACAACATTACCCCAACCAATGAAGTGTTCGGTCAGGTAACCAAAGATGCAGGCGTGGCGATTATCGGTCAAACCGGCAACTTGGCTCCGGCGGATAAGCGCGTTTATGCAACTCGCGATATCACTGCGACCGTAGATAACATCTCTCTTATCACCGCATCTATCCTATCTAAGAAGCTAGCCGCTGGCCTAGATTCTTTGGTGATGGATGTAAAAGTAGGCTCTGGCGCCTTTATGCCAACCTATGAAGCGTCTGATGAACTAGCTCGTTCAATTGTTGCAGTAGCAAACGGTGCAGGCACTAAGACCACAGCGATCCTGACTGATATGAACCAAGTGCTGGCATCATCGGCGGGTAATGCGGTAGAGGTGCGTGAAGCGGTTCGTTTCCTAACTGGCGAATATCGTAATCCACGCCTTCTAGAAGTCACAATGGCGTCTTGCAAAGAGATGTTGGTTCTTGGCGGATTGGCTGATAACGCAGAGCAAGCAGAGCAGAAACTTCTGCAGGTTCTGGATAACGGTAAGGCGGCCGAGTGCTTCAACAAGATGGTCGCAGGCCTTGGCGGTCCAAAAGACTTTGTTGAAAACTACGACAATTACCTGCCGAAGGCTGAGATCATTAAACCAGTATTTGCGGATACAACGGGCATCATCACAGAGATGGATACCCGAGCTATTGGTATGGCTGTAGTTGCTATGGGCGGTGGTCGTCGTGTTGCAACTGACCAAATTGATTATGCTGTTGGCTTTGACCAGTTCATTAAGCTTGGTGAAACAGTAGATAACAACTCACCAATCGCCGTTATCCATGCCCGAAATGAACAGCAGTGGCAAGAGGCGGCTGTTGCTATCAAGGCAGCAGTGAAAGTTGGCGAAGTGGGCAGTTATAAACCGACCCCAAATGTTTATGCTCAAATCCGAGCTGAAGATGTAGAGAGATAATTGATATGAAAAGAGCAATTATTCTGGTGTTGGACTCTTTTGGTATCGGCGCGACTGAAGATGCAGATAAATTCGGCGATGTGGGCTCAGATACTCTGGGTCATATCGCTGAGCAATGTGCAAAAGGTGAAGCAGATAATGATAAGCGTAGAGGTCCTCTGACACTTCCAAACCTATCACGTCTCGGTCTTGGTCATGCGGCTGAAGAATCAACCGGTTCATTTCCAATCGGTCTGAATAAAGACGCTGATATTATTGGTGCTTACGGTCATGCTGCTGAGATATCTTCAGGTAAAGATACTCCGTCAGGTCACTGGGAAATCGCGGGTGTTCCGGTTCTGTTTGAGTGGGGCTACTTCACTGATAAGCAAAACAGCTTCCCTCAAGAGCTTCTAGATAAGATTGTAGAACGCGCGGGGATCCCAGGTTACCTAGGCAATTGCCATGCATCTGGTACACAGGTATTGGATGATCTTGGTGAAGAGCATATGCAAACGGGCAAGCCTATCTTCTATACCTCAGCAGATTCGGTGTTCCAGATTGCCTGTCATGAAGAAACCTATGGGTTAGACAAGCTGATGGAGCTTTGCCAAATCGCTCGTGAAGAGCTTGAGGGCTATAACATTGGCCGTGTTATCGCGCGTCCATTTGTTGGTAATAAAGCGGGCTCATTCCAGCGCACCGGCAACCGCCGTGACCTTTCTATTGAGCCGCCGGCAGCAACCGTGCTTCAGAAGCTGGTAGAAGAAAAACAGGGCGAGGTTGTATCTGTAGGTAAGATTGCAGATATCTACGCTCATTGCGGTATCACGCAAAAGGTTAAAGCAACGGGTCTTGAAGGCTTGTTTGATCTAACCAAAGAGGAGATCAAGAAAGCGGGTGACAATACGATTGTGTTCACCAACTTTGTTGACTTTGACTCAGCTTATGGTCATCGCCGTGATGTGGCAGGCTACGCTGAGGCCCTTGAATATTTTGATAAACGACTGCCTGAAATCTACGAGCTCTTAGAGCCAAACGATGTACTGATCCTGACTGCAGACCATGGCTGTGACCCAACCTGGCACGGCAGTGACCATACCCGTGAACACATTCCTGTGCTGGTTTATGGTGGCAATGTTAAGGCGGGTTCTCTAGGTCGTCGCTCGACCTTTTCTGATATTGGTCAGAGCCTAGCGCACTACTTTGGTACATCCGATATGGATTACGGAACAAATTTCCTCTAAACAACAATTACTACAAGGATAAATATTATGGCTACTCCTCATATTAACGCTGAAAAGGGTGATTTCGCTGACGTTGTACTGATGCCAGGTGACCCGCTTCGCGCTAAATACATCGCTGAAACCTTCCTAGAAGATGTGGTTCAGGTTTGTGACGTTCGTAATATGTACGGCTTCACGGGTACTTATAAAGGTCGTCGTATCTCTGTAATGGGCCACGGTATGGGTATCCCTTCATGCTCTATCTATGTAACCGAACTGGTTAAAGACTACGGTGTGAAGAAGGTAATCCGTGTTGGTAGTTGTGGTGCGGTACGTGATGACGTGAAGCTGCGTGACGTAGTGATCGGTATGGGTGCGTGTACCGATTCAAAAGTAAACCGTATCCGCTTTAAGGATCACGACTTCGCTGCAATCGCTGACTTCGACATGGTTCGCAACGCTCAGCTAGCAGCAGAGAAACTGGGTATCGATGTTAAGATTGGTAACCTGTTCTCAGCAGAGCTTTTCTACACGCCAGATCCAGATATGTTCGACGTTATGGACAAATACGGCATCCTAGGTGTTGAGATGGAAGCAGCTGGTATCTACGGTATTGCAGCGGAATACGGTGCTAAAGCTCTAGCTATCTGTACTGTGTCTGACCACATCAAACGTGGTGAGCAAACGACTTCTGAAGAGCGTGCTACCACCTTCAACGAGATGATGGAAATCGCTCTAGAATCAGTGCTACTTGGTGACGAAGAATAATCCTCGAATAGTTAGCTGAAAACAAAAACGCTTGGCAATTGCCAAGCGTTTTTTTATTTCTTCATTCTAAGAAGTAGGGTGAGCATTACGCCCGAGGCAAAGCTTAAAAGAATCATCAGTAGCATAGAGCGGTCACTGTTTCGGTAGTGATGATCTGAGAAGGCTGTGAGTTGCCCCTTCTCGAAGGTGACGCGCACATATCCAATAATGGATTGTTTGGAAACGATGGCTCAATCAGTTGTTGTTTACCGATAGCGGCTGAAGCAAGCGGAGTATCTAGACCAAGGGATTCTCGCACTGTTTTCGCTTTGTCGCTCGCTGCGATCTTCACCCCTTTGCTGTCGTAGATGGTGACATCGGTTACCAGGGTCTCTTTAGCCAGTCGATTTGCTAGATGTCTCAGGTTCTCTTGATCTTCTTTTACGATAAGCTCGCTCGCATTTAGAGAGGCTTGCGAGATAAGAAGTTGAGTCAGCGTTTGTAACTGCTTAAATTGGATCTGTTGGTTACCCTGACTGATAAACACACTGCTGCGCACGATAGTTGCGAACATGATGGCCAGCGCAAGTATGCAGGTAACCTTTATAAATACCTAATTGAAAATAGAGAATCGCTCATAAATTTGGGAGTTTAGGAATAACTAGAGACAATTTGCATAGTGAGACTTGCGCTTTCAAATTGCAATAGGGTAAGTTGCGGTATCGCGTATAATTCCAAGGAAAGAATTCCATGCAAGTTTCACAGCTCAAGGTTGCAAATACAGAACTGCCTTCGTTAGAAGAGCTCGTTATCGCTTTTGCAAAAAAAGATATCCAAGGCCTATTTGAGGCCTCAAGCATTTATGCCTCATGGCAACTGTCTGACTACAATATCCTGTTGCTTAATAAAGAGAAGGCTTCTGAGCTTACAACAGAGCTTGAAGCTAACAATGTTGATTTTGCTTCTCTAGAATCTCTTCCTGATACCTCAAAGCCAGGTGTTGCGCTGTTCGATATGGATTCAACCTTGATTGAAATCGAGTGCATCGATGAGATAGCTAAACTTGCCGGCGTTGGAGAGGAAGTGTCTGAGGTAACCGAGCGTGCTATGCAGGGCGAATTGGACTTTGAGCAGAGCCTTCGCCAGCGCGTTGGTAAACTTGAGGGTGCGCCTGATTCTATCCTTGAGCAAGTTCGTGTGAAGCTACCAGTTATGGATGAAGCCAAGCTTTTGATTGATGGACTGAAATCACTAGGTTGGAAGGTCGCACTCGCTTCAGGTGGTTTCACCTATTTCTCTGATTCTCTAAAAGAGACCCTAGGACTTGATTATGCTCGCTCGAATCAACTTGAGATAATCAATGGTGTTCTTACCGGTAAGGTTTTGGGTGATGTGGTTTCTGCTGATACCAAAGCTGAAGTACTGCGTGAGTTAAGAGACAAGTATGGCATCGATAAGTCAAACAGTGTTGCCGTGGGCGATGGTGCAAACGACCTAGTATGATGGCAGAAGCTGGATTGGGTGTGGCGTATCATGCAAAGCTAAGGTTGTCGAGCAGGCGCAAACTGCTGTGAAATATTCATCATTAGGCGGTGTGCTTTGTATTCTGAGTGCATCGTCAGTGATCCAACAAATTAAGAAATAGAGTAGATGGCAAAAGTAAAAACAGCTATGTATGTAATGACTGTGGTGCGGACTTTCCGCGCTGGCAGGGGCAGTGCAATGCCTGTGGTGCATGGAATACCATTACCGAAGTAAAGCTTGCCGCATCTCCATCGGTTGCCCGAAATGAACGACTGAGTGGTTATGCTGGTAGTGCTACTGAGTCTCAGGTTCAGGTGCTGGCGGATATCGACCTACAAGAGGTGCCAAGATTCAGTTCTACCTTTAAAGAGTTCGACCGAGTGCTTGGCGGTGGCATAGTGCCGGGTGCAGCTATTTTGATCGGCGGTAACCCAGGTGCTGGTAAATCAACGCTGCTTTTACAAACTATGTGCCGTCTAGCTAGCGAATTACCTACTCTATATGTTACCGGTGAGGAATCCTTACAACAGGTAGCAATGCGCGCCTCACGTCTTGGCCTTCCGAAAGACAAGCTAAAGATGCTGTCTGAAACCAATGTAGATAAGATCTGTCAGGTTGCGGAAAAAGAGCAGCCTAAGCTAATGGTTATCGACTCCATTCAGGTTATGCACGTCTCAGACGTTCAGTCTTCACCGGGCACGGTTGCTCAGGTGCGTGAGTCTGCTACAGCACTAACTCGCTACGCTAAACAAAACAACGTAGCTGTGTTTATTGTTGGTCATGTAACTAAAGATGGCTCATTAGCGGGCCCTAAAGTGCTAGAACACATCATTGACTGTTCGGTGCTTCTTGATGGTAGTACTGATAGTCGTTTTAGAACCCTGCGTTGTCATAAGAACCGCTTTGGCGCTGTAAATGAGCTAGGTGTTTTTGCCATGACAGGCCAAGGACTCAAAGAGGTATCAAACCCATCTGCTATCTTCCTTTCTCGCGGAGAGGAGCAAACCAGTGGCAGTTCGGTGATGGTTATCTGGGAAGGTACTCGCCCTCTACTCGTTGAGATTCAGGCGCTGGTGGACTACTCGCAGTTAGCTAACCCTCGCCGCGTCGCTGTAGGTCTAGAACAGAACCGTCTATCTATGCTTCTCGCAGTTCTACATAAGCATGGCGGTTTGCAGATGGCAGACCAAGATGTATTCGTAAACGTGGTAGGTGGCGTCAAGGTTGCTGAGACCAGTGCAGACTTGGCGCTGGTGATGGCTCTACTATCCAGCTTTAGAGACAGAGCTTTGCCAAAGGATGCAGTAATCTTTGGTGAGATGGGTCTTGCCGGCGAGATTCGTCCAGTACCAAGTGGTCAAGAGCGCTTGAATGAAGCCTTCAAACATGGCTTTAAACAAGCTATTGTTCCTTATGCCAATATGCCGAAAGGTGGCATTCCTGGCATGCGTATTCACGCGGTTAAAAATCTCTCTGAAGCCATTCAGGCGTTTGATGAAATGTAGTTCACATACGCTTTAAACTATGCCAAAAGTCACCTATATTTCTTGAACTGGAAAAATAAGGTGATTTTTTTCCCCGACCTGCACGCAAAGCTATCAGTCTTGACAGATTATGGTATACTCAGCGCGCATTTTATATCCTATTAACAGAGTAAAACGATGACTGATTTATCTAAATACAGAAACATTGGTATTTTTGCTCACGTAGACGCAGGTAAAACTACCTCTACAGAGCGTATCCTAAAGCTTACTGGTAAGATCCACCGTACAGGTGAGGTTCATGATGGTGCAGCAACAACTGACTTCATGGAGCAGGAAGCAGAACGTGGTATTACTATCCAGTCTGCTGCGACAACTTGTTTCTGGAAAGACCACCGTCTAAACATCATCGATACTCCTGGACACGTTGACTTCACAGTTGAAGTTTACCGTTCTCTTAAAGTTCTTGATGGTGGTGTTGGCGTATTCTGTGGTTCTGGTGGTGTTGAGCCTCAATCAGAAACTAACTGGCGTTACGCGAACGAATCTGAAGTAGCTCGTCTAATCTTCGTAAACAAGCTGGACCGTATGGGTGCAGACTTCTACCGCGTTGTTGAGCAAGTGAAGAACGTACTAGGTGCTAACCCACTAGTTATGACTCTTCCAATCGGTATCGAAGATGACTTCACAGGCGTTATCGACGTTCTGAACCAAAAAGCACTAATCTGATGATTCAGGTCTTCCAGAGAACTACACAGTAGAAGAGATCCCAGCTGAGTACGCTGAAAAAGCGGCTGAGTATCGTGAGATGCTAATCGAGACTGCTGTTGAGCAAGACGATGACCTAATGATGGCATACATGGAAGGCGAAGAGCCAACTTTGGAGCAAATCAAAGAGTGTATCCGTAAAGGTACTCGTGACCTAGCATTCTTCCCAACGTTCTGTGGTTCTGCGTTCAAGAACAAAGGTATGCAGCCTATGCTTGACGCTGTTGTTGACTACCTACCGTCTCCAACAGAAGTTGATCCTCAGCCTCTAACTGACCCAGATACTGGTGAAGCTACTGGTGAAGTTGCACTTGTAGATCCATCTGAACCTCTACGTGCTCTTGCGTTTAAGATCATGGATGACCGTTTCGGTGCTCTAACATTTATCCGTGTTTACTCTGGTACTATGAAGAAGGGTGACACCATCCTTAACTCTGCTACTGGTAAAACTGAGCGTATCGGCCGTATGGTTGAGATGCACGCGGATGAGCGTAACGAGATCGATTCAGCACAAGCTGGTGATATCATCGCAGTTGTTGGTATGAAGAACGTTCAAACTGGTCACACTCTATGTGATCCTAAGCACGAATGTACTCTTGAGCCAATGATCTTCCCAGAACCAGTAATCTCAATCGCTGTATCTCCAAAAGATAAAGGCGGTTCTGAGAAAATGGGTATCGCGATCGGTAAAATGGTTGCAGAAGATCCATCTTTCCAAGTTGAGACTGATGAAGATTCAGGCGAAACCATCCTTAAAGGTATGGGTGAACTTCACCTAGACATCAAGGTTGACATCCTTAAGCGTACTTACGGCGTAGACCTAATCGTTGGTCAACCTCAGGTTGCTTACCGTGAAACTATCACTCAAGAAGTTGAAGATAGCTACACGCACAAGAAACAGTCTGGTGGTTCTGGTCAGTTTGGTAAGATCGACTACCGTATCAAGCCTGCAGAAGCTGGCACTGGCTTTAAGTTCTCGTCAACAGTTGTTGGTGGTAACGTACCTAAAGAATTCTGGCCTGCAGTTGAGAAAGGCTTCGCTTCTATGATGGAAGAGGGTGTTCTAGCTGGCTTCCCTGTTCTTGACGTTGAAGTTGAACTATTCGACGGTGGCTTCCACGCAGTGGATTCATCTGCAATCGCATTTGAAATCGCAGCTAAAGGCGCATTCCGTCAGTCTATCCCTAAAGCGGGTGCACAACTTCTTGAGCCTATCATGAAGGTTGACGTGTTCACTCCAGACGATCACGTAGGTGACGTTATCGGTGACCTTAACCGTCGTCGTGGTATGATCAAAGACCAAGAAGCTGGCGCAACTGGCGTACGTATCAAAGCTGACGTTCCTCTATCTGAGATGTTCGGTTACATCGGCCACCTACGTACTATTACTTCTGGCCGTGGTCAGTTCTCTATGGAGTTCAGCCATTACTCAGCATGTCCACAAAATGTTGCTGATGAAGTAATCGCAAAAGTTAAAGAAGAGAAAGCTAAGTAATATTGCTTAATCTTTAATGACTGAAAAAGCCCCGACAGTGAAAGCTGTCGGGGCTTTTGTTTTATGGTACCTCTAAGTCACTCTTCCCAGATTACCGTTTTATCGGAAGACCACTCTGCACCAACTTCATGATAGTTTTGCTCTAATACGTGGCGTTTGATTTTAAGCGTCGGAGTCAAGACTTGGTTCTCGATACTCCAAGGCTCTTTTATTACCAGAATACCCTTTACCTTTTCATGACTTTCTAGCTTATCGTTGAGAACAGCTAATGCCCTTTTGAGGCTATTTTCGTAGCGTTGTTTATCAAAGTTAGGGAATTCATGCGGGACAACCAGCATGATAGGAGCTGGCATTCCCAAGCCAACCAAACACAGCATCTCTACTCTAGCTAATTCGATAAACGACTTTTCGATAGGAACAGGTGCTACGAACTTGCCTTTCGCTGTCTTGAAGGTATCTTTCTTGCGACCTTGAATAAACAGATAGCCTTCTGAATCGAGTTTGCCGACATCGCCGGTATGTAGCCAACCATCATCATTAAAGGTCTCTTTGGTTAACTCATCCTCTTTGTAGTAGCCAGAGAAAAGTCCTTGGCTCTTTAGAAGTATCTCATCATCATCGGCAATCTTGATCTCGATTCCCGGTCCTGCCTTTCCGATCGAGCCGATCTTGCTCGCATTGAATGGATAATTAAGAGTCCCGTACGCGTAAGTCTCAGTCATGCCCCAAGCTTCAGTAATATTTAAGCCTACCTTGTGATACCACTCGAGTATAGATGGGCTAATTGGTGCTGATCCACAACCAAGCACGCGACCTTGATCAAGCCCCAAACCATCTGCGATCTTCTTCTTGATGATGTTGTTAAGAATAGGGATCTTGAGAAGTAGATTAAGCTTTTTCGGAGGTAGTTTGTCTTGGATTCGTTGTTGAAATAGCGTCCAGAGGCGAGGTACAGAGATGAATAGGGTCGGGCGATGCATCTTTACATCATCGATAAAGGTCTCTAAAGATTCTGGAAATGCTGTCGGTAATCCGGCAGTGATCGAAGAGCCAAAGATATACACACGTTCAGTAATGTGGGCGAGAGGCAGGTAAGAGAACATCCTATCACCTGCTTGAATACCGATGTGATCTACCAGTTTTTGAACTGACCATGAAAATGCTCCAAAGGTGAGCATCGCCCCCTTGGGCGTTCCTGATGTACCTGAGGTATAAACGATCGACATCAGCTTATCGTCATGGTGTTGCGCATATTCTTCTTCAGGTAGGGGAGAGGTGTCATGTACTAGCTGTGCGAATTTATGCTTACACTCGGGCGCAGAATCATAAGGATATGAAATTGTAATAAGGTTAGGGTTATTCGCAATTACTTCAGAGGTGGCTGTAGCGTCATCCAGTTTACCCGCAATGAGAACCTTACTTTCACTGTGTTTGACACAGTAATCGATAGTATCAGCCCAGCCGTTGGGAAAACAGGGACACTGATGTAGTCTCCAAGCATGAGTGCAAGGTCAGTGATAAACCATTCAACACAGTTTTTAGAGATAAAAGCTACTTTGTCGCGAGGTTGAAGCCCCATTTCTCTCAAAGACTGAGCAAATTTGAGTGCCATATCAGCAACTTCAGAGAAAGTATAATCGACAAACTCTCTATCGATTATCTGTTTCAGGTAGACCTCATTTGGCCTTTCATGAGCCCACTTTAAAATGAGCTCATTGGGCGGTGGTATTGTACACGGCGGATTGTTGAAAGTTGTCTGTTCTGCTTCGTTCCCTGAAGTAAATCCCATAAATCCCTCTGAAATTATAGTGTTTGTATTCAGAAGCTTAGCAGGTATTTATCATTCCGCTTTGTTTGTCACCTCACAACGTTTTGCCGGTACTCAGTAGGGGTTAAAGAGGTGTGTTTTTTGAACACTCGATTGAAGTAAGAGACGTCAGAATAGCCTACTTGAAAGGCTATTGAAGAAACTTTTTCACTTGGATGAGAGGCAAGAAGCTGTTTCGATAGCTCAACTCGTTTGTTACTTAAGTAGTCTTGAAAACTGATTTTCTTATGCTTTCTGAAAAACTTGGAGAAGTAGGTGGTGGAGAAGTTTGCTAGACTGGCTACTTCTTCTTCCCTGATGTCTCGATTGATGTTCTTATCGATAAAGACGTCAATCTTACTAAGTCTGTTGATTGCGTTGCTACTTGATGCTTTCGGAGAGATTTCTACTAACGCACTAGCTAGTTGCTGAGCGGTTGATTTACCTGCTTTTAACTTTACGAATTGACTGACGCTGTGTTTAGAACACTTCGATGTATCGTAGCTATCGTTTGTTATTACAATAAGGGACTTACCCAGGTTCGAACAGATCTTATTGGCAAGCTCGTACAACTCCTCAACTTCTTCACTTAGAAAAAATATTGCTGATTGAACCTGTGGTGAGGTGAGTACTGAAATGTCTCTTCCATGGTCATGACATCCAGCGTTAAATTGGTAAGTGTCATCCTGCAACACTAGTTTGAGTGGGAGACCAACCCATACGTGTCTCTGTTCCATATCTCGTCCTTGATACACAATCCCGATTCCATCCGAGATATGCATAGAGTTTAAGCCAGATTAGCAAAATAATGCAACAAATCTATTCAAGGTGTTAGTAGTGAGATTGAACTATCATTAAGTGGTTAAAACTTGAACAGTTGGGGGCGCTATGAATACTTTTGGCAAATCTAGTTGTAAGAGGTTTTTTACCAAACAAAGAGGACTCACAGTAGTCGAGTACGTAGTGGCTGCCGCTTTGCTAGTAGGCGCGGTAACTGTTGTATTTATCGCTCTCGAGATTGGTTTGAGTACAAGTTTCCAAAATTCGATCTCTTCGATCGGACAGTGATTAATAAGTAAAACAGTGAACTAGGATAAGTTTAAATTATTTAAGATAAAAAATTCTACATATTGACAAAATAGTCCTAACTAAAAATCTTCTTAAGTCTCTATTGTTATATATGCCACCTGTGAGGGGCGCTTTTTAGGAGAAAATTTTATGGACAAAATTATTAACCAAGTGAAAGCCTTCGCTCAAGACGAAGAAGGTTTGACTGTTGTGGAATACGTAATCGGTGCAGCGCTATTGGTGGCTGGTCTGGTGATCATCTTTAGTAACCTAGGCCAATCGTTGAGCACTAAGCTTAATACTGTTATCAACGAAATTTCTTAGTTGCCGAGAATCAGAAAAGCCACATCGACACCTGTTTGATGTGGCTTTGTAGTTTATGTATTACGCCTATATCTTCTGGTTTTTGATGTGTCTGATCGCACTCTATGACCTAACTGAAAACAAGATCCCCAATAAGCTTCTACTTGTGTGGCTCGGGATGCACTGCTTGCATCTGAATATCGTTGATGGGAGCTTCTTTTCTGCTGTTTGTGGAGGAGTGCTGTTGTTTGTCGGTGGGCTGGTGCTATATGTAGCGAGAGCTATGTCAGCAGGCGATGTGAAACTTCTTGGAGTAGTAGGTTTTGTTATAGGGTTACAACACGTCCCGCAGGCGATGTTTTTTATACTAATTTCTGCGGGGTTAATCGCGAGTTATTATCTGTTCTATAATTTGAGCCACTTAGGAATATCGAATCCACTTCTTGCTATCTCAGAACCCAAGTTGTTGCTAGGTTCGAACTATCAGGGAGGAAATAACAACATATCTAGGTATCAGAACCGATTGACTATGCCTTTCGCTCCAGCTGTTGCAATTGGCTTGGCCATGTTTTTTTACTTCCTATAGTGAGAAGGGGAACACATGAGTGCCATAGAACAACAAACCTCTAACGAGCATGCTCTTTCACCTCAAGTAGATGCGCCTCCGATAATATCATCTATGGATGAGCTCGGCATACCGCCTGCGGTGGTGGAAAATTTGGTGCTCAAACATTTAGCTGCTTACCCAAAATCTGACATTCTTCACCTGGCACAGATGTTAGGAATCGTCACACATCTAATCGAAAATGTTCTCGCTGACCTCAGAAAGAAAGCCTTGGTAGAGGTTTATCAACCGAGTTCTCAATCCCTTTTTTCTGAGTCTGCTAAAAGTCATGTGCGCTATGCCCTTTCCGAACAGGGCATGCATCAAGCTGACGTTGCCTTCAAAAAGGACGCATACATAGGCCCTGTACCTGTATCTCTTTCAATTTATAACGAGATGGTTGAGAAGCAGGATCTACGAGCACAACTTATCACAAGGCCTGACGTCGAGCGTGCTTTATCCGACGTCTATGGTGCTAGTCGACTCATTCCTGTGTTAGGCCCAGCAATAAACTCCGGTCGCGCTTTACTCCTATACGGGCATGCGGGGACGGGTAAAAGTTTTGTTGCTGCACGTATACTCAATGCTCTAAACACATCAGTTTATGTTCACATGCGGTCTTTGCCGCGGGTAATATCATCAAGGTATTTTCTGAACAGCACCACAAACCAGTTGATAATCAACACAATAGAGATGTTATCTCTCTGAAGAGTCACTACGACAAACGCTGGGTGTTGTGTGAAAGGCCAAACGTGCAGGTAGGTGGAGAGCTTACGATGGATATGCTCGAGGTAAATCACTCTGAGCACAACCGAATTTGGATAGCTCCGCTACAGATGATTGCCAATAACGGTATCCTAGTGATAGATGACCTTGGCAGGCAACCTATGCCAGTCGCGACTTTGTTGAACCGTTGGATTGTGCCAATGGAATATAATTATGACCACTTGTCGTTACCTAACGGACAACAGATTACCATTCCATTTGTGCTGACAATGGCTTTTTCGACAAACCTTGACCCTCAAACCATCGCAGATCCAGCTTTTTTGCGTCGCTTGGGTTATAAGATTCAATTTCAACCACTTTTAGAAAATGACTACATAAATTTGTGGTCAGATCTGTCTGAAAATAAAGGAATTGAGGTTCTTTCATCAGCGTTTGAAACGCTACTAAATCTACATTCTTTACACAAAATTGGTTATTTCCCATGTTTACCCAAGGATATTCTCGGTATTAGTCAGGACATTATTCAATTTGAGGAAATTGCACCTCAAGTGGACTCGACTATATTACAAAGGGCGTGGGATCTTTATTTTACTGCTGATGAGCATGGAGGATCGGTGCTATGAGCAAAGGAACGATCATATTTTTATTAGTCCTTTCAGTAGTCTTTGGTCTGGGTGCAGTTATGGTGGCTAAGCAATGGATGGAAAGCCAAACCCAGCCTCAAGTCAAAGTAGAAACAATTGAACGACACCCTGTCGTTATCGCTGCCATTGATATTCCAGAGGGGACAGCTATCGAAGCTAAGCACCTTACTCGGAAGCAACTGGAAATAGCATGGATAGATGGAAATACCGTTAAAGATTATTCCGATCTCGATGGAATGGTTGCCAAAACCAACGTTCTTGAAGGCCAAATCCTCCACAAAGGCCACTTTGGTGGTCCAAATGAAGGGGCGAGTTTAGCGATACTCATTCCCGAAGATAAGCGTGCTGTAACTATACGTGTAAACGATGTTGTAGGTGTTGCGGGCTTTCTACTACCGGGTAACAAAGTAGACATCTTAAATACAGTTAACAATCGTACATCAACGGTATTAAAAAACATCAAGGTATTGGCTGTAGACCAAACAGCGCGCACCAATGACAACAAGCCGATTATAGTGCGGGCGGTGACCTTAGAAGTATCTCCTCGGGAAGCTGAGCGTTTGCTTTCTGAAAATAGTAAAGGTGCTATTCAGTTAGCACTGCGAAACCCACAAGCAGTCGACAAGCCGCCTCGTAGATACGTAGCTCCACCAAGCGTAACTGTTATTAAAGGCACGAGTCAGTCCAGCATTCGAGTAAGTGAGTGAGGTGCCTATGAAACGGATTTTAGTACTTTTTTTCACAATGATTTTTTTAGCGCCAGTATCGTACTCGGCTTCTCAGTCGGGTAGGACTATTTCTATCCCGCATCACAAGTCTACACATGTGCAGATTGCTGGTAAGGCTAAGAAGGTATCACTTGGTGATCCTGAGGTCTTGGATATAGTGATTATTCGGTCGGATGAGCTTTTCTTGATAGGTAAGAAGCTCGGCTCGACGAATTTGTCTGTTTGGGATGCTCAGGGCAGGTTGATAGAGTCCCTAAATATAGAAGTGACACATGATCTGAACAATCTTAAGCAAAAGCTTTACGAATTTTTGCCTGACGAAGATATCAAGGTTCACAGTTCGCAAGATAAACTAATTTTGAGTGGACAGGTTAGTAGCCAAGAATATATGAATATTGCTGTAAAAGTCGCTCAAACGTACTCTGCTGGACAGGCAGCGAATGCTTCCGAAAGCGATGCTGGACAAGCTGAGGCCGGGGTCATTAATTTGATGACTATTGGTGGTGCACAGCAGGTAATGCTAGAAGTTACCGTTGCAGAGGTACAGCGCTCGTTAGTTCGTCGCTTCGATTCTAACTTTCATTTTTTCCAAAAAAGCGGTGACTTTACTTGGGGGGCGACCGGGTGCAGGTGGGGCCATCGGACAAAATCCATTTACCGGATTGATTGAACCAGTTATAAGCAGTGTTGGTACTAATGAATTTGGTTTGCTAGGTGGCCTAGTCGATAGTAATACGCTCTTCACTTTCGCTCTAGATATAGCAAAAGAAAATGGTGTTGCAAAAGTTTTAGCTGAGCCAAACTTGACTGCACTTAGCGGTACTCAGGCTAAGTTTCTTGCTGGTGGTGAGTTTCCTATCCCAGTTCCCAATGATGACGGTTTAGCTATTGAATTCAAAGAGTATGGTGTCGGTTTAGACTTTATACCGATTGTACTTAGTGACAAGAAGATAAACCTACAGCTAGCTGTCGAAGTGAGTGAAATAGCCGCGACGGGTGCGCTAGCGTATAACCCTGGTGATTCCAACGCAGCCTATATTGTGCCGCCGATCACTAAAAGAAGTGCGTCGTCTACTCTTGAACTAGCTGACGGTCAGACTATTGGTATCGCTGGTTTGCTTAACGAAAATAGTCGCGATATCGCGAATGAAGTACCAGGAATTGGTGATGTACCTGTTCTTGGGAATTTATTCAAAAGCAAGCAATATGTATCTGGTGAAACTGAACTAGTGATCCTTGTTACCCCGCGCTTGGCGCAACCAATTGATAGAAATAAAGTGACTCTTCCAACTGATGGTTTTGTTGAGCCAACAGATCTAGAGTATTACCTAATTGGGACCTCTGCTTATTATGACCCTGACTGGTAGTTCCAAACAGTGAGAAAAATACTCAGAAAGCACCCAAACCACCTGCATCTCAAGGTGGATCTGAAGGACAGTTTGGTCACTCACTCTAAGGAGAGCGTTATGCAAAAACTATTTATAGCGACACTCGTAACCTTGGGCTTGGTTGGGTGTAGTCACAATCCTCCAATGGGACAGTCGGTTGCTTACCTAAAGAATGAGCAAGTATACAACCCCAATGCTACTCAGGAAAATTTGGGCCTAATACCAGATGGTAGCGGTGAAAGGGCTCAATCGGCCATTGAGGGCTATAATAAAGGGGCGAGCAAAGATATAACCATCGGATCCGGTTTTAGCAATTGATTTCAGCTTTCTAAAACCGCTTAATTAAAGCCTTAATCGCTTAATGGATTTCAAGCTGATTTGGGCTTTTTTGTCTGACTTTCACCCCAGAAATATTAAGGGGTTTGTAAGCCGTTGGTACGTATTTAGTTTTAACGAGGCCAAGGAATGAGCGAAATAGTTAAAATTACACCGAAGAATAACAATTTCAAGTTAGTATTAAAAAGCCATCTGCAAATCTGGGTGGTCTTTTCAGCTGATAGTTTCAGAAACCATCTGCAAAAAGAGTTCACTCAGTGTAACAATGCCACTTTAGAGTTTATGGAATTGGAGCGACTTTCTGAAGGTACCTTAAACCAGTCAGCTGCTCCGGATCTCATGTTTGTACAAGCATCTGGAGATTGGGCACAAAAGGTGTCCGAGTTGTACTCTAATAACGGTTTGCTCCAAGCAGGTAACACTACACTCATCGTTTTTGGTGATGAGAGTGACAATATTGAGCTAAAAACAGCTCTTAGAATCGGTGCATCAGACTTTTTATCTGAAACGAGTTCTCTTGAGTCTCTTTCATCCCTCCTTAAGACTATTTCTGATGAAAAACTGTCTTCTCGCCATCTGTCTGAACTTTATACCTTTATCAATTCCAAGGGGGGGAGTGGCGCGTCTACTGTCGCAATGAATGTAGCAATCGAGCTAGCTAAAAATGAAAAAAATAAGGTGTTGTTCCTTGATCTAGATGTTCAATTCGGTGCTATTCAAGATTATTTAGACTTGCAGCCTCAACACGGTCTTCATGATGTTATCGATGGTGTCACTGATCTAGATGAAGTATCACTGGATGCGCTTGTTACCAAGCACAGTTGTGGAATGTATTTCTTAAACTTCCAGCAGTTGCACCCAATTGAAAATGAGCTCAAGGCTAGAGACCTTCATAAAGTATTCCCTCTTCTTCGGCAATATTACACCCACATAGTGACTGATCTGTCTAGAGGTATTGAGGCCAATTACGGAACTATCATCTCACTCGCTACTAAGAATTATGTGGTTGCTCAGCAGGGCTACGTATCCCTAAAAAATACCAATGATCTTCTTTCAGTACTAGAGCTAGAGTTTGGTGCTCCTCGAGCACAAATTGAGGTTGTGATTAATCGCTATGATAAGAAAAACCAGCTCAAAATAACCGATATAGAAGAAGCTCTCGGTGATGTCAGAGTGCATGTTTTACCTAATGATTATAAAACGGTGAACGAGAGTTCCAACTTGGGAAAACCATTCGCGCTAAATAAAAAGAAAACACCGATATCTGTCGCTGTTGGTCATTTGGCCAACTCAATTATTCCGCAGACTGAACAAGAAACCAGTTGGCTGAAAAAACTGTTTAGCTAAGTGAGGCTCGCTTATGTTTTTTAAACGTAAAAATATCAATCCTGACTTTGAACGCAAGGCGACTGGCGTGGAAGAGGAAGAGCGTGAGGCCCCGAAAGTAGTTGAATCAACACCACAGTCGCCGCCACCCAAACCATCTCACGTTAACCTTGATAAGGTTCCTGAGCTAGATAAGGCTCAAAAGCAAGAGCAAGATGTGAAGCACTATTTCCACAAGAAGCTCTTGGAAACACTTGATCTTGGTGTCTTGTCTAACCTTGAAGAGGGCAGAGCTAAGAAGGAGTTACAAGAGGCGGTCAGCAACTGATGAACGATGATAAAACTCATCCCATTAGTTTGGAAGGTAGAAAGCGTGTTATTAAACAAATTGAAGATGAAGTATTTGGTCTTGGTCCTCTTGAACCCTTGCTAAATGACAGAAGTGTTTCGGATATATTGGTAAATGGACCCCAAAATGTTTACGTAGAAAGATTCGGTAAACTAGAGAGAACGCCTCATACCTTCCTCGATGAAAAGCACTTAAGAAATATTATTGACCGTATAGTAAGCCAGGTGGGCCGTCGTATTGATGAAGCATCACCTATGGTAGATGCCCGTTTGAAGGATGGCTCTCGTGTGAATGCCATTATACAGCCTCTAGCCATTGATGGTGCCTCGGTCTCTATTCGTCGGTTTGCCGTAGACAGGCTAACGATGGACAATATGCTTGGCTTTAACTCCCTTTCACCTGAGATGGCTAAGTTTGTCGAAGCTGCTGTTACAGGTGAGCTTAATATCCTGATATCTGGTGGTACGGGATCGGGAAAGACTACTACCCTCAATATCTTCTCTGGCTTTATTCCTAGTAACAAGCGTATCGTCACCATAGAAGACTCGGCTGAGTTGCAATTGCAGCAACCACATGTTGTTCGATTAGAGACGCGTCCTGCTAACTTGGAAGGCAAAGGTGAGATTACCCAGAGAGATTTGGTGAAAAACTCTCTTCGTATGCGTCCCGACCGAATTGTAATTGGTGAGGTGCGTGGTGCAGAGGCCGTTGATATGCTGTCTGCAATGAACACTGGTCATGATGGTTCTCTGGCAACTATCCACGCCAACACCCCACGAGATGCATTGAGCCGTGTGGAAAACATGTTTGCTATGGCTGGTTGGAACATGACAGCCAAAAACCTGCGCTCTCAGATAGCATCAGCGATTCATGTGGTAGTGCAAATGGAGCGTCAAGAAGACGGTAAGCGCCGTATGGTGAGCATCTGTGAAATAAATGGCATGGAAGGTGATGTGATTACCATGTCGGAAATATTCAAGTTCCGAGTCGTGGTGTTGATGAGGAGGGTAATATTCTTGGCGAATATATAGCAACCGGGATTGTACCATCTTGTCATGATAATTTAGTTAAGCGTGGTTTGGATATTCCATTTGAGTTGTTCCAAGCAACTAATTAGGAGGGTTAGATAATGGATAATTTAGGTCTATTTCTGGTTCTACTATTCTTCGCGGTACTGTTTATTTCTCAAGCACTGTTGCTCCCAGTTGCAGGACAAAAGGCAAAACATGGTGAGTTAACCAAGCGCCTTAAAAAAGCTCAACGCAAGGTTGATGAAGAGAGTCTCTCTCTACTCCATGAGTATTACCTTAAAGAAATGACTCCTTTCGAGCGTCAAATGGTGAAAATCCCTATCTTTGAGCGCTTAAAAAAAATGGTAGAGTTGGCGGGCTTGAAGGTTACCCTTGGACGCTTACTTGGCTGGCTATCTCTAGTTAGTGTCGTTTTGCTTGTTTTATCTATTGCTCTTGGGCAACTTTGGTACGTTAACCTTGGTGCCTTTCTTACTCCTTCGGTCTTGACATATCTATACATTCAGAGATGCATAACTAAACGCCTACAGACTTTTGAGGAGCAACTTCCCGAGGCGCTAGACGTTATAAAACGAGTGCTACAAGCAGGTCAACCTATAAACCAAGCTTTCAAGGAGGTTGGTGATGAAATGCCTGACCCTATTGGCCTTGAGTTTAAGAAAACATTTAACCTGTTGAATTTTGGCTACGATATGCGTCTAGCTATCATGCAGATGGTGGATAGAACTCCCACGGTTTCAATGCTTGCCTTTTCTAGTGCGGTTATTCTGCAGAAAGAGACGGGGGGTAATCTAACCGAAAATCTAGACAAGGTTTCAAAAGTACTGCGCGCTCGATTTAAGCTCTCTAGGAAAATAAAGACTTTGTCTGCGGAAGCTAGACTGTCCTCGTGGATTCTGGTTCTTTCCCCTTTTGCTCTTTATATCCTGACAATGTTTATCAACCCTACACATGCAGAACTGTTGATCACAGACCCGCGTGGAATCACGGCTATTAGTATAGGTATAGTGAGCCTAGCAATTGGCGCACTTTGGATTCGTAAAATTATCAATATTAAGGTGTGATTATGGATCTAAATAGTTTGCTCAATGCAGAAGCGCTACAAGGTTTCATGACTAGGGATAATATTTTCCTATTAATGGTTCTATTAGGCACGATTTTGGCGGTTCTCGCCGTTGGTATGATTGTACTAGGAGTTAACTCCCCTCTTAAACGGAAACTGAAAACTATAGGTGGCGCGCCAGAAGAGGGCTCAGGCTCAAAACGAATTGGCAGTGCATTGGAAAACGTAGCGCCAGTTATGATTCCAAATTCTGCTAAAGAGAGACAGAGCGTTCAGTTGCAATTAATTCAAGCTGGTTATCATGATTCAAGTGCGCTGAGTCTATTTTATGCTTTGAAGCTGATAACTGCGCTTCTTGGTCTGTTTTTCTCGGCAATGGCTTACTTTTTAATGAGTGAGTCTTCGTATATGCCTTTGGTTATTATTGTTTCGCTTTGGTTTGGCTTATTCGGTCCAAACATGGTGCTAGCTAAGATGGTATCTGAGAGGAAGGATAGAATAAAAGTTGCCGTACCTGATGCTTTAGACCTTTTGGTTGTTTGTACCGAGTCAGGCTTGGGTTTTAACGCAGCTCTAAAACGAGTCGGTGATGAGTTAGTGGTAAGTCACCCAGATTTAGCTTTTGAGCTAGAAACGGTATGCGCCAAGATACAGGCTGGTGTGGAGATGCCAATTGCCTTTAGGGAACTAGTGGATAGAACTGGGGTAGAAGAACTGACAGGCCTAGTAACCATGCTTTCTCATGCAGCAAAAGTGGGGGGCAGTATTGCTCAAACCCTACGCGACTATACAGAAGATTATCGCGACAAGAGGACTCAAGAGGCCGAAGAGGTTGCTGCGAAGATACCGACTAAGATGTTGTTCCCTATGGTTATCTTTATCTGGCCATGTTTCTTCATAGTGGCACTTGGACCAGGGTTAATGACACTATTTGATGCGCTAAAATAGCTAAGGAATACGAGATGGAATTCAGTTTCAAAAAATTGGTTTTGGCGACTGCGTTAGGGGTAGCATTATCAGGTTGTGCCTCTGATAACCAGAATGCGTCTACTTTTGATGAGAGTCTTTACTCAGGAAAACCGATAGACTCTTTAACCAACCAAGAGCCACCAAAGACGGAGAAAGAAGCGATTGAGCGTGGTGATAGAGCGCTGACGTCGCAAAATTATGACTTGGCGTTGTACGAGTACATTCGTTCTTTATCTCTAGAGGATGCTACACACCAGGCCAAGACCTTATATACCATTGGACGTATTCATGCAGCCAAGGGTGATGTAGCCCTCGCCGAAAAAGCTTATCTTAAATCCATAGATGAAGACCCTAATGGTGTGAAACCTTTAGAAGAGTTGGGGCTAATCTATACCAAACAGGGGTTAGTGGACGAGGGGCAGGCTTATTTCTTCAGAGCCATCAATGCTGATCAGGTTCGCTTGAACAATCCCAATACTCTGACAAGTTATGCAGATGTTACCGAGGATACCCTGCGTGCTCTTCCGTATGATTCTGAAAGCCCATATAGAAGCTATATGGGATTAGGTGTTCTATCCGATGTGGATCAGAAACATGATTTAGCGAAGAGATATTATGAAAGAGCACTAGAGATTGCACCGACTTCCACTCAAGCGCTGGTAAACTTGGGATACTCGCACTACATGAGTGGTGGTTATTATTTGGCTCAACGAATTACTAACAGAGCTCTAAAAAAAGAGCCTGGTAATGAAAAAGCCCTCAACAATCTCGCACTTATTTATATTGCTCTTGGGGATAACCGACAAGCTCTTAATATCTTTAAACGCAATATGAGCGAACCTGAAGCACTTAACAACGTCGGTTACTTTGTTATGCTGCGCGGTGATCCAGAAGAGGCGATCCCATACTTCCAACAAGCGATAGATAAGAACCCTTCTTATTATAAGGTCGCCAATGAGAACCTAGAGCGTGCTCTTTCAGAGGTTCGATTGAGAAAAGTTGAGCCCATAGAAAGTAAGAGTTAACTGTTAATTTTAGAGCCACCATTAGGGTGGCTTTTTTATTGGATGCGCTTTTCGACTTCGAGGCAGTTATTGCCAAACCAGAACTGTGGAGTATATACCTCAGGCATATACTCTTCGGCCAAGAAGAAATCGTTGTCTATTCTATCGAGCACTCGCTGTGCAGTGACGCAAGCAACTAGTAATCCTAGTAGGAGAAGCACAAGATGTTGCCAACGGAGTTCTTTGAGCCTAGCTTTTGGTTTGGTGCTTTGCCAGAAAAGGGCAAGTGTTATCAGTGCTAGCAATTGGCTGAATGGTGAGTCTAGTACACCAGATATGAAGCTATAGGCAATTCCGGACAATAGGGTTATACCCAAAGTCGCGCTTTTACGTCTTGTACATGAATCACTTTAATTAGCAATGTAGCAATTAAACACAGATAACAAATGGCTGAGATGACTCCCCAGTTGAAAGCGACCAATAGTACTGAATTATGTGGCCTCGCGTTGAAAGGGGAGTTACAAGCAAATGCATCGCCACCATTGCCCAGGAAACTTAAATGCTGCAAAACAAAGCTCCACATTTCTACGCGCCCAGAGTCAGACGTTCTAAGCGGTGGTGGTGGGACGAGTTCTCCTGTGAGTATGTAGGTGGGAAATGGGGCTAAAAATAGCCACTTTACTGCGTAACCTAGAGCTAAGCCTAATACTAGTGTTTTAATTATTCTTGCTCTGTACCTTGCATCCAGCAGAGCCCAAAGTAATAGACCTGTAATTGAAGCAATCGCTAATCCTCTTGCTTGAAGTGCAAAAACTAGAGCGAAATTGAGTAGTAGCGGTATCCAAGCTTTGTATGACCGTGATACTAATACTAGGTACAGAGAGGGCGCTATCAACCATATCTGAACCTGATTCATCATCCTAGGGTTGGTGTAACTCAGTATGGTCCATACAGTCTCCCCATCGCCATATAAAATTGACACCACAAAGCCAAGAAACACAGACAAAAAGCATAGGACTGAGATGAGAGCAATCAGTTCGAATATCAATTTATTGTGCTTATTTAACGTAAGAGTGGTGCAAAGCAACAATAACCCGAGATAATAGCTCAGGTCGATAAATCCACGAATGGGGTAATAGCCCACTAGGTTGGCGATAATTGCGAATAGTAGAAGAGCTCCTAGCAGGCTTAGGATTCGTTTATCTATGCTAGAAATCTGAGAGAGTGTTTGTGTTCTTTGTTGACTAGATAGAGAAACCAATAAAGAGTTTAAGACTACGAGCCCACAAACAAATATCCTTTTGTAATCGTAAAGAAGTACGCTGTCATCTTGAAATATAAACAAGTTAAAACTAAACGCAGCAATGCCTATAAGACTGATTACTAAAAGATTTTTGCTAATCCAAACAGCGTATCTATCCATGATTCTTTGTTTGTAATTCCTTTTCTTCAGTCTATATCAGAATCGAAAACAGAGACACTGCTTTCTATGCAAACGTTTACCGTGACCCACCCCTCAATTCATTCATCAAACCTCTAGAACAAGCATTTGCTTAGCTCATTTTGGGCGTCAGATCTTACCTTGGGAGAGAATTCATATGTTACATTTCTTTGTGTAAACGTTTTCAATTTCGTTGCAATTACAATAACAAAGAGATGACATACATGAAGAAACAAATGGTAAGAGGTATGGTAGCAGCTGCAGTAAGTGCGGCCTGCCTAGGGAATGTCGCATTTGCCGGTGAGTTGAAGGTGTGGGCTTGGGACCCTCATTTTAACGTTGCTATCATGGAAAAAGCGGCCTCTGAGTTCGAAGCAAATAATGAAGGCGTCGATATTAAGGTTATCGACTACGCTAAAGCCGATATCGAACAAAAACTTCATACCATGCTGGCTTCAAGGGTCACCTCTGAACTACCTGATATTGTGCTGATTGAAGACTATAACGCGCAGAAGTACCTTCAGTCTTATCCTGGTTCTTTTGAGAAGCTTACGGGTAAGGTCGACCACTCTCAGTTTGCTCCTTATAAAGTAAACCTGATGACCATGGGCTCGGATGTTTATGGGGTGCCTTTCGACTCTGGGGTGACTGGTCTTTACTATCGCACCGATATTCTTGAAAAAGCAGGCTTTAAAGCTGAAGATCTGCAGAACATTACTTGGGACCGTTTCATTGAAATCGGTAAGGTAGTTAAGGAAAAAACAGGCATTTCTTTCGCCGTATACGACCCGTCTGATATGGGGCTAGTGCGAGTAATGCTTCAATCGGCGGGCTCTTGGTATTTTAATGAAGACGGTTCGTTAAATATCGAAGGCAATAAGGCGCTGGAAAAGGCATTATCGACCTATGCTGAGCTCTTCACCTCCGGCATTACTAGACCTAACTCTGGTTGGTCAGAGTGGGTTGGCGCTATTAATAGTGGCCGCGCAGCAACTATCACGACAGGTGTGTGGATCACCGGCTCTGTTAAGGCAGCTAACGATCAACAAGGCAAATGGGCGGTTGCACCGACTCCGCGTCTAGATATCGAAGGCTCGAAGAACGCTTCCAACCTTGGTGGCTCTAGTTGGTATGTATTGAGCTCTTCTAAAAACAAAGATGAAGCGATTAAGTTCCTTAAAGACACCTACACCAACAATCCTACTTTCTATGATGAAATCTTGGTAGAGCGTGGCGCAGTGGGTTCTTATGCGGCTTCTAAAAACTCCAAAGGTTACCAGCAGCCACAAGAGTACTTCGGTGGACAAGAGGTGTTTGCTGAGTTCTCTGAGTGGATGCAAGAGATCCCATCCGTGAACTATGGCATGTACACCTATGAAGTTGATGCGGCATTGGCAGCACAACTGCCAGCCATTATGCAAGGTGCGCCAGTTTCTGCATTGCTAACTAATGTTGAGCAAGAGCTGAAATACAGCATTGCTTACTAACCTCCTTTTCTAAATTCATGAATAAAAGGTCTCAGTCACAGCTGAGACCTTAGTGGTATCTCTATGACTAGTCATGTAGAAACGCCAGAGCTCATCCAGCCCAAGAAAAAGAAACAGCGTCAAAGCTTTCATCGCTTTTACGATATCAATGGCTGGACCTTTGTTTTGCCAGCCGTTGCCTTGGTTGGCCTGTTTATGCTGTACCCGATCTTGGACAGCCTTTGGATGTCGCTCCACTCTGGACGTGGGGTAGTAACCCGCTTTGTCGGGCTTGGTAACGTTGAGCGCCTGTTTAACGACCCAGTGTTTATCAAGGCACTGACCAACACCTTTATCTTCTTAATCGTTCAAGTGCCGATAATGATCTTGCTGTCGCTGATCTTATCCTCTTGCTTGAATCAACCGAATCTCAAATTTCGAGGCTTCTTTCGCCTCGCAATCTTCTTGCCATGCGTAACCTCGCTGGTGGCTTATTCGATTCTGTTTAAGAGCATGTTCTCTCTGGATGGCATCATTAATTCATCTTTGATGTGGGTAGGAATAATCTCTGATCCGATTCCATGGATGACAGACCCGTTCTGGGCCAAGGTGATGATCATCATTGCCATCACTTGGCGTTGGACCGGCTACAACATGATCTTCTATCTCTCAGCGATGCAAAACATAGACAAATCCATCTATGAGGCGGCGAGAATCGAAGGGGTGAGCCCGACCAAGCAGTTCTTCTTTATCACAGTACCGCTGTTGAAGCCGGTGATCCTGTTTACTTCTATTATGTCCACCATAGGCACATTGCAGATATTCGATGAGGTTATGAACATGACTCAAGGGGGGCCTGCGAACGAGACTCTTACGTTGTCGCTCTATATCTATAACCTGTCATTCAAGTTTGTGCCTAACTTTGGTTATGCGGCCACGGTTTCCTACGTGATTGTATTCTTCGCGTCTATCTTGGCGTTCTTACAATTTAAAGTGGCGAAGGACAAGTAACCATGAATCGATATCAAATCTCCAAAATCGGTATGTACGTGCTTTTGTCAGTGGCGGCCTTTGTCTCCCTGTTTCCATTTCTATGGATGATCATCTCGAGTACCAATACCACCTCTGAGATCAATATGGGTAAGTTCAGCTTTGGACCGCACCTTATTGAAAACTTCATTAAGCTCAGTGAGATGGTGGACCTGCCGCTTGTCCTCTACAACACGGCCAAGATAGCGATTATCTCTACCGCACTGACCTTGCTCATTTCATCAATCGCAGGTTATGGCTTTGAGGTGTATAAGAGTAAGCGCCGTGACAACCTCTACAATGCTTTGCTATTAACCATGATGATCCCGTTTGCGGCCCTTATGATTCCATTGTTTAGCATGATGGCGAAAGCTGGGCTTCTAGATACTCATGCTGCGGTGATTCTGCCGACCGTTGCCTCGGTATTTATCGTGTTCTATTTCAGACAGAGTACTAAGGCGTTTCCTCGAGAGCTCATTGATGCTGCGCGCGTAGATGGGGTAAGCGAGTGGCGCATCTTCTTTTTCATCTATATGCCAGTAATGAAATCCACCTATGCAGCGGCCTTTATCATAGTGTTTATGACCTCATGGAATAACTTCCTTTGGCCTTTGATAGCGCTCCAATCACCGGATCTTAAGACCATTAACTTGGTTCTATCCTCATTGTCATCATCCTACTTTCCTGATTATGGGGTGATCATGGTTGGCACTGTATTGGCGACTCTACCGACACTGGCTGTGTTCTTTTTGATGCAAAAGCAATTTGTTGCTGGACTGACAGGCTCAGTGAAATAGGAACTAACATGAAGACTTTTAAGCAAATTATCGAATCTAGAGACTGGGAAAATCAGCAGGTTTTTGACATCAACAGACTGCCAGCCCACGCTCCACTGAATTCCTACTCGAGCACAGAGCAGGCATTGACGAAAGGGCTATCAGACCGTCAGCTATGTCTAAATGGCGAATGGAAGTTCATGTTGTTTCCTCAGCCAGAGCAGGTGCCACACCAAGTGATAGAGCCCGGCTTGGATGAGAGCGACTGGCACAACATGCAGGTGCCAAACAACTGGCAGACTCAAGGCTTCGATAAGCCTATCTACACAAACGTTAAGTATCCGTTTGAAAACCAACCGCCATATGTACCGAGTGACAATCCAACGGGTGTTTATCGCACTGAGTTTGAGCTTCCACAAATTTGGCAAGAGCTAGACACGCGCATCATCTTTGACGGTGTAAACTCTGCATTTCATCTCTGGTGTAACGGTTTTTGGGTAGGCTATAGCCAAGACAGTCGCTTGGCTGCTGAATTCGATCTCTCTCCTTATCTCAAAGAGGGCCGCAACCAAATTACAGTGATGGTTATGCGCTGGAGTGATGGCTCGTATCTTGAAGACCAAGATATGTGGTGGCTGAGCGGGATTTTCCGCGACGTAACCTTGTTGGCCAAGCCAAAGCAAAGTATTGCAGATGTATTTGTGCAGACCGAACTCGACGCCTGCTACCGAGATGCTTGGCTAAAGGTTGAAACCACTCTTACTCAATGCAGCGACAAACATAAGGTCTCTATTCAACTGTTTGATCGAGACGGCATTGAAGTGACTAAGGCGAATGTGCAACCTACCGCTACGGTTCTCGCTGACGAGAGAGGACGCTGGAAGGATAAAGCTCAGCATAGGCTATATGTTGAGAAT
This sequence comes from Vibrio ishigakensis, assembly GCA_000830475.1. GTDB lineage: Bacteria > Pseudomonadota > Gammaproteobacteria > Enterobacterales > Vibrionaceae > Vibrio > Vibrio ishigakensis_A. The sequence continues at coordinate 60,877 of BBSC01000014.1, read as the reverse complement.
CCGAACAAGTGGAGTGCTGAAGCGCCGAACCTTTACACGCTAGTTGTGAGTCTTTTAGATGAAGCTGGAGAGCATATTGAGTCTGAGTCTTATCGCATAGGCTTTAGAGCGGTAGAGATAAGCGATGGCTTATTGAAGCTCAACGGTAAACCGCTTCTTATTCGCGGTGTGAACCGCCATGAGCATAATCCGCATCGAGGCCATACCCTGACTCGTGAGGATATGATTCAAGATATAAAGCTTATCAAACAGCATAACTTTAATGCCGTTCGCGCAGCTCACTATCCTAACCATCCTTTGTGGTATCAGCTCTGTGATGAGTATGGCTTATACGTGGTGGATGAAGCCAATATCGAGACCCATGGCCAAGAGCCAATGGGGCGCTTATCTAATGATGCGAGCTGGCTGAATGCCTATATGGCACGCATGACTCGCATGGTTGAGCGCGATAAGAACCACGCTTGCATCATCATCTGGTCCTTAGGCAATGAGTCTGGGCTGGGTACCAACCATCACGCTATGTATCAGTGGACCAAGCAGCGAGACATAAGCCGACCTGTCCAATATGAAGGCGGCGGTTCTCAATCTGCGGCGACCGATATTATCTGCCCAATGTACCCGTTGGTGGAGGGAGAGCAGCGCTACCCTGACGCAGGTGAGCCAGATTATCTTAAGCCAGGCATCAAACGCTGGATCAGTCTGCCAAATGAAGGCCGCCCGCTTATCATGTGTGAGTACGCCCATGCCATGGGTAACAGCCTTGGCGCCTTCTATAAATACTGGCAGGCGTTTCGTGAGTATCCTCGCCTGCAGGGTGGCTTTATTTGGGATTGGGTAGATCAGGGCCTAGAAAAAGTTGATGAGCAGGGTAATAAGTATTGGGCTTATGGTGGTGACTTCGGAGACACCATCAATGACAGACAGTTCTGCATCAACGGCCTAGTTTCTCCTGATAGAACGCCGCATCCTAGCGTGATTGAAGCGAAAAAGGCGCAGCAGTTCATTCAGTTCAAGCTTATCGAAACCCAGCCACTGACTATCCAGATGCAGAGTGAGTACCTGTTTGAAACCATCAAAGACCAACGCCTTGTTTGGCAACTGACGGAAAATGGGGCGGTAATTGAAAGCGGAGAGCTTGAGGTCGAGATTGCGCCTGAAGGGTATCAACTCGAGACTTTGCTAAAAGAGCTTCCTCAGCCAAAGCCGAATAAAGAGTATCATCTGAATCTAGAGGTAAGCCTGTGCCAAGATCTTACTTGGGCTGATGTAGCTTAATCACCGCATGGGAGCAGTTCGAACTGCCGGGTTGTGCAAGCATAGAGCTACCGCTAGAGACTGAGAATCAGGCTCCATCTTTGACTCAGCTAGATGGTATTAGCCGAATTGAGGGAGAAGGCTTTGATGTTGAGTTTGACGCTCAGTCAGGTCTTCTTACGAAGTGGACTGCCGATGGAGAGTCTAAGCTAAACTCTGCTCCAGTGGACAATTTCTACCGAGCACCTATCGATAATGATATCGGCACCAGTGAAGCAGACAAGATGGATCCAAATACCTGGCTCGCTATCTGGAAAACGGCTGGTGTCATGGACTTGGAAAGACGATGCACTGGCTTTAATGCCCATCAGCTAAATGACTGCTGTTTGATTGAGTCATGCTTTATGTATAGCGCTCATGGGCGTGATGTCATTGCCAGTCAATGGCGCTATCGAGTTGATAGTAAAGGTGAAATCGAAGTCGATGTGGAAGTGAATATCGCTAAAGGTATGCCTAGCCTTCCTAGAATAGGGATGGAATTCACAGTCAGTGATAAGGCTTCCGAGGTACACTTCTTTGGTAAAGGACCACACGAAAACTACCTTGACCGACAGCTCTCTACTTGGGTTGGACAGCATCGCCAGAGCTTAGATGAGATGCATACCGATTATGTATCCCAAGTGAAAATGGCCTGAGATGCGATGTGAGACACGCCAAGCTAGGTGGATTAGAGTTGGCGGGTCGTTTCCATTTCGCGGTGAGTCGATACAGCCAACAAAACCTAACCCAGGCTCTACATATTAATGAGCTGCAACCTAGCGGCGACCTGTATGTTCGCGTGGATGGTTTCCATATGGGTATAGGTGGTGATGACTCATGGAGTCGCAGTGTGCATGATGAGTTCTTGCTCAAACAGAAACAGTACCGCTATCGCGTAACCCTAAAATAAGAACAAATCCCTTTAGGGGATACGAGGAACAAATTAATGGCTGATATTAAACTGACAAACCTAGTCAAAGCCTACGGAAAGACAGAGATTATTCATGGTGTCGACCTAGACATTAAAGATGGCGAGTTTGTGGTGTTCGTAGGCCCATCTGGCTGCGGTAAGTCGACCCTGTTGCGTCTTATTGCGGGACTTGAGGAGATCACCTCTGGCACCCTAGAGATCGACGGTGAGATCGTAAACCATGTGGACCCTGCCGAGCGTGGCATCGCCATGGTATTCCAGACCTACGCCCTTTATCCGCATATGACGGTTGAGGAAAACATGGGCTTTAGCTTGCGTATGAATGGTGTCGATAAGGCATAGTACATACCAAGGTGATGGCCGCGGCCAAAGCTCTGCAATTGGAAGAGCTTCTGAAGCGCAAACCAAAAGAGCTCTCTGGTGGTCAACGTCAGCGTGTAGCCATAGGCCGGGCTATAGTTCGTGATCCTAAGGTGTTCTTGTTTGATGAGCCTCTTTCTAACCTTGATGCTGAGCTGCGTGTGGATATGCGCTTGCAGATAGCCTCACTGCACGAAGAGCTGAAAAACACCATGATCTATGTAACCCACGATCAGGTTGAGGCGATGACGCTGGCTGACAAGATCGTGGTGCTACGCTTGGGTAATATTGAGCAGGTAGGTTCTCCATTGGAGCTCTACAATCGTCCGGCAAACGAATTCGTAGCTGGCTTTATCGGCTCACCTAAGATGAATATCGTGCCGGCTACGGTAGTGGAAACATCGAACAGTGCGCTGACTATTCGCACCCCAGATCAGCAGGTATTTACTATCGAGTCTGATACTACGGGCATTAATCAGGGTGACAAGGTGAACTTTGGTGTCAGACCTGAGCACTTGTTTATCGACAAAAAAGGTGAGCACACACTTCACTTTACTACCCATGCGGTGGAGCGTCTTGGCAACAGTACCTACCTATTTGGCCAAGTGGGTGGCTATGACAACTTCAAGGTGCATGTCGGTGGCGACATGGATGTGAAGCGTGGCGATGAGCTAGAGCTTAACTTTGACCTGAACAACTGCCATCTATTCTCTGATGGCAAGTGCATTACCAATCTGTAATTAAAGGGGCATTGTGCCCCTTTTTTGTTTCTTGAGAATTTAAATGTCCGATTCCTTATTGCAACTCAATAGTCAATCCACTTCCTTAGTCATCAAGCTTAAACCTGCTCCAGAGATCCTCTATTGGGGCGGTCGGCTTATGGAAATGTCCGATCCCAGTAGCTTGTTTAAAATCCAAGATAGGGGAGTGATGCAAGCAAGGTTAGATGTTGATGTGCCGGTAACCCTTTGTCCTGAGATAGGCCGAGGTAGCTATGGCAGTTCAGGCATTGAGGGACACCGAAACGGAAAAGACTGGGCGCCTCAGTTTAACTATCAAAGCCATACACAGAACGAAAGTGAAGCCGAGATTATCTGCTTGATGAGGTGTCTCAGCTCAAACTCAGTATCTTCTTAAGGCTTGATGATGTAAGCGGTGTGCTGAGTAAAAAGATCACCCTGACCAATCAAGGTCAAGAGGTGTATCAGCTAGACAAGTTAGCACTCACTATTCCACTGCCTTATCGTGCCAAAGAGCTAGAATCCTATTCAGGACGCTGGAGTCGCGAGTTTCAATCGAACAGGCAAACTCTAGATCACGGGTTGTTTTCACAAGAGAACCGACGTGGCCGAACCTCCCATGAATACTTTCCTGGATGTTTGTTAGGAAGCGCTAACTTTTCACAGCAGGTTGGTGAGGTGTGGGGCTTTCATCTCGGTTGGAGTGGCAACCACTTTTGGCGAGCAGAAGCCAAAAGTGATGGAAGACGATTTTTGCAAAGTGGTGAGCTGTTGATGTCCGGTGAGATTAGCTTGATGATGGACAGAGCTACGAAACACCCACTTTGTATGCAAGTTACAGCGATAAAGGTGTCAACGGGATCAGACAAGCTAATCATAGCTATGTGAGGCAACATCTACTTCAGTTTGAATCAGACAAAGTGCGGCCTGTTCATCTCAACACTTGGGAAGGAATCTATTTTGACCATGACCCTGATTATATCTGCCAGATGGCAACCAAGGCCGCGGATATTGGCGTTGAGAGATTCATCATAGATGATGGCTGGTTCAAGGGGCGAGACCATGACAGGGCGGCGCTTGGAGACTGGGAGTTGGACACGAAAAAGTATCCAAATGGGCTGACACCGGTTATTGAGCACGTAAACCAATTAGGGATGGAGTTTGGTATTTGGGTGGAACCTGAGATGGTCAATCCTGATTCTGATCTTTATCGCAGCCATCCTGAATGGGTGCTTGCTGATACGCGCTATCCATTGGCAACCGGACGTAATCAGCTAGTGTTAGATCTGCAAAACACAGACTGTTTTGATTATCTCTATTCACGATTGGATGCGCTGCTTTCAGGCCACAATATCGGTTATCTAAAGTGGGATATGAACCGTGAACTTCAGCAGGCGAGTCATGACGAGAGTGCCGCTATACATGGGCAGACACTCGCAGTATATCGCCTATTGGATAAGCTACGAGAAGCCCACCCAGATGTAGAGATAGAGTCATGCTCATCCGGTGGCGGTCGCATGGACTATGAGATCCTAAGGCGCACCCATAGATTCTGGAGTTCCGACTGCAACGATGCCCTAGAGCGCCAGACCATACAGAAGAATATGAGTATCTTCTTCCCACCTGAGGTGATGGGTGCACATATCGGCCCGCATCATAGCCATACTACCCGCAGACAACATCACATTAATTTGCGCGGAATTACTGCTCTGTTTGGTCATATGGGAGTGGAACTGGATCCGGTGAAAGAAGGGGAGCAGGAGCAAGCGGGTTTTGCTCGATATATACGAATGCACCAGAGGTTTAGAACCTTGCTTCACTCAGGAAATAGCTTTCATCTGGACAGCAGTGATCACTCTCGTAATGCCTATGGGGTGTTTGATAAAGGCCAAGTGTTATTGGCTATCTGCCAAAAAACGATGCCAGAGTACATGCTTCCAGAGCCCATTTTGCTCTTTATGCTGGATGAGAGTGCGCACTATCGGCTTGAGCTGGTGGACTTTCCGATGCAAAGCATCAGCTTGATGAAGCGCCAGCCAAACTGGGTGCAGGCGCTGATGGACGGTGAGGTATTAGAGGTAAGTGGCAGTGAGCTTAAACACCTTGGTTTGACCCTGCCTATTCAGGATCCAGAGACCTGCCTCTTGCTTCATTTTCAAAAGCTTTGATCGGCACTAGCCCCAGTGTTGGGGCTAAACCAGTTTGAATCTTTCCCAGCGACGAGAGCGCCAGCGAAACGCCATAACTATTCCTCTTGCCCACTCGTCGCTGCGATTGCCAGCCAAGCGCCAATCACGCCCATACCAAAGTGAATACCGAATAGGTAAGTCAGCGCTACTCCAAGCCCCCACATGCTTACAATGCCCGCTTGAACTGGGAACTTCACATCTCCGGCCCCTTTTAGGGCTGAGATAAAGATGAGGTTAAATACTCGTCCCCCCTCTAGCAGAATAGAGCCAAGCATCAGACCGGCCGCTATCTCGATAACCTCTGGGTTATCGGTAAACAGACTCAATATTGGCTGGTGGAATAGATAGAAGATGGCACTGATGGAGACCGACGCAATAAAGCCGACGATAAAGTACTTCTGCACCTTGCCTAAAATGGTGTCGTTCCACCCTTTACCTACGAAGTAACTGGTCTGTATCTGACTTGCTTGGCCTAAAGAGACAGAGAAGGTAAAGGTCAGCCTTGCTAGGTTCTGCGCATAGGTAAAGGCGGTCAGTGAGGCCGTTCCCATCTGCACTACGAAATAGACGATCACCATCTGGGCTAGGTTGTAAGAGAGCACCTCACCAGCATTCATAACCCCAATGCGTAGTATCTTTTTGTAGGTATCCAGTGCAACTTGGCGTGCTTTGTCCATCGCCGGTTTTAGCTGCTTCTTGCCAAGGAGAACCCATAGTGAGATTGCTCCGAGCAATTGGCTGACAACGGTAACCGTCGCCACTCCAGGCACGCCATACACAGGCAGACCAAATGGAGAATAAAGCACACAGTAGTTGCCGATGACATTAAGGATGCCAAAGATAAGGTTCACCACCATAGGTGAGCGCGAGTAGCCGTGACTGCGCATTATGGTAGAGAAGACCACACTCATGGTAACAAAGCCTGCGCAGCTACCACTGATGATAAGATATTGATAGGCGTAGGTTTGAACTTGAGGTTCCAAGCCAAACAGCCCAACTATGTTCTCTGCAAACAGGAAGAAACTGCCTCCCAATAGCAGTGCCACAGCCACACCTAGTACTACGCTGGCGATCCCCACCTCGCTTGAGTCTTGCTCTCGTCCTGCTCCGTTATATTGGGCGATAAGGATGCCAGTACCTGTACTCACCATCATGGATACGATGATGATAAAGAAGCTGATAGGTGCGATAACTCCGACTGCAGATACAGCAAGATCCGAATATCCGCTGAGCATAAATACATCACTGGTATTGAGCGCGTTGCGTAGCAGGGCTTCAATAAATATTGGCCAAGTGAGGGTCACAATATTCATTCGCTTGTTCATGGATGAGTTTGAGACGGACATAGTATTAGCTTGATTAGTGGGCACGGGATTATAGCCACCTTCTAGGAAAAAATGCACTGTCTATGGGGGTATATCTCATTTTTTATAACGCCTTATGTAAACGTTTACATCTTATCGGCTTGATCACGGTTTTAGTTGAGTAAAGGTTGCTACACTGAACCTTAGTTAATCTGCCTTATTTGGATAAGGGAACATGGAAATGTTTACCCAACACCGGTTTGGCTTGCTTACTTGCAATCCAATTAGAGAAGTTTAGATGTCAAAGATTGAATTTGATCCTGTAGATCACCCACACAGGCGTTACAACCCATTAACAGGTCAGTGGATCTTGGTCTCCCCGCATAGAGCAAAACGCCCATGGAGTGGTCAGGATGAGAAGCCTTCAGTTCAAGAGATCCCGTCTTATGATGAAAACTGTTTCTTATGTCCAACCAATTCCCGTATCTCAGGGACGTAAACCCAGATTATCAGGCACCTATGTGTTTCAGAATGATTTTGCAGCTCTAATGCCAGATACACCGGAGGCACCAGATAATGATAACCCTCTCTTTAAAGCGCAAAGTGCAAGAGGACTAAGCCGAGTAATCTGTTTTTCACCAGACCACAGTAAAACGCTACCTGAACTTCCACTAGCGAACATTCGCGCCGTCATCGATACCTGGAATGAGCAGATAGAAGAGCTTGGAAAAGAGTACCTTTGGGTGCAAGCATTTGAGAACAAAGGGGAGGCGATGGGATGCTCACAGCCTCATCCTCACAGCCAAATCTGGGCAAACAGTTTTTTACCTAATGAGATTGAACGCAAAGATAAGTTACTCAAAGAGTATCAACAGCAACAGGGCTCTAATCTGCTAGTGGATTATGTCAGTGCCGAACTAAGAGATGGGCAGCGCACAGTAGTAGAGACAGAGCACTGGCTTGCGATCGTGCCGTATTGGGCTTCATGGCCTTTCGAAACCATGCTTCTGCCTAAAGCTCATATCCTCCGTATGAGCGAGTTATCAGAAGAGCAAAAAGACGACTTGTCCGTTGCGATTAAGAAGCTGACTAGTCGCTATGACAATCTATTCCAATGCTCTTTCCCGTACTCCATGGGTTGGCATTATGCACCGTTTTTCAAGCAGGGAGAGGATATAGAACACTGGCAACTGCACGCCCTGTTTTATCCACCGCTTCTGCGCTCAGCCACTATTCGAAAATTTATGGTGGGCTATGAGATGTTGGCTGAATCTCAGCGTGACCTGACAGCAGAGCAAGCCGCGAAGCGTTTGCGCGATTTAAGCGATATTCATTACAAAGAACAAAAATAGAGACTAAAACGATGGAACACTTGATTGATGCGGTAAAAACCTCTTTTTCACAAGTCATTGGCGAGGATGCAACTCATATATTCCAGGCTCCTGGCAGAGTCAACATTATAGGTGAGCACACCGACTATAACGACGGCTTTGTCTTGCCTTGTGCCATCAACTATCAAACGGTGATTGCTGCCTCTAAACGAGACGACAACCTAGTTAAGGTGGTTTCGGTAGATTATGGCAATGACGTCGACGAGTTCGATCTAACTCAAGAGATTGAATTTCAGCCAAATAAAATGTGGGCGAACTATATCCGAGGCGTAGTGAAGTTCCTTATTCAGAGGGGCTATAAGCTCGGTGGAGCGAATATCTCGGTAAGCGGGAATGTGCCGCAGGGAGCGGGGCTTAGCTCTTCAGCTGCCCTAGAGGTTGTGGTAGGTCAGACCTTCAAAACCCTGTATCAGCTAGATATTTCTCAAGCAGAGATAGCTCTAAATGGTCAGCAGGCAGAGAACGAGTTTGTGGGCTGTAACTGCGGCATCATGGATCAGATGATCTCAGCTGTCGGCCGAGAAAATCATGCGATGCTTCTGGATTGCCGCTCCCTAGAAACTGAACTGGTTTCAATGCCAGAGGCTTTGTCTGTGGTGATCATCAACACCAATAAACAGCGTGGTTTGGTGGACAGTGAATACAACACTAGGCGACAGCAATGTGAAGAGGCGGCAAGAATCCTCGGGGTTAAGGCGCTAAGAGATGCGGATATGCACTATTCGATGCCAAACTGCCACATATGAGTGAGGTTGTAGCCAAGCGAGCTCGTCACGTTATCACAGAGAACGAACGTACATTGGAAGCGGTAAAGGCATTGAAAGAGAAGGATTTTTCTCGCCTATCGGAATTAATGGAGCAATCTCACGCTTCTATGCGAGATGACTTTGAGATAACGGTAAAAGAGGTGGATACTCTGGTAGATATCGTCGCTCAGGTTGTGGGTCGCCAAGGTGGCGTGCGTATGACAGGTGGCGGTTTTGGCGGCTGTATTGTGGCCTTGGTACCACCTAGTTTGGTAGAGACCATAGTCACAACAGTAGAAGCAAAATATGAAGCTGCTACTGGTCTAAAAGAATCCATTTATATCTGTCAGGCAAAAGACGGTGCAGGAGAAGTAAGGTAAAGCAATATGACAACCCCACAATCTAATCTAATGCAGAGTATGACTCAGCACCTGGCCAGCGATGGTCTGCCGGCCAAGGTGTTTCAACTTAAAAATGCCAACGGGGTAGTTGCCACCTTTATGGATCTTGGAGCAACCTGGCTTAGTTGCCAGGTGCCAGTAAAGGGAGAGATGCGTGAAGTGCTTCTCGGCACCGATACCTTGGAAAAAGTGCAACAGAGTCATGGCTTTCTTGGAGTGACTGTGGGGCGCTATGCCAACCGCATCAATAACGGTCAGTTTGAGATCGATGGCGAATCCTATCAGGTGCCGGTAAACACAAGCGGGCATGCTCTGCATGGCGGCAAAGAGGGCTTTGATAAAAGGCGCTGGGTTGTGGAGTCTGCCAGTGAGCAAAAAGTAGTGTTCTCTTTGGTATCACAAGATGGTGATCAAGGTTTCCCTGGGCAGCTGATGGTACTTCTTACCTATGAACTTACCGACAATAATCAGGTAGAGATCCATTATCGCGCTAAGACTGACAAGCCAACCTTAGTAAACCTTACCAACCATGCCTATTTTAATCTGATGGGTGCAGAAAGTGGCGAAGATTGCTTGAGTCACATCTTGAGTATCAACGCTGAACAGTATCTGCCTATTGCTGATGATGGCATTCCGTTAGGAGAGTTAGATTCAGTGCAGGAGACCAGCTTTGATTTTCGAAGCCCTAAGCTGGTGGCACAAGACTGGCTTTCTGAGCAGCAGCAGGTTCAGGTCTCTGGATATGACCACTCGTTCCTGCTCAATAGAGACTGCTTAACTGGAGAATGTGCGGCTACCGTGACTTCGCCAGATAGCTTGTTGACTATGAAGCTATTCACCACCAAGCCAGCTGTTCAGTTGTACACGGGTAATTTTGTGGCGGGTAACCCAAATCGCAGTGGTGGAAAATATGAGAATCACTCAGGCCTAGCTCTTGAGACCCAATATCTTCCAGATAGCCCTAATCATCTACAGTGGCCTCAAGGGGATATTGTATTGAGACCAGATGAAGAGTATTTCCACTCCACCATCTATCAGTTCGTGATAAACGCTTAGAACCTCAAAAGCTCGCAGACCCTGCGAGCTTTTTTCTTTCCTTTCAATTGCTTGGAACTAGCACGATTTTGTTAGATCGGTAACAAAACTAGCATTAACTGCTACGAATTTCCCCATACAGACTACACTCAAGTTGCCATAAAAAGGCGCACTCTTGATTGGAGAACTGGATGCCCAAGCAGATAGAGTCGAACGAACTCGTCCTTAGAAAACCGATACAGTGGTCCCCCTGGCTATTTCTATTGCCAGCCATGTTGGTGTTTGTGGTTTACGTCATTTATCCCATCTTTCAGAGTGTCTGGCTTAGCTTCTATGAATGGGATGGTTTGGGTGAGAAAACTTGGGTAGGACTAGAGAACTACCGAGAGCTATTTGACTCTGATGCCTTCTATACCTCTCTCAAGAACAACACCTTGTGGCTGGTATTCTTTATGCTCGCGCCACCCATAGGCCTTGCTATTGCCCTATTTCTGAATCAACAGATATTTGGCATTCGCATTATCAAGTCGCTGTTTTTCTTTCCTTTTGTTATCTCGCAAGTGGTGGTGGGCTTGGTCTTCGCTTGGTTTTATGATCCGAGCTTTGGCCTGTTTAACCTCACTATTACTCAGCTGGGTTTTGCCCCTGTTTCCATCTTGGCCGATGAAGACCTAGTTACCTACGGTATTATCGCCGCTGGGCTTTGGCCACAGATCTCTTACTGCATGATCCTTTATCTGACGGGGCTTAATAATTTAGATCCAGAACAGCTAGAGGCAGCTAGGTTGGATGGAGCTCGGGGCTGGCGAATGTTGTGGTTTATCGTATTGCCACAGCTAAGACCGGCCACCTTTATTGCCATTGTGGTGACAGTGATAGGGGCGCTGCGCTCCTTTGATCTGGTGGCGACCATGACTGCCGGTGGTCCTTGGGGTAGCTCTACCGTGCTGGCCTATCAGATGTACGAAGAGTCCATCTTTAACTATCGTATGGGCTATGGCGCATCGGTGGCGGTGGTGCTATTCCTTATCATGGATATCTATATCGCTTACTTCTTGTGGCGCATGCTAAGGAGTGAAAGATAATGTTCCCAACTCCTATTCAAAAGTCAGGTCTCTTAGCCAATATCAGCTATCGCGTGGCTGTGCCTATCTCTTTGGTTTTGTGGCTGCTGCCTTTGATTGCAGTCATGCTCACCTCAGTGCGCTCTATTGAGGACATTAATAAAGGGAATTACTGGGGATGGCCCGAACAGATACAGATGGTAGAGAACTATCAGCAGGTGTTCATCTCGACCGCCATGGCGGATTATCTGATTAATAGCGTCTTGATCACCTTGCCTGCGGTGGCTGGGGCAGTCTTTCTCTCCACCCTTGCTGGCTATGCGTTGGCGAAGTTTCGCTTTAAAGCCAATATCTGGATCTTCGCACTATTTATTGCCGGTAATTTCGTCCCGTTTCAGATTCTGATGATCCCAGTACGTGATCTCACTATCTCATTTGGCCTATATGACACCCACTGGGCGTTGATCTTCTTCCATATCGCCTTTCAGGCAGGATTTTGCACCCTGTTTATGCGTAATTTTATCGTCGGAATTCCCGATGCCTTGATTGAGGCGGCTCGAGTTGAAGGGGTAAAAGAGTGGCGCATCTTTGTATATGTCGTGGTGCCTTTGGTAAGGCCAGCATTGGCCGCTCTCTCGGTATTGGTATTTACCTTTATATGGAATGATTTTTTCTGGGCATTGGTTCTGGTGCAGAGCGATGAAGTTCGCCCTGTCACTGCGGGACTGAGCTCACTTCAAGGGCAGTGGCTTGCCTCATGGCAGTTCATGTCTGCTGGCGCGGTAGTGGCCGCCATCCCTCCTGTGGTTCTATTTTTTACTATGCAACGACACTTCATCGCAGGGTTGACGCTAGGAGCAACCAAATAACAAGGAAAACAAACCTATGAAATACGTGAAACTGATAGCCGCATCCATAGGGCTCAGCGTGGCGCTCTCCTCCAGCGCCTTTGCTCGAACCCTAGTTATCAACTCGGATGCCTCAGATCCCGCACCTAAAGAGGCGTGGGCAGAGATAGTTAAACGCTTCGAGCAGGTCAACCCAGACATAGAGGTGAAGTACAACCTGTATGACCATGAGTCCTACAAGACCACCATACGTAACTGGCTCGTGACCTCTCCACCTGATGTGGTGTTCTGGTACGCCGGAAACCGCATGAAGACCTTCGTAGACAGAGGCCTATTTGAGGATGTCAGCGATATGTGGCAAGAAAACAATATGGCAGCCGATTTTGCAGCTGCTATGCCTGCGATGAGTGTTAATGGTAAGCAATATGGTGTGCCTTACACCTATTACCAATGGGGCATCTATTATCGCAAGGATATCTTCGAGGCCAACGGCATTTCTGAACCAAAGACTTGGGATGAGCTAAAAGCAGCAGCGGACAAGCTTAAGAAAGCCGATGTTACGCCATTTACCATAGGCACTAAGTATCTGTGGACTGCGGCCGGCTGGTTCGATTATTTGAACATGCGTACCAACGGCTTGGATTTCCATATCCAGTTGATGGATGGCAAGGTGGCATACACCGACGATAGAGTAAAACAGACCTTTGCTAACTGGCTGAGCTAGTGGAGCCGGGCTACTTTCTTGAAAATCACGCCTCTTATTCTTGGCAAGAAGCGCAGCCTTTCTTATATAACGGACAGGCGGCCATGTATCTGATGGGTAACTTTATTACCCCTAACTTCCCAGCCGAGCTTGACGGCAAGATGGGCTTCTTCCAGTTCCCTGTGATCAATCCTGAGGTGGGTATGGCTGAGGATGCACCAATGGATACCCTACATATTCCTTCTAAGGCCAAGAACAAAGAAGATGCGCGTAAATTCTTAGAGTTTGTGGCTCAGGCGGAGAATCAGCAGTTGATTAACGAAATGCTTCTACAGATCCCGACCAACAATAAAGCCAAAGCAAAATCTGACCCATTCCTAGATAAAGGAGTACAGATGCTGGCCTCATCGGACGGTACTGCTCAGTTCTATGACCGAGATACGGATCCTGCGATGGCGAAAGAGGGGATGAAGGGCTTCCAAGAGTTTATGGTACACCCTGATCGCATCGATAAGATCCTAGAGAGGCTCGAGCGTACTCGAGCTCGAACCTTTAAATAGTGTTGACTGATTCTCTCTTTACTAGAGTAGGGGAGAATCTAAGTGGATGATTGCTGCTGGCGGTGCCCGCCGCCAGTTGCAATGCTAGTTCGGTGGCCTTTTCCGCCATCAAAGTGATTGGATAGCGAATCGTAGTCAGGCGCGGTTTTACATAGCGCGCAATCAGGCCGTCATCAAAGCCAATAATGGCGATATCCTTGGGTGTAGACAGCCCATTATTTTCAATAACCGACATGGCACCCGCCGCCATATAATCGTTATAACTGACCACAGCTGTGATCGGCAGAGACTTTGCCAGCAGATTGGTCATTGCTGACTCCCCTCCTTGGTTATTCGGCTCTCCATATTCAATGCAGTGCGGATTTAACTCGATACCATTTGCCTTCATTGCATCCTCAAAACCTGCCACACGCTCCTCCGAGTCAGAAATCTGGTGAGAGGAAGCGATACAGGCTATCTGAGAGTGACCCTGAGCAATCAGGTGCTCGGTAGCCATATAGGCACCTTTGTAGTTATCTAATGAGATACAGCGAGAGGCGATCTCTGGAATATGGCGATTGATAACCACCAGTCCTTTTACCTCACTGGCGTAGTCGATCAGCTCTTTATCTGAGAGCCTTGGCATGAATGACCAGTGCTTGGCACCGGCTATTAATAAGAAGCTCGATAGCGCGCCTTTCTTCATCGGCTGAGTGGTAACCATTGCCTATGAGTATGTGCTTACCATTGGCGCGAGCCACTTTATCTACTGCCCCCACCATAGAGCCAAAAAATGGGTCAGCCACATCGCTTACCAGAACCCCGAGAGTATTGGTTGTCTGGCTAACCAGAGCTCTGGCATTCGCGTTTGGACGATAGCCAAGTTCTTTCATCGCAGCTCGAACGGCCTTGATTGAATTTTTACTCGCTTTTGGATTGTTATTTGTAACGCGAGAGACGGTTGCAACCGATACGCCCGCTAATTTTGCGACGTCTTTAATAGTGGCCATAAGTCATTCCTACCTAACTGAATCTCTACTTTAACTCCGGCCGTGTAAACGAATCAATCAAAGCGCGGATTTGGTTTCGATATTTGCGATAGATCGCCTAAATACAGAGGCTTAACTCATTGAAAACGTTTTCAATTTTTTCTGATATTCACGATTTCTATATAAACCTATAGATTGCAAAAATGGAATGCATATATTCAAGATTGCAACTAGTCCTAGGTACGATTTGAATTCGGTTAATTAATGAACGCTGTTGTTTTTGTTTTGTAAACTTTGATGTTTTTTATTTTGAGTTTGCGAGGTTTTGATTTGTGATTGACTTCAAATAACGATGAATAATCATCCGAATGATAATAGATTTCGTGAAGAGGTCTGATAACTTTCGTCGCGACTTTGTAGCCGTTCAAAGCTCAATAAAAAACAATATAAAGGAGTGTTCACAGATGAATACTGATAAGAAACTGTCTCTGACTGCCCGAGTCATCCTCGGTATGGTTCTAGGGATACTGACAGGTTTTATCATTCGCTTAACGTTTGCCGAGAATCATTTCGTTCATGATTATCTTGTAAACGGCCTATTCGATGTAGGTGGCTCAATCTTCATTGCCAGCTTGAAGATGCTAGTTGTACCTCTAGTGTTCGTTTCACTAGTTTGCGGTACCAGCTCACTGAAAGACATCTCTACTCTTGGCCGTCTTGGTGGCAAAACCGTAGCTTTCTATCTTGTAACCACCATGATCGCTATCTCAATGGCAATCTTCATGGGTACTGTGTTCCAACCAGGTGCAGGCGCTGACCTAACTGCAGCAACCACCTTTACTGCAACTGAAGCACCGTCTCTTGGTCAGGTTATCGTAGACATGTTCCCGACTAACCCGATCCAGTCTATGGCTCAGGGTAACACGCTACAAATCATTGTATTCGCTATTCTTTTCGGTATCGCTATCAGTGCATGTGGTGAACCAGGTGAGCGTGTTGCAGCAGCATTCAGAGACATCAACGAAGTAATCATGAAGCTAGTAACGCTTCTTATGAATATCGCACCATACGGTGTGTTCTTCTTGATGGCTAAGCTGTTCACTACCATTGGTCTTGGCGCAATCATGAACCTAGGTGGCTACTTCCTAGTTCTGACTTCAGCGCTTCTAATTCAAGGTCTGATTGTTTACCCAATCATCCTGAAAGTGACTACGGGTCTGAACCCACTTCACTTCCTGAAGAAGATGGAAGATGCAATCATGTTTGCATTCTCTACGGCTTCTTCGAACGCAACTATTCCTGTAACTATGGAAACGGCAACGCACCGTCTTGGTGTTCACAACCGCGTTTCATCGTTCACTGTACCTCTAGGTGCGACCATCAACATGGATGGCACGGCTATCATGCAGGGTGTTGCGACAGCATTTATTGCTCAGGCGTTTAACATCGATCTGACTATGAGTGATTACCTAGCGGTTATCTTGACTGCAACCCTAGCGTCTGTTGGTACAGCAGGTGTTCCAGGTGTTGGTCTTATCATGCTAGCTATGGTTCTTAACCAAGTTGGTCTGCCTCTAGAAGGTATCGCACTAATCATGGGTGTTGACCGTCTGCTAGATATGATTCGTACCGCAGTTAACATCACTGGTGACAGTGCCGTTACTTGTATCGTTGGTAAGTCTGAAGGTGCGATGGATATTGATAAGTTCAATGATCCTGAAGCGGGTAAGAAAGAAGAAGAAGTTCATCTTCACCCAGTTACTAGCAAGTAACAGACACAGCTAATTGAGAAAGGGAGCGTTTGCTCCCTTTTTTAGTGCCATAAAAAAGGTTCTTTGCGGATTACAGGGGGGCGTAAAATTTCCTCTGAGCCAGTCACTCCCTGCGAGCGACACCTTGCTCCATCAATCACTCTCCAGCGCGAGTATTAGTGGGAACTCCGGCTTAGCATGGCTCAGAGTCATCGCTGATACCTCGGAGTAAGTGAGCGGCAGGCAGTGGTGCAGGGCAAGTGTTTGAGGCAAGGATGCCGAAACCAAGCCCAGGTATTTACGGCGGCTTGCCTTCATCACTGGCAGAGTGAGCATACGAACATGAAGTTGTGGTGAACCAAAAAGGAGAGCCTAGGCTCTCCTTTGTAGTATCTGTAGCAACGAATTAGTTATTGCTGTGTAGCTCGCTGTTTAGCTCTACTGCAGACTTGTTGGTCAGACACTCAACTGCACCAGTTTGAGAGTTACGACGGAAAAGTAGGTCTGGCTTGCCAGCTAGGTCACGTGCTTTAACTACTTCAACTTCTTGGCCGCTGTTGTCTAGCATACGTACCTTAGTACCTGATGTTACATACAGACCAGATTCGATGGTGCAGCGATCGCCCATAGGGAAACCAAGACCTGCGTTCGCGCCTAGTAGGCTGTTCTCGCCGATAGAGATAACTACTTTACCGCCACCAGATAGGGTACCATGATAGAAGCACCGCCGCCGATGTCAGAACCTTCACCAACCATAACGCCAGCAGAGATACGGCCTTCAACCATGCTCACACCTTCAGTACCAGCGTTGAAGTTGATGAAGCCTTCGTGCATAACAGTCGTGCCTTCACCCACGTGTGCACCAAGGCGAACGCGAGAAGTATCAGCGATACGTACGCCAGCTGGCACAACGTAATCAACCATTTTAGGGAACTTGTCTACGCAATCTACGCTTAGTGCGCGACCCGCTAGGCGAGCTTCGATTTGACGATCAGCCAGCTCAGGTAGATCGATTGGACCTTCGTTAGTCCACGCGATGTTGTGTAGAAGGCCGAAGATGCCGTCAAGTACAGTGCCGTGTGGCTTAACTAGACGGTTAGAGATAAGTTGTAGCTTAAGGAAGCCTTCAGCAACAGTTTGAGGTTTGTCATCGCTTTCAAGAGCAACAATAACTAGAGGTTGCTCAGACTGAGCTGCTTTTGATGCAAAGCTTGCACTCGCTGCTTGGCCATTGCTCTCGAATGCAGAAGCAAGTGCAGCGCATTGCTCTTTAGTTACTTCAATGCTTTGGTTGCCTTGCTCGTAACCCGCAGCCTGTTTAACCGCTTCAACTAGCTCAGCTGTTGGGTTCAGGATAGGGTTGGGAAGAAAGCTTCAATAATTTTGCCATCTCGGTTTTTAGTAGCGCTACCGAGTGCCAGTGCGAAGAAAGACATCAATTAATCTCCATATTTCGTGTTCTAGTGCGTCAAAAGGGTAACCCGAATGCTATGCAATCAGGTTATGAGACACACCTCTCAAATTCAGTGTTAGCCCTACACTATAACAGCGTGTGCAGGGCTGAAAAGACCTAAATCACGAAAACTGACAAATTGCTGATATGGGCTTATGAGGAGAGGGCGGTAAAGGCTTGATGTATGCCTTCGATAAACATCTGCATGCCGATAACGGCGAGGATCAACCCCATCATTCGAGTGATCACATTCAGCACGCTAGCCCCTAATGCCTTGACTAAGGTCTCACCAAATACGAATAGAAAATAGGTCACGCCACACAGAGTACCGAAGGCGAGTATGGTGACTATTACCTCGTAGTTACCACCCACAGCCGCAAAGTTCATGGCAGTAGCTATGGTGCCGGGGCCGGCAAGTATCGGCATGGCCAGCGGGGAAACAGCGATACCGAGGGCTGCCTGTTTCTGCTCCAGAGCGGAGAGGTGTTTGTTGGTGGTTTGATTGTGCTCATTCTTGCCTTGCAGCATGTTAAAGCCAATCATAAATACTAAGATGCCGCCGGTAATGCGCAGGGCGTATAGAGTGATGCCGAACAGGTCGAAGATGATCTTACCGGAGATGGCAAATACCGTGATGATAATAAAGGCGATGGTAACCGAGCGCAGGGCAACAGATTTTACTGTGTGGTGATCGGCGCCATTGGTGAGGCCGAGAAAGATAGGGGTATTAGCGATAGGGTTCATGATGGCGAAAAAGCCCATGAACACAGTGACAGTATGCAGAATAATATCTTTCATAACCTTCCTAGTCGTGAAAGAGAAAGTGAATAAGGACTAAGTTAGCAGTCCTTATTCATGGAATCCAGAGCTTAAGCTGCGTCAGATTCAGGCGCTTCTTCTACTTCAGCGTCTTTAACCACTTTTGGTTTCTTTGGCGTTGGCTTACGCTTGGCACCTAGAGCGTAAAGAACCTCTTCTTTATGCTTGGCAAGGTACATAGATAGCTCTTCTTGCTTCTCTTCGTCAGCGATGATTTCACTCTTACCTAGCAGTTCAAATAGCTCATCAGCCATATCCAGCATCTTGTCATATGCATCTGCTTCCGCTTTTGAGGTAAAAGTCATCTTTTCTTCTCCGTTGCGCTCGACCACGTACTTGACGATAACAGCCATGGTTAATCCTCGTAATTGTCTATATGAAATTAATACTGTTGATTTATACAGAAATCACTCATTACAGTCTAGCCGAGATGCCGGATTTGCGAGCTGATCGTCTAAACGCCACTCAAGAGCAAACGCCTTGAAGGCATTGAGCAGTGGATTTAGATATTTATCTTTATGCAGAACCAGTTGCATGCCTCTATCTTGCGGCAGTGAAAGCTCAAGCTTGGATACCTTGCCTGCCTTGATTGCCGTCTCTACCGATAGCTCTGAAAGACAAGCTAACCCAAGCCCAGCAGACACGCTGGTAATGATGGCCTCACTGGAGTTGAGCTCAAAGCGCTTGTGCCAAGTTTGTAAATTATTAGCTATGTGTTGGGTGAAGTAGTCCCTCGAGCCTGAGCCAGACTCACGCATTATCCAGTGATGATCCTCAAGGTCAGATAAGGTCGGGGTTTGCACGTTAAGCAGTGGCGAATCTTTTGGCAGATGACGCACATCTTGTCATGACCGAATGGGGAGCGCGATAGCTTATCTGAGTCTTCGCCACTTTCGAGAAAGGCCATATCCAATTGGTAGTCGATCACCTTATTTGCTAATTCAAGAGAGTTGGATAGCTCTATCGTGAACTCGATGTTTGCCTGATGACTTTGATTGAAGTCTCGAATCAAGATAGGAAGCAACTGATTACCTATGGTGTTACTGGCACCCAGTTTTAACTCTCCGCTGAGTATCTTTTCATTAGAGAGCAAGCTCGAGATGTCTCTGGCTCGGTTTAGCACCTCGTCGGCAACCGGCAATAATTTACTCCCTTCTTGATTTAGCACCAGGCGATTATTTATTCGATCGAATAGGGTATGCCCCAACTGTTTCTCGAGTTCATTGAGCGCTAAACTGGTCGCCGCTTTAGATAGAAACAGGGTGTTGGCCGCTTCAGAGAGGGAGCGAGCCTTGGCAATTGAGGTGAATACTTCTAATTGGCGCAAAGTGTAGGGAATCATAATGTTTAACTTTACAAAACGTTAGTTTTAAATCTTTAAATTTTAATAAACATAGCGCAGGCGTAGACTCTGTGCATCAACTGTTTTGTATATAAAGAGGTTCCCGTGGATACTTCATCTCGAATCGCAAATGCACCTACTCCTATGGCTGGGCTTGCCCTTGGCATTGCTAGTCTGGGTTGGAGTCTAGAGAACCTAGGCATTTTCTCAGGCTATGCGCAGATCACTGGTGCGGTTATTGCGACCGTTTTGCTGGCTATATTGGGTAGCAAGTTTTTACTCCATTCACATCTGTTGCGTCAGGACTTATCACACCCAGTTGTGGGCAGTGTGGTGCCGACTTTTGCTATGGCTTCCATGGTCGTTTCCTACGCCATCAGTCATTACCTGCCTATGCTAGGTTCGGCTATCTGGCTGTTTGCCGTTATTTTGCATCTAGTATTCCTAGCCAGCTTTGTCTATCACAGAGCGCAGAATTTTGAGATGCACCATATGGTTCCGAGCTGGTTTGTACCACCAGTGGGCATCATAGTTGCGCCATTGACCTTTGCCGGAAACCCATCGCTACATTGGGTTGCAGAAGTGACCCTCTATTTTGGCATGCTTGTATACGCTGTAATGTTGCCGCTGATGATCTATCGCTTCATGTTCTCAGAGCTAGTGCAAGATGCCGCTAAACCTACCATCGCCATTATGGCAGCTCCTGCGAGCCTCTCTTTGGCTGGATATCTTTCTTTTGTAGCTCAGCCATCGCCTGTGATAGTGGCGCTGCTATTTGGTATCGCTATCTTGATGACAACGGTTATCTACCTAGCGCTATATAAACTACTTAAGCTCGATTTCAGTCCTGCGTATGCCGCCTTTACCTTCCCATTGGTGATCAGTGCAACCGCGCTATTTAAGATGAGTATTTGGATGAAGGACGTGGGTGTTGCCCCGCAATATGTGAATCAAGTTCACAGCTTTGCAGTGGTGGAGTTGGTTATCGCGACCATGGTGGTGAGCTTGGTTGCCTATAAATACTTCAGTCATTTACTGGTAAAGCCAAGAGTGCAAATTAGAAGCTTATAAAACGGTGTGGCTGGCTGGATTGTGGTAATCTTATTGCAGTTATTTCAATGGATTGAGAGCCAGCCTTGTTTACTGTTTATCACTCGAACCAGATTGATCTTCTTAAGTCTCTTCTGACTGCCCTTATCAAACAACAGCCCCTAACTTCTCCATTTGAACAAGAACAGATCTTGGTTCAAAGCCCAGGTATGTCCCAGTGGTTAAAGATGGAGATTGCCGAACAAGACGGCATTGCAGCCAATATCAATTTTCCTCTGCCAGCGACCTTTATCTGGAATATGTTCATCGAGGTTTTACCCGATGTGCCAGCGCGCAGTGCCTTCAATAAAGAGGCCATGACCTGGAAGCTGATGCAGATATTGCCTAGCCTGCTAGAGCGAGAGAGCTTTATCTCCCTTGCCCACTATTTGGAGCAAGATGAAGATGGCTCTAAGTGCTATCAATTGGCAGAGAAGATTGCGGATATTTTCGATGGTTATCTGGTGTATCGCCCCGACTATATTTTGGCTTGGGAGGGTGCTGAACATCCTGAAGAGCTCGGTGAGCAGGGGCTATGGCAGGGTGAGTTGTGGCGTGAGCTTTCAAGCTATACCGAGTCCCTTGGCCAATCGCCTTATCACAGGCTAATCTCTATCAAGACTTTATCGACGCCCTTACCTCGGGTCAGTCAGTGGATACCCAAGGGCTACCTAAGCGCTTGTTTGTGTTTGGCATCAGCTCCCTCCCTCCAAAATATCTGGAAGCCCTAAAAGCTCTGGGCGAACACATCGATGTGCATCTTCTGTTTCACAACCCTTGTCGTTATTACTGGGAGATGTGAAAGATCAAAAGACCCTGACTCGAATGGCTAAGTTGAGCCGTCCACGTATTCGTTGGCAAGGTCATGGAATAGAGCAAGAGTCCGGTGAGGCGCTCCTTAAGGGAGACATTGAGCAAAACCTATTGCCAGAGTCTCACCATCTAGCTGTATCAAACAACCTGCTGGCTTCATTGGGCAAGCAGGGTAGAGACAACCTACACCTTCTGTCTCAGCTAGAGAGTAATGAGGTGGAGGCCTTTGTAGACCTCGACTCTCAGTCGCTTCTGCCTTTGATTCAGCAGGACATGCTGGACCTAAATCAGTATCAAGATGATACCCAGCTGAACTCCAGCCATCACAAGCCAATGCTGCCGCTAGGGGATGATTCGATTTCGCTGCACTCGTGCCATAGCCCTACGCGTGAAGTTGAGGTGCTGTACGATCAACTGCTGCATATGTTTAATGCAGATCCACAGCTTAAGCCCAAGGACATCATAGTCATGGTGTCAGACATCAATGCCTATGCGCCAGTGATCCAGGCCGTCTTCGGCAATGCGCCTTTCGAGCGTCGCATTCCTTTTTCTATCTCGGACAGAACGGCTAGCCAAGAATCGCCGGTGCTGAATGCCTTTATGCAGCTGCTGAACCTGCCTAACAGTCGCTTTGAGCGCGGGAGATGCTGGCACTTCTGGAGACGCCCGCGATACTGCAGCGTTTTGGGATCTCTGAGAGTGAGTTCGACCTTCTTTCCCTGTGGGTGGAAGAGGCCGGAATTCGCTGGGGCTAGATAGCACAACCTCGGTAGAACTTGAGCTGCCACAGATAGAGCAAAACACCTGGCTATTTGGCCTAAGGCGTATCTTGATGGGGTATGCCATGTCATCTGAATACAGCTTTGATTTGGCAGACGAGAGCATTGCCCCTTATGAACAGATAGAAGGGCTGCAGGCAGACCTTGCAGGCAAGCTGGCACATTTTGTTGAAACCTTGATTGAGTATCGAGCCACACTGGGCAATGCCCGTAGTGCTAGCGAGTGGCAGTTACAACTAAATAAGATGCTCGGCGCTTTCTTTGAGCTGGATGTGGACAATGAGCTGGCGATAAAGACCATTCGAGATGCTCTGTCTAGGCTGGTGGAGCAAACCAGCGAAGCTGGATTTGAGCAAGCTATTGACCTAAGAGTGGTCAGCGATTATCTGCAAAACAAGCTAGACAGCACCCGTATCAGCCAGAGATTTTTAGCAGGGCAGGTCAACTTCTGTACCCTGATGCCGATGCGCTCTATCCCATTCAAGGTAGTGTGTTTGCTTGGCATGAACGATGGTGCCTATCCGCGCAACGTGGCTAAAGAAGGATTTGACCTTATCAATGTGAAATCCCGTCACGGAGACCGCAGTCGTCGCGACGATGACAGATACCTTTTCCTTGAGGCCATGCTCTCGGCGCAGAGTAAGCTTTACATTAGCTACGTCGGTCAGTCGATCTTGGATAACACCCCAAGATTGCCATCCATCGTGGTGACCGAACTATTAGAGTACTGCGCGCAAAATTATTGTCTCGAGGGGGATGAAGCCCTGTCAGTGGATGATTCTGGGGCGAATTTGGTTAAGGCAATCACCTATAAACACAGCATGACCCCATTTAGCCCAAGTGCCTTTAAACAACAGGGCAGTTTTGCCTCAGAGTGGGCGGATGTGGCGAATATGCTAGTGTCGCCAAAACACGAGGCGAGTGAGTCTATTCTGACTGAGGTTCCAGCCGAGATTGACCTTGAGGAGTTTATTCGCTTTTGGGCTTTGCCGGTGAAGTTCTTCTTTAATCGTCAGCTTGATATCTATTTTGAAGGGCAGCGAGAGTCTATCGAAGACAACGAGCCCTTTGCGCTAAGTGGCTTAGATGCCTATGTATTTAAAGACCAGCTCCTGCAAGCCCAGCTTGAGAAAGGCGATCAGGGTGTTGAACAGCTGGCGCAATGGCTACGAGTGTCAGGGCAGTTGCCGCTAGGGCATTTTGGTGACGCTGAACTGCATGAGGTGAAAACCATCTCGAAAGAGATTGCCAATGAGGTGGCTTTCTTAACCGGTAGCAAGCAGCAAGATGTTGAGGTATCTCTGCCTATCGCATTGTCATCGGGGGAAACTCGTCAACTAGTCGGCTGGCTAAAACAGCGCTATGCCTCTGGTGGCGTCTATTACCGAGCGGGCAGTGTTCGCTCACAAGACATTCTATCAGCTGGATTCGTCATTTGGTGGCAAGCCTCAGTGGTGCTTCGTGCACCACTCATGTTATCGGCTTTGATAAGAAAAACGGCGTGCAGCACAACTACTTTGAACCTCTGGATACAGAGAGTGCGCAGAGCCTATTTAATGAGTTAGTCACTGAGTTTCTTTCTGGGCTCTCGACGCCTCTGCCTTATTTCCCTCGCTCTGCATCAGATGCCATGAATGAGTTCAACAAGCGCCTAGCCAAGTTTGAACCGAGTGAGGCAAGGGAGATGGCGAAAGCCAAGTTCACCGCCTGCTTTGAGGGTAATAGCTACAGCTCGGGCGAAGGGGATAACTACTATATCCAGCGCGTATGGCCAGAGTTGGAAGAAAAATTAGTATCGGAATCGATGCGACTCAGTGAGCAGATCTTATTGCCAGCCAAAGAGCGCATTCAGCAAAGAGAGTAGGTGTGGCCGCTAGAAATTTATTATATGTAGGGTAATTCTTAGCGGCCAAAGGTCAGAGAGACCATTTCGTAAATTGGCGCAAAGACTACTGGTAAGTGCTCCAGATATCAGTGAGTAGGATCGCAAACTTTTGTTCATCAAACTGTAATCTGGATATGTATTGAAAGGATTTGATCCTGGGTCACAAAAATAACTAAGCCTAATATGAATCAAACAGAAAATATCACGGTAAATCAACTCGACGCGATGACCTTCCCTTTGCACGGAATGAGGCTGATTGAAGCCTCTGCGGGGACGGGCAAGACCTTCACTATCGCAGGCCTATACCTAAGACTGCTTTTGGGACATGGTGATCAAAATAGTGCTCATAGAGCGCCGCTCACCGTTGAGCAGATCTTGGTTGTGACCTTTACCGAGGCGGCTACGGCCGAGCTTAGAGACCGTATCCGAGCGCGAATCCATCAGGCGCGTATCGCCTTTAGTCGCGGTCACTCTGATGATCCTGTGATCAAACCTCTTCTTGAGCAGACCCAAGACAGGGATTTAGCCTGTGCCTTGTTGCTCGATGCTGAGCGTCAGATGGATGAGGCCGCTATCTTTACCATTCACGGTTTTTGCCAGCGTATGCTGACGCAGAATGCGTTTGAGTCTGGCAGTCGTTTTTCATCCGAGCTTATCACCGATGAGAGCGAACTCATGTCTCAGGTGGTAGCCGATTACTGGCGACGAGAGTTCTATCCTCTACCTGAACCGCTGGTGGATGCGGTGCGTGAAATGTGGCGAACCCCAGAAGCGCTGTTGAAGGTTATTAGAACGCACCTTTCCGGCAGTGAACGCTTTATTCATGCGCCAGGTGGCGCTGATGATCTGGCTAATGCTTACAAGGATAGCTGAATCAGACTCAGCAGATGAAAGCGAGTTGGCTTGAGGCGAGTGGTGAGGTTGAAAAGATCATTGCCGAATCTGGCATTGCAAAGAACCCATACAACAAGCGCAACGTGCCTAACTGGGTCAGCAAGTTGGATGATTGGGCAAACAGCAACCCTAATTCTATCCAGAATATTGATGAGCTTGAGCGCTTTCGAAGCTCGCTTTTACAAGAGAAAACCAAGAAGGGTAATCCGCCCGAGCATGAGGTGTTCGATAAGATTGAAGCCTTCCTGCAATTACCGAAACTGGAAGTAGAGCAATCCATATTGGCGCATGCTATTCAGGCTTGCCGCTCTAAACTGGCTGAAACCAAGCAAAGACAACATCAGCTCTCATTTGATGACCTGTTGTCACAACTGGATAAAGCCCTATTAAGCGATGAGCAGGGCTTGTTATCTGAGCGCATTCGAAGTTTGTTTCCTGTTGCCATGATAGATGAGTTTCAAGATACCGACCCACAGCAATACAGTATCTTCAGTCAGCTTTATTCAAACCATCCAGAGTGCGGCTTGTTTATGATTGGCGACCCTAAACAGGCCATTTATGCCTTCCGCGGCGCAGATATCTTCACCTATATCCGAGCGCGTAAAGAGGTGACCTCACACTTCAATCTCACCACTAACTGGCGCTCTAGCAGCGATATGGTCGAGGCGAGTAATCTACTTTTTGAAGAGGCGGACAAGCCTTTCATCTATGACGATGACATTCCTTTTATTTGTGTAGAACCAAGCCCAAAAGCCCACAATATGCAGTGGCAACTAAACGGTGACAAGCAGCCTGCGTTTACCGCTTGGCTAATGGAGGACGAAGCTGGGCTCAAGAAAGGCGATTATCTCAATGCCATGGCTTTGGGCACGGCAACTGAGATAGAAAAGCTCCTAACCGCATCAGACCAAGGTTTAGCAAAGCTCGATGGAGAGTCTATTCAGCCTCAGAACATTGCCGTCCTAGTGCGCACAGGCCATGAGGCAAGCATGGTCAGACAGGCATTATCTAAGAAAGGTATTGCCAGCGTTTATCTATCAAACCGAGACAGTGTGTACGCCTCTCATGCGGCCCCTGATCTGGCTATGTTCTTGTTTGCTTGTCTGCATAATCATGATGAGAGTGCTATCGCGCTAGCCTTGGTTGTAAGTTGCTGGGACTGCCTCTTGGTGAGCTCAGTGCTTTACAACAAGATGAACTGGCTTGGGAGTCGGTTATCAATGAATACGCCGAATACAAGGATTACTGGCAACAGTTTGGCGTAATGGCTCTTATTAGGCGCTGGATACAGCGTCGTGATTTGGCGCAGAAGCTCAAGGCTGAGTTTGATGGCGAACGCGCCCTCACCGACCTTATGCACCTCGCTGAGGTGCTGCAGCAGACCTCGGTCGAGATGGAGAGTGACCATGCGCTTTTGCGCTGGTTTAACGAGCGCATCGAAACAGCCAATGATGGTGGTGAAGAGCAAAAGCAACGTTTGGAATCGGAGCAGAATCTGGTTCAGGTGGTCACCATACACAAATCCAAAGGTCTCGAGTACGACATCATCTTTGTCCCTTTTGTGAGCTCGTTTAGAGCCTCTAAGGAAGCCATCTATTACGATCCTGAACTGAAAAAGAGCCGTTTTGACCTTGATAACAATGATGAGGGAAAGGCTGAGTCTGAGAAAGAACGTTTAGCCGAGGATCTGCGCTTGCTGTATGTAGCGGTAACGCGCGCGGTTTACGCCTGTTACATGGGACTGGGAGCCTTAAAAGATGGCAACAAAAAAGCCTTGTCTACCCATCTAAGTGCCATAGGTTATCTGCTCATCGGAGATGAACCGCAGTCCGCAGATGCGTTGACCGCTCGCCTGCATGAGCTCGAAGATAAATACCCGAGTATCAAGGTGTGTGAGCCTCCACAATGGGACGACTCCTTGTACACGCCTGTAGCCAAAGACTCGGAACAAGTGGAAGCCCAGCAGCTCACTGGTAGCATTGATAGGAGCTGGCGCATGACCAGTTACTCAGGATTGGCCTCAGCCGGTAAACACAGCCATTCATCCAGTGCTTTTTTATCTGGAGAGATAGATATCGATGCAGCTGATGATAAAGAGCTGATTCCAGCTTTAACTGAGAAAAGCATGTTTAATTTTCCTCGCGGTGCGAGACCGGGCACATTCTTACACACCTTGTTTGAAGAGGTAGAGTTTACCCAGTCTGCATTTGATGAAAGCAATAAGAACATCATAGAAAAATTGCTCATAGACGAGCAGTTGGAGCCGGAATGGTTACCTATTTTGCAAGGCATGGTCGATACCGTGCTGGCAACCGACTTAGATGGCAATGGTCTTATTCTTAAAGGCCTTAAGCCAGCTCAGAGACTAGTAGAGATGGAGTTCTTGCTACCTATTGAGAGCTTGACCGCCGAAGGCTTTCATCGCATCACCAGTGAGTACGATGAACTCACGGCTAAGGCTTCGTCTCTTGGCTTTAATCGAGTGCAGGGCATGTTGAAGGGCTTTATCGACCTTGTATTCGAACACCAAGGTAAGTTTTATGTGTTGGATTGGAAGTCTAATCACCTCGGTGATGAGGCATCAGACTATCACAGCGACAGCCTGAAACAGGCCATGCTTGACCATAGATACGATGCTCAATACCACATCTATGCATTGGCGCTACATCGCTTCTTGCAGGCGCGTATTCCCGATTACGATTATGAGCGTCACTTTGGTGGGGTCTACTATTTGTTCCTGCGGGGTATGGATGGTAGCGGTGAGTATGGGGTGTTTAATGCCAAGCCTAGCCCACTATTACTTGAGGAGTTAGACCAGCATATTCGTGGTGAGGGAGATAAATAGATGAGCAGTATTGATACCAAACAGAGCCTCAGCAATTGGATACGGAGCTTGCTAAAAAGATAAACCAACAAGGCTGGATGGGTTGGCTAGAGCTGTTTGCAGAGCTTGGTCTACTGCGTCAACTGGATCTGCAATTGGCGAGGTTTCTTGCCAGTAAAGAATGCGCTATCGACCCTGATGTCACTGCAATTTTGGTTGCAGCTGTCAGCTTTGAACTCAGCAAGGGTAACAGTTGTTTAAGACTCTCGAGCGCTTGGTCTCCGCTGGATACCTTTTCTGCCAAACAGCTTGAGTCCCTTATTGCTCCGCACCTCCTTGAAGTTGATTGGCAAGCTCATGCTCAGGCTCGAGCCTCGTTAAAAACTTGCCGGAGCAAGAGATGCGTCCGTTAGTGTTTGAGTTTGAAAGCTTATACCTGCAAAAGTACTGGCAGTTTGAATCCCAGTTGGCGCGAAAACTAGTACAGCTTTCCGAGCCGGTAGAGTTAGAGGCAAATACCAAGCAGGGCATGGCTACTGAGCTAAACAGATTGTTTGCTTGGCAGTGGGGTTTTTTGTTCAAAGACCTGCAAAAGCTGGAAAATGTCAGCGATATGGAGTGGCAGCAGGTTATTTGTGAGTCACTAGATATTGAGCTTGCCGACCTAGTGCCTTGGCAGGACGTTCTTAAGGTTGCTAAGGGGGTGACTCGCTCAGAGGAACTAGTACCGCTGGCGGATCTCATCCCGCTCAAGGCGTGTAAAAATTATCAAAAAGTGGCGGCGGCTACGGCGCTTTTACGCAGATTGTGTGTTATCTCTGGAGGTCCAGGTACGGGTAAGACTACTACCGTCTCCAAACTTTTGGCGGCACTAGTAAGCTCAAGCGAAGAGAAGCTGAATATCAAGCTAGCCGCGCCGACGGGTAAGGCTGCAGCAAGGCTGACCGAATCTATCGGTAATGCCATCGACTCGCTTCCCGTCTCCCCTGAGATAAAGGAGCGCATTCCGACCAGTGCCAGTACTATTCACAGACTGCTGGGAGCGCGAGCTAATCGTGTGGACTTCAAACACAATGCCTCTAATCCTCTGCACTTAGATCTGTTGATCCTCGATGAAGCCTCTATGGTCGACCTACCACTGATGTACAAGCTTCTGGATGCTTTGCCGTCCCACGCAAGACTGATTCTATTAGGTGATAAAGACCAGCTTTCTTCGGTAGAGGCGGGTGCTGTATTGGGAGATATCTGTTCATTGCAAACCGGGTTCAGCCTTTCCCATAAACAAGCCTTAACTCAGCTAACGGGCTTTGATTACTCCAATGAAGCGATGAGCCGAAGTGCGGTAGCGGACAGTTTAAGTACCTACGTAAGAGCTATCGATTCCATAGTCGCTCTGGGATTGGCATGTTGGCTCGCGCTATCAATGAGGGTGATGCCAATAAATCCGCACTCTTACTTAACCGCGGACTTGAGGATGTTGCTCATACCCCCCTTGATAGCGATAACTATGCCGCCCTTATCGGTGAGTTGGCGAACCAGTACAAGACCTATTTGAAGGATGTCATTGGTGATGAGCAATCTATGCGTGAATACGCTGCCGAGGTTTTAAAGCGTTTTGCTAAGACACGCCTTCTGTGCGCGGTACGCGAGGGAGAGTTTGGTGTTGAAGGACTAAACCATAACATAGAGCAGAAGCTAGCAAGCAAGGGGTTGATCGCCACTGTGCGTGATACTTGGTATATGGGCAGGCCTATTATGGTGACGAGTAATGACCATGGTCAGCAGTTGTATAACGGTGATATTGGTATCTGCTTGATGGATGAGGGTGAAGGGCGACTCAAGGTCTATTTTGAGCAGCCAGATGGTAGTGTTAAAGCCATCTTGCCGTCACGCGTACCGCCTCACGAGACCGCCTTTGCCATGACCATACACAAGTCGCAGGGTAGTGAGTTTGAGAATACCTATCTGATTTTGCCAAAACAGATGTCACCTGTGCTGACGCGAGAGCTATTTTATACCGGTGTGACTCGAGCTAAATCTTATTTGAAGGTAGTGGCGGACGAAGCGATAGTGAAGCGCTCGGTCATTCGCAAGACCGAGCGTAGCAGCCACCTAGCGGATAGATTAAACGTCCAGTGCTAAGATCTTCGAGTTTCGTTGGAAGTTGTATAGATCCCGCTTCTTGATAGGCAATTCGCTGATCTGAATCTCACTAAACCCTTGCTCTCTAAACCAGTGCAGGCTGTGGGTGGTTAGGATAAACAGCTGTGTGATGTCCAAGCAATCGGCTTGGTGCTCATGTGCGTGAGCAGGTGTGCGCCTCGATTACCATCGCGGTAGTCGGGGTGTATCGCAAGGCAGGCCATCTCGGCCATGCCATCTTCGGGATAAGGGTAGAGCGCCACACAGCCTATGATCATCTCATCTTTGATGATGATGGTGAACTGCTCTATCTCTTGCTCTAATTGCTCTCTTGAGCGGCGCACCAGAATACCGTCGCTCTCAAGTGGCTGATGAGGTCGAGTATCCCGCCAATATCATCGATGGTCGCCTTGCGGATCTGCTCGGCGCTCTCGGTTACGATTTGAGTACCGATACCATCACGAGAGAACAGCTCTTGAATGAGTGCACCGTCTTCAGCATAGCTGATGAGGTGACTGCGCTGAACGCCTCTGCGACAGGCATGCAGTGCTGCCTGAAGGAATCGCTTACTGCAACCAAAGGCAAGCTCCTCCTTAAGAATGTTAGCGACCTGCTGAGGCATTAGCTCAGGCACGACCGCGCCTTCAGGGCTGACATAGCCTTGCTCAGGTGTAAATCCAATAAGTTTGGCTGCTTGAAGCTTGATAGCTATTTTGGTGGCAAGCTCTTCCGATACCAGATTGAAGCACTCCCCAGTTACAGAACCAGCAACAGGGCCGATCAGCACAATCGAGCCTTGCTCGAGAGAGCGGTTGATACCCTGTACGTCTATGCGACGCACTCGACCACTGTGTTGATAATCGATGCCATCTTCTACACCCAGAGGCTGAGCAATAACAAAGTTACCACTGACAATATTGAGGTCGGTTCCCGCCATTGGGGTATTGTTGAGGCTCATAGAAAGGTGAGCGGTAATGGCCAACTGAAGTTGACCGGCGGCCTGCATTACCTGTGGCAAGGTGGTGGAGTCGGTCACCCTTACCTGTTTATGATAATTAGTTTCTAGGTTCTGCAGTTGCAGGCGCTGGTCTATCTGTGGGCGTGCGCCGTAGACCAGAACCAGTTTCACCCCTAGGCTGTGCAAAAGGGCGATATCACTGACGATGTTAGGAAAATTGCTATGACTGACCGCCTCACCACTGAGGTAGATCACCATGGTTTTATCACGGTGTGCATTAACGTATGGGGTGGATTGTCTAAATCCTTTTACTAGCTCAGTACTGCGATCCATCATAATAATTTCTAGTGAATTTTTATGTGATAATAATGATTAATTATTAAATTGCAACACTGTTGTGCATATAGGCGACAGGTCAATTCTTGGTAAATAATGAAGTATCTGTTGCCTTGCCTGTTTGAGTTTGTCATTCTGCTATTACTTGCTTATCTATCTATTTTTCAAATGCGCAATATCTCTTTCTCTATCCTCTTCTCCCTGCTGTTGGCAGGTTGTGCTCAAGACACCGAACGTGGACAACAATATCTAGATGAAAATCTAGAACAGCCCCTTACCCAAGTAGACCAGATAGAGACTAATGCCTATCGTGACCTCAACTTGTTTGACGATCAGGCAAAAGAGGTTTTAGACAATTCGCCTTCGATGGCAAAGAAATATACCGACCTCTATCAAACACTTTCTGAGTGGGCGCTGCAAAGTGGTAATCCAGACGAACTTGAGAACTATGGAGTTCAAGTGGCGCAGATGCGCGGAGGCGATAAGCAAGGAAATGTGCTGTTCACTGGCTACTTTTCACCAGTTATTGAGTTGAGACATCAACCAGATAATGAGTACAAGTACCCGGTTTATGGTCTGCCTAAGTGCACCAGCCAATGTCCTACCCGAGCTCAGATCTACGAGGGAGCGCTAGAGGGAGAGGGGCTCGAACTTGGTTATGCCAACAACCGTATCGATCCATTCTTGATGGAAGTACAGGGCAGCGGCTTTGTGCATTTCGGTGATGATAACAGCATGCAGTATTTTGCTTATGCGGGTAAAAATAACCGTCCGTACGTGAGCATTGGCCGCATCCTAATTGAGCGTGGTTTGGTGCCACGTGAGAAGATGTCCCTAAAGGCGATTAAGCAGTGTAGAAGAGAACGATGAAGAAACGGTTCGTGAACTGCTAGAGCAGAATCCTTCGTTTGTTTTCTTTACACCAAAAGACGACTTAGCAGTTAGAGGTACGGCGGGTATTCCGCTTCTACCACTTGCTTCAGTGGCAGGTGACAGAGACCTGCTTCCAATGGGCACACCTATTCTTGCTGAGGTGCCGCTTTTGAATGCTGATGGTACTTGGTCTGGTGCGCACGCACTGCGCCTACTCATCGTGCTAGATACAGGTGGTGCGGTTAAGCAGAATCACCTAGACCTTTATCATGGTATGGGACCTAGGGCGGGTGTTCAGTCTGGTCACTATAAACACTTTGGTCGAGTGTGGAAGTTGGGGCTGGAAAACAGCCCAACGGAAAAGCCATGACAGGTTCCGAGCAAATAACGGCATTTGGTGCGGATAACTAGACATTAAACCCAAGAGTGCGTATAAATCGCACTCTTGTTGTATTTGTGTGGAGAAATGTCGTCATGCGAGAGTTGACCAGCCCAGCATCTGAATCTTATGACCAACGCTTTGGTGGTTCGCGCCGACTTTACGGTAATAGTGAAGTTGAGATTCTGCGTGCGGCGCACGTGTGCGTGATCGGTATTGGTGGGGTAGGCTCGTGGGCCGTTGAGGCCTTGGCTCGAAGCGGTATTGGTGAGCTGACGCTTATCGATATGGACGATGTATGTGTGACGAATATTAACCGTCAGATCCATGCAATGACGGGTACAGTAGGCCAAAGCAAGATCGAGGTAATGGCTGAGCGAGTGAAGCTTATCAACCCGGATTGTAAGGTAAACCTGATCGATGACTTTATCGACTCAGACAACCAAGCCGAGTACCTGAGTAAAGAGTATGACTATGTGCTAGATGCTATCGACAGCGTAAAAGCTAAAGCGTCTCTACTTGCGTATTGCCGTAGCAACAAGATCAAAGTGATTACTATAGGCGGTGCTGGTGGTCAGGTGGACCCGACCAAATCTGTGTGGCAGACCTAAGCCGTACGGTACAAGACCCGCTAGCTAAAAAGATCAAAGATCAGCTACGTCGCTTCCATAATTTCAGTAAGAATCCAAAGCGTAAGTTTGGTATCGACTGTGTCTACTCCACTGAACAGCTCAAGTATCCTCAAGCGGATGGCAGTGTATGTGCGGTGAAAGCAACTGCTGAAGGGCCAAAACGCATGGACTGTGCCACAGGCTTTGGAGCTGCGACTGTAGTTACAGCTACCTTTGGCTTTGTGGCGGTATCGCGTATCATTGAGAAAATCATCCAAAAACATAGCTAATGTCCATGTCTGAGCTCACTCAATTCTTTGAAACTAACCCTTACGGAAACCAACTCACCGAAGCTGATATCGTGGCTAAGATGCAGACCTTGTCGGGTTGGGAGCAGAGATATCGTCAAGTAATCCAGTGGAGCAAGAAATTGCCTAGCTTGGATGAAGCCCTGCGTGATGAACAAGTGACGGTTGCTGGTTGTGAGAGTCAGGTGTGGCTTATCGGTGAATTAGCGGAAGATAAGTGGCAGTTTGCGGCAGATTCCGATGCACGTATCGTGCGTGGTTTGATTGCGATTGCCCTTTCTGCGCTAAACAATAAAACAGCACAAGAGATCCAAGGTTTTGATATTGATGGGTATTTTGAAAGTTTAGGCTTGATTGAACACCTAAGTCCATCCAGAGGCAATGGTCTAAAGGCGATTGTCGACCAGATCAAAGGCATGGTCTAATTCCAACTCTTTAGACATCCCCAGTTTTATAGTCATCTCGGCCCAGAGTCGGGATCTTTGTATGTGCACTAACTTAGCACTGTACACCCTAGAGATCGCGGATAGGCAAGCCTTCCGCGATGACGAGTATTTAGTGTGTAGAATGTCCTCAGCTTCACCGTCATTCCGGCCTTGAGCGGGATCTTCATAAGCTTTAGATCTAGAGCATATCCGCCGCTTTCTCCACGGCAGCAATAAATCGGTCCACTTCCTCAATCGTGTTATAAACCGCAAACGAGGCGCGTACGGTACCTTTGATGTTCAAAGCATCCATAAACGGATGCGCACAGTGGTGGCCCGCTCGCAGAGCAACCCCTTGTTGGTCAAGTAGGGTCGCCATATCCTGATGATGCACACCATCCATAACAAAGCTGATGACGCTCGCGCCTTCTTGAAAGCCGACCATCTCGATATCTTCTATCTTTGATAAACCCTCAAAAGCGCACTTCTGTAGGGTCTTTACGTGTTGCTCAGCGTTCTCAATACCAACCTCTTTTAGCCAGTTGATGGCCGTAGCTAAGGCTAGCGCTCCTGCAACGTTGGGAGTGCCCGCTTCAAATTTGCCTGGAAGGTCGCTAAACGAGGTGCCGTCAAAGCTCACCTTTTGCACCATCTTGCCACCGCCATGCCAAGGGGGCATAGCTTCAAGTAGTTCTAGTTTTCCGTAGAGGACTCCGATACCTGTAGGAGCAAACAGCTTATGACCGGAAAAAACATAGAAGTCGCAGTCCAGTGCCAGCATATCAACAGCCTCATGCACTATGCCTTGAGCGCCATCGACAACTACAGTGCTGCCACTCTGCTTTGCTAGTTTGATCATCTGCTCAATAGGATGGCGCGTGCCGGTAACGTTAGATACATGGCTTATCGCCACTATCTTGGTATTTGAGTTAAGGCTCGACTCAAAGGCTTGTATATCGAGCTGACAGTCAGCAGTCATAGGCACCTTAACCACGCGGGCACCCGTTTGCTCAGCGACCAATTGCCACGGCACTATATTGGCGTGATGCTCCATCTCGCTTACCAAGATCTCGTCGCCTGTGCTTAGGGTGTTTCTACCGTAAGTCTGAGCGATAAGGTTTATCGCCTCAGTTGCACCGCGCGTCCAGACTATCTCTTTGGTTGATTTGGCATTGATAAAGTCTCTGACCGTTTCTCGAGCCTGTTCAAAAGCGGAGGTAGCCTGAGCTGTAAGGCTATGGCTTCCCCTATGTACATTGGCGTTGCGAGCTGAGTAGTAATCAGTAATGGTCTCGATAACTGCTTTGGGTTTTTGCGTGGTCGCGGCGCTGTCCAGATAGACGATATCTGTGTCTGCCAATGCTGGAAATTGTGCTCTTATGGCTTGGATATCAAACACGTTTTTCTCCAAGGTCAGAGATGTTTAGATTAGGTAGTGGCACCATAGGCTCGGCTACTTTCCATGCGTGTGCCTTACCGGACAACAGGGTAATGATCTCGATAGCAAATTCGAATGCGCTAGCTGGCCCTTGGCTAGTAAGAAGCTTGTTGTTGATGTCATAGGTAACACGCTTTTGACGCCACAGTTCTTCTGGAATATGAGACTTAAAACTCGGGTGGCAGGTCATCAGGCTTTCGGGATAGATATCATGGTGCTGAAGAACGAGTGCTGGGCTAGCGCAGATTGCGGCATTGAGCCTGCCATCATATTTTTGCTGCTTGATCATCTCGATAAGAAGAATGCTGTCGCGAAACACCTCTGCACCACCAACACCGCCGGGTAGAGCAATAACATCGAACTCTTCGTCAGCAACTTCTACCAACTTTTTATGAGCAGTTAAAGGGATGCCTCGTGAGCCATCAAAGGTTAGCTTGCCTTCAAAGTCTGCACTGGCAATAGTCACCTCGTAATCGGCTCGGATCAGGGTGTCTATGATGGTTATCGCTTCCATCTCTTCTGTGCCGGGAGCGATAGGAACTAGGGCTTTAATTGTCATAGCTTGCCTCTAACTTTTTGATTTTATTATATAGCTCTTGATTGTATGGGGTTTGAATCGCATGTGCTTTAGCGCAGTCCAACAGATACCCTGTAATATAGTCAATCTCAGTCATTCTTTGGTGCGAAACGTCTTGATGCATTGATGAATAGTTAGCTGAGGTCGCTTTGATGACAGCTTTTGCTGTGTTGAGCAGAGTCTCTGAATCGGCTTTGTAGCCTCAGCAAGCATAACCTTAGTTATCTCACCACAGAGCGCTTCAATGATTTGAAGGCTGTCAGGAGTATCTAGTTCCCCATTTCTGCAATCGAGTATGGCTGTGATTGGGTTGATGCAGCAGTTGATAGCAAGTTTATTCCACAGTGCTTGCTTGATACTGGTTTGCCAGACAGCATTAGGTAGTGCGCTATCGAATACCCGAGCCAGATTTTCTAGATTCAAAGCTTGTTTTGAATATGGACCAATTACTGTTTGTCCAATACCTGTGTGAAGCACTGTTTCAGGATCTTTTTTGAGTGCACCATGGGTAGTGGTTGCAAACAGGATAGGGCGCCCGTCTAGCAGAGTTTGAGCCTTTTCTATGGCTCCCATGCCATTGTGAGAGATGACGATAGGTGTGCTCAATGGAATGAAGGCTAGGGGCTGCTCTAGAACGTTTTGCAACTGCCAAGATTTTGTGCAGATAATCACGAGATCGGCTTGCTCAAGAAGTTGGGTATTGTTTGCTGGGAAATTAAGGCTTTCATGCTCGTCTAGCTTGAGTGTTTTGCTAAGAGCATTGTCACGAGTCCAGACTGAAACCTGATGGCCCGCTTTTTGGAGTGAGTAGGCGAACAAAGAGCCAATGGCGCCGAGGCCAACAACAGTAATCTTCAAAACTCTGTCCTGTAATCTTGCAGTCGAGCAAGGATACTGAATTTAGTGGTTTTGAGCGAATAAAAGAGACAAAAAAGGCGCCTTTGGCGCCTTTTTTAAACCAACAAGCTTAGAACTTGTAAGTTACTGAAACGTAGTGACCTACGCCTGAAGATTCGAATGCGTCAGTGTCTTTGATGCCGTATACGTCTTTGTATAGCTTAAGACCGTAACCTACTGCGTAGCGCTCGCTGTGCCAGTAGATGCCGTTGAACCATGCGCCACCATTGCTTGAAGTAGCGTACTCATCCTTCATACCGAATTGGTAATCGATGTAACCCTGGTAAGAGATGAAAGAACCGTTTTCGAAGAAGTAGAAAGGCTTGAACCAGTTAGTAGAAACTTGGAAACCGTTCCAATCTTTAACGTTTGAATCGTAGTTACCGTAAAGGTTTAGGCCCATTTTGCCAAACCAAGGAACCATGATGTCAGAACCGATACCGATCTTCTGTTGGTTAACACCGAAAGTGCCTTTGTCTGGGTTAGTTGTAACACCGTCCCAAGTGATTTCAGAAGCGATGTAAAGCTCTTGAACTGGACCGAAAGAAAGGTCTTTCTTAGTTAGTGCGTCTAGAGACATACGAGGTGCGAACTTCATGAAGATTTTCGCATCAGCGTCTGCTTTATCAGAGCTTGGGTTGCTTAGTAGGTTGAATACATCAACGTAACCGTACAGATCGAAGATACCTGAACGACCGCCAAATTCCATCTCTAGGTAGTCGTGGTTTGAGTTACCTGGTTTCTCATCAAAAGCACCCATAAGGTTGAATTGAAGGAATTTGTAATCGTTCTTGTGGATATCACCATCAGAATAATCAGCAGCCATTACTGGCGCAGAGGTTGCTGCTAGCAAGCCAAGAGTAAGTAAAGATTTACGCATGATAAAAGACACTCAAAAGTTGTTGCGATAAAAACCAGCTAATCCTTCGCTGTTCTCAGTTACTTCTCCGAAGCAACCGTTTTCGTGGTGCGAATAATAGAGATCTGAGCCACAAATGGAAGTGTTTTATTGCAAAAGTTCAAACTAAGATTGTGATCGCGATCAAGTAAATGCAATTAACCTGCCGAAATGTTACCCAGTTAACATATTTGGCAAACAAATTGGTCGTTTTTTAGTCTCTCAAATCACCCTGGTTTGATCCATTCAATAGCACCGCCGTAAGACAAAATTGAGATCAGCATCAGGAAAGGTTTTATGTCGGTTGTTAAGTTGTTCCCTCTAAGCTCAGTTGTTCTTCCCGAGGGAAAGATGAATCTTCGAATTTTTGAGCCCCGCTACAAGCGTATGATCAGCGAGTGTTGCAAACAGGGCCAAGGTTTCGGTATTTGTTTGCTTGGCGAACCAGTAGCCACATCTCCTAATAACGTCTCACGTGTCGGCACACTTACAGAAATAATTGATTTTGAACAGCTTCCTGACGGCTTCCTTGGCGTGACCATTGTCGGGACTCGACGTTTCAAAGTGAAAAGGGTATGGAGTGAGTTTGATGGCTTGCGCTGTGCTGAGGTTGAATACCTTAGTAATTGGAGTAGCCAAGAGCTCACTCAATCCTCTCTCTATATCAGTGACCAGCTGCAGAGGGTTTACCAGAGATTTCCAGAAATCAAACGACTCTATCCACACTGCTTCTTTGATGATGCGACCTGGGTGAGCCAGCGATGGTTGGAACTTCTACCTCTGGAATGCCAGCAATTCGAGCATCTCATCTCGCAGTCTGATTGCAACGAAGCGATCAAGTTTCTCAGCCAAGCAATAGAGTCTCAGTGAGGGATATACGGAGATAACATTATGTTTAAGAACTACCTAACGGCCATACTTGTAGCGTCTTCGCTACTACTAGTCGGGTGTGACGATGATGACGACGACACAATTAGTGCTGCTACGGTTGTAGATGCTGCGGTTGCCGATGGCAATTTTACAACCTTAGTAGCAGCCGCGGAGCAAGCTGGCCTTGTAGAAGCTTTATCAGATCCAAATGCTGAACTTACAGTGTTTGCCCCAACGGATGCTGCTTTCGAAAAGTATTTAACGGAGAACAATCTTACTGCCGATGAGCTTTTAGGCAGTCCAGATCTGGCTGATATTCTAACGTACCATGTAATTGGTAGCGAAGTTGATGCAGCAACTGCGATTGGACTTGCTGGCACTACAGTAGAAATGTTCAACGGTGATAAGGTTGCCTTGTCACTAAGCGGAGAAAACTTATTAGTAAACACTTCAACAGTGACCGCCACCGATATCATCACCGGCAACGGCATTGTGCATGTGATTGATGCGGTATTGGTCCCGCCTGCGGACATGGGCGAGCCAACTTCGAACATTGTAGAAACTGCAGTCAACGATGGTCGCTTTACAGTTCTAGTTCAGGCACTCATGACCGCTAATCTAGACGGCGCTTTAGCTGACGAAAACGCAACATATACAGTGTTTGCACCAACTGACGATGCTTTTACAGCATTACTTGCTGAACTAAATATCGACGCTGCCACTTTGTTAGCCAACCCAGACTTGGGGGACATTTTGCTAAACCACGTTGTTTCAGGCGCTGTAGATTCAATTACAGCAATGAGCCTAAACGGAAACAGTGCAACCACGCTGGCAATGAAAGAAGTCGCTATAGCTATCGATGAGGAAACCGATACGCTAACAGTAGGGGGTTCCACCGTCATCATTACGGATATATACACTACCAATGGCGTTATCCATGTTATTGATGCAGTGATTATCGATTAAAAGCTGAACACACCTCACCCTAGATAAGTCAATGCTCGATCCATAACAAGCATTGACGTATCTAGGCACAACTCAGTTGATTAATCGCTTCGAACTATTTGATATAGCGACTCCACCAGCAACACAACGGGTAGGCCATAAATGATCTAGTAGCCAATATTGAGCTGCTAATAATCCTCGACAAACTCCGTCCAGTAGTGACCAGTGCAACATTAAATGTACTCCATGGTGCATCTGTCGGAGCGGCAGCTGAGGTTGACGTATACTTAACAGCAGGAACTGATATCACATTGAGTGATCCAGCTATACCAAACTTCACGTATACAAGTTTTGTAGAGAATGTATATGTGGCAGGCGGTACCTATTTTGTGACGGTAACGGCACCAGGTAGCAAGACTACAATCTTATGTCTATCAGAGGTGACTCTAGAAGACATTAAGGCATACAAGGCAATTGCAACCAACGGCGGTATCCTTGCTGGCGACATAACTGAGTGACGGAGGGGGAGGTTCCCCTCCCCAACTGTAAAGGTGATACATGGAAACGAAAACCAAGGCCGCAACCACTTCTCCTCGAGGACCATCGAGAGCTGAATGCTGAGTGCATGGCTAAGGTGCAACAGGGAGACAAAGAGGCGTTTGCTGTAATTTTTCGCCACTTCACCCCAAGGCTAAAGCAGTTTGCTTATAAGCATATGGGGAACGAGCAAGTGGCAATGGAGCTAGTGCAAGATACGCTGGCTGCCGTGTGGCAAAAGTCTCATCTGTTCGACAGTAGCAAAAGCGCTTTGTCCACATGGATCTACACCATAGCCAGAAACCTCTGCTTCGACTTATTGCGTAAGCAAAAGGGTAAAGAACTGCATGTTCATTCTGAAGATATTTGGCCAGACGATTACTGCCCACCGGATTTGGTGGACCAATACTCTCCCGAGAGAAATATGCTGAGAGAGCAGATAGTGCGCTATCTAGACATCTTGCCAGTGAAGCAGAAAGAAGTGGTCAAGGCGATTTATTTAGACGAGCTCCCTCACCAAGAGGTAGCAGACAAATTTGATATTCCATTAGGTACCGTTAAGTCGAGATTGAGACTAGCGGTTGAGAAATTAAAGGATTCGATAAGGGCGGAACAAGTATGAAACATCATCCAAGCATAGAACTTTTGAAAGCCTACGCGGATGGGACCATAGACGCTTGTAACGGAATAACGCTCGCTTCTCATTTGGAAACCTGCCAGCAGTGTCAGGCAAAGGTAGACCAACTCGTTGTAGAGTTGGCTGGTGAAACCTTTGACGAGCAGGAGTTCAAAGCCGATGCACCAGAAACTGTTGTGTCGACGGACTTGCCGGTAGAGATGGAGCAAATGTTAGGTGAGATTACGAGTTTACAGCGTACCCCATTGGTTCCTCGCTTAGACCCAGGTGTCAAAGTGAGCGTGAATGGCAAGGAATTCGTTCTTCCTCGAGCCCTTCATAGGCTTAGCAAAAAACTGGGCGACTGGAAGAGCTACGGCGGGAAAGTCTACAGTGCCAACTTCGATCTAGGTGAAAGTGAACGTGTGAGCTTGCTATATATCAGCGGTGGCGTTCAGGTTCCCCAACATACTCATAAAGGTATCGAGACCACCTTAGTGTTACACGGTCGATTCTCTGACGAAGATGGCAGTTATCAAGAGGGTGATTACATGATCGCAGATGGTAGCACTAAGCACTCTCCAAGAACCGAAGAGGGGCAAGACTGCTTATGTCTAACCGTGTTGAGCGACCCTATGGTCTTCACTCAA
This sequence comes from Vibrio ishigakensis, assembly GCA_000830475.1. Classification (GTDB taxonomy): domain Bacteria; phylum Pseudomonadota; class Gammaproteobacteria; order Enterobacterales; family Vibrionaceae; genus Vibrio; species Vibrio ishigakensis_A. Next base: position 19,235 of record BBSC01000014.1, on the reverse strand, counting down.
GGGGCTGCACGGATATTCAATATGTTCGGTAGGGGAATGTACCCTTAGAAACAAAAAACGGGAGCTTTTGCTCCCATTTTTTTATGCCGATTGTGTGTCGGTTTCTAAATCATCAGACTTTTTTGCCTTACTATCTCGCTCCTTAGCCTTGGCGAGTAGGGCGGTAAAATAGTGGCGGAGTGAGTAGAGCATAATCAGGCTCGGTACGACCATCAAAGCGGTTAGGATAAAGAACAGAGACCAGTCATTGAGATAGTCAACCAGTTCGCCACTAAAGGACGCCAAAGTCGTACGTCCGAAGTTACCTAGGGAAGCGAGCAGCGCATATTGGGTTGCGGAGAAAGCTTGGCCGGTCAATATGGTCAAGAAGGAAACGAAAGCAACGGTGGAGAACGCCGTGGTGAAGTTGTCCACTATGATAGTCGCAAGGAACAGAGTTTCACTTGGACCTGCTTTTGCTATCCAAGCGAACATCAGGTTACTGGCTGACATGGCAATACCACCAATCATCAGGCCGCGCACTATACCGAACTTCACGTTAAACATACTGCCCACTAAAGTGAACACTATGGTAGCACCCCAACCAATCAGTTGGAGTAGTGACCTATCTGTTCGTTGCTAAAGCCGATCTCTTTGTAGAAAGGTATCGACATTCTGCCCAAAAAGGCCTCGCCAATCTTAAACAGGAACACAAACAGCAATAGTGTCATGGCGACGCGAACACCGTTGCGTCTGAAGAAGTCTGCGAATGGTTCGATGAGGGTAACACTGAACCAAGCAACAAGCCTCGAACCCACGACTTTAGCATGGCGTTGTTCGGCTTCTGCTTGAAGTGCACTGCGGTCTGTTTTTGGTTCACCTACTAGCAGGGTAAATAGCATCAGCACACCGACTAAAGCGGCCATTCCCATATACACGCCATTCCAGCCAATGCTGTCGGCGTTTACAAAGGCGAGATAGCCAGGCAGTGAGTAGCCCGTCCACCAACCGATTACGGCCATGCCGATGCTTGAGGGAGTTTGGATGGTTCGCTCTTTGGAAAGGTATCGATACGGTAGGCATCGATGGCCACATCCTTGGTCGCGGAAGCGATAGCTATGCACAACGCAAGCATAGAGGTGAACATTAGATTTTTGGCAGGATCAACACCGGCAATACCTAGGGTACAGCCAGAATGACCGCCTGACAGAGCAAGATCCACGAGCGTCGCTGGCCTAAGAATCTGTGCAGAAGAGGCAGTTTTACCCTGTCTACTAAGGGTGCCCACATGAAGTTGATGGCGTATACGGCAAATACTGAACCAAAGTAGCCGATAGCCGCTCGAGTTAGGCCTGCATCTTTTAGCCAACCGGACATATTTGAGCCGATAAGCACCCATGGAAAACCACTGGAGCAACCCATCATAAACACCCACATCAGGCGTTTGTCTAGGTAGCTACGAATGGTTTCGCGCCAAGACATTTTTTCTGTCATTGCTGTTCCTTTTGCACTGTTTCATCCTTGAAAGGGCCAAATTATTTGGCCCTTATCAATAACCGTAACAGTGTCTGAGCTATCCGCTATTTTTGGATAGTTACTTTTGTGACCACGATTGGGGTAGAAGGGACATCTTTCATGAAGCCAGCGCTTTTAGTTGGAATAGTAGCCATCTGTTGCACTACATCGAAGCCAGAGGTGACTTGACCAAATACCGCATAGCCTGGGTTTGATGCTGAGTAATCGAGGAAGCTGTTGTCTGAGTAGTTGATAAAGAACTGACGAGTGGCTGAGTTTGGATCGTTAGTACGAGCCATAGCCACACTACCGACCTTGTTCTTTAGGCCGTTATTAGCTTCGTTCTTGATAGGAGCATAGCTAGAAAGCTGCTGCATCTCTTGGTCAAAGCCGCCGCCTTGAGCCATAAAGCCACCTATAACACGGTGGAAGATGGTGCCTTCGTAGCTACCGTCTTCTACGTAACGAAGGAAGTTCTTAGTGGTTACAGGCGCTGCTTGCTCATTGAGCTCAATAACGAAGTTACCTAGGTTGGTTTCGAATAACACCTTAGTATTTGCGAATACGCTGGTACTGAATAGGGCACAGCAAAGTAGTAGGGCACGTATCATTTAAAGTTCTCCTCCATGTAATCGATAAGCTCAACATCGTTGGCGATTTCGTTAAGTACTAGCTTAGACACATGATTGATAACATGCTCGATCTGCTCGTTTGATGCACCCATAGAGTTTTCTGCTTTTGCACTGCCGCTGTAGGTCTTCACAAATTTACCTGATGGCGTTTCTGCGGTAACCGTCAGGGTTACTTTAGCTTGCATCTGATTGCTAAAGGTCGATGAAGTAACGCGCACTAGCGCTTCTTGAACCTCTAGTTGGATCTGGTTACTGCTGTCACCATTGATCTCAAAACCTTGAGTCGTTAGCACCTCTTGAAGGGCACTGCCAAAAGCGATGCGAACGTTCTCTTTGGCATGGATTGGTAGTGCCTTATCTTCATTCTTTTTTGACCAAGGCTAGGTACTGAGCCGTACGAATGTCTTTGGTGGTTAGCGCCACCGATTTGGTCTCGTTTAGCGTGATGTTGTGGTTATCGGCTGCTGGGGTGAAATGCAGTTGATCCGACGTCGGGCTCGCACAGCCACCAAGCGCTAGGGTAGCAGCAGCTGCGATCAGCAATTTTCTCATTGTATTTCCCTTTATATTGATGAGAGGAAGTAGTCTTAGCTTATTGTTTTTACTTGGATATAACAGCTTTTTTAGCACGAACAATGACAAATTTGCTATTGCTTGCCACAACCTTGACGTTGTTTTTACCAAATAGGCGCCCGAGCTTAGCCACATAGCCCAGATGGCGGTTCCCAATTACCCAAAGCTCTCCATCTTTGCGCAGAGTGCGCTTGCTGTCGGTGAACATCTGCCAAGCAATATGATCGGTAACGGTATTCTGTTGGTGGAATGGCGGGTTGCACAAAACCAGGTCGCAGCTTTGTGGCTCGAACTTATCTAGCAGTTGTTGGCTCTAAAGGTGAAGCGTTTTTTCTCGCCAAGGTTACGGGCAATATTTCGCTTAGCAGATTCAACCGCCATAAAGCTCTCATCAACGCTAGTGATATGGGCGTTTGGATTGAGGCGTGCAATTTTGGCAGATAACACTCCGTTACCGCAGCCTAGGTCTATGATATCGAGTCCCCTGTCGCTCGAAGGAAGGTGTTCAAGGAAAAAGCGTGCACCCAGATCTAAGCTTTCACCGGAATATACGTTTGGCAGGTTCTCTAACTTGAGATCGTGCTCTGGAACATCCCAACTGATGCTCGGCTCAGAGGTGGCTGTTAGGGTTTTGTCCGCGCGACTAAACACCAAGCGGTGCTTTTTCTTAGCTAGAGAGGTGCGTGTTTCACCTAGGTATTTTTCGAATAGCTTCAGGGTAGAGGTATGAATCAGGTTAGCTTTGTTTACCGCGATTACCTCTACATCAGGTGAGATGTGCTGACGCAGTTGACTCAGTTGCCACACCAAGAAACGGTTGTTTTTCGGTATCTTCATCAGGACTAGGTCAACCTTCTCAGGAAGAGGGTCGGTAGAACGGAGTAGCTGAACCTGATTACACTCGTTGCGTTGCAGGTTTTTTAAACTGCCTTGCCAACTAACATGAGAGTCGGTCTGCATGCTTACCTGATAGTCTTTAGAAAACCAACAACTTAAGGCGCCAAATTGATCGTTTAATATCAAAATATGTTTACCTTTTTCGAGGGGCGCATCTTGGAAGTGGTCGATGATATATTCGTCACCGGCATCCCAAGCTTGCAGTGTCTCTTTAGGCAGCTTTGGAAAACGCAAAAAGCTTAAGTTTTGACCATGTAGTGAGAGAGTGGTTTTCATATTGTTAAAATAGTGATCTTAGTCTTACTCTATTGTCGCAAATCGTATTTTCTTTTGCGACCAGCACGTGTGTAATTGATTAGAATAGCCAAATCAGGCTCGAAGCGAGCAATTGGTCTGGTATTTCAAGATATACGTAATAAAAGTATAAAATTTAACCGCTTGAATTATACTTAGATGTAAACAACGAGAATCAAAATGCTACAACAGACGATCGAGCGAAAACTGAATCAAACGTTCTCTCCACACCACCTTCAAGTCATCAACGAAAGCCATATGCACAACGTGCCACCAGGCTCTGAGAGCCATTTTAAGGTGGTGATTGTGAGTGACAAATTCGATGATCTTAGGCTGATTGCTAGACACAGACTTGTAAACTCAGCGCTGAGTGATGAATTTGCTCAGGGTTTGCATGCCTTGTCGATGCATACCCTAACCAAAGATGAATGGAGTGAGCAGAGTAGCATTCCGGACAGCCTCAATGCAGAGGGGGAGAGCGCTAACTTATAAGTCGTTCTGATAAAGCGGTGTGACAGATAACTACCGCTCATAAAATAAACATGCTTTCTGTGCGCTAGATCAATAATGCGGATTTATTTGGAGGAATTCCGTCAAATAATCGCGATTGATTATCTTGTCGCATGGAATCTAGGTGGGGTGAATGCTACAATTCTCCGCCCGGACGGAGCTCGCATCTAGAGCTCAAATGGAATTACAAGAGTAGCTGATAGGAAATCAGTTACTCATACATAGGTGTAATGGATAGCACCTGTGTTGTGTAAGCAGTCTTTTTTCCTTAGAAATAGTGCAAGTGCGTATGATTACAATAAAGAAGGGTCTGGATCTTCCGATTTCGGGAGCCCCAACCCAGGTGATTAATGACGGTAATTCCGTCTCAAAAGTCGCCTTGCTTGGCGAAGAGTACGTGGGTATGCGTCCAACGATGCATGTTCGCGTTGGGGATACAGTAAAGAAAGGTCAGGTTCTTTTTGCAGATAAAAAGAACCCAGGCGTAGTATTTACCGCCCCACAAAGTGGCACGGTTGTAGAGGTTAACCGTGGTGCGAAACGTGTTTTGCAGTCAGTCGTTATCGAGGTAGCGGGTGAAGAGCAGATCACTTTCGAAAAATACACCCAAGAGCAACTAGCTAACCTGGATGAAGCTATCATCCGTAAGCAGCTGATTGACTCTGGTGCTTGGACCGCTTTGAAAACTCGTCCGTTCAGCAAGGTTCCAGCAGTGGAAGCGAAAACAAAAGCTATCTTTGTTACCGCTATCGACACCAACCCACTCGCTGCAAACCCAGAAGTGATTATCAACGAACAGTCTGATGCTTTCATCGCTGGTCTTGATGTGCTTTCTGTTCTAACCGACGAAAAAGTTTACGTGTGTAAGAACGGTGGCTCTCTACCTCGTTCATCTCAATCAAATGTTGAAGAGCACGTATTCGGTGGCCCACACCCAGCAGGTCTTGCTGGCACGCATATGCACTACTTATACCCTGTTAACGCAGAGGCAGTAGCGTGGAGCATCAACTATCAAGACGTTATCGCGATCGGTAACCTGTTCATTACAGGTGAAATCGATTCTAACCGCGTGGTTGCTCTTGCAGGCCCTGTGGTCAACAACCCTCGTCTAGTCAAGACAAGTGTTGGCGCTAGCATCGTTGAACTAGCAGAAAAAGAATTAATGCCAGGTGAGGTTCGCCTTATCTCTGGTTCTATCTTATGTGGTACTAAGGCAGCAGGTCCTCATGCATACCTTGGTCGTTACCACCTACAAGTTTCAGCACTGCGCGAAGGTCGCGATAAAGAGCTGTTCGGTTGGGCTATGCCTGGTAAGAACAAGTTCTCTGTGACTCGCTCATTCCTTGGACACCTATTCAAGGGTCAGCTGTTTAACTTAACGACATCACTCAACGGTGGTGAGCGTGCAATGGTTCCAATCGGCAACTACGAAAAAGTAATGCCACTAGACATTGAACCAACGCTCCTACTTCGCGATTTGTGTGCCGGTGATGTTGATAGCGCACAACGCCTAGGTGCTCTAGAGCTGGCGGAAGAAGATTTGGCACTTTGTACCTATGTTTGCCCAGGCAAATATGAGTACGGTGACCTTCTTCGTGAATGCCTAGACACCATTGAGAAGGAAGGCTAATCATGTTGAAGAAATTTATCGAAGACATCGAACCTGATTTTGAAGCAGGTGGTAAGTGGGAAAAGTGGTACCCACTATACGAAGCAGTGGCTACGGTTTTCTATACCCCTGGTACAGTAACTAAAACGAAATCCCACGTTCGTGACAGTGTCGACCTAAAACGCATCATGATTATGGTTTGGTTTGCGGTATTCCCAGCAATGTTCTGGGGTATGTACAACGCAGGTAACCAAGCGATCAGTGCTCTAACATTCTTGCACTCAGGTTCTGAGCTAGCTGAAATCATTGCGGGTAACTGGCACTACTGGCTAACCGAGATGCTTGGTGGTTCCATTAGTCCAGAAGCCGGGTGGGGCAGTAAGATGCTCCTCGGTGCGACCTACTTCCTACCTATCTATGCTACGGTATTTATCGTAGGTGGTTTCTGGGAAGTGCTTTTCTGTGTTGTACGTAAGCACGAAGTTAACGAAGGCTTCTTCGTAACCTCTATCCTGTTTGCTCTTATCGTTCCACCTACGCTTCCTCTATGGCAAGCGGCTCTAGGTATCACCTTCGGTGTGGTAGTAGCGAAAGAGATCTTCGGTGGTACAGGTCGTAACTTCCTGAACCCTGCTCTTGCAGGCCGTGCATTCCTATTCTTCGCATACCCTGGCCAAATCTCTGGTGACCTAGTATGGACAGCAGCTGACGGCTTCTCTGGTGCAACTGCACTGAGCCAGTGGTCTCAAGGTGGCGAAGCTCAACTAGTACACAACGTAACTGGCCAAGCTATCACTTGGATGGACGCGTTCGTTGGGAACATCCCAGGTTCTATCGGTGAGGTTTCAACGCTATGGCTACTAGTGGGTGCGGCTATGATCGTTTACATGGGTATTGCGTCTTGGCGCATTATCGCCGGTGTAATGATCGGTATGATTGCAACAGCGACTCTGTTTAACCTAATCGGTTCTGACACTAACCCAATGTTCAGCATGCCTTGGCACTGGCACCTAGTTCTAGGTGGCTTCGCGTTCGGTATGTTGTTTATGGCAACTGACCCAGTATCTGCTTCCTTCACTAACAAAGGTAAGTGGTGGTACGGTGCTCTGATCGGTGTAATGTGTATACTCATCCGTGTAGTTAACCCAGCGTACCCAGAAGGTATGATGCTGGCGATCCTATTCGCGAACTTGTTTGCACCACTGTTCGACCATTTCGTTATTGAGAAGAACGTTAAGCGGAGACTAGCACGCTATGGCAAATAAGAACGATAGCATTAAAAAGACGCTGTCGGTGGTCATCGGCCTGAGCTTAGTGTGCTCGGTGGTGGTATCGACAGCAGCGGTTGGCTTGCGTGATAAGCAGCAAGCCAATGCGCAATTGGACAAGCAAACCAAGATCATTGAAGTTGCTGGCATCGAAGAAAGTGCTCCAGTACCTCAACTGTTCCAAGAGTTCATCGAGCCTCGCTTGGTGAACTTCGATACGGGTGAGTTTGTTGAAGCAGCAGAGGATGGCTCTGACGCAGCGAGCTACGATCAACGTAGTGCTGCTAAAGATCCTGCGCAATCTCAGCGTCTATCAGCAGAAGATGATAAAGCTAAAATCATCCGTCGTGCTGATATCGGTACCGTATATCTTGTTAAGCAAGAAGGTACTTACTCTAAGGTAATCCTACCTGTACACGGTAACGGCCTTTGGTCAATGATGTACGCATTTGTGGCGGTAGAGATGGACGGAAACACGGTTTCTGGCATCACCTACTACGAGCAAGGTGAAACTCCAGGATTGGGTGGCGAGATCGAAAACCCATCATGGCGTGCACAGTTCGAAGGCAAGAAGCTGTTTGATGACAACTTCAAGCCAGCCATTTCAATCGTTAAAGGCGGTGCAGCACCTGGTGATATCCACGGTGTAGACGGTCTGTCTGGTGCAACCCTGACAGGTAACGGCGTGCAGCACACTTTCGATTTCTGGTTAGGTGACATGGGCTTTGGTCCTTTCCTAGCTAAAGTACGCGAAGGAGAGTTGAACTAATGGCAATTTCCAAAGAAGCGAAGCAAAACCTTTGGGCTCCTGTTCTAGATAACAACCCAATCGCTTTGCAGGTACTAGGTGTGTGTTCTGCTTTGGCAGTAACCACCAAACTAGAGACGGCGTTTGTTATGACTCTAGCGGTAATCTTCGTAACCGCTCTGTCTAACTTCTTCGTATCTTCGATTCGTAACCATATCCCTAATAGTGTACGTATCATCGTACAGATGGCGATCATTGCTTCGCTAGTAATTGTTGTAGACCAGGTACTTAAAGCCTTCCTTTACGACATTTCTAAGCAGCTATCGGTATTCGTTGGTCTAATCATCACCAACTGTATCGTAATGGGTCGTGCTGAAGCTTACGCTATGAAGTCTGCACCACTACCATCTCTACTAGACGGTATCGGTAACGGCCTTGGCTATGGCTTCGTGCTTATCACGGTTGCTTTCTTCCGCGAACTGTTTGGCTCTGGCAAATTGTTCGGTCTAGAAGTGCTTCCTCTAGTGAGCAACGGCGGTTGGTATCAGCCTAACGGTATGATGCTGCTAGCACCATCTGCATTCTTCTTAATCGGCTTTATGATTTGGGCAATCCGTATCTTCAAGCCAGAGCAAGTAGAAGCGAAGGAGTAAGGACGTCATGGAACATTATATTAGCTTGCTAGTTAAATCGATCTTCATCGAAAACTTGGCACTCTCTTTCTTCTTGGGTATGTGTACATTCCTTGCAGTATCTAAGAAGGTAAAAACCTCTTTCGGTCTTGGTGTAGCGGTAATCGCAGTACTGACAATTGCAGTACCTGTGAACAACCTTCTATATAACCTGGTTCTTAAAGAGAACGCATTGGTAGCGGGTGTTGACCTTAGCTTCCTAAACTTCATCACCTTCATCGGTGTAATCGCAGCACTTGTACAGATCCTAGAGATGGTTCTTGACCGTTTCTTCCCACCTTTGTACAACGCACTGGGTATCTTCCTACCGCTAATCACGGTTAACTGTGCGATCTTCGGTGGCGTATCTTTCATGGTTCAGCGTGACTACAACTTCGCTGAGTCTGTGGTATACGGCTTCGGTTCAGGTGTGGGCTGGATGCTAGCTATCGTTGCGCTAGCGGGTATCCGTGAGAAGATGAAGTACTCTGACGTTCCTCCAGGTCTACGTGGTCTAGGTATTACCTTTATCACTGTTGGTCTGATGGCGTTGGGTTTCCTATCGTTCTCTGGTGTTCAACTGTAAGAGTAAATAGAAAAGGATTAGTCAATGGATATTATTCTTGGCGTAGTGATGTTTACTCTGATTGTACTGGCTTTGGTACTGGTAATCCTGTTTGCCAAATCCAAGCTTGTACCTACAGGTGACGTAAACATCTTAGTAAATGGCGACCCTGAAAAAGGTTTCGCTGTAGCACCTGGTGACAAACTTCTGGGTGCACTAGCAGGCAACGGTATCTTTGTATCGTCTGCTTGTGGTGGCGGTGGCTCTTGTGGTCAGTGTCGCGTAAAAGTTAAATCTGGCGGTGGTGACATCCTACCGACCGAGCTTGACCACATCAGTAAGGGTGAAGCACGTGAAGGTGAGCGTCTAGCGTGTCAGGTAGCTGTTAAAGCAGACATGGAAATCGAACTTCCAGAAGAGATCTTCGGCGTTAAGAAGTGGGAATGTTCTGTTATCTCTAACGATAACAAGGCAACCTTCATCAAAGAGCTGAAACTTCAGATCCCTGATGGTGAGTCTGTTCCGTTCCGTGCAGGTGGTTATATTCAGATTGAAGCACCAGCGCACCATGTTAAATACTCAGAGTTCGACGTACCAGAAGAGTACCGTGAGGACTGGGACAAGTTTAATCTGTTCCGTTATGAGTCAGTGGTAAACGAAGAGACTATCCGTGCTTACTCTATGGCTAACTACCCAGAAGAAGAAGGCATTATTATGCTGAACGTGCGTATCGCTACGCCGCCGCCTAATAATCCTGACGTTCCACCGGGTATCATGTCATCGTTCATTTGGTCTCTTAAAGAGGGCGACAAGTGTACGATTTCTGGTCCATTCGGTGAGTTCTTCGCTAAAGAGACTGACAACGAGATGGTATTCGTTGGTGGTGGTGCGGGTATGGCGCCTATGCGTTCGCACATCTTCGACCAACTTAAGCGTCTGAAGTCTAAGCGTAAGATGTCTTTCTGGTACGGTGCACGTTCTAAGCGTGAAATGTTCTACGTAGAAGATTTCGACGGCCTACAAGCAGAAAACGACAACTTCATCTGGCACTGTGCTCTATCCGATCCAATGCCAGAAGATAACTGGGATGGCTACACTGGCTTCATCCACAACGTACTGTATGAAAACTATCTGAAGGACCACGAAGCGCCTGAAGACTGTGAGTACTACATGTGTGGTCCACCTATGATGAACGCAGCTGTAATCGGCATGCTTAAAGATCTAGGTGTTGAGGATGAAAACATCCTACTCGATGACTTCGGTGGTTAATCGATAATCGAACCAAAACGGCTGGCTCAATGAGTCAGCCTTTTTTCTTTTTGGTCTATGGAGATTAGGATGAAAGTAGTACCTCATCTTGGGAATAAATTTAAGGCTTTGCTGGTCATGTTAGTGACCGCAGTGGTTTTGACTGGCTGTGAGCAAGCACCTCAGCAGGTGGCTCTTCAGGGCAAGACCATGGGTACCACCTACCATATCAAGTATATTACGGAAGGTGATGTGCCTGAGGCGACAAAGGTGCAAGCGCGTATCGATGAGCTTCTTGAAGAAGTGAACGATCAGATGTCTACCTATCGTCCAACCTCGGAGCTAAGTCAGTTTAACCAGCAGCAGACGACCGATGCGTTCGAGGTATCACCGCAGACCGCGACGGTAGTAAAAGAAGCGATTCGTCTGAGTCAGCTTACTCAAGGCGCACTGGATGTGACTGTAGGTCCGTTAGTAAACCTTTGGGGTTTTGGTCCTGAGGCACGTCCTGACAAGGTTCCTAGCGATGAAGAGCTGGCAGCTCGCCGTGAGATGATTGGTGTTCATCACCTATCAGTTGACGGTAATATGCTACGCAAAGACATGCCGAGCCTATATGTAGACTTGTCTACTATCGCAAAGGCTGGGGTGTTGACGTAGTTGCTGAGTATCTCAAATCTGTTGGTATTCACCGCTATATGGTGGAAATCGGCGGTGAACTTCGCCTTAAGGGTGCTAACGCAGAGGGTATCGATTGGCGCATCGCTATCGAAAAACCAACGGTTAATACTCGCCAAGTGGAGCTGATTGTTCAGCCTGGGGATATGGCGATGGCGACCTCTGGTGATTATCGCAACTATTTTGAGCGTGACGGAATCCGATATTCGCATATAATAGACCCTAACACAGGCAAGCCAATCTCAAATAAGGTGGTTTCAGTGACTGCACTGCACCCCTCTTGTATGACAGCAGATGGCTTGGCAACCGGCCTTATGGTGCTGGGTGAAGAGAAAGGTTTACAGGTCGCAAATGAAAATGATCTCGCTGTCTTTATGATAGTGAAAACAGAGGATGGCTTTAAAGAGGTCTACTCTGACGCATTTGCGAAATACATGAAGTAAAAGGGTATAACAATGGCAACATACTTAGTCACCTTTGGAGTATTTCTGGGTTTCATTGCCTGATGGCGATTGGCTATATCATCCAGAAGAAAGTGGTAAAAGGCAGCTGTGGCGGATTAGACGCCATGGGTATCGACAAGGTATGTAACTGTCCTGAGCCGTGTGACGCGCGTAAACGTCGCGAAGCAAAGGCTGCTGCTCGCGCCGCTAAAATGGCCGAGTGGGAAAAAGACCGCATCGCATAATTGCGAGCCTTCAATAAATAAAAAATGGCCACTCATAAGAGTGGCCATTTCTGTATCTGGGTTACTGTACTTTGAGTTTCTGGAAGTACTCTTCGTACAGGGTAGCCGCTTCACCGACTTCATCTTGCCAATTACCGCTGTCCATAATCGCTTGTGGTGGGAAGATGTTTTCATCTTCAACAAACTCTTTTGGTAGCAGAGGATAAGCCGCCTTCACTGGAGTCGGATAACCGATTTCTACTGCAATCTTAGCCGCGTTTTCTGGACGTAATAGGAAATCGATCATCTTAAGAGCTGCTTCTTTATTCTGAGCGTTGGCTGGAATAGCTAGGCTATCCATCCAGAATACTGCACCTTTCTCCGGCCAAACGATCTCGATGTTTGCACCTTCTTGGCGGGCAGCGTAAGCAGAACCGTTCCAAAGCATACCCGCTGAAACCTCGCCGGCGAGATATGGATTAGCCGGGAAATCAGAGTTGAATACCAGCACGTTTGGCATCAGCTTTCTTAGTTCTTCGTAGGCAGCTTTTATCTCATCCGGATTGGTGGTGTTAGGTGAGTAGCCAAGTTTAGTCAGCGCAATATGGAATACTTCGCGAGAGTCATCCATTAGCATCAGCTGACCTTCCCATTTTTGATCCCACAAGTCGTCCCATTTCGTAACTCACTCTTGTCTAGCATATCTGTGTTTACACCTATGCCAGTGGCACCCCAGATATACGGGATAGAGTAGTCGTTAGAAGGGTCGAAAGACTTGTTCAAGAAGTTCGGATCTAGCCCAGCGAAGTGCTCAAGCTTAGCGTGGTCAATCTTTTGTAGCATGCCTTCTTTACGCATTTTAGAAACGTAGTAGGTAGAAGGCACGATGAGGTCGTAGCCACCGCCTTGGGTCTTGAGCTTGGCGTACATAGATTCGTTTGATTCATAGGTAGAGTAGATGACCTTGATACCTGTCTCTTTGGTGAAATCACGTAGGACCTCGTTAGGAATATACTCAGACCAGTTGTAGAAATAGAGTTCTTTGTCTTGTGCTAGTGAGCTAGTAGCGAAAACACTCGTGGCACATAGGGTAATTATTTGAAGTAGTTTTTTCATAGGATTTATATCTCAATCTAACCCAATTAGGTGATACAAACAGGTTCAATCTAAGAGTTTTGGTTTACATTGCTTCTGGAAATTAACTGAGAAATGGCGACCAAAGCCAGAGAGACGATCAACATTATAGTCGCTAATGCGTTGACCTCTGGTGAGATGCCAACCTTAACCATAGAGTATATCTTGAGCGGCAATATCTCGTAGGTAGGGCCAGTCACAAAAGAGCTAATGATTACATCGTCCAGAGATAGGGTGAAGCTGAGTAGCCAGCCAGCCGCAATCGCAGGTTTTGCCAATGGATAGATGATCTGTTTGAGTATCACCCATTCACTGGCACCTAGGTCCTTGGCCGCCTCTAACATCTTAACGTCAAAGCCTTTTAGTCGGGTGAATACAGACACCACCACGAAGGGCAAACAGAAGGTAACGTGAGCCACAAGCAGGGTAAAAAATCCCAATTGCGCCCCCAGTACCAAAAACAGAGCCAGTAATGAAATTGCCATTACGATATCGGGCGACATCATCACCACAAACAGCATGCCGTTAACCGCAGACTTGCCCTTGAATTGATATCGAAATAGCGCCACTGCCGTTAGGGTGCCGATCAGGGTGGCGACGATGGACGAGAAGACAGCAACCTGTAGTGAATGCCAAGCTGCCTGCATTAAGCTGTCATTGTAGACCAAGGCTTCATACCATTTAGTGGTCCATCCGCCCCACTTGATACCGAACTTGCTGGCATTAAATGAATTTACGATCAGCACTATGATAGGTAGATATAAGAAGGCATACACCAAGGTCATAAAGCTAAATCTAAGTGAGCGACCCATTATTCTAACTCCAGTTTTCTATTGAGCAGCTTACTGGCTCGATAATAGGCATACAGCAACAATGCCATAGCTATGGTTAGTGCAATACTGGTAGCTGCGCCAAACGGCCAGTCTCTGGCATTGAGAACCTGACTTTTGATGACGTTACCAATTAGCAGATTCTTCGCACCTCCAAGCAGATCAGAGACATAGAACATGCCCAGCGCAGGCAGAAGTACCAGCAGGCAACCACCGATAATGCCCGGCATGGTAAGAGGCAGTATTACCTTAGTAAAGGTCTGAAGCTTATTTGCTCCTAGGTCTCTAGCTGCTTCGATGTAGTTCTTGTCCAGTTTTTCGATAGCCGAATAGAGGGGCAAGATCATGAATGGCAACAGGATATAGACCAGACCTATCATGACTGCTGTTTCGGTGAACATGATACGTATTGGCTTGTCGATGATATCCAACGCCATCAGACTTTTGTTCAGTATCCCTTGGGTGCCTAACACTATCTTGAGGCCGTAGGTACGGATAAGCGAGTTGGTCCAAAAGGGAATAATGACCAGAAACAGCATAAAAGGCTGCCAGCGCGCAGGCATCTTAGCGATGATATAGCAAACGGGTAGCCGATGACCAAGCACAGCAGGGTAGCTACTGATGCCATATAGAAAGAGTGCCAAGAACCTTGGCGTATAGAGGATCGAACAGTCGATAATAATTATCTAAGGTAAACACCATCTGAATGAGGTTGGCCTCATCACGAGTGAGAAAGCTCGTCCCTATGATCATCAGGTTAGGGATAAACACAAACAGCCCTAGCCAACCGACTATCAAGGCAATGATGGAGTTTCTTAGGGTTAAGACACTACCCATGGCTCTCGCTTCCCGCTGTATCGCTAAGCACCACTTCCCAGCTTTCTATCCAAGTGATAGCCACTTTTTGTCCTAAAGAGTGGTCCACATCAGGGTCGTCTTCGTTGAAGAACTCGCTTACCATGACGCGCTGTCCGGACTCGGTTTCGACGATAGAGTCTAGGGTCATGCCCTTATAGATTCGTTCAGTGACGTGACCGACGATGCCCTTGTCTTCTTTTTCGCTGATCTCTTCTAGGCGGATATCTTCAGGGCGCAGTAGCACTTGAATAGACTGCTGATCGGAAACCTCTCCCTCATAGAAGACTACAGAGTCGACCCCTTCGATCTCAGCCAGAATGCGTTTCTCATCCAAGCGACTTTTCACCTTAGCTGGGAAGACGTTGATCTCACCGATAAAGCTCGCCACAAACAGGTTCTTTGGCTCTTCGTAGATCTCTTTTGGAGTACCATCTTGCTCAATCACACCGTCTCGCATAACGATAATGCGGTCAGACATAGACAGTGCTTCCTCTTGATCGTGGGTAACGAACACAAAGGTGATGCCGAGCTGTCGTTGCAGCTGCTTTAGCTCGATCTGCATCTGCTTGCGCAGTTTGTAGTCCAGCGCTGAAAGAGATTCGTCCAGCAGTAATACCTTAGGTTTGTTCACCACCGCTCGAGCAATAGCGATACGCTGCTGCTGTCCGCCGGAGAGTTGATCGGGCGTCGGTGCGCCATCTCTTCAAGGCGTACCATCTTGAGCGCTTCTGTAACGCGCGTCTTTATCTCGTCACTGTTAGCGCCCTGCATACGCAGGCCGAAGGCGACGTTATCGAAGATGGTCATGTGCGGGAATAGGGCGTAGCTTTGAAATACAGTGTTGACGTTTCTTTGCTCTGGCTGAAGCAGGGTAACGTCTTGATCGCCAAGCACTATGCTTCCTGAATCGACAGATTCGAAGCCTGCAATCAGTCTCAATACTGTGGTTTTACCGCAGCCAGAAGGGCCAAGTATGGTAAGAAACTCGCCATGATTCACATCCAATGACAAGTTGCTGATGATCTCTTTTCCAGAAAAGCTCTTGCTGATCCCGGATAAACGTACAACTGGTGGGGTCACCTCTGAGGTCGCGTCCAATACATTGATTCCTAATAGAAAGTTAGAGTCCTAATCACTAGGTCGGAACGAATTTAAATATTAGATAATAAATGCCGACTTTTGCTACGTACTCTTACACTTAAATTGAAAAAACCGAGCTATATTAGCTCGGTTTTTGTATTTTGCTTATCAATATCTATTACAAAGATAGGCTTTTTAGGATTTCTCTTCCATTTGTGCATTTTCAGCCACTTGGCTCTCACCAAGATTCTTAGGTAGGAACAGGTTTAGCAGGATAGCTACGATACCGCATAGGCTGATACCTTGCAGGCTGAAGTCACCCACACCAAACGCCATACCACCGATACCAAACACCAGAGTCACACCCACGATTACTAGGTTACGTGATTGGTGCAGGTCCACCTGATTCTTGATAAGGGTGTTTAGACCTACGGTAGCGATTGAGCCAAATAGGAGCATCATAATACCGCCCATAACTGGAACCGGAATGGTTTGTAGGATGCCACCTAGTTTGCCTACTAGCGCCAGCACGATAGCCGTGATGGTGCATAGGTCATGATCTTAGGGTTGTATGCCTTAGTCAGCATTACCGCACCGGTTACCTCACTGTAGGTAGTATTCGGTGGAGCACCGATCATACTCGCAGCCATAGTTGCCACCCCGTCGCCAGTCATAGTGCGATGAAGGCCAGGCTTCTTAAGGTAGTCTTTACCCGTTACGTTGGAGATAGCCAGCATGTCACCTACGTGCTCTACTGCTGGGGCAATCGCCACAGGATCATAAATAGGATGGCATTGATGTTGAACTCTGGTGCGGTGAAGTTTGGAAGACCAAACCAAGCCGCTTGCTGCACAGGCGTGAAATCAACGATGCCCGCCATTAGGCTAAGCGCATAACCCACTGCGATACCAGAAAAAATAGGTAGCAGCTTCAAAAAGCCCTTTGCATATACGCTTACGATAATGGTGGTTAGAAGTGATGCCAGTGCAATCCAAAGCGCGATGCTGCCGTCCACAAGCTGAACCGCACCATCACCTGTCTTACCTAGAGCCATATTTACTGCAACAGGTGCAAGACCAAGGCCGATCACCATGATCACAGGGCCTACAACCACAGGTGGAAGCAGTTTATGAATGATCTGTACGCCGCGAAGATGGATAAGGCCACCTAGAAGGACGTACACCACACCCGCAGCCATTAAACCGCCCATGGTAGCGGCTACACCCCAGGTTTGAACGCCATAAAGGATAGGAGCTATAAACGCGAAAGAAGAAGCGAGGAAGATTGGAACAGAGCGTTTGGTAATAAATTGAAAAAGTAGGGTACCGATACCTGCGCCGAATAAGGCAACATTGGGGTCGAGACCAGTAAGAAGAGGGACCAGAACCAGCGCGCCGAAGGCAACGAATAGCATCTGCATACCCTGCAAAATGGTAGTCATGATTTTCTTTCTCCCTTTTTGTAGGAAAATCGACGAATATTAGCACTAGTTATCGGATCTTAGTGTCTATCAGATCAAAAATTTATGAGTCTGACGTAAGGAAATGAGTTAATATAACTGTATGTTCGAACAGTATATAAAGCCTAACTTTGACCGCAAGATTATCCATATTGATATGGACTGCTTTTATGCAGCGGTCGAGATGCGTGATTTTCCTCAGTATCGTGGCCGTCCATTAGCCGTAGGTGGTAATGAAGCGCAGAGGGGAGTGCTCAGCACCTGTAACTACGAGGCGCGTAAATTTGGTATTCGCTCTGCAATGCCCACCGCGCAGGCGAAAAAACTCTGTCCACAACTACTGGTAGTGCCTGGACGTATGCAGGTCTATAAAGATGTCTCTGCGCAGATCCGCGCTATCTTTGCTCGCTATACTAAGATCATCGAACCTCTCTCGTTGGATGAGGCCTATCTGGATGTGACCGAATGCACCCATTACAAAGGCTCAGCCACGTTAATTGCTGAGGCTATCCGCAAGGATATTCTCGATGAAACTGGCCTAACCGCTTCCGCCGGTGTGGCCCAATCAAGTTTCTGGCCAAGGTAGCTTCCGATCTTAATAAGCCCAATGGCCAATATGTCATTCCGCCGAGCCAGGTGCAGTCTTTTATCGATGAGATGCCACTGCAGAAGATACCAGGTGTTGGTAAGGTTGCGGTGCAAAAACTCAATCGCGGTGGCCTGTATGTGGGAGAGGACGTTCGTCGCAGCGACTATCGAGAGCTATTGATCAAATACGGTCGCTTGGGTGCATCCTTGTGGAAGCGCTGTCATGGGATTGATAGGCGCTCAGTGCAGGTGGAGCGCGAGCGTAAGTCGGTTGGAGTAGAGCGCACCTTTAGCAAGAATATCTCAAGTTTCGATGAGTGCTGGCAGGTGATCCAAGATAAGCTCTATCCTGAACTGCAGCAGAGGCTAGCAAAGACAGGGCGAGAGATCACCAAGCAAGGCATCAAGGTAAAGTTTGATGATTTTCAGACCACCACCATAGAGTGTGGCTCCAAACAGCTTGAGCAAGTGGCGTTTCATTCGCTGCTTGAACAGGTGCTTACACGGCAACAAGGTCGAGAGATACGTCTTTTGGGGCTGAATGTTATGTTGCAGTCAGAGGCGGTAGCCAAGCAGTTGAGCTTGCTGGATAATACAGCTTCTTCCTAAAGAGCGGATTAAAGGAAATAGACTATGTGGCGCAATGCATCACGCACCTTAGCAATGACAGGATTGATGAGTCTCGGCTTTATGGCAGGGACAGTACAGGCTGAAGAGATGCCTGCCCAAACCTGCCCAATCGATATCAACCAAGAGCTTCACCTAGATGGAAAGAACGTCACCATCATAGACAGACAAGGCAACAGCGCTGAGCTCGAAGAGGGTAAGGGACTGACTATTCAAGGCAAATCTGTTGCTCTAAGTCCAGAGCAAGAAAAGATGCTTGAGGATTATCGTCAGCGTTTAAATGAATATGTCCCTCAGGCTCGAGATATCGCGCAATCAGGTTTAGATGTAGCCAATGAGATCATCGATGAGCTGTCGGCCTCTTTTGATAATACCGATGCCTTTGAGAACGTGCGCCAAGCTGTGATCGATTTTTATAATCAGCTTGAGGCTCGCTACTATCAAAACGGTGAAATGGTATTAAAGCCAGATGCATTCGAGGATGTCTTTCAAAACTGGAAACAAGACTTCGATTCCGCGCGAGAGGTGTTTAATCGCGAGTTCTTTGCCAGCGCATTTAGTGTTCTGCAGGAGAAGATGAAGTCGGAAGACGGTATCAACTTCACTGCCCTTCAAGAGGAAATGGCAAAGCTTAAGGCTTCTGTTGAGAGCAAGCTAAAAGAGAACTCTAAACAGATCCAGAAGCAAGCCGAGGAGTACTGCGATTCAATGAAGTCTCTGGCTGAGCAGGAAAAGGGAGTGGTTCAAAGCATTCCTGAATTGAAGGATTATCAGCTGTTCGAGATTTAATAAGACTGTCTCGTCC
>BBSC01000015.1:0-80131 GCA_000830475.1 Vibrio ishigakensis | reverse complement strand
AATTTCTTTTCAAAGAGAAGTGAAACTCAAATGATTCAAGGCTTTTGGCCTCTGACCACCGCTGAAGCGTTGTGCGCTCTGCCGTGTCAGTGAGGCGGCATTATAGAGACTTCCGTCACACTGGCAAGCGTTTTTTGCTAGTATTTTTAAACTTTCTTATCGTATGTCTGTTTTTTGCTCGAAACGGCCATTTTTGCGGAATTATTGAGCATTTTAGCCCCAAAAAAGGTAGATAAACTATGAGTTCTTTACGTAGCTATAAAGGTATTGCCCCTACAATTGCAGAGAATGTCTATATTGACGATTCAGCTGTGGTGGTTGGAGACATTACAATTGGTAAGGATTCCAGCATCTGGCCACAGGTAGCTGCACGTGGTGACGTTAACCACATTATTATTGGTGAACGTAGTAACGTCCAAGATGGCTCGGTACTGCACGTTACTCACAAAAATGCGGCTAACCCCGAAGGCTACCCTCTTATTATTGGCGATGAAGTGACTGTAGGTCATAAGGTAATGCTACATGGCTGCACTATTAAGAACCGCGTTCTTATCGGCATGAGCACCACTATATTAGATGGTGCAATAGTAGAAGATGACGTTTTTATAGGTGCCGGTAGTCTGGTACCACCAGGTAAGGTGCTAGAGAGTGGCTACCTTTACCTCGGCAACCCTGTAAAAAGCACGTCCACTAAAAGAAGCGGAACGTGCTTTTTTGAAGAAATCTGCTGATAACTATGTAAACAACAAGAATGACTACATAAATGAGGTAAAAGACCTTAACTGATCTCTATCTGACCTGAGGCGTTAAACTCTTCCGCCTCTATTAGCTCCTCAGCTAAGTCCTCTAGATCGAAGCGGAACTCAGAAAACACCTTGAGCGCCGCTTTTTCTTGTTCAATCTTGAGCTGAGAAAGTTGCTCTAGATAACTCACCGCTACTCGACACTCGATTAGTTGCCCTGTTGCTGTGCAGTGAAGACAACCACCTTATCAGTATCAGACCAGACAGCTTGATCAGTGAAGATGATAGATTGGTTCATTACATTCCCTCTAGATTCTTTCTAAGCTCGCGAAGGACTTGTTTGGCTCCCGGTCTAATGCCGCGCCACAACATAAAGCTCTCCGCTGCCTGCCCCACTAGCATACCCAGTCCGTCATAGGCCTTAACTACGCCCTGCTCTAGTGCCCAGCTATTAAATAGCGTTTTACCTGCACCATAGATCATGTCGTAGCTAATAGTAGTAGAGGAAAAGATAGTTGCAGAAACCTGAGGCAAGCCTCCAGTGAGTCCAGCAGAGGTAGAGTTGATAACCACATCAAAGCTTTGCTCCACCTCTTCCAGAGGCTGCGCTGAGATATTACCGTAGTCTTGGAACTGCTCTGCCAATGCTTGAGCTTTAGAGAAGGTACGATTAGCAATCACCACCTGCTGCGGGTTCTGATCTAACAGTGGCTTAAGTACACCTCGCACTGCACCACCGGCCCCCAGAATAAGGATGCGCGCTCCTTCAAGCATAACATTGTATTGCAGTAGGTCTTGGACTAGGCCCTCACCATCTGTGTTGTCACCGATGATCTCGCCATCATCTAACTTTTTAAGGGTATTCACCGCACCAGCCAGTTTTGCTCGCTCAGTCAATCGGTCCGCAAACTCATAGGCATCATGCTTAAAAGGGGCAGTAACATTGCAACCCTTACCACCCTCAGAAAAGAACAGCTCAGCAGCCTGCTTAAACTCATCCTGCTCGGGCTCTTTAGCCGTGTATTGCAAGTTCTGATTGGTTTGCCTAGCAAACAGAGTATGGATAAATGGTGATTTGCTCTGCTGGATAGGATTACCAAATACGGCGTACTGGTCGATACTAGCGTTCATTCAACTACCTACTACTAAAATATTCCTTTTCCTCAACCTAACACCGGAAGAGGCGTTATCAAAGCCTTACCACTCTCGCGGTCTTAAAAACTCTTTATATAGCTTATCTTCGTGTGAACCCAGCTCCACCTGATGGTTGTACTCCCAGCGAACCAAAGGTGGCATAGACATCAGGATAGACTCAGTACGACCACCACTTTGCAGTCCGAACAAGGTCCCTCTGTCATACACTAGATTGAACTCGACATAGCGACCTCGACGATACAGCTGGAATTGTCTCTGCTGATCGGTGTACTCGCTGTCTTTACGTTTTTCAACAATCGGAAGATATGCCTGCGTGTAACCCTCACCTACGGCCTTCATGTAAGCAAAGCACTTGTCGAAGCCCCATTGGTTTAGGTCATCAAAGAACAAGCCACCTACCCCTCGGGTCTCTTGGCGATGTGGTAGGAAGAAATAGTCGTCGCACCATTTCTTGTGCTCGGCATAGACCTCATCACCGAAAGGCGCACAAATAGCCTTAGCTGTTTGATGCCAATGCTGACAATCTTCCTCAAAAGGATAGAAGGGTGTTAAGTCAAAGCCACCACCGAACCACCAAATAGGGTCACTTCCCTCTTTCTCTGCAATAAAGAAGCGCACATTCGCGTGAGAGGTTGGAATATATGGATTATTGGGATGGATAACTAAAGAGACGCCCATAGCTTCAAACTTACGTCCTGCTAATTCTGGACGATGAGCAGTAGCTGAGGCAGGCATCTTGTCGCCATAAACGTGAGAGAAGTTAACCCCACCTTGTTCAAAGATGTCACCCCCCTTCATTACGCGGGTTCGACCACCACCACCTTGCTCTCGCTTCCAAGCATCTTCTACAAACTTGGCTTTGCCATCAGCCTGTTCCAGTTCAACACAGATACTATCTTGAAGACCGAGTAGGAATTCTTTAACTGCTTGCTTATCTACTGACTGCATCCTTATCCCTGCCTTAATACTTTAAGCGTTCTCGCATCACGAATTTCTGACGGGTTTTGTCTATCACCTACCACACCATTCACTACAAATACCTTCTCATCACCAAGCTGCTCGATAACTTGCTCTGTGGTTGTGCATGGCGGGAGACCGGAGAGGTTAGCGCTAGTCGAAGTAATAGGTTTGCCGAATTCTAAGCACAGCTTCTGCACCGTTGGGTGGTCAGTAACACGTACCGCGACTGTATCGAATTGGCCGTGCACCAATTCATGGGTCTTTTTGCTGATAGGCATCACCCAAGTCACAGGACCTGGCCAACTTTGAAATACTGTATCTAGCTGCTCTTGAGTCAACTGAGTAGCGTCTATATAGGGAAGAAGCTGTTCGAAGCTTGCCGCAATCAAAATAAGCCCTTTGGCTGCATCTCTTTGCTTAAGCTCAATTAGAACCTCAAGCGCTTGTTGATTGTCAGGGTCGCAGCCCACGCCGAATACCGCCTCTGTTGGATAGGCGATCACTCGTCCTTGTTGTAGTGCCTCTACTGCACCATCCATTAAAATCATTGTTTCCTTGGTCCCAAAGCAGACTTCTGTTGCAAATAGTTTACAAATTCTTTTCGTAACTTCTAATCATTTCCTTTTAATTCGACTAAATAGCTGACGCAAACGTTTTCCTAGACAAAAAATAGCCGTATAATGCGCGCAAAATTGATATTCCACGCTCAAACAGTCAAATCAGGAGTCTTACATGCAAGTCGGTATTATCATGGGTTCTAAGTCAGATTGGCCAACGATGAAACTCGCTGCAGAAATGCTTGAACAGTTCGGTGTTAGCTACGAAACCAAGGTAGTTTCAGCTCACCGCACACCTCAACTACTCGCGGATTATTCTAACAGTGCCAAAGATCGTGGTATCAAGGTGATCATCGCTGGTGCTGGCGGTGCAGCTCACCTTCCAGGTATGTGCGCAGCATTTACCAGCCTACCTGTACTAGGTGTTCCAGTTCAGTCTCGTGCACTTAAAGGCATGGACTCACTACTGTCTATCGTGCAAATGCCTAAAGGCATCGCGGTAGGTACGCTAGCTATCGGTGAAGCCGGCGCTGCGAACGCAGGTATCCTGGCCGCTCAAATCATCGGTACTCATGTTCCTGAGGTGATGGAAAAGGTTGAAGCCTTCCGCAAGGAACAGACCGACACCGTTCTAGCAAACCCAAACCCAGCTGAGGACTAATACGATGCAGGTTCTGGTTCTAGGTGCGGGCCAACTGGCTCGCATGATGGCTCTAGCCTCTGCTCCTCTTAACATCAAAACACTAGCCTTTGATGTTAACAGCGAAGCGATTGTTGAGCCGATCACTCAGACTAAGCTTGGACAAGGTCTGGATGTGGCTATCGAGCAGGCTGACGTAATTACAGCCGAGTTTGAACACGTGCCACACCCAGTACTTGATGCATGTCAGGCAAGTGGAAAGCTATTCCCTAGTGCAGAAGCTATCAAAACTGGTGGTGACCGTCGCATTGAGAAAGCGCTTCTTGATAAAGCAGAAGTTGCCAATGCTAAATACGCACTGATTCGCACTCGCGAAGACTTTAACTCAGCTATCGACTACGTTGGCCTACCTATGGTGCTTAAGAGCACGCTAGGTGGCTATGATGGTAAAGGTCAATGGCGCTTAAAGTCTACTGAGCAAGCAGAGCAAGTTTGGGCTGAGATGGAGGAGTGCATCAACGCCTCTGAAGCACAGGCTATCATCGCCGAGGAGTTTGTCTCTTTTGATCGTGAAGTCTCTCTGGTTGGTGCTCGTAATACCAAAGGCGAGATAGCGGTTTATCCACTAGCAGAGAACGTACACACCGATGGTGTGCTAAGTCTTTCAACGGCAATTGCTGACGAAACACTGCAAGCTCAGGCGAAGCAGATGTTTACCGCCGTAGCTGAGTGTCTAGATTATGTTGGGGTTCTAGCTCTAGAGTTCTTCGATGTGCAAGGCAAGCTAATGGTGAACGAGATTGCACCTCGCGTTCATAACTCTGGTCACTGGACTCAACAAGGCGCTGAGACCTGCCAATTTGAGAACCATATGCGCGCTGTATGCGGTCTACCTTTAGGTAGCACTGAACTTCTACGCCCAACTAGCATGATCAACATCCTAGGTGAAGATACATTGCCAGAAGCGGTTCTAGAGATGAATCAAGCACACGTGCATTGGTACGGCAAAGAAAAGCGCCCTGGTCGTAAAATGGGCCACATCAACGTATGTGGACAAGACGAAGCAGACCTAACCGCTCAACTTGAAGCGATTGCTAAGCTACTAGATCCAAAAGCCTACCCGGCTTTAACTAAATAACTAGCATCGATAGAGACTAAAAAGGCAGCCTAGGCTGCCTTTTCTATTTCTGAACTGCTTGGCATTTTCGGTCTGCACAGACCAAGCCATGTTTCTTGTTAGTGAGTAGCTTAAAGCCACACTCCTGACATTCCCCCTCAACAGGCTCAGTGTTCAATGCAAAATCGCATTTAGGATAGCTATCGCAGGCATGAAACACCTTGCCATAGCGAGACTTCCTCTCTACAAGGTTACCCTTACTGCAAGCAGGGCAAGCAATCTGCTTCTGAGGTTGCTCTTCATCCATATGCGCTATGTAGTGACATTCAGGATAAGACTCACAGCCGATAAACATACCATAACGACCTTGGCGCAATACCAGCTCATTACCACATTCAGGGCACGGCACACCCAAGGCCTTAATTATCTGCCCCGATGGCTGATGTAAGGGTTTGATATAGTCGCAGTCGGGGTAGTTAGTGCAACCTAAAAATGCGCCATGTTTGCCATGACGCATTTGGAGTTCACCACCACATTGAGGACAGTGCTGTTCTAGCGTACTACCGTGGGACGAGAATAACTGATTGTCGATTTGACCACTCATAGCTTAATGGAGCACACCATGGTCTGTAGAGTAGAGCAACTCTTCCATCGTGGTATAT
This sequence comes from Vibrio ishigakensis, assembly GCA_000830475.1. Lineage (GTDB taxonomy): Bacteria > Pseudomonadota > Gammaproteobacteria > Enterobacterales > Vibrionaceae > Vibrio > Vibrio ishigakensis_A. Next base: position 74,297 of record BBSC01000015.1, on the reverse strand, counting down.
GCGCTTTCATTGCCAGGCACATTAAACAGCACCATCAGAATGATCCATTTAAGGTCATCTAGCTGAAGGTCCATTGTTTCTAATCCCATTACACGGTCGATCACCATCTCACGTGACTCAGCGGTTAGCACGCTGATCTGCTCTAGGAAAAGTAGAAAACCACGGCAGCGGGTATCTAGGCGCTGTTGCTCTTTTTCTGAGTAGATACGCATAGATGTGGCTGAGCTCAGCGCGATCTGTTGGCTGTTTTCTTCATTTTGCAGTGCGGCAAGGTCTTCAAGCCAGTTCAGTGCCTTGTAGATCTCTTGCTGGCGGAAACCTGCTCGAAGGAGTTCTTGCTCAAGCTCGTCCTGATCGACGTTTAAATCGCTGTCACTATGAACATATGTTTCGAACAGATACATAAGAATATCCATCATAGTTAGCTCCCCCTCAATCTAATAAAACCACCACCTGCTGAAGCAACTAATCCCTTAAGCTCCAACTCTAATAGGTGCATCATAACCTTATTTACGGATAAATGGGTCCTTTCCGACAAAAAATCAACCGACTCTGGTTGTGCTCCTAAAAGCTCGTAGACAGCTCGTTCAGATGCCTCCAGTGATGCCTCTATTTTAAGCGGTTGTTTTTCCTCAGATACTGATGTTTCTTCTAGTTTTGACCTGAGTTTTTCATCAGAAATTTCATCTACAACCTCATCAGCGCTAGTGACTAATATTGCACCTTCACGTATCAGATGGTGACACCCTTTAGTTGCGGGATTATGAATAGAACCCGGGACTGCGAACACTTCCCTGCCCTGTTCAAGCGAGAATCGAGCGGTAATCAGGGTACCACTCCTAAGGCCTGCTTCGACCACCACAACCCCGAGACTCAAGCCACTTATGATGCGATTGCGACGCGGGAAGTTTTGCGCCTTTGGCGGCACGTAGGGAGGAAACTCACTCACCAAAGCGCCCCTTTCTCGAACTCTTTGCATCAAACCACGATGAGCTTTTGGGTAACAATGATCAAATCCATTTCCAAGCACAGCAATAGTCGTCCCATCCGCATCTAAACAGCCCTTATGTGAGCGACCATCGATACCCGTGGCTAAACCGCTGGTAACGACCAGTCCCAGCTCTACAAAACGTCGGGAAAACTCACTGGCTATATCAAGCCCCTCTCTTGTGGCTGAACGGCTACCGACCATAGCAATCTGCGGAAGATTTAGCGCTTTTTTATCCCCCTCTACAAACAGTGCAATTGGTGGGGTGGCAATATGAGATAACTGCGAGGGATAGTTATCATCTTCTAGTGTGAATAGATGGCGCTGATCACCTTGAGCCAACTGAGGCATGTCTCTACCTCTCGGCCACCTTTGTCTCTTATGTGCTTGGCTTGAAATGACTTAAAACCAATACTGAGTAGCTCCTTATAAGAGCAAGATAACAACTCTTTTGGTGATATCTGGTCGATGATTCGCTGAGTTTTAACCCCAGATAATCCAGGGGTCGTATGCAGGGTTAACCAAGGGATTTTTGCTCTTCATTCATCTCACAGACGCCTATCAATATTGGTGCTGTTATTTGAAGACCAAAATGACTAAAATTGTCACAATCCGCCGATGAACTTTCGGCACACTTCAATGTATTTGAGAAACTATGTCCGTATTACAAGTTTTAACTTTTCCAGATGACCGTCTTCGTACTGTGGCTAAGCCAGTAGAAGAGTTTACTCCTGAACTGCAACAACATATCGACGATATGATCGAAACCATGTACGCAGAAGAAGGCATTGGCTTAGCTTCAACTCAAGTAGACGTGCATCAGCGTATCGTGGTTATCGATATATCTGAGACCCGCGATGAGGCTATGGTTCTGATCAACCCTGAAATCACTGATAAGCGCGGTGAAGACGGCATTGAAGAGGGCTGTCTATCTGTACCTGGTGCTCGCGCACTTGTGCCACGTGCCCACGAGGTAACGGTTAAAGCCCTAGACCGTGAAGGTAACGAGTTCACCTTCGATGCTGACGACCTACTGGCTATCTGTGTTCAGCACGAACTGGATCACCTAGAAGGTAAACTGTTTGTTGATTACCTGTCTCCTCTTAAGCGTCGTCGCATCAAAGAGAAGCTAGAGAAGATCAAACGCTTCAACGAAAAAGAACCAATAGTCTAGGAGCCCTACCTTGAGCGAAAAACTGAAAGTCATTTTTGCAGGTACTCCTGACTTCGCCGCCGACCATCTGGCGGCGTTGTTATCTTCAGAGCATGAAGTTATCGCGGTGTACTCTCAACCAGACCGTCCTGCTGGCCGCGGTAAAAAGCTAACCGCTAGCCCGGTTAAGACCTTGGCTCTTGAGCACAATGTACCGGTTTATCAGCCAGAGAACTTCAAATCAGAAGAAGCTAAACAGGAACTTGCTGACCTGAACGCAGACATCATGGTTGTAGTAGCTTATGGTCTACTGCTACCCAAAGCTGTGCTAGATACGCCACGTCTTGGTTGTATCAATGTGCACGGCTCTATCCTGCCTCGCTGGCGTGGTGCAGCTCCAATCCAACGCTCTATCTGGGCGGGTGACGAGCAGACTGGCGTTACCATCATGCAGATGGATGTAGGGCTAGATACCGGTGATATGCTGCATATTGCTACTCTGGATATCCAAGATACCGATACCAGTGCAGACCTGTATCACAAGCTTGCTAAGCTTGGTCCTGTGGCTCTGATCGATTGTCTAGAGCAGATAGCTAACGGTAGTGCAAAAGCTGAGAAGCAAGACGATGCACTAGCAAACTACGCTAAGAAGCTAAGTAAAGACGAAGCACGTATCGACTGGAATAAGGACGCCGTAGCCCTTGAGCGTGAGATTCGCTCTTTCAATCCATGGCCGATCAGCCACTTCGCTATCGAAGATAAGAGCATCAAGGTGTGGAAGTCTCGTGTTGAATCAAGCGATAAAGACCTAGCACCAGGCACCATCATCAGTGCCGATAAGTCTGGCATCAAGGTTGCGACCGGAAACCAAGCCTTGGTGCTTGAGCAGATCCAAGTTCCTGGCAAGAAAGCCATGGCCGTATCTGATGTGCTCAACTCCAGAGCAGACTGGTTCAAACCCGGCTCTCAACTAACAGAAAATCAATAAGTTAACTACACTAAGGCTTGAGTTTCTCAAGCCTTACTCTTTTAGGGAATTACCTATGAACGTTCGTGCAGCTGCCGCTACTGTACTCTTCCAAGTTGTGGACAAAGGGCACTCGCTTTCCAGCGCCCTACCTCAAGCGCAAGCTAAGCTAAATCCAAAGGACCATGCCCTGTTGCAGGAGATCTGCTACGGTGTATTGCGCTACCTTCCACGCCTTGAATCCATCGTTAATCAGCTCATGGACAAGCCCCTAAAAGGCAAACAGCGTGTTTTTCATCACCTGATTCTAGTGGGCATCTATCAACTTAGCTTTATGCGCACCGCCGACCATGCTGCCGTTGCAGAGACGGTTGAAGCGGCTAAATCACTACGCGGTATCAAACTAAAAGGTCTTATCAACGCCATCTTGCGTAACTATCAACGCCAGCAAGAAGCACTAGATAAGAAAGCCACCAGCACAGATGCGGGTAAATACGGTCACCCTGGCTGGCTATTAAAGCTTCTTAAAGAGGCATACCCAGAAAACTGGCAAGAGATTGTTGAAGAGAACAATACCAAGGCTCCTATGTGGCTACGTGTGAACAACAAGCACAAAACCACACAAGAGTACCTTACCCTTCTTGAAGAAAATGGCATCGAAGCGGTTGCACACCCTCAGGCACAGCACGCCCTTAAACTCGAACGTCCTTGTGATGTAAACAAGCTACCTGGCTTTGATAAAGGCTGGGTTTCAGTACAAGACGCAGCAGCACAGCTGTCATTTGAGTATCTACAGCCAAAAGATGGCGAGTTGATCCTAGATTGCTGCTGTGCACCGGGCGGTAAAACGGCACATATCCTAGAAAACACCCAAGGTGGCCATGTTGTGGCTATCGATGCTGATCAGCAGCGTCTAGAGCGTGTGTATCAGAACCTTGAGCGTTTGAACCTTAAGGCTGAGGTTATCCATGGCGATGCTCGTCACCCAGAACAGTGGTGGAAGGGTGAAAAGTTCGACCGCATCCTGCTAGACGCACCATGTTCGGCAACCGGCGTAATCCGCCGTCATCCTGACATCAAGTGGCTACGTCGTGCTGATGACCTACCAGCGCTGGCGGAACTTCAGAGCGAAATCATTGATGCTATGTGGCAGCAATTGAAGCCGGGTGGAACCTTAGTTTACGCAACCTGTTCCATCGCACCGATTGAAAACAGAGACCAAATAAAGGCATTCTTGGCGCGCACAGGTGATGCCAAGCTTGTAGACAGCGATCCTGAGAACCCTGGCCGACAAATTTTGCCGGGTGAGCACAATATGGATGGCTTCTTCTATGCGGTTTTAGAAAAGGCAACTAAAGTAAGTTAAGTCGAGCAGTAATAGAGAACTAAGCTATGAAAATCATAATCTTAGGCGCAGGTCAGGTAGGCGGCACCCTAGCGGAAAACCTAGTAGGTGAAAACAACGATATCACCATAGTCGATACCAATAGCCGTCGTTTGAGTGAGCTTCAGAACAAATACGACCTTCGTGTAGTTAACGGTGAAGCGAGTCACCCAGACACACTCAAAGAGGCCGGTGCCCAAGATGCGGACATGTTGGTGGCGGTAACCAATGCCGATGAAACCAATATGATCGCCTGCCAGATCGCTTTCACTCTATTCAATACTCCAAACCGTATTGCTCGTATCCGTTCTCGCGAATATCTGGCTGAAAAAGAGACCCTGTTTAAATCAGGTGCTATCCCAGTAGACCACCTGATTGCTCCTGAGGAACTAGTTACTGGCTATATCGAGCGCTTGATCCAGTATCCTGGTGCACTGCAAGTGGTGAGCTTCGCTCAGGAAAAGGTCAGCCTGGTAGCGGTTAAGGCATATTACGGCGGCCCACTGGTAGGTAATGCTATCTCAGCGCTTCGTGAGCATATGCCCCATATCGATACCCGCGTGGCGGCAATCTTCCGTCAAGGCCGAGCTATTCGTCCGCAAGGCACCACCATTATCGAAGCCGATGATGAGGTGTTCTTCGTGGCGGCAAGTAACGACATTCGCTCGGTAATGAGTGAGCTGCAGCGCCTTGAGAAGCAGTACCGTAAGATCATGATCGTGGGCGGCGGTAACATAGGTGCTAGCCTAGCTAAGCGCCTTGAGCGCAACTACGCGGTTAAGCTTATCGAGAAAGACCTAGAGCGTGCCACCTTCCTATCTGAAGAGCTGGAAAACACTATGGTGCTGTGTGGTGATGCGGCGGATAGAGAGCTTCTCTATGAAGAGAACATCGAAGAGATGGATGCCTATATCGCTCTAACCAACGAAGATGAAACCAACATCATGTCAGCCATGCTGGCTAAGAGCTTGAATGCGCGCAAGGTTATGGTACTTATCCAGCGTGGTGCCTATGTGGACCTAGTTCAGGGTGGCGATATCGATGTGGCTATCTCGCCACAACAGGCCACCATCTCTGAGCTTCTGACCCATGTTCGCCGTGGTGATATCGTTAACGTATCATCCCTACGACGTGGCGCTGCTGAGGCTATCGAGGTTGTGGCTCGTGGTGATCAAAATACTTCTAAGGTTGTCGGCCGTGCCGTTGAAGACCTAAAGCTTCCACCAGGCACAACCATAGGTGCTATCGTTCGTGGTGAAGAGGTATTGATTGCCCATGACCGCACCGTTATCGAACAGGATGACCATATCGTGATGTTCTTGGTAGACAAGAAATACGTCACTAACGTTGAGGCGCTGTTCCAACCAAGTCCGTTCTACCTCTAAGGTTCGACATGGTTAACATCAGACCCATACTGTTTGTACTCGGGCTAGTGCTCTCAAAGCTAGCCCTATTTATGTACCCGCCAACCATTTTAGCCCTATTCAACCCTGGCAGTGGCTTCGTTGAATTCGCTAAAGCAGTCGCCATAACCCATCTAGCCTCGTTTATCTGTTTATCCTTTGGCCGCTCGACCCACTTTAGGCTTAATGTTCGTGATGTGTTCTTAGTAACAACCTAGTATGGGTGGTGTGCACCGTATTTGCGGCGCTGCCGTTTGTCTTTATCAATCACATCAGCTTTACCGATGCCTTCTTTGAGACCATGTCTGGCATCACTACCACAGGCTCAACCGTGCTAAGTGGTCTGGATGATATGTCCCACAGCATCTTGCTATGGCGCTCATTGCTTCAATGGCTCGGTGGCATCGGCTTTATCGTGATGGGCGTAGCTATCCTGCCAATGCTCAATGTAGGTGGTATGCGACTGTTCCAAACCGAATCTTCAGATTGGTCGGATAAGAGTGACCCTAGGGTTAAGAACGTCGCCAAGAGCATAGTGGTGGTTTATGCCAGCCTGACACTGGCTTGCATCATCGCCTATATGTTTGCGGGCATGAATCTTTTCGAGGCTATTAACCACGCTTTCACTACTATCTCTACCGGCGGCTATAGCACCTCAGATGGTTCGATGAACCACTTCTCGCACTCAGCACAGTGGCTGTCTACCCTGTTTATGTTCTTGGGTGGCTTGCCTTTCTTGCTGTTTGTGGCGGTAGTGAAGAAGAAATCCGTTGCGGCTCTTGCTAAAGACGCTCAAGTACTGGGGTTCTTTAAGCTGTTTATGGTGGCAAGCCTTGCCATTGCCGCTTGGCTAGTTCTGCATGACCACTACCATGTGATGGATGCGCTACGTGTATCAATGTTCAATGTGGTCTCAGTACTTACCACCACTGGCTTTGGTCTAGAAGACTTCACCGCTTGGGGTACATTAACCACGGTTCTATTTGCTTTTCTTTTAATGATGGGCGCATGTTCCGGCTCTACTGCAGGAGGCATCAAGGTATTTCGCTTCCAAATAGCCAACACCCTTTTGAAGATACAGATGATGAAGCTTATCCACCCATCAGGGGTGTTCGTTCAGCGCTACAACAAGCGCACGGTAAACGATGAGATCATTCGCTCGGTAGTGGCCTTCAGTCTGACCTTCTTTGCCACCATATTGATCATTGCAGCCGGGCTGAGTGCGTTGGATCTAGATGCGGTGACTAGTCTATCCGGTGCAATTACCGCAGTGGCTAACGTGGGACCGGGAATGGGTAGCATCATTGGCCCAACCGGCAACTTTGCTCCGCTACCGGATGCGGCGAAATGGATGCTGAGTTTTGGTATGTTATTAGGCAGACTAGAGATACTCACCATACTGGTTCTATTCCTGCCTGCCTTCTGGAAGCGTTAGTCTTCTCGGTTATCGAATAGCTCGAGTAAGAATTCGACCACCTGCTGGGCAGATTGCTCAGCGGTGAGTTGATTAGACAAGGTTAAGTGGGTTTCAAGGTCGGGCGTACCCAATAGGCTTGAGAGCAAACCACCCAAGCCCTTTTTCTGTCTATCCACCTCAAACCACAACTTGAGCTCATTCTCGTCACGGTAAGCAATGATTTCTAGCTCTCGCCAACAGCCATGAAACGGGCCTGTAGTAGGCACGAACTCAAACTCCTGTACGAATGGCAACGCAAAGCCCTTCGCCTCCTCACACTCAACCTGACGGATGCGCAAACCAAGCTCTTCTAATTCAAAGAAGATTTTATCTAGGACAGGATCGGGGCGAACGGTAAGCATATCTTTGTCTGAAGGTCGATGGCCATATCGATATCCAAAGAGGTTTCAAGCCATACTTTGGAGTCACCGAGGGTAATTGGTGTATTTAGCGGCACGTCTAGCTCAACCTCAAAGGTGCGCTCTTCCCCAGACTCAATCGTGAAGGAATAAGGCAATTGCCATTTATCTAAAACATAGTTGACGGGAACGCGGCTTTTTCTTGCACCCTCCTGTCATCGTTTGGGTGGCGGTCTTTCTCGGCTATATAGCGGCAGCAGAGCTTGAGGTCGATATGGTCTATCTTCTGCGCGCTAGAACCACCATACACATGGATGACGATACGAACCTTGTCACCCGGTATCAGAACCTCTTGCTGCAGCACAGAATCTACTTTGGCAGAACCAATCCCTAAACTGGCTAATGTTTTCTTAAACAAAGACATACCCCACCCCCTGCGTTTTTGGGTATAGATTATATTGGTTGATAACCCATCAAAATCCAACCCTTACTCGAACAAACAGCCACTTAGATCAACTTGTTTCATAGCTGAAATGAATGTTTTTTGATTGCTGGTCAAAAATAGTGCTACCTTTAAATTGATATTGATTTAATATCTGCCTCGAATTTAACAATTCTGTTCAAACGGCAAAGGATGTGCCTGACTTATTGGTGAAGTATGTTTCCAACAACCGTCAGGTTCGCTCGCCTTCGGGACGAGTGGCTCATCGCAGACCTGGGTATGCGAATGCGCCTAAAACAAATAAATCAGCGGCTCCAAAAACAACTCAAGATTAATTGAGTTGTAGGGCATAAAAGTCTTACTCGCTGTTTCTAAAAAGCGTAGGGTTTATCCCCTGCGCTTTTTTATTGTCTTTTTTACCTTTGACTGCTTCCATGGCGAGCGAATTTTGATACTTTACCTTGCAAGCACCACATATAGGATTTTGGAGAGAACAATGAAGTGTCATCGCGTTAACGAACTGATCGAGCTACTACACCCAGAGTGGCAAAAGGATCCAGACCTAAACCTGATCGAGTTTATTCTTAAGCTTTCACAGGAAGCAGGCTACGAAGGCAAATTAGAAGACCTAACCGATGATGTTCTAATTTATCACCTGAAGATGCGTAACAGCAGCAAAGAGGAAGAGATTCCAGGGCTGGCGAAAGATAAAGAAGATGACTTCAAGACCGCACTCCTGCGTGCTCGCGGCATTATCAAGTAATTTTAAGAGGGACTCAGTTTTGAGTCCCTTTTGCTTTAATCTGCAACTGATTTAACAACTTCTCTGTTTATACTTAGTTATACTGCGTCGAAATTCTGCTGTAGGACTAAGCATGAACAAGGACCGTATCGACGTCAAAGACGTCACCCCAAAGGCAAAATCTTCTCCTTCACAGCGTGACGATAGGTTTAATCCGAGTAATCGAATCTATGTGCGCGAAAGCAAAGGCGTGTATCAAAAGCTGCGTCGCTATGGTGCGTGGTTCCTCCTAGCGCTATTCGCGCTTACGCCATGGATACCTTATGGTGAACGCCAGGCGATCCTGCTCGATATCGGTCAGCAGCAATTTAATTTCTTCGGTACCACTCTTTACCCACAAGACCTTACCCTGCTGGCTCTGCTATTTATGATAGCCGCGTTTGGTCTGTTCTTTATTACCACCTTCTTAGGTCGGGTATGGTGTGGCTATCTCTGCCCGCAAACCGTATGGACCTTTATGTACATCTGGTTCGAGGAAAAGCTGGAAGGGTCAGCCAATAAAAGACGTAAACAAGACTCACAAAAGCTGACTTCTAACCTGATGATGCGAAAGCTGTTGAAGCACCTAGCATGGATAGGTATCGCCATAGTCACGGGTCTCACCTTTGTCGGTTACTTTATTCCGTCTACAGAGCTTTGGGTGGACTTCTTTACCCTAAACGCCAGCTTCTGGCCTTATTTTTGGGTGCTGTTCTTTGCAGCTTGTACCTATGCCAACGCAGGCTGGATGCGATCTATTGTCTGTATCCATATGTGCCCATACGCTCGTTTCCAATCGGCCATGTTCGATAAAGATACCTTTATCGTGGGCTATGACGCCAAGCGCGGTGAATCTCGCGGACCTCGCTCTCGTAAAGCCAATCCAGCAGACCTTGGACTTGGTGATTGTATCGATTGTGACCTTTGCGTTCAGGTGTGCCCTACAGGTATCGACATCCGTAATGGCCTGCAATACGAATGCATCAACTGTGGTGCTTGTATCGACGCCTGTGATACCACAATGGAGCGCATGAACTATAAGAAAGGGCTGATCAGCTACACCACAGAGCACAAGCTAGAGGGCACGAATACCAAGGTGATGCGTCCTAAGCTGATAGGCTATGGCCTTATCATGCTGATAATGATTGGCGGTTTCTTCGCTCAAGTAGCAAGTGTAGAGCCAGCAGGCCTAAGCGTGCTTCGCGATAGAAACCAACTCTATCGCACCAACACCGATGGTTTTATCGAGAATACCTACACCCTTAAGATCATCAACAAAACCCAACAACCACAGCAATATCAGCTATCGGTTGAGGGATTGAGCGATGTGAAATGGTACGGACGTCAAACCGTGCAAGTATCCCCTGGTGAGGTGTTTAGCCTGCCTATTACCCTTGGAGCTGATCCGAGTGAATTAGATTCAGCGGTGACTCGTATCGAGTTCAAACTGGATGACCAGCAAGGCTTTACCATCAACACCGAAAGCCGTTTTATCAAGCAGCTGTAGCCAACTCAAGTATCAAGTAAAAACCGGGCTCATCAGAGCCCGGACTTGTTTTCACTGCGTATAACAAGATACTGTAGCTTCTATCACTGGATAAGATCCCAAGGCCATGAGCACCTCTTTTAACTTTGACTCCCTCACCCCTGATTTCATGTGGTACGCCCTAGAAAGCGTCGGCATTCGAGCTGAATCAGGCTTTCTCGCTCTCAACAGCTACGAAAATCGTGTTTATCAATTTGTTGATGAAGAAAAACAGCGCTACGTGGTTAAGTTCTACCGACCTCAGAGATGGAGTGAAGCTCAGATAGATGAAGAGCATGACTTTATGTTCAGCTTAGAAGAACAAGAGATCCCAATAGCCATTCCGGAAATCTTGGGAGAGCAATCCCTGCATTTCTATCAAGGCTATCTATTTGCTGTATACAAGAGTGTCGGAGGTCGCCAGTTTGAGGTTGATAACTATGACCAACTAGAGATGGTGGGACGCTTCCTTGGTCGCATTCATAAGGTGAGCCAAGACCTAGCACCGTATCAACACAGGCCAAGTATTGGTTTAGACGAGTATCTGTATCAACCAAGAGAGCTACTGCAAAACAGCACCTTTATTCCGCCACACCTAGAAAACGTCTTCTTCAACGATCTAGACCTGCTGATCAAGAGTATCGAACAGAAGTGGGACAACAACTATCAGAACATTCGCCTTCATGGTGACTGCCACCCAGGGAATATCCTGTGGCGCGATGGACCCACCTTTGTCGACTTAGATGACTCTAGAAACGGTCCAGCGGTGCAGGATCTTTGGATGATGCTTAACGGTGACCGCCAAGAGCAGCTTATCCAGCTCGATATCCTATTAGAGGGATATCAAGAATTTTGCGATTTTAATAACGCTCAATTGAAACTGATCGAGCCTTTACGCGGTCTACGCTTAGTGCACTACATGTCATGGCTTGCAAAAAGATGGCATGACCCTGCATTCCCAGTGGCATTTCCATGGTTCAATGATGCAAAATACTGGGAAGGCCAAGTTCTGGCATTTAAGGAGCAGCTCTCTGCCTTGAAGAGCCACCACTATCATTAACACCTATGTGGTAATACTGGGCAGCCTTATTTGGAAGCCAAAATGAAAACCTTTGAAGGAGTATCTCAATGAAAAAGCTGATTGCCTTGATGGAACTATGTTCATCGCGCTAACAGCTCACGCAGCACAATTTAAAGAAGGTGAGAACTATACGGTTCTTGATCTTCCTGCGACCTCTAGCCCAACAGTAAATGAATTCTTCTCGTTCTACTGCCCTCACTGTAACCAGTTTGAGCCAATCATGGATACATTGAAGAAGTCGCTTCCAGAAAACGCTAAATTCCAGAAGACTCACGTATCTTTCATGGGTGGCAACATGGGTGTGCCTATGAGCAAGGCATACGCGACTATGGTAGTGCTTAAGGCTGAAGATCAGATGGTTCCTGTAATGTTTCGTCGTATCCACCAGCTAAATGCGGCACCTAAGAACGAAGACGAACTGCGCCAAATCTTCCTAGACGAGGGTATCGATGCGAAGAAATTCGACGCGGCTTACAAAGGCTTCGCGGTTGACTCTATGCAGCGTCGCTTCGACAAGCAATTCAAAGACGCTGGCCTACGTGGCGTACCAAGCATTGTCGTGAACGGTAAATACCTAGTTCAAACTGGCTCTATCAAGTCTACCCAAGACCTGATTAACCTAGTGAACTACCTGCTAACGCAGAAATAAGAAAAAACAAGGGGAGCCAAGTGCTCCCCTTTTTAATGCTAATAAATCTTGTCCAGCTCTTTATCTTTATCTGACCACAGGTCACCGAGCCACTGCTGGAATTGGCGCTTGTAGCGCTTGTCATTGAAGTAATCGCCTCGCACCTGCTCATCCACAGGTAGAACCTTAATCTGCACCACTATGCGCTTCATACGGCCCATCAACATGTCCTTAAACGGATTCTCTACGTTATCTGGGTACGCCAGAGTCACATCTATGATATTGCTGAACTGCTCACCCATAGCCGCTAGTATAAGCGATACCACCGGACTTTGGTTGTAGCAGATGCTTATAGGAGCCTGATTTAGATTTATTAGCACGATAGCGAGTCCCTTCCACATAGTTGACTACCGTAGTTGGCATATGGCGGAATTTCTCACATGAGCGGCGAGTGGTTTCTAGGTCTTTACCACGTTTCTCTGGATGATGGATCAGATACTCGCGAGAGTAACGACGCATAAAGGCATATCTAGCCCCCAGCAAGCCATACCCAAAAAAGGTACGTAAAGCAGCTGCTGCTTAAGAAAGAATTTAGGCATAGGAATACGATCTTTAAACACGCAACACAGCACCACGATATCCGTCCAACTTCGATGGTTACTCAGCATCAAATACCAACCATCCATCTTAAGGCCTTCACCACCCTCAATCTGCCACTCAACATCACGGTTAAAAAGCGCAAGGATCAAAGCTTGATAGTGGCCCAAATCCACATCACTCTATTGGCAAGGGTCGAGGATAGTCTTCTCACCGCGTCAATCGGCACCAACATACGCACCAAAGCGAGTATGCAGATCGCAAGAGAAGCAACAGCTGTGTTCAAGATAACCAAGGAGGCAGTAATAATTAAAAAAATGTAACCAAACATAAATTCAAACGGAAAAACGGACACCTAAATTTTTTGACGGCTAATTATACAAGTAAGTCTAACAAGTTGAATACACTCTTAAATGGTCTGAGGTGTATTTGATATCAGTATACTCAAACTGTGCTCTGGGTTTACATTGAAGGGGTGATGCCGTTTACACTTTTGTAACTTCGATAATACTGCAGCCCTATTCTGGCTAACAAGAAATCTGCTGATTCAATTCAATCAGTAGCTTATCCATCGAGCGGTACCCCAGCGCCTCTGCCAAATGATGTCTTTGGATGGACTCGCAACCCTCTAGGTCGGCTATGGTGCGCGAGACACGCAAAATTCTATGATAGGCTCGAATGGATAAGCCAAGGCTCAAGATCGCGTTCTCAAGAAAGCCCTCATCACCACTCTCTAGTAAGCACACCTCTTGTATCTCGCGGCTCTGCAATTGAGCGTTTGGCTTGTTTGAACGAATAAGCATTAAGTCACGAGCCTTTAAAACTCGGCTCTTTACCTCCTGAGTAGACTCCCCACGACTACCATTGTGCAATGCCCCCCTTGGAAGCAGCGGGATCTCCAAAGACATATCGAATCTATCCAAGAAAGGGCCTGATACCTTGCTAAGGTATCTCAGTATCGCCTGCGGGTTTACCCTGACCTGCCCCTCTCTATAGTGACCACTAGGGCTTGGATTCAGTGCCGCTACTAGCTGAAAGTTGGCTGGAAAGGTGCTTTTTCCCGCTGCTCTAGATATGACAATCTCGCCAGCCTCCAAAGGCTCTCGCAAGGCGTCTAATACTCTGCGTTCAAATTCGGGCAGCTCGTCTAGAAACAGAACTCCGTTGTGAGCCAAAGAGATCTCACCTGGCTTTGGGGTGGATCCACCGCCCACTAAAGCGACCATGGAGCTTGAGTGATGTGGTGATCTAAAAGGTCTCTGTCGCCAACTGCTGCCAATAGAAACCTTGCCAACTAACGAAGATAAGGCGGCAACCTGCAGGGCTTCCTCGGTCTGCATTTCTGGCAGGAGATCCACTAGGCGAGTAGCTAGCATTGTCTTGCCTGTACCTGGAGGACCTAAGAACAAGATATTGTGACCACCAGCTGCGGCTATCTCTAAAGCCTCTTTCCCTGATGCTGACCTATGATGTCCTGAAGGTCTCTTTCTAGCGATAAAGGACTGGCCTCCTCTTTATCATTCTTTAGCTCTAGGGTTAGTTGGCCTGCTAAAAAAGCCGCTACTTGAATCAAGGAGTTAGCCGACAGGTTGCGCTCTTTATCTACCAGAGCAACCTCATTGGCATTGCCTCTGGGGAAATAAGGCTCGTTGATGCTTATTACTCGCCATAGCGGCCGCTATCACACCATTAACTGCTCTAAGCTCTCCAGATAGGGCTAACTCTCCCAACATTTCAGTGTCATTAATTCTATCTGTGGGGAGTTGTTCACTGGCAATGAGTATCCCTATGGCGATTGGAAGGTCGAATCGGCCACCATCTTTAGGCAGGTCTGCTGGGGCTAGATTGACAGTTATCTTGCGGCTCGGAAACAGAAACTTAGAATTCAGTATTGCGCTTCGTACCCTGTCTTTTGATTCCTTCACACTGGTCTCAGCCAGCCCAACCAGATGAAAGCCCGGCATGCCTGGACCTATGTGAACCTCAACTGTCACCTGAGGTGCGTCGATTCCTACGCTCGCGCGACTGTAGATAATGGCTAACCCCATACAGGCCCCAATTTAATCCGAATAGTAATGGTTTAGCTCGTACCTATTTGGGGGCAAAATGAAAAAAGAATGAGTTTTTGCTTGTCACATCGCGAACTTCTGTGTTACCACTAACGGTATAAACACTGTGCAAAATTATTGCGGAATTTTTCTAGTTTTATTCACTGAAGTAAATATGTTGAAATCTCTTAACCTACTGCTGAACCTGATTGTCGTGGTGATTATTCATTCCGCGCGAGGGCGAGTAGGCGCAAAATAACACAGCAAGAATTCTAAGCCTCGCACTGAAAAGTTCGGGGGCTTTTTTTAGTTTTAAGGTCTGAGTAAGGCCAGTTGCAGGAAATATGGAGCACAAGATGTGCGTTAAAGCTGAATTCACAACACAACAAAAAAACGCGACACAACAAGGGGGTTACCAATGAATGGTGCTCAGTTAGTCGTAGAGGCACTTCGCCAACAAGGTATCAAATCCGTTTTTGGATACCCTGGTGGTGCAATCATGCCAATCTACGATGCACTTTATGATGGTGGCGTAGAGCATATTCTTTGCCGTCACGAACAAGGTGCAGCCATCGCAGCCATAGGTATGGCTCGTGCAACCCAAGAGGTTGCAGTATGCATGGCAACATCCGGCCCAGGTGCGACAAACCTTGTCACAGGACTTGCCGATGCCTTCTTGGACTCAGTTCCAGTAGTAGCCATCACAGGTCAGGTAGCCAGCCCTCTTATCGGTACCGATGCTTTCCAAGAAATGGATGTGATCGGTATGTCCCTATCTTGTACCAAGCATAGCTACTTGGTTACTGACATTGATGAACTTGCACCAACTAGCCGAGGCATTCGAGGTAGCTCAATCTGGTCGTCCAGGTCCAGTTATTGTAGATATCGCTAAAGATGTTCAGCTAGCTGAGGCGCCTACTGCAGTTCTTCCTGAGTTTGAGGCACCTATGATGCCTGTACCTCAACCTGAGGAATATCGCCTAGCACAGGCTCTACTGCGTGAAGTCGTCGTCCGGTACTCTATGTAGGTGGTGGAGTTCAGTTGGCTAAAGCAACAGACACAGTTCGCCAGTTCTTAAGCGACAACCCAATGCCATCGGTAAGTACCCTAAAAGGCCTGGGTACCATCGAGCGTCATAACCCATGCTACCTGGGTATGCTTGGCATGCACGGCACTAAGGCAGCTAACCTAATCGTACAAGAGTCTGACCTTCTTATCGTTGTAGGTGCGCGCTTCGATGACCGCGTGACTGGCAAGCTAGATAGCTTCGCGCCAAACGCCAAGGTTATCCACCTAGATATCGACAAGGCAGAGTTCAATAAACTAAGACATGCACACGCAACCTTGCGTGGCGACATCAACGAAATCCTGCCGCAGATTCATCTAGAGAACGACATCACCCCTTGGGTTCACCACTGTGAAAGCCTACGCAATGGCTTTAAGTGGCGCTATGACCACCCAGGTGAACCTATCTATGCTCCGCTTCTGCTTAAGCAGCTTTCAGACATGATGCCAGATACCTCTATGGTTTCGACCGACGTAGGTCAGCATCAGATGTGGGCAGCACAGCATATTCAGCCACGTGAGCCACAGAACTTCATCACCTCATCTGGCCTAGGCACCATGGGCTTTGGCCTGCCAGCGGCCATGGGTGCTTCTGTAGCTCGTCCTGATGATCAGTCTATCCTTATCACGGGTGACGGCTCATTCATGATGAATGTACAGGAGCTGGGCACGCTGAAGCGTCGTCAGATCCCAGTGAAGATAGTGCTTCTTAACAACCAACGTCTTGGCATGGTTCGTCAGTGGCAGTCACTGTTCTTCGATGGCCGTCATAGTGAGACCATCCTAGATGACAACCCAGATTTCGTAATGCTAGCTAAGTCGTTTGATATCCCAGGTAAAACCATCACCACTAAGGCTGAGGTAGAACCTGCACTTAAAGAGATGCTTGAATGTGAGACCTCTTATCTTCTGCACGTCCTTATCGACGAAGAAGAAAACGTATGGCCTCTGGTTCCACCAGGCGCGTCCAACGAAGACATGTTAGAGAACACCTAATAGAGGCACTCATGGAAAGATATTTACTTGATATTAAAGCAGACGATAAACCTGTATTGTTGGAGCGAGTGCTAAGAGTGGTTCGCCACCGTGGCTTTACCGTCAGACAGGTAGCAGGCACTCAAAACCACCACAGCAAGATTGCAAGTGTGGAGATCATTGTTGATAGCGACCGTCCAATCACTTTTTTGACTAATCAGATTGAAAAACTGTGGGATGTAATTAGCGTAGACGTTATTAAGATTAACAACGATGAACTCCCAAACAACAATTTACAACACAAAGTAAGCGCGTAAGGAAGGCAGTAAATGGCGAAGAAAACAGCAGATTATATTTGGTTTAACGGCGAAATGGTTCCGTGGGCAGAAGCAACGTTCACGTACTAACTCATGCAATGCACTACGGCACTTCAGTATTTGAGGGCGTGCGTTGCTACAACACGCCGAAAGGACCAATTGTATTCCGCCACCTTGAGCACGCTAAACGTCTAAAAGACTCAGCGAAGATCTACCGCTTCCCTATCCCTTACTCAGTAGAAGAGATCATGGAAGCAACGCGCGAAACACTACGTCAAAACAAGCTAGACAGCGCTTACATCCGTCCGCTTGGTTTTGTAGGCAATGTTGGCCTTGGTGTATGTCCTCCAGTAGACACAGAGATGGACCTAATCATCGCAGCCTTCCCTTGGGGTTCTTACCTAGGTGAAGACGCACTAGAGCAAGGCGTTGATGCAATGATCTCTAGCTGGAACCGCGCAGCACCAAACACTATCCCTACAGCAGCTAAAGCTGGTGGTAACTACCTATCTTCTCTACTCGTTGGTGGTGAAGCTCGTCGTCACGGCTACGACGAAGGTATCGCACTGAGCGTTGATGGCTACCTATCAGAGGGTGCTGGTGAGAACATCTTTGTTATCAAAGATGGTGTAATCACTACTCCACCAGCGACCAGCGCTATCCTGCCTGGTATCACTCGCGACTCTATCATGATCCTAGCTCGTGATAAGGGCTATGAGGTTCGTGAAGCAAACATCGCTCGTGAAGCACTATACCTAGCAGACGAAATCTTTATGACAGGTACGGCAGCAGAGATCGTTCCTGTACGTACGGTTGACCAAATCGTTGTAGGAGCAGGCAAACGCGGCCCTATCACCGAAGACCTACAATCAACCTACTTTGGCCTATTCAACGGCACCACAGAAGACAAATGGGGCTGGCTAGACTACGTATACCCAGCTGACGCAGAGAAATAAGGAACTATTATGCCAATCTATCGCAGTGCAACCACAACACATGGTCGTAACATGGCTGGTGCGCGTGCCCTATGGCGTGCAACCGGCGTAAAAGATGAAGATTTCGGTAAACCTATTATCGCTGTCGTTAACTCATTCACTCAATTCGTACCTGGCCACGTTCACCTAAAAGACATGGGTCAACTGGTTGCTCGTGAAATCGAAGAAGCGGGCGGTATCGCAAAAGAATTCAACACTATCGCTATCGATGACGGTATCGCTATGGGTCACGGCGGCATGCTGTACTCACTACCATCGCGTGAGCTTATCGCAGACTCTGTAGAGTACATGGTAAACGCGCACTGTGCCGATGCTATGGTATGTATCTCTAACTGCGACAAGATCACCCCGGGAATGCTAATGGCCTCCATGCGCCTAAACATCCCAGTGATCTTTGTATCTGGTGGTCCAATGGAAGCGGGTAAAACCAAGCTTTCTGATCAACTGATCAAGCTAGACCTTGTAGATGCCATGATGCAGAGTGCGGATCCAACGGTATCTGACGAAGACAGTGAAAAGATCGAGCGCAGCGCGTGTCCTACCTGTGGTTCTTGTTCAGGTATGTTTACTGCTAACTCAATGAACTGCCTAACCGAAGCACTAGGTCTTTCTCAGCCAGGTAACGGCTCTATGCTGGCTACCCACGCTGACCGTGAAGCACTATTCCTGAGCGCAGGTCAACGCATCGTTGACCTGACCAAACGTTACTATGAGCAAGATGATGCGTCTGTGCTTCCTCGTAACATCGCGACCAAGCAAGCGTTCGAGAACGCAATGGCGCTAGACATCGCTATGGGTGGTTCAACCAACACGGTTCTGCACCTGCTAGCGGCCGCACAAGAAGGTGAAGTAGACTTCGACATGGTTGATATCGATGCTATGTCTCGTCGTGTACCTAACCTATGTAAGGTTGCACCATCGACTCCGCTGTATCACATGGAAGACGTGCACCGCGCGGGTGGTGTAATGGGCATCCTAGGTGAACTGAATCGCGCAGGCCTTATCAACAGCCAAGTAAACACGGTTCTGGGTACCACCCTAGAAGAACAACTGGCTCATTACGATATCATGCAGACCGAATCTGAAGAGGTTAAATCTTTCTTCCGTGCAGGCCCTGCAGGTATCCGCACCACTAAAGCCTTCTCTCAAGATTGTCGCTGGGACACCCTAGATGACGACCGTAAAGCAGGCTGTATCCGCGACAAAGCTAATGCTTATAGCCAAGACGGTGGTCTAGCCGTTCTTAAAGGCAACATCGCTCTTGATGGCTGTATCGTTAAGACCGCAGGCGTGGACGAGAGCATCCTAACCTTCACTGGCACTGCTATCGTATTTGAAAGCCAAGAAGACGCTGTAGACGGTATCCTAGGCGGTCAAGTTAAAGCTGGTCACGTGGTAGTAATCCGCTACGAAGGTCCAAAAGGTGGTCCCGGTATGCAAGAGATGCTTTACCCAACCACTTACTTAAAATCTATGGGCCTAGGTAAAGAGTGTGCTCTTCTAACAGACGGTCGCTTCTCTGGTGGTACTGCAGGTCTTTCTATCGGTCACGCTTCTCCTGAAGCTGCAGCTGGCGGCATCATTGGTCTGGTTAAGACTGGCGATGAGATTGCTATCGACATTCCAAACCGTACTATTGAGCTAAACGTGTCAGAGCAAGAGCTAGGCGAGCGTCGTGCTGAGCAAGACCAGAAAGGTTGGAAACCAGAATCACGTCAACGTGAGGTTTCATTTGCTCTGAAAGCATACGCAAGTATGGCTACCAGTGCTGACAAGGGTGCAGTGAGAGACAAATCTAAATTCGAGGGGTAAGACTATGAGTCAAACTCCTCCTAAAACTGGCGCAGAGTACCTGCGCCAGGTACTGCGAGCTCCAATCTACGAGGTGGCGACAGTCACCCCGTTACAAGAGATGCCCCGCCTAAGTGAGCGCTTACAAAACCTAGTTCAGATCAAGCGAGAAGATCGCCAACCGGTGCACTCCTTCAAGCTTCGTGGCGCCTACAACATGGTGGCCAACCTTACTGACGAGCAGAAGCAAGCGGGCGTTATCGCAGCTCCGCAGGCAATCATGCTCAGGGCATGGCTTACTCGGGTACTCGCCTAGGTATCAACACCACTATCGTGATGCCTAAAACCACTCCAGACATCAAGGTTGACGCTGTACGCGCCTTTGGTGGCAATGTGGTGCTTCACGGCAGCAACTTCGATGAAGCCAAAGCCGAAGCGGTACGCCTGTCTGAAGAGCACGGCTATACCTTTGTACCTCCATTTGATCACCCACTGGTGATTGCAGGGCAAGGTACGATCGGTATGGAGATGATCCAGCAAAATGGTCATCTGGATTATATCTTCGTCCCAGTTGGCGGTGGCGGTCTAGCGGCCGGTGTTGCAGTTCTGGTGAAACAGCTAATGCCAAACATCCAAGTGATTGCGGTTGAGCCTGAAGATTCTGCCTGCCTAAAAGCGGCGCTGGATGCAGGTAAACCAGTCACACTGGATCAAGTCAGCATGTTTGCTGACGGTGTGGCGGTTAAGCAGATTGGTAGTGAGACCTTCCGTCTGTGTAATCAATATATCGATGGTCATGTGTCTGTTTCTAGCGACGAGATCTGTGCGGCGGTCAAGGATATCTTCGAAGATACTCGAGCAATTGCTGAACCATCAGGTGCGCTAGCTCTAGCTGGCCTTAAGAAGTATGCCGAGCAGCACAAGCTTGTCGATAAAAAGCTAGCTACCGTGCTCTCTGGTGCAAACACTAACTTCCATGGCTTGCGCTACGTATCTGAGCGCTGTGAGCTGGGTGAGAAACGTGAGGGCTTACTTGCGGTAACTATCCCAGAGCGTCAGGGTGCTTTCTTTGAGTTCTGCAACATCATAGGCGGTCGAGCGGTTACTGAGTTTAACTATCGCTACAACGACGATGCTAATGCGAATATCTTTGTGGGTGTGCGCTTGCAAGAGGGCCAAAGTGAACTCAACAGCATCATCGAAGATCTGCAGCAAGCAGACTACCCTGTAGTAGACCTGTCTGATGATGAGATGGCGAAGCTTCACATCCGCTACATGGTGGGTGGTAAGCCAAGCAAGCCACTGCAAGAGCGTCTATATAGCTTTGAGTTCCCAGAATACCCTGGGGCACTATTGAAGTTCTTGAGCACGCTAGGCACACGCTGGAACATCAGCTTGTTTAACTACCGTAACCACGGTGCTGATTATGGTCGCGTATTGTGTGGCTTTGAGCTTCCTGAGGAAGACCTAGAGCGCTTCACACGTCACCTAGGTGAGTTAGGTTATGGCTATCGCGATGAGTCGGATAACCTCTCCTATCAGTCTTCTTGAGCTAAACGCCAAGCATTAAAAAAGGTCTAGCAATTGCTAGACCTTTTTCTTATCTCTCGAGAGTTACTTAGATGCTTTTACCGCGTCTAGTTCACCCTCTTGCTCTGAAGTCTGTGACTTCTTATTGAACTTGTTTTCCCAATAGGTAGCACCCTTGATGCCAAGAGCCACTGGGTTAAAGGTATAGTCTTTCACACCTTGAGCTTTTTGCTGCTCGTAGTCCTTCAGTGCCTTGATTGCTGGTTTAGACAGGAAGAACACAATCAGGATACCAACGATGTTCAGCCATGCCATCAGACCAACGCCTACATCACCCATAGCCCAAGCTAGGTTAGCTGTCTTAATGGTGCCGTAGAATACCGCTGAGATAAGAACCAGCTTAAGCAGGAACATCAGGCCAGGAACCTTAACTGTGCGACGGATGTACGCGATATTGGTTTCTGCGATGTAGTAGTAAGCCAAGATGGTAGTAAAGGCGAAGAAGAATAGCGCCACTGCGATAAACGGTTTGCCGATACCTGGTAGTGCACTCTCGATAGCCATCTGAGTGAACACAGGACCGTTAGCACCGATATCCGAAGCAAGGTTCTGAATGATGAACGCCTCACCTGCACCATGTACGTTATACATACCGGTGATAAGGATCATAAACGCTGTTGCAGAACAAACTAGCAGGGTATCGATATAGATAGAGAACGACTGCACTAGACCTTGCTGAGCTGGGTGCTGTACGTTTGCCGCCGCTGCTGCGTGAGGGCCTGTACCTTGACCTGCTTCGTTAGAATAAACACCACGCTTAACACCCCAACCGATAGCGGCACCGAAGCCTGCCATAGGAGTGAAGGCATCACCGATGATCATTGAGAAGATACGAGGTACTTCGCTGATATTCAGTAGGATGATCACGAATGCGGTTACGATATACGCAAGCGCCATGAAAGGAACCACGATCTGGGTGAAGTTCGCGATACGCTTAACGCCACCGAAGATGATGAAAGCAAGAACTACAGAAACTAGAGTACCAGTGAATACCTTGGCTGCGCTGAAGCTACCCATAGCGGTATTGATCATATCGCCGCTACCGAAAGCCGCTTCTACCGCATTACCGATACTGTTCGACTGAACACCTGGAAGCAGAACACCACACGCAAAGATGGTCGCGATAGCAAGATCCACGCATACCACTTCTGACCCATAGCTTTCTCGATATAGTAAGCAGGACCACCGCGGAATTCACCTTCATCTTCCTCTTTGTAGATCTGAGCAAGAGTAGATTCTGCATATGCGGTTGCCGCGCCAAAGAAAGCTACAACCCACATCCAGAATACCGCTCCAGGGCCACCAAAACCGATAGCGGCAGCAACACCAGCGATGTTACCTGTACCTACACGACCAGAGAGAGAAACCGCTAGGGCTTGGAAAGAAGAGATGCCCTTTTCTGAGCCTTTGCCAGAAAGAAGCAGGCGCCACATCTCAAAGAAATGACGAATTTGAACAAAACGAGTGATGATGGAATAGAAAAGACCTGCGCCCAAACACAAGTAAATCAGGGCTGGGCTCCAGATGATTCCATTCAAGAAATCAACCAATGACTGCATAAAAAATATCCCTATTGAATGAGTATTGGCACGGAATGATACACAGCCGTAAGTAGATTGTTAAATAAAAAATACTCACAAAACATTAACAATCCTTATTTTTAGGCATAAATCCCGTATTTAGCCCTAATTATTAACTATTCCATCCGGTAAACAGCTTGGTTACCTCTACAAAGCTTCGCATAATTATTTCTGTATCCATTGATGATGAAGTCGCTCCGAATCACCGAGATACTCTACCATCCAGTCGATCAGTTTATTGTTATTCTGCTCTCGCCAAACCATGCAACACTCACTAGCTGGCGCCTCCATATCTAGCTGTTTAATAACCATCTCACCAGTGAGTATCTGCTGGGCTGCGATGTGATCAGGCAGAAAGCCCACACCTATTCCCTGCTTTACACAGCGAACCGCAGTGTGCCAGTTGGGAACTAAAAGCCTACGTTGATGGCCGATAACAGGATGATAACGCTTGGGCAGTTCTCTGGATGTGTCATCGAGACTTATGCTCGGGTATTTCATTATATCTTGAACGGAGAGGGCTTCTAATTCTGCCAAAGGGTGATCATAAGCACACACAAACACCCATTTTAGTTTCCCCATAGGTTTGAGCTTGTAATCACCTCCTACCGGAACAGCAGAGGTAGCACCTAGCACGATATCGGCTCGATTTTGCGAGATAGCCTCCCACGCGCCATTGAACACTTCCATGTTGATCTGAAGCTCTGCAAATTCAAACTCAGCATAGAAGTCGTTGATGAGGTGCTGCAACTGATCCAGCTTAACTACATTATCCAAGGTCAGCTTTAGGGTGTTTTGCCAGCCGTGAGCTGCACGTTTAGCCTGGGATTTGGCTTTAGCCAATTGTCGTAGCATGGTTCTCACCTGCTCTAGGAACAGCTCACCTGCCGGTGTCAGCTCAACCCTTCTAGGCAAGCGACGAAACAGCACCACATCTAGATCTTGCTCTATTTGGCGCACAGTATAACTGACAGAGGATGGCACCTTGTGTAGGTAGTCAGCCGCAGCGGAAAAACTGCCCATACGAGCAACAACATCGAGTAATTCAAAGTTCTTTTCAGAGAGCATAGCTTTCAAAATTTTTGATAGATAACAGGTAATTTTAGCGCTTAATTTGTTCACAAAGCCAACATAGAATCCCTTTCGTTGTCTCAATTAACCTAAATAACCCTATGTCAGTCACTAAATCACAACTCGCTTATCTAGCTCTGCTCTCTATGCTTGGCTTTATCGCTACCGATATGTATCTACCTGCGTTCCAAACCCTGCAGGCAGACTTCGGCACCGGTCCTGAGCCTATCGCTCTGTCTCTAAGTATCTTCTTGGTAGGTCTAGCTGTAGGCCAACTCTCTTGGGGAGTTATTTCAGATAAATACGGGTTAAGGAATTCACTAGCTCTGGGTTTGATTGTATTCAGTATCGCCTCGGTAGGTATTGCACTTAGCTTCACCATCTCTCAGCTTTTGGTATTTCGCTTTATTCAGGCGATCGGTGTATGTGCGCCTACGGTGATCTGGCAGGCTATGGTGATCAATCGTTACAACCCTGCCGATCGTCAGCGCGTATTCGCCTCGATCATGCCTTTGGTTGCCCTTTCACCTGCTCTAGCGCCTCAGCTAGGTGTAGTGCTTAACACCACGTTAGGCTGGGAAAGTATTTTTGCTGTGCTGGCGATTGTTGGTGCAGGGCTTGTTTATATCACCATGAAACTACCTCATGACAAGCCAAAAGCTGTACAGTCAGGTTTGAAGAAAGACCTATCTAGTCTTTTTAAGAACCGCACCTTTATCGGCAATGTCATAATCTATTCAGTTACTTCTGCAGCCTTCTTTGCCTACCTCACCGGTATGCCAGAGATCATGACTCAGCTAGGTTACTCAGCTAAAGACATCGGCATGAGCTTTATCCCTCAGACTGTTGCGTTTATGGTGGGTGGCTTTGTTGGTAAGAAAGCGGTAGAAAAACTTGGTGATGGCAAAGTGCTGGGTGCGACTCTAACCCTATTCACCCTCGCGGTTATCGCGGTGTTTATCGCAACCCAAAGCGAAATCATCTCTATCTGGCCTGTACTACTGCCATTCTGCTTTGTAGCAGTAGCTAACGGTGCTCTTTATCCTATCGTGGTAAACCGCGCCCTCTCTAGCGCACAGAACAGTCCAGCAACCGCTGCGGGTCTGCAAAACAGTATTCAGATCTGTGTAAGTAGTTTGGCTAGCACGCTGGTGGCGATATTTACTCAGTCAGCACTGGTCGCAACAGGGTGGGTCATAATCACTTGTATCGGCGGTATCGCTATTGGGCTTATGCTAACTCGCCAATCTAAGCCACAACCACTGCCTGCCATTTAAAATCTCAACTCCAAGCAGTTTTATCTATCCAGTACGATAGTGTTTTTGAAACTGCTTGGGAGTTATCCCCCGGTTGCGCTTGAACATTCTCTCAAAGCTCTGTTCATTGGAATAACCAAGCCTAGGTGCTATCTCAGCACCTAACATTCCCTCTTTTAGATACTCCACAGCTAGATTACTCAGCACATAATCTGTCAGCGTAGAAAAATTCAAGGAGTGGTGTTGCAACACACGATAGAGTTGCTGCTCCGAGATATCTAACAGATAAGCCACTTTTGATACTGTAGGGAGTCCAAAGTGCCTCGCATAGTTGATCACCTCATAGATAACCTTAAGCTCATCCTCTGGGTCCGGCATGTTGAGTAACTCTTCCAAATCAAAGGTACTCATGGCCAATTTTGCCTTGTAGTCACTTGCCACCTGATAACTAGTGAATCTGTAATTTGCATTGATCCAAAATTCGATGCAGGGCTGATTCCACTCGATTTCACAACCAAAGTAAGACTCGTACTTCTGACTATTTACCATCTGGCCAGGAAGGCGAAGCTTGACCGGAGCAAAGGACTTACCCAGACAAAAGATCAGCACCTTGTGCATCAAGATTGCCATACGAATGCTTTCATGGACTATGGTGCTAGGGCCGAAATTTTTGGAAGTGTAGGTCCATTTAATGAATGACCTCGTCTTCTTGCCAGAAAAAAACGCACCAGATTGCAAACACCCCAAACCAAAACTCAGCCTTCGAATAATCAAGGCCAAGTCATTGCAAGAGAATATCCACCTACCCAACAACCCCATTTTGATAACTCAATGTCAGAGCAAGCAGCCAAAACAACGTCTGGATCCTTTGACTGCTCAATCAAGCGTTCAAACCAGCGATCCATCTCTTTCGCAGGAATCAATGTCATCGGATTGTCGAATACCGTCAGAGGTACACCGAGCTCCTCTACCCTAATCCCCATTATCTTCAGATTAGGCAACATGTACTGAACGCTGAGGGAGCGCATAAATCGATTTTCTTTCATGACAGATTTTCTTCGAAAAAAGGCTTATTTTTGATAAAAACTGTCATAAATGGTCACTTAGTGCAAATCAAATCCACAATGACCTCCCCATCCATAGAAGATTAAAACAATGAGCTTAATTAATGTTCCTTTTGTTGGCACCGGAGTAGATACGGCGCTACATGTTGTTTCTACTCTAGTTCTAATAGGGTCTGTCTCGGCTGCACTATATGGCTTCTGGAAACTACACGAGATTCCTATCCACAAAGCACACTCTAGTGGTCATCATCAGATTGGACTCATCACAATACTGACCTGGATAGGCTTTATCTGGCATTGGGTATGGGTACTCGCGATCATTATTGCCTTTGTCGATCTAGAGCAAAGCGTGATTCGTCTAAGAGAAATCTGGAAGGGTGATACTTCTGCAGAGTCTAGGGAGGAGTCATGTTAGAAGGATTAGCCGTCTGGGCATTGTTTATTTATCTACTGCGATTGGTGGGCATGCCTTGGAATGCCGCGACTAAAAGCTTTGCCTACCTCGGAGGTGGAGCATGGCTGATGTTTGTCTGGGTCGGTTTGATTAACTATACACCTATGGATATTTCTGGAGGCTCAGTAGTTCAGTCACCTCATATACAGCTGCGCCCTGCTTCAGCCGGTATCAATGGCAAAGTTGAGCATATCTATATCGAACCTAATCAAGATATCACTCAGGGTCAGCTCATCTATGAGCTTGAAAAGACTCCGTATGAAATCGCTTTAGACAAAGCTAAGACCTCAAAGAAAAACGCAGAAGTAGCGGTTGAGAAAGCTAATGACGAGATCGCGATTGCAGAGGCTACTCATGCGTCCCTAGAGAAAAAGATGAAGGTTGCACACAGTGAGTTAACCGCAGCGCAAGTGGACTATGAGCTGGAAACCAAAACCCTACATAGGTTTGTGACGCAAAATCGTGTTGTTAAGAACTCAATATCTCAAAGTGATATAGACAAACAGACTAGCTTGGTAGAACTCTCTAAACAGAAGATAGTCACCATACAAGCGGATATCGCTACCCAAGAGGTTGAGGTGCAAAAAGCGTATCTAGAGATTGGTCAGGCTGAGCTTAATCATCAGTCTAAACAGAGTGAACTGCTGGCTGCGGAAGGAGATATTAAACAGGCACAATGGAACCTAGATGCAACCAAAGTACATGCTCCAGCGGATGGCTTTGTCACCAACTTTATCCTGCGGGAGGGCCAACTTGTCTCTTTGGCTCCTAGGATACAAATGTACACAGACGAAAAGTATGTGCTGATGAGGGTCAACCACCAGGCTATACGAAACGTTAAGAAAGGTATGACTGCAGAATTCGCATCAGCTGTATATCCAGGAAAGATCTTCTCAGCAGAAGTAGAGGGTATCGTCGAAGCGACTGGAGAATCCCAAGGTAACCTGTTTGGGGTCGACCAAAGCGTGCGCTCGGTGACGGGCCAAAACGTTATGAACAAACACCACTTTGTTAGGCTCAGAATAGAAGAGCCTGAGGGCTATGATATCCCGGTCGGCTCAGTGGGGCTCGCTTGGGTCAGTGGTGAAAAGCCGAACTCTTTCCTAAATTTCTTGGACGTGATTCGTGGCATTATCATACGCATGAAATCTCAGTTGTATTTCTTCTACTCTGTCTAGAATAAAAAAGGAGCGATTGAATCGCTCCTTTTTCAATTCTATAGGCTAGTTAGGCCCCATTTCTTGGCAGTCTCATCGAAGAAACCTTGAGTCTTCTTAAGTTCAACCCAGTGGTTAACATAGTTGATCCATACTTGGTCATTTTGTGGGAGCAACATAGAAATAGGGGTTGGGTTACGTGGCTCTTTTACCGGCACAACCGCTAGCTGTTTAAACTTCTCCACCAGCGTTGCAGCCTCTACGTTTGAGGTTACCGATACATTGGCACGACGTGCGAGGATTTCCTGAAAATCACGAGCCGGCGCTTCGATAACGATGTGCTGAGCCTCTGGGAAGAACTCCTTCACCATCTTTTCTTGTACCGTACCTAGAGTGGCTGCCACCTTGATATCAGGCTTGTTGAAATCAGCCCAATCCGAGTATTTGTCTACATCTTTCTTAGGAACTACTGGCACAAACGCTAGATAGAAATATGGCTGGCTATAGCCTGCAACCTTAGCGCGAGACATGTTCAAAGATGCAGAGCCTGTGATGTCGTACTTACCTGCAGTGATACCGTTTACCAGTGTCTTCCAGTCGGTTGCAACGTACTCAACCTTAACACCTAGGTCTTTTGCAAGCTCAGTAGTAACGTCGATATCAAAACCGCGATAGCTATTACTCGCAGGGTCTTTCATCGTCATTGGGTTCCAGTCACCCGTAGTGCCTACCTTGAGTACACCCGAGTTTAAGATCTGTTGTAGTCGGCTGGTTTCAGCCATAGCTTGAGAGAGGGAAAGCAGAGAAAGGCCCAAGGCCAAAATAAACTTCTTCATCATAAATCCTTTTAAAAGCGGTAACGTTTATTCCAATGTATTGTTACCATACCTATTCTATATGAAAATTTGTGCTTAAGGATGGGCATATTGTGAAATTAAATACTCTGACGGTAGCGGTATGTTGTTTACTGCTGACCGGTTGTTCAGATTATGAGTGGGGCTGGTACGTTCTAGACCCGTCCACAGAGCAGGGACAGATAAACCTCAAATTCCTTATGGCTGGCTTTTCCAGCACCATCAGCGTCTCCTTGCTAAGTATGGTATTTGCCATGCTGATTGGCTGATAATCGCCCTACCTGCACTTTCATCTAACCCTTGGGTTCGCTCCATCAACCGAATCTATGTAGAGGCGATACGTTCTATACCTGTATTGGTACTATTGTTGTGGGTCTATTACGGCCTACCGACACTTCTCGATATTAGTCTCAACCATTTCTGGGCGGGTGTAATTGCCCTTTCTATCGCTGAAAGCGCCTTTATGGCGGAGGTATTCCGTGGTGGTATTCAAGCCATTAATCGAGGCCAACATGAAGCCTCACATGCCCTAGGTCTTAGCTATTGGAAAACCATGCGACTGGTTGTCTTCCCGCAAGCGCTGCGTCAGATCTTGCCGCCACTGGGAAATCAGTTCGTGTATATCCTGAAGATGTCTTCACTGGTAAGTGTGATCGGCTTGTCTGATCTGACTAGGCGTGCTAATGAGTTGGTGGTTAATGAGTACTTACCTTTGGAGATCTATACCTTCCTAGTTCTTGAGTATTTGGTGCTGATTTTGGCGGTGTCTCAAGGGGTGCGCTGGCTTGAGAAGCGTTATGCTATTCCTAATCACTGATGGTGGAAGATACCGGATAGCCTCTGCGAGGCTTCCGGTATGACGGCGCTCTTTGGTGAGAATTTGCTAACTAAAAACGAAACAAAACCGAAGGCATTACCTTCGGTTTTTTATATTTCATCATCCCGGAATGCCGGAGCACTGCTGGCATTCCAACGGAACTTGCGTCGCAAGTATCCGGGATCTTTAGTAACTCAGGGCTACTTCTTCTTAACCGGACGCTCCCAGTCAGAAATGCGGCGCTCTTTCGCGCGAGTAATTACTAACTGATTCGCTTCAACATCTTTAGTAAGAGTCGTGCCAGCACCAACGGTCACACCATCAGCGATGGTTACAGGAGCGATTAGCTGGCTGTCAGAACCAACGAATACGTCATCACCGATGATGGTCTTAAACTTGTTCGCACCATCGTAGTTACAGGTAATTACACCCGCGCCTACGTTTACGCGCTGGCCGATTTCTGCATCACCTAGATAGGTCAGGTGGTTAGCTTTAGAGCCTTCACCAAGACGCGCATTCTTCACTTCAACGAAGTTACCCACGTGAGAGTCATTACGTAGTTCAGCACCAGGACGAAGACGGGTGAATGGACCTACGGTACAGTCTTCAGCAACGGTTGCACTCTCGATAATGGAGTAAGGACGCACTAACGTGTTGTCGTCGATCTCACAGTCGATAAGCACACAGCCAGCGCCGATAGTCACGTTATCACCGATGGTTACGTTACCTTGAATGATCACGTTAGCGTCGATCTCAACGTCCATACCACACTGCAGTGTTCCGCGAAGATCAAAACGGTTTGGATCGCGAAGCATAACGCCCTGCTCTAGTAGCTTCTCAGCCTGCATTAGCTGATGAGCACGCTCTAGTTTCGCTAGTTGACGACGGTCATTTACGCCCTCAACCTCGATTGGGTTCGCTGGGTGTACGGCTTCAATCTTCTGACCGTCAGCGTGAGCCGCTGCGATGATGTCAGTTAGGTAGTACTCACCCTGTGCGTTGTCGTTGCTTAGGTTTGATAGCCAACGCTTAAGGTCCTTACCATCAGCCACTAGCACACCAGTATTGATCTCTTGGATAGCTTTCTGCTCTTCAGAAGCATCCTTTTGCTCAACGATAGCAACCACAGAGCCGTTCTCACGCACGATACGACCGTAACCGGTTGGGTTATCCAGAACCACAGTCAGCAGGCCTACACCGCCTTCAGGCTGTGCATCCAGAAGTGCTTCTAGGGTTTCGCTTGTGATTAGAGGAACATCGCCATACAGCACCAATACCTTCTCATCATCAGCGAACTGAGATGAAGCTTGGTCTACTGCGTGGCCTGTGCCTAATTGTTCTTTTTGTTCAACCCAGCTTACCGGCTCATTGCCTAGGGTTGCTTTCATCTGGTCAGCACCGTGACCAAATACAAGGTGGATATTGTTTGCACCTAGACCAACACAGGTGTCGATCACGTGCTTAGCCATAGGCTTACCTGCCAACGTATGCAGTACTTTTGGTTTTTTTGAATACATACGCGTGCCTTTACCGGCCGCGAGGATGACTGCACTAAAGTTGTTCATTGCTTAATCCTTAAAACTGACGTTCGTAACTTATCGCTACATTTTAACCTATCAATGTGAAGATAAGTAGTTGGCTTCAAAAACAAAAAGGTGACCCTAAGGTCACCTTTTTCAATACGCTACGGCTAATGTTATTAGCGACGCTTTCTCGTAAGTTCTGCAACTCGGATCTGAGCGATCGCTTTAGCCAATTCACTGGCTGCCTGAGCAAAGTCCATGTCGCCATGCTGATTATGGATATTCTCCTCAGCTTTGCGCTTGGCTTCTTCTGCTTTAGACGCATCAATGTCTTCACCACGGATTGCAGTGTCAGCCAGTACAGTCGCTGTACCAGGCTGAACTTCTACCATACCACCAGAGACATAAATGAACTCTTCGTGGCCGTGTTGTTTCACGATGCGAACCATACCAGGAGTAATAGCGGTCAACAGCGGGGTATGGCCATGGAAAATACCTAGCTCACCTTCGCTACCGGTCACCTGGAACGTCTCTACGCGACCAGAGAAAAGTCTTTTCTCTGCGCTTACTACGTCAAGGTGAAAGGTCACTACTGCCATATTGCCTCCTAATTAGACTTACAGCTTCTTAGCGTTCTCTAGAGCTTGGTCAATGCTACCGCAGTACATAAACGCTTGCTCTGGGATATCATCGTAGTCACCAGCTAGTAGACCTTTGAATCCACGTAGAGTCTCTTTAAGAGGTACGTAAACACCTGGGTCGCCAGTAAATACTTCTGCTACGTGGTAAGGCTGAGTTAGGAACTTCTCAATCTTACGTGCACGAGATACAACTTGCTTATCTTCTTCAGAAAGCTCGTCCATACCTAGGATAGCGATGATGTCTTTCAGCTCTTTATAGCGCTGTAGAGTCGTTTGAACGCCAGACGCGATGTCATAGTGCTCTTGACCTACAACCAATGGATCTAGCTGACGTGAAGTCGAATCCAATGGGTCGATCGCTGGGTATAGACCCATAGCTGCGATGTTACGGTTAAGTACAACCGTTGCATCCAAGTGCGCAAACGTCGTTGCTGGAGATGGGTCAGTCAAGTCATCCGCAGGTACGTATACCGCCTGAACAGATGTGATAGAACCAGTCTTAGTTGACGTGATACGCTCCTGAAGTACACCCATCTCTTCTGCTAGAGTTGGCTGGTAACCTACCGCTGATGGCATACGACCTAGAAGTGCCGAAACCTCAGTACCTGCAAGGGTATAACGATAGATGTTATCAACGAACAGTAGAACGTCACGACCTTCGTCACGGAAACGCTCTGCCATTGTTAGACCAGTCAGTGCAACACGTAGACGGTTACCTGGTGGCTCGTTCATCTGACCGTAAACCATTGCTACTTTTGATTCTTCAGGCTTCTCGATGTTTACAACACCAGCTTCCTGCATCTCAAAGTAGAAGTCGTTACCTTCACGAGTACGCTCACCTACACCAGCAAATACTGATAGGCCAGAGTGCTGTAGTGCGATGTTGTTGATAAGTTCCATCATGTTAACGGTCTTACCTACACCTGCACCACCAAATAGACCGATTTTACCACCCTTAGCGAATGGGCAAATCAGGTCGATAACTTTAACACCAGTCTCTAGAAGTTCAGTCGCGTTTGACTGATCTTCGTAGCTTGGTGCTTCACGGTGAATCGCGTAGTGCTCTTCAGCACCGATCTCACCACATTCATCAATCGCGTCGCCTAGGACGTTCATGATACGACCAAGAGTTTTCGTACCTACTGGAACCGTGATAGGTGCTTCAGTGTTCTCAACTGTTAGTCCACGACGTAAACCGTCCGAGCTACCCATTACGATAGTACGTACTACACCGCCACCAAGCTGCTGCTGAACTTCAAGAACTAGACGTTCTGGAGCGTCAACAACGTTTAGTGCGTCGTATACACGTGGTACTTCGCCTTGTGGGAACTCTACGTCGACTACCGCACCGATGATCTCTACGATCTTACCTGTAGCCATTGTTAATCCTCTAAACTAATTCGTTTTGCCTAAAACTAAACCGCAGCTGCACCAGAAACAATTTCTGATAGCTCTTGGGTAATCGCAGCCTGACGAGCCTTGTTATATACAAGCTCTAGGTCATCAATCAGGTTACTTGCGTTATCCGTTGCTGCTTTCATTGCGATCATTCGAGCCGCTTGCTCACAAGCAAGGTTTTCTACCACGCCTTGATACACGCTTGATTCGATATAACGAACAAGAAGTGCGTCTAGCAGTGGCTTTGGCTCAGGCTCATAAATGTAGTCCCATTGATGATCGCGCTGCATATCTTCGCTGTCTGATTTAGGTAAAGGCAGTAATTGATCGATCGTTGGTTCTTGAACCATAGTGTTCACGAATTTGTTGAACACTACGTACAGGCGATCCAACTCACCTTCATCATATTTCTTCAGCATTACGCCTACAGAACCGATCAAGTCTTCAAGGTTGGTGAATCACCTAGGCAGATACTTGAGCCGCTACTTTCGCGCCGCTGTTGTTAAAGAATGCAGTAGCTTTGGTACCAATAATGGCAAGCTCAACCTCTGCACCACTTTCAGACCAAGTCTTCATATCGTTGATAGCTTTTTTGAACAGGTTAATGTTCAAGCCACCACAAAGACCACGGTCTGTAGAAACTATGATGTAACCAACACGCTTGGCTTCGCGCTCTTCTAGGTACGGATGTTTGTACTCTAGACTGCCCGCAGCCACGTGACCGATCACCTTACGCATTGTTTCAGCGTATGGACGAGACGCTTCCATCGCATCTTGCGAGCGACGCATTTTTGAAGCGGCTACCATTTCCATCGCTTTCGTAATTTTCTGAGTGCTCTTAACACTACCGATTTTATTACGTATCTCTTTTGCGCCGGCCATCGTTACTCTCCGTTAGAAGGTGACTCTATGAGCCACCAACCTATTACCAAGTTTGGGTTGCTTTAAAATCAGTTACGATCTTATTAAGCGTTGCTTCAATCTCATCGTTGAAGGCACCCGTCTGGTCGATCTCGTTCGCGAAGTCAGCGAACTGACCACGAGCGTACGACAGAAGTGCAGCTTCGAAATCTAGAAGTTTGTTGATTTCTAGATCTTCTAGGAAACCGCGCTCCGCAGCGAAGATAACTAGTGCTTGGTCGAATACTGACATAGGAGCGTACTGCTTCTGTTTCATCAGTTCGGTTACCTTAGCACCGTGGTCTAGCTGCTTCTTAGTCGCTTCATCAAGATCAGAAGAGAACTGAGCAAACGCCGCTAGTTCGCGGTACGCTGCAAGTGCGGTACGGATACCACCTGACAGTTTCTTGATGATCTTAGTCTGAGCAGAACCACCTACACGAGATACTGAGATACCTGGGTCAACCGCTGGACGAACACCTGCGTTGAATAGCTCAGTCTGTAGGAAGATCTGACCATCAGTAATCGAGATTACGTTGGTTGGTACGAATGCCGAAACGTCACCAGCTTGGGTTTCGATGATAGGTAGAGCGGTTAGAGAACCAGTCTTGCCTTTCACTTCGCCTTTAGTGAAGTTTTCTACGTACTCTTCGCTTACACGAGCTGCACGCTCTAGTAGACGTGAGTGAAGGTAGAATACGTCACCTGGGAATGCTTCACGACCCGGTGGACGTTTCAGTAGTAGAGAAATCTGACGGTACGCTACCGCTTGCTTAGATAGGTCATCGTATACGATAAGCGCATCTTCACCGCGGTCACGGAAGTACTCACCCATTGCACAACCAGCGTATGGTGCTAGGTATTGCAGTGCAGCAGATTCAGAAGCAGAAGCAACAACAACGATGGTGTTAGCCAGCGCGCCGTGCTCTTCAAGCTTACGTACTACGTTTGCGATAGTAGAAGCTTTCTGACCAATAGCTACATAGATAGAGTAGATACCAGAGTTCTTCTGGTTGATGATTGCATCGATCGCCATCGCTGTTTTACCAGTCTGACGGTCACCGATGATAAGTTCACGCTGACCACGACCGATTGGGATCATTGAGTCAACTGACTTATAACCTGTTTGTACTGGCTGATCTACCGACTTACGGTCGATTACGCCCGGTGCGATAACTTCTACAGGAGAAGATAGTTTCGCATCGATCGGACCTTTACCATCAATAGGCTCACCTAGGTGTTTACAACACGACCTAGCATTTCTGGACCTACTGGTACCTCAAGGATACGACCAGTACCTGTTACTTTCATGCCTTCCTGAAGGTCAGCATAAGGGCCCATTACTACCGCACCAACCGAGTCACGCTCAAGGTTAAGTGCTAGTGCATAACGGCCACCCGGTAATTCGATCATCTCGCCTTGCATAACGTCTGCAAGACCGTGAATACGGATAATACCATCGCTTACCGATACGATAGTACCTTCGTTGCGAGCTTCATTAACAACGTCGAAAGACTCGATACGCTGTTTAATTAGATCGCTAATTTCCGTGGAATTAAGTTGCATGCTCCAATCCCCATTAAGACTGCAATGCATCGCTCAGACGGTTCAAACGACCGCGTGCTGAGTTATCGATGACTAGGTCTCCGGCTCGAATAATAACCCCTGCTAGAAGGGTCTCATCTATACTGCAATTCAGCTTCACTTTGCGTTCGAAACGCGACTCAAGCTTGCTGGTAATTTCTTTTAGTTGCTCAGCTGACAGCTCAGTTGCAGACGTAACGTCCACATCGATTGTCTTATCGTGCTCTTGTTTAAGAACCACGAACTCAGCAAATACAGCTGGCAGTGCTTTTAAGCGACCGTTCGCTGCCATTACCTTAAGCAGGTTTTGACCGTGCTCATCAAGTTGTTCGCCACAAACCGCAATGAAGATTTCTGAAAGCTTGTTGGCTGTTACTGAGCCATCAAGAATTTCAGCGATTTCATCGTGCTTTGATACTTCGGCAGCAAAAGCCAGCATTTGACCCCATTGGTCTAACGCGTTCTTTTCCACCGCAAAGTCGAATGCTGCTTTAGCATAGGGGCGTGCGATTGTTACCAAATCAGACATAGACGCCCCTTGTATTAAAGTTTCGCAGTAATGTTATCAAGAATATCTTTTTGCGCGTCTTTATCGACTGAGCGCTCCAGGATCTTCTCTGCACCAGCAATAGCCAGAGTAGCAACTTGTTTGCGCAGCTCATCGCGTGCACGGCTACGTTCAGCTTCAACTTCAGCTTCAGCTTGTGAAGGATTTTTTGGCGTTCTGCCTGTGCATCCTCACGAGCTTCATCAATAATTTGAGCTTTACGCTTGTTAGCCTGTTCGATGATCTCAGTTGCTGTGCGCTTCGCTTCTTTCATTTGGTCAGAAGCGTTGGCTTGTGCTAGGTCCAAGTCTTTAGCTGCGCGTTCAGCGGCAGCAAGACCGTCAGCAATTTTCTTCTGACGTTCTTCAATAGCTTGCATTACTGGCGGCCATACATATTTCATGCAGAACCACACAAACATAGTGAAGCTAATTGCTTGACCTAGCAGAGTTGCGTTCATTTCCACAACAGCTACTCCTATCTAATTAATCAACAAAGTTCAGATAACTTGGATCTTTTATTAACCTAGTTGACCAACAAATGGGTTAGCGAATGTGAATAGTAGAGCGATAACGATACCGATCATTGGGATTGCATCAAGTAGACCAGCGATGATGAACATCTTAACTTGAAGCATTGGAGCCATTTCTGGTTGACGAGCAGCGCCTTCTAGGAACTTACCACCTAGGATTGCGAAACCTACAGCAGTACCAACTGCACATAGACCTACGATGATCGCAACAGCAATAGCAGAAAAACTTAGAACAGTTTCCATTTTTAGATTTCTCCAATATTTATTTTAGAGTTAGGTTTAAAAATTTTTATTATTAATGATTGTCTTCATGAGCCATTGATAGATAAACGATCGTTAGCATCATAAATACAAAGGCTTGAATCAAAATAACCAAAATGTGGAAGATAGCCCATGGTAGGGAACCTACCCATTGTAGATACCAAGGTAGCATTGCAGCACAAAGGATGAATACAACCTCACCAGCAAACATGTTACCGAACAGACGCATACCCAATGAGATAGGTTTCGCCAGTAGGGATACTGTTTCCAACAACAAGTTGAATGGAATCATTAGCGGGTGATTAAACGGATGTAGTGCTAATTCCTTTGCAAAACCTCCGATGCCTTTCACTTTGATGCTGTAGTAAATCATCAAAGCAAATACACCTAGAGCCATAGACATTGTGATACTCACGTCTGCGGTTGGAACAACCTTCAGATAAGGAATACCCATTAGTTCGGCTGGATATGGTAAGAAGTCGATAGGCACAAGGTCCATCAAGTTCATTAAGATAATCCATACGAAAATGGTCAATGCCAACGGTGCAATTAATGGATTGCGTCCATGGAATGTGTCGCGAACGTTCTCACCAACGAACTCAACTACCATTTCAACAAAACACTGCAACTTACTTGGTACACCAGTTGTTGCTTTCTTTGCTACTGAGCGAAATACCCAAAGGAATAACACACCAGTCAACACAGAAAAGAACAGGCTATCGATATGCACGTTCCAGAAACTGCCCTCGCTTACAATACCTAGTTTAGCTAGAGATAGGTGTTGTAAGTGGTGCTCAATGTAACTGGAAGATGTCAACGCTTCACCAGGCGTAGCCATAACTTTTCCTATTTTCTTTTGTTAATTAAAAACACTGGTCCAAACATATTTATTAATAGAACCAGCAAATAGGTTAGTTTGAGAGGAACGAGTTCCAACTCCATATACACGTAGGCTATCGAAAACAAAACGATCGTCAGGAGAATCTTGAGTGCTTCACCTGTATAGAATGAGAAAGCGACCAATTTAATCGCTCTAGCACCCGCATACAGAAAAGCAAACATCGCGAACACTGCATTCGCAATGACAAAAATGCCACCACCAATTAGCGCCGACATCCCCCAACTTGGATTGAACGCAATGCTCATTCCAATAGCCATGAAAATAACCACGCTTAACTCAATCAGTAGCATCCGCCCTGCGAGCTCGCGCCCCGGTTTAGCTAGCGTCGTTACCATGTATTTTTACCTCGAAAAACAATCCCAGCTGAAAGCTAAGATTTCGAAATTTCTTCTTATCGTCACGCATTATGCGCAAACAAGCACCGAAAAGACAAGCAAATGAACGTCTATTTGTCTGATCTTTCGCCAGGTCGAATTATCACACGATGCGCTCTAACTTAGCGATCAACTGTTCTAATTTGTGAGGTTCATCAACACTAATTGTCAATTTAGCGGAGCCGTTCTTGTTTCTAATCAATGAAACGGAGTTTCCTAAATTTTGTGACAATTTTTCCGACCAGATTTCAGCTTCCTGATCGACTGTTTTTGTGCAGATTCTTGAGGTGGTGTCAGTGCTTTTTTACCAGTTGCTCGGTTTGACGAACGGTCAAACCGCGTTTAGCGACCTCATTTGCAACCTCAATTTGCAGTTCATCTTGCAGTGCAAGCAAGGCGCGGGCATGGCCCATCTCGAGTTTCTGTTGCTCAACGAGTTTCTTAACCTCACTTTGAAGCTGGTTAAGACGCAGTAGGTTACTGACAGCGGTACGAGATTTACCGATCACATCGGCAATCTGTTGGTGGGTAAGTTCAAATTCAGCCTGCAAACGCTCGAGAGCTTGTGCCTCTTCCACGGCGTTTAGGTTTTCACGCTGAATGTTTTCGATAAGCGCCATCGCAATGGCAGCTTTGTCTTGAACTTGTTTTACGACACAAGGAACCTTCTTCAGGCCCGCTTGTTTAGCCGCACGCCAGCGTCGCTCACCGGCTATGATCTCATAGTCTGATGAAGGCAGTTGACGTACAACGATAGGCTGGATAATGCCTTGGGATTCGATAGATGCACTTAGTTCACTCAGTGCATCGGCATCCATCTCCTTACGCGGTTGATAGACACCTGGTTGGAGGCGCTCAATGGCAATATCCTGCAGCTCGCCGTTTTGCGACTGGGCTGGGGTGGCAACTTCTGCAGGCGCGCGTTTTTCTCTCGCTATGGCACTGGTTGATAGCAGTGCATCGAGTCCTTTACCTAAACCACGCTTTGACATTGAAACTTTCCTTACTTGTAATTATTTACGCAGTCACTTCTTCGCGACGTAGCATCTCTCCCGCAAGCGCCAGATAAGCCTTAGCCCCTGCTGAGTGTTTGTCATAGTACATGGCTGGCTTGCCATGACTCGGAGCTTCAGCCAAACGCACGTTACGCGGAATAACGGTGCGATAGACCTTGCTACCAAAGTGCTGTTTTAGTTGTTCTGATACTTCGTTAGACAGGCGGTTGCGCGGATCGAACATGGTTCGAAGCAGACCTTCAATCTTGAGGTTCTCGTTCACCACAGCTGCCAACTTGCTGATGGTGTCCATCAGCGCGGTAAGCCTTCTAGGGCGAAATATTCACACTGCATCGGAACCAGAACTGAGTCTGATGCCGCCATCGCATTAATGGTTAGCAAGTTGAGTGATGGTGGGCAGTCGATAAAGATAAAATCGTACTGGTCTTTCACGCTCGCCAAGGCGTTTTTCAAACGTACCTCGCGTGCGAACACCTCCATCAGCTTGATCTCGGCGGCGGTTACATCGCCATTGGCCGCAATCAGGTCATAGCCACCGGTTGGAGACTGAGTCACCACTTCTGAGAATGGCGCCTCTTCCACAAGTAGGTCATAGGCAGTGGTTTCCACCTGATACTTGTCCACACCACTGGCCATGGTTGCGTTGCCTTGCGGGTCGAGATCTATGACTAGCACGTTTCGTTTTGTGGCAGCCATCGACGCAGCTAGGTTGACGCAGGTTGTTGTTTTACCCACACCACCTTTCTGGTTAGCAATTGATATGATTCTTCCCACGTCTAATCTCTTTCCTACTCTCGGTCTTGTAAGATTACAAGATGTCGCTCACCTTCTAACTCAGGGACAGTCAAAGCTTTGACTTGGATCACGCTACACCAACTCGGTAGCTCTTCCACTTCCTGTTCAGATACCTGACCTTTCAGGGCAAGAAATACACCTTGCTCAGGCTTAGGTAGTGTCGACACCAGCTTACCATGTCATTCATGGATGCAAAGGCACGGCTCAATACCATATCGAAGCCCTGCTCTGGCTGGAACTCTTCAACTCGGCTCTGCACTGGCTCAACGTTAGTGATTTTAAGCTCGTGCAGCACCTGTTTGATGAAGCGAATACGCTTACCTAGCTATCCAGCAAGGTAAATTCACAGTCTGGATTCATGATAGCCAGTGGAACACCTGGGAGGCCAGGGCCAGTGCCCACATCGATAAAGCGCGAGCCCTCTAAATGCGATGAAACCACTATGCTATCCATAATATGTTTCACCAACATATCACTCGGGTTGCGAACTGAAGTTAGGTTGTAAGCCTTGTTCCACTTGTTCAGCATCTCAACATAGCCTACCAGTTGTTCCACCTGAGTGTCTGTAACTTGTAGGTCAGTTTGCGCAATCAAACTCTCAAGTTGTTGGCGTAGACTCATTATGCTGCTTCCTCGCCTTTCTTGAGAAGGCCTTGTTTCTTCAAATAAACCAATAGGATACTGATTGCCGCCGGGGTAATGCCCGAGATGCGAGACGCAATACCTATGGTTTCAGGTTTGCTCTCAGTCAGCTTAGCCACGACCTCATTCGACAAACCAGAGACTAGAGAAAAATCAAGATCCGCTGGAAGCTTGGTGTTCTCGTGGCGCATGGATTTTGCGATCTCATCCTGCTGACGCTGGATATAGCCCTCGTATTTCACTTGGATTTCTACTTGCTCAGCAGCTTGAGGATCCTCAAGTGCTGGAGAGAAGGCTGAAAGTTGAGTCAGCTGTTCATAGCTAAGCTCTGGACGACGCAGAAGATCTTCACCACTCGCTTCACGAGTCAAAGGTGTCTTCAGACGCTGATTAAGCTCTTCAATTCCTTCAGACTTAGGGTTCATCCAGATCGACGCTAAGCGCTGACGTTCGGTGGCCATGTTATCCATCTTCTGGTTGAAACGAGCCCAACGCTCATCGTCGATAAGACCCAATTCACGAGCATGCTCGGTTAGGCGAATATCAGCATTGTCTTCACGTAGTAGCAGACGATATTCCGCACGAGAAGTGAACATACGGTACGGTTCTTTGGTACCCATGGTAGACAGATCGTCGATCAGTACACCCATGTATGCTTGATCACGGCGTGGTGACCAGCCTCTTTGTCCTGCGAGTACAGGCTTGCGTTTAGACCAGCCATCAAGCCTTGCGCAGCGGCTTCCTCATAACCTGTGGTGCCGTTGATCTGTCCTGCTAGGAACAGGCCTTGGATAAACTTAGTTTCATAAGTTTGTTTCAGGTCACGAGGGTCGAAGAAATCATATTCGATCGCATAGCCTGGACGCACGATATGAGCATTTTCGAAGCCCTTCATCGAACGAACAATCTGTACCTGTACATCAAACGGCAAGCTAGTGGAGATGCCGTTTGGATAAAGTTCGTGTGTGGTTAGCCCTTCAGGTTCGATAAAGATCTGGTGGCTGTTCTTATCCGCAAAGCGCATTACCTTGTCTTCGATAGATGGACAGTAGCGAGGACCAATACCTTCGATCACACCCGCGTACATAGGGCTGCGGTCTAGGTTATTGCGAATAACATCATGAGTTTGTTCATTGGTATGGGTGATGTAACACGGCACCTGTCGTGGTTGCTGGCTACGTTTACCCATAAACGAGAATACTGGCGTAGGGTTGTCACCATGTTGAACCTCAAGCTGCGAGAAGTCGACGCTACGAGCATCGATACGCGGAGGTGTCCCCGTTTTTAGACGATCAACTCGGAACGGCAGTTCACGTAGGCGATGCGCCAAAGAGATCGAAGGTGGATCACCTGCACGACCACCCGATGCACTTTCCATTCCAATGTGGATCTTACCGCCTAGGAAGGTGCCTACAGTCAGTACTACAGCACGTGCTTCGAATTTCAAACCCATTTGGGTGATCACGCCGCGCACTTGATCTTGCTCGACGATCAAGTCATCTACTGACTGTTGAAATAAGGTTAGATTTGGGGTGTTTTCTAGCTCTGATCTTACGTATGCCTTGTAAAGTGCACGATCAGCCTGAGCACGTGTGGCTCGAACCGCTGGGCCTTTTGAGGCATTAAGGGTTCTAAATTGAATACCTGAATGATCGATAGCACGAGCCATTAAACCACCCATAGCATCTACTTCTTTCACGAGATGGCCTTTACCAATACCACCAATAGCTGGGTTGCATGACATTTGACCTAGCGTGTCGATATTGTGCGTCAACAATAGTGTCTTTTGACCAGTTCGGGCTGAAGAAAGTGCTGCTTCTGTGCCAGCGTGGCCACCGCCAACGACGATGACATCAAATTTTTCGTGATAAAGCATGAGTTGGCCTCGAATTATCTATCGTGAAACAAGTGAGCAAAAAGGAGGCGTATTCTACCCTCTTTCTGATCATTAGAAAATTGCTTTTAAACCTTTTCCACTTTTTGCCTGCTCCTAAATATATATAAGATCTTTATATAGATCTTTTATTAGATCTATTATTAGCAACCCGATCATGTGTGGATAAGTGAGAAATGATCAATAAGATCAAGTGCTTTAGAAGGATCAATAACTGTGATCTCAACTGGATCTAAGTCTGTATTAACTGGGATCAAAATGGCACTTTATGCACAGGGGTAGGGAGCACTATAAGTTGTTCATTGAATAACTATAGGTTGATCACTGAAAATCACTATACTTATCCACAGAAGAAAAGAGTTTGATCGCGTAAAATATGAACAAATAGAAAGGGAGGTCACTAACCAGAAGTGGCGCTAGCGACCTTAATTTGGGATTAGAACAGGTGGGTATGGTCTTCAAACCACTCTTCAGCGGCTTCTTCAGGTACTGGGTGGTTCAGTACATCTATGGTGAAACAGTCTGTGAGCGGAGTTGCACCTATGTCTTCTAGTAGGTCATAGCAGTGCTTGCCTGCAGCGCAGAAGGTGTCATAGCTAGAGTCACCAATAGCGATCACCGCAAACTTCAGAGCCTGGGTGTTAGGTGGCGTATCCTGCAACTGACCAATGAAGCTTTGGATATTATCTGGATACTCACCCGCACCATGGGTTGAGGTGACTACCAGCCAAGTGCCCTCGGCTGGTATCTCAGCTAGGTCTGGCTGATTGTGGATTTCCGTTTCTTTGCCTTGCTTCTCGAGCAAGTCGCTGAGGTGGTCTGCGACGTATTCAGCGCCACCCAAGGTACTTCCTGTGATTAAGTGGATCATAGCCTGCCTTATTTACCGATACAGAATGATGAGAAGATGCGACCAAGAAGATCATCTGAGGTGAACTCACCAGTGATCTCGTTAAGGTACTGCTGTGCGATCCTTAGCTCTTCTGCCAAGATCTCACCCGCCATAAAGCCTTCAAGCTGTTGCTGACCGATATCAAGGTGCTCGGCTGCCTTGTTCAGTGCCTCTAGATGACGACGACGCGCCATAAAGCCACCTTCTTGGTTACCGGCATAGCCCATACACTCTTTAAGATGCGTTCTTAGCGCCTCAACACCTTCGCCAGTCTTGGCGCTCAGACGGATAAGGGTAGGGTCGTTCACGTGGCAGATACCGAGGCTCTCGTTAGTCTGGTCAGCCTTATTACGAATAACTGTAATACCGATATCTTTTGGTAGGCGATCAATAAAGTCTGGCCAGATATCGCGAGGG
Organism: Vibrio ishigakensis; assembly: GCA_000830475.1. Taxonomy (GTDB): domain Bacteria; phylum Pseudomonadota; class Gammaproteobacteria; order Enterobacterales; family Vibrionaceae; genus Vibrio; species Vibrio ishigakensis_A. Next base: position 30,181 of record BBSC01000015.1, on the reverse strand, counting down.
TCGGTCGCATCTGTGGTGGTGCCATCGACCATGAATAGCACGCGGTCCGCTTGCTCTATCTCTTCCCAAGCACGCTCAATACCTATCTTCTCTACCTCATCAGAGGCCTCACGCAGACCTGCGGTATCTATGATGTGCAGTGGCATACCGTCGATATGGATATGCTCACGCAGAACGTCACGCGTGGTACCGGCGATATCGGTAACGATAGCGGTCTCTTTACCAGAAAGAGAGTTCAGTAGGCTGGATTTACCTGCGTTTGGACGACCGGCGATAACCACCTTCATACCCTCACGCATAATAGCGCCTTGGTTGGCCTCGCGACGCACAGCCTCTAGGTTGTCTATGATGGCCTGTAGATCACCGCTGACCTTGCCGTCAGCCAGAAAGTCGATCTCTTCCTCTGGGAAGTCGATAGCTGCTTCTACATAGATGCGTAGATGGATCAATGACTCCACCAGCGTGGTGATCTTGCTTGAGAACTCACCTTGCAGAGATTTAAGAGCCGATTTGGCTGCCTCTTCAGAGCTGGCTTCGATAAGGTCGGCTATAGCCTCTGCCTGAGTCAGGTCCATCTTATCGTTCAAGAAGGCACGCTCAGAGAACTCACCAGGACGAGCAGGGCGGATGTTAGGTATCTCCAGAATACGCTTGATAAGCATATCCATAACAACAGGACCGCCATGGCCTTGTAGTTCAAGAACATCTTCACCGGTAAAGGAGTTTGGGTTTGGGAAATAGAGGGCAATGCCTTGGTCTATCTGCACGCCATCGGCGGCTAGGAAAGGTAGGTATTCCGCGCGACGAGGAGCTAGGGTCTTGCCTACAAGATGTTTGGCTACTTCAACCGCTTGAGGGCCAGATACACGGATGATGCCGACGCCTCCGCGTCCAGGCGCTGTGGCTTGAGCCACTATAGTGTCGTTAGTCATATAGGTCTCAGCTGGGACAATAAGATAAAGTCTACTCTGGTTTTGTTGTTAACTCGAATAGAAAAAGGCGACCTATTGGCCGCCTTAAGAATATGTGGACTCATTGAAACTTACTTAGAGTGTAAGCCTTTCTTCTCCAGAGCCTTATAGATAAGCGTCTGCTGGATCAGAGTCACGATGTTAGATACCAACCAGTATAGAACTAGGCCTGATGGGAACCATAGGAAGAAGAAGGTAAACATAACCGGCATAAAGGTCATGATCTTCTGCTGCATAGGGTCGGTAACTGTTGTTGGGCTCATTTTCTGGATCAGGAACATACTTGCACCCATCAGTAGAGGAAGGATGTAGTACGGGTCTTGAGCTGAAAGGTCAGTAATCCAACCGAAGAACGGCGAGTGACGTAGCTCAACAGATTCCATTAGTGCCCAGTAAAGTGCGATGAAGATAGGCATCTGTAGGATAAGAGGAAGACAGCCACCCAGTGGGTTAACCTTCTCTTTCTTATACAGTTCCATCATCTCTTGGCTCATACGCTGACGGTCATCACCGATGCGCTCACGCATAGCTTGCAGCTTAGGCTGAAGCATACGCATCTTAGCCATAGAGGTGTACTGAGCCTTAGTTAGTGGGTACATAGCACCACGAACGATGAAGGTTAGTACGATGATAGCTAGACCCCAGTTAACCACTACGCCTTGGATCATAGATAGAAGCCAGTGTAGAGGCTTAGCGATGAACCATAGCCAGCCGTAGTCTACGGTTAGGTCTAGGTTTGGTGCTACTGCAGCCATTTCGTTTTGTAGCTTAGGACCTACCCATAGAGTCGATTTGATCTCTGCAGATTGGCCATCAGCGATGGTCTTGTTAGGAAGACGAACACCGATGTCACCTAGGTTGCCAACAACACGGGTGTAAACGTTAGCGCCAGCTGCATCACGTGGGATCCACGCAGATACGAAGTAGTGCTCAAGCATTGCCGCCCAACCTTCACCGTTTGGAAGGTTCTGAGATAGGTTGCGGTCTTGCATGTCGTCGAAGCTGTACTTCTTGTAGCGAGTGTTCTCAGTAGAGTAAGCACCACCACGGTAAGTAGGCATGGTTAGGCTACCGCCAGACTTCTGTAGGTTTTGACGAAGGTGAGCGTACATACCAACTGTTGCGTTTGCACCAGAGTTGTTCACTACGTCATAAGCTACGTCGATAGCATAGCTACCACGCTTAAGGATGAAGGTCTTAGTGTACTCAAGGCCGTTAGCCTTATAAGTCATAGGAACGCGAAGTTCGTCTTGGCCTTCAGCCATTTGGAAAGAGTCAGATGCAACTTGATACTGAGGACGAGAAGTGCTGCTAAGGTCGATACCTTGAGGCCGATTAGACCACTCTGAGCGATGTATTGCTCGTTGCCTTTCTTATCAAGAAGAACGAAGTTTTTGTCAGAACCGAATTCATCAGCGTACTGGTTCAGTTCAGCAGACACTACGTCACCACCGAAAGCATCGATAGATAGAGTGAGAACGTCCGTTTTAACTTTTACAATGCTTGCACTGTGGCCCGCTTGTGGCGCTGGATCGGCCATATCATCAGCAAACGAAGGTGCTGGCAGTGTACTGTTAGATTGTGCTTGCGTTGTCGCTGGAGCCTGAGGGTTCTTGTATGACTGCCATTGTTGGAATAGCAGAAAAGAAACCATAGCTAGAGCGATAAACAAGATATTACGTTGAGAACCCATCGTTATTTATCTCTGTTTGTCGTGTTGTGTTTAGGTGGTACAGGGTCGTATCCGCCATCATTCAAAGGGTGGCATTTTAATAGACGTTTGCCCGATAACCAACAACCTTTTACAAATCCGTGAGTTTTTAACGCTTGGATCGCATATTCGGAGCAGGTAGGGGTGAAACGACAGCGTGGTCCGATAAGAGGACTGATGCCAACTCTATAAAGGTAAACTAAGCCTATAGCTATCCACGCTAGCGGCGAGAAAGTCTTTGCCATAGTTTATCGAAGAGTTTAAACATATCATCATTGCTTAAGTCTTGGGCGCTTTTCTTTGCAATCACAACAAAATCTTTGTTAGGAAGTTTGTGTTGGTTGAGGCGGAAGCTCTCTCTTGCAAGACGCTTGAATCGGTTACGGGCTGGAGCCGTTTTGATTTGCTTTTTTGGGACTGCTAAACCTAGACGCGGATGGTCTAAAGAGTTTTTGCGGGCAATGATGGTGAAATGAGGGGAACCAGCTCGGTGAGCTTTGTCGAAGACATTTTGATAATGCTCGGGAGTTAACAGACGTAACTCCCGATTGAACGCGTACTTACTCAAAATAATCGCGAATTATTTTGAAAGGCGAGCACGGCCTTTAGCACGACGTGCATTAATTACTTTACGACCGTTCTTAGTAGCCATACGTGCACGGAAACCGTGAGTACGTTTACGCTTTAGAACTGAAGGTTGAAAAGTGCGTTTCATGGTATTTACCTTTACTGATCAGTAGTTTTTAGGTTTAGTTAAACCCGACGTGGGCTTTAATTTCTCTCTCCTTTAAAGAGAGAAAATCCGACGTCTCTCAACAAAGAGGCGGAATTCTAATCAATGACTCATAATTAGTCAACGATTGGTTTAACCTAGGCTCGGTCTTTTCCCTACTATATAAAGCAGGTTAAACACTTCACCCCAAATTCCGGTCGACGGATTATACTTTGTGCCGATAAAATCTCAAGGATCTTGTTAGATCCCAACCTGATTTAGGAATTTCTTCAAGCGCGGATCCTGTGGATTACCAAAGATATCCTCAGGTTTTCCTTGCTCTACTATGTTGCCTTCGGCCATGAAGATCACTCGGTCAGCGACCTCGCGAGCAAACTGCATTTCATGGGTTACCACCAGCATGGTTTGATGCTGATTTGCTAGTTTTTTCATAAGGTTAAGCACCTCACCAACCCATTCAGGATCCAGTGCAGAGGTAGGCTCATCGAACAGAAGCAGTTCAGGTTCTAGCGCCATAGCACGGCCGATACCCACACGCTGTTGTTGTCCACCAGACAGTGCTGCTGGATAACTATCGCCTTTATCGCCAAGGCCGATATCGTCCAGAATTTGTTGGGCGCGTTGCAGAGCTTTGTCTTTCTTCCAGCCGTGTACAGTGATCAAGCCTTCCGCGATGTTCTGCCTTGCGGTCATATGTGCAAACAGTGCGTAGTTCTGGAATACAAAGCCTGTTTTACGGCGAAGCTCGAGTACCTCTTTGCTGTTGTGCTTAGCACAATCTACAGAGGCATCACCAATAGTGATGTGCCCTTGCTCGGCACTCTCGAGGAAGTTAACGCAGCGAAGTAGGGTAGACTTACCTGTACCACTAGAGCCGATAATCACGATGATTTCGCCTTTTTCGATCTCTATGTCTATGCCTTTAAGAATCTCTGAATCGCCAAAGCGCTTATGAATATTCTGCAGTTTAATCATCTTTGATAAGCCCTATTCAAACGATTCTCAGCCACAAGTTGAATGCGCGTAAGGATAACCACCACACCCCAGTAGATAAGCGCTACCGCGAGGAAGGCTTCGAAGAAACGGAAACTGGATGATGCTTCCATTTGAGCTCGTGCCATGATTTCGGCTACGCCCAGAGTGAAAGCCAGTGAAGTTGATTTGATCATATCGATGAAATAGTTCATCAGAGATGGCAGTGCTACGCGAGTAGCCTGTGGCAATATGATTCTTTGCATCGCTTGGCGTGTAGTCATGCCGATAGAAAGGCTTGCTTCCATCTGACTGCGATCGATACCTATGATGGCGGCACGGATACTCTCTGCCATATAAGCAGCAAAGTGCAGAGTTAGACCGATAACCGCTGCGGTAAAGGCATCGATACCCACCATTAATGGGAAGATCTGCGGTAAGCCGTAATAGAGAAGAAACAGCTGGACTAGGAGTGGGGTGCCACGGAAGAAGCTTATATATAGCTGGGTAAGCTGATCCAGTACCGGAACCTTAAACACTCGGATGTTGGCAAGTACAACGGCTAGGATCAGAGCAAACACTCCGCCCCAAATAGCCATCTCCATGGTGGTTCCCAGATACCTGAGCAGGATAGGCAGTAGCTCAAGCATGTAGTTAAAGTCGAAGCCCATAAACTCTCTCTTATAAATACAACAAACCCACTATCTCTAAAGAAATAGTGGGTTAATTTTATACCTTTACACTATTTTTGGGTGATGTCTGCACCAAACCATTTCTCAGAGATCTTGGTTAGAGTGCCATCTTTGCGCATTTCAGTAAGTGCTTTGTTCACTTCTTGTTGCAATTGTTGGCCTTTTTCGTTGTTCACGAAAGGCATAGCGTTTTCAATAGTCTCAAACGGTTCGCCTGCAAGTTGCAGAGGAAGGCCAGTTTTCTTGATCAGCTCAAGAGCAGATAGGCGATCCATTACGAATGCATCAGCACGACCAAGAGCGACATCGTGTTCAATACCTGTGTCGTAGGTCTTGATGTTGATCTTGTTGTCTTTGTCATAGTTACGTAGAAGTTGCTCGAAGTTAGAGCCAAGGTTTACTGCTACTGTTTTACCGTCTAGGTCTTCAACACCCTTGATAGAGTCATTGCCTTTACGAACAGTGATTTGTGCACCATCTACTACATAAGCATCAGAGAATAGGTATTTAGCCTTACGCTCTGCTGTTGCTGTGATTTGGTTAGAAATAGTATCGATACGACCAGTTTCTAGCATACCGAATAGACCAGAGAAGTTTGAAGTCACAAACTTAACGTCATAATCGTTGCGCTTACCAATCTCTTCCCAGATGTCTACTTCAAAGCCTTGCAGCTTATCTTTTTCAACAAAAGTGAATGGGAAATAACGGCCAGACATACCTACTTTTACTTCAGTTGCAGCGTGCGCTACTTGAGCGAAGCTCGCAATTAGTGCGGTTGCGTACAGCAAGCCTTTTAACCAGTTTTTCATACTACTACTCCTTGTGATTATGGTGCGAATATTACAGCTAAGCGCATCCAGCGCTAATAACTAAAAGTTATTTCTAATAACAACTCTGTTTCATTTACTCGCTTGTATAGCAGGTTTGGTTATTGTGAAAAAGTGTGGGGATAAATGGGATCCTAGAAAAATGATCTAGCTCACTGGGTACAATCTTGTGGGTAATCTTGTAGATCTAGGAGATTTTTCTCACTAAATTGTGAATAACTTAGATCTTATGCACTGGATCATCGATCATTTGCTAGCGATCTTCATAAACTGGGGGTAAAATTAATCCCCTTAACTATTCCATTTCTAAAACGCACTGTGGGGTCGTCGTGTCATCTTCGCTTTGGACGCAATGTTTGCAGCAGCTTCAGGAAGAACTTCCTGCAACAGAATTCTCAATGTGGGTTCGACCACTACAAGCGGAGCTAAGCGATAATACGCTAACCCTGTTTGCACCAAACCGCTTTGTTTTAGATTGGGTACGCGATAAGTACATCAACAGCATCAATCGCCATCTACAGCAGTTCTGCGGAAATGATATTCCTAGCTTACGTTTCGAAGTAGGTAGCAAGCCTGTATCTGCGCCACCAGCACCGAAAAGTCGGCCGCTGATGTGGCTGCTGAGTCTTCAGCTCCAGCTCAGTTGCTCGTCGCCAGCAAATCCACAAAACTTGGGATAAAGAGACTGAGGTTGCTGATATTGCCTACCGTTCGAACGTGAACCCTAAGCACAGATTCAACAACTTCGTTGAGGGTAAGTCGAACCAGCTTGGCTTAGCGGCTGCGCGTCAGGTATCGGACAACCCAGGTGCGGCATACAACCCACTGTTCCTTTATGGTGGCACTGGCCTAGGTAAGACTCACCTATTGCACGCAGTAGGTAATGCCATTGTGGACAATAAGCCAAATGCCAAGATTGTGTATATGCACTCTGAACGTTTCGTGCAGGATATGGTTAAAGCACTGCAGAACAACGCTATTGAAGAGTTTAAGCGCTATTACCGCAGTGTTGATGCCTTGCTTATCGATGATATTCAATTCTTTGCCCACAAAGAGCGCTCTCAGGAAGAATTCTTTCATACCTTCAATGCGCTGCTAGAGGGCAACCAACAGATTATCCTTACGTCTGACCGATACCCTAAAGAGATCACTGGGGTAGAAGATCGCCTGAAATCGCGATTCGGTTGGGGTCTAACGGTAGCTATCGAGCCACCAGAGCTTGAGACTCGCGTAGCTATCTTGATGAAGAAGGCTGAAGACCATCAGATCCATCTGGCTGATGAAGTGGCGTTCTTTATCGCAAACGTCTACGTTCGAACGTTCGTGAACTGGAAGGGGCATTGAACCGTGTTATCGCGAATGCCAATTTTACCGGTCGTCCTATTACTATCGATTTCGTGCGTGAGGCATTGCGTGACCTGCTGGCTCTACAAGAGAAGCTGGTTACCATAGACAATATTCAAAAAACGGTAGCGGAATACTATAAGATCAAGGTAGCCGACCTACTGTCTAAGCGTCGTTCTCGCTCTGTAGCGCGTCCGCGTCAGCTTGCTATGGCATTGGCCAAAGAGTTGACTAACCACAGCTTGCCTGAGATTGGCGATGCCTTTGGTGGTCGTGACCATACTACGGTTCTGCACGCATGTCGTAAGATCGACCAACTGCGCGAAGAGAGTCACGATATTAAAGAAGACTACTCTAACCTTATCCGCACACTGTCATCATAACGGATCTGATTTTCTATGAAATTTACCATCAATCGTCAGTCACTACTGAAACCTCTTCAACAAGTCTCTGGCGCCCTAGGTGGCCGTCCTGCGCTTCCTATTCTAGGCAACGTTCTACTTAAGGTTGAAGACGGTGTACTTTCAATGACAGCTACCGACCTCGAGGTTGAGCTGATCAGCAAGGTAGAACTAGAAAATGAGTTTGAGCCGGGTAGCATCACAGTACCTTCGCGTAAGTTCCTAGATATCTGTCGTGGTCTTCCTGATACTTCTGATATTACAGTTGCATTAGACGCTGAACGTGTAGTGGTTCGCTCTGGTCGCAGTCGTTTCTCATTGGCGACTCTGCCTGCTATTGACTTTCCAAATATTGAAGATTGGCAATCAGAGACAGAGATTACCCTTTCTCAAGCTGCGCTTAAGGGCCTTATCGAGAAGACACAATTCTCCATGGCTAACCAAGATGTGCGCTATTACCTAAACGGTATGCTCTTTGAAATCGATGGGAATCAACTGCGTTCGGTCGCAACCGATGGTCACCGTATGGCGGTGGCTGAGGCGGGCATCGAGCAATCATTGCCACAAAGCCAGGTTATCGTGCCGCGTAAGGGTGTACTTGAGCTGACTAAGATCCTTGAGATGCCTGAAGAGATGGTAACCTTGCAGGTAGGCAGCTCAAACATCCGTGCTAGCGTAAACAACTTTGTGTTTACCTCAAAGCTGGTGGATGGTCGCTTCCCTGATTACCGTCGTGTTATGCCAAAAGACCCAACCAAGACGGTTGTGCTGAGTGTGATGAACTGCGTCAGGCGTTTTCTCGTGCGGCTATCCTGTCGAATGAGAAGTTCCGTGGCGTTCGTGTAAACCTGTCTAATGGCACTATGCAGATAACTGCAAACAATCCTGAGCAAGAAGAGGCTCAAGAGGTAGTGGATGTGGAATATGAGGGCGAAGAGCTAGAGATCGGCTTCAACGTTAGCTATGTTCTGGATGTATTGAATACCTTGCGCTGTGAGAAGGTTACTTTCGGTATGTCTGATGCCAACGCCAGTGCCTTGGTTGAGAATACAGAAGATAGCAGCGCTCAGTACGTTGTTATGCCAATTCGACTCTAATGCCACTCAGTCGTTTAATCGTAAAACAATTTCGAAACATTGAAGCCTGCGATATTAGTCTATCGTCAGGCTTCAATTTTCTTGTGGGTGCCAATGGCAGCGGAAAGACCTCTCTTTTGGAGGCCGTTTATCTGCTTGGTCATGGACGCTCATTCAAAAGCTCTATCACAGGGCGCATCATTCAGCATGAAAACCCAGAGCTGTTTGTACATGGGCGCCTAGACACCCTCAGTGGCATGCCACTGCCTATCGGTATCAATAAGCGCAGAGATGGCACTACCGAGGTGAAAATAGCAGGGCAGTCAGGCCAGAAACTGGCTGAACTTGCTCAGGTTCTTCCGCTTCAGCTAATTCATCCTGAAGGCTTTGATCTTCTTACCGATGGCCCTAAGCATAGACGTGCCTTTATTGATTGGGGCGTGTTCCACTGTGAACCGCGATTCTATGAGGTGTGGGGACGTATCAAGCGTCTTAACAAGCAACGCAATGCACTTCTTAAAACGGCCACAGGCTATCATGAGCTGAAATTCTGGGATCAAGAACTGGCTAAACTGGCTGCTCAGATCTCAGAGTGGCGCGCGACCTACGTGGAGCAGCTCATCGAGGTGGCTCAGCCTCTGTGTCAAGAATTCTTACCTGAATTCGAAGCCAAGATGGCTTTCTATCAAGGCTGGGAGAAAGGTGCTGACTATGCCGAAGTTTGCAAAACAATTTCGAGCGAGATCAGCAGCTTGGCTATACTTTCAGTGGGCCGAATAAAGCAGACTTAAAAATTCGAATCAAGGGCACCCCAGTAGAGGATATTCTCTCGCGTGGGCAACTTAAGCTCTTGGTGTGTGCTCTGCGTGTAGCGCAGGGACAACACCTAACCAAACTGACTCAAAAGCAGTGCATTTATCTTATCGACGACTTCGCTTCCGAGCTGGATAGTCAACGACGTGCACGCCTTGCTACTTGTCTGAAAGAGACTGGCGCACAAGTATTTGTAAGTTCTATAACTGAAAGCCAAATTTCTGACATGATGAGTGAAAATAGCAAGATGTTTCATGTGGAACGTGGCAAAATAGAGGCAGTAAATATTGAACCTGAATAGCGGTTCCGGCTCGACTGACAGTGGCTCGACCACTAAATTTTGAGTTTATCGCCAAAATACGCTTTCATAGGATTGAACCCTAATAAAAGTCGACTTTTACTTTGGCACAAGGACAGGCTCCGGCGGGATAACGTCGCAGTCCACAACGTATTCAAAATAGATGGCTGAAGCCAAGCTTCAGTCCCTAATAGAGAGTAACTCATGGCAGAAAATTACGATTCTTCGAGTATTAAAGTACTTAAAGGTCTGGATGCAGTACGTAAGCGTCCGGGTATGTATATCGGTGATACCGACGACGGTACCGGTCTACACCATATGGTATTCGAGGTAGTGGATAACTCTATCGATGAAGCGTTGGCGGGTCACTGTAACGATATTATCGTGACTATTCATGAAGATAACTCTGTATCGGTTAAAGATGACGGTCGTGGTATCCCGACAGAGCTTCACCCTGAAGAGAAAGTATCGGCAGCAGAAGTTATCATGACGGTTCTGCACGCTGGTGGTAAGTTCGATGACAACTCGTACAAGGTGTCAGGTGGTCTGCACGGTGTAGGTGTTTCGGTAGTAAACGCCCTATCTAAGCAGGTTACCCTGACTATCCACCGTGGCGGTGAAATCCACTCTCAAACCTATCACCATGGTGAGCCACAAGCGCCACTATCGGTAATCGGTAAAACAGATAAAACAGGTACAGAGATCCGTTTCTGGCCAAGTGAAGAGACCTTCTCAAACGTAGAATTCCACTACGACATCCTAGCTAAGCGCCTACGTGAACTTTCGTTCCTAAACTCAGGCGTATCTATCAAGCTAATCGATGAGCGTGAAGAAGATAAATCTGATCACTTCATGTTTGAAGGTGGTATCCAGGCGTTCGTTGATCACCTAAACACCAACAAGACACCTATTATCCAGAAGATCTTCCACTTCAACTCTGAGCGTGAAGATGGCATTACGGTTGAGGTTGCGATGCAGTGGAACGATGGCTTCCAAGAGAACATCTTCTGCTTTACCAACAACATCCCTCAGCGTGATGGTGGTACACACCTTGCGGGCTTCCGTGCAGCACTGACTCGTACCCTGAACTCTTTCATGGACAAGGAAGGCTTCTCTAAGAAGGCGAAGGCAGCTACCTCGGGCGACGATGCTCGTGAAGGTCTAACGGCGGTTATCTCGGTAAAAGTGCCAGATCCTAAGTTCTCAAGCCAGACCAAAGACAAGCTAGTTTCTTCTGAAGTGAAGTCAGCGGTTGAATCTGCGATGGGTGAGAAGCTATCTGAATTCCTGGTAGAGAACCCGAACGAAGCTAAGACGGTTTGTAGTAAGATTATCGATGCGGCTCGTGCTCGTGAAGCAGCGCGTAAAGCACGTGAGATGACTCGTCGTAAAGGCGCGCTAGACCTAGCAGGTCTTCCAGGTAAGCTGGCGGACTGCCAAGAGAAAGACCCAGCGCTTTCTGAACTATACATAGTGGAGGGTGACTCTGCGGGCGGTAGTGCTAAGCAGGGTCGTAACCGTAAGAACCAAGCGATTCTTCCACTGAAAGGTAAGATCCTAAACGTTGAGAAGGCACGTTTCGACAAGATGCTTTCTTCTCAAGAAGTAGCAACGCTAATCACAGCACTAGGCTGTGGTATCGGCCGTGACGAATACAACCCAGATAACTGCGTTATCACAACATCATCATCATGACCGATGCCGATGTGGATGGTTCTCACATCCGTACCCTGCTACTGACGTTCTTCTATCGTCAAATGCCAGAGCTTATTGAGCGTGGCTATGTGTACATCGCTCAGCCACCTCTATACAAGGTTAAGAAAGGCAAGCAAGAGCAGTACATCAAAGATGAAGATGCAATGACTCAATATCAAACGGCGCTAGCGCTAGATAACGCGGCTCTGTTTGTTAACCCTGAAGCGCCAGCACTATCGGGTGAGCCTCTAGAGTCTTTAGTTACTCAGTTCAACCAAGCGACCAAGCTGGTGGAGCGCATGGCTCGTCAGCTACCAAAAGCGCTAGTAGAAGAGCTTATCTATGTTCCTCGTCTGACCGCTGAAATGTGCCAAGATGAAGCCAATGTTCAAGCTTGGGGTGAGCGTCTGGCTGCTCAACTTAATGAGAAAGAAGTTGGTGCAAGCCAATACAGCCTTGAGGTTGAGAAGCACCAAGAGCTTAATGTTGCACTGCCTAAGGTAGTGGTTCGCACCCACGGTGTTCACTATGAATACGTGATCAGCCTAGAGCTTCTTGCAACTAAAGAGTACGGCAAGCTAGCAGCACTATCTGATGCGCTGGACGGTCTAATCGAAGAAGGCGCTTACGTTAAGCGTGGTGAGCGTACTGCTGAAGTTTCTAACTTCCAAGAAGTGCTGGATTGGCTAGGTAAAGAGTCTCGTCGTGGTCTATCTCTACAGCGATACAAAGGTCTAGGTGAGATGAACCCTGAGCAGCTTTGGGAAACCACAATGGACCCAGATACTCGCCGCATGATGCAGGTGACTATCGAGGATGCGGTAGGTGCCGATCAGCTATTCACCACATTGATGGGTGACCAAGTAGAGCCTCGTCGTAACTTCATCGAAGAGAACGCGCTTAAGGTAGCTAACCTAGACGTGTAGGCTGGTATACCATCCCTTATCACAATAAAGCTGGCCAACTGGTCAGCTTTATTTTTGTGCGCTATTTGTTCAATTCTGTGTTAAGTTCGGTGCCTCTGAAATAGTTCCCTAGCAGTTTGTAAGAAAGTTTTATGTTTGCAAATATCAGAATGGTGGCATTCGCACTCTTGGTAACTCTAAACACAGCGTGGACTGCGCTGGTGGTGTGCCTGTTTGCTATCCCAAAAATCATCGTGCCTATCAAGCCGTTTCAAATAGCAATGTCGCGTCTGGCTAACGCTCAATTTAGATTATGGGCAACCCTAAACCTTTGGATGCTGAAGGCGAATAACCGTATCGAGTGGCAGATCGAGGGCAGTGAGGATATCTCATTAAAACAGTCCTATATGCTTATCTCTAATCACCTAAGTTGGGCTGATATCGTTATTCTCTCCTCGGTGATTAAGGACAAGGCGCCAATGCCTAAGTTCTTCCTTAAACACGACCTTTTGTATGTACCTTTTGTGGGACTTGCGTGCTGGGGCTTAAACATGCCGTTTATGAAGCGTCACTCTCGTGAGTATCTGATTCGTCACCCAGAGCGTCGCAATGATGATTTCAATGCTATCAAGCGTGCGAGTGAGCAGTTCAAGGGCGTTCCGACTACGGTAGTAAACTTCGTTGAGGGTACACGAGTAAACCAAGAAAAACTGTCTACCATGAAGATCCATACAACCATCTTCTCAAACCTAAGACAGGTGGTGTGGCGTTTGCCCTAGATGCGATGCGTCATGATATCGACGGTATTCTGGACTTCACTATTGCTTATCCGGAAAACCAAGAGAGCCCATTTAAGGACCTTTTGCAGGGTAAGTTGACCAAGATAGTGGTGAAGATTGACCTGTGTCCTATGGATGAAAACACCAGTGGCGACTACTTTAACGACAAGGCGTTTAAGCGTCGTTTCCATGCTTGGCTGAATAATCAGTGGCAGGAAAAGGACGAGTATCTCTCCACCATCTACAAATAATTTTTTGAATAGGGGTTGAATTGAAAGATTCAGCCCTATTTCTTTATACAGGAAGGATGCCACAAGGGCCTTCCCAACTGGATAAACCGAATTCGCTCAACAGAGGAATTCTGTGTCCAAAACTTTAACCAATTGAGAACCATGTCCAAGACGGAATGGGGATCGATTCACTTAAATCCAACTCTCTGGATTTAGGTCTATTGCTTATATTTGAGGATAGTTATTATGAGAACTGTAGATTTCACTCCTTTGTACCGCAACGCTATTGGCTTTGACCGTCTATTCAACATGATGGAAGCTTCATCAGCGAAAAACACCTCTGGCGGTTACCCTCCATACAACATCGAACAGCAAGATGAGAACAAGTACCGTATTACTATGGCGGTTGCTGGTTTTGCTGAAGATCAGCTAGATATCACCCAGAAAGAGAACGTTCTTATCGTTCGTGGTGAGCGCAAAGCTGAGGAAGGTAAGAGCTACATCTATCAAGGCATCGCAGAACGCGACTTCGAGCGTAAGTTCCAACTGGCAGACTACGTCAAGGTTATCGGCGCAACCATGGAAAATGGCCTGCTACACGTTGACCTAGAGCGCGAAATCCCAGAAGCGATGAAGCCTCGTAAGATTGCGATTAACGGTAGTAACCTAATCGAAAACAAATAAGCTGTTATAAAGAGTGAAAGAGCGCCAAAGGGCGCTCTTTTTTATGCCTGGCTATAAGCCTTTTTCACTTCCTCGGCGATGATAGCGATACCGCGTTGCATGTCTTCATCGCTCTGCACATAGTTCATGCGCAGGCATTGATGTGCATGGTCCCAGTCATCATCCTGACCAAAGAAAAAATACTCTCCCGGAACGATCAGCACGCCGCGTGCTTTGAGTCGCTTGTATAGCTCCATAGTGGTGATAGGCAGTTCATCGAACCATAGCCATAGGAACATGGCGCCTTCAGGCTTATGGATTCTAAATCTCGGTTCATCGATAGCTTGTTGTAATAGCTCTACCGCATGCTGAGACTTGCCTTGATAGAAAGGCTTGATAACGTCGTTACTCAGACGAAGCAGGTCGTTGGACTCAATCATATGCTGAGCGATAGCAGGACCAATACTGCCTGGGGCAAGGCCAATAATGCCATTGATGTTGGTTAGGGCCTGAGTTATCTCTTCATTGGCGATCACTATGCCGCATCTAAGACCTGGCAGACCAAGCTTAGACAGACTCATACACAAGATGGTGTTGTCGTTATAAAAAGGTTTTGCATCCTCAAACACGATGTTCGGGAAAGGCGTGCCGTAGGCATTATCTATGATTAATGGGATATTGTGCTTACGTGCTAGCTCATCTAGCTTCTCGATCTCTTCATCGGTAAGTAGGTTACCCGTTGGGTTAGTTGGGCGTGAAGCGCAGATAGCCGCTACTGAGTCGTCGACTTCTAGCTCAGAGAAATCCACGTGGTATTTAAACTGACGATCTTTGAGTAGCTCAATCTCTGGCTTATAAGAAACAAAGATATCGTCGTCGATACCTGAGTCGCAGTAACCAATATATTCAGGTGCTAATGGAAGCAGGATCTTCTTATGCGAGCCATCTTGTTGCTTACCCGCTAGTAGATTGAATAGATAGAAGAAAGCACTTTGGCTGCCGTTAGTCAGAGAGATGTTCTTCTCGCTGATGTCCCAGCCATAGGTATCTTTCAGCAGTTTAGCTAGGCCTTTAACAAAGGTGTCTTTACCTTGTGGGCCATCGTAGTTGGCCATGGCCGAAACCAGTTCGCCACTGGCGAGCATTTCACCGCTTACCTTTGAGAAATAATCCATCATCTCTGGAATCGAGGCAGGGTTGCCACCACCGAGCATCAGGCACCAGGAGTACGCAGACCATCATTAAGGTCATCCATCAACTGAGTGATTCCTGAATAGCGATTAAATTTTTCGCCGAACTTGGAGTAGCTTTTCGAGGTAGACATACGGGTCCCTGACTATTTCTCAATAAATTATAGGAAAGAGAGAAACCTTAGCTCAGGGGGAGGGCGATACTCAATAGGTGGAAGTTAAATTTCTGAATAAAAAGCCCAGCGTTATGCTGGGCTCTTTTAGGATTATTTCTGCAGAAGAGAAATATCTGCGATTTCCAAGAAGAGGTTACGCAGGTTGTTTAGCAGGGTTAGACGGTTTTTCTTCAGAGCTTCGTCATCGGCCATAACCATTACGTTGTCGAAGAAGGCATCTACTGGCTCGCGAAGTTCAGCAAGCTTGCTTAGTGCTTGTTGGTAGTTACCAGTTTCAAACGCAGGCTCAAGTGCTTCAGTTAGCACTTCAACGCTTTCTGCTAGAACCTTCTCTGCATCTTCCTGAAGAAGAGCAAGGTCGATCTCGCTTGCTAGCTCACCATCGAACTTAGCTAGGATGTTACCTACACGCTTGTTCGCTGCTGCTAGAGACTCTGCTGCATCTAGACCACGGAAGTGAGATACCGCTTTAACGCGCTGGTCGAAGTCCGCTGGTTTAGTTGGACGACGCGCAAGAACCGCTTGAATGATGTCTACGCTGAAGCCTTCGTCTTGATACCAAGCGCGGAAGCGACCCAGCATAAAGTCGATAACGTCTTGCTCAACGTTTTCGTTAGTCAGTTTTGTACCGAACTGAACCTTAGCTTCACGGATAAGGTCAACTAGGTCTAGGTTGTAGCCGTTTTCAACGATGATACGAAGTACACCTAGAGATGCACGGCGAAGTGCAAATGGGTCAGAACTTAGGTGCTTGGCCAATACCGAAGATACCAACGATAGTATCTAGCTTGTCCGCCATAGCGACAGCTGAAGATATGCCAGTGCTTGGTAGGTCATCACCAGCGAAGCGAGGCATGTATTGCTCGTATAGCGCTAGTGCTACTTGCTCGTCTTCACCATCGTGCGTTGCGTAGTGCATGCCCATAACACCCTGAGTATCGGTAAATTCGAATACCATAGAGGTCATTAGGTCACACTTAGCCAGTAGGCCAGCACGGGTCGCTTTCTCAACGTCAGCGTCGATCTGCTTAGCGATGTAGCCAGACAGTGCAGTAATGCGGTCAGTCTTGTCTTTGATAGTACCAAGTTGCTTCTGGAAAACAGCTTGCTCTAGCTCAGGTAGGCGGTCGATAAGCGGGCGCTTACGGTCAGTGTTGAAGAAGAACTCAGCATCAGCAAGACGTGGACGAACTACCTTCTCATTACCTTCGATAACATGGCGAGGCTCTTTAGACTCGATGTTAGAAACGAAGATGAAGTTAGGAAGTAGCTTCTTATTTTCATCGTAAACAGGGAAGTACTTCTGGTCACCTTTCATGGTGTAAACCAGAGCTTCAGAAGGAACCTTTAGGAACTCTTCTTCAAACTTCGCAGTCAGTACAACCGGCCATTCAACCAGAGAAGTTACTTCTTCTACTAGGTCGTCTTCTAGGTCAGCGATACCGCCAACTGCTGCCGCTGCCTTTTCCGAATCCGCTAGGATGATAGCTTTACGCGCTTCGTAATCAGCCATTACCTTACCGCGTTCTTCTAGGATCGCAGGGTATTGCTCAGCTGAGTCGATAGTGAACTCTTGCTCACCCATGAAGCGGTGACCACGGATAGTGCGGTCAGATGTCACGCCAAGGATCTCACCTTCGATTAGGTCAGAGCCCATCAGCATGGTCAAAGTTTTAACTGGACGAATGAACTGAGTGGTTTTGTTACCCCAACGCATTGGTTTTGCGATAGGTAGGTTGCCTAGAGCTTTAGCTGCTAGCTCGACTACGATCTCAGAAGTCGCTTGGCCTTTAACTTCTTGTTTAAATAGAAGCCACTCGCCTTTGTCTGTCTTAAGACGGTCAGCTTGGTCAACCGTGATACCGTTACCACGAGCCCAGCCTTGTGCGGCTTTAGTTGGGTTACCTTCTGCATCGAATGCAACAGAGATAGCCGGACCACGCTTCTCAACCACTTTGTCAGCTTGGCCTTCAGCCAGAGCTGCAACCTTAAGTGCAAGACGACGAGGAGCCGCATACCACTTAATGCCTTCGTGGGCTAGGTCTGCGCCTTTTAGCTCTGCTTCAAAGTTAGAAGCGAATGCTTCTGCAAGAGTACGAAGCTGTGTTGGTGGTAGCTCTTCGGTACCCAGTTCAATTAGAAATTCTTTTGCCATGATTACTTTTCCTCGCCTTATTTCTTGCACATTGGGAAGCCAAGAGCTTCACGGGATGCGTAGTACGCTTCTGCTACTGCTTTAGTCAGATTGCGGATGCGAAGGATGTAACGTTGGCGCTCAGTTACTGAGATAGCTTTACGAGCATCTAGTAGGTTGAAAGCGTGTGCCGCTTTAAGGATGCGCTCGTAAGCTGGTAGAGGTAGAGGCTTCTCTAGCTCTAGTAGTTCTTTGGTTTCTTTTTCACATTGGTCGAAGAAGCCAAATAGGAAATCTACATCAGCGTGTTCGAAGTTGTAGGTTGATTGCTCAACTTCGTTTTGATGGAAGATATCACCATAGGTCACTTTGCTACCGTCCGGTGCTACGTTCCATACAAGGTCGTAAACAGAGTCTACTTCTTGAATATACATAGCTAGACGCTCGATACCGTAAGTGATCTCGCCAGTTACTGGCTTACACTCAAGGCCACCTACTTGTTGGAAGTAAGTAAACTGAGTTACTTCCATACCGTTTAGCCATACTTCCCAGCCAAGACCCCATGCACCTAGGGTTGGGTTTTCCCAGTTATCTTCAACGAAACGAATGTCGTGAACTAGTGGGTCAATACCCAGAACTTCTAGAGAGCCAAGGTATAGCTCCTGGATGTTGTCTGGAGAAGGCTTAAGCGCTACCTGGAATTGGTAGTAGTGCTGAAGACGGTTTGGGTTTTCACCATAGCGACCGTCAGTAGGTCGACGTGACGGTTGAACGTAAGCTGTCGACATTGGCTCTGGGCCAAGTGCTCGCAAACATGTCATTGGGTGAGAGGTGCCAGCACCTACTTCCATGTCTAGAGGTTGAACAATGGTACAGCCATTTTGAGCCCAATAATCCTGCAGCGCGAGGATCATTCCCTGGAAGGTTTTGATGTCGAATTTTTGCATAGTCAGTTCGCGCGATGTGTCTGTCTAAAATGTGAAATAACGATAAATTATACCCAGTTATTGGTTGGGTAGTAGTGAAAAAACATCCAATTCAGCCTTGTTTTGACGTGAATGAGCCAGAAAAGTCTTGGTTTAGAGGGATTTTGTACTCAAGGGGTAGGAAGATCGCAAGGGGGATAAGTGATTGAGTCTTGCTCAGCTAGACTCAATCACAAATATTTGGTCTGAGTTTACTCTTCTAGGTTGTTGATAAATTTAAAGTTAATGACTCGGGGAACAACGTCTTCACTACTAGCTAGGGTTGCTGTCTCTTGCCATAGCAACAGGCACACAAAGTCATTACACACCACATCCTCATGAATATCGTCGGCTTTCATATCGTTTATGCCTGAGTTGCTCACCTCAAGCTTAGGCTCACTTAAGGTGCCATCCGGCTCAAGTTCAGCAGAGTAGATGTCATAATCGTAGTTCTCAAGGTTGTCCGAAGCAGGAGACTGCTGCCAAGTGATCAGAAAGTTTTGTTTTGCGGGATTATAGCCAACAGTCGGTTCATCAACCGCTCTGTCTGAATAGTCAGGGCCTTCCTCCTCAACCTCAGCGAGAACAAGTTTACTACCTATTTGGCCTGCATCGGATATGATTCTAGTGACAATTTGACTGGTACTTTTGTTATTCGATTCAAAAGTAGAGTAATCGACGGTACGGTAAGTCACGGCAAAGCTATTGCTGACTGGATCGTAGGCTGATGAGATCTCTTGAGGTTCGTCGAGGATAGCGTCTTCCGCATTTACTATTTCAATGTTGGTTGCTTCAACACTCTCTATGATAACCAGCCCACCCAGTTGGTTGAGGTCTGAATCGATCCGTTGTCCCTCTAAACCATAAAAAATATCTCGAAGTGTTTCGCTAGTATCACTGTAGTATTTGTGCTGCCATGCCAAAAAGTACTGATCATCTTGCTGTTATAGGCCAAGTGCACTCCAGTAATGTCATCAGTGTCGTTTTGGTTCAATACGTCGTTGGAATCGAATTCTTCTCGAATAAGCTTTGCCTCTCCCTCTGGTTCACCGCTAGCGCTAATGTATTGAACGTAAACACCACCTGCTTTTGGGTTCTCTGAGCAGTCCTCATCATCTTCCGTATTGTGCACCCAAGCTAGTAGCCACTTGTTTTTGTCGTTGCTGTACTCAAGACTTGCATCACCGTGTGTACAGCCTATGTCCAAGGTAGTGCTTTTGGTGATGTTGCCATCGCTATCGATCAGAGAAAGCTGAATCTTATCAAGAGCTTCAGAACTTGTAGGACTGCTGAAGGGTTTTTCCCATGCAGTTAGGAAGGTGTTATCAGTAGAGTTAAAGCTAACTGTTGGGTCAGAAATATCCTCACCGGTCGTGGAATCTAGCTCTATTTTTTCACCAAAAGAACCATCGTAGTTAGCCCGTATTAGCTCTATGGTCTCTACATCTGGGTTAAAACGGTTGTCGTTCCAGACAATCATGAAGTAGTGATCGATAGAGTTGTAGGCAGCTGAGGCTTGACGAGCTCTGTTGGTAGCGGGAGAGACCGCTTGAACTTCTGCAGTGATTGATTCAGGCGTAAATGTCTCCTCTTGCGATGCAGATGAACTGCTATCACACCCTACTGCACCTAGAGTTAAAAAGAGAGGTAGTAATTGCTTGCCACTCATAATTCATCCTTGAACATTTGACGTGCCACATACCAAGGTTAGGACAAAGTTTGGATGATAGAAAACAGAGAGCAAAAAACTCTACTTAGGTGTTAGCGAGAAGAGCCTATGCAGTTAGTTGCTTTTTTCTTCACCAATCCATACAATGCGCCCGTCTTTGGGGAGTAGCTTACCTTCCAAACAAGTTTTCAGGTTTGTACATCAACATAATTGGTGCAAAATCACCATGGTGTGCAAGGCCCAAGTCCTAAGGCTGTTCCAGCCAGACTGGCGTTTAGCAAGACCATAGACAAGTGTCGTGAACCTAGGTGGGGGAGCGAGGCTTGTTTATGAACAGCTTGTCCCCCGCCTACAGAGAGATTTCCATTGAGCGTTTTAGCCATTTCAATCACCACGGTTGCCTTAGCTGAGATTGGGGACAAAACCCAACTATTATCACTGCTTCTAGCCAGCCGCTATCGCAAGCCACTGCCAATTATCGCGGCTATCTTTTTAGCTACCATAGCGAACCACGCTGTTGCGGCTTGGCTAGGCGTATTAGTTTCAGACCTGTTGACACCAAGTGTGTTGAAGTGGGTTGTGGTGGCGAGTTTTGCCGCTATGGCTCTGTGGGTGCTAATCCCAGATAAGCTGGATGACGATGAGAAAATCTCTAATCGAGGCCCATTTGTAGCCAGCTTTATCGCCTTCTTTATTGCCGAGATCGGGGATAAAACTCAGATAGCGACCTCTATCCTAGGTGCTCAGTATGCAGATGCTTTGCTGTGGGTGATTCTAGGTACCACGATCGGTATGCTACTCGCGAATGTGCCTGTGGTATTAATTGGTAAGCTGTCGGCGGAGAGGTTGCCGTTAGCATTGATCAGAAAAGTAACCGCAGCACTGTTTGCCCTATTGGCCATAAGCGCTGCGATTTACTAGATAAGGAGGCTTGTGTTACGCAAGCCCTTTTTTGATCAGGTATTCAAATGGAGCTGAATCTGTTTTTTCAGCAATAAGCTGGTGGTCCATAAAGCGACAAAAGCTTGGAATATCTCGAACCGTTGAAGGATCATCAGCCTTCACCAATAGCACCTCTCCATCCTGCATTTTACGGATGGTTTTGCGCACCATCATCACAGGCTCTGGACAACGTAGGCCTTCTGCTTCTAGGACTTGATGGGCGTCTTCAGGATTAAACGACATAATTATCCCTCTGGAAAGTAAGACGGCGATCTTACTCAAGTATAAAAAATATTCAATATTTGCTTGGCAGACACAAAAAGTATGTGTATTGTTAATTTAACTTGTTGTTAACAATCATTTAACACAGAGTTAGGTAATAGCTTCCAACACAATCCCGTTTTTCTTGGGCTTCCCCGCATTCGTGCGGGATTTTTTTTGTGTTTTACTCCCCACTTATTAAAATTGCAAGGCTGTAACTCCACCTAACATCACATCGAGCCTATCTATGGAACTAGAAGAAATTTATCGTAGAGACCTTAACCTGCTGATTGCATTGCGAATTTTGGTTGAGGAAGGCAGTGTGAGCCGAGCTGCGACGCGATTAAATCTGAGTCAGTCTGCGATGAGTCGAGTCTTAGGAAGATTGCGTGAGTTGCTCAACGACCCTCTATTTACACGTAATGGCCAGAATTTAATTGCCACTGAAAAGGCGTTAGCTATCAACGAACAAATCCAACTTCCGTTGGAAGCCTTCCGTGATTTGTTAACACCGACAGACTTCGAACCAAAGTCTTGTGACCAGAAATTTGTTATCGCCACCACCGACTATGCTATGCAAACTATATTGCCGTTTGCTCTGCCACAGATCTATGAACAAGCGCCGAACATCTCTCTGCAGTTTATTCCTTTGCAACATGGCAGTCTCTTTCAACAGCTTACGGTGGAAAGAGCGGATATGGCTATTTGCCGTCCAACGGTAGCCGTTGAGCCGCTGCGTCGTGAGGTATTAGGTAAGGTTGGCGTTTCTTGCTTGGTTTCTAAAAATCACCCTTTGGCTGATAAAGAACTGAATCTCAGAGATTTTTTGGCTTTACCTCATGCATGATCGCTATTAGTGATGGGGTTAAGGCATTGATTGACCAAAGTTTGCAGCCATATGGTAGCTTGAATCTAAAGCTTCGTGCCTATCATCTGGAAGCGGCACTAACGGTTGTGGATAGCCTTCCTTTAGTGATTACTGTACCAGCCGATCTAGCGCACTTGGTGGCTGAGCGTCATGATCTAGTCGTTAAGCCGTTGCCGTTCCAGTTTATCCCCTTTGATTACTCTCTTATCTGGCACTCGAGATGTGATACTTCTCCGGCTCAGAAGTGGCTACGTAGCGTGCTTAAGAAGGAATGTAGTCACCTTATCGCGGAGCGTGTTGAGGATATGGCTTATAACCTAAGCACAGAGATTATCGAATCGACAAAAAACCGGGCAGATGCCCGGTTTTTATTTTTAAGTTGGCTAGGTTTATAGCTTGATAACAGTACGGCCAGTTACAGCGCCATTAGTAATGTCTTCTGCAGCTTGGATAACCTCATCTAGACCGATGATGTTGGTAGCTTGCTGATAGTAAGAATCAGGTAGCAGTTGAACTAGGCTTTCCCATGCTTTGATGCGCTTCTCACGAGGCACATAACAGAGTCCACACCTTGCAGACGAACATTGCGTAGGATAAATGGCATTACTGTAGTTGGTAGGTCAAATCCGCCTGCTAGACCACATATAGCCACAACACCGTTGTAATTAGTTTGTGCCAGAACCTTAGCTAGCATTTTGCTACCTACGGTATCTACTGCTGCCGCCCATACTTGGCGTTCAAGTGGTTTAGCTGGTTCTTCTAGCTCAGCTCGCTCAACGATGCGAGAAGCACCTAGTTGTGTTAGTAGCTCACCATTTTTGATGCGCGACCAGTAACCGCCGCAACCTTGTAGCCAAGCTCAGCAAGTAGGGTTACCGCAACGCTACCTACGCCGCCGCTTGCACCTGTTACTAGAACTTCACCATCTTCAGGCTTAACACCGCCGTCTACGATTGCTTGCACACATAGCATTGCAGTAAAGCCTGCTGTACCTATGCTCATCGCCTTTTCTGGAGTCATACCGTCTACTAGAGGCACTAGCCAATCACCCTTAAGGCGAGCTTTTTCTGCCATACCACCCCAGTGGTTTTCACCTACACCCCAACCAGTTAGGACAACCTGGTCGCCTGCTTGATAACGAGCGTCATCAGACTGGGTCACTGTACCCATTAGATCGATACCAGGAACCATAGGGAAGTTACGAATGATCTTTCCTTTACCGGTAATCGCCAGACCATCTTTAAAGTTGAGAGAGGAATAGTCTACTGCGATTTCTACGTCACCTTCTGGCAACTGAGACTCATCTACCTGTTGAATGCTAGCAAGAGTTTTCTTGTCTTCTTGATTTAGAACGAGTGCTTTGAACATGTGAGCTCCGATGAACTGTTTGTTTGGTTGCAGATAAGTGTAGGGAAGAAAAACAAAGAAAAAAATGATTTGTCAGCAAAGATATTATGCAGAATATGCATGTTTGTTTTTTAATCTATGCGGAAAGTAAAAAGCCACCCGAAGGCGGCTGTAATTTGGTTAAGGGCGCTCAAGGACTGTAGCTATACCTTGTCCCAATCCGATACACATAGTCGCTAGGCCATATTTAGCCTGCTTGTGCTCCATTAGGTTGATTAAGGTTGTGGTGATTCTGGCACCCGAACAACCTAGTGGGTGACCAAGCGCAATGGCGCCCCCGTTTAGGTTTACCTTCTCATCCATCTTATCTAGGAGGCCTAGGTCTTTGGCTACAGGAAGAGCCTGTGCTGCAAAGGCCTCGTTGAGCTCGACTACATCCATATCATCAATAGCGAGGTTTGCTCTCTTGAGTGCTTTTTGGCTCGCTGGTACTGGGCCATAACCCATGATGGCGGGATCGCAGCCTGCAACGGCCATGGATTTAACCTTAGCGCGAATGGTGAGACCAAGCTCATTGGCTTTATCCTCACTCATCACTAGCAGAGCTGCTGCTCCATCAGAAAGAGCAGACGAAGAGCCAGCGGTTACCGTGCCGTTGGCAGGGTCGAATACAGGCCTTAGTTGAGATAGACCCTCTACGCTAGTCTCAGGTCGAATTACCTCATCTTTGTCCAGACTAACTAAAGAGCCATCCGGTGTGTGGCCTTCAGTCGGGTAGATCTCGGATTCAAAACGCCCAGTTTGGGTAGCATCAAATGCTCGAGCATGGGAGCGTGCCGCAAACTCATCTTGTTGCTCACGTGAGATGCCATGCAGTTTACCCAGCATCTCGGCGGTTAGCCCCATCATGCCAGATGCTTTCGCTACGTTCTTAGAAAGGCCAGAGTGAAAGTCGACACCATGGTTCATTGGTACATGTCCCATGTGCTCTACACCACCTACGATACAGATATCGGCATCACCGGTCATAATAGCTCGGCTGGCATCATGTAGGGCTTGCATTGAAGAGCCGCACAAGCGGTTCACGGTTACCGCGCCAATCTCTACAGGAAGACCGGCTAGAAGTGAGGCGTTACGAGCGACATTGAAGCCTTGCTCTAGGGTTTGTTGTACACAGCCCCAGTAGATATCTTCGATTTCAAGTGGATTGACCGCAGGGTTACGCTTTAGCAACCCCTTCATTAAGTGGGCTGAAAGCTCTTCTGCACGTACATTTCTAAATGCCCCACCTTTGGAGCGACCCATTGGGGTTCGGATGCAATCAACAATTACTACATTCTTCATTCTCTTATCTCCCTATTGATTACACCGTAGTGACTTGTTGTTCGCTGTAGAAGCTTTTGCCTGAAGCTGCCATATCTTTGAGTAGTTGAGGTACCTGATATAGAGCACCAAGGTGCTGATACTGCTCACAAGACTGGATGTAGTTGTCGATGCCTAGGCTGTCTAAGTAGCGACATACTCCACCGCGGAAAGGAGGGAAGCCTAGGCCATAGACTAGAGCCATATCTGCTTCTTGAGGGGACGCAATAATGTTCTGTTCAAGACAAAGGACGACTTCGTTGATCATAGGAATCATCATGCGCTCTATGATCTCTTGCTCGGTAAACTCTTTGCTTTCTTTACTCAAGCTAGCAAGTAGTTCTGGTACTTGCGCATCTTTTAGCTTCTTCGGTTTACCTTTTTTATCCGTTTCATAGATATAGAAGCCCTGACCGTTCTTCTGCCCAAATCGTTTATGTTCAAACATAAGGTCTATAGCATCGGGCCATGTTTACCCATTCTGTCAGGGAAACCCTGTGCCATAACTTGCTGAGCGTGGTGGGCAGTATCTAGGCCTACTACGTCTAAAAGATATGCCGGACCCATAGGCCAGCCAAACTTGCCTTCCATGATCTTATCTACTTGAGTGAAGTCAGCACCATCATTGACTAGTTGGCTGAAGCCGTGGAAGTAAGGGAAGAGTACTCGGTTGACAAAGAAACCTGGGCAGTCATTCACAACGATAGGGGATTTACCCATCTTAGCGGCATAAGCTACAACGCGATTGATGGTGTCTTCAGAGGTGTGCTCACCACGAATAACCTCGACCAAAGGCATGCGATGTACAGGGTTAAAGAAGTGCATACCACAGAAGTTTTCTGGGCGTTTTAAAGATTTGGCTAAGATATTGATCGGAATGGTAGAGGTATTGGACGCAATAATGGTCTCATCTGATACCTTCTCCTCTACCTCTGTAAGCACTGCAGCTTTGATCTTAGGGTTTTCAACTACCGCTTCTACGATAACGTCACTGTGCTCAATTCCAGCATAATGAAGGCTTGGGGTGATTGAGGAGAGAACCTGAGTCAGTTTGTCTTGCTTGATACGACCGCGCGCTTGGAGTTTATTCAGAAGCTTAGCGGCTTCCGCTAGGCCTAAATCTAACGAAGGCTGGGCGATGTCCTTCATCATCACAGGTACACCTTTCGATGCCGATTGGTAGGCAATACCGCCTCCCATAATACCTGCACCTAAGACGCCAGCGCGTTCAACATCCTTGGAAGCCTGTTTGGCTGACTTTTTCGCTTGAGATTTGATGTACTGATCGTTCAGGAACAGGCCCACTAGCGAGGTAGCGACCTCGGTTTGGGTAAGCTTGATGAAGTTTTCTCTTTCTATATCTAGTGCTTCATCTCGAGCAGATTTAGCCGCCGCTTCAATAGTTTTAACTGCCATCATAGGCGCTGGATAATGAGGACCTGCTTTTTGAGCGACCAAGCCTTTTGCTGTAGTAAAACTCATTAATGCCTCTAGCTTGCTCAGTGTAAGTGCTGATGTCTTACGAGCACGGCGCTCTTTCCAGTCTAGTTTTCCGCTGGTGGCATCCTGAATAAGGTTAAGTGCTGATTGATGCAGGGCATCGGTTTCAACCACAGCGTCCAATAGACCTATTTCAAGTAGCTGTTTGGCTCTCTTCGAGCTACCAGCTGTGATTATCTCAAGAGCCGCATCTGCACCAATTACTCGTGGCAATCTGACCGTACCACCGAAGCCAGGCATTATACCGAGCTTAGTTTCAGGAAGGCCTATGTTCGCTGTATGGTCGGCAATACGGAAGTCGGTAGATAAGATAGCTTCACAACCACCGCCTAGAGCATGACCCTTGATAACAGAGACGGTAGGAACACTAAGATCTTCAATGCGATTAAATATGGAATTGGCAAATTGAAGCCACTGGTCGAGCTCTTCTAGGGGCTTGGCAAATAGGCCTAAGAATTCGGTGATATCTGCGCCAACAATAAAGGTATCCTTATCACTAGTGAAGATAACGCCGCCTAGGTCGGTTCTGGCTTGCAGTTCTTGAGTTGCTTGATCGAGCGCCTCTAAGGTAGCGAGGTCGAGTTTGTTTACTGAGCGTGGTGAGCTAAAGCATACCTCCGCTATATTGTGCTCGAGTAGTGTGACCTTGAGAGTCTCTGCTTGGTAAATCATCCCTGTTCTCCCTGTGTGAATTGCCGGGGTAGGCAAAGGGTTGTGTGGTTAGACCAGTTAAGCATGACGATTTAATAAGCATAATTCAACACATAAACACAACAAAGTGTTAACAATTTGATGTGGTAGGCACTATTAATAGAAAACGCTGTGCGTGATAAACTGTATAAATTATCGATAAATCCAGCTAACTCAATGAATGCCAAGCCCTATTTGATTCCCGCCGAAGCGACTGTCTTTGAGGAAGAAATAAAGAAGAGCCACTTTATTACCTACCTGCTCATACTCCCTCAATCGAAGAAGCAAAGGCTTTGTGGATAGTATTAAGGCCAAGCATGCCGATGCCAGACACAACTGTTGGGCGTTTGTGGCAGGCAGACCAGAAGATTCTATGAAATGGGGCTTCAGTGATGATGGTGAGCCGTCGGGTACGGCAGGTAAGCCCATTTTGGCTCAGCTCACTGGTTCTGGTGTCGGCGAGATAGCGGCGGTTGTTACTCGCTACTATGGCGGCATACGCCTTGGAACGGGTGGTTTGGTTAAGGCTTATGGCGGTGGAGTGCAGCAGGCGCTCAAACTATTGTCCACAGTTGAAAAGAAGATCACAGTTCAACTGCTTGTTGAGGTTGATTACTCTCTAATCTCACTCACTCAGTCTATAATGTCGCTCTACTCGGCAACCGAAGTTTCCGCTACTTATGACACGGCGGCTAAACTGGTTGTGGAGATCGAATTATTGAATGAGAAAGAATTCATTCAAACCATGATCAATAAAACTGGCGCTCGAGCGCAGATTTCAAGGATGAGCTAATTCTCTCATGCAGTTTCGTTCCATTATTCGAATAGTTGGCCTGCTGCTCGCTCTATTTAGCGTGACAATGCTGGCCCCTGCTGGAGTCGCTCTTATCTACCGAGATGGTGCCGGTGTTCCCTTTGTGGTCACCTTCATTATCTTGCTGATCTGTGGCTTTGCGTGTTGGTTTCCGAACCGAAAGTCCAAGCGTGAACTTAAGGCTAGAGATGGCTTTTTGATTGTTGTTCTATTCTGGACCGTACTGGGTAGTGCCGGCGCGCTACCTTTCCTGGTGGGAGGTGGTCCCAACATCTCGGTTGCCGATGCCTTTTTTGAGTCCTTTTCGGCTCTGACCACTACGGGTGCAACGGTTATCGTTGGCCTAGATGAACTCCCCAAAGCGATTCTCTTTTATAGACAGTTCCTACAATGGTTCGGTGGTATGGGTATCATCGTGCTCGCTGTAGCAATCCTGCCTGTGCTTGGTATCGGTGGTATGCAGCTTTATCGAGCTGAGATCCCGGGGCCTGTTAAAGACAGTAAGATGACTCCGCGTATTGCAGAAACGGCCAAGGCTCTTTGGTATATCTATCTCAGCTTGACCATAGCTTGTGCAGTGGCGTTCTGGATTGCAGGTATGAGCTTTTTCGATGCTATCTCTCATAGCTTCTCGACTATAGCTATCGGTGGCTTCTCAACCCATGATGCCAGCATGGCGTATTTTGATAGCTATGCGGTGAATATGATCACTGTAGTCTTCTTGCTCATCTCAGCGTGTAACTACTCACTGCACTTTGCAGCTTTTGCTTCGGGTGGAGTGCATCCTAAGTATTACCTGCGTGATCCAGAGTTCAGAGCCTTTATTACTATTCAATTTGTGCTTTTCATGGTGTGCTTCTTGGTTCTTCTGAATCACCATAGCTATGCCTCGTACTATGAAGCGTTCGATCAGGCGCTATTCCAGAGTGTATCTATCTCTACTACAGCTGGCTTTACCACTACTGGTTTTGCTGAATGGCCATTGTTCCTGCCTGTGCTGTTATTGTTCTCTTCTTTTATAGGAGGCTGTGCAGGCTCAACCGGTGGCGGTATGAAGGTAATTCGTATCCTACTACTTACCCTGCAGGGGCTTCGTGAGCTTAAGCGTCTGGTACACCCGAGAGCGGTGTTTACCATTAAGGTAGGCAATAAGGCTCTATCGTCGAACGTTATTGATGCGGTGTGGGGCTTCTTCTCCGCTTACGCTCTAGTGTTTGTCTTATGTATGTTGGCACTCATCGCGACAGGTATGGATGAGCTAACTGCATTTTCAGCAGTAGCTTCTACTCTTAACAACCTTGGCCCGGGTCTCGGGGATATCGCCCTACACTATGGGGACATCAGTGACTCAGCAAAATGGATTCTCATCATCTCAATGCTGTTTGGTCGCCTTGAAGTGTTCACTCTATTAATTCTATTTACTCCAGCATTCTGGAGAAGCTAACTATATAAGAAGGGAAGTCAGTGAAAAAAGCAGTATTGCTCTACTCCAGTAGAGAGGGACAAACCAAAAAGATACTGGCGCGTATTGAGCAGGAGTTGGTTGGCTATGAATGCGAGACCCTAGATCTTCATCAACTAGACACGATTGACCTTGATAGCTATCAAAAGGTAGTTGTGGGTGCTTCGATTAGATATGGAAAGCTTAACAAGGCTCTATATAGTTTTATCGATAAGCATCTAGAACAGCTGCGCTCCTCTAAAGCCGTCTTCTTCTGTGTGAATCTCACTGCGAGAAAAGAGGACCAAGGTAAAGACATCCCAGAGGGTAGCGCTTATATAAAGACCTTCTTGAAGAAGTCGCCTTGGCAACCGGAATTAATTGGCGTGTTCGCGGGAGCGCTTCTTTATCCTCGCTACAATTTCTTTGACCGTTTTATGATTCGCTTCATTATGTCCATGACAGGTGGCGAAACCGATACCAGTAAAGAAGTGGAATACACGAACTGGGAAAAAGTATCTTTATTTGCCCAAAAGATTGCAGAATCGGACGAAAGATAGCCTGTTTTAGACGCTTTTGTTGGTAAATTGGTCAAACAGAAAAAAAACGCAAAGAAACTTCAAAAAAACGCTTGCCAGTGTGACGGAAGTCTCTATAATGCCGCCTCACTGACACGGCAGAGCGCACAACGCTTCAGCGGTGGTCAGAGGCC
>BBSC01000016.1:0-62943 GCA_000830475.1 Vibrio ishigakensis | reverse complement strand
AACCGATAGCGGCGAAAT
This sequence comes from Vibrio ishigakensis, assembly GCA_000830475.1. Classification (GTDB taxonomy): domain Bacteria; phylum Pseudomonadota; class Gammaproteobacteria; order Enterobacterales; family Vibrionaceae; genus Vibrio; species Vibrio ishigakensis_A. The sequence continues at coordinate 62,925 of BBSC01000016.1, read as the reverse complement.
CCTTATCGATGGCAACTCTACTGGCTTCTATGTTTCTGAAGAAAATGGACGCAACGTAGTAACTAAAGATGGCAAAGTAGTGGCAGATGCTCGCATTGAAGAATCACACGGCAAGTCTTACGTTGTTGTTGAGAACTCTCAATACCGATTCGTTATTGACACTGAAACTGGCAAGCTTGTTCCTGATTCAAACGGTCAATTACTATCATCTGCAACTTCAAAAGAAGCGGTTAAGCAAAAACTGCAAAACATCGACCAAAACAAACTTAACCAAGTTAAAGCTAAGGTACAAAGTCGCCTAGCAACGCTTAAGAAGTAACTCCCAACGACTTCTGAATTAAACCTAATAATCCCCTCAATCGAGGGGATTATTTTCTTTAGCAAACCTGTTTTGGAGTACCTATGCGCCACCTAGCATTTCTATCTCTTTTGTTCTCTGCTAATGCTTTTGCTGAATCTACTTTGGTAGAAACTATTAAGAAGTTCACCGATATCTTTGGCATCAGCTTTTCACAGCAAGATGGAAGTACAGTAGCCACACTAGATGCCAACTATTACATCACGGAAGATTTGCGAGTATTCGGCGATATAGACACCGAAGTAAACTGGGAAGTTGGGGCCGGTTATTCTATTTGGAAGGGAGACACTTATTACACTGAAAACAGCCTAAAGGTCAGTGATTACAAGGTATCTACCGGTATCTTTGGAGCAAAAGTGTTGAGCCAGCACTGGACCGCTATTGGAGATGTTAACTACAACTACAAATTCGACGATGAGTACTGTTTTGCAGCAAACTGCCTTACGTACCTGCCATCAGATTCAATCGACTATTCTGCAGGTGCTATTTGGAGTCCGATTAAATACTTTGACCTTTTGTACAAGTTCAATCACGAGATTGGCTTCAAAGATAATATATGGAATGGAAAACAAAATGACATCAGTATTAGCTCTGGAAAAACCGACCTCATTTACCATGAGATGATCCTATTCCTCAACGTAAAACAACTAAGACCATCAGTAACCTACACCTATTTTGAAGATAGAGAGGACACCATAGAGTTCGGCCTTACTTTTGACTTTTAGCGTTGGTTTAGTAAGTCCCTTAATTGGTCACGCAATGCTTTGTGCTCTGCATTGTTCTGATACTTCTTGTGATAGGTGAACTCGAACTCTACCTCTCTCATATCAAATGGGGCTTCTAGAATCTTCATACCAAACTTTTCTGCAACATCACGCATACTTCTCGGAATAGCCGAAATATATCTAGTCCCTTTTGTGGCAATAATGAGATTAGTTACACTACTAACCTCTATTGCCACCTTACGCGAAAAGCTTTTTCCAGAGAGGAACTCTACTATTTGTGCATTCTGACGAAACAACTTTAAGGTCACGTGCTCAGAGTCAAGATACTGCTCCAATGAAATTGTTTCACCTACAGCTGGATGCTCAGCATCACACATCAACACCAACTCTTCAGTAAAGGCAGACTCAAAGTTTAAGCCTGCATCGCGTGGCAAATTGTAATCAATAACCAGATCAACCTTATTAAGACGTATGTCCTGAAGAATCTCCTCTTCAACCCTTGGTGACTCAATTAGCTGAATATTAGGCATTTCCGGAAGCACACTGATAGCATTGAAACTCGCATAGACAATCATCTTGCGTTCGGTCGCTACTGCACCATCCATAAGTTCCAACGCCATACCAAGCTGAGTGGCGAGTTGATGTGCCTTAGAGGTAGGCTCAATCTTACGTCCCATTCGAATGAATAATTGATAACCAAGAACTGTTTCGAAGCGCTTGATGGCCGAACTTACTGCAGGTTGGGTAAGCGATAGTGATTCGGCAGCCTTAGTAATGGTACCTAGGTTATATACCGCTAGAAATGGTCGAACTAGATTGAGGTCAAACACCGAATCTCCTTTTGATGTATCCCTGAAAGCAAAAAAGCCAGCAGAAAACTGCTGGCTCTAATATTAGTGTTCGCGAGTCGCTCTGAAGTCTACGTCAGGGAATCGCTCTTGCGCTAGGTTTAGGTTAACCATGGTTGGCGCAACATAAGAAAGGTTGTCACCACCATCGAGAGCAAGGTTGCTCTGATTCTTACGCTTAAACTCTTCCAGCTTCTTAGGATCATCACACTCAACCCAACGAGCAGTTGCTACGTTTACGCCTTCATAGATGGCTTCAACGTTGTATTCAGCTTTAAGACGCGCAACTACCACATCAAACTGAAGCACACCAACCGCGCCTACGATAAGGTCGTTGTTTTGCAGTGGGCGGAATACCTGTACCGCACCCTCCTCGGAAAGCTGCACTAGACCTTTAAGAAGCTGCTTCTGCTTCAATGGATCTTTTAGTCGAATGCGACGGAACAGTTCAGGAGCAAAGTTAGGGATACCTGCAAACTTCAGTTTCTCACCTTGGGTAAAGGTATCGCCGATCTGGATAGTACCGTGGTTGTGTAGACCAATGATGTCACCTGCGTACGCTTTATCTGCGCGAGAACGGTCGCCCGCCATAAAGGTTACTGCATCAGAGATACTTACGTTCTTACCTGTGCGCACATGATTCATCTTCATGCCTTGCGAGTAAGTACCAGAAACGATACGCATAAATGCGATACGGTCACGGTGTTTAGGGTCCATGTTTGCTTGGATCTTAAACACGAAGCCAGAGAACTTCTCTTCAGAAGCAACAACCTTACGCTCGTTTGCTTCACGTGCTTGTGGACCTGGAGCCCACTCAGTAAGACCGTCTAGCATGTGGTCAACACCGAAGTTACCCAGTGCAGTACCGAAGTATACAGGGGTCAGCTCACCCGCTAGGAATAGGTCGTGGTCGAACTCAGGACATGCACCGATAACCAGCTCTAGCTCCTCACGTACGCTTTCTGCTAGGTCAGCACCTACAGCTTCGTCTAGGTCTGGGTTATCTAGACCTTGATGATGCGAACTTCTTGGATCTCATGACCGTGGCCAGATTCATACAAAATAGTCTCATCACGATGGATGTGATAAACACCCTTAAACTCTTTACCACAACCGATAGGCCAAGTGATTGGCGCGCACGCCATGCTTAGCTCACTCTCTACCTCATCAAGAACTTCCATTGGGTCACGCACGTCACGGTCCAACTTGTTCATGAAGGTAACGATAGGCGTATCACGAAGGCGAGTAACCTCCATCAGCTTACGTGTACGATCCTCGACACCTTTCGCCGCATCGATCACCATCAAGCATGAGTCAACCGCAGTTAGAGTACGATAGGTATCTTCAGAGAAGTCTTCGTGTCCCGGAGTATCCAGCAGGTTTACCAGACAATCGTTGTACGGGAACTGCATCACAGAGGTAGTAACCGAGATACCACGCTCCTTTTCCATCTCCATCCAGTCAGATTTTGCATGCTGGTTGGAACCACGTCCTTTTACGGTACCCGCTTTTTGGATCGCGTTTCCGAATAAAAGTACTTTTTCGGTGATGGTCGTCTTACCCGCATCCGGGTGAGAGATGATAGCAAACGTACGACGCTTGTTTACTTCTAGCTGAAAGGGACTATTTGACATGTATCGAGTTCTTTAGGTTGTGCACTGTCTAAAAATTGGCGCTATTTTCGCTGATTCTGCGCTATTTCACAATCTATCTGTAAAAAGAAAGGCCCAACCTAGGTTGAGCCCTTTGAGTTTAGTTGATTTGAGTTAGCCAATCTCAACAAACATATCGTCATTTACTTGGCTAGCGCAGGCAAGAAAATAGCCCTGTTCGACCTCTTCATCGGTCAGAGGTCCTTGCGTTGAACTAACCAGCTTGTCTTTATCGCCCTTACAACGACAACTGCCACACACACCTGCACGGCAAGCGGCAAAGATTGGAAGCCTTCGTTTTCTAGGGCATCGAGAACGGTTTGCTCACCCTCGATAGAAACGTCTTGTCCATTAACAGACAGAGTATGTGCACCGCCCACAGCTTCCATTTCGGCTATCGCCACTTGGAATTGCTCGTGATGGATCTGTGCTTCTGGCATACCGAGCGCTTTTAACCAACCTTTCGCCGATTCCATATAGCCGTTTGGACCACACATCAGAGCGACACGAGATGAAAGGCTCTCATCTAAGTTAGCCAGAACATCTTGACTCAAACGGGGTGCAAACTGACTGCTTTCACTTACGCACCACACCAGTTTTAGGTTTTCGTATTTGGATGCCAGTTCTTTGAGCTCTTCCACATACACTCGGTCATTAACTGTGCTCGCACTGTGTACAAAAAGGATATCGGCGTTGGGATCCTCAGCAAGGCGCGCCACCAGCATAGAATAGACAGGGGTAATACCGCAGCCAGCGCTGAGCATTAATAGAGGTTGCTCTTGATACAGATTGGCATTGAACTCTCCAGAAGCAGGAAGAGCCTCAAGCTCATCTCCGACCTTAAGGTTATCTGCTAAAAAGTTAGATACTACCCCTTCGGTAACACGTTTAATGGTGAGACTGCACTCTTTACCACCTGGTTGAGAGGCCAAAGAATAGCAACGCTGTTCAACTTCACCTTGGATCTCGACACCGATAGGAAGAAATTGACCTGGAATAAAATCCAAGGTTTGGTCCGCCTCAAACCAGTAAGTATTGATATCTTGGGTATCTTGACGGATTTCAGTACAGGTTAATCGCATTTTATTCTCCTAACAGAAACAAGATGCGCCCTAAGGCGCATCTCTATATCACTTCAATAACAAATATGGGTTAGCCAAGGATGTCAGCTAGGTCTTGTTCAACTGTGGTAATCAATCGTAGACCTGTCTGCTCATTGAGGTGGTTGATCAGGTTTTCGGTTAGGAATGCAGGTGCGGTTGGCCCCACGCGAATATCCTTAATACCTAGAGCTAGCAGGGTAAGCAGAACTGCAATCGCCTTTTGCTCAAACCAAGATAGGATCAGAGATAGAGGCAGTTCATTCACTTCACACTCGAAGGTCTCGGCTAGAGCCAGTGCAAGTTGGATAGCTGAGTAAGCATCGTTACATTGACCAACATCTAGGAAGCGTGGAATACCATTAATGTCACCGAACTCAAGGTCATTGAACTTAAACTTACCGCACGCAAGAGTCAGGATTAGCGTGTCTTGTGGTGCCGCTTTGGTGAATTCAGTGAAGTAGTTGCGCTCTTTCTTATCACCATCACAGCCACCTACTAGGAAGAAGTGACGGATGTTGCCCGCTTTCACCTGTTCGATGACTGCAGGCGCCGCTTCCATTAGTGCGTTACGCGCAAAGCCAGTCATGGTGAAGTGAGGAATCTCATCGAACTTAAAGCCTTCGCACTCAAGTGCTTTCTCGATCACCTCTGAGAAATCATGGCCTTCATGGTGCTTAACCCCAGGCCAACCCACGATATTACGAGTGAACATACGATCAGCGTATGCGCCTGTCTCTGGGTTGATCAAACAGTTCGAGGTCATCACGATAGCACCAGGGAAGTTAGCGAACTCTTTCTGCTGGTTCTGCCATGCTGTACCGTAGTTACCTACTAGATGAGGGTACTTACCACCAAGCTCTGGATACGCATGTGCTGGTAGCATCTCACCATGAGTGTAAACATTGATGTCCTTGCCTTCAGTTTGTTCAAGGATGTACTTAAGGTCGATCAAGTCGTGACCTGAAACTAGGATTGCCTTACCCGCAACCGGCTTCATGTTTACCTTGGTTGGAACAGGGTGGCCAAAGGCTTCAGTCTCACCTTGGTCTAGCATCTGCATAACCTTGTAGTTCAAATGACCACAGGCCATCGCTAGGCCAAGTAGCTCATCCATCTCATTCACGCCTTCACCAAGACGAGCCATGATGCGGTGGAATTCAGCGTAGATTTCTTCGTTTTGCTGACCAAGTATGCGAGCATGCTCCATATAAGCAGCAACACCTTTCAAGCCGTACAGAGCAAGAAGACGCAGACCCATGATATCTTCACCGATAGCATCCAAATCTTGGTTCAGTGCAGTCTCTGGAGCGCGGCTTAGAAGTACTACTTTCTCAGCTTCAATAGTGAAGTTTGCCGCACCATCAAAGCTCTTAGGTGCAACGTTTTGGGTAACGCATGCGGCCTCATAGGCTTGCTTCATTTGGTCACGAAGCTGAAGCGCTTGTTTGGTGTATTCAATCAGACGAGCATCGTCAAAGTTAACGTTGGTCAAGGTTGCAAAGAACGCCTGTGGCACATAGGCATCAGTCTTTTCATCGACAATACCCATCTCGCGGGCAGCACTCGCATAAGCACTCACACCCTGAAGGATGTAGATCAGTACGTCTTGAAGGTCTGAGATTTCAGCCGTTTTACCACACATACCCATTGCATACTGACAGCCGTTAGCAACTGGTGTCTGCATGGTTTGCTCACATTGAATACAAAACATCGCCTTTCCTTAAATAGCATTTAAAATAAATGTTTGTACACAAGTCTACTCTTCACTTGTTACTTTAAAAGGTATTTTAAATACAACTTAATGATTGGTTGATTTGAATCAATTATTCTCACCAATGTTATTGAGATTGATTATCACTACATATCATTCTCAAACTGCAGTGAATGGTCTTTTATTGCTTATATAACATATCATTTCGTAAACCTAGAATATTTACTATTTGCTTCGTTTATTTAAAATAATGTCGCTATTAAAAAGTATGTCGTAATATAAAACAGATTATCCACTCTTCACTTATCACAGCCAAGAAATTAATAACTACACATAAATCACAATATTAATCTCTAGACCATATAAATATTTTCTCATTTTTGGTCTGTTTTTTACTTAAAACTATTAAACAAAACAGACCAATCAGAAATTATTTCTGACCAACATCTCAATATGCAACTAGGTTGTGATCATAATCACTTCATAGCCACGATTCTCATTCAAATATTTTATGTAGCATGTTTCATGACTTTGATGACATGAATAGAACAGCGTTCAGAATAAAAGTTAACAAGTATAAAAACAAATATTCATATTTCTAATAAGAACCGAATATTACAACTCAATTCTAGGTAATGGAGAATGTAGTAATGTCTGCGCAAGCCACCTTGCAAGAAAATATTCAAAACCGGGTTAATAAATTCCTTCCCTCTTTATTAGGATTTGTTAATTCAAAGCCTATCACTGCAATTAAAGAAGGATTCATGCTGACGATGCCGCTCACCATCATCGGCTCTTTATTCCTCCTTCTCTCATATGTCCCTATCGAAGGCTATGATGCTTTATGGCAGGAGTCTTTGGAGAAAGCTGGAAAGTCCCTCTCTTTCAGGTAGTCGGTGCCACCTTCGATATTTTGGCGTTGGTAGGTGTCTTTGGCATCGCCTACACCTATGTGAAATACGAGGGCTACAATGGAGTCGAGGCTGGCGTGCTGGCTATAGTTGCCATGTTGATTGTGGTTAACTCCTTTATCGTAACGCCAGAGGGACAACAGATAGCTGGGGTTATTCCTAAAGCCTTCTTAGGTGGTAAAGGCATGATAGCTGCCATCGTCATTGGCCTGACTGTAGGTATTATCTACTCGGCAGTCTTGAAGCGTAACTGGGTAATCAAGCTACCTGACAGTGTTCCTGAGGGGGTTGCTAACGCATTTCGCTCTTTGATACCGGGTCTTATCATCATCTCCCTAGCATTTGGTACCTATATCCTATTCGATGTCGTGTTTGATAAATCCTTTATTGAAACGATATACGTTATATTGCAAACGCCACTTCAAAATATGTCAGATTCATTTTTTGGCGCGGTGGGTATCGCCCTGCTTATTTCTCTCCTTTGGTGGTGTGGCGTACATGGTCCTGTAATTGTTATGGGAATAATGAGTCCAATCGTTACTGCAAATGCCCTGCACAACCAGTCTTTAAAAAATGCTGGTGAGGTTTTAGTAGCTGGTGAAAATGCAAATATAGTCACCATCCAATTTGTCGACCAGTTTATTACTGTTGGTGGCTCTGGGCTTACTTTTGGACTTGTCTGTTGCATGGTTCTGTTTGCTAGGTCATTACAATATAAACAACTAGGTAGGCTCTCATTTACTCCTGGATTATTTAATATTAACGAACCCGTTATATTCGCCACACCAATAATATTCAACCCGATAATGTTTATTCCATTTGTATTAGCACCTGTCACTTCTGCAGTAATGGTTTATACCGCAATCGACCTTGGTTTCGTCGGTCCTTTTACCGCGGTTAAGGTTCCTTGGACAACACCAGTCGTGCTCAGCGGATTCATTATCGGAGGATGGAGCGCAGCTCTACTCCAAATATCTATCGTCATTATGACCGTATGTGTCTATTTCCCATTCTTTAAATACCAAGACAAATTAGCTTTAAAAGCTGAAACAAAACTAACAACAAATAGGTAACCCACAATGAAGAAAATTCTACTTTTATGCGCCGCCGGAATGTCTACCTCTATGGTAGTGAAAAAGATGCGAGAGTCAGCACAAGCAAAGGATCTTGATATCCATATCGAAGCGCATGCCGTTGAGACTATTTCACAGTATCTATCGGAATATGACCTGTTCTTGCTTGGCCCGCAGATCCGATTCAAGAAGGACGAACTGCAGAAGATTGCAGATCCTGTTGGTAAGAAGGTCGAGGTCATCGACATGCTTGATTACGGCATGATGAAAGGTGACAAGATCCTTGAGGATGCTCTGGCATTGATGGATTAACTCCGAATAACTAAGAAAGAGAATTAATAATGAAGTTTTCCAATGACTTTTTGTTCGGTGCAGCACAGCCGCTTATCAGGTTGAAGGGGCTTGGGACCAAGATGGGAAAGGCGAAACCAACTGGGATGAATTCACTAAAATCCCCGGAAAAACATTCGAGGGAACAAATGGTGATGTCGCCATCGACCACTACAACAGATATAACGAAGATATCGCCCTAATGGCAGAAATGGGACTCGAATCCTATCGTTTCTCTATATGTTGGGCGCGCATCTTGCCTACGGGTCGAGGTGAGGTAAACCCTAAGGGAATTGAGTTTTACAACAAGGTTATCGACGAATGCCTAAAGCATGGAATCGTTCCTTTCGTCACCCTATATCACTGGGATCTTCCCTTACCACTAGAGAAGCAGGGTGGTTGGCTGAATAAAGATACAGTTGAAGCTTATATCGAATACGCCAAAATCTGTTTTGAAGCCTTCGGAGACAGAGTAAAGCACTTCATCACCTTTAACGAAACCGTGGTATTTGCAGCTTTAGGCTACCTATCAGGCGCCCATCCACCAGGATAGTAAACGATCCGAAAAAGTATTTTCAGGTTACCCATAACGTTTTTTATGCCCATGCTCGCACTCTAATTGAATACAAAAGACTCGAGCAGTTTGGAGAGATTGGTATCAGCCATGTGTTTAATCCCGCTTTTGCCACAGACAACAGCGACGAAAATTTGTTTGCTGAGATGCACGCCAATCAGTTCAAGACCGCGTGGTTCTATGACCCTATTTTGCTAGGACACTACCCCGAGTATGTAGTCAGCGAACTAAAGAAGATGGAGTTGCTTCCTGATTGGACATCAGATGAGCTGGAAACTATCAACAGCGCAGCCAAACTTAATGATTTTATCGGACTCAATTACTACCAGCCTGCACGTGTAGAAAAGCTTGGTGCTGAATTTGAACAGCGAGAAATCAACAGGGAAAACTCCACTGGCTCCCCGGGTAACCCTAGCTTTGATAACGTATACCGCACAGTCAAAATGTCGGATAAACGCTACACAAAATGGGACTGGGAGATCTCTCCAGACGCTTTCCTATCAGGCCTACATATGCTGAAAGCTCAATATGGTCAGATAAAGATCTATATCACCGAAAATGGCCTTGGGGACGAAGACCCGATTGTCGAGTCTGAGGTGTGCGATATCCCACGCATTAACTTTATCAATGACCACCTAGTCGCAGTGAAGCAAGCCATTGATGCTGGTGTAAATATCAAGGGCTATTACGCATGGTCAGCCATCGACATCCTAAGTTGGCTCAATGGCTATAAAAAGCAATATGGCTTTATCTATGTGGACCATGCCAACCAACTTTCCCGAAAAAAGAAGGCTTCCTTTCATTGGTACAAACAGGTCATCGAAACCCGTGGGGCTAATCTGAAAACAGAGCCTGAGACTTTGAAGTAATCCCACCATTTGTGCTTGCTGGGAGTGTGTTTGATTCACCCTCTCGCTCTCGGTGAGCACCCTAATTCACAATAGAGACAGCAAAATGACACTACTAGACAAAGAGACCATGGAAAACACAGTAATGGAGCTTATTATCAACGCTGGTGAATCCAAGTCATATGCGATGGAAGCATTGTCCGCGGCAAAAAAGAATGATTGGCAACAAGTAGATATCTGCCTAAAACACTCAGCAGAGGCATCCAAAAGAGCCCATGATGTGCAAACTCAGCTTATTGGGCTGGATGAGGGAGAAGGCAAAGTTCCAGTCAACCTAATTATGGTGCATGCTCAAGACCATATTATGACCTCGATGCTAGCCAGAGAGTTAATTCAAGAGATGATAGATATGCGTAAAGAGATGCACGCAATCGCTTAACAAATTAAAGCCTCTCTCGTTAATCTGAGAGAGGCTTTAATTAAAAGTAATAACTCATCAAGATAGCGTCTTCACGCCCATTGTCACTGGGGTAATATCCGCTTCGTCTATCTACCTCATTGAAACCATTCTTAAGATATAGGCTCTGCGCTTTGACGTTCGACTCTCGAACCTCGAGCCAAATACATTCAGCGTTGAGTCGCTGACAGCGTTGAATTAGATAACTAACCAGCCGGCTACCCACACCTTGTCCTTGGTGTTCAGGAGCGACGGCGATATTGAGCAGACTAACCTCACCTACTATATTCTGCGCATAGAAATAGCCAACTAGGGTGTCACCTTTAAACATGCCAAAATGCATGGCTCCACGACTCTTCAAGTCGTCGATCATGCTGCGCTTCCAAGGATGGGAATGAGCTCCCTGCTCTATCTCCCATACCGCATCAAGATGTTCCGGTGCTAGCGGAGCGTAACGAAAATCAGCCATAAGACTTTATCTGCTCCCACAAGGCACGACGGTTTTGATTGTGACCATCGATCTCGCTCAGTGCTGGTGACTTGAGAGTCTTAGACACCTCGGTTTGCACAGGCTCACAACCACAAAACCACACCCATTCTAGATTGTGCTTTGAAAGCTGAGAAAACTGAGCTGGCGTGATATGACGACAAGAATCTAGGCTCAGTTTCATCGCCCCTTGCAACACCTTTTGCATAAATTCAGCGTTGCTACCTGATGGAGTCTGTTGTGCCACAAAGAGCAACTTAATATCATCTTCCAGCTCAAGAGGTGGCTGTTCATAGCCCCCTAGCCTCTCTGGGTGTGCTAGCGTCCACTGCGTGATGCCCATTTCTGCAAGCAGGGCATGATTTCTATCCTGTGACACGATTAAACCTGATCAAACTCTTCTGTATATTCGATTAGACCAGAAAGACCAGCAAAACTTTCGCCAGTAAGGTCTAGAACCTGGAATGCGCCTCAGGGATGTCCCATTGGCAACGGAATCTATGCTGCTCTGCTCCCGCAAAGCCGAAGCGAGAATAATAAGCAGGATCGCCCAATACAACACAAGCAGGATAGCCAAGCTCTAGAAGAATATTCAGACCCTCACGGATCATCTGCTCTGCAATACCTTGATTGCGATACTCTTCAGCAACCGCCACAGGTGCTAGACCTTGCCAGCCGTAATCCATGCCTGCCAGTGTGACTGGCGAGAACTGAGCTGAACCTATCACCTGACCTTCGTCATCGCTCGCCACTATGCTTAGGGTGATCTTACCGTTCTCACGCAATGTGCGAACCAAATCAGCTTCTGCATGCGTTGGAAAGGTCGCTTTCAGCAGGCGATCGATAGAAAGGTTGTCAGCAGGTGCTTCAGTTCTAATAAGCATTATTGGTGGTTCCTGAAATCAAGGTTGAAGCTGGTGCATCCACGCCTTTCGCAACAAAGGTAGCCAGCTGAGAGAGTGCCATAGTAACCACTTTTGGCAGTGCATCCAAATCAACACTGTCCATTAGGTTCTTAACCTCTAACCCTAGTTCAGTATCCCCTTCTATGCTCAGGCGACGCTGAAAAAATAGTGTGTCTGGATCTTCTTTGCGGCCAGCAATCAAAACCAAGTCATTTAGCGTGCCAGAGAAGCTCACATCGTGTTGTTGCTCGACTGTCTCAACTACTAACTCCTCATCACGGAAACTGATGAACCACTGCAGATCTAAGTCAGTAACCGATACCTTAAGCCACTTGTCTTCCAAGAACTCAAAGTCACCATCTTCTAGGGCTTCTCTAAACACTAGTTTTAGCGCTTCTAGCATAGTTAGGCTGTGTAGCTTTCGTGGCAATAGTTTTGCAGGACCTTTCAAGATGATAGCTGCATTAGAAACCAGTTGTTGTCTTACTTTGTCGAGCACGCGATATTCTCACTTGATAAAATTTTCCACATCATACGCAAAAGATCCAAGATGTGAACTGAGCTTGCTCAACTTCCATACTTTTCCCTAGGAAACTGCCTCATATCAAAGAGTGCAACTCACTGGACAGTAAAATACTTGCCACTGTACCTAAACACTTTGAATACTTTCATGGAACTACTCTGTCCGGCAGGAAACTTGCCAGCATTAAAGACCGCCATCGATTGCGGCGCAGATGCTGTCTACATCGGATTTAAAGATGATACTAATGCTAGGCACTTTGCAGGCCTGAACTTCAACGGTAAGAAGTTTGAAAAAGCAGTGCAATACGTGCACAACGCAGGCAAACACATCCATGTTGCGCTGAATACCTTTGCTCAGCCACAAGGCTTTGAGCGCTGGACCAATGCCGTTGATATGGCGGCGCAAAATGGCGTCGATGCCTGATTGTGGCTGACATCGCAGTACTAGAGTACGCAGCCAAGCACTACCCAGAGTTGGAACTGCACCTTTCTGTGCAGGCCTCAGCAACCAATGTTGCGGCTATCGATTTCTATCAAAAGAACTTCAACGTTAAGCGCGTTGTACTCCCTCGCGTTCTCTCTATCCATCAGGTTAAACAGCTTTCGCGCAACCTAACCTCAGATGTGGAACTTGAGGTATTTGCGTTTGGTAGCCTGTGTATCATGTCCGAAGGCCGCTGTTATCTTTCTTCATATATGACAGGCGAATCACCAAACACAGTCGGTGCATGTTCACCGGCCAAGTACGTACGTTGGCAAGAGACAGAACAAGGTTTGGAGTCTCGTCTAAACGACATCCTTATCGACCGTTACGCCGATGGCGAGAACGCTGGCTACCCAACCCTATGTAAGGGTCGCTTTGAGGCAGAAGTAGATGGTGTCAGCAAGCGCTATCACGCCCTCGAAGAGCCAACCAGTTTGAACACTCTCTCGCTATTACCAGAACTGTTCGCTGCTAATGTAGCTTCAGTGAAGATCGAGGGTCGTCAGCGCAGCCCTGCCTATGTTGAGCACGTTACTCGCACATGGCGTGCAGCTATCGATGCCTACCAAAGAGATCCTGCCAATTATCAGGTTCAACCAAGCTGGGATAAAGCATTGGCAAATGTATCTGAGGGCACTCAAACCACCCTTGGCGCTTACCATAGAAAATGGCAATAACGGAGACAAGCACAATGAAATACTCGTTAGGCCAATCCTATATTTCTGGCCAAAACAGGACATAGAAGACTTCTACAAACAAGCAATGCAGTCAGATGCGGAGATCATCTATCTAGGTGAGTCGGTATGTTCAAAGCGTCGTGAGATGAAACCAAATCACTGGTTTGATATCGCCAAAGAGCTAGCCGATTCAGGCAAGCAGGTCGTGCTGTCGACCATGGCGCTTCTAGAGGCGCCGAGTGAAGTTAACGTGATGAAAAAGTACGTTGATAACGGAGATTTTTCTATTGAAGCGAACGACGTATCAGCTATCCAGCTTGCCCATGAAAAAGGCGTACCATTTGTGGTTGGTGCTGCGGTTAATACCTATAACGCACACACGCTTAATCTGTTTCTAAAGCAGGGTATGATCCGTTGGTGTATGCCGGTAGAGCTCTCTCGTGATTGGCTATCCAACACTCTCAATCAGTGTGATGAGTTAGGCATTCGCAACAAGTTTGAGGTGGAGGTATTTAGCCATGGCTATCTGCCACTAGCCTATTCGGCTCGCTGCTTCACTGCTCGTGCTGAGAACCGTGCCAAAGACGAGTGTGAGACCTGCTGTATCAAGTACCCAACCGGCCTTCAGGTTCACAGCCAAGAAGGACAATCGGTGTTTAACCTCAACGGTATCCAAACCCAATCGGGCTACTGCTATAACTTGGTGAACGACCAGGTATCTATGCAAGGCTTAGTGGATGTAGTGCGCCTCAGCCGCTGGGTGTCGAGACCTTTACGCATCTAGATAAGTTTATGGCAAACCGCGATGGTTCCAGCCCTGCGCAACTGCCAGATCGCCAGTGTAATGGCTACTGGCATCAGGTTGCGGGTCTAGAGCTAAAATAGCCCTAAGCTAACGACATAAAAAAGGCGTCCAGTTGGACGCCTTTTCATTATTGGTTTTGCTCTCTAAGCTCAGCGAATATCTTGCTCAGCTCCAAGAAGGCATATCTGTGTTCAACGTACTCATAGACGTTAAAGCTCAGTGCTAGCTTGTACAAGCCTATTGCTTCTGAGTAATTTCCTTCTAACTGATGCTTCTTAGCTAGATAGAAATACGCCTCGGTCAGTCGCTGTGCTAGCCCTAGGTTGTCGTTCACACCAGAGGCAATATTCTTAAACGCCTCTTGTTCAGACTCTTCACCTAACATTAAGCCAACCAGATCCCAGCCCCATTGGTTGTCTCTCACCTCATAGCGCTGTTGCAGTTTTTGATACGCCTGTTCACCATTGGTTTCTACTTCGATGATGTAAAGCCAAAGTGCACGGAATGGATCGCTCGGGTCATCCTCATAGTGTTTGGTCATCTCATCAAAAGCAAGGTCAACGCGATCACCATAATAAAGAGCAATAGCACGGTTGCGCTCTGCGTACTGGTTATCTGGGTCAAGCTCTAGGGTTGAATCAAACGCCTCGTAGGCTGCATCGTATTGACCAATTTGAGTGAAATAGACACCCAGTAGGTTGAAGATGTCAGGCTGTGCAGGATTAAGCGATAGCTCTGGTTGAAGTCATAACGCGCAAGTTCACGCAGGCCTAAGCTATCGTAGTAAACACCACGCTGAAAATGGAGTTCAGCACGCTGCTCCTTATTTAACTCTTCTTGTAACAGCAATTGTGTCGTTCGTGCTATCTGAACCTCTTGCTGAATTGAAGGCTGAAGGGGAACGGCCAATGGGGGAGCCCATTGTTGCCCTTGCATACTTGAACACCCTGATAAGACTAGGGCCAAGCCAGCCACGAACAGACTAAACCATTTCACAAACAACTACCTCCGTGTTTCGTAGTTCCTTTAGAATAGAAAAAGAGGAGCATAATTGCTCCTCTTTTCGGTCATGATCTTAAAAATTTTTCTTAAAAATCAATATTATTCAGCTGCAGGTGCGTCGTTTGACTCTTCTGCTGGCTTCTCTACCGCTTCTTTCATGCTCAGACGAACACGGCCTTGGCGGTCGATCTCAAGAACCTTAACCTTAACTTCTTGGCCTTCAGTTAGGTAGTCAGAAACCTTCTCTACACGCTTCTCAGCAATTTGAGAGATGTGTACTAGACCATCTTTACCTGGAAGGATAGTTACGAACGCACCGAAGTCAGCTAGACGAGCTACTTTACCGTTGTAGATAGCGCCAACTTCAACTTCTGCAGTTAGAGCCTTGATGCGGTCGATAGCGTCTTGTGCTTGCTCACCAGAGGTTGCAGCGATCTTAACTGTACCGTCGTCTTCGATTTCGATAGTCGTACCAGTCTCTTCACATAGAGAACGAATAACTGCGCCACCTTTACCGATAACGTCACGGATCTTGTCAGGGTTGATCTTCATTTGGTGGATACGTGGAGCGAACTCAGAGATCTCCTCACGAGCACCAGAGATAGCTTCGTCCATCACAGATAGGATGTGTAGACGTGCACCTTGAGCTTGGTTTAGAGCGATCTGCATGATCTCTTTAGTGATACCTTCGATCTTGATATCCATCTGCAGTGCAGTGATACCGTTAGAAGTACCAGCTACTTTAAAGTCCATGTCACCAAGGTGGTCTTCGTCACCTAGAATGTCAGAAAGAACAACGAAGTCGTCACCTTCTTTAACTAGACCCATAGCGATACCCGCTACAGAAGACTTGATTGGCACACCTGCATCCATAAGAGCAAGAGAAGTACCACATACAGAAGCCATTGAAGAAGAACCGTTAGATTCAGTGATTTCAGATACAACACGAACTGTGTATGGGAAATCTTCAACAGAAGGCATTACCGCTGCAATACCACGCTTAGCCAGTTTACCGTGGCCGATTTCGCGACGCTTAGGAGAACCAACAAAGCCAGTCTCACCTACACAGTATGGAGGGAAGTTGTAGTGCAGTAGGAAGTGATCTTTACGCTCACCAGTTAGCTCATCGATGATTTGAGCGTCACGTTGAGTACCAAGAGTCGCTGTAACTAGCGCCTGAGTCTCACCACGGGTGAATAGAGAAGAACCGTGAGTACGTGGAAGAACGCCAGTGCGAACGTCTAGTGCACGAACCATGTCTTTCTCACGACCGTCGATACGTGGGTTACCAGCGATGATGCTGCGACGTACAACGGTTTTTTCTAGATCGTGGAAGATAGTGTGAATTTCTTTAGTGTTTGCTTCAGGGTCTTCAGCAAGTAGCACTTCGTTTACTTCCGCAGCGATCTCGTGGATGCGGTCGTAACGAGCCATCTTCTCAGTGATTTGGTACGCTTCAACTAGCTTAGCTTCCGCTAGCTCAGCAATCTTAGTGTTAAGTGCTGTGTTCTCTTCTGGAGCAACCCAATCCCATGCAGGAGTAGCTACTTCAGCAGCGAATTCGTTGATAGCCTTGATAACAGCTTGTTGTTGGTCGTGACCGTAAACAACTGCTGCTAGCATTTCTTCTTCAGTTAGGTTGTCAGCTTCTGACTCAACCATTAGTACTGCGTTGTCAGTACCAGCAACAACTAGGTCTAGCTTAGAAGTTTCTAGCTCAGTGTTTGATGGGTTAAGTACTAGTTGACCGTCTACGTGACCAACACGTGCTGCACCGATTGGACCATTGAACGGAATACCCGAGATAGCAAGAGCTGCTGAAGTACCGATCATGGTTGGGATGTCAGGCTGAACGTCTGGTTTACAGACACAACAGTTGCGATTACTTGAACTTCGTTCTTAAACGCATCTGGGAATAGTGGACGGATTGGACGGTCGATTAGACGAGCAATCAGAGTCTCACCTTCAGAAGGACGACCTTCACGCTTGAAGAAACCGCCAGGGATCTTACCTGCAGCGTAAGTACGCTCTTGGTAGTTTACAGTTAGAGGGAAGAAGTCTTGACCTTCAACTGCTTCTTTTTTACCAACAACAGATACGAATACTGCTGTGTCATCCATGTTAACCATAACAGCAGCAGTCGCTTGGCGAGCCATAACACCGGTCTCAAGCGTTACTGTGTGGTTTCCATATTGGAAAGTCTTAACAACTGGTTTTTCGAACATTCTAATTCCTTTTTCTAAGCACAGCTTAGATAAGTGGTTTATTCACTCTAAGGCATTACAAATCGCGACTAGTAAAAACAGAATCTTGGAATCTATTTTTAATAGTCGCGACCTTTTGGTCGACGAGGGTGACTGTAATGCTTCGAGTAGTGATTAAATATAGTTACGAATTTCCTGAAAAAATTCGTGGAGTAGTATAACGGCTTAATTGAGCTTTGGCTAAATTTAGGCGTCAAAAAAGGGGCATATAGCCCCTTTTTGTACAAACTGATCTATGCAGTCACTTATTAGCGACGTAGGCCTAGACGTTTGATTAGCGCGTGGTAGCGATCTAGGTTTTTACCTTTTAGGTAATCTAGAAGCTTACGACGACGAGAAACCATGCGTAGAAGACCGCGACGGCTGTGGTGGTCTTGCTTGTGGTTAGCAAAGTGACCTTGTAGGTGGTTGATAGAAGCAGTAAGTAGAGCTACTTGTACTTCTGGTGAACCTGTATCGCCTTCGCTTTGTGCGTACTCAGCAACGATTGCTGCTTTAGTTTCTGCATTCAGAGACATAATTCTCTCCTAAAGAGTTAAGTTTAAATTTGTGCCAGCCAATCTCTGATTCAGCCGACACGAGAGCGGTGGATTATACGGACAAGCTTTGAGCAAAGCAATAGCTGATAGCCATCAGTTTTTAACTATCAGCTGAGAGAACATCGCTGTTAGCTTTCCTCGCGGAATACCACCAAACGCTTAGGTGCAATACGGCCATCGTCATCGATATCCGCTACACCAATAAATAGCTTTTCTTCGCCTTTAGTCATGCGCACAGGACCTTCCGCCGGAGCGCCAAGTACCTGTACTGGCTGACCATGTTGAACCATATCCGCAAGCTCAGGGATAAGGTTAACCTCAGGCAGTTCTTCTACCGCTGTGTCCATAGGCAAAAGTAGCGGATCTAGTAGCTCTTTTGGAGCCACTTCTTGGATGTGTGCTTGCTTAAGCAGTTCATCCAGTTGCTCCAGAGTCATCATGCGCTCATACGGGTAGTTAGCTACACCGGTACGGCGAAGATAAGTAACGTGTGCGCCACAACCTAGCATCTCTCCTAGGTCATCAACGATAGTACGGATATAAGTACCCTTAGAGCAGTGCACTTCTAGCTCAACCTCATCGCCTTCAAAGCGGATCAGATTGATTTCATACACGGTAATCTTACGAGACTCACGCGGTACTTCGATACCCTCACGAGCGTATTCATACAGAGGTTTACCTTGGTACTTTAGCGCCGAGAACATTGAAGGAACCTGGTCAGTTGTACCACGGAATTTCTCGATGCACTCTTGTAGCAGTTCTTCAGTTACATTAACTGGACGCGTTTCTACTACTTCACCGTCTGAGTCAGAGGTGTTGGTGCGCTCACCTAGCTTAGCTATGGTGCGGTAGCGCTTATCTGAGTCGAGCAGATATTGAGAAAACTTGGTCGCTTCGCCCAAACAAATTGGAAGCATACCTGTAGCTAGAGGGTCTAGAGCACCTGTGTGACCTGCCTTCTCAGCAAAGAAAATACGCTTAACTTTTTGCAGCGCATCGTTAGATGAAATGCCTGTGGGCTTATCTAACAGGATTACGCCATTGACCGGACGGCCTTTACGTCTTCTCGCCATTACTCTTCATCTCCGCGACCAGAGTCATCACGCTTTTGCTTGTCTTTGCTAACCACATCGCTCACTAGGTTAGACATACGCATACCTTCAACTAGGGTGCTGTCGTACACAAAACGCACCTCAGGAGTTAGGCGTAGACGAATACGCTTACCAAGCATCATGCGGATCTGCACTTCATGCTCTTTTAGCGCTTCAAGGTAGATTCAGGAGTTTGGTCGCCGATGCATAGGAAGGTAACGAATACCTTAGCAACAGCAAGGTCACGAGAAACCTCTACATCCGAAATGGTTGCCATACCGATGCGAGAATCGCGGATTTCGCGTTGTAGGATAACAGCTAGCTCTTTTTGCAGCTGTTGTGACACTCGTTGAGTGCGGCTAAATTCTTTTGACATTTCTTTTCTCACTATAGAAAGAATGGGGGGCTAAAGCCCCCATGGTGTATTCAACAACCGACTATCGATTCTGATAGCTACTTGTCAATATTGAGGTGTCGCGACGATTAGTCTAGCGTACGCTTCACTTCAACTGTTTCGAATACTTCGATTTGGTCGCCTACGCGAACATCGTTGTAGTTCTTAACGCCGATACCACATTCGTAGCCGTTCTTAACCTCTTGAACGTCGTCTTTAAAGCGACGTAGAGACTCAAGCTCACCTTCGTAGATAACAACGTTATCGCGAAGTACGCGGATTGGGTTGCTACGCTTGATCAAACCTTCAGTAACCATACAACCAGCGATTGCGCCCAGTTTAGGTGACTTAAATACGTCACGTACTTCAGCAAGACCAATGATTTCTTGTCTGAATTCTGGAGCAAGCATACCGCCCATCGCTTGTTTCACTTCATCGATCAATTGATAGATGATTGAGTAGTAGCGAAGGTCTAGGTTTTCAGCTTCGATAGTACGACGCGCTGAAGCATCCGCACGAACGTTAAAGCCCAGGATGATAGCGTTAGATGCTGCTGCTAGTACTGCATCAGTTTCAGTGATACCACCTACACCTGAACCTACGATGTTAACTTTAACTTCGTCAGTAGATAGCTTGCGTAGAGAGTCAGCGATTGCTTCAACAGAACCCTGTACGTCAGCCTTAAGTACCACGTTAAGCTCAGCAACTTCACCAGCAGCCATGTTAGAGAACATGTTCTCCAGTTTAGCTTTCTGCTGACGTGCTAGTTTAACTTCACGGAATTTACCTTGACGGTAGTTCGCTACTTCACGTGCTTTACGCTCGTCACGTACTACAGTTGCTTCGTCACCTGACGCTGGAACACCAGATAGACCGATGATTTCAACAGGGATAGAAGGACCTGCTTCAGTGATCTCTTGACCGTTCTCATCGCGCATCGCACGAACACGGCCGTACTCTTGACCACAAAGTAGGATGTCACCCTTGTTAAGCGTACCTGATTGAACAAGTACAGTAGCAACAGGACCACGACCCTTGTCTAGGCGAGATTCTACAACCACACCAGATGCCATGCCTTCAGCTACAGCTTCAAGCTCAAGAACTTCAGACTGAAGCAGGATAGTCTCAAGAAGACCATCGATGTTAGTACCTTGTTTCGCAGAGATGTGAACAAACATGTTCTCACCGCCCCACTCTTCAGGAATTACATCGTACTGTGCCAATTCGTTCTTAACGTTGTCTGGGTTAGCACCTTCTTTATCGATCTTGTTCACTGCAACAATCAGAGGAACCTCAGCCGCTTTCGCGTGCTGGATCGCTTCGATAGTTTGTGGCATTACGCCATCGTCTGCAGCTACAACTAGAACTACGATATCTGTCGCTTGAGCACCACGTGCACGCATTGCAGTAAACGCTGCGTGTCCAGGAGTATCTAGGAAGGTGATCATGCCGTTTTCAGTTTCAACGTGGTATGCACCGATGTGCTGGGTAATACCACCGGCTTCGCCTGAAGCAACGTGTGCTTTACGGATGTAGTCAAGTGTAGAAGTCTTACCATGGTCAACGTGACCCATGATGGTAACTACTGGAGCACGAGGAGTCGCTTCTGCATCGCTGTCGCGATCGCTTAGTACAGCTTCTTCTAGCTCGTTCTCTTTACGTAGGATTACCTTGTGACCCATTTCTTCAGCAACAAGCTGTGCAGTCTCTTGGTCGATTACTTGGTTGATGGTTGCCATAGCACCCATCTTCATCATTACCTTGATAACTTCAGTTGCTTTAACTGACATCTTGCTTGCAAGCTCAGAAACTACAATAGTCTCACCTACAACAACATCAGCTTTTGCTACAGATGCAGACTTATCGAAGCCGTGTTGCATTGAAGCTGGCTTAGCAAGTTTACCTTTACCGCGACCACGTTGGTTACGACCACCGCGAGCATTGTTCGCAGTTCTGTCGTTAGCATTTGCTTTTTTCTTCTTCTTCTTACGAGCACCACCATCTGCACGACGGTCAGCTTCGTCTTCCGCTTCACGTGCGTAAGTAGAAGTAGTTACGTGATAATCGCCAGTTTCTGAAGTCTTTTCTTGAGCCTGCTTAGCCCAACGCTCAGCGTTTTCTTCAGCAAGTTTACGCGTTTCTTCAGCTTGTTTTGCAGCTTCCTGCTCTGCTTTACGTTTCGCTTCTTCTTCCTGACGACGTTTAAGTTCAGCCGCTTCTTTGGCTGCTTGATCGTTTTTCACTTTACGCTCTTCTGTCTCTTTCTGCTCGGCTGCAACATCTTTAGTTTCAGCTTTGTCAGCAGCTGCGCGTTTAGCTTTTTCTTCAGCTTCGCGTTTTGCTGCGGCTTCTGCTTCACGTTTAGCTTTTTCTTCAGCTTCGCGTTTCGCTTTCTCTTCAGCTTCACGTTGTGCTTGCTCTTCCGCTTCACGCTTCGCCGTAGCTTCTGCTTCTAGGCGTGCTTTCTCTTCCGCTTCTAAGCGAGCTTCTTCTTCCACTGCAGTGCGCTTCACGTATGTACGTTTTTTGCGCACTTCTACAGTAACATCTTTGCTCTTACCGCCGCCAGCAGAAACACTGAGGGTGCTACGCTTTTTACGCTGTAGAGTTAGACGAGTAGGCTCAGCTTCACCTGAAGTGTCACCGTGCTCACGCTTAAGATGAGTCAGCAACGTTTGTTTTTCGTCGTCGCTTACGTTATCTGCAGCAGATTTTTTCAAACCTGCGTCAGCCAATTGCTCAATCAGGCGATCAACCGGCGTACCAATTTCTTCACTAAGAGCTTTAACAGTCAGTTGTGTCATTCAACTACCTCCGTGCCGGATTATTCTTCGTCGCCAAACCAACAGATGTTACGTGCAGCCATGATTAGCTCACCTGCGCGTTCTTCTGTAAGGTCTTCAATACCTTCAAGGTCATCAATACCTTGGTCTGCTAGATCTTCTAGAGTAGTTACACCTTTTGCAGCCAGTTTGAACGCCATCTCGCGCTCTAGACCTTCAAGACCTAGTAGGTCGTCTGCTGGGTGTAGACCCTCAAATGATTCTTCTTGCGCAAGCGCAAGAGTAGTCAGTGCATCTTTAGCTCGGCCACGTAGTTCTTCTACAAGATCTTCATCCAAGCCGTCGATTTCCAGTAGTTCGCTCATAGGAACGTAAGCTACTTCTTCTAGGCTAGAGAAACCTTCTTCTACAAGAAGTTCAGCGAAGTCTTGTTCGATGTCTAGGTGCTTCATGAAGCTTTCGATAGCTTCTGTTGACTCTGCTTCGTGTTTCTTCTGCAGGTCTTCAACTGTCATCACGTTCAGTTCCCAACCAGTTAGTTGAGACGCTAGGCGAACGTTCTGGCCGCTACGACCGATAGCTTGCGCTAGGTTGTCAGCTTCAACTGCGATGTCCATTGAGTGCGTGTCTTCATCAACGATGATTGAAGCAACGTCAGCAGGAGCCATAGCGTTGATAACAAACTGAGCTGGGTTGTCGTCCCAAAGAACGATATCGATACGCTCGTTACCAAGCTCACCAGATACAGCCTGCACACGAGCACCACGCATACCAACACAAGCACCTACAGGGTCGATACGGCGGTCATTAGTTTTAACTGCGATCTTAGCGCGAGAACCTGGATCACGAGCAGCACCTTTAAGTTCGATGATGTCTTCTGCGATCTCTGGCACTTCGATGCGGAACAGTTCAGTCAGCATCTCTGGCTTAGAGCGAGTCATAAATAGTTGGAAGCCGCGAGCTTCTGGGCGTACAGAGTAAAGTAGGCCACGTACGCGGTCACCTGGACGGAAGTTTTCACGAGGAAGCTGGTCTTCACGTAGGATTACCGCTTCAGCGTTCTCGCCAAGGTCCATAACTACAGTTTCGCGGTTAACTTTCTTAACCACACCAGTGATTAGCTCACCTTCGTTATCGATGAACTTCTCAACAACTTGCTCACGCTCAGCTTCACGTACTTTCTGTACGATTACTTGCTTAGCGGTTTGAGTAGTAATACGGTCAAACTTAACTGATTCAATCTCTTCTTCGATGAAATCGCCAAGTTCAATAGTTTCGTCATCGTATTGAGCCGCCTCTAAAGAAATCTCTTTAGTTGGGTTCTCCACTTCCTCAACTGCTTCCCAACGACGGAAAGTATCGAATTCGCCGCTCTTGCGATCGATTTCTACACGTACGTCGATTTCGATTTCATATTTCTTTTTGGTTGCAGTTGATAGTGCAATTTCTAGCGCTTCAAAGATGCGCTCACGCGGTACGGCTTTCTCGTTCGATACCGCTTCAACCACAGCTAAAATTTCTTTGTTCATTCTTCTAGCCTCGATAATAGACTTAAAATTTAGGAATCAGATTGGCTTTAGAGATGTTGCTCAATACGAACTCATGCTCTTCTTTGTCAGCTTCGATAGTGATGGTTTCACCGTCTACTTTGCGGATAATGCCTTTCCACTTGCGGCGGTTACCAACACCCATTTTCAAAACTAGGCTGACTTCGTGATCCAGAAACTGCTCGTAGTGTGCAGGTTTAAATAGAGGGCGTTCAAGACCTGGTGAAGAAACTTCTAGGTTGTATACAACCGAAATTGGATCTTCTACATCGAGTACCGCACTAACCTGATGACTAACTTCAGCACAGTCATCTACATTGATACCGTTTTCGCTATCGATGTAGATACGTAGTGTTGAGTATTCACCAGCACGTATAAATTCAAGTCCAACTAGCTCATAGCCTGATGCCACTACTGGCGGCTCAAGCATTTCAGTTAGCTGTCTTTCTAAACCAGTCATTGTTCAACCACTCCAGAAACAAAAAAAGGGCTTAAAGCCCAATTCAAATACCAAGCACTCTACAGTGATAAACCGCAGATAACAAAAAACCCCGAGATAGTCGGGGTTTTATGATGCTGGACCCTGATATCACTAAGCTAAAAAGAAGCTTAGCTCATAACAGACAAATGTCAGTTATGACGCTTGAAAAACAGAATCGAAGATTGGTTGCGGGGGCCGGATTTGAACCGACGACCTTCGGGTTATGAGCCCGACGAGCTACCAAGCTGCTCCACCCCGCGTCCGACTGAGAGCATTATACGCTCAACAGTATGTTTTCAAACGATTAATGGTGCCGAGAGAGGGACTCGAACCCTCACACCAAAGGCACCAGCACCTCATGCTGGCGTGTCTACCAATTTCACCATCTCGGCAGGAATCGTATCAGCTTATTGAGGAATTTCTTCGCCAGTTTCGGCTGGAACTTCACTCGCTGCGTTGTCCGTTTGTTGTGTAGTCGCTTGACCTGCTGTTGGGTCAACCCACTGTGATTCGGTTTTATGTGTAGACATATTACTAGAATCAAACAAACAACGATAAATACAGTTGCAAAAATTGCAGTCATTCGGGTTAGGAAATTTCCTGAGCCGCTTGCGCCAAACACTGTGTTTGATGCGCCAGCACCGAAAGAGGCTCCCATATCTGCGCCTTTACCTTGTTGAATCAGTACTAGGCCAATAACACCAAGCGCAGCCAACAGGTAAATCACAAGTAGAGTTTCAAACATCTTTCCACCTATGTTCCAAATTGTTGAGCCAGCGCCATCGTAAAATAAATTACAACAAAGCTAGCGTCCCGTTTAGGCGGACGCAATATTAGCGAAAGCCACCCCATGTGACAAGGAAAATAATCTCCTTGTCAATTAAGTGCTCAGCAATTGAGCACCTTATGCTTCAGTCTCAGGCTTTTTACTGATAAAACCGTCGAGAATAACCATACCTGCACCAATAACTATGGCGGTATCCGCCAGGTTAAATGCTGGCCAATGATAGGTGCCCCAGTAGAAATCTAGGTAGTCCACCACAAAGCCATGCACGATACGATCGAATACGTTGCCGATAGCACCACCGATGATCAGTGCATAAGCGATGTTATTCCACTTATCACTGTGTGGTAGGCGCTTCATCCATACCATAAGCATGGCACAGACAGCAAAGGCGATGCCGGTAAACAACCAACGCTGCCAACCGCTTTGATCGCCCAAGAAACTAAATGCTGCGCCATAGTTATGGACATACAACAAGTTAAAGAAAGGCAGCACCTCGATGCGGTTCGCCCATCCATACTCCATATTGTCCATCACTACTAGCTTGATAGCGATGTCAGCAACAAATATCAGGGCGGCCAACCATAGCCAGCGCAGCCCTGTTGTCTTAAGTGCGCTCATATTAAGCAAACTGACGAACTTCGCCGTCGCCTTCTACGTTAGATACGCAGCGACCACAGATAGTTTCGTGGCCTTCGATAGTGCCAACATCTGCAGTGTGGTGCCAGCAACGCTCACACTTCTTATGCTCGGTCGCTTTAACTTCAACCGCTAGACCTTCAACCTCAGTTTCAGCTGCCACTTCTGATTTCTCAGATAGAGGGCGAACCGTTGCTTGAGAAGTTAGAAGCACAAAACGCAGTTCATCAGAAAGCTTGTTTAGCTTAGCTACTAGTTCATCGCTTGCGAATAGAGTTACTTCAGCTTGCAATGCACCACCGATAGTCTTCTCGTTACGTGCATTCTCAAGAAGCTTGTTCACTGCAGTACGAACCTGCTGAACCTCTTCCCAGAACTCGTTGCTTAGCTCTTCGCCTTCGTTCAGACCGAATAGACCTGTGTACCACTCGCCAGTGAATACGAACTTGTCGCGTGAACCTGGCATTTGGTTCCAGATCTCATCAGCAGTGAACGACATGATAGGTGCCATCCAACGAACCAGAGCTTCAACAATATGATAAAGCGCGGTTTGACAGCTACGTTGAGCATGGCTGCCCTTCTTCGCTGTGTACTGACGATCTTTGATCACGTCAAGATAGAAAGAACCCATCTCGATTGAACAGAACTGCATTAGACGCTGAGTTACTGCGTGAGTGTTGTAAGCGTCGAACGACTTAACAATCTCTTGCTGTGCTTCTAGTGCACGACCCACTGCCCAGCGATCCAGAGCCACCATCTCCTCTGCAGGAACTAGGTCAGTTTCTGGGTTGAAACCGTTCAGGTTCGCAAGGAAGAAACGCGCTGTGTTACGAATACGACGGTATGCGTCAGCACTGCGTTTTAGGATCTCATCCGATACTGCAACTTCACCAGTGTAGTCAGTAGAAGAAACCCATAGACGCAGGATGTCAGCACCTAGCTTGTTGGTTACGTCTTTTGGCGCAACAACGTTACCAATAGATTTAGACATCTTACGGCCATGACCATCAACTACGAAGCCGTGAGTCAGAACTTGCTTGTATGGCGCTTCATCTTTCATCGCGATAGATGAAATCAGAGAAGACTGGAACCAGCCACGATGTTGGTCAGAACCTTCAAGGTAAAGGTCTGCGCTTGCACCGTTGTACTCTTCACGAGAGTCCACTACTGAGAAGTGAGTTACACCTGAGTCGAACCATACGTCTAGGGTATCCAGCGTCTTCTCGTAGTTATCTGCGTCTTCTTCACCAAGAAGCTCAGCTGCGTCTACGTCCCACCATGCTTGGATGCCTTTTTGCTCAACAAGCTGAGCTACTTTCTCAATTAGCTCACCGGTATTTGGGTGCAGTTCAGAGGTTTCTTTGTGAACGAATAGCGTGATTGGCACACCCCAAGTACGTTGACGAGAGATACACCACTCTGGACGACCTTCAACCATACCTTCGATACGGCTTTGACCCCACTCAGGCATCCACTCAACACCCTTGATAGCTTCAAGTGCTTTGTTACGCAGACCCGCTTGGTCCATAGAAACAAACCATTGTGGTGTTGCACGGAAGATGATTGGAGTCTTGTGACGCCAGCAGTGTGGGTAGCTGTGCTCATAAGCGTGGTGGTGTAGAAGCGCGCCTTTCTCTTTTAGCACTTCAACGACAGCATCGTTCGCTTTGAATACGTGTTGGCCTGCAAACAGCTCAGTGTCTGGTAGATACACACCGTTTGAACCTACTGGGTTCGCAACTTCTAGGTCGTACTTTTGACCTACCGCGAAGTCTTCTTGACCGTGACCAGGTGCTGTGTGTACTACACCAGTACCAGATTCAGTAGTAACGTGATCGCCAAGGATTGCAGGAACGCTGAAGTCGTAGAACGGGTGGTTAAACTCGCTCAGTTCAAGATCAGCACCTTTAGCAAAACCTAAGTTGTGGAAATGCTCGATACCAGCACGATCCATTACATCTTTCGCTAACTCAGAAGCAATGATGATACGCTCTGGGTTGTCACCCTCAACTTGGATTAGCACGTACTCTAGGTCATCGCGCAGACATACTGCACGGTTCGCTGGAAGAGTCCAAGGAGTAGTAGTCCAGATAACAACAGACACATCACCTTGACCTTCATGGCCTTCGTTCAAAGAGAACTTAGCAAGAAGTGCTGCCTCGTCCTTCGCTTTAAAGCGGACATCGATAGATGGAGAAACCTTGTCTTTATACTCAACTTCCGCTTCCGCTAGCGCAGAACCACAGTCAGTACACCAGTGAACAGGTTTAAAGCCTTTTAGTAGGTGGCCGTTGTCTGCAATCTTGCCAAGCGCACGGATGATGTTAGCTTCTGTGCCAAAGTCCATAGTGCGATATGGCTTATCCCACTCACCCATGATACCAAGGCGTTTAAAGCTTTCTTTCTGGCCTTCTACCTGACCTGAAGCGTACTTACGGCACTCTTCACGGAACTCAGCAGCAGAGATCTTCTGACCCGGTTTGCCCTTTTTCTTCTCGACCATCAGTTCGATTGGAAGACCGTGACAATCCCAGCCAGGAATATAAGGTGCGTCAAATCCAGACAGAGTCTTAGATTTAATAATAATGTCTTTAAGAATCTTGTTTAGCGCGTGACCAATGTGAATGTCACCGTTTGCGTATGGAGGACCATCATGGAGAACAAAAGGCTTATTGCCTTTTTTCGCTTCACGGATCGCACCGTAAAGATCTTCCTTATACCAACGCTTTAGCATCTCTGGTTCACGATTCGCCAGATTACCGCGCATAGGAAACCCTGTTTCAGGAAGGTTCAGGGTATCTTTATAGTCTGTCATCGATTCTTAATTCCGTAATATTGGGCGAAGTTTTGACATTAGGGCTAAACAATTATTAGCACTTCGACTGAAGCAACCACACCCTTGCCGCTTCAGCATCTAATTCTATTTGGGTTTTTAGCGCTTCGAAGGACGGAAACTTCACTTCATCACGCAGTTTATGTAGCAAGCACACTTCAAGTTGCTCGCCATATAGGTTTGTTGAAAAATCAAAGAAATGAACTTCCAACTGCTGACGTACACCGTCAACGGTAGGCCTTTGACCCACGTTAGCAACCCCACCAAGGGTTTGCCCTTTAAATTCTGCTTCGACCACGTACACACCTGATACAGGTGATACGCATCGCTTCAGTGGAAGATTCGCGGTTGGAAAGCCAATGGTTCTACCTAGCTTTCTACCGTGAGATACCCGCCCACTGATGCTGTAGTCACGACCTAACATAGTTTTAGCCGCTTCAAGCTCATCGCTAGCCAGTGCCCTGCGAATCGCAGTGCTACTCACTCGCTGAGTGTCTAAACAAAAGCTCTCTGTGCTAACGACTTCGAAGCCGTGCTCTTTGCCCGCTTGCTGCAAAAGAGCAAAGTCGCCTTGACGATCTTTTCCAAAGCGGAAGTCATCCCCTACCACCAGATATTTCACACCTAGCTGTTCGATAAGAAGCTTCTCAACGAACTGCTTGGCTGGCAGTTGGGCAAACTCTTTGTTGAAGTTGATGCAAAGGAGACGGTCTAGATCTAGCTTACTTAACTGCACGAACTTATCGCGCAATCGGGTTAGCCGTGCCGGAGCCTTCTGACGCATAAATAGCTCTAAAGGCTGAGGCTCAAACGTCATTACCACAGCGGCAAGACCGAGCTGTTTGGCTTTCTGTTTTACTTGCTTCAGTACCGTTTGATGACCTAGATGTACGCCATCAAAATTACCTATAGTCAACACACAGCCCCTATGTTCAGGGCCGAGGTTATGACTCCCGCGGATCAATTGCATGAAACTCGTTTAAACCTAATCTTCTCAGTCTTGTTTGCTAAACTGGCGAATTATATACCTAAATGGCTTTAAGATGCCAGTATAAGCCTTGCCCTGTTTTATACCTCGGCCTTGAGATGACGCATTCGAACACCAAGTACCAAAGCACACACAAGATATGTAAAGCCACCAGCGCCAATCAACATGGTTAACTGCATTACGCGTTCCATTAGGCTCATATCAACCAGGTCTGCATAGGCTTAAGCAAATGCAGAATAACCGCCACCATAGCACTACCTGCAATGACCAGACGAGCAAGGAATCCAAGCGTCTGCTTGGTCAACTTGTACACTTCGGCTTTATGCAAGCCTCTATATAGAAGCGCCATATTTACAAATGCAGACAACGCCGTCGCCATCGCAAGACCCACGTATCCGTAGTGGTAAGCAAAAATGATGTTAAACACCATGTTCGAGGTCATAGCGATAATGCCGTAGCGAACTGGCGTCTTAGTATCCTGACGAGAGTAATAGCCAGGGGCTAACACCTTAATCAACATAAAGTTCAGCAAGCCAGAAGCATAAGCAATCAGAGACATGGAAGATTGCTGCACCTCATACACGCCAAACTCACCACGCATAAACAGCACCATAAGCAGTGGCTTAGCCAATACGATAAGCCCGAGCATTGCCGGCAAGCCTAGCAACAACACCATACGAATGCCCCAGTCCATGGTATTGGCAAAGCCTTGGCTGTGAGCATCTACGTGTTTTCGAGAAAGCGCAGGCAGGATTACGGTCGCAATCGCGATACCAAACAATCCAAGAGGGAACTCCAACAAACGGTCAGAGTAATAGAGCCAACTAATAGAGCCGGTTTGCAAGAAACTGGCAATAAAGGTATCTAAAAGCAGGTTAATCTGACTCACAGAAACACCGAACAGCGCCGGAATCATCAAAGTACGGATACGCACTACGCCTGGGTCATTCCAGCCCCATTGAGGACGAACCAACACACCCTCTTTAATAAGGAAGGGAAGTTGAAACAGAAACTGCACCAATCCGCCAAGGAACACACCTATGGCTAGACCTATTTCTGGGTTCTCTAATCTAGGGGAGATGGTCAATGCCGAAAAGATCAGCATGACGTTAAGAAACACAGGGGTAAATGAGGAGACTGCAAATTTACCTAGGGTATTTAACACAGAACCGGCTAGAGCAACAAAGGTGATAAACCAAAGATAAGGAAAGGTTATCTTCAGCATCAGGCTCGCCATCTCAAATTTTGGAGCCGATGGTCCGTCGTTAAGCCAGTCGATAAACCAGCCGGTACCAAAGATGGCGGTCACCACGCCTGAGCCAATCACACCAAGCAAGGTAACTATAGTTACGATAACACCCAAGGTACCGGACACTCGCGCTATTAACTGCCGAGTCTGGTCCATGTCATCTTTGGCATGATATTCAGTAAGACTGGTACGAAAGCTTGAGAGAAGGCGCCTTCCGCAAATAGGCGTCTCAAGAAATTTGGGATCTTATTGGCAAAGAAGAAAACATCGGCACTAGCTCCAGCACCCATTAGGTTTGCCACCACCACATCACGCACCAAGCCTAAAACTCGCGAGATCAGCGTCATTGCACTGACGATTGCACCAGACTTAAGTAAGCCTTTACTCACACAACTTTCCTTATTTTATTAGCTTGAAACGCGCTACAAATATGACACAAAATAAGCCCGACACGGGTTTTCGCATCGGGCCATCATTCATCTGCATATCGACATGGATATAGATATAGCCATAGCCAAAAAATGCTGTTAGAATCCCCGCCATCTTAACCGTGTTCACCTTTCTAAACAAAATTTGTTTGATTTAGGCGGGTTTTCACACAAATTAATTGACTTTCGGTTAGCAAACAGGCACTCTTCACGACCTTAATATTGTTACCGAATAAGTTTTGGGAGTTAGACCCTTGGCAAACAGCAAATCTGCTAAGAAACGCGCTATCCAAGCTGAGAAACGTCGCCAGCACAACGCTAGCCGTCGTTCTATGATGCGCACTTACATGAAAAAACTATCGCAGCTATCGAAGCTGGTGACAAAGAAGCTGCAACAGCTGCATTCGCTGCAGTTACTCCGCTTCTAGATCGCATGGCAACTAAAGGCCTTATTCATAAGAATAAAGCTGCTCGCCATAAAGCACGCTTCGCGTCTGCAATCAAAGCTCTATAATTTAGCGCTTCGATTGATTAAAAAACCGGCTTTCGCCGGTTTTTTGTATCTGATATTCAGACCTTTTCTTCGCAATACATCTGATGCAGTAGGTGTATCATGTTCTTCACCTCTACACTCTTTAGCGAGTAGTAGACGGTTTGCGCCTCTTTGCGCGTAGTCACTAATTCATCACGACGAAGCCAAGCCAAGTGCTGAGAAAGCGCCGACTGGCTCAAGCTCAACTTCTGACAAAGCTCCCCAACCGACAGCTCAGTCTCGTGCAGCATACAAAGAATATGTAGGCGACGCTCATTAGCCATAGCCTTGAGCAAGGTCACCGCTTGAGCCGAATTACGCTCCATAGCTTCCAGGTTCATACTTATTCCTAAAGTCATAATTGGGCTCAGATTAACCCAACTAAAACCAAGCTCAAACGGTTTAATGGAATAAATGTGAGAAATCCGCGTCACAGACGCTTTTTACCGCTGGGTGCTGGATCATTCGTTCGGCAAAGATGACGAAATACTCTTCTTTTAGGTCTTCAATATTGGCAATATGCGAAAACTCAGCCAGCACATTGTATTGCGATGGATAGCTGGTTGGCGCAATAAATACCGTCTCAGGGTGTGCGTCTGCAAACGCCTTCATCAACGCTACATCATCAAACTCACCAAGAATATTGGGCTGATAGCCTTGTCTATCACACCACTCGACAACCTTACGCCCCATAGAGGTGCGCGATCCAGGGATAAGCAGTTTGTATTTATCTATATTGTTCAAGAAGGTCTTCTTCGATACTGGAGTAGCCGAGTAAAAACTCATACTGCACTCCCCTAGCTTCTTACTATAGAGGCCGGCATTTTGTGATGAGTCGATAGGACAGTCAGAGAGGATCATATCCAACTTGTGCTGAGACAATCGTTCTAGCAAGAGTTCGTGGGTAGCCTCAAAACATCGAAGATGAATATTTCCGTCCTCAGGGATAGTGGTAGAAAGAATCTGACTCACCAATCGCTTGGATAACGCATCTGCAACACCAACTTCAAACAAAAGGTTGGCACGCTGACTATAATTGACGATATCCAACATCTCATAGCTAAGGTCAAACATACGATCAGCGTATTTGAATACTAGTTGTCCCAGTTCAGTAGGCTCAACTGTACGACCGTTTCTCTTAGTCAGTTTCCCGTTTAGCCTCTGTTCCAGTGCTTTTGATCTGCCCCGTCACCGTTTGTGGAGTCAAGAAAAGAGCATCGGCGGCCTTAGTTAGAGAGCCCTGTTTGCACACCATCCAGAAATAATAAAGATGGTTGTAATTAAGATGGGACATTCAAATTACCTTATCTATATAAAATTCAATGTATTTCGCCATATATATCGAAAATACCGAAACAAAATTTAACTCAAAATGACATTGCTGTCATAAATAAATCGGACGGAGATCAATATTACGGTAAAAAAACGAACGAAATCATGATCAATAGAACAAAGACAAACTCAACAAACCATTTAAAAACAATCACTTAAATACAACAGAAAGAAAAGCAAACGTTTACCTGATGCGTATAAAAAAAGGGCTGCTTTTTTACAGTTTGTAATATAACTGAAATATTAGTTCTCTAAACTCGCCGAAAGTTAAGACAGTTAATTAATCGCCTAATCAAAGGTCGGAGAAAACTCATGAATAACCAAGCATCATCAGTAGCAACTGCAGGAGTAAGCAAATCGACTTACCTGCGTTGGGCTAACCTAGCTTTCATGCTGTACCTTTTGCTTGTTTCTGTTTCAATGGTAGGTAGCGGTTTTAAGCTTGCCTCTGGTGAACACGCTAAGTCTCTTTTTGAATTTGCTTCACATCCAGTAGCGGGTCTGATGATCGGTCTGGTAGCAACGGCTCTAATTCAATCTTCTAGTACTGTTACCTCTATTATCGTTGGCCTTGTTGCCGGTGGTCTGCCAGTACAGATCGCTATCCCTATGGTTATGGGTGCGAATATTGGTACTACAGTAACCAACACTCTAGTGAGCCTAGGTCACCTACGTTGTAAAGAAGAGTTCAAACGCGCATTCGCAAGTGCGACGGTACACGACTTCTTTAACCTACTAGCCGTACTTATCTTCCTACCGCTAGAAATGATGTTCGGCATCTTTGGTAAGATCTCTGCATGGCTTGTAGCTCCACTGATGACAACTGGCGACCTAGACATGGGCGGCCTGAACTTCATCAAACCTCTAACTAAACCGCTGATCGGTGTGGTTCAAGACCCTCTAATGGCACTTGGTCCAATCGTTGCTGGTGTGAGCATGATTATCCTTGGTATCGCAACCATCATCATCTCTATCACAGTAATGGGTAAACTGATGAAGAGCCTTATGGTTGGTCGTGCACGTGACATCCTGAAGAACGCTATCGGTCGTGGTCCACTACACGGTATCTTCTCAGGCTCTGTTGTAACTGTACTGGTTCAGTCTTCTTCAACTACCACTAGCCTAATGGTTCCACTAGTAGGTTCGGGCGTACTTAAGGTTAAAGACGTATACCCATTCACACTAGGTGCAAACATCGGTACTTGTATCACTGCACTTCTAGCAGCGACAGCAGTTACTGGTGAATATGCAGCATTTGCTTTGCAAATCGCTCTGGTTCACTTAGTATTCAACATCTCAGCGACACTGCTAATCTTTGGTATCCCAATGCTACGTGACCTTCCTTTGAAGGGTGCAGACTGGATTTCAAGCATGGCGCTGAAAAACAAGGGTGTGGTTGCAGGTTACCTTTTGGCAGTATTCATTTTCATGCCGGGTGCTATCATTGCCCTAACTAGCTAATCAGCTATTCCATCGCATACGAAAAAGCCCAACTCAATGAGTTGGGCTTTTTTATTATTCATTGTAAAAGAACACCAATGAGCCCCCTTGAGTGAGCTACCATAGTTGATGTTTATCCCTATACCTACGTTATAGATAACAGAAGAATAGTCACTGGTATCGACGACCCAACCAAAGGCGTATTCGTTGTAGTGGGTTGCACCCACTGGGTCTCTTAAGTCCCCACCCACATCGATTCTTCTAAAGCGTACCAAGAAATCCTGCTTTCTATCCCCCCATGGTTTGAGGTGATACTTGTACTGCAGGCTATTCATAAATCGCCACCCTTCAGGGGTTGCGCTAGAAGTGTCAATACTTCCTCCATAGCTGCGCCCCCAGAAATAGTGATACTCGGTATTAAACTTTATCTCCCCAGGCCCCATATCTTTGGTATAGATGAGATCTGCCTGAGGCTCAGCAATCCAGATATTAGAAGAGCCATTGATCACAGAGTCGATGTTATTCTCTTCTATCAAGCCTTTAAGTGGGCTATTGGCCGTAAATCGATTTCGATAGTGCATAAGGTGCAAGCCTGAGCCGACGAAGAATTGCCACCCTTCAGAAACTTGATAGCCTAGAGCGTATTCTGCATACCCCGACCATACTTGATCGGTCGTTTTATCAGATTCCCAGTCCAAGTTGAGTTCATCTAAGGCTTGATAGTTAATGTCTCGACTGAGCTCCATATAAGCAGCTCGAAGCTTAAGTCTATGTAGCCAGTTATTTTCATCGTTTTCAAACAAGAATGAGATGGGTAATGAAGTCCCTCTTATCTTTTTACGAGCATCTACAGCTTCCTGACCGCCAAAGTTTGGGTTGTCAGTCCCGAAAATCTCATTCGGATCAAAGTTGGCAAAACCAAAAGAAAGCATCTCACTGTCAGTGAGTATCAGAGCTGTAGAGAATACCCCTTCAAGGTACTTGTCTGAGTTTAAGATAGGCGCAGCACTGCTCACCAAAGGTATAGCGCTGGCTAGAACTAGTAATGATGAGCTTCCTTTTCTCATTTACACCACTCTTGAAAATTGCCCAATAAAAAAGGCCGATAACTTAGTATATCTAAATTATCGGCCTGTCAGATGCTTTATTACGCAACTTATTGCAATTTGTTTCCGCTAATCAGTAGCTTACACCGAGAACGGATATTTAATCGCTGGGTGAGACTCATACCCTTCAACAGAGAAGTCATCTAGGGTTACCCATGTTTCTAGGTCTTCTAGCGATTTAATCTCAGGATTGATGATGAACTTAGGCGCATCCAACGGCTCTCGTTTAAGTTGAACATCACGCATCAGTTCTAACTGGTCTTCATAAATATGTGCATTCACTATCTTATGATACGCCTGACCCGGCTTCTTACCCGTGATCTGCGCCATGATGGCAAGGAACACATAAACCTGAACCATATTGAAGTTCAGACCTAGGGTACATCACACGAGCGTTGGGTGCTGTTTAGATACAGAGTATCGCCAAGCAGGGAGAAATGATGACTGTACATACAAGGACGTAAACAGCCCATGTGGAACTCACCAGGATTGTAGAAGTTTAGGATCTCACCACGGTCATCTACACCGCGAGACAGATCATCTACTATCTTACGAAGTTGGTCGATATGACCACCGTCAGGCTTAGCCCATTGACGCCCTTGAACACCGTATACGCGCCCCATATCATCCTCACCCTTACGGTGTGGATTATCGAGCCAGGCTTGGTTAAGGTTCGCATTTGCATCCCAGGTCTTAGTACCTAGCTCACGAAACTGAGCCGCGTTGTCATAGCCTCGAATGTAGCCCAGCAATTCCGCTACCGCAGCCTTCCAGAAGCTCTTCCGGGTCGTAACCAAAGGGAAAGCGTTATTCGCAACATCATAAGTTAAGTCAGCGTTGATAACCGTCAGACAACGCTTGCCTGTACGTTCGTTTTCAACCCAATGCCCCTCTTCAACGATACGGTGGCAAAGATCTAGATACTGCTTCACTTATTTGTCCTCACTTGGTTGCGCCTGCAACGACTTCTGATTGTACTTGTACGCCCACCACATCATGATTGCACCGGCGAAGATCATTGGAGACGACAGAATCTGCCCCATAGAAATCCAGTCACCGAATAGACCAAGATGCGCATCGGGTTCGCGAAAGTATTCTACTATAAAGCGGAAGCTGCCGTAACCAAGTAGGAACAAGCCAGAGACAGCGCCAGCTGGACGAGGTTTCTTAATAAAGAAGTTCAAGATAAAGAACAGCACCAAGCCTTCAAGTACTGCTTCGTAAAGCTGAGACGGGTGGCGAGGAAGGTAACCACCGCTTGGGAAGAGTACAGCCCAAGGCACATCGGTGACACGTCCCCAAAGTTCATCGTTCATAAAATTGCCAAGACGCCCCATACCTAATCCAAAAGGAATCAGAGGTGCGATAAAGTCAGCAACATTGAAGAAGGTACGGCCATTTCTATACGCATAAATTGCCATAGCTGAAATCACACCTAGCAAGCCGCCATGGAAAGACATGCCACCAGTCCAGACTTGGAAAAGATACAGCGGATTATCTAAGAAGAGATCGAAGTGATAGAAGATCACATAGCCCACACGGCCACCGACAACCACACCAAGGAAGCTTAAGAACAAGAGATCGGATACCTGCTCTCTATTCCAACCACTGCCCTTTTGGTCAGCGCGTCGATTTGCAAGCCACATAGCAAATGCAAAGCCAATCAGATACATCAATCCATACCAGCGAATGGAGATAGGCCCTAGCTCAATAAGAACAGGATCGATGTGCGGAAAAGCGATAAATTCCTGAGTCATAATATCTCGATAAATGTAAATCAACTAAACAGCATTCGTATTGCAATGAATAGCAACAAGAAAGCAAAAAACCGTTTAAGCACTGGAGTGGGTAAACTAGAGGCTAGCTTAACACCCACGCGAGTAGTTAGCACTGAGCATGATGATATTGCTAGCAATGCCGGTAGGTAAACAAAGCCCATACTATAGGACGGTAAGCCCTGCACGTTAGTTCCGTACAAAATAAAACCCAGCATTCCCGATATCGCAAGGACCGCTCCACAAATCGATGAAGAGCCAATAGCCTTACGCATCTCAACGCTATGACGATTCAGGAAAGGTACCATCAAAGAACCACCACCGATTCCAGCTAAGCTTGATACCGCGCCTATAGCTCCGCCTGCGCCAAAGGTTGCAAAAGCAGGCGGCATATCCTTGCTCTTGCCACCACGCACCGAAATGAACATCTGGAGCGATAGACCGAGAACTATTGTGCCAAACACCCTAGGCAAGTACTCAGTCGGCACCCACTCTGCGATGAAGCTACCAACAAAGCCGCCAACAATAACCCCTGGAAGCATACTTTTCACAGCAGTGAGGTCAAAGTTAGTCGCTCGCACATGGTTAAATGCCGACGAGGCTGAGGTAAATACCACGCATGCCAAAGAGGTCGCCAATGCCATCTGCATTGCGAACTCTTGCGGAATACCGAAATATGGAAACAGATATAAAAGGGAGGGCACGATAATCAGCCTCCACCAATACCAAGTAGGCCGGCAAGCACGCCGACCACACTCCCCACCAGAAGCAGGATTAAAAATAGTTCTAACATTATTCTTTGCCGGGTTTTACATAGCCGGTCAGTTTTTGTTGTTTTAGATAGTTTTGGGTCAGGCTCTGCACATCTTCCGCATACGCTTTAGTTAGCGCCAATCGAGCCAATTCTTCTAGGTCTTTCAAATTAGTCTGTCGAATCAGGTGCTTGATTCGAGCGACGTTGGCCGAGTTCATGCTTAGCTGATCGAAGCCCAAACCCAGTAGCAATAATACTCCCAAGGGATCGCCGGCTAGCTCACCACAAACAGAGACCTCGAGATTCGCTTGCCTACATCGTGTTTGAATATCCTTCAGGGCCATGATAACAGCTGGATGCATAACCTCATACAGTTCAGACACTTGAGCATTGTTACGATCTACTGCTAACAAGTATTGTGTCAGGTCGTTGGTACCGACAGATACAAAATCTATCTTGTCCGCTATAACAGGGAGTAGATAAATGGTTGAAGGCACCTCAAGCATGATACCCACCTCAGGTTTCTTTACCTGAGGGAAAGTCGCTGATATCTCAGCATAGGCTTGCTCAAACAGCCTCAAGGACGCATCCAGTTCTTTAGCGCAAGAGATCATCGGTAGCAATATCTTAAGCTTGCTCGATAACCCCACGCTGGCCCTTAGCATGGCACGTATCTGTAT
This sequence comes from Vibrio ishigakensis, assembly GCA_000830475.1. Classification (GTDB taxonomy): domain Bacteria; phylum Pseudomonadota; class Gammaproteobacteria; order Enterobacterales; family Vibrionaceae; genus Vibrio; species Vibrio ishigakensis_A. The sequence goes on along the minus strand of BBSC01000016.1, from coordinate 23,814 downwards.
CAAAAAGATGTCTGGGTGATCTAGAGTAAATCGGATGCCACGCCAGCCAAGAAATGGGTTCTCTTCTTCCATAGGGAAATAAGGAAGAGATTTATCTCCCCCGACATCGAGCGTGCGCATCACAACAGGCTTACTTCTCGCCCTTACTAACACCTGACGATAGTGATAAAACTGTTCATCCTCGGATGGAAAAGATTGCTTTAGTAGAAACGAAACCTCTGTACGATAAAGGCCAATACCATCTACCGCTTGGCTAAGAGCAACGTTTTCATCGACCTCAAGCCCCGCATTCATCATTACCTGAATGTTGGCACCATCTTTGGTCACGGCCGGCTCAGTCGCCGTAGACTCGACCTTAGTGCGCATCTCAAGCTCTTCATTGAGGAGCTTGCGGTAATACTTTCTCTGTCCTGCGGTTGGCGAAGGCATGACCTCGCCGTTGTAGCCATCAAGTACGACAGCTCGATCTGGTGGGATATCTTGGGCTATCTGTACGCCCAATACCGCAGGAATACCCAAGGCGCGAGATAAGATGGCTGCGTGGGAATTTATCCCTCCTTGCAATGACACTATCCCGAGCAGTTTGTCTCTAGGTACGGATGCGAGCAAGGTGGTGGTCATCTCGTTGACCACCAAGATCATAGGCTCAGCCAGTTTTATCTGCTGCGCCTGAGAGTTGTGCAAGAAATAGAGAAGCCTCTGGCCTAGTTCGCGTACATCTTGTGCACGCTGTTGCAGATAGAGATCACTCATACGAGCGAAGTGGTTAGAGAAACGCTCAATTACCTGGCGAAGTGCCCACTCAGCACTATCCCCTTTCTCTATCTGCCCTAAAAGATCTGAGCGAAGTTTCGGATCGTTCAGAAGGTGGGTAAACAGGTCAAAGATTGCTAACGCATCTTTGTTAAGGTCGCTATCGAGTTGCTTTCTAAGACGTCGAAACTCTTTTAGTGCACTCTCGATGGCTAGGAGAAGCCACTCTTTATCCTTTTCAGGATCGACCGCTGAGGCAGGCAGAACTTCTGAAAGAGAGTGTTCCTCACTCTCACGCCAGATAGGGCCAATCGCAATACCGTTACTGGCGGCAATGCCGCTCAATACTGGCCTACGCTTGTGTTGCAGTAGCCATTTACCTTGGTTTTGCTCGCTAGCGATCAACACCGCAAGCTGGGCTGCTAGAGTGACCAGAAATGACTCTTCTTGCTCGCTAAACTGTCTTGGTGCTTGTTGCTGGATAACCATGACCCCGAGTACGCGCTTGCGATACACGATAGGGGTGGCTAAAAAGGCTTGATAGATCTGCTCCCCAAGTTGTGGGAAGAACTTATATTCTGGATGTGCGGAGGCACGAGCGAGGTTTAGAGGTTCTGCGGTTCGGTAAACAAGACCAACTAGGCCCTGATTAAAACCGATATGTAGGCTTTCACCAGAAAAAATCAGCCCTTGGTTGCCATCAACTCAAGGCGCTGCTTTTGGTGGTTAGATAGGTAGATAGTGCAACATTCACTGCTCACGGCATGACATGTTCTTTCCACCAGCACTTCCAGCGCTTGATGAATATCATCTACCCGCGATACATGCTCAACTATATCCCTTAGTTGATTCAGCATTCTCGCTATCCTCTACGGTGTTTTCGTTTACGGTTTTGTTTACGGTCTTTAAATGGCATTGCAAAAGACGCGAACTCCTTCATTGCTCGACGGTAAACGTCTCGCTTGAAAGAAACTACTTGTCTGACTGGGTACCAATAACTTACCCAACGCCATCCATCAAACTCAGGAGAGTGCCCTTTTTGCATATTGACCTTTGATTCATCACAGGTCAGTTGCAACAAAAACCATTTTTGCTTTTGACCGATACAGACTGGCTTGGAATCCCAACGAACGAGTCGCTTAGGCAGGCGATAGCGTAACCAGTGTCGACTGGTAGTCACTATTCTTACATCATCTTTAGTTAGCCCAACCTCTTCATACAATTCGCGGTACATGGCTTGTTCAGGAGTCTCTCCATCATCTATGCCACCTTGAGGAAATTGCCAAGAATGCTGTCCGTATCGTTTAGCCCAAAAAACTTGACCGTGGTTATTACAAATTACGATTCCCACATTTAAGCGGTAACCATCGCCATCGATCACTGGCTAACCTCTACAGTTAATTTTATATAACTCGATTTTTCCACAGATCCCCTAAGGTAGCAAATCCATACCTCTCAAAAGTTGCTGAATTATGATGCAATCAAACCAAATTTGAATAAATCTTAGGTTTTACTACACTTATCAACAGTGGCAACACGATGACTCGTCATTTATTCACTATATCTGTGAATAACTTTGTGCGAAAACTTCACATATCTTTTTAAGGTGTCGATTTTATGACACTCCCAAATTTATCCACCCTATACTAATGTTTAAATTACCTATTTATTTTCAGCAACTTAAGCTCAAAAAAAGTCATCTAAAACATCAAATGGATCTGCCTAAAATTTGATCCTTTTGGATCGGTCAAAGATCCATCAACTCTATCTTTATCCACATCACACTTCTAAAGAGGCATACTTAACACCCTAAAACAAGCGCAAATGTGATATAAAACACCTGTTTATTTATCCATTACTTTCTAATTAGGCAATTACAAGCACCTCACCTGTGGATAAGTAGATTAAAGCGAGGTGACAGGCACTTAATTTGATCATAATATCAGCGCAGATCTAAACCATAGAGAACCGAGTTTGAACCTACCCCCACCCGCTACTGAACAAGAGTTACTCACCCGAGCACACCACCTTACCGGCTATACCCTGGGTGAATTAGCGCAAGAACTTGGTATCACGCCACCTAAAGATCTTCGTCGTGATAAGGCTGGGTCGGACAGTTGATCGAACGACACCTTGGTGCCGAGGCAGGCAGTCGCCCTGAGCAGGACTTCCTTCATCTCGGTATTGAGCTAAAAACCATACCTCTTAGTCACAGCGGTGCCCCCCTTGAAAGTACCTTTGTAAGCGTAGCCCCGCTAACCGGTATCTCAGGCTTAAAATGGGAAGAGTGCCATGTAAGACAAAAGTTGAGTCGAGTTCTATGGATCCCAGTTGAAGGTGAGCGCGAGATCCCACTCAGTGACAGGCACGTAGGTGTGCCGCTTCTGTGGTCGCCGAATCAAGAGCAGGAACAACTACTGCGCAACGACTGGGAAGAATTGATGGAGATGATCGTTTTAGGTCGGATCAATGAGATAAGCGCAAGGCACGGTGAGGTAATGCAGATAAGACCTAAGGCAGCCAACAGCAAAGCCTTGACCGACGCTTTTGGGGAATCAGGTAAAAGCATTAAGACACTGCCACGTGGCTTTTATCTGCGTAGCAGTTTCACTAAACAAATCTTGTTGTCAGCACTACAAGCTGAGGACTAGTAGCTTTTCAGCGATAGCTCTATATCGTGATAAAGCTTTCCATCTAACGCACCACATTCGTCGTAAGCGTTGTGTAGTCTCAGATAAGCACTTTCTAAACCGAGACGAACCAACTCTTCTTTCACTAACTCTAGCGAAGCATACGAAACTGGCTCACCATTCTCTCGAATTGGCTCTAGCTTGTGTTTGAACTCAACGGCAAGTTGGTAGGACGAAAGATCAGCGCACCCGATAACGAAGACTTTTGGCACGACCGTGTGCCTTTCGATATCAGCATGAATCCATTGGTCGAACTGATGTTTTTGCATGACTAGCCTCACTCCTGGCTAACTCTATGTGCTCTCCTTGCTTGTCATTGGAATTCCTATTCCGACCCAAGAAAAACACCACTCTTAATAGAGTAAAGCCAGTAACTTACTGGGATCAACCTAGTTCGGTGAGTTTATTGAAAACTATTCTTATTAAGGTTTTTTCAAAAGATCCTCAATCAGATCTCCCAGCCTCATAAAGGTATCCGTACGAGAGCTACTCGGTCGCCAAACCAAGCCAATACTGCGATAGGCACGTTGACCCGGAGGATCAACAATCTCAAGGTCGTGATTAGCCAAAAGCCCATGGTCAATTGCCATCTGTGGGATAAAGGTAGTGCCCAATCCATTCGCTACCATCTGCACTAATGTGTGTAGGCTGGTTGCGGTAAACGGGTTGATCTTACTCTTTTCTGTGAGGTTACACGCCGACACTGCATGCTCGGTTAAACAGTGCTCTTTTTCCAAAAGGAACACTGACTCATCTGGCAGGTCTTCATAGTGAAGGGGCGTCTTGATATTCTTCGCCTGCTCTTTACTTATCACCATACGGAACTGATCTTGCCCAACTGAGCGACTGGCTAGTGAGCCTATTTCTACCGGCAAAGCTAATACCAAGACATCTAGTTGACCATCTTGCAGTGCACTCAGCAGGTTTTGAGTTGTATCTTCGCGAAGTAAAAGCGTTAGATCAGAGAACTGCTCATTCACCTCTCGCACTAGGCTGCTCAGAAGAAATGGGGCTATGGTTGGTATAGCGCCAAGTCTGAGTTGCCCCTGCATTAAGCCACCACAAGCGAGATGACCAAGCTCCATTAAGTCTTGGCTCTTAGTGAGTAGTTCCCTTCCTTGTTTTACCACCATCTCTCCGACAGGGGTAAAGACAAGGGTGCTCTTTTTATCTTTCTTCTCATACAGAGGACAACCAAATTGTTCTTCCAGATTCTGGATCCCTTTACTCAAGGTTGATTGACTCACAAAGCACTGCTGAGCCGCCTCTCCAAAGTGACGTGTCTCATGCAGGGTGATCAGATAATGCAACTGCTTAAGGCTTGGCCATTTGTTCATAAATAATTCAAATTCCGGTCAAAAAAGAACATTAATTTACAATCAAAATGTGCGATAGATAACAAAGTTTAAACATCGCTTTTTTCGATTGTATTAATCTATTTATTTCGCTTTTTTCTATAGTATATTCTGTATTATAGTTTGTCTCGTTCAAACACGGATTAAGCCTAAAACTGTAGGCGTAACAATAATTTACTAGGAGCAAAACCATGGTATTAGTAGGTCGTCAAGCACCAGATTTCACAGCTGCAGCGGTACTAGGTAACGGCGAGATCGTTGAAAACTTCAACTTTGCTGAGTTCACTAAAGGCAAGAAAGCAGTAGTTTTCTTCTACCCACTAGACTTCACATTCGTTTGTCCTTCAGAGCTAATCGCTTTTGACAACCGTTTCCAAGATTTCCAAGACAAAGGCGTTGAAGTAATCGGTGTTTCTATCGACTCTCAATTCTCTCACAACGCATGGCGTAACACTGCTGTTGAAGACGGCGGCATCGGTCAAGTTAAGTACCCACTAATCGCTGACGTTAAGCACGAAATCTGTAAAGCATACGACGTTGAGCACCCAGAAGCGGGCGTTGCTTTCCGTGGTTCTTTCCTAATTGACGAAGACGGCCTTGTACGTCACCAAGTAGTTAACGACCTACCACTAGGCCGTAACATCGACGAAATGCTACGCATGGTTGACGCTCTAAACTTCCACCAGAAGAACGGTGAAGTTTGCCCAGCACAATGGGAAGAAGGTAAAGCAGGTATGGACGCATCTCCTACAGGCGTAGCTGCATTCCTTTCTGAGCACGCTGAAGACCTAAGCAAATAAGATTAACCTTGTGTTAATATGAGAGCAGGTGGCTTTGAGCAACCTGCTTTTTTTGTTTTAAAAACAGTGAGTTTGCTATGTCTTTTGAACTTGAAGTCTGTATCGACAATATTGAGTCACTCTCGACCGCTATCTCAGCCGGTGCGGCCCGAATTGAACTGTGTAGCTCCCTCGCACTCGGTGGCCTAACACCATCATTCGGGTTTATGAAAGAAGCCGCTAAGAAAAGCTCGATACCTGTCTATGCCATGATTCGCCCAAGACAGGGAGACTTCCTGTTTAACCAGCAAGAGCTCGATATCATGTTGAATGACGTTGAAGCTGCCAAGATTGCAGGTCTAGACGGCATAGTGATAGGTATTCTTAAATCCAATGGTGATATCGATACTGAAAGCTGTCGCAAGCTGATCGATAGAGCGGATGGCATGGGGGTTACCTTCCATCGCGCATTCGATCTGTGTCGTGAGCCTAAAACGGCGCTAGAAGAAGTTATCCATCTTGGCTGTGAGCGCATTCTAACTTCAGGCCTAGAGCAGAGCGCTGAACTGGGTGTGAATATGCTAAGCGAGCTTAATCAGCAAGCCGATGGTCGAATATCTCTGATGGCAGGTGCAGGCGTGAATGTAAATAACGCAAAAATGCTTATTCAAACCGCCAATCTTCACGAAATACACCTATCTGGTAAGGGAGTGCGCGATAGCTTAATGACCTTCAAAGCCAACAAGGCGCAAATGGGTGCAGATGATGTGGATGACAGCAAGGTTCCTGTCACCCAGTTTGATTCTATTGCTAAGGTGCGAGAGGTACTAGACCAGCTTAGCTAGCCCTGTATTTGTAGATCTCTTCCTCATCTCTGTGTCGAACATCTTTACCCTTCACCGCATAGATAATGTATTCACAGATATTCTGACAACGGTCGCCCACACGCTCGATGGCTCTGGCTGACCACATCACCTCTAAGATGGCCGGTATGGATTGCACCTCATCGGTCATAAACTGTGTTAGCTGTTTGATGATGGATTGATACTCTTTATCCACCTTCTCATCCATCTCATATACATTGGCTGCCGATTGCAGATCCATACGCGCGAACGCATCTAAAACTTGATGAAGCATATCGATAGCTAAGCGACAAAGTGGCTCGAGAGAAGTTTGATATCTTGGGTCTACGTTTTTGTGCTCGAGAGAGGTCTTAGCAAGACGCGAGGCAACATCACCGATACGCTCAAGCTCTGCAATGGTCTTGATGATGGACATCACCAAACGCAAGTCACCTGCGGTTGGCTGACGCCTTGCAATGATGCGTGTGCAAGCCTCATCGATAGCCACTTCCATCGCATTCACGTTGTGGTCTTCTGCAACTACCTTCTTTGCTAATTCATAGTCTTGCCTAACCAGCGAGCGTAGAGCAAAGGCGAGCTGCTGTTCAACCAAGCCACCCATGGTAAGTACATGGCTTCGAATAGCCTCAAGTTCAACATTATACTGCCCCGATATGTGGCGACCTGTGTGCATCAATTTAGTCTGCTCCCTAGCCGATTCGACCAGTAATATAATCTTCAGTCTGTTTCATTTTAGGCGATGTGAACATAGAGTCGGTATCTCTATATTCTACGATCTTACCCATGTGCACGAATGCGGTATAGTCACTAACACGCGCTGCTTGTTGCATGTTGTGAGTAACTATCACCACCGTATAGCGAGTCTTCAGCTCGTTGATAAGCTCTTCTATGGTAAGAGTCGAGATGGGATCCAGTGTCGAGGTCGGCTCATCTAGAAGAAGCACCTCAGGCTCAATAGCTATCGCCCTTGCCACTACAAGGCGTTGCTGCTGACCTGCAGACAAGCTAAAAGCACTTTCATGTAATCGGTTCTTCACTTCATCCCACAGACCTGCGCCACGAAGGGAACGTTCACAACAATCATCCAGCACACGGCTATTCTTAACTCCCTGCAAACGCAGTCCATAGATCACGTTCTCATACACTGTTTTCGGAAATGGATTGGGCTTTTGAAATACCATACCTACCCTACGACGAAGTGCTGATACATCGACCTCAGGAGCATACACGTCGTGACCGTGCAGTCGGATATTACCGGTGATCTTGCATCCTTCAATAAGGTCATTCATACGATTTATCGAGCGCATAATGGTGGATTTACCACAACCAGAAGGACCAATAAAGGCTGTTACCTTGCCCTTAGGGATACGCATAGAGATATCGTGCAGCGCCTGCTTCTGGCCGTAATAGAGGTTGAGCTTGTCTATCTCGATAGCCGTTTTATCTGCGGCTAGATTTTTAACATCCAGCGGTTTCAACAGCTTAAAAGAAGAGGTATCAGAAAACATGCTCATCAAATCCTAGGTTGCGGAAGCTTTCGCGTAGCGAATTTCGAATACGTATTGCGATCAAGTTTAATCCTATTATTACCGTGACTAAAAGCATAGAGGTTGCATAAACCAATGACTTGGCTGCCTCTAGATTCGAGGTCTGGAAACCCACATCATAGATATGAAAGCCTAGATGCATGAATTTACGTTCAAGATGGATATATGGGAACTGACCATCGATTGGCAAGCTCGGGGCTAGTTTTACTACACCCACCAGCATCAGTGGTGCCACCTCACCAGCAGCGCGCGCGACCGCGAGTATCAATGCAGTTAATACAGCAGGCATAGCCATAGGTAAAACAACTCGTAGCAAGGTTTCAGATTTAGTTGCCCCCAGCGCAAAAGAACCATGCCTTACCGACTGTGGAATACGTGATAAACCATCTTCAATGGTTACGATAACCACCGGTAGAGTTAGCATAGCTAGAGTGAGAGATGCCCAGAGCAAGCCAGGTGTGCCAAAGGTTGGCGCTGGCAGAGCATCGGAATAGAACAGCTCATCTATAGTGCCACCTACGCTATATACAAAGAAGCCCAAGCCAAATACACCGTACACAATCGAGGGAACACCGGCGAGATTATTCACCGTAATCCGAACCAAACGAGTCAACCAGTTATTCTGAGCATACTCATGCAAATAGACCCCGGCTAACACACCCAGTGGCATTACCGCCACCGACATCAATAGCACCAAGAGTACCGTACCAAAAATAGCTGGGAATACCCCTCCCTCAGAGTTGGACTCTCTCGGATCATCGGCAATAAAGTTCCACAAAGATGAGAACCAATGCTTAAGCTTGTCACCGGTACTCATCGCATTTGGATACCACGCATCCAAGATCTGATTCATCTTAATCAGGTGAGAATGGCCATGCATATCTCGCATCCATACACTCTGACGACTAAGGTCTTCCTGCAGCTGCTCTACCCGAGCTTCTGCTTCATTTCGGCTATCGTTTAACTGCTGTCTGCGGTCAGTTAGGATCTTGAGCCTGCCCTGCTGTTCACCGCTTTGGATAAGAGCCGTGATCTGCTCACGATTACTCTGAAGCTGCCATGAAAGGGGCTCAACCTTGTCGTTTACTATAGAGTTGATCTCAGCTCGTATCTCATTGGCATCATCGACCGCTTGCTTGATGCGAGCAGGCAAATCGTCGGTATGACGCTGACCTTCTTGTGTCAAAGCTATGGCTCTACCAATAAACTGCCCAGACTTAACCCTATCTAAAACTAGAATATCTTCAGGTTGCTCTGGTTCCGGCCACAAATAGGTGTAGGTAGAGATAAAGTCGTGTCCATACACATCTCGATTGGCAACCTTGATAATCAGGCGTTCAATAGTCGGTACTCGCTGTGACTCTAACTCACTGCGGAGTTCCATCGGTACTTGAGATTGTTGCTCAGCAGAGAGCTGTTCCCAGTCTATCTGCTGCCTTTGGAATATCTCGCCAACTAAAGTTCTACCTTGCTGGTTCTGCCATTGATAGACGGGCTGGGTCCAAAAATGGTTAAGGCCATTCCAACCAATAAACAGCAGTATCCCCAGCACCAACAAGATACTGGTCGTTACCGCCAAAGAGGTTAGCCATATCCAGGGTTTCCCTGATTGAATCCACTTAATCACAGCTAACCCTTACAGAGAACGATACTTATCGCGCAAGCGCTGACGAACACTCTCTGCCACGCTGTTTACGATAAAGGTGAATAGGAAAAGAACCAGAGCCGAAAGGAACAACAAGCGATAGTGAGAGCTTCCCACTTTAGACTCAGGTAGTTCTGTGGCTATGGTAGCGGTTAAAGAGCGCAGGCCTTCAAATACATTCCAATCGGTTAGTGGAGTATTACCGGTCACAGTAAGCACTATCATGGTCTCACCTACCGCGCGTCCCATGCCTAGCATGATGGCAGAAATAATACCTGGACTTGCTGTAAGAAGAACTACGCGAGTTAAGGTCTGCCATTCAGTCGCGCCTAGAGCGAGAGACCCTTCCGAGAGATGCTTAGGAACAGAAAATATGGCGTCTTCAGCTATGGTGAAAATAGTCGGAATGACCGCAAAGCCCATCGCCATTCCCACGATCAGAGAATTTCTCTGTTGATAATCCCAACCATGATCCGCAAGATAAATAATCAGCCCGTCATTAAACCAGATCTTTTCTAGGTAAGGTGCTGTCTGGAATACTCCCCACACCACTACCAAAAGAATAGGCAACAAAGACAGCAGGTGTAATCCACGCGGAACCTTTCTGGTATAGCTTTTAGGAATGGTAGACCAGAGCCCACCGCTTAGAAGTGCCACCATGGGTAGGGCTAATAAACAGAGGAAGAAGCCAAACAGATTCTTCTCCATAAATGGGGCTAACCAAATCGCTGCTACAAAACCAATAACTAGGGTTGGCAATGCCTCCATCAGTTCTATGGTTGGCTTAATCAAGCCTCTCATTCGTGCGGACATAAAAAAGGCGGTATAAACTGCGCCAAACACCGCAATTGGAATAGAAAAGAGCATGGCATAGGTAGCGGCTTTCAATGTGCCAAATACCAAAGGCGTCAAACTAAATTTAGGCTCCACATCCTCGGTAGCGGCTGAGGTTTGCCATACATAGTCTGGTGCGGCATACCCTTCATACTGGATTTTCTGGGTCAGGCCTTTTAGTGATACCTGCTGATGCGGTGTTTCCACATGAGTGATTACCGCCTTATTGCCGGAGATACTCATCAAGTATTCATCGTTCTCAGACAGTACGCTTATCGCGACACCACCAAAGGCAGACTTAAACTGCAATACAGGCTCTTCGCGAGTGGAATAAAACAAGGTATGGGTGCCGTTGTCTTCAACCGTCCAAAACCCCTTTGAGGTATGCTGCGGTATTAGGTGCCTAGGCGGTGAATCCAACTGAAATTTCTGAGTATTGGTTAAACGACGTCCGTCATTTACCACCATAAACCACAGTTCAACCTGATTGTCCGAGTTATAGGTAACAGCTCCGCGCTCACCACTAAGCAGCATAAAGGACTTAGAAAGATGTTTAGCTGACAGATTACCTGAGTAATTCTTCTCTTCGAAATTGGAGTCCATACGGGCGCGGCTGAACAGGTGTAACTGTTTGTCATCCAGCACAATCAAGAAGCGACCATCGCTGGATACCTGTGCATGGTGAATGTTTCGAAAATCCTTGGCGACGGTTTGGATCTTATGTTGTGGCAGTCCTGCACTATCAAGCCAGTAACTGAGCACCTCTACCCTGCTATCATCGGTGCGAACAAAGACTGATTGTTCACTCTGTTTAGCGAATACAAAGTTTCGTGTAACAAAACCATTGTCAGCAAAGCTTAACTTAGAAAGAGTACTCTCAACCCTTAGATTAGGTGTGTAGTTCTTGCCGGTTTGAGAGTGAGAAACGATAAACTCTGGCATCACCACTTCCAGCGCACCGTGCTTATCTATAGTTGCAATCCAAGAGCGAAGACCCGACTTAGCGATAGCCACAGGTTCACGATTGAGTCGAGCACGATTGATAAGGTTGAGACTGCCCTGTTTAATGGTGAAATACTGGATAGCCCCACGCTTGGTCACGAGTACTAGGTTTTCACCTGTGCTGTCTATACTGGCATCAGCAATATCATCACTGCTCACAGGCAAGGTCACCTGAATAGAGTTATGCGATGGAGTACTAAAAATCGGCAAGGTTTCTGAGATAAAGTAGAAAAAGATCCCAAGCAATCCAACCAATAGACCCAAGCCACTGGCTTTAACCACTGCAGTTATCGCTTTATCTTTGAGTAGTCGGACTCTATTGGTCTCTTGTAGCAATTGAGGGGCCTTATTGTTGAAATTGTTTTTATCTGAACCGAACGAGCCTAACAGAGGCGTTTGACACCTAAATGACAACTGGCAAATTATTGATATGCAAAACCACTAATAAACCATTGAAAAAATTAGCATTCTGTAACAAAGCATCCATACATTGTCATTGGAGTGACATCTTAACGCAATACAATTCGCCACCCAATTTTAGCACTAGACTTGCTTAGCAACTAGAAAACGGTAGACAAGATGAGCACTGAAAAACTGTATGTAGAAAAAGAACTTAGCTGGCTTTCTTTTAACGAACGAGTGCTCCAAGAAGCGGCCGATAAGTCCGTACCCTTGATAGAAAGGATTCGCTTTCTCGGTATTTTTTCTAATAACTTGGATGAGTTCTATAAAGTCCGGTTCGCCGATGTAAAACGCCGAATTCTTATCAAACAAGAACAGGGTCGTAACGACAACTCCAAACACCTACTCAGCAAGATGCAAAGCAAGGCCATCAAACTCAATCAGCGTTTCGATGAACTCTACAACGAACTGCTTCTAGAGATGGCAAGACGACGTATTTTCCTCGTCAACGAAACGCAAATCAATGAAACTCAGCAAGCATGGCTCAAAAAATTCTTTAGAAAAGAGGTGCTTCCACATATCACTCCAATCGTGATGCATGAAGATATCAATGTTCTCGATTTTCTAAAAGATGAATATGCCTATTTGAGCGTGGAGTTGATCAAAGATGACCAACCTCAGTACGTACTGATCGAAATCCCGACCGATCATCTACCTCGCTTCGTGATGGTTCCAGAACAAAAAGGCAAACGTCGTAAGACCATCATACTGTTGGACAATGTTATCCGACATTGCCTTGAAGACATCTTCCGTGGCTTCTTCGAGTTCGATGAGATCAATTGCTACTCGATGAAGATGACCCGTGATGCTGAATATGACCTTAGCCACGAGGTTGAACACAGCCTACTCGAGCAGATGTCAGATGGTCTAAGTCAGCGTCTCTCTGCCATGCCGGTGCGTTTTGTCTATGAGCGTGAGATGCCAAAAGAGATGCTGGACTTCCTGTGTGGGAAGCTCGCAATCTCTAACTATGACAGCTTGATCCCTGGTGGTCGCTACCATAACTTCAAAGACTTCATTGCCTTCCCAAATGTGGGTCGAGAGTATTTAGAGAATAAGCCTCTTCCACCGCTAAAATCGGCCGCATTCGAGAACTACGATAACAGCTTCGATGCTATCCGAGCTGAAGATATCCTGCTCTACTACCCATACCATACCTTTGATCATGTCTCAGAGTTGGTGCGTCAAGCATCGTTTGATCCCAAGGTCATCAGCATCAAGATCAACATCTATCGAGTGGCGAAAGACTCTAAGCTGATGAACTCTCTTATCGATGCGGTAAATAATGGTAAGAACGTAACCGTAGTCGTTGAGCTTCAAGCACGCTTCGATGAAGAAGCAAATATTTCATGGTCCAAGCGATTAACCGATGCAGGCGTTCATGTCATATTTGGCGCACCGGGTCTGAAGATCCATGCAAAACTACTACTTATCAGCCGTCGTGAGAATGATGAAGTAGTTCGTTATGCCCATATCGGAACCGGCAACTTTCATGAAAAAAATGCACGTATCTATACAGACTTCTCGCTTCTAACCGCTAAGCCAGAGATCACCGATGAGGTTCGAAGCGTGTTTGGATACATCGAAAATCCTTACCGTCCTGTAAATTTCCACCAGCTTATTGTCTCTCCTCGCAACTCTCGCAAGCGTCTATATCGCTTGATTGATACTGAAATCGAAAATGCGCAAGCAGGTCTGAAGTCAGGAATTACCCTCAAGGTAAACAACTTGGTGGATAAAGGACTTATCAATAAACTGTATCAAGCTAACAATGCTGGCGTTCCTATTCGCATGATCATTCGAGGAATGTGTTCCTTGGTTCCTGGCGTTAAAGGCATAAGCGAAAACATAAAGATCATCAGTGTGGTGGATCGCTTCCTCGAACACCCTAGAGTCCTGATCACTGAAAACAATGGCGATCCTAACGTGTTTATCTCGTCGGCAGATTGGATGACTCGAAATATTGAACACCGCATCGAGGTCGCCTCTCCTATCATTGACCCACGCTTGAAAAAGCGCGTTATCGAAATCATAGAGCTACAGTTTACTGATACAGTTAAAGCTAGATGGATAGATAAGGAGATGTCGAACAGATACGTTGCGCGGGGTAATCGCCGTAAAGTTCGCTCTCAAATCGCCACCTATGACTACATCAAGCAGACAGAGAAAAAAGCGAGAAAGTTGAGTGAACAAGGAACTCAAGCATCCCCAAAGCATGCAAACTGATCAGCCTGTAGAGAAAAACATTGCGGCTATCGACCTTGGCTCTAACAGCTTCCACATGGTGGTAGCTAAGGTTGTCGGTCAGGATTTGCAGGTCGTGAGTCGTCATAAGCAGAGGGTCAGACTCGCAAGTGGGCTTGATTCACAAAACAATCTCAACAATGCCGCAATGCAGCGTGGTTTAGACTGTTTGCAGATGTTTGCTGAGCGCTTGAGGGGATCGATGCTGAAAACGTTCGTATCGTAGCGACCCATACCTTAAGGGTTGCTAAGAACGCTCGAATCTTTCTAGAGCGAGCTCGAAATGTTCTTCCCTACCCCATTGAAATAATCCCTGGGGAGGAAGAAGCACGTCTGATCTACACAGGCGTTGCCCACACTCAGCCGGTCTCGAAAACCAAGCTGGTTATCGATATCGGTGGTGGTAGTACCGAAATGATCATAGGCACTGGTTTCGAGCCCAAATTGGTGAACAGCAAGCAAATGGGCTGTGTCAGCTATGCCAAGCGTTATTTCAGTGACGATAAGCTTAGCAACAAGAACTTCACCAAGGCCTATCTAGCGGCACGCTCTGAGCTTGAGTCACTTACAAAGCAGTATCAGGCACATGGCTGGGAGTTGGCTTTAGGCTCTTCCGGCACAGTAAAAGCGATCCATCTGTGTATGCTGGCATTAGGCTATGAGGATGGCATCATCACTCAAAAGCGCCTGAAGAAACTGGTCCAGCATCTGATGGAGTTTAAGAAGGTCGATAAGATCGCCATCAAGGGCATTCTTGAGCAGCGCCTATCTGTGCTGGCTCCTGGCGTTGCTATCTTGCAAGCGGTCATGAGTGGACTAAATATCAAGGAACTTCACTTCTCTCCAAGCGCACTGCGCGAAGGGGTAATGTATGAGGTTGAATCACGCTTCGCCCATTCAGATATTCGTATGCGCACAGCGGAAAATCTAGCCGCTCGTCACCATATTGATGTTGAACAAGCAAATCGCGTTAAGCTCTTTGCCTCTCACTTTCTCAAGCAAGTGGGCAAAGAACTCAAGCTCGGTAAAAATAGTGAAGTAACAAAGCTGCTAGATTGGGCTGCCCTGTTGCATGAGGTCGGGCTGAGTATTAACTACACTGGCTACCACAGGCACAGCTTTTACCTATTACAAAATACCAATATGCCTGGATTCAA
Source organism: Vibrio ishigakensis (assembly GCA_000830475.1). Lineage (GTDB taxonomy): Bacteria > Pseudomonadota > Gammaproteobacteria > Enterobacterales > Vibrionaceae > Vibrio > Vibrio ishigakensis_A. The sequence goes on along the minus strand of BBSC01000016.1, from coordinate 8,483 downwards.
CAGTGAGCAAAAGAAACTGGTTGCAACCTTAGCTAGGTTTCATCGCAAGACATTAAAGCTTACTGAATTGCCTGACTTTAGCCTCTACGCACAAGAGCAAGTCTTAAATCTGATAAAAATTCTGCGACTGTCGGTTACGCTCAATGTTTCCAGAAACGACTCAGACCCTGGGCTTTGGAAGCTATGTATCACTGACAGTGGCTGGAAGCTAAAACACAAAGACCTAGAGCAACTTGAACAAAACCGCCTACTGATCACCGACCTTGAGCAAGAGCGAAGCTATTGGGGTTCTGTAAAATGGCCACTAGAGTTCAACTTTGAACACCTGATGGATTACAACGAGTAGCAAAAAGGCAGCCTTAGCTGCCTTTCGTTTTATAGCTTGAGCCCTACCTTTTCCAATTCTTGCCGAGCAAGTTCGGTAGAGACAGAGATATAACCACTGCGGTTTACCGCCTCTTGTCCCTCTCGAGAATAGATGAACTTTATAAACTCTCGCTCACGACGCGACAAAGAGCGATTAGGTGGCTTATTCACATATAAGTACAGCTTACGACTGAGTGGATACTTACCACTGATGATATTCGCTCGGGTAGGCAAGGTATAGTCGGTGCCATAGTCATCTAGCGCAACTAGTCTTGCCCCAACCACAGCAGAGACCACACCAGAGTATCCTATTGTAGAGGCGTCGATGCGACTGCCTGTACAACTGAAGAAGCACCCAACATCTCATTTACTGAGTTGCTAAAGTCACCGCCACATAGAACCTTGCTTTTAAATACACCATGAGTACCGGACACTGAGTTACGCCCAAACTTTTGTATCTTCAGCCTTCCCCATGGCTGAGTGACCCCCAGCTCGCTCCAGTTCTGAATGTTCTGCTCAGAACCACAAAAATGGGTGGCAGAGAAGATGGCATCCAACTGCACGAAATTAAGACCTTGAATAGGGTTATCTTGATGAACAAAGATACCTAGGCATCTAAAGCAACCACTAATGCAGTGGCTCATACCCGTATTCTTTTTCAAATGCAGCAATCTCACTTGGTTGCATCTCTCGGCTCATAGGACCGAACTGAGCAGTACCCTCTGTCAAAGCAGGAACCGCTGTGGAGCTGCCCGCCGCATGCACCTGAACATTTACGCTTGGGTAGATAGCAGAAAACTCTTCAGCCCAAGATGTCATTATCCCAGCTAAAGAGTCTGAACCGATTGACGAAATATTACCGCTTAAACCACTGTATTTGTCGTATCTGGGCAGGTTCTCTTCTGCCCGAGCAAAGGTCGAACAAAGTAGAGCACTTATCAGCAATAGGGTTCTAATCAAGCAGCTTCGCCTCTCACTATGAATCGTTTAGGAAGCACAAAAGAGAACTGACTGCCTTTACCCACTTCACTTTGGATCTCAAGCTGAGAATCGTGATGACTAAGGGTATGTTTAACGATAGCAAGCCCGAGACCACTGCCACCGGTCTCCCTAGAACGGGCTTTATCCACCCGGTAAAAGCGCTCGGTTAATCTATGCAGATGCTGTGCTTCGATACCTTCACCAGTATCGATAACCTTAAACTGAGCTCCGTTCGGTACTTCTTTCCAACTAATGGTGATCTTACTACCCGCAGGAGTGTACTTAACTGCATTGTAAACAAGGTTAGAGATAGCACTGCGCATCTGATCTTCTTCACCTAGGATCTTCAAGGAATCATCGATATCCAATATTACCTTATGCCCCTTGTCACCACTTAGGGTTATCGCTTCTTTCTCAAGAATATTCAGCATCTTAGGTACATCGATAACATCCTCGCCACCCATAGGAGCCGCCTCGATCTTAGACAGAGTTAGCAACTGATTAACCAAGCTGTTCATACGATTAAGCTGCTCGGTCATCACCCATGTGCTTTTGGCCACATTGGACCGACTAGCATGTCTGGATCTGCGGTCATCTCTAGATAACCCTGAAGCACTGTCATTGGAGTTCTGAGCTCGTGCGATACGTTAGCAAAGAAGTTACGACGCATACCCTCAAGCTGTTTAAGCTGAGATACGTCACGCACTACCATAAGCTGTTCGCCATCGGTATAAGGCACGATACGAAGCTCGAGGATACGCTCAACGTTTAAAGGAGAACGCATCTCTAGAGGCTCAGAGAAGTCGTTCTTATTTAGGTATTTAATAAAGTCTGGAGACCTTAGGAGGTTAGTAATGGGTAGATCAGAGTCTTCCGGCCAGCGAAAGCCCAACAGTTGCTGAGCCAAGCGGTTACACCAAACGATATTACCCTCTTCGCGAAATACCACTACCGCATCCGGCAGGGATTCTGCACCATTACGGAAGCGACGGATAAGACCTGTTAGCTCTTTACGCTTACGGCGCTGGCGCTGTTGCAAACGATACATACCATTGAACAACGGCTCCCAGTTTCCTGAGCTAGAAGGCGGTGAAAGACGCTTGTCGTTCCAAAGCCAATTTGAGAAACGCACCTGATTATGAAGGTGCCAACCTAGCTGTAATAGGGTCGCAACCAAGAGCATCCAAGGCATGTAGCCTACGAACCATCCTAGTAATATCCATGGGGTGTAAAAAAAGCCAGCTCGAGGGCTAGCTTCTTCCACGTCAACTTTTCTACCATCTAAGGGTATTCTCCAAAGTCCAACTCAAGATTACGCTTTAGTTGAAAAACGGTAACCTGCACCGCGAACGGTTTGGACAAGTTTATGGTGTTCAGTCGCTTCTAAAGCCTTTCTTAGTCGGCGAATATGTACGTCAACAGTACGATCCTCAACATATACATTAGTACCCCAGATATGGTTTAGTAGTTGCTCACGGCTATATACGCGCTCTTGGTGCGTCATAAAGAAGTGCAGCATCTTAAACTCGGTAGGGCCATGTCTAATGCTTGTTCGTGTGCAGTCACACGGTGAGAAACTGGGTCAAGGCGCAGACCTTGTACATCGATCACTTCCTCTGTAGAGGTAGGAGATGCACGGCGAATAACAGCTTTAAGACGAGCTAGCAGCTCTTTCGGAGAGAAAGGCTTAGTGATGTAATCATCAGCACCAACCTCAAGACCTTTAACCTTATCTTCTTCTTCACCACGCGCAGTCAGCATCACAACAGGAATGTTGCGGGTCATCTCTTCACGCTTAAGATGTTTGATAAAGTTAATGCCTGTGCCGCCTGGTAGCATCCAGTCCAGAAGTACAAGATCAGGGAACGGTTCTTTTAACAGACTGATCGCAGTGTCGTAGTCTTCTGCTTCGATAGTTTCATAGCCTTTCTGCTCCAAAACAAAACAAAGCATTTCGCGATTGCGCCTCATCCTCAACAACCAGGATTCTTCTAGACATCTTTTTGATTACCTCGATTAATCTCAAACTCGGCTTATTATCTTGATAAATTATGACACTTTTGTGTCCATTGAAAACAAAAAATCATAATAAATTCATCGCACAACCGATTTTTTGTATTAGGTGAAAGCCACTGCAATGGATTATGATCTCTGCTTTGCAATCCAAAACAGAGTCCAAATATGTGGTTCAAAAACTGTCTTGTTTACCGATTCAATCGTGAAATCGATATCGACCTAGAGAAACTAGAAGCCCAACTGGGTGACTTCAAATTTGCACCTTGTGGCAGCCAAGACAAACAGAAGTTTGGTTGGACCTACGCCATGCCAGGCCAAGACCAGCTTCTAAGCCACCAAGCTGAAGGCAAGATTCTGCTTTGTGCTAAAAAAGAAGAAAAACTACTTCCTGCATCTGTGGTAAATGATGCGGTAGCGAACAAGGTTGACCTTCTTGAAGAGAAAGAAAATCGTCGCCTGAAAAAGACCGAGCGCGACACTATCAAAGATGAAGTTTTACTCGATCTACTGCCACGCGCCTTTACCCGTAGCCAACTAACTTTCTTGTTAGTTTCTGTTAATGACGGTGTAATTCTTGTGGATGCTGCAAGTAGTAAGAAAGCAGAAGATGCTCTAGCCCTGCTTCGTAAGACCCTAGGTAGTCTTCCTGTTGTTCCAGCACTACCTGACACACCAGTAGAAACTACGCTTACCGCTTGGGTAGATGCAGACAATGCACCGACTACATTCGAGGTGCTTCAAGAAGCTGAGCTTAAGTCAGCGCTAGAAGACGGCGGTATCATTCGCTGTAAGCAACAAGACCTTCAAAGCGAAGAGATCAAAAACCACATCCAAGCGAACAAGTTTGTGACCAAACTTGCTCTAAACTGGCAAGAGCGCATCGAATTTGTTCTAGCCGATGATGCTAGCCTTAAGCGTCTTAAGTTTGGTGATGAAATCAAAGACCAAAACGATGATATCCCTCGTGAAGACAAGGGCGCACGCTTCGATGCAGACTTCTCACTGATGAGTTCAGAACTTCTTGCACTTGTAGGTGACCTTCATACTGCCCTTGGCGGCCTCGAAGAAGCATAAAATCAGCTAGAATTAGGCTTGTACAAACTTTTTAGTGGCGATTTTTACATCGATACCGTAAAATTCGCCCTCCTTTATATCCCGTCATTTAGTGATGGATCCTGACTTGAAATCAGAAAGAGTGTACAAGATGTTCAAACCAGAATTACTATCTCCTGCAGGTAGCCTTAAAAACATGCGCTACGCCTTTGCTTATGGTGCAGACGCAGTATATGCAGGCCAACCACGTTACAGCCTTCGTGTAAGAAACAACGAGTTTAACCACGAGAACCTACAGATAGGTATCGATGAAGCACACGCTCAAGGTAAGAAGCTGTACGTTGTTTGTAACATCCAACCACACAACTCTAAGCTAAAAACTTTTATTCGCGACCTTAAGCCGGTAGTTGAAATGGGCCTGATGCCTAATCATGTCTGATCCTGGCCTTATCATGATGGTTCGTGAAGCCTTCCCAGAAATGCCAATCCACCTATCTGTTCAAGCAAACGCCGTGAACTGGGCAACGGTTAAGTTCTGGGCTGCCAACGGTGTTGAACGCGTTATCGTTTCTCGTGAGCTATCACTTGAAGAAATCGAAGAGATCCGCGAACACTGCCCTGAGACAGAGCTAGAGGTATTCGTTCACGGTGCTCTGTGCATGGCCTACTCTGGTCGCTGCCTACTGTCTGGTTACATCAACAAGCGTGACCCGAACCAAGGTACTTGCACCAACGCATGTCGTTGGGAATACAAGGTAGAAGAAGGCAAAGAAAACGACGCTGGCGATATCGTTGAGAAGTTTGACCCAACTGAAGCGCAAGCTGTAGAAGTGCAAGATGAACGTCCTGAAACAACTATCGGTCGTGGCAAGCCAACTGATGAAGTCGTTCTGCTGTCTGAAGCTCACCGTCCAGATGAGAAAATGGCGGCGTATGAAGACGAGCACGGCACCTACATCATGAACTCTAAAGACCTTCGTGCAGTTCAGCATGTTGAGCGTCTAACAAAGATGGGCGTGCACTCACTTAAGATCGAAGGTCGTACTAAGTCTTTCTACTACTGCGCACGTACAGCTCAGGTTTATCGTAAAGCGATCGACGACGCTGTTGCTGGTAAGCCATTTGATGAGTCACTACTAGGCACCCTAGAGAGCCTAGCGCACCGTGGTTACACCGAAGGCTTCCTTCGTCGTCACACCCATGATGCATACCAAAACTACGATTACGGCTACTCGGTATCTGACTCTCAACAGTTTGTTGGTGAGTTCACTGGTAAGCGTCGTGGCGATCTAGCAGAAGTAGAAGTTAAGAACAAATTCATCGTAGGTGACAGCCTTGAGCTAATGACTCCAAAAGGCAATGTTATCTTTAACCTAGAGGCGATGGAAAACCGTAAGTCAGAGCAGATTACCGATGCAAAAGGTAACGGCCACTTCGTGTTTATCCCTGTACCTCAGGACTTGGATCTGGAATACGGTCTTCTGATGCGTAACCTAAACGCAGGTCAGGATACTCGTAATCCAACAGGCAAGTAATCCATGGCATTACTTATCCAAAGCAGTTGCATCAACTGTGATATGTGCGAACCAGAGTGCCCAAACGATGCTATCAGCATGGGTGACTCTATTTATGAGATCGATCCAGACCTTTGCACCGAGTGTAAAGGTCACTACGATGCGCCAACGTGTCAGTCGGTTTGTCCGATTACCAAGTGCATCATTACCGATCCACAGCGCATAGAAACAGATGAAGAGCTTCTTGAGAAATTCGTTGTAATTCAAGGGCTCGCGTAACTCGCTACTCTATTCAATAATCCGATACTTGTTTCAGGTGTCGGATTTTTTTTCGCTTATTTAGGTGTCGTTTATGTTTGATTTGTGGAGTGCACTGCAATCCATCCGCCAATACAAATATGAGTCCAAACCGGGAGAAAAATCCGTTATGGGTTGGGCCGGTGAAGGGCAAGGCAGTGTCTCTTTGCGCCTAGAGAAGGACACACTTTTCTTCACTGAAACAGGGCAGTTTGTTCTTGCGCAAAATGGCCATAAGGTTGAAACCAATAACGAATTTATCTGGCAAAAACTGTCGGATACTCGCATCCGCCTGCTTCATTCACGTTTTGGAAGAGATAAACAGGTTGAGTTATTTGAGCTTATTTATCACTCCGAATCTGATTCGTGGGAAAGCGAACAAGCCCACCTTTGTGGCGATGATATCTATAGCAGCAAGGTCATCAAGGGTGAACAAGGAATAGAGTTCTTTTGGTCCATTACCGGACCACGGAAACAAGAAAATCTACATTATCGTTATTCGAGGTAATTTTGGGATATTTGATCGTTACGACCATCATGTGGTCACTATCTTTTAGTTTGATTGGTGTTTATCTGGCGGGACAGGTAGATGCCTATGTATCAGTTTGGGTTCGTATCGCACTGGCAGCAGTCGTTTTCCTACCGTTCCTGCGTCTTAAGGCCGTAACCAAGAAAGAAGCCTTTCAGTTGATGGGCATAGGTGGCATCCAGTTAGGCTTAATGTATATATTCTACTATCAGTCATTCTTGTTACTTACCGTGCCTGAGGTACTGATTTTCACTGTATTCACCCCTATCTATGTCACCCTTATCTATGATGCACTAAAGAAACAGTTTAACCCTTGGTATCTGGTAACTGCTCTGGTAGCTGTAGCCGGTGCAGCGGTAATTCGCTATGACAGTATTACCGAAGACTACCTGATTGGTTTCCTCGTAGTTCAATGCTCTAACCTATGCTTCGCATTCGGTCAGGTGGGATACAAATACTTTAAAGAGTCTCGTCAAGAGATGCGCCAAAGAGATATCTTTGGCTGGTTCTACATTGGCGCATTCGTTGTAGTTAGCATTGCTTGGGCTATCTGGGGCAAAGCTGAAATGCCGAGCGACCCTCTACAATTAGGCATTCTATTGTGGCTTGGTGTCGGTGCTTCAGGATTAGGCTATTTCCTATGGAACCGAGGTGCTAGTCAGGTTGACCCTGGTTATCTCGCAATCATGAACAACGCCCTGATCCCTGCAGGTCTTATCGTAAACGTCACTATATGGAATAGAGATGAAGACCTACTTCGTCTGACTATAGGTGGCGCAATCATACTCTTCGCTCTCTTCCTTCATAGTAAGGTGAAGAAGCGCAGCGCTTAATTCAGAATAGATATAAAAAGGCGAACCCTAGGGTTCGCCTTTTTATTAGTAGTGTTCGCCGTTATCGTAATACTGACTTGGTGAGAGCGCAGTGAAGATAACCGCCACATCAACATCTTTACCTAAACTCTGACGAACTTGCTCAGTAATAGCTTTGGCACAGATGTCTTGTTTCTCCTGCCCTCTATCAAACCACATCACCTCTACAAATGGATAAGCAGCACTGCTCTCTCCCTCTAAGAAAAACTCAGTCGCAATCAATTCAAAGGTAAAGTCCTCTCGAGGACAATCCATAACAGGCTGAAGTTCATCAATTAAGGTCTTGGAAAGAACCTGAACCGTCTCACGCTCTACAGCGCGGAATCTTAAGTGGGGTATGGTAATAATCTCTTGGGTAGTAGTAGAGGTATATTAGCAACGCGGTGGGGAGACTCAACAGAAGGTAGAGCTATCAGCTATCAGCTATCAGCTATCAGCTATCAGCTATCAGAAAAATTATAAAAGCTATAAACGTAAAAAAGCCCTAGTGTTTCGACGCGGACGGCTAGTCTGAGGTCTTATAAAACGTGCAGATGTAAAAAAGCCCTAGTCTTTCGACTAGGGCTTCTCTATTAGTGGCGGAATGGCCGGGCTTGCGCTCAAGCGGGACTCGTTTGCTCAAAGAGCAAAAATCAATTCTTCAAATAGCAAAAAACCTCAGCCTTTCGACTGAGGTTTCGCTAATAAGTGGCGGAGTGGACGGGACTCGAACCCGCGACCCCCGGCGTGACAGGCCGGTATTCTAACCAACTGAACTACCACTCCGCACCAATTTGTTACTAAACAAGGTCTTACAATCTGCCTTATCCAGTTTTTGCTTTCAGATTTTTACTCAAAAATCTGAAAACTTAAAGC
>BBSC01000017.1:0-41674 GCA_000830475.1 Vibrio ishigakensis | reverse complement strand
TTTAAGAGAGTGTAGAGGTACATCATTTGATGCCCCATCTATTCTCCCTAGTTCGGCTCTAAGTAGCCTGACACTAAACAACGTCTAGTTGATTCACCAATCATCGACTATGACTACAGAATTGATGCGGAAGTGGCGGAATTGGTAGACGCACCAGATTTAGGTTCTGGCGCCGCAAGGTGTGAGAGTTCAAGTCTCTCCTTCCGCACCATCTTTTCTAGAGTGGCTACGTAGCTCAGCTGGTTAGAGCACATCACTCATAATGATGGGGTCACAGGTTCGAATCCCGTCGTAGCCACCATTTACAACGTCTTGTTAGTTTTACCAATTACTGACAGTGACTACAGAATTTGTTGCGGAAGTGGCGGAATTGGTAGACGCACCAGATTTAGGTTCTGGCGCCGCAAGGTGTGAGAGTTCAAGTCTCTCCTTCCGCACCATTATTTGAAACCCATCTTTTTAGATGGGTTTTTTATTGCCTGTTATTTACCTCATTAAGCTTTTGATACCAATTTCGAGAGCTACGTACCTAAACCTTTACCTCATTCTGTTAGACAATGCCTAAAGAATTCAAAGTATTAGGATATTAACGTGCGTACTCTTTATATTGGTTGCTATACAAATGGTAGTAGCCAAGGCCTACAGAAGATAAGTTTCAACGCCTCAACAGGAAGCTTTGATCGCTCTGAAGTTATTCAAGAGATCTCAAACCCTTCTTTCGTCATCAATGACCAGCAAGCTATCTATACCGCTTCTGAAGTCTCTCAGTCAGAGAACCCTGAGCTATTCTGTATTTCCAACTCAAAAGTCAGTTCTTTACCCATCCTTGGAGACCACCCTTGCCATCTAGCCAAGTATGAACAGATGGGTTTACTGGCGAGCTCTCAATACAGCTCAGGCAGTATCGATATATTTAAGCTTGACGAAACTGGCATCCCACTAGAAAAGCTGACAACAATCCAGCTTGAAGGAAGCAGTATCAACAAGGGAAGACAAGAATCTGCTCATGCCCACCAAGCAGTATTCCTTAACTATCGACCTCTACTGGCTAGCGTTGATCTTGGAAGTGACAAGGTCCGATTCTTCAGCACTAAGACCTTCGAGCTAGAAGAGACCCTCACCTTACACGCCGGTTCCGGTCCGAGACACATGGTCTTTAATCAAAATGAGTCACTGGCCTATATCCTGTGTGAACTAACAGAAGAATTAGTGGTAGCAAAACGAGAGCACCTTAATTGGAAGATCATCCAACAAATAGAGCTGTTACCAAACGCTGAAACTGGTGAGGCCGCAGCTGCTATCAAGATCTCTAAAGATGGTCGCTTTATCTACACCTCGAGCCGTGCCCAGTCCAAGCTGAGCCTATTTGAGGTCGAACCAACAACAGGTCTGGTCGCGTTCAAAAACGCCTTTGATAGTCAGGGAGACTTCCCAAGAGATTTTGAACTTGTAGCTAATGGCGAGTGGTTGATTACTGCAAACCAACGCTCCAACAATCTAGCCAGCTTTAAGGTAGATAAAGAGACTGGCGAGCTTAAGTTTAGCGGTCACACTATAGATATAGGCGCGCCTGTCTGTATTAGTGAGGTTCTATAGAGCGTAAAAAAGCCGACTTTAAAGTCGGCTTTCTACTAATTACAGTCCTAATGCATATTTAAGGGCTTGCTGCTTTATAGCACCTGCGTTGTTTGCCATTCTAAGCCCTACATTTCTTACCAGCTTGAGAGGTAGAATAGAGTTACTGAAACCTAGATAGAAGGCATCCATCGCCCCTTGCATCACAAGGTTGTCCGTCCTTCTTTCACGCTCATACTTGGCTAGGCTCTCATCAGAGTAGTCACCTGTCTCCAGAGTCTCTAGCAATACGGCCACATCTTTAAAGCCAAGGTTAACCCCCTGTCCCGCTAATGGATTAATGGTGTGTGCCGAGTCTCCTACTAAAACTAGATTCGATTTAAAGTAGCTTTGAGCATGTCTGCGCTTTAATGGGAAGGAAGCAAACTGCTCCACCTTGATTTCGCCCACCCTCTCTGGGAATGCTTTGGCGATCTCCACACCAAGTTCCGCCTTACTCATCTGAGAGAGCGCCTTTATAGTCTGCGGACTGTCATACCAGACTAAACAGGCTTTATCCTCGCCCATCGGCAGGAATGAACGTGGACCATTAGGTGTAAACCACTGCCAAGTTGTATCTTGCTCTTGGCTGTCGGTTTTCGCATTGATAAGCATGCAGTGTTGTCTGTAGTCCCAAGCAGTAATGCCTATACCACTCATCTGGCGCACCTGAGAGTTTGCCCCGTCCGCGCCTACAAGAAGGTCACACTCTAAATGCTCACCTGATTGGAGAAGTAGCTCAATACCACCCCTGATATGAGTAAAGGTATCGATCCTATCCGGCAGAATAGAGTCACATTGGCATGAGATTCTAAGCTTTGCCAAAGACCAAACTGGATAACTCGATTTTCTACCATAAAGCCCATGTTATCGAGCTTAAGATCCGCAGCATCGAAGCGGGTGTTGAAGCCTTCCCACTCCCAAGTTTCCAAAACAGAATAGGGATGCACTCGCATAGATTCGATTGCGTCCCACACCTCGAGTTTTTCAGCAACTCGACTGATGCCCTTGAGATAGCCGAAATACGGATATCTAACTCTTGGTTTGCATCAAATGTCTTCGGTGAAAACCCCTCGACCACGGCGACGCGCTTTCCTTGACGAGCTAATCCGAGAGCCGTAGCCGCTCCAACCATACCACCGCCCACTACGGCAACATCAAACTGCTTTTTTGTCATTGTTCGACCACTCCATTTGCTTGTAACTAATTGTACTTAAAATGGTTTGCGAATGCCTGTTTAACCGCGCAATTTGTCCCCCTAGTCATGAGTTCAATTAACGAGTACAATACGCGGCTCGCCATGCTTGGCATTGGTGAAATACTGAGCAATTAGCTCATTCGATTGTGATATGAATTAACACGAGTGTAGACGTAATGACTAAGAAACTTCTGATCAAAACCTGGGGTTGCCAGATGAATGAATACGATTCATCAAAGATGGCTGACCTGCTTAATGCCGCGAACGGATATGAGCTGACAGAAGAGCCAACCGAGGCAGATGTATTGCTACTGAATACCTGCTCTATTCGTGAAAAAGCACAAGAGAAAGTATTCCACCAGCTAGGTCGTTGGAAGACCCTAAAAGATAAAAAGCCTGGCCTAGTCATTGGCGTGGGTGGCTGTGTTGCAACTCAAGAGGGTGACCACATCCGTGAGCGTGCACCATATGTTGATGTTATCTTTGGCCCGCAGACCCTGCACCGTCTTCCTGAGATGATCAAACAGTCTCAAAGCGACGAAGCGCCAGTAATGGATATCTCTTTCCCAGAGATCGAGAAATTTGACCGCCTACCTGAGCCACGCGCTGAGGGCGCAACTGCATTCGTTTCTATCATGGAAGGCTGCTCAAAGTACTGCACATACTGCGTTGTACCATACACTCGTGGTGAAGAAGTAAGCCGCCCAATGGATGACGTACTATTCGAAGTAGCACAGCTTGCTGAGCAAGGCGTACGTGAAGTAAACCTTCTTGGTCAAAACGTTAACGCATACCGCGGTGCAACCCATGATGGTGACATCTGCACCTTCGCTGAGCTTCTACGCCTTGTGGCTTCTATCGATGGTATCGACCGTATTCGCTTTACTACTAGCCACCCGCTAGAGTTCACCGATGACATCGTTGCCGTATATGAAGACACTCCTGAGCTCGTGAGCTTCCTGCACCTTCCAGTGCAAAGTGGTAGTGACCGCATCCTTACTATGATGAAGCGTCCGCATACGGCTATCGAATACAAGTCTATTATCCGTAAACTTCGTAGAGCGCGCCCTGATATCCACATCAGCTCTGACTTTATCGTTGGCTTCCCTGGTGAGTCTGACCAAGACTTCCAAGACACTATGAAGCTTATCCGTGACGTTGATTTTGATATGAGCTTTAGCTTTATCTTCTCACCACGTCCAGGTACGCCTGCTGCTGACTACCCATGCGATACGCCTGAGCAGACTAAGAAAGAGCGTCTGTATGAGCTACAGCAAGTAGTAAACAGCCAAGCAATGCGCTATTCACGTCAGATGCTAGATACCGAGCAACGCGTTCTAGTAGAAGGTCCTTCGAAGAAGAACCTGATGGAGCTTCGCGCACGTACTGAAAACAACCGTGTAGTAAACTTTGAAGGTAGTGCTGACCTAATCGGTCAATTCGTTGATGTTAAGATTACCGATGTATTTGCGAACTCTCTGCGTGGTGAGCTCGTACGTACTGAAAAAGACATGGATCTTCGCTCTATCATCTCGCCGACTCAAATGATGGCGAGAAGCAAGCGCGAAGACGAGCTAGGCGTAGCAACATTTACGCCCTAGCCTTGAAATTACCTCTCTGAGTTACCATCTTAGAAGGGTAAACTAAATCATTGGAGGCCCGGTCTCAATCGGGCTTCCATAAATGAGAGGCAACCTTGAGCAATAAAATTGTTACTCTAGAGATCGATCTAGAACCTGCAGACAACCACCGTCTGTCTAGCCTTTGCGGGCCATTTGACGACAACATCAAACACTTGGAACGTCGTCTCGGGGTAGAAATCAACTACCGCGGCAACCACTTCTCCATCGTTGGACAACCTCATACAGCATCCGCTGCCCTAGATATCATCAAGCGTCTTTACGTTCAGACTGCTCCAGTGCGTGGCAACATTCCTGATATCGAGCCAGAGCAGATCCACCTTGAGATCAAAGAGTCCGGCGTACTAGAACAAACGACCGAGAGCGAAATCCCTCACGGTAAAGAGGTCTTCATCAAGACCAAGAAAGGGGTCATCAAGCCTCGTACTCCAAACCAAGCCCAATACCTGATGAACATGGTTACCCATGACATCACCTATGGTATCGGTCCAGCGGGTACGGGTAAGACCTACCTTGCGGTTGCGGCTGCGGTTGATGCCCTAGAACGTCAAGAGATTCGCCGTATCCTGCTAACTCGCCCAGCGGTAGAAGCAGGTGAAAAACTGGGTTTCCTACCTGGTGATTTGAGCCAGAAAGTAGACCCATATCTTCGTCCTCTATATGACGCTCTGTTTGAGATGCTAGGCTTTGAGCGCGTTGAGAAGCTAATTGAGCGCAACGTAATCGAGGTAGCACCACTGGCGTACATGCGTGGTCGTACTCTAAACGATGCATTCATCATCCTGGATGAGAGCCAGAACACCACCATCGAGCAGATGAAGATGTTTCTGACTCGTATCGGCTTCAACTCTCGTGCGGTTATCACCGGCGACGTGACTCAGATAGACTTACCACGCGGTGCTAAATCCGGCCTGCGTCATGCTATCGAGGTTCTGTCGGAAGTGGATGACATCAGCTTTAACTTCTTCCTAGCGGACGACGTTGTACGCCACCCTGTAGTTGCGCGCATCGTTAATGCCTATGAGAAGTGGGAAGTGAAAGATCAGAAAGAGAAGAAAGCTATCGAGAAGCGTCGCCGTGAGGAACGTGAAGAGCGCGAATCTAAGCTGGTCGCAGAAGCTGCTGTACAGATGCAGTCTCAACTAGTGAGCAAATAAATGTCTATTTACCTAGACCTACAAGTGGCTGTCGAAGACGACAGCCAACTTCCTTCCGAGCAGGACTTTCAGACCTGGCTTGAGAAAACCATTAGCCAATTTCAGTCCGATGCGGAACTAACCATTCGTATCGTAGACCAAGAAGAGAGCCACCAGCTTAACTTCGACTACCGTGGCAAAGACAAACCAACCAACGTACTTTCATTTCCATTCGAGGTGCCACCTGGCGTGGAAATTAATTTGCTTGGGGATCTTGTCATTTGTAAGCAAGTGGTTGAAGATGAGGCAAAAGAGCAGCAAAAACCCCTGATCTCCCATTGGCCCATATGGTGGTTCATGGTTCACTTCACCTCCTAGGTTACGACCATATCGAGGATGAAGAAGCCGAAGAGATGGAAACGCTCGAAACCGAAATCATGCAGGGTATGGGTTTTGAAGACCCCTATCTGGCTGAGAAAGAGTAATAACCATTACTCCAGTGAGCTATCACACATTTGATAGCGCTAACCGTTGAGAAGCAATGAACAGCGACGACAATTCATCCTCGAAAGAGAATTCAAAAGAAAAATCTGAAGGTCCGAGTAGAAAGTCCTTCTTCGAACGCTTGGTACAAGTCTTTCAAGTAGATCCGAAAGATCGCCAAGATTTGGTAGAAGTGATCCGTGACTCCGAAGAAAACGACCTAATCGACCATGACACCCGAGATATGCTTGAAGGTTATGGAAATCGCAGAACAGCGTGTTCGCGATATTATGATTCCACGCTCACACATGGTGACAGTGGAGCGTAATTACGACCTAGACTCCCTAATCAACCTCATCACAGATGCCCAGCACTCTCGCTACCCAGTGATCAGTGAAGATAAAGACCATGTAGAAGGCATTCTACTGGCTAAAGATCTGATCAAATACCTAGGTTCTGAGAGCCCTGAGTTTGAGATCGGCGAGGTTATCCGCCCAGCGGTAGTAGTGCCAGAGAGTAAGCGTGTAGACCGCCTGCTTAAAGAGTTCCGTGAGGAGCGCTATCACATGGCTATCGTAGTGGATGAATTTGGTGGTGTATCAGGTCTAGTCACTATCGAAGACATCTTGGAAGAGATAGTTGGCGAGATTGAAGATGAATTTGATGACGAAGAAGAGCTAGAAATTCGTCAGCTAAGCAAGCACACCTTCGCTGTGAAAGCCCTCACCACCATCGAAGAGTTCAATGAAAACTTCGGTACCAGCTTCAGCGATGAAGAGGTGGATACGGTTGGTGGCATGGTAATGACCAACTTTGGTCACCTACCAAGTCGCGGAGAAATTGTTGATATTCAAGGTTATAGCTTTAAAGTAACATCAGCAGATAACCGTCGTATCGTCTCTCTTCAAGTAACAGTTCCAGATACTGTTTCTGAAGAAGAAGTCAGCGAATAGAAACGAATAAAAAATTAAGATGAAATCATTGATGACTCATCGCCTAATGCGGCCGCTTGCGGCCGCTTTTGTTGGCGCTAGCACTACCCTCTCCTTTGCACCCTTTTCTATTTGGCCTTTGGCCATCATTAGCCCGCTATTACTGATCCTGCTTATTCAGAATCAATCGACCAAGCGTTCAGCCTTTATCGGCTATATGTGGGGTCTGGGCCTGTTTGCCACTGGCATCAGTTGGGTGCATGTGAGCATAGACACCTTTGGGGGTATGCCAAAAGCTGCTAGCCTGTTATTGATGGCGCTACTTGTGGGTTATCTTTCTATCTATTCAGCCTTGTTTACCGGTCTGGTCAGCAAGTTCAAAGCGCAAAAGAGCCTAGTTGCAACGGCTCTGCTTATACCTGCATTGTGGATGCTGTCCGACTACCTAAGAGGTTGGGCTCTTACTGGATTCCCATGGTTGCTACTTGGCTATAGCCAAATCGATGGACCACTCGGTCATCTAGCCCCTATCGGTGGCGTAGACCTTGTTAGTTTCGTTATCATGTCTATTGCGGGCTCTATCGCTTACGCAATCAGTAATAAGAAGTGGAAAACCCTTGCCCTACCTGCGCTAATCTTCCTTGGCAGCTGGTTAACTCACCTAGCCACTTGGGTAACCCCAGACCAAACTCGAACCCAAACAGTCGCTCTAGTGCAAGGCAATGTAGCGCAAGAGCTAAAATGGCTACCAAGTCATCGCTGGCCAACCATGCTCAAGTATATGGACCACACCCGTGACAACTGGGATGCGGACATCATCATCTGGCCTGAAGCGGCTATTCCTGCATTCGAGCATGAAGTGCCCCAATTTATGGAAACCATAGACCTGCAGGCTCGTGATAACGATGCAGCCGTCATCACCGGCGTTCTAACACGAGATGCGGATGGGCACTTCTTTAATAGCGTCACCACATTAGGTGTGAACCCAAACGGTCCTTATGACTACAACACCCAACACCGCTATCAGAAACATCATCTGCTTCCATTCGGTGAGTTTGTACCATTAGAAGATATCCTAAGACCCTTGGCGCCATTCTTTAATCTGCCCATGTCTTCTTTCGACCGCGGTGACTATATCCAAGACAACATCGTGGCTAAAGGAATGCACATGGTGGTCGCTCTTTGCTATGAGATTATCTTCAATCAGCAGCTGCGCGATAACGTCACCGATAAAACGGATTACATCCTAACCCTATCCAACGATGCTTGGTTTGGCGATTCCATTGGTCCGCTACAGCATATGGAGATCGCTCGTATGCGCGCTCTTGAGTTTGGCATGCCGGTTATCCGCGCCACCAACAACGGCGTAACCGCGGTTACCGATTACCAAGGCAAGATAGTGGCAGACCTACCACAATTTGTAGAAGCGGTTCTAAAAACTGAGGTAGTGCCGACCAATGGCAAAACGCCATTTGTGGTATTTGGCAATGCTCCACTTAAGGCGCTAGTTGCTCTTCTGATCATTGGCTTTGCACTTATCAGAATGCGTAACAGAAAGAGTTAAAAGAATCCCCGCAAATGCGGGGATTCTTGTTTATGGCTTAAGGGACTGACGAGTGAATTCATCGTGCCCGCAATTGGAGCAAATAGGGATCTCAGTTGCGTGCGTATATTGAGTCTTATGGCCGCACTTCTCACAAACTAAGTTTCCAAGGCCTATAATCTCGCCACTCTTATACACACCTTGATGTTCAAGGTCTTGAAAGAACTCCACCCATTCCACCTTAGTTCGGTCGGTGATATCCAATAGAGATTGCCAGACCGTGTTTGAAATCATGGTATAAAACGGCCCTGACTTGTTCTCTTCATAAGAGCTGGCGAACTCTTGTAAGTCTGATTTTACATAGGCAGACACCAAGGCCATTTCATCCTTGGTCATATCGTTAGCAGCCTGTACTACCTCTTCTGAGGTGGCGATTACCTTATTAATCTCATCCGGGCTGTGCTTTAGCGTTTCTACTACATCGGACAGCAATTCTTCATATCCCGATTGGCGTTTTGGCATATTCCCTCCTACCCATGAATAAAGTCGGTTTGTGGTTGTTGCTTTTCTCTCCTTTAGGTATTCTATGCGGATCTTAAAAGAACTGATTTAATCGTTCTCACAGTTTCCAAGAAAACGGATAGCGTCGATGCAAGAACAATACAACCCGCAAGATATTGAACAAAAAGTTCAACAGCATTGGGACAACAACAAAACCTTTGTTGTAAGTGAAGACCCAAACAAAGAAAAATTCTACTGTTTATCAATGTTCCCATACCCAAGTGGCCGACTGCACATGGGTCACGTGCGCAACTACACCATTGGTGACGTTATTTCCCGTTTCCAACGCCTGCAAGGTAAAAACGTAATGCAACCAATCGGTTGGGATGCATTCGGTCTACCTGCAGAAAACGCTGCTGTGAAAAACAAGACAGCGCCTGCGCCTTGGACTTACGAAAACATCGAATATATGAAGAACCAGCTTAAACTGCTGGGCTTCGGTTATGACTGGAACCGCGAATTCGCAACCTGTACCCCTGAGTACTACCGTTGGGAACAAGAGTTCTTCACTAAGCTTTACGAAAAAGGCTTGGTTTATAAGAAGACCTCTTCAGTAAACTGGTGTCCAAACGACCTTACTGTACTTGCGAACGAGCAGGTTGAAGACGGCTGCTGCTGGCGTTGTGACACTCCAGTAGTACAAAAAGAGATCCCTCAGTGGTTCATCAAGATCACTGAATACGCTCAAGAGCTTCTAGACGACCTAGACAACCTTGAAGGCTGGCCTGAGATGGTTAAGACCATGCAGCGCAACTGGATCGGCCGCTCTGAAGGCGTTGAGCTGAAATTCCAAGTAGCGGGTCAAGAAGACCTAGAGGTGTACACCACACGTCCTGATACCCTAATGGGTGTGACTTATGTGGGTATCGCTGCTGGTCACCCTCTTGCTGCAGCTGCTGCTGAAAACAACCCTGAACTTGCGGCATTCATCGAAGAGTGTAAGAACAACAAGGTTGCTGAAGCTGAGCTAGCGACAATGGAGAAGAAGGGTATGGCTACTGGCCTTACTGCTATTCACCCATTGAACGGCCGTGAAGTACCTGTATTTGTAGCTAACTTCGTACTGATGGATTACGGCACAGGTGCTGTAATGGCGGTACCTGCACACGACCAACGTGACTACGAGTTCGCAACTAAATACGGTCTAGACATCGTTCCTGTGATCAAGCCTGCTGACGACAGCGAGCTAGATATCTCAGAAGAAGCGTACACTGAGAAAGGCGTACTATTCGATTCTGGCGAGTTCGACGGTCTTGAATTCCAAGCGGCATTTGATGCAATCGCAGCTAAGCTAGAAGCTGAAGGCAAAGGTACTAAGACAGTAAACTTCCGTCTACGCGACTGGGGTGTATCTCGTCAGCGTTACTGGGGTGCTCCAATCCCAATGGTAACTACCGAAGATGGTGAAGTTCACCCGGTACCTGCAGACCAACTACCAGTAATTCTTCCTGAAGATGTGGTAATGGATGGCGTAACTAGCCCAATCAAGGCAGACAAGTCTTGGGCTGAGACAACCTTCAACGGCGAGCCAGCTCTGCGTGAAACAGATACTTTCGATACCTTCATGGAATCATCTTGGTACTACGCGCGTTACTGCTCACCACAAGCTGACGACATCCTAGACCCAGAAAAAGCGAACTACTGGCTACCTGTAGACCAATACATCGGTGGTATCGAGCACGCAGTAATGCACCTCCTTTACTCTCGCTTCTTCCACAAATTGCTGCGTGACGCAGGTTACGTGACCTCTGACGAGCCATTCAAGCAACTACTTTGCCAAGGTATGGTACTGGCTGATGCTTCTATCACACCAATGAGAAAGGTACTAAAGAGTGGATCGCACCAACTGAAGTTAAGGTTGAGCGCGACGGTAAAGGTAACATCGTTTCGGCTATCGACTCGCAGGACCGTACGGTTGAGCACTCAGGCATGATCAAGATGTCTAAGTCGAAGAACAACGGTATCGACCCACAAGAGATGGTAGATAAGTACGGCGCTGATACAGTACGTCTATTCATGATGTTTGCATCACCTGCAGACATGACTCTAGAGTGGCAAGAGTCTGGCGTTGAGGGTGCAAACCGCTTCCTTAAGCGTGTTTGGAAACTGGTTCGTGAGCACTCTGATAAAGGTGCAGCGGTTGCAGTTGATGCAGCATCACTAACAAGCAACCAAAAAGCACTTCGTCGCGACGTTCACAAGACCATTGCTAAAGTGTCTGATGACATCTCACGTCGTCAAACCTTCAACACAGCTATCGCAGCTATCATGGAGCTGATGAACAAGCTAGCTAAGGCTTCACAAGAGTCTGAGCAAGACCGTGCAATCCTAGATGAAGCGCTAAAAGCCGTTGTTGTAATGCTTTACCCTATCACTCCACACATCTGTTTCGAGATGTGGACTGCTATGGGTGAAACCGATATCGACAACGCTGCATGGCCAATCTTCGATGAGAAGGCACTTGTTGAAGATGAAAACTTATCGTTGTTCAGGTAAACGGCAAGCTTCGCGCTAAGCTAACCGTTGCAGCAGACGCAACCAAAGAGCAGGTTGAAGACCTGGGCCTTAACGATGAAAACGTTACTAAGTTCACAGAAGGTAAGACTGTACGTAAGGTTATTTACGTACCTGGGAAACTTCTAAACATTGTTGCGAACTAAAGTAGCGTACTAATCTAAGCTATATAGGGCATAGCATGGCTATGCCCTTTCTTCGCTTTTTGTTAATGCATTGATTTCCAGTGTACTAACAAAAGACGAACCCCTTTTAAGAGAGTATTTTAGTGACGTTGATCCTCGCCTTCGACTCCTCATCGCCTTTGTCATTGTTTCCCTACTCAGCGGTTGCGGTTTCCATTTTCGTGGTGACTACCTAGTACCTGACGAAGTTGGAAAACTATCGGTTACCAGTTTCGATGAATATGACCAACTTACCCGAGATGTTAAGCGTGAGCTTCGCTTGAACGGTATCGATATCACTGCTCCAGCGGCTAGCGTAAGTAACCTGCACCTAGTTTCTGAAAGTATCTCAGAGCGTACCCTTTCTCTTTATCAAAACAGTCGTGCGGCTGAGAAAGAGCTGACTCTGCGCGTTCGCTACCGTGTGGTTGTTCCTGATCAAGGCATGAAGACCTTTACTACTCAGGTAAACCGAAGCTTCCTCGATAACCCATTAACCGCTCTAGCTAAGTCGGTAGAACGTGAGATGATCGAAGACGAAATGCGTAAACAGGCTTCCCGTCAAATCATCCGTCAATTAGCACGTCTACGTGCGGACGTACTGGACGACAAAGAAGTATTCGATGATGCACCTGTGGTCAATGAAGATGGTGTGATGCTCTCTCCTGAAGAAGCCGCTGCTCAAGACGATCAGATCAGCCTACAGGCTGAGTATGAGAAGAACGATCCTCAGCAACCACAGGTTGCTCCAGAGGCGCAGCAATCTACTGACGCTACAGACGAACAAACCAGTTCTGACGCTGAAAAAATGCCTGAGGCAGAACAAGAGCAAATAGCTCCTGAGAGGTCAGATACGGCGGAAACCCAGCAGTAACTATGCGTATCTTCGCCGATAAGCTCGCTACACAGCTTCAGCGCCAACTGCACCCTATCTATCTGCTGTTTGGTGCTGAGCCTCTGCTCATCCAAGAGTCCCGCGACCTGATCAAGCAGACGGCTGAAAAGCAAGGCTATAGCGAGCGGTTCCGTTTCGATATCAATGCTCAAACCCCATGGGATGAGATCTTTGATGCTTGCAACGCCATGAGTTTGTTCAGTGAGCGTAAGATCATTGAATTAGACCTACCAGAATCTGGCGCCAGTCAGGCCATCGCCAAGAACCTAGTATCACTGCAAGAGCTTCTCAATGAAGACGTCATCCTTGTGATTACTGGTAGCAAGCTGACTAAGGCACAAGAGAATGCGAAATGGTTTAAGGCACTAAACAGTCAAGGAGTTTGGGTTTCATGCCTGACTCCTGATATACAGCGCCTGCCTCAGTTTGTTCAGCAGCGTTGCTATACGCTTGGACTGCAAGCCGACCACGAAGCCTTGCAGATGCTAGCTCAGTGGCATGAAGCAATCTACTTGCCTAAACCAGAGCCTTGAAAAGCTTAAGCTCCTCTATCCAGATGGTCAGCTTACTCTCGTACGCATAGAGTCAGCGCTGAGCCGCCACAACCACTTCAATGCCTTTCATTGGATTGATGCCATGCTGGCAGGAAAAGCAAAGCGTAGCCAACGTATCCTCAAGCAGCTCTCTGCCGAAGGCGTTGAAGGTGTAATTCTATTGCGCACATTGCAAAAAGAGCTCAATACCCTGATGACCTATCAAAAGGAGCTTCAGAGCAAGAGTTTGCAACAGGTATTCGACCAGTATCGCGTATGGAACAACAAACGCCCACTGTATACAGCGGCATTAAATCGTCATTCTATGCAGTCTTTGTATCAGATTTGGTCTGAACTGGCTGAAATAGAGATAATTGCCAAAACCGATTACGACACTCCTGTGTGGCCAAGATTAACTCAGGTGACCCTGAGCCTAAGCCAAACAGGGGCTCTCCCCTTCACTCAAGCTTGACAATATTCTGTCAGCTAAGTGATATACTCACATCAATTGTTTAAGAAATAAGGAGCCAGCATTGCAAGGCGAACAACTAAAAGATTTCCTAGCTGATAAAGCGGATGACATGAAGGCACAAGACATTGTCACTCTAGACGTTAAGGGTAAGTCTAGCGTTACCGACTATATGATTATCTGCACCGGAACATCTAAACGTCACGTAGCCTCAATCGCTGACCATATCGCTATCGAGTCCAAGAAAGAAGGCATTGAGCCACTTGGCGTGGATGGCGAGCAAGAAGGTGAATGGGTTGTTGTAGATATGGGTTCTACTATGGTTCACGTGATGCAAGAAGAGCATCGTGAGCTGTATCAACTTGAAAAGCTGTGGGGCTAATCTGTGAAAATCCAGCTGATTGCGGTTGGCACTAAAATGCCAAAATGGGTTGAAGAAGGCTTTAACGAATACAAACGTCGCTTTCCTAACGATATGCCTCTAGAGCTTATCGAAATCCCAGCAGGAAAGCGTGGCAAGAATGCCGATATCGCGCGCATCTTGCAAAAAGAAGGGGAAGCCATGCTAGCGGCTGTTCCTAAGGGTAACCGTATCGTTACTCTGGATATCCCAGGCAAAGCTTGGGACACCCCACAACTGGCTAAGCAACTGGATAAATGGAAGCTTGATGCAAGGGATGTATCCATCCTGATTGGTGGTCCTGAGGGATTAGCACCGGCTTGTAAGGCTGCAGCAGAGCAGAGCTGGTCTCTGTCTCCCCTAACCCTTCCACATCCATTGGTTCGAGTGGTCATGGCTGAAAGCCTTTACCGCGCTTGGAGCATCAACGCCAACCACCCTTATCACCGCGAGTAAGGCTGGATGTTACGCAAACGCACCCAAATCCGAGATCATGTGTTCGAGTCTCGACTGTTCCGCAGTCGAGCCGCGGTCTCGTTTATCGGTATCGTACTTCTGGTTGGGGCGCTTATCCTCAACCTGTACCACATCCAAGTAAACCAATACCAAGACTACCGCACCCGCTCCAACGATAACCGTATCAAGGTTGTTCCTATCGCCCCAAACCGCGGGCTTATCTATGATAGAAATGGCGTGGTGCTGGCTGAAAACCGCCCAGTATTTAGCCTAGAGATCACGCCTGAAAAGGTCTCTAGCATAGATGACACTGTCGCTGGTTTGCGTAAGATCTTGCAGATCAGTGACGATCAGGTGGAAGCCTTCCAGCGAGAGCGTCGGCGCACCCACAGATTTAAGTCAATTCCACTAATGAATCAAATGACCGAAGAGCAAGTAGCTAAGTTCTCGGTGCATCAATATGACTTCCCTGGGGTTGAGGTTAACGCCACCCTAAAACGCTTCTACCGTATGGTGAGGTGCTTACCCATGTGCTTGGCTATGTATCGCGTATCAATGACCGCGATATGCAGCGCCTCATCCGCGAAGACAAAGAGCAGGATTACAAGGCGACCAAGGATATCGGTAAGCTGGGTATCGAGCGCTATTACGAGGATGTGCTTCACGGCAAACCTGGCTATCAGGAGGTTGAGGTCAATAGCCGCGGTCGTATCATTCGCACCCTCAAGTATGAACCACCTGTTCCTGGCGACGATATCGTTCTCAATATAGATATCAAGCTGCAGAAATACCTGTTTAATCTACTCGATAACTATCGCGGTAGTGCTGTGGTTCTCGACCCTAAAACCGATGCGGTACTGGCTATGGTTTCTAGCCCTAGCTATGACCCGAACGCCTTTGTTCACGGTATTTCCGGCAAAGCTTATCGCTCACTACTGAATGATAAGAACCGCCCTCTGGTGAACCGCGCAACTCTTGGTATCTATCCACCAGCGTCGACGGTAAAACCCTTTATCGCGGTTGCGGCATTGCAAGAGAAGGTGATTACGCCAAACACTACGCGAAACGACCCAGGTTATTGGCGTATTCCTAACTCCAAGACGCGACCATTTCGTGACTGGCTGCGTTGGGGACACGGCGTAGTGGACATTGAAAAAGCACTGGAAGAGTCGGTAGATACCTTCTTCTATCAAATTGCTTATGACCTTGGTATCGACCGCCTATCGACCTGGATGCAACACTTCGGTTTTGGTGACTACTCGGGCATCGACCTTTACGAAGAAAGTAAGGCCAACATGCCGACTCGTGAATGGAAGATGGCGCGACACCGCACGCCTTGGTACAAGGGCGATACTATCCCTGTAGGTATCGGGCAGGGTTATTGGACCGCAACACCTGTACAGATTGCGAAAGCGACCTCTGTGCTTATCAATGACGGTAAGGTGATGGCGCCACAGTTGCTTCACTCTAAAATCCATCACAGCGATGAGGGCAACACCGAGGAAGTGGCCGAGGTTGAAACCTTCCCGCCGATCACTGGCGTTGAGCAAAGATTTTGGGATATCTCTAAGAGAGGTATGTATCTAGTAAACCATGGAAAGAAGGGTACCGCGCGTCGTTCTTTCAAGGCACGTCATATAAAAGTGCCGGTAAGTCAGGTACGGCTCAGGTATTTGGTCTTGCAGAAGACCAAGAGTACAACGCCGACGAGATCGCTGAGCACCTGCGAGACCACGCTTTGTTTACTGGTTATGCACCGTTTGATGACCCTCAGGTTATCGTAACCGTGGTACTAGAAAACGCCGGTGGTGGTTCGAGCCATGGTGCACCTGTTGTGCGTCGTATCTTCGACCATATCCTGCTTAGAGACCGCTACGACTATATTGAGTCTGAGAAATGAAACTAGACCCAGAAACAGGCAAAAACCGCTCCCTGTTTGAGCGTATGCACTTAGACCTACCGCTTATCCTCGGCATACTTCTGCTGATGGGCTTTGCGCTACTCATCATGTACAGCGCAAGTGGTCAAAGCATGGCTATGATGGAACGTCAGATGGCGCGTATGGCGCTATCACTGGGCGTTATGGTCATACTGGCGCAGATCACTCCAAGGACCTATGAAACCTTAGCCCCACTGCTGTTTACTGGCGGCTTGATATTACTGCTTGGGGTGCTCTTCTTTGGTGAAGCCTCCAAGGGTGCACAGCGCTGGCTAAACCTTGGTTTTATTCGCTTTCAACCCTCAGAGTTAATGAAGCTGGCGGTGCCACTTATGGTGGCTCGCTATATCGGTAATCGCCCACTCCCACCTACCTTTAGAGTGCTATTAACCTCTTTGATACTGGTGGTACTCCCGACCATATTGATCGCGAAACAGCCCGATCTAGGTACTTCAATTCTGATCGCTGCCTCTGGCATCTTCGTTATTTTCCTTGCAGGTATCAGCTGGAAAATCATTGCCACCGCGGCCATCTCCATCGGTGCCTTTATCCCTATCTTGTGGTTCTTCCTGATGCGGGAGTATCAAAAGGTGCGGGTGCGAACCCTATTCGACCCAGAATCAGACCCATTGGGTGCTGGCTACCACATCATTCAAAGTAAGATAGCCATAGGCTCCGGTGGCTTGACCGGCAAGGGCTGGCTACAAGGTACGCAATCACAGCTTGAGTTCTTGCCGGAGCGACATACTGACTTTATCTTTGCGGTTATCGCCGAAGAATGGGGCATGATAGGCGTGCTGGGATTACTCTCCATCTATCTGTTCATCATAGGTCGCGGTCTCTACCTATCTAGCCAAGCGCAAACGGCGTTTGGCCGCATGATGGCGGGCAGTATCGTACTCAGCTTCTTTGTATATGTTTTCGTTAACATAGGCATGGTAAGTGGCATCTTGCCTGTGGTAGGTGTTCCCCTGCCACTAGTGAGCTACGGTGGTACCTCTATGGTGACCTGATGGCCGGCTTCGGGATACTGATGTCGATACAAACTCATAGGAAAATGCTTTCTAAGGCAACTTAATGGAAAAACGTTCTTTTTTGCTGGCAGGGCTGTTTGCTCTGCTACTGGCAGGATGCTCAAGCTCAGACAGCGAGCGCTACGCGATCAACCAAGACATCCCGCCGGATGCACCCATCACTTTGGACCATATTGAGGACGCAACGCCTCGCTATGAGCCATATAGCCTTGGTGGAAACAAAGATTACACGGTTTTAGGTAAGTCCTATTCTGTGATAGATAATCCGCAGGGATTCAAGCAGAAAGGCAAAGCGTCCTGGTACGGCAAGAAGTTTCATGGTCACCTCACCTCAAATGGGGAGACCTATGACATGTACTCCATGAGTGCGGCTCACAAAACCCTGCCTATACCTAGCTATGTGAAGGTAACCAATCTCGACAATGGTAAAACCGCTGTGGTTCGTGTTAACGACCGCGGTCCGTTTCACGATGGTCGAATCATTGATCTAAGCTACGCCGCTGCGACGAAATTGGGGGTCATCCAAACCGGTGTGGCCAATGTGGAGATAGAGCACATTGACACCTCGGCGCATAAAAAGCCAAAGACCTCCTCTCACCCTAAATTTATCATCCAGGTGGCGAGCTCAGCAATGCTGAAAACTCACAAAAGCTGGCGGATAAATTGACTAAAGACTATCAACAACCGAGTTTTGTAGAATCAAAGGATAAAACGAATCGAATTTTTGTTGGTCCAATTTCAGAGGCGAACACTGCACAAGATGTGCTTAAAAAATTAAAACAGGATGGATTTACCTCGGCTTTTATCAAAAAGCACAAGGTTCAATAAATCTCAAAGCAATAATTTGGTTAATCTGAACGTAGATAACTGGGTTTAAACGTGGTTTAGACCCTTTATTCTGCTACTATACTGTCAGTTTTGCCTTCAAGTTTGGACATTACACGGAAAAAATGAAAAGAGTTACCCAATCAATGAAATCTGTCATCGCGACAGCAGCACTAGCTACTCTAGCTGTTTCTACAGCTCACGCTGCACCTATCGTAATGCCAGATCCGCCGTCAATCGCGGCAAATGGATTTGTGCTAATGGACTACAACTCAGGCAAAGTCCTAGCCGAAAAAGAAATGAACACTCAGCTGCACCCAGCAAGCTTGACCAAGATGATGACTAGCTATGTTATCGGTCAAGAGCTTAAGCGCGGTAACATCTCTAAAGATGACGAAGTGGTGATAAGCAAGAATGCTTGGGCCAAGAACTTCCCGGATTCTTCAAAGATGTTCATCGAAGTGGGTACTACGGTAACCGTAGATCAGCTGAACCACGGCATCATCATCCAATCGGGTAATGATGCATGTGTGGCTATGGCTGAACACGTTGCCGGCTCTGAAGATGCTTTCGTTGACCTAATGAACGCATGGGCGAAAACTCTGGGTATGACTAACACCCATTTTGCTAACGTTCACGGTCTGGATAACGATAACCTGTACTCGACTCCATACGACCTAGCGCTACTTGGCCAAGCACTTATCCGTGATGTGCCAGATGAATACGCGCTATACAGCGAAAAACAATTCACATACAACGGCATCACACAGTACAACCGTAACGGTCTACTGTGGGACAAGAGCATGAACGTGGACGGCATCAAAACCGGTCACACCAGCAAAGCGGGCTACAGCCTAGTAAGCTCTGGTACTGAAGGTCAGATGCGCCTAATCGCAGTTGTAATGGGTACTAAGAGCGCCAACGCTCGTAAAGCTGAGAGCAAAAAGCTTCTTAACTATGGCTTCCGCTTCTTCGAAACCGTTGCGCCTCACAAAAAAGGTGAAGTATTTGCTGAAGAGAAGATCTGGATGGGCAACAAGGACACAGTTAAGCTTGGCCTAGCTGAAGATACCTATGTGACTCTTCCACGCGGTGTAGCTAAAGACCTTCAAGCGAGCTTCGTTCTTGATAAAGAGCTGAAAGCGCCAATCAAAGAAGGTGACGTAGTAGGTCGTGTATTCTATCAAGTAGATGGCGAAGACATTGCGGAATACCCACTTCTAGCACTAGAAGACGTAGATGAAGGTGGCCTATTCAGCCGCTTGATTGACTACATTGTTCTACTGTTCAAGAGCTGGTTCTAATACCAAGCATTCCAATAAAGCCGCTATCTCAGCGGCTTCTTTTTTATCTGCTCCCTTGAAATCGAGCTCGAGAGGCCTCACCTTGAGTTTTGATCCAGTTCACAGTAACATTCCCGCCCTAAACGGCAAAGATTTAACCATTTCCATTTGGAGTAGTAACCATGCAAGAGCAGCCAAAACTAAGAGATCTTTTAGAGTTCCCATGCCGATTTACCTACAAGGTAATGGGTTACGCTAAACCTGAGCTGCCTGATTTGGTATTGGAAGTCATTCAGCGCCACGCTCCAGGTAACTACAGCCCAACGGTACGTCCAAGTGGCAAAGGCACCTATAACGCCGTATCGGTTACCATCACCGCTACTTCTATCGAGCAGGTAGAGACGCTTTATAAAGAGCTAGGTGAGATCGACATCGTACGTATGGTACTTTAATCGAGCAAAAACTAAGTCATTGATATGGAAAGAGGTGTTTATTTAAACACTTCTTTTTGTATGACAAATGTTTAAAAAACGTGTAATTTTGCTAGGAAAATGACGCATATGCTGATAGCTTGCGTCCTCCGACACAGATAATTCAAGGAAGTAGTGAATTGCCTAGTCTAACTGACCTCGAACAACGCCTAGAGATTAAATTTCTAGGTCGACAGGATTACCTTCCAGTTTGGGAAAAGATGCATCAATTTACCGATGAGCGCGATGAGAACACCGCCGACCAGGTGTGGATCGTCGAGCACAACCCTGTATTTACGCAGGGGCAAGCGGGTAAAGAAGAGCATGTTCTAAACGCAGGTGACATCCCTATCGTTAAGAGCGATCGTGGCGGTCAGGTGACCTATCATGGTCCGGGCCAGATGGTGGTCTACTTCCTATTGAACCTGCGCCGCAAAGGCATTGGGGTTCGCGAGCTGGTCACTCACATTGAGAGTCTAGTCATTCAAACCCTAGCCGACTTGGGTATTCAATCGGCAGCACGACCAGACGCCCCTGGCGTCTATGTAGAGGATAAGAAGATCTGTTCACTGGGTTTGAGGATCCGTAGAGGGTGTTCATTCCACGGTTTGGCGCTAAACATCGATATGGATTTGTCGCCGTTCCTGCGTATCAACCCATGTGGTTATGCAGGAATGGAAATGGTGCAGGTTGCTGACTTCACCACGCAGGAGCAGAGAGCCAACCTAGAGCAGGTATTGGTAACACACCTAACCAAGCTTCTTGGTTATTCGGACATTACAGAAACGACAGAAAGTTATGAGTAAACCAATTCAAATGGAAAAAGGCGTTAAGTATCGTGACGCCGACAAGATGGCACTGATCCCAACTAAAACTGTGCCAGTGGAACGCAAAGAAGTATTGCGTAAGCCGGATTGGATGAAAATCAAGTTGCCTGCCGACAGTCAACGCATTCAAGACATCAAATCTGCGATGCGCAAGAACGACCTTCACTCTGTATGTGAAGAGGCTTCTTGCCCTAACCTAGCTGAGTGTTTTAACCACGGTACAGCCACCTTTATGATACTAGGTGCTATCTGTACGCGTCGTTGTCCTTTCTGTGATGTTGCCCACGGTCGCCCGCTTCCACCAGAAGCACAAGAGCCACAAAAGTTGGCTAAGACCATCCAAGACATGAAACTTAAGTATGTGGTAATCACCTCGGTTGACCGTGATGACCTGCGTGACGGCGGTGCTAAGCACTTTGCTGACTGTAACGCAGAGATCCGAAAACTGAGCCCGAATATCCGCATCGAAACCCTAGTACCTGACTTCCGTGGTCGTATGGATAAGGCACTAGAAGAGCTTAAGATTGCTCCGCCAGATGTATTCAACCACAACCTAGAGACTGCACCGCGCCTATATCGCAAGGTTCGTCCAGGCGCGAACTACAAGTGGTCGCTAGAGCTTCTTAAGAAATTCAAAGAGCAACACCCAGACGTTCCGACCAAATCTGGTCTAATGATGGGTCTTGGTGAGACCAAAGAAGAGATCGTTGAGGTTCTTAAAGACCTGCGTGCTCACGGCGTTACCATGCTAACTCTAGGTCAATACCTAGCGCCAAGCCGTCACCATCTACCTGTAGAGCGCTACGTGCCACCAGCAGAGTTTGACGAGCTCAAAGATATTGCTCTAGAGCTAGGCTTCACCCACGCTGCCTGTGGTCCATTTGTGCGTTCTTCATACCACGCCGACCTACAAGCAAAAGGTGAAGAGGTGAAATAAAAATCCTAGCGGATTTTTATTTCATCCCCGAAAAGCCAAAAGCTTTATCGGGGATCTACCCTACAGCTATCAGCTATCAGCTATCAGCTATCAGCTATCAGCTATCAGCTAATCCATTTAAAACCTAGGCCACCCGCTAGGTTTTTTTATTATCTTTCAAATAACTACCCGTCATTTTTTGCAATTCTACTCCTTCCAATTATGCTTTCCGTATAAGCTAAAAAATATACAAGGAGAGTGTTAATGAAACGGATTCTATTTCTACTTGCCCCTCTGTTTCTCTGGGGCTGTGCTGATAAAAATACCCAAGAAGACAACTATCTAGAGGCCTCCTTCGAGCTGTGCAACACCGAAGTATCTCTATACTCGGTTAGTGATGATGCAGGTACGAATTATCTGTGCAGACGGCTCTAAATTCGCCCTAGACAGTGAGAAGACGTTAGAGGTGATGCGCGACATCAATATCGATTATTGCTCAGGTGAGGGGCTTTCTAAGTTCAGTGAGAGCCGACGCTACTACACCTTCAAGTGCAAATCTGGTACCCAACTGAGTATCAACAAATAAGCTTATCAGCCCCGTCATTTGATGGGGCTTTTGTTAACCCATCCTCAACTAAGGTACACTTTGGCTGACTCCCACTAATCCGCTATCAAGATGAACCCAACGCTTAAATACATTCAGGGCTATCCAGACCACATAATTAAGCCTGTTACCGATATGCTGAACGCAGGAAAACTGGTGCCTTGGTTTGAGAAGCGCTATCCAGACAGACATAACATTAAGAGTGAAAAAGCGCTGTTTGAGTACACCATGGAGTTTAAGAATCGTTTTCTCAAAAAGTCCTCTCCTCTGAGCAAGGTGATCTACGATCCCAAGATTCACCTGATCAACAATGCGTTGGGACTTCACTCCTATGTAAGCCGTGTGCATGGCAACAAGCTGAAGTCGAAGAATGAGATACGCATCGCTAGCATGTTCAAAGATGCACCAGAACCCTTGCTACGCATGTTGGTAGTGCACGAACTGGCACATCTAAAAGAGAAGGAACACAACAAGGCCTTCTATCAGCTCTGTTGTCATATGGAGCCTGATTATCATCAGCTGGAGCTCGATGCCCGCTTGTTTATGATCTATCTCGAGAACAAATAATAGATACAAAAAAGCGAGCCTAGGCTCGCTTTTTCATTAGGTGCTTTGGATTAAGCGTAAACTGGCTTGCGCTTACAGATATCCAGAACCTTAGCTTTGGTTGCTTCAATCACTGCTTCGTCACCCAAGTTATCTAGGATGTCACAGATCCAACCTGCTAGGTTAGTTGCGTCTTCTTCAGTGAAGCCACGACGAGTGATAGAAGGCGAACCGATACGGATACCAGAGGTAACGAATGGGCTACGTGGATCGTTTGGTACAGAGTTCTTGTTCACTGTGATGTTCGCGCTACCAAGAGCTGCGTCCGCTTCTTTACCTGTGATGTCTTTGTCGATCAGGTCAACTAGGAACAGGTGGTTCTCAGTTGAACCAGAAACGATGTTGTAACCACGGTTGATGAACTCAGCAACCATAGCCTTTGCGTTAGCAACAACGCGCGCTTGGTAATCTTTAAATTCTGGCTCTAGTGCTTCTTTGAAGGCTACCGCTTTCGCTGCGATAACGTGCATTAGAGGACCACCTTGACCGCCAGGGAATACTGCTGAGTTCAGCTTCTTGTGCAGAGCTTCGCCTTCGTTAGAAGGATTAGACCACCACGTGGGCCCGCTAGAGTCTTGTGAGTGGTTGTAGTCACAACGTGTGCGTGTGGAACTGGGTTCGGATATACACCTGCTGCGATAAGACCCGCTACGTGAGCCATATCTACGAAGAAGTAAGCATCTACTTTGTCAGCGATTTCACGCATACGCGCCCAATCACAAACTTGAGAGTAAGCAGAGAAACCACCAATGATCATCTTAGGCTTGTGCTCAAGAGCGAGTGCTTCCATCTCGTCATAGTCGATCTGGCCTTGCTCATCGATGCCGTAAGGGATGATGTTATAAAGCTTACCAGAGAAGTTTACTGGAGAGCCGTGAGTCAGGTGACCACCGTGCGCTAGGCTCATACCAAGAACAGTATCGCCTGCGTTTAGAAGTGCATATAAACGGCATTGTTCGCTTGAGAACCAGAGTGTGGCTGTACGTTCGCGTATTCAGCGCCAAATAGCTCACATGCACGAGCAATTGCTAGGTCTTCAACCTTATCAACGTACTCACAACCGCCGTAGTAACGCTTGCCTGGGTAACCTTCCGCATACTTGTTAGTAAGTTGTGAACCTTGAGCTTCCATTACACGAGGGCTAGTGTAGTTTTCTGAAGCGATAAGTTCGATGTGCTCTTCTTGACGCACAGTTTCTTCCTGGATGGCTGCGAATAGATCCGCATCGTAATCAGCGATGTTCATGTCACGCTTTAGCATCTGTATCTCCTGACTCAGATTGAACTCAAAATGGCAAAATTAGCACCAAACGACCAAAAGCAAACGTTTTCGTCATCCGAATGCCGGCATTCTACCGAATTTAATTCATATCACAAATTGTTTTGTGTCCATGTTTTAGATCAATTTTTTCTATCATTGTTCTTATGAACTCAAGGGGGTTATACCCGAGTTGACCCACTTTACACTCTGTAAAAGCAAAATTACACGACGTTAACACCATTTCTGAGTAAAAACTTCGTTAAATACAACTTTTTAGTTATCCTACGCGGCTTATTGGGACTTAGGAGTGAAAATGAACAGACACACGTTATTGGAAGACTGCGCCGCTATATTTACTGGTACCCTTTTGGTGGCCGTTGGGATCTATTTCCTAAAGTCATCATCTATGATCGTTGGCGGTACCGCAGGCTTGGCTCTACTTCTAAACCAGTTCGTGGATCTGTCGTTCGGTACGCTTTACTTCTTAGTCAACGTGCCTTCTATTTCTTGGCTTGGTTTCGCTTGGCAAACACTTCACCATTAACAGCATCATCTGTGTGAGCTTGGTTTCTGTGATGGCGGATAACATACATCGCGTGATGGTGTTTGAAACGCTCTCGCCTGTGTTCGCTGCTATAGCTGGCGGCACCTTTATTGGGCTGGGGCTTTTGATCCTATTTAGACACAGAGCGAGTCTCGGTGGCTCAAATGTGCTCTGCTTGGTGATTCAAGACAAGATGGGCATCTCTGTAGGTAAGAGCCAATTGCTGTTTGATACCACTATCTTGCTAGCATCCCTCTACTTTATACCTCTGTCGCTAATTGTTTGGTCTATCTTCGCCGCTGTGTTTATCAATATGATCCTGTGGATGAACCATAAACCGACTCGCTACACGGTAAGCTACGAGAAATAATTTCGTCTTCAATCTTGGTACACATCCAGTGTGCCAAATTTTTGCAATCTATCGGTGGCTAACTAGGGGCGGTCACTGCACCACTAGAGCACTACCAGTTCAAAATACCTGAACACATCACTCCTTATTGGTTAGAGCAATATGTAAAAGAACTGGATAGACAACTATCGGGAAGTACCTAATATAAGCAATGTGATTACCCAAGAAATTGTGTGCTACTGAGTATCGCTTACCAGTTAGGTGTTAGTGGACTACTAAGGTTCAGACGAATATTGTCTGCTATTGAGTGTAACGATTGGAAACAAGCATCAATTGAAGCAATTGATAGTAAGTGGGCGAAAAAGGATACCCCCCTCCGAGCAAAACGCCCACGCCTCTATTCTTCATACTGGAATGTTAGTTAAAGAGTACCTGTAGACCACGGTACACAAATATACATATACCTAGCTACACAGATACATAGCCACCACTTCGGTGGCTTTTTTGTATATGCCAAATATGTTTGTGAGCACTCTATTTCATAGTATTAGTGAAAGCTAACATCGCACTCGAAACCTCTGTGATCCCACGTATTTTCTGCTCTAATACAAATCGAATTTACTTAGAGTACATACCAATGAAATCAAAAACTGTCAGAGACAACATCGAGCGAGGCGCAGAACTCGCACTTGAACGTAAGCGCAAAGAGGATAACGAATACAAACGTACTCATCGCCTATCAGGTAAGCCAGATTGGGAACTTGGCAAAGCAACGGTTGATGCATGCAATAGCATTGAAGAACTAAAAGCCTACGCGTTCGAGAACTTCGACCAAGAAAACGATAGACGATCTGGCATCCACTCTATGAAGCTGAACCCATGGGAATATGCACTAATCAAGTGGGCGATGGCAGAGGGCGGTTTCCGCTCTACTAGAGAGTTATTACTGCAAGCAGCACTTAACACTACTGGTTACCGTGATGAGCAAGCCAGACGTATGGGCGTTAAGTAGTACACAGAGACATAGAAATACAATGAAAAACTTAGCATTAACGGCAGTGGCAGTAGCAATCCTTTCTGGTTGTGGTGGTAGCGGTGATAGTAAAGGTGGCTCTCAAGCACCTACTACACCAGACGTTAAGGAACATATCACTACGCCAGACAAAACATCTGTAACAACCACCAGCACCAATCCCGTTAATACTGATAGTCCTACTGTGGTTAGTAAGCCAATTGTTGTAGCACCTGAACCTATCCTGCAGAGAGAACCAAGCGTTAAGCCTTTTGTTGAACCTCAACCGATGGTGCAGAGCATACCAACTATTCAACACTCTCCATGCTTCATGCTTACAACCGATAACAACATTCACATCGCTACTGGTCATATCGATTACTTTGATAGAGAGCAGAACTTCAAGGCAGTGGACGTTACAAATGATGATGATTACTTTAGCGGTAAGAATGTTTGTGAGTTCTTAGAAATGAAGCCTATGGAAAGTCACAGACCAATAACTGGATATGGAATTAGTGGAAACCCTATATACGGCAATGCGCAGTACAACACCGTTACGTTGAATAGAACAATAACTCACAACCAGAACATTAAATCACTTGTGTATTCTGAGTTCTCTAAAACCGCTAGTGGCGAGGTTGGGTTTACAAGTATAACCCTAAAACACACTAGCCAGTATCGAGGCGATGGTCTTAACCATGTTTCAGCATCAACTTGGATGGGTTTTAAAGATGGTGAAATGTCTGCTACGGCTAACAATAACTCTGTAGTAATGAGATACGTTGATGATCATTACTATGGTGAAGCTAGTGGATGGTACTCTGATATCACTGGTGAACATCGAACCACGATAGACTTAGGCAATGATGATCCTGTTACCTACATCAAATACAGTATCTCAGAGGCGTTTTCTAACAGACACACAAAGAACTACCAACTGCCTATATTGAAATCAGAGGCAGACCATTACATAGATGTCTTAACTGGAAAAATGAACCCTAACGATCTGATTGATGAAGTGATTGGGTATGCTAATCAAGTTGGTGTGACCAATCAGTAGATACAAAAGTAAAAAAACAAAAAGGCTTTGGGAGCACACCAAAGCCTTTGTCTTACTCGGGGGTTTAATTAGCATTCAACCAGCCAAATGCGAGTTTCATATGGGCGCAGAGTTTGCGTCTTAGTTGCCTCACCTTGCTCTGAGTAGTTACTCAAAAGCAGTGTTGCTTTGCTGACGTCAAAGTCATCAGGAAGCTCCCAGCTTGCCTCTGTTCCATAGTAGTTGTTCACACAGATAAGGGTCTGGTTCGCCGATTTGCGCTGATACATAAAGATCTGTTTATGCTCTGGCAACAAGTCTTGATAATCACCCTCGGTAATGACGGCTACCTGTTTGCGAAGCTCAATCAATCGCTTGTAGAAATAGAATACAGAACCTGGGTCTGCGACTGCCTGCTCTGCATTTATTTGTGGGTAGTTACTCGCTACCTCAAGCCAAGGTGCTGACTTTGAGAAACCGGCAAACTCTTCACTATTCCATTGCATAGGAGTACGAGAGTTATCGCGAGACTTACTAGCCAGAATATCCAGCATCTGCTGTTTATCCACGCCCTGCTCTTCTACCATCAACTGATACATATTGGTGCTTTCTACATCTCGATACTGCTCGATAGAGGTGTATTTAGGGTTAGTCATACCGATCTCTTCACCCTGATACACATAGGGCGTACCCTGCATCATATGTACTGATGCCGCCAGCATCTTGGCCGATTCAACGCGGTAGTTTCATCATCTCCCAAGCGAGACACCACACGTGGTTGGTCGTGGTTACACCAAAACAGTGCCCCCCAACCTTGGCCATTTAGGCCAGTTTGCCAGTGATTGAAGATCTGCTTAAGCTCGATGAAATCAAAGGGGGCCTTAGTCCACTTTTCACCGTTTGGATAATCCACTTTAAGGTGGTGGAAGTTAAACACCATAGACAGCTCTTTACCATCTAATGAAGAGTACTGCTGACAATGCTCTAGGGTAGTCGATGACATCTCACCTACCGTCACACTGCCGTATTTCTGGAATACCGCATCGCTTATCTGTTGCAGATATTCATGCACCCTTGGGCCATCGGTATAGAAGCGACGACCATCGCCGATATCATCGTTCGGAAAATCTTGCTGCTTAGAGATAAGGTTGATTACGTCTAAACGGAATCCGTCGACTCCTTTTTCAGCCCAAAAATAGATCACCTCTTCTACTTCTTGGCGCACCTTAGGGTTTTCCCAGTTAAGGTCTGCCTGTTCGGTTGCGAATAGATGCAGATAGTATTGACCACTCTTCTCATCAAACTCCCAAGCATTGCCACCAAACTTAGACTGCCAATTGGTTGGCTCTTTACCATCAACAGGATCTTTCCAGATATAGTAATCGCGATAAGGCTGTCTTTGCCCTCTAAAGCAGATTGGAACCACTTGTGCGCCGTCGAGGTATGGTTAACCACGATATCCATAATGATGCGAATACCACGCTGATGCGCTTGTTCAAGAAGCTCATCAAAATCCTGCATGGTGCCAAAGTCAGGGTTAATGGCGTAGTAGTCAGAGATATCGTAGCCATTATCCACCATAGGCGACTCATATACTGGGGTTAGCCAAATAGCGTCGATACCTAGGCTTTTTAGATAATCGAGTTTAGAGATAATACCCTGGATGTCGCCGGTGCCCTTTGCACCACTGTCACAAAAGCTCTTCGGGTAGATTTGATATACCGTGGCGGTCTTCCACCAAGGCGTCGTTGCGTTATTCATTACCGTGCTACCTAAATGAGAGGGTGGCCTTTGCCACCCCTAGATTATGCGTTTGCTGTTTCTAGCTCGCCCTTGCTTTGAGCGCGCTTATAAAGGATTAGAGTTAGTGTGATTGGCACTATGATTGCCACCAGCATTGCTAGACCAAATACGCCCCAGAAGGCTGGTTGGATAGAAAGGATGCCTGGCAGACCGCCCACACCGATACCGTTTGCCATCACACCTGCGCTACCACAGATTGCTGCCGCTGCCGCACTACCAATCATGGCGCAAAGCATAGGGAACTTGTATTTCAAGTTGATGCCGTACATTGCCGGCTCAGTCACACCTAAATAAGCAGAGATAGCTGCTGGCACAGAGATATCGCGCTCGCCATGTTTCTTGCTGATGATAATGATGCCCACTACCGCTGATGCTTGAGCGATATTTGATAGTGCAATAAGAGGCCAGATTGGTGTACCGCCAAGGTCTTGCATCAATTGCAGGTCTACGGCATTGGTCGTGTGATGGATACCTGTGATAACCAATGGTGCATAGAAGAAACCAAACAGGATTGAACCCAGCACTGCAAAGTCACCTGTCATGGCAGCTTTAGCGGCAAATGCCACACCATCACCCAACATACGACCGAACGGACCAATCAAAGAGTGCGCCAGAATCACAGACAGAATGATAGAGACAAATGGCACCACAACCAGATACAGGTAAGACGGTACGATGCGCTTAAGATTGGTTTCAATAAAGGCTAGCGCCATACCCGCCAGCATCGCTGGAATAACCTGAGCCTGATACCCCACCTTCTCAATGACAAATAGGCCAAAGTCCCATACCTCTGGCACTTCTTTGCCTATCAGATAGGCGTTCATCAATTGAGGCGAAACCAGAGTCACACCTAACGTGATACCCAGAATCGGAGTGCCGCCCAGTTTCTTCACTGTCGACCAACACACACCTACTGGTAGGAAGAAGAAGATAGCTTCACCGATAAGCCATAGGAATGAGTGTACCGTTGCCCAGAACTGACTGATCTCTGTCAGAGTCTGGCCGTCGAACATTCGGATATCACCGATAACGTTACGGAAACCAAGGATCAGACCACCGGTGATAATGGCAGGAAGAAGAGGAACAAAGATTTCTGCCAGATGAGAGATACCACGCTCAAGGATGTTCATGTTCTTGCGCGCTGCAAGCTTGGCATCATCCTTACTCGCCGCTGATTGACCTGATTCCTCAAGCAGCACCTTATACACCTCGTCTACCTCAGTGCCGATAACTACCTGAAACTGGCCTGCATTGGTAAAGCAACCTTTTACCAGAGGAAGTGCCTCTAGCCCTTTGGTGTCAGCCTTATCCGTGTCATTCAAAACAAAACGTAAACGGGTTAAACAGTGACTTACACTGGCGATATTTTCTCTTCCGCCGACCAATTCGATCAGGCGCTGAACATCGCGACGTTCTACCTTGCTCATAACTTAGTTCACCTTAAAGTGGGTACATTTATTATATTCGATGAATCAATGGGAACATTCCCATTTCTTGTGTGACGAATATTGACACTAGTTATGAGAAATTAAAATGGGAACAGTCCCATAAATTGAATCAGGTCACATTCTAGGCAGAGGTTGTTGGGTTTGATGGGTGATTTCAGCCTCACCAGAGAGCTGCTTGATCAAAGCATTTGCCGCTTTCTTGCCGGCTTCGGTATAGCCAGGATCGACGCTATAGACCTTGGGAAATAGGAAAGAGAGCAGTTCATTACCGCCAACACCAGTCACCAAGACATCTTCACGTCCCAGCTCTTGCAGGCGTTTAATAACGCCCAATGCCAAAGTATCACTGGCACAAACTATGGCTTGAGTGTCCGAGCCGAGCACCTTATCCACCAACTGATAGGCACTCTCATGGTGAAGTTCGCCCACCTGGTAGTTAACTCTGTGATCTTTGCGCTGACACCAATCCAGATAAGCGTTTAGTCGAGATAACCCCGTGGTTCTGTCTTTAGGGTCGACACCTATATAGGCAATCTCATCCAGACCTTGGGACTTTACATGCTCTAAGGCAAGCTCAATCACCATCTGGTTGTCATAGTTGATCGAGGAAAGCTCTGGGTAATCCATGGCGATCACCACCGCCTTGTGCTGCCAAGAGGATAAACTCTCCACATCACAATCGGTAAAACCAAATACGATCACGCCATCCACATTGCGACGTTTGAGTACCTCAAGGTGCTCATTAGTCTTGTCACGATCAAACTGACTCTCCATCACCACCACATCATAGCCGGCGCTGTACAGAGTGCTGAGCATAGTTCCCACGGCTTGGTTTTCAGATGGCGAATCGAGCGGGAGATAATCACCCCCACCACCTTTTGACTGCCCCCGCGCATAGACTGCGCAGATTTA
This sequence comes from Vibrio ishigakensis, assembly GCA_000830475.1. Lineage (GTDB taxonomy): Bacteria > Pseudomonadota > Gammaproteobacteria > Enterobacterales > Vibrionaceae > Vibrio > Vibrio ishigakensis_A. The sequence goes on along the minus strand of BBSC01000017.1, from coordinate 10,265 downwards.
GAGGCACATAACCGGACTCAGCGATTACTTGCTCTACCTTTTGGCGAGTTTCGGGTTTTACCTTAGGGTCGTTAGTCAGGACGCGAGACACTGTGGACTTGCCGACGCCGGCAAGTTTCGCAATATCAAGAATGGTGAGCTTTTTGGTCATGGATTAGCGAGAGGCGATAAATGCAGGAACATCAGCGATGCTATCTAGAACCGCATCGGCAATGGCTTCACCTTTTTCGGTTACCGGCTTACCTGTGCGCACCAAGATCTTAGTGCCAACACCCGCCGCTTCAGCTGCCATCATATCCTCAGCCTTATCGCCAACCATTATAGATTTAGCCATATCGATCTTTAGGAAGTCTCGCGCTGAGATAAACATACCCGGCTTTGGCTTGCGACATTCGCAGTCTTGCTTGTAATCACCAATGCCATGCTCAGGATGATGCGGACAGTAATAGATGCCATCGAACTCCACGCCGTTGTCGGAGAAGTTCCAATCCATCCACTGAGTAAGAGAAAGGAATCTGTCTTCGCTAAATTTGCCCCTAGCGATACCAGATTGGTTGGTCACTAGCACCAGCATATAACCCTGCTGTTGTAGCTTCTTGGTACCTCAAATACACCTTCAATGTATTCAAAGTCATGTTCGTCGTGTACGTATCCGTGATCGACATTAATGACGCCATCACGATCTAAAAAACAGCAGGTTTAGCCACCGATACTCTCTCTTATAAGGCAGGTTCACACAGATTATTACACGCTTTGTCATCAGTCGCACACTTCAATTACAGTTTAGACGTCTAGACGTAAAAATATCTATTGACTTGACGCTGTGATCGCCCTAGCATTTCAGCAGAATTCACTGCAGTTCCCCAGTTTACAGGTTCATTGATGATAGAAATCAACCAAGTTAACAAGATATTTTACCAAGGTAATCGTCCGATTAATGCCTTAGTAGATATCAATCTTAGCGTCGCAAAAGGCAAGATATTTGGCGTAATCGGCTCCTCTGGTGCCGGTAAAAGTACGCTGATCCGCTGTGTAAATATGCTAGAGGTACCGACTAGCGGCGAAGTGATCGTTGATGGCGTTGATCTAACCAAATTGAACGACAAGGGCTTGTCTGAAGCGCGCCGCAATATCGGCATGATCTTCCAGCACTTTAACCTGCTCTCTTCTCGCACTGTGTTTGATAACGTTGCCCTGCCACTTGAGCTTGCAGGCCGCGACCGTCAACACATCGAAGCGAAAGTAACGGAACTGCTAGACCTTGTTGGCCTTGCCGACAAGAAAGATACCTACCAGCTAACCTAAGTGGCGGTCAAAAGCAGCGTGTGGCTATCGCACGTGCACTTTCAAGTGACCCTAAGGTTCTGCTGTGTGATGAGGCGACCAGTGCACTGGATCCTGCTACCACTCAATCTATCCTTGAGCTTCTAAAGACCATCAACCGTCAGCTTGGCATCACAGTACTTATCATTACCCATGAAATGGACGTAGTGAAGAGCATCTGTCACGAGGTGGCTATCATCGGTGGCGGTAAACTGGTTGAGAAAGGCACAGTAGGCGAGATCTTTGCTCACCCGAAAACTGAGCTAGCACGTAAGTTCATTCGCTCTACCCTAGACCTGTCTATTCCAGAAGACTACGCAGAGCGCCTGACCAAAGAGCGCTCAGAAGGCAGTCACCCTCTAGTACGTCTTGAGTTCACAGGCGCAACCGTGGATGAGCCAGTGATCAGCCAGATCACCCGCAAGTTTGATATCGATGTCTCTATCCTAAGCTCCGACCTCGATTACGCAGGCGGAGTGAAATTCGGCATGCTGGTTGCTGAGCTATTCGGCTCAGAAGAAGCTGACCTTGCCGCAATCAAATATCTAGAACAACACAATGTAAAAGTAGAGGTACTTGGCTATGTCAATTGAGATCATTATGGATTGGTTCAGCCTAAACAGTAACCTTCTGCTTAAAGCAACCTGGGAGACCATCTACATGGTGGCATTTTCTGGTATCGTTGGTTTTGCATTGGGTATTCCGCTGGGTGTTATCCTACACACCACTAAAAAAGGTGGTCTGCTTGAAAACACTAAGCTAAATGCAGTATTAGGCGCGATTGTGAACATTGGCCGAAGCGTACCTTTCTTGGTACTTATGGTTGCCATCATTCCGTTTACTAAGCTACTTATCGGCACCTTTATCGGTACCACTGCGGCTATCGTACCTCTGACCATCGGCGCTATCCCATTTGTGGCTCGCCTTATCGAGGGTGCACTGCTAGAAGTACCAAGTGCCTAGTAGAAGCGGCTCAGTCAATGGGCGCAACGCCAATGCAGATTATTTCTAAGGTACTGCTTCCTGAAGCACTGCCTACCATTATTAATACAGTAACCATTACCCTAGTTACCCTAGTGAGCTACTCGGCGATGGCCGGTACCGTTGGTGGCGGTGGTCTAGGTGACGTTGCCATTCGCTATGGCTTCCACCGATATGACGTTACTATCATGGCGGTAACCGTTGTGATGCTGATTGTATTAGTGCAAATCATTCAATCTGTGGGTGACGCACTGGTTCGCAAAGTTGACCACAGATAATTTTATTCCAAGGAGAGATTCATGAAATTCAGTTTGAAGAAGCTATTCGCTATTGCCGTTGCGGCATCTGCTGTTGTTCTAGCAGGTTGTGGTGACAAAGCGGAAGATATGAGCAAGATTAAAGTTGGCGTAATGGCAGGTGCTGAGGCACAGGTTGCTGAAGTAGCTGCAAAAGTGGCTAAAGAGAAGTACGGCCTAGACGTTGAGCTAGTAACCTTCACTGACTACGTAACGCCAAACGCTGCACTAGACGACGGCTCTGTTGACATCAACGCATTCCAACACAAGCCATACCTAGACCAGCAAATCGCTGACCGTGGCTACAAGCTAGCTATCGCAGGTAACTCTTTTGTTTACCCAATCGCGGGCTACTCTAAGCAAATCAAATCTGTAGATGAGCTAGAAGACGGTGCACGTATCGCGGTACCAAACGATCCAACTAACCTAGGTCGTTCTCTACTTCTTCTTGAGCAACAAGGTCTGATCAAACTACGTGAAGGCGTTGGTCTACAAGGCACTGTTCGCGACATCATCGAGAACCCTAAAAACATCGCTATCGTAGAGCTAGACGCAGCACAGCTTCCACGCTCTCTAGATGACGTTGCTCTTTCTATCATCAACACGACTTACGCGAGCTCTATCGACCTAACTCCAGAGCGCGACGGTGTATTCGTTGAAGACAAAGAGTCTCCATACGTTAACCTGATCGTTTCTCGCGAAGAGAACCTAAACGCTGAAAACGTACAAAACTTCGTTAAAGCGTACCAGACTGACGAAGTGTACAACGCAGCTTCTGAAATCTTCAAAGGTGGCGTAGTGAAGGGCTGGTAATCACCTCCCCTTTTGTTACAGACATTAAAAAACCGCACTCTTGAGTGCGGTTTTTTGTGCCCTAAGTAAATTAAGCTACCTCGATTCCCTTGTTCGCTAGTGAGCGATGCAGGAAGTACATCACACCGCACAGCAGGATACCGACAACCACAGCGGTCATACCCATCGAGTAGAAGAAGTCGCCATAGGCATGCATAGAGTGGATTTTGTCGCTGCTGCCTTTAGGCACAGCTACTAGCTTACCTAACTGACCTGAGATCAGGTTCGACATAGACGAGGCTAGATACCAAGCACCCATAGCAAACGCAATCATGCGTGGGTGACAATAAAGACCAATCATAGACAGGCCTACAGCGCTCACAAACAGCTCTGCAATGGTTACAACAAAGTAAGACAGGCCAACATAGTTACCACTGGTAATACCCGTCTCATAGCCGCTAGAGGCGCCTAACCAAAGTACCAGCATAGCTACACCTGCCAAGATAACACCGACTGCGAACTGATATGGGATGGTAAAGCGCACAAAGCGACTATAGAACTTAGGCAGCATAGAGCCGATAGCCAGGATAACCAGCGTTGATCAGCTGAAACTGAGCTGGAGCTAAAGTAAGACCAAGGATAGTAAAATCGGTGTTGTTCTTGGTGAACATCACCATAGTGGTCGCCATCTGGTTGTATAGCACGTAGAAAACAATCGCCACCAGGATGAGAAACGCAGCTACCAGCTGTTTAGTGCGGTCTGCACCAGTAAGAAGCATGGTACGGATACAAAATGCCAAGATACCTGCTGTACAGCCTAGGCCAATCAGATAAGTACTGATATAAGGGTTAAGATAAGCGGTATAGGCAATCGCATAGCCACCCATTAGGTACGCCAAAACAGGAAGTGTGCGTGCTATGGTCATTGGCTGCTTATCTAGATCATCTACCACGTTGTCATAGATTTTGCGCTTAGCGATAAAGTTAAGCGCCGCAGCGGCCTTACCTAGCACCACGATAGCTAGCACTGACATCACGCCGTATTGGCTATTCATAAACATAGGCGCTACGGCGATACCGATAAGCGAGCCCACGTTAATCGCCATGTAGAAGTAAGTCATACCAGACTTACTGCCCACTTCATCGCCTTTGTAGATTCGACTTACAAGAGCAGAAGACGGTGAACCTACCATGCATTTACCGCAGGGATAAGTGCGTAGGCCATGATAAAGGCTTGAGTACCAAAGTCGTGAACGTGAGAGCTACCGATATAAACGAGCAAATACGCCACGGCTAGAAGGCAGATACCAAGGGTGATGCCGCGACGAATGCCAGATACTTATCGATAATAAAACCGCCAATGATAGGCATCATATAACCGATAGCTTGGGTCACGCCCATAAACTCATAGGCTTGCTCTTCGGTCATACCAAGCCGTCTTTTGCCATAGGTAGCGTCAGGAACAGGATGAAGATGGACATGATCGAGTATGAGGCGAACTGTCCGAAGAAGGTGATGGTGGTTACGTTGAAGACCTGCGAGCGTATCAGCTTGCTGTCGTTAGTAACGGGATTTAATGTTGTTTGCAAAATGTGTATCTCTAAGAATGTTTGTAATTATCATTCACGTCCCCCCTAAGGATTGCGAACGCGGCAAACATATCAAAGATACCCCATCACAAAGTGTGGGTATTTTTATATTCCACTAATGGAAAGCGCTCAATACCATACACACTAAAACCGAGTGCATATGAAATCTAAAATCTTACTTATCGACGCACATTTAGCCAGCTCAGTGAACTAAATTAGGTGTCAGCAATGGAGCGACATGGATACAACACGGACTGTTAGTTGCACTTTGCTCCAATCAAAAAAATGGCCAGCAAAGCTGACCATTTCGATGTGTTTTGTTAAGCGATTAAAGCTTAAGGTGTGTAGTAGGTTGCCGCACCAGGACCTACTGGTAGACCGAATACGAATACCCACACGTAGAACAGTACTGACCAACCTACGATGAAGCAGATTGAGTACGGTAGCATGGTAGCTACTAGAGTACCGATACCTAGGTTCTTCATGTAGCGAGTTGCTACAGCAAGGATTAGGCCGAAGTAGCTCATCATTGGAGTGATGATGTTCGTGGTTGAGTCACCGATACGGTAAGCCGCCTGGATAGTTTCAGGAGCGTAACCCACAAGCATCAGCATAGGTACGAAGATAGGAGCTGTAACTGCCCACTGAGCAGAAGCAGAACCGATCATCAGGTTGATGAAACCACACATTAGGATGAAGGCGAAGAACAGCATTGGACCGGTTAGGCCAACTGACTGTAGGAAGTCTGCACCAGCAACCGCGAATACTTGGCCGAAGTTAGTCCACTTGAAGAACGCAACAAACTGAGCTGCGAAGAATACAAGTACGATATACATGCCCATAGAAGACATAGACTTCGACATTGCATTGATCACGTCACGGTCAGTCTTCATGGTGCCAACAACGCGACCGTATACAAAGCCTGGGATAGCAAAGAATACGAAGATAAAGGCTACGATACTCTTAAGGAACGGAGAACCAGCGATTAGACCAGTCTCTTGGTTACGTAGAGCACCCCATTCAGGAACAACCGTCAGAGCAAGAACCGCACTCACAGCAACTACTGCGATACCAGCAAGCTTAAGACCACGTTTTTCTTCAGACGTTAGAGAGCCCATGCTGTCGCCAGACAGGTCTTCTGAAGCTTCTTCGTCGTTGTATTTACCAAGCTTAGGTTCAACAATCTTCTCAGTTACAAATGCACCTGTAATCGCGATGAAGAAAGTCGAGATAAACATGAAGTACCAGTTGACTCAGGACCAACAGTGTACGTTGGGTCGATCATTTGAGCCGCAGTCTCAGTAATACCTGATAGAAGCGGGTCAACGGTACCGATTAGAAGGTTTGCAGAGTAACCACCTGATACACCAGCGAATGCTGCAGCTAGACCAGCCAGTGGGTGACGACCCAGAGAGTGGAACAACATAGCCGCAAGAGGAATTAGAACTACGTAGCCCAATTCTGATGCTGTGTTAGAGATGATACCAGCAAATACAACCGCTACAGTAACCATGCGCTGAGAAGCGCCCATACTAGACCACGCATAGCTGCAGAAAGCAGGCCAGAGTGCTCAGCGATTGCAACACCTAACATAGCTACAAGAACTGTACCTAGAGGTGCGAAACCAGTGAAGTTAGTTACTAGGTTAGTAACGATAAGACGCAGGCCTTCACCATTAAGTAGACTTACTACTTGGATAACACCGTCAGCCGCGCGGCCTGGTGCTCCTTCTGGGCGAGGGTCCATTACTGAAACCTCGAAATAACCTGCAATGCCTGACAGTACTAAGATACCCACACAAAAAATTGCAAACAAAGTGATTGGGTGTGGTAATAGGTTGCCTAAGTACTCTACGCCATCCAGAAATCGGGTGAATAGAGGCTTTTTAGGCGGTCGATGTGTTTGTGAAGCAGATGTGCTCATCTGTATCTCCTTTTAATTTTAATATTCTTTTTTGCTGCTAAACCGCGTTGTAGCACGTCAATCCCATGACTGCTGCAAAAAATGAGCGGGCAACATACCCCACACTGCATAATTTTTAAAGAGTGAAAAACCTCGCTATAGTTGTAAAAATTAGCAATAAATGTAAATTTTTCTTTAACAATTGGGCTTAAACCTGATGTACTAACAAGATCTAGCCATTCATAATTCTTTACATTTAACTTTGTCTAATTTGGCAAAGTTTGTAATTATGTGACCTAAGACATAAAAATTCGTGGTCGTTTCGGCGACATTTGACTCTTTTTGAACTACGCAATCCCATGCATACACTGAATCCTATCGGAAAAATCCGAACGCCTTACAAAGAAAAGTTCGCTATCCCACGTCAGCCCAGCCTTGCCCCAGACGTGATCACTGAGCTGCACCTTATTGATGAGGTGAATAATGAAGCCACGGTTCGCGAGCTCGAGCAGTTCTCTCACCTGTGGCTGTTATTTCTGTTCGATCAGAATATCGACGCGGGTTGGAAACCAACCGTCAGACCGCCAAGACTAGGTGGCAACAAACGAGTGGGTGTATTTGCCAGCCGCTCTACCTTCAGGCCTAACGCCATAGGTATGTCAGCGGTAGAGCTCAAAGAAGTGGTAGTAGAGAAAGGTAATGTCGTTATCCGCTTAGGTAATGTTGACTTGGTAGACGGCACGCCGATTATCGACATCAAGCCCTATATCCCTTATTCAGATTCCATACCAGAAGCAAAAGGCGGATATGCAGAAGAGGCGCCACAGTCTAAACCTGTGACCTTCAGTCAGGATGCTCTCGCAGTGCTGAGCAAAGAGAAGGATGCGGCATATAAACAAACCGCATTAGAGCAGATCCTCTCCCAAGACCCTCGCCCTGCTTACAAACATGATAAACAAGACTTGAAAGTTTATGCAGTTCAGTTGTTTGATTGGGATGTCAGCTTTCAAGTAGTAGAGGAAAGCATAGTGGTAACAGGGATAAAGCCTCTTTGCTCTTAAAATCAGCTCTTGATATTAGCTCTTTAGCGATAAGCAATTGACTGCTATTATAGAGGGCTTAATTTCCTAGGGGCCTCCTAGGAATTTTCTTTTTATATAGACAACGGAAAGCTTAAATGCGTACCAGTAATTACCTAGTTTCTACCCTTAAAGAAACGCCAAATGACGCCGAGGTAATTAGCCATCAGCTAATGCTTCGTGCGGGTATGATTCGTAAACTTGCATCAGGTCTTTACACTTGGCTACCCACAGGTTTGCGTGTACTGCGTAAAGTAGAGAACATTGTTCGCCAAGAGATCGATAATGCCGGTGCAGTCGAGACCTTGATGCCCGTTGTCCAACCCTTCGACCTTTGGGAAGAAACAGGCCGCAGCGAAAAAATGGGGCCAGAGCTACTTAGCTTTACTGACCGTCACGAGCGTCCGTTTGTACTGAGCCCAACAGCAGAAGAGGTTATCACTAGCCTAGTGCGCAACGAAGTAAGCTCTTATAAGCAACTGCCTCTGAACCTATATCAGATCCAGACTAAGTTCCGTGATGAGCGTCGTCCACGTTTCGGCGTAATGCGTGCACGTGAATTCTCTATGATGGATGCATACAGCTTTGATATCGACAAAGCAGGTCTAGAGAAGTCTTACGAAGCAATGCACGCGGCATACTGCAAAGCGTTCGACCGTATGGGTCTGGACTACCGTCCAGTACTTGCTGACACCGGTGCTATCGGTGGTAGTGGCTCACACGAATTCCACGTACTGGCAGAGAGTGGTGAAGACCTAATCGCCTTCTCTTCTGAGTCTGACTACGCAGCAAACATCGAAAAAGCAGAAGCACTAGCGCCTGCAGATGCTGCTAACGCGCCGACTCAAGAGATGACGCTGGTTGATACGCCAAACGCTAAAACCATCGCTGAGCTTGTTGAGCAGTTCGAAATGCCAATCGAGAAGACAGTTAAGACTCTATTCGTTAAAGCATCTGAAGAGATTGATGCTCCGCTTATCGGTCTTATCATCCGTGGTGATCACGAGCTAAACGAAGTGAAAGCTGAGAACCTAGCTCAAGTTGCTTCTCCACTAGAGATGGCAACAGAGGAAGAGATCCGCGCAGCTATCAGTGCAGGTCCAGGTTCACTAGGTCCAGTTAACCTAGAGCTTCCTTTCATCGTTGACCGTAGCGTTGCGGTAATGAGCGACTTTGGTGCAGGTGCGAACGTAGACGACAAGCACTACTTCGGCATCAACTGGGGTCGTGACGTTGAGCTAGGTCAGGTTGAAGACCTACGTAACGTAGTAGAGGCGATCCAAGCCCATGTGGCAAAGGTGTTATCGGCCTTAAGCGTGGTATCGAAGTTGGTCATATATTCCAACTTGGTACTAACTACTCTGAGAAGATGAACTGTAGCGTCCTTGATTCGAACGGTAAAAATGCGGTTCTAGAAATGGGCTGCTACGGCATCGGTGTTTCTCGCGTAGTTGCAGCGGCAATCGAGCAAAACCACGATGATAACGGCATCATTTGGCCTGAAGCTATTGCGCCATTCCAGGTAGCTATCGTGCCAATGAACATGCACAAATCTGAGCGAGTTAAAGAAGCGGCAGAGAAGCTATACGCTGACCTAACCGCACAAGGTATCGAAGTGCTATTCGATGACCGTAAAGAGCGCCCAGGTGTAATGTTTAAGGACATCGAGCTAATCGGTATTCCTCACACTGTTGTGATCGGTGATCGCAGCATGGACAACGGCCACTTCGAATACAAGAGCCGTAAAGATGGTGAGAAGGTACCAGTAGAGATGGACAACATCCTTGAGCACCTAAAAGCTCAAATGAAATAATTTTTAGTTTTAAGGCAGCCTAGGCTGCCTTTTGTTTTTTGAGGGTAAACCATGAAAGTATATGACTGCTGTGATCTAGTACGTGAATTGTACGCACAGATCGGAAGTGGCGACCAAGCCTATATTCCACAAGCGATCACCTGTGCTCTAAAGGCACTAAATGATATCGCTGCCGATGAAACTCTAGCAAAAGAAGTACGCGAAAAAGCGGCCTTTGCTGCAGCTAACCTGCTTATCTCAGACTTTGAGGACTAAGCATGAACCTAGCTAACTTCGAAACCATGGATGTGGTAATGCTGATGAGCTTAGTGAACATGAAGCTTCGCGATGACTTCGGCGGTGATCTAGATGCGCTAGCTAAAACCTTCGACATCGACAAGCAGGCCCTTATCGACCGCCTAGCAACTGGCGGATTCGAGTGGCTAGCCGAAGCTAAGCAGTTCAGATAAAAATAAAGCCAGTGATTTCTCACTGGCTTTTTCGTTGAGTC
>BBSC01000018.1:0-37668 GCA_000830475.1 Vibrio ishigakensis | reverse complement strand
TCACCGCTGAAGCGTTGTGCGCTCTGCCGTGTCAGTGAGGCGCATTATAGATACTTCGGTCACACTGGCAAGCGTTTTTTTGAAGAAAATTAGAAAAAATCGCATTTAATTCGATTTTTTAACTGAAAGGCCTATTTATCCATGTTTATACTCTGGTTTACTACAAGTTATCCACAGAGTTATTAAAAAAGGCCGCTTTCGCGACCTTTTGTTTTAGATTCCAGAACCATCCGATTCGGTATCTTCATGTAACCCGCACTCTCTTTTTAAACCAAAGAACCGGGTATCTTGCTGCTTCATCCCTTCCTCTAGTTTATCGGTAGTGTGTATATCACCGATAGAAACATAGCCTTGAGCGGTTAGAGGGTGCTTTGGTAATGCATGTTCCTCTATATAAGCTTCTACCTTTTCATCGCTCCAATCCAAAATCGGCAAAAACTTAAAAACACCATGCTGGATTGAAAGAACAGGTAAACCACTTCTTGAATCCGATTGCGCTCGCCTTAGTCCCGAGAACCAGGTTCCAACATTAAGATCAGATAGCGCTCGGCGCATCGGCTCTACTTTATTCAGTTGGTTGTACTGAGTAATGCCCTCTACCCCTTTATCCCACAGCTGACCAAAACGAGACTCTTGCCAAGCTGGACTGATAGGACTTCTGTATACCTTTAGATTTAGATCTAATAGCAGAGTTAACTCATCAATAAACTGATAAGTCTCTTTAAATAGGTAACCGGTATCTGTGAGTATCACGGGAACATCCGGTTTTTGACGAGTAACTAGATGAAGCATTACCGCTGCCTGTGCTCCAAAGCTAGATGACAATGCAAAGTTAGGCTGAAGATTCTCCAGAGCCCACTTTACTCTTTGCTCAGCTGTAAGACCTTCAAGTTCAGCATTTATCTCGGCGAGAGCAAGGCTCTGTTCGACCTTATTCAATTTGGCGATCTGAGCGAGATCGTATTTATTGGCTACTTTAAGCATGAAAGTCCCTCTTAGATACTAATACCTCAGGCACAACACCTGCTCGTATTACAAAATCCCCAAATGCCTCATCCGCTTTTCTATCTTGAGACCATTGCTCCACCAGCAGATCTAACTCTTCTAGTATTTGAGCCGATGAGATGTTCTCTTTATACATCTTAGGAACGCGGGTTCCCTCTTTATTACCACCGAGATGCAGGTTGTAACGATCTGGGGCTTTACCCACTAGGCCAACTTCAGCAACATGGCTCTGCCACATCCATTTGGACAGCCTGTCACACGCAAGATGATATTCTCTTGCTCATCCAAGCCGTGTTTAGATAGCAGTCCCTCTACTTGAGTAACAAACTCAGGAAGGAATCGTTCTGCTTCTGCCATTGCCAAAGGACAAGTAGGGAAAGATACACAAGCCATAGAGTTCTTGCGCTGCTCAGAGTGAGTCGCGTCAATTAGCCCGTTCGCTACGGCAATTGCCTCAATCTTCTCTTTATCTTGAGTTGGCACACCCGCAACAATTAGATTCTGATTTGCCGTCATTCTGAAATCGCCGGTATGGACCTTCGCAATTTTCGCCACACCACTCTTAAGGGGTTTATTTGGGTAATCCAGTAGGCGACCGTTTTCTACAAATAGGGTTAGGTGATGTTTACCATCTATACCTTCTAACCAACCAAACTTATCGCCGCGATGTGTCAGTTCATAAGGACGAGAAGCCTCAAAGCTGACATCAGCTCTCTCTTCTACTTCTTTCTTAAAAGTGTCGATGCCTACTCGATCTAGTGTGTACTTAGTCTTAGCGTTCTTACGATTGGAGCGATTACCCCAATCTCTTTGAGTCGATACCACAGCAGCGGCAACATCTAATGTCTTCTCAAGAGGAATAAAACCAAAGTCATCAGCTTTACGAGGATAGGTAGAGGTATCACCATGAGTCATGGCAAGTCCACCGCCCACAAGCAGGTTGAAGCCAACTAGTTTTCCGTTTTCTGCTATCGCTACGAAGTTCATGTCGTTTGCGTGCAGGTCGACATCGTTATCGGGTGGAATCACTACTGTGGTTTTGAATTTACGTGGTAGATAGTTACTCCCCAAGATTGGCTCTTCATCTGTGGTTTCTACCTTTTCACCGTCTAACCATATCTCTGCATAAGCTCGTGTCTTAGGTAATAGGTGCTCACTGATCTTCTTGGCCCATTCGTAAGCTTCTTGGTGAAGTTCAGACTCCACTGGGTTACTGGTGCACAAAACATTTCGGTTTACATCACCTGCAGTAGCAATTGAATCAATGCCAATTGAATTTAGGGTTTGATGCATAAGTTTGATGTTTGGCTTTAATACACCATGGAACTGAAAGGTCTGACGGGTAGTGAGTCGAATACTTCCATATAGAGTGTGCTCTGTTGCAAACTTATCAATAGCTAACCATTGCTCCGGAGTAATCACACCGCCCGGCATGCGTGCTCGAAGCATCACATTATGCAGAGGCTCAAGCTTTTGCTTGGCGCGCTCATTGCGAATATCTCTATCATCTTGCTGATACATGCCGTGGAAGCGGATTAGCTGGAAGTTATCCGCAGTAAAACCACCGGTTACCTCATCTTGCAGGTCTTTAGTGATGGTTCCGCGCAGGAAATTACTATCTCCCTTTAGTCTCTCGTTATCTGATAGAGGACCAAGCTCTTGATCTAAAACTACTTGCTTTTCCATTAGTACACATCCCTCTGATAACGCTTCTGCTTACGCAATTCCTTCAACCATTCTTCCGCGGCTTCTTTCTCTAGTCCGCCTTCTGTTTGTGCAATCTCAATCAAGGTTGCTTGCACATCTTTCGCCATTCTCTCGGCATCGCCACATACATATAAGTAGGCACCTTGTTGTAGCCACTGCCAGACTTGAGCCGATTTCGCTTTTAGCTTGTCTTGCACATATACCTTGTTGGCTGAGTCGCGGCTAAAGGCCAAATCTAGTTCAGATAACAGGCCAGACTTCAGATAACGTTGCCATTCAACTTGATATAAGAAATCTTGTGTGAAGGTACGGTCACCAAACAACAACCAGTTCTTACCTTCAGCCTCTCTAGCATCACGCTCTTGCAGGAAGCTTCTAAATGGTGCGATACCTGTACCTGGGCCAATCATGATGACGTCTGCATTATCATCTTCTGGCAATTTGAAATTATTGTTGTGCTCGATGAAGACTTTTACTTCTGTCTCATCCTGCTCCGAGCGAGCTAAGAAACCTGAAGCGCCACCGATGCGCTCTCCTTTCTTGGTCTGATACTCAACCACTCCGACAGTGATATGCACCTCCTCATCTACTTCTGCTTGAGAAGAGGAAATAGAATAAAGTCTTGGGGTTAATCGACGTAGTAAGCCAATAAGTTGCTCGGCGGTGAGTTTGGTCTTTTTCTCTAGAAGCACATCCAATACCTGGGTATTCGATGCGTATTCACGAAGCTTGGCTTTATCTTCAGCTAGCTTTAGTAGCTTTTTACTACCTGATAGCTCAGCGTAGTTCGCAACAAGGGTTGGGTTACTGGCGGTGATTTCAAAATGCTGTATTAGGGCATTCTCAATAGACAGGTCTTCACCATCCAAAGTGATGGTTTCTTCCGCCTTAATATCCGCTTGCTTTAAGATCTGATCAACCAAGGCTTTGTCGTTTAGATACCACACACCTAGTGCATCACCGGGTTGATAGCTCAAACCGGAATCTTCTAGGTCAATCTCAATATGACGAACATCCTTGGTAGAATCTCGACCGGTTATCTTCTGATTGGCAATAATGGATGCAGTAAGCGGATTCTGTTTGCTGTACTGAGACTCGGTATGCTGTTTATTGGCCACAGGCAACTGCACAACATCGCTATTGCTTTGCTTAAAGTTCTCTTGAACATAATCGAAAGCTTGCTCTTGCCATGCCAGCGCTGCTTGCTGGTAATCCACATCGCAGTCCACTCGCTCAATAAAGGGTTTGCCACCCAATTTAGCTAGAGCTGCATCAAAGTCTTTACCTGTCTGACAGAAAAACTCATAACTAGAGTCGCCTAGGCCTAACACTGCATAATTAAGCTTGTCTAGCTTGGGGGCTTTCTTCGAGGTAAGGAAGTCATAGAACTCGATAGCATTATCAGGTACTTCCCCTTCACCATTGGTCGACGCCACAATAACCAAATGAGTCTCGTTTTTTAGACTCTTTAGCTTATAGTCAGCCGCATCAAAGAGTTTGCTCGAAAGCCCCTCACCTTCAAACTTGGCTTGCAGCTGCTCAGCAACACCCTTAGCGTTACCAGTTTGAGATGCATAGATGATAGTTAACTGCTGAGCCGCGACGGTCTCAAGTTGCGCAGTAGGTAAGGTCGCCGTCAGTTGTGAGTTTTGACTAACACCATAAAAATACCCACTCACCCAAGCCAGTTGTTGGGGTGAAAGTTCGGCGACAGCCTGCTTTAGAAGGTTTGCCTGAGAGTCGTTGAGGGGAGACGCAAATCCCGATAGATCCTTGAGCAACATGATCACAATATCCCTGTTTAATTCGTGACCATTAGGTTACTCCCTCTGCGAAATAACAATAAAGAATAAAGAGGGATATTTAATAATGAAAAGTAATGAAGAAATTAAAGGGCTTCAACACGGACTTGGGAAAAGCCCACTGCCATTGCGCTCTTAGAGGCTGAATCTAGATCATGGTAGTGGCATTGTTCACCATGAAGATCGGTGAGGGCGAGGATGCCACCTTGGGAATCACGAAATTCCACCACGTATGACCCTTCTTGGTCTGCGGGTTCAATAATCGCTTCAACTAAACGCTGGTCGCGATACAAGACTCGTAATTCGTTTATCGTCATAACATCTGGTTCCTTTTGCCTCTAATAAGGATGGACCAAACCACACAAAATGCGAATTGAGAATTACTATCAAAAAAGGGGCCTTTGGCCCCTCTTCAAACTAAAACTCGAACTTCACGCCGGCGAACCAGCCATCGACAAAGCCGTAAGCTTTCTTGTCATATTCTTTAAAGGTGTAATCGAGAACGCGATAGCCACCGCGAATGCTCACATCAACCGGTTGGAATGAGAAGGTATACTGGATAGCACCGGTAACATCGGCACTCTTTATCTCGTCAGTCTCACCATAATCAAATTCACCAACAATAGCGAAGTTGGTGTTTGGCACGCGAATAAGGGTATCCGCATACCAACTGAAAATTACGCTATCAAAGTCACCCGCTTGGTTTTCATCGAAACGATAGAAGCTGTTGCGATAGTCAGAAAGGGTAAAACCAACATCAAACTCTAGGGCATCGGTACGAAGTGGACGGTAGTAAAAGGTGTAGTCGTACTTGTCGTGAGCAAGATCAGGCGTATCTAGCTTGGTATAGCGTAGACGAAAGTTTGGCAGGTATGGCACATCGTGCTCAATAGACGCCGAGAACGATGGGATATCATCATCCTCTTTACGGGTCTCCCTGATCTTGGTACTTCCCCAATACATATCAGCAGTAAAACTGCCTTGAAGACCCGATTTTGCTTGTTGTGCCTGTGCCGTTGCTGGCATGGCCAATGCACTAGCAGTCAGTGCTGCAACTAACGTGCATTTGTTCATTCCAAACTCCTACCATTGAAGAATATTCAACTAATTTAGGAGATACTAGCACAACCGTTTGATAGATAAATCAATTACTGGTCGCGATGCATTTTTGATAGACCCAGTAAGCGAGCAATGCAAACAAGACATAAGGTACAAATTTCACTAGAGCACCAAGAAAGCTGACCACTAACGCAAATAGAAACAAGCTAGCAAAAGCGGCCAGAAAGCCCATAAAGGTAATGCCGGTTACTAGCAAGACACCTACAAATACAAAAATCATTAACAGCTCAATCATATCTCTCCCCTCAGTTGCTAATAAATAGAGAGCAATAAGCTTGCCAAGTTCAATTATTTACGGAATATCAGTCACTTAAATAAAAAGAGCTGAGAAAGTGTGCCCTTCTCAGCTCTTAATCATTCTTATCTCTGGTAAAAAAACCAAGTATTAGTGTTTTTTAAACCTAATTCAGAAGGGATTTTAGCCAGTGCGTCTTGCAGCACTTTCAGGTCAGCACCTTTCTTGTGTGCGTTCTCACTGATATGGCGACGCCACTGTCTTGCGCCCGGCATGCTTTGGAACAAACCAAGCATATGACGTGTGATATGACCTAAGTAAGCGCCTTCACTTAGCTGCTGATCGATATATGGGTACATAGCCTTAACTACATCACTACGCTTGATCACTGGCTTATCTTCACCAAAGATACGCTGGTCTACTTCAGATAAAATGTATGGGCTCTGATAAGCCTCGCGTCCGATCATTACACCATCTAGATGTTCTAGGTGCTCAAGGGCTTCATCCAAACTCTTAACACCACCGTTCACCGCAATGTTCAGGTGTGAGAAGTCTTTCTTGATCTGATACGCACGTGGGTAATCCAAAGGTGGGATCTCACGGTTTTCTTTTGGACTCAGACCACTTAGCCAAGCCTTACGCGCATGGATAGTAAAGTCCTCACAGCCACCCTGCTCGTTCACGATAGAAACGAAGCGAGTTAGGAACTCATAAGAATCTTGGTCATCGATACCGATACGGGTCTTAACGGTTACTGGAATAGAAACCTCAGACTTCATTGCCGCGACACATTCCGCCACCAACTCAGGCTCAGCCATCAGGCAGGCACCGAAGCGACCGTTTTGAACTCGGTCAGATGGGCAACCTACGTTTAGATTGATCTCATCATAGCCACGCTCTTCAGCCAGCTTAGCACAATGAGCAAGGTCTTTAGAGTTAGAGCCACCAAGCTGCAGCGCAACTGGGTGTTCACTCTGATCGTATTTAAGAAAGTCGCCTTTACCATGGATAATGGCACCCGTTGTCACCATTTCGGTGTACAGCAAGGTGTTTTGCGACAGCAGTCTGTGGAAATATCGACAATGACGATCTGTCCAATCCAGCATTGGAGCCACTGATAGTCTTGAAGAGTGTGTCATAAGTCATTACCCATGTATAAAAATGAGGCGGTATTCTACCCTCACTCTAGCCGATACACCAGAAAAGAGCGCCAAATACAAAAAAGGCCAGCACTAGGCTGACCTTTGGATTATCTAACTGCAATTCAATTAAGCGCGAAGCTCTTTGAATGCGTTGATTAGACCGTTAGTAGAGCTATCGTGAGAGTTGATCTCAGCGTTGTCTGCTAGCTCAGGTAGGATTTGGTTTGCTAGTTGTTTACCTAGCTCAACACCCCACTGGTCAAAAGTGAAGATGTTCCAGATGATGCCTTGAACGAAGATCTTGTGCTCGTACATAGCAATCAGGTTACCTAGAGTACGCGGAGTGATCTGCTTAACTAGGATAGAGTTAGTTGGACGGTTACCTTCAAATACCTTGAATGGTGCTAGTTCAGCAATCTCTTCTGCAGATTTACCCGCAGCTTTTAGCTCAGCTTCTACCACTTCTTGAGACTTACCAAATGCAAGTGCTTCAGTTTGTGCGAAGAAGTTAGACATCAGCTTCTGGTGGTGATCGCCAGTTGGGTTGTGGCTTACCGCTGGAGCGATGAAATCACATGGGATCAGCTTGGTACCTTGGTGGATTAGCTGATAGAAAGCGTGCTGACCGTTAGTACCCGGCTCACCCCAGATGATAGGGCCAGTTTGGTAATCTACAGCGTCGCCGTTACGGTCAGTGTATTTACCGTTTGATTCCATGTTGCCTTGCTGGAAGTACGCAGCAAAACGGTGCATGTACTGATCGTAAGGAAGGATAGTCTCAGACTCAGCGCCGTGGAAGTTGTTGTACCAAATACCCACTAGAGCAAGAAGCGTTGGGATGTTGTTCTCAAGCTCAGTTGATTTGAAGTGGTTATCCATCTCGTGAGCACCAGTTAGAAGCTCAACGAAGTTGTCGAAACCAACACCCAGTGCGATAGATAGACCGATTGCTGACCATAGAGAGTAACGACCGCCAACCCAGTCCCAGAACTCAAACATGTTGTCTGTATCGATACCGAATTCAGAAACTGCAGTGCCGTTAGTTGAAAGCGCAGCAAAGTGCTTAGCAACGTGTGCTTCATCGCTTGCAGAAGCTAGGAACCAGTCACGTGCACTGTGTGCGTTGGTCATAGTTTCTTGAGTAGTGAAAGTCTTAGAAGCAACTAGGAATAGGGTTGTTTCTGGGTTTACTTTCTTTAGAGTTTCAGCGATGTGCGTGCCATCAACGTTAGAAACGAAGTGTAGGTTTAGGTGGTTTTTGTATGGCGCTAGCGCCTCAGTCACCATGAATGGACCTAGGTCCGAACCACCGATACCGATGTTTACGATATCAGTAATAGCTTTACCAGTGTAACCCGTCCATTCGCCGCCGATTACGCGCTCAGTGAAAGATTTCATTTTCTCTAGTACAGCGTTTACTGCTGGCATAACGTCTTCGCCGTTAACCATTACAGGTGTATTGCTGCGGTTACGTAGAGCAGTGTGAAGAACAGAGCGACCTTCAGTTTTGTTGATTGCTTCACCAGAGAACATAGCGTCGATTGCAGACTTAAGCTCAGTTTGCTCAGCAAGCTCAAGAAGGTGCTTCATTGTCTCGTGGTTGATAAGGTTCTTTGAGTAATCAACTAGGATGTCGTCACCAAACTTCTTAGAGAAGTTTGCGAAGCGTTGTGAATCAGCAGCAAATAGGTCTTTCATTTGCATATCTTGAGCTGACTCGAAGTGCGCAGTTAGCGCTTTCCACGCTTCAGTATGCGTTGGGTTGATGTTCTTCAACATGATAATTTCCTGTTTGTAATTTTAAGTTCGCCCGACTCACTATAGTGGTAAATCGAGCCCCCTCTGGAACTGGTAATACGGGCAGTTAAATTTTCACTACCCAAAATAAATCATTATTGTGACAGCTTATTTTTTAGGACACTGATTATCAACTAGCTAACGTACGCACTCTTTGAGTCAGGTCACATTCTTATTGGCTAATTAGTCTTTGGTGTACACGGGGATGACGCGTGAGGTTAGCTTAGTCACCAACTCATAGGCAATTGTACCCACGTAACGAGCCACTTCTTCTACCGGCAGACTGTCTCCCCACATGGTCACTGAGTCACCGACCTTATCCTCGGCATCAGGCCCAAGGTCGACGGTTAGCATATCCATAGAGACACGACCCGCGAGTGGTACCTTACGGCCATTAACCAATACTGGTGTCCCATTTGGCGCCATGCGTGGGTAGCCATCACCGTATCCAAGCGCTATCACGCCTATCTTGGTATCGCGTTCGCTAGTCCAATTTGCACCATAACCTACGCTTTCCCCTGCTTTGAGGTCATTTATCGCTATCAGATGCGAACGAAGCGTCATCACAGGTCGATAGCCAAGTTGCTGAGCATCTTTATCACTGAAAGGCGATACCCCATACATGATGATGCCAGGGCGAACCCACTCAAAATGACTCTCTGGGCGAGACAAGATACCAGATGATGCAGCGATAGAGCGCTCACCTTGGCAGGTTTGTGTTGTCTGCTCAAACAGCTCGATCTGCTTTGTTGTAACTGGGTTTTCTAGCTCATCAGCACAGCCAAAGTGACTCATATAACGCAGTGGCTTAGCCACATTGTCACAGGCGTGTAGCCTAGCGATGAACTCTTCATACTGCTCCGGACGCACCCCTAACCTGTGCATTCCGGTATCCATCTTCAGCCACACCACCACAGGACCTTCTAGCTTAGCTTGCTCGAGGGCTTGAAGCTGTTCCTCACAGTGCACCACGGTTTGAATATTGTTGGTCACCAGAATAGGCAGGTCATTGGCAGCGTAAAACCTTCCAACAATAGGATAGGTTTAACTACACCACCGGCTCGTAACTGCAGAGCCTCTTCGATACGTGCTACACCGAAGGCATGCGCACCGTCGGCATTTCTTGCTACCTCAAGAAGGCCATGACCGTAGCCATTCGCCTTCACAACAGCTAGTAACTTGCTATTGGGTGCTTTCTCACTCAGGCACTTGAGGTTATGACGAAGCGCATCTGTATTGATGTAGGCAACCGCCGCTTTCATATTACTCATAGCGGTCCTTACTCGTCGTCGTAGTCAAATGCAGGGCCTGCATAGTTATCGAATCTAGAGAACTGGCCTTGGAAAGTCAGACGAACTGAACCGATTGGACCGTTACGTTGCTTACCTATGATGATTTCCGCGGTGCCCTTCATGGTGCTGTCTGGGTGATACACCTCGTCACGATAGATAAACATGATCAAGTCGGCATCCTGCTCGATCGCACCCGATTCACGCAGATCCGAGTTGATCGGACGTTTATCGGCTCGCTGCTCTAGGGAACGGTTAAGCTGAGATAGGGCTACTACTGGTACTTGAAGCTCTTTCGCCAGCGCCTTAAGGGAGCGTGAAATCTCAGAGATCTCCAAGGTACGGTTATCTTGCATACCTGGCACGCGCATTAGCTGAAGGTAGTCGACCATGATAAGGCTTAGACCACCACTATCTCGCGCGACACGACGTGCGCGAGAACGAAGTTCAGTTGGCGTTAAGCCCGAGCTATCATCGATAAACATATTCTTCTTTTGCATCAGAATACCCATGGTCGATGAGATGCGAGCCCAATCTTCGTCGTCAAGCTGACCGGTACGGATTTTAGTTTGGTCTACGCGAGATAGAGACGCCAGCATCCTCATCATGATCTGCTCCGAGGGCATCTCAAGAGAGAAGATAAGTACCGGCTTGTCAGAGTCCATAGCTGCGTTTTCACACAGGTTCATGGCAAATGTGGTTTTACCCATAGAAGGACGAGCTGCACGATAACCAAGTCTGATGGCTGAAGACCTGCAGTTTTCTTATTGAGGTCATTAAAGCCGGTGCTAACACCTGTCACACCATCTTGTGGTGTTTGATATAGAACCTCGATTCGCTCTAGGGTCTTTTCAAGAATGTTCTCAACGTTTTGCGGACCTTCGTTCTCGCTGCCACGCTCTTCGGCAATGGCGAATACCTTGCTCTCAGCAAGGTCGACTAGGTCACCTGAGGTACGGCCCTGTGGATCATAGCCGGCATCGGCAATCTCGTTAGCCACACCGATAAGGTTACGCACAACTGCACGCTCTGCCACGATCTCCGCATAGGCGTTGATGTTGGCCGCACTCGGAGTGTTCTTAACTAGGTCTGCAAGGTAGGCAAAGCACCTACATCTTCGAGCTGTTCACGACGCTCAAGAAACTCAGAAAGGGTAATCAAATCAAGAGGCTGGCTATCCTCTAAGATAGACTTCACTGCCTCGAAGACGATCTTGTGAGGGCGGCTATAGAAGTCCGATGCCATCACCTTCTCTGCCACTGTATCCCAACGCTCGTTGTCGAGTAACAAGCCCCCGATAACAGATTGCTCTGCCTCTATAGAATGGGGAGGGGTTTTAATTGCGTCGACTTGCTTGTCTTGCTTGGCGTTGGTGCGTTGTTCGGACATGGATCAGCTCAATCTCAAAATAATGAAAGTATTATACTCGGATGTTAGAAAAAAGCCCGACACTAAAGGTTTGTTGTACAAATTTTACCTTTGGCTGACTCTTTGTTTACGACTTAGGTTACAATGCGCATCCTTTAGAATTGCTTGAGGTATCTTGTGTCTAAAAAATTGCTATTTTGTCTGGGGCCACTGATGAGCTCAGTGCTTCACGCGGAAGAGCTTACTGATACGGATATTGAGCCCCATCACCGTGGAATACCGAAGTAGAGTTTGGCTATCAAGCTCATTCAGGCAACTCTGACTCTAAATCTCTCAACTCTCGCCTCAGCGGTGAATATATCAAGGGTCGCTATCGTTTGAATGGCGAATGGAAGTATTACCTGCTGTACAAAGACGGCGAAGAAGATAAACGCCAATCGACCTATAACCTGCAAGGGGACTACAAATTAGGTCAAAAGAGCTATGCCTACTCCAGTTTTAACGGCTATGACTCAAAATATAGCGCGTACTTTACCGATTACACCTATCAGCGGGTTTGGGTTATCAGTTCACTAACACAGAAAAGTTAGTGATTGAGGGTGAACTTGGTCCGGGTTTTCGTTTACCAAGAACCTAATCTAGATGAGATAGATGATGACGATATCATCTTCCCTGAAACGGTAAGCGAGGCCATCGTTCGTGCCAACCTTGGCATTACCTGGAAACCATTCAAGACTCTATCCTTAGGCACAGAATTTACCGCAGTAACCGGTAGCAGTAACACCCGTATCGATAGTGAATTTTCCATCGTTAACGAGATCACTGAAGACATCGCCCTTAAGATAGTGCACAACCGCCAATACCATAACAAGGTACCGGACGGTCTACATAAGACCGACTCTGTTATGTCTATCAACCTGTTATTTCTTTTCTAATAGGCATAAAAAACACCAGCCGAAGCTGGTGTTTTAAAAGCTAATCTTTGCTGAAAATTACTCAGCAGCAACAACTTGTAGGTTGATAGCAGCGAAAACTTCAGAGTGAAGTTGGATGCTGATTTCGAACTCACCAGTGTTACGTAGAGCACCTTCAGGAAGACGAACTTCGCTCTTAGATACTTCAACGCCAGCAGCAGTAATTGCGTCAGCGATGTCACGAGTACCGATAGAACCGAATAGTTTACCTTCGTCACCAGCTTTAGATGCGATAACAACAGCTTCAAGAGCGTTTACTTTCTCAGCGCGAGCTCAGCAGCAGTTAGTTGCTCAGCAACTTTAGCTTCTAGTTCAGCACGACGAGCTTCGAACATTTCAACGTTAGACTTAGTAGCCATAACTGCTTTACCTTGAGGGATAAGGAAGTTACGAGCGTAGCCAGATTTAACGTTTACAGTATCGCCAAGACCACCTAGGTTACCGATTTTATCAAGTAGAATAACTTGCATTGATTAATCCTCTTTAATTAAACCGACCGATTACTGATGCTTGTCAGTGTACGGTAGTAGTGCTAGGTAGCGTGAACGCTTGATAGCGCGAGCTAGTTGACGCTGATACTTAGCGCTTGTACCAGTGATACGGCTAGGTACGATTTTACCAGCTTCAGTGATGTAGTTTTTAAGAGTTGCTACGTCTTTGTAATCAATCTCTTGTACGCCTTCTGCAGTGAAACGGCAGAATTTACGACGACGGAAGAAACGAGCCATGGGCTATCTCCTGATCTTAAATTTGAGTGATGTTGTCGGCATGCAGTACCATTTTTCCCGAGCCGTTTCGGCTGGTTTGGTAAGTGACGAATCCGCTTACCTGGATATTGCTGCCTTTAACTAATTCTTGAGTTAATTTGTTTGACCCTTTCCCGCTAACCACCACCGGCATTCGACAATAGACTTGTCTCGGTAGGTTTGCTTCCACCACTGTAGAGCGATGCTCTAGCCAAAACTGACAATGTGGTATACCCGCGGGGCTTTTGGTTCGAACAGGATCTCTTGCGATAACACCGCTTAAGTCCATCCGATTGGTCATACAGTTAATTACTCAGCAGATGCTTCTGGCTTAGCTTCAGAACGCTCTTCACGACGTGGAGCACGCTCTTCTTTTTGCTTAAGCATGATAGACTGTTCAGTCTTCGCACCTTTAGTACGCATGATCATGTTACGTAGAACTGCATCGTTGTAACGGAAAGCAGTTTCTAGCTCGTCAATCACAGCTTGATCAGCTTCAACGTTCATTAGAACGTAGTGAGCTTTGTGAAGCTTGTTGATTGGGTAAGCCAGTTGACGACGACCCCAGTCTTCTAGACGGTGGATAGTACCGCCAGCTTCAGTGATAGAACCAGTGTAACGCTCGATCATGCCAGCAACTTGCTCGCTTTGATCAGGGTGCACCATGAATACGATTTCGTAATGACGCATTTGTTGCTCCTTACGGATTATTAGCTTCCACGAATGGCTCGGTCGTCCAGAGGAAGCAAGGAACTAAAGATAAATGACCGAGTTTTAAGGACGGCAAATAGTACAGAAAGCAGGCAGTAAGATCAAGCAAAAAAGCACCACTTAAAAACAGATATAAATCATGTCCTTAGATGATGCTTAAAAACTAGGTTTATTGATTCATAAACCCTTGTTTCTTTAGGTAGTTGAGAACAGTTTGTGAGAACTCGATATGGGATTCTTTGGTGTACTTAAGCTTGGTATAAACCTGAGCCAGATTCTCTACCCCTGACTCTTCTATCATCTGCTTTAGCTCAGGGAATGACATGTATCGTTGCCATCCTGCCGTTTCTCGCTCTTGATATATGTCTGCAATTTCTTGCTCGCTATGGTCTTGATACACCTCTTGGTGAATCAGCCCAGATATAGGAAGGCGGTCACGCACCTCTGGGTTCTCGTCTGCATAACCGAGAGAGTAGCCCACCACTGGCACCACTCCCTCTGGCAACTCGAGTAGCTCACCTATTTGGTCACAGTTGGCCAAGGTAGAGCCCATATAGCAAAGCCCTAACCCTTTCGCTTCAGCCGCAATAGCCACATTCTGCGACACCAAGGTGGCATCGATAGCGAGATCATAAAGCTCATGAAGTTATCAAAGTTCATAGGTGCGCCGCTTTGCGCCAGCCATTTACGCATGCGCCTGAAGTCTGCACAGAAAGTCAGTAACACCGGAGCCTCTACCACCATAGACTGCTGCATATGAGGCTCGTATAGCGCCTGTCTTAGCTTTTCATCTTTAGTAACTATGATGGAGTAAGACTGCATATTTCCCGACGATGAGGCTCTGATGCCTGCCTCTAACACCTCGTTTAGTACATCCTCTGGAATAGCTTGGTCTTTGTATTTACGAATAGAGCGGTGAGAGTGAAGGGCCTGAAAAACATCCAATAAAAAATAAATCCTTGATACAAAAATAGGAGCCGAAGCTCCTACCTTATCATATGGATTATTGAGTTAACCTAGAGTCGGTCTCAATTAGCCCTGACGCTGACGCACCGCCTCAAACAGGCAGATGCCAGAGGCCACTGATACGTTCAGGCTTGATACTGAACCCGCCATAGGATCTTAATCAGGTCGTCACAGGTCTCACGCGTCAGGCGGCGCATGCCGTCACCCTCTGCACCCATCACGATAGCCAAAGGACCATTTAGCTTGCTGTGATAGATGTCATGGGTCGCTTCACCGGCAGTACCTACAATCCATATGCCTTTGTCTTGCAGGTGGCGCATAGTACGAGCAAGGTTGGTCACACGCACTAGAGGTACGGTTTCCGCGGCACCACACGCTACCTTACTTACGGTTGCTGTAAGAGGCGCTGACTTGTCTTTTGGCACGATAACCGCTGCAACGCCTGCCGCATCTGAGTTACGCAGACAAGCACCCAGGTTATGCGGGTCAGTCACGCCATCTAGGATTAGAAGTAGCGGCGTTTCATGCTGAGCAAGGATGTCATCCAGGTCGTTCTCATTTAGAGCCTTGGCAGGCTTAACGCGCGCAATGATACCCTGATGGTTAGCGCCTTTAGCTTTATCATCCAGTGTCTTACGACCCATCTGTTGGATAGAGACACCAAAGTTCTGCAACTGCTCCAAAAGTGGCATTAGGCGATCATCCTGACGACCTTTCAATACATAGGCTTCGATAAAGCGTGCTGGGTCTTTTTCAAGCACTGCTTTTACCGCGTGGATGCCATAAATAAATTCGTTACTCATTAATCTGATCTCTTATTTCTTCTTGCCACGAGACTTGTTCTTGTTGACTCGAGCCTTACTCTTTCTCGCCTTTTGCGCTTTGGACTTCTTACCCTTCTTTGGTTGTTCTGTGCTTCCATCAGGACGCACAGTTGGCTCAACCATAGCCTTGGCTTTCATGCCTTTGCCGCGAGCTTGTTTCTTCGCTTCTTCCACTAGGCGCTGTTTTGCGGTTTTACCCTTGCCTCTTGGAGCGCGTTGACTGCCCACTAGCTCAAAGTCGATCTGTTTGTCGTTAAGGTTTACTGAGAGCACCTTAACCTTCACTTGATCGCCTAGTCGGTAGATCTGTCCAGAGCTCTCACCCACCAAGCGCTGACCTATGGCATCGTAGCGATAGTAGTCGTTTGCTAGTGATGAAATATGCACTAAACCGTCGATGTGCAGATCGCTCAGGCGAACGAAGAAACCGAATGCAGTAACATTTGCGATCACGCCGTCAAGCTCTTCACCCACATGGTCTTGCATGTACTCACACTTGAGCCAGTCCGCAACCTCACGGGTCGCATCATCAGCACGGCGCTCGGTCATAGAGCACTGCTCGCCGTATACGTCCATATCATCGAACGAATAGTGGAATCCACCGGTTGGTGTCCATCTATCTTTGTTACGACCTTCTTTTTTGGCAATCAGATACTTGATTGCACGGTGCAGAAGCAGGTCTGGATAGCGACGAATTGGCGAGGTAAAGTGCGCGTAGCGCTTCAATGCCAAGCCGAAGTGGCCAACGTTGTCGGGATTATACACAGCTTGCTTCATGGAGCGTAGCAACATGGTCTGAATAAGTTCTTTATCCGGACGCTCACGCACCTGATGCATCAGTGCGGCGTAGTCAGTAGGCGATGGTTCAAGACCACCGTTCAGGAATAGACCTAGCTCACCCAAGAAGTCTTTAAAGCCTGTTAGACGCTCTTCACCCGGAGTTTCATGGATACGATACAGCGCAGGCTCTTTTAGTTTCTCTACTAGAGATGCCGAGGCGATATTCGCCAATATCATGCACTCTTCAATCAACTTGTGGGCATCGTTGCGCACCACTGGCTCGATACGGTCGATCTTGCGCTCAGAGTTGAAGATGAACTTGGTTTCAACGGTTTCAAACTCGATAGCACCGCGATTATCACGTGCACCCTTGAGCACCTGATACATGTTGTGCAGTTCCTGTAGGTGAGGAACCAGAGGCTCATAGCGCTCGGTAAGTTCCTGATCACCATTTAGGATATCGTTCACCTTGGTATAGGTAAGACGAGCATGAGAGTTCATTACCGCTTCATAGTGCTTGTAGCCAGACAGTTTACCTGTCTCAGAAACCGTCATCTCACACACCATACACAGGCGGTCAACCTGAGGGTTTAGCGAGCACAAACCGTTTGATAGAACCTCAGGTAGCATAGGCACTACCTGAGATGGGAAATACACAGAGTTACCACGATTAATAGCTTCTTTGTCGAGGGCAGAATCAGGGCGAACGTAATAACTGACATCGGCAATGGCTACCCATAGGCGCCAACCTCCACTCTTCTTACGCTCACAGAAAACCGCATCATCGAAATCTCGAGCATCTTCACCATCTATGGTCACCAGAGGTAGATCACGCAGATCGACACGCCCCTCTTTTGCCTCTTCTGGCACCTCTTCACCAAGGCTAGAGATCTGCTTGGTCACCTCTTCAGGCCACTCGTTCGGGATCTGATGGGTTCGGATAGCGATTTGAGTTTCCATACCTGGAGCAAGGTTTTCACCTAGTACTTCAACCACCTTGCCCGTCATGCCACGAGAGCGTGTGCCACGGTCTGTGATTTCAATAACCACCACATTACCCATGCGTGCGCCTGCTCTATGCGCCTCAGGGATAAGGATATCGTGATGGATACGCGAGTCATCAGCACTACATAGGCATGACCAAATTCAAGGAAAAAGCGACCGACAATCTGCATGCTGCGCTCTTCCAATACACGAACGATGCGTGCCTCTTTGCGGCCACGCTTATCAGTTCCAGATTCTTGCACTAGAACGTAGTCGCCATGGAT
The DNA here is from genome assembly GCA_000830475.1 of Vibrio ishigakensis. Classification (GTDB taxonomy): domain Bacteria; phylum Pseudomonadota; class Gammaproteobacteria; order Enterobacterales; family Vibrionaceae; genus Vibrio; species Vibrio ishigakensis_A. The sequence continues at coordinate 19,935 of BBSC01000018.1, read as the reverse complement.
GATGCCGCGCATCTGGTGAAAAGGCAGTACCAAATCTTTGTCTTTACCGATCACGCCTCAGGGCGTACCCAGCCATAACCATCTTTATGACCGATAACATGACCTTTGATCATCTCTAGCTTTTCAGGCACCGCGAAGCACTGACGCCTAGTAAACACTAGTTGTCCATCGCGAAGCATAGCATTGAGGCGACGCCTTAAACCCTCATATTGCTCCTCTCCTTTCAGCTCGAGAGCCTTAAACAGGTCATTACGATTCATAGGAGCACCGGCCTTTTGTAGGAAGTCTAAGATGAACTCCCTACTTGGCACAGGATTGGCGTAGTTTTCAGCTTCACGCTTAGCGTGAGGATCGCGTTCGAAAGATTCAGACATGAATGAACTCGTTAGGTGAGAGCAGTTGCTTTTAGTATATTCCAGTAACTGCCGACAAGGGAAAAATGCTTTAAAAATTAATGATTAATTTGATTTAGCGTCAGGGTTTGGAGAGCAAGATTAATAGCTCGCTGTTGTCGTCCAACAGCTCATCCAGATGACACTTATCTAGCTCGGCTAGAAACGCCTCTTTAGCATTGTGCAGATAAGACTTTAGACGGCATGCTGGGGTGATATGACAAAACTCAGGAGAGCAGTTGATCACCTGTAGAGGTTCTAGCTCTCTGATCACACTGCCGATGTTTATCTTACTCGCTGGTGTCTTTAGGCGGATACCGCCATTCTTGCCACGTATGGTCTCGATAAAGCCCTTTTGACCAAGCTTGTTCACTATCTTAACCATATGGTTGCGTGAGATATCGAAAACCTCACTCACTTGCGTGATATTGGTCAGCTCCCCTTCTTTCAAGGTAGCCAAGTAGATCAGCGTACGAATCGCATAATCGGTAAAACTGGTTATTTGCATCTATTCTCTCCCTTATCAACACAATTGTAATTCTTTTGTTGACTTTAGGATACATATTATAAAACAATAAAGTTGCATTATAAATACAACTTAAATGGATACACCTTATGCTATCTCAATCTACTATTGATATCGTGAAGGCGACGGCACCCGTTGTTGCTCAGACTGGCCCAGCACTAACTGCTCACTTCTATGAGCGCATGTTCTCTCACAACCCAGAGCTCAAAGACATCTTCAACATGAGCAACCAGCGCAATGGTGACCAGCGAGAAGCTCTGTTTAACGCTATCTGTGGCTACGCTGCCAATATCGAAAACCTAGAAGCCCTGCTTCCTGTGGTAGAGAAGATCGCACACAAGCACACCAGCTTTATGATCACCGCAGAGCAGTATCAGATCGTAGGTGGCCACCTACTGGGCACTATTGATGAATTGCTATCTCCAGGGCAAGAGGTGCTAGACGCATGGGGTGAAGCCTATGGTCTACTGGCAAACATCTTTATCAACCGAGAAGAACAAATCTATCAAGAAATCGAATCAGCAAACGGCGGTTGGCGTGGACTGAGAGAGTTCGAGGTTATCTCAAAACAACAAGAGAGCTCCGTGATCACCAGCTTTGTATTCAAGCCATGTGATGGAAAGCCTGTGGTAGATTTTAATCCAGGACAGTATCTTGGCATCTATTTTGACAACGACGAGTTTGAACATCAAGAGATTCGCCAATACAGCTTATCAGCCAAACCAAATGGCGAAACCTATCGCATCTCAGTTAAGCGTGAAAACGGTGGTTTAGTGTCGAACCATCTGCACGACGCGCTAACTGTTGGCGCAAAAGTAAAACTGGCTCCACCTGCTGGTGACTTCTTCCTAAACCAAGAAAGTGAAAAACCCGTTGTACTTATCTCTGCCGGTGTTGGTCTAACTCCAATGCTATCTATGCTAGAAACCCTGCAAGATAAAGAGATACCGGCGACTTGGCTGCACGCAGCTGAGAATGGTCAGCAGCACGCCTTCAAAGAGCAGGCTCAATCTCTGTGTCAGTCTCGTGATGATTTCCAATACGCCACTTGGTACAACAATCCAACGACGCAGGATGTACCAGCAGAAGATTATCAGTATCAAGGGCTTATCGACCTCAACAAGCTATCTGAAACCCAGCTTCCACGCGATGCTGAGGTTTACTTCTGTGGTCCTGTGCCATTTATGCAGACCGTTGCCAAGCAACTAACTGAACTAGGCTTTGCACCATCGCAGATCCACTACGAGTGCTTCGGTCCTCACAAGATCCTATAGAAACAAAAACCGGCTGAGAAGCCGGTTTTTTAATTCATCACTTAACTGGATTAAGAGTTAAATGGGTGAACCTTGATGATAGTCTCGTTACGGTCAGGACCGGTAGAGATGATGTCGATTGGCACACCAGTTAGCTCTTCAAGACGCTTAATGTAATCTAGAGCTGCTTGTGGCAGACCATCGATAGACGTAGCACCGAAGGTAGTCTCAGACCAACCTGGAACTGTTTCGTAGATTGGCGTCGCTTCTTCAAACGCTTCAGCAGCCATTGGAGATACTTCTAGAACAGTACCGTCAGCCATCTTGTAGCCAGTACAGATCTTGATTTCTTTCAGACCGTCTAGTACGTCTAGCTTAGTTAGACACATACCAGATAGAGAGTTGATTTGGATTGCGCGACGCATAGCTACAGCATCGAACCAACCTGTACGACGTAGACGACCAGTGGTTGCGCCGAACTCGTGGCCAACATCACCTAGGTGTTTACCTACAGGGTCTTGCTTGTCTAGACCGTCATATAGCTCGGTTGGGAATGGACCTGAACCTACGCGAGTACAGTAAGCCTTAGTAATGCCAAGGATGTAACCAACGTGGCGAGGACCGAAACCAGAACCTGCAGCAACACCACCAGCAGTTGTGTTAGAAGAGGTTACGTACGGGTAAGTACCGTGGTCGATATCTAGTAGCGTGCCTTGAGCACCTTCGAACATGATCTTGTCGCCGCGCTTACGTGCTGCGTCTAGCTCATCAGTTACGTCCATAACCATAGAAGTTAGTAGGTCAGCGTAACCCATGCACTCTTCAAGTACATCTTCATAGCTAACAGTGTCAGCTTTGTAGAAATGCTCTAGTTGGAAGTTATGGTATTCCATCACTTCTTTTAGTTTCTCAGCGAAAGCTTGCTTGTCGAACAGGTCACCAACGCGAAGACCGCGACGAGCTACCTTATCTTCGTAAGCTGGACCGATACCACGACCAGTCGTACCAATTGCTTTCTTACCACGAGCGATTTCACGCGCTTGGTCTACAGCGATGTGGTATGGAAGAATTAGAGGACAAGCTTCTGAAACGAATAGACGCTCACGTACTGGAATACCGCGCTCTTCAAGAGGCTTCATTTCTTTCAGTAGAGCTTCAGGAGATAGTACTACGCCGTTACCGATAACGCATTTCACGTTATCACGTAGGATACCTGATGGAATTAAGTGGAGAACGGTTTTTTCACCGTCAATAACTAGAGTGTGGCCTGCATTGTGACCGCTTGGTAGCGAACCACATATTTTGCATCTTCAGTTAAAAGGTCAACGATTTTACCTTTACCTTCGTCACCCCACTGGGTGCCTAAAACAACTACGTTATTTCCCATCTTTCCGTTCTGATTGATAGTTAAAAAAGGATTCTAGCACCGAATTAAATCTCTTGCAGTCATTTTTTAATCACAAATGTAATTCGGTGTTTCATGAAAAAGAAGTGGCGGGTTCGCTCCAATAATGGGTCTACCCACCAACTCTGTTGATAGCCTACCTGTGCAGCAGTGAAACCGCGTTGGTAGTTTTATCGAGGTTATCTTTTACCCGCTCTGGGATCTTGCTCGCAACAACCGCATATAGGCTGTCGATAATGGCGAGCTTCACCAAGCGAGCAATGCCGTTCTTGCCAAGCAGAGGCTCTGGCGATGCCGGAGCAAACAATGGCAGTCAGATAACTGGGACAGCTCAGCGTGATAGTTATTGGTGATGGAGACTATGGTCGCGCCCGACTGTTTCGCTACACGTACCGCATCCATGAGATCAACGGTCTGACCTGAGTGAGAGACAACTAGTACCACATCTTGTTCATCCAGCACGCTAGCCGACATCAACATCAAGTGTCTGTCTTTTGGTACGTTGGCGCGGATACCGAAACGAAGCAGCTTATGTTGCAGGTCCTCACAAATGATGGTGGAACCACCCACCGCATACAGTTCGATGTTCTTGGCATTGATCAGCGCATCTGCCGCCGCACTCACCATGTTGGCATCGACAAAGTTCAGGATCTCGGTCAGCGCACTGATGGAATTCTGCAGTACCTTACTCACGATCTCATTACACGAATCATCAGGTAGCAGTTGCTCGCTCGGCAGGTAGGTATCCGAACCGTGCTGAGCATTGAGCGCATCTTTAAGTTGCTTAAAGCCACTAAAGCCAAGCTTCTTAGAAACCTTAACGATGAGCGCCGTAGACACGCCTAGTCGCTCAGCCACCTCTTTGATAGAGGTGCTTTTTTGCAAGAAGTGTGGCTTAAGAAAATTCTCTGCGATGGACTGCTCAGTGCGAGTGAGCGATGGCATGCGCATACGAATGTTAGGAATTACTTGATTGAGATCCACTGACAGTATCATTTCTGGTGAGTCAATCGCATTAGTATACATATAGCTCTCCCTGCCGTCATGACTGCGGTGCGTGCAGTTGCCAGAACTGACCGCTCAACGAAGAATTAGACTCTAGCTTGAAGCCGCCCACATACTCAGCATCTTGCTCTGTCTCGAAGAAGCGCGATGTTGCTACGCCTTCGCCTTGGTTGATGAAAACCTCGATAGATGAAGCATCACGAAGCAGTTGCAGTTGTTCTACCTCACCCTGCCAAACCAAGCTCTGAGTTTCGCCTGTTTTTAGGTTACGTCTATGGGTAGTCAAACCATTGCCATCAACTAGGATCTCAAGATCTGCAGATACCTTGATGCTCAGCTGTTTACCTAAAAGCTCGTTCAGTTCAAGTTCAGATGACACACCAGATAAAACGACCTGACTACCAGAAACCTCTTTCGCCTCAGCTCGCATCTGCTTGATCTCTGCAACAGGCAACTGCTTTAACTTGCCATCTTGGATGATGAGTTCACGGGCGCAGGTCATTTGGTGAATCCAACCATGGGCAATAGTTGGTTGATAAGGTTCAAACTCATCAGGTTTGCCCATCCAACTAAACAAGATGCGACGCCCTGCGTCATCTTCAAAGGTTTGCGGCGCATAGAAGTCAAAGCCATGGTCCATCAATGTGCCTTCACCGTGCTCGAAGCTACCGGTTTGATAGTCAAAATCACCCAAGTGATATGTCACATCAAAGGTCTCTACCTTACGGCCATCCACATCAATCCAGTTTTTAGGACAGCTCACTAGCACATGCTGATCTTGCAGAGGGAAAAGGTCTGGGCATTCGAGCATGAAATCATCTGAATGCAAACCATTTAGACCATCACCAAATACCTCGCCAACTAGCTGCCAATTGTTTAGATCAGTGGAGCGATAGGCGATGACCTTACCTTTGTAGTCGAGGTCTTCAGCACCCAGTACCATGTAATAGTGGTCAGCGTGCTTCCAAACCTTAGGGTCACGCACATGGCCGCTATAGCCAGAAGGTAATTCAAGGACTATCCCTTTTTTCTCGACCTGTGAATCTGACTCTAGAGTTGCACGGCACTGATAGGCAGTGCGACCACCACTTTCAAATTTCACGTTGCCGGTATAGAAAAGCTCAAGCGCACCATCCACTTCGATAGCGGAGCCCGAGTAGCAGCCGTGAGTTTCAAAGTCTTCAGTCGGAGCAAGAGCCAAAGGTCGATGTTGCCATGAAAGCAGGTCTTTACTGGTAGCATGTCCCCACGCCTTTGCTCCATGCTCACAAGCTAGCGGGTTCCACTGATAGAAAAGATGAAACTCACCATTAAAGTGAGCCAATCCATTGGGGTCATTCAGCAGTCCAAACTGGGGTGAGAAGTGCCACAGCGGACGGTAAGGATCATAGGTGTCTTTTTGATTTAAAGACTTAGCCAGAACGTTGTTAATGTAGATTTGGTCAGCAGATAACATATCTCAAACTCCAAGACCCTCGTGTGCGAGGGCCCTTAATTATTCTTTTATTATTTCTTGTCTAGCATCTTGTCAGAGAAGCCGAATGAGTAAGTCAACATGAATGCCACACTACAGCTCACTGCGTGTACTAGGAAGTAAGACATCAACTGACCATCAAGATAAAGCAGAGCTCCAGGAAGAACCGTTACCGCCATTCCACTCGCGGCTAGGCCAAGGATTTGAGCAACAAAACCACCTGCTGCACCACCAATAAGAGCGAATACGAATGGACGGTAGTAGCGAAGGTTCACACCAAATACAGCTGGCTCAATAATACCTAGGAACGCAGAGAAGGTTGACGGATAACAAAGAGCCTTAAGCTTCTTGCTCTTGGTCTTCATACCTACTGCAAGACAGGCTGCACCTTGAGCTGAGATAGCACCAGTGATCAAAGCGTTGAATACGTTGCTGCCTTCGTTAGCTAGAAGCTGAATCTCAAGCAGGTTAAATACGTGGTGAACACCCGTGATTACGATTAGGTCCCACACAAAACCAATGAATAGACCACTTAGACCGAACGGTAGCTCAAGCAAGTATTTAGTGGTCTCTACCATGGTTACTTCTACCATGTGGAATAGAGGACCAACTGCCAGTAGCGCAACCGCACTCATGATAAGTAGGGTCAGGAACGGGGTCATCACCAAGTCAAAGGCTTCAGGCATGATAGAGCGAATACGACGCTCAAGTTTAGCGGTCAAGAAACCTGCGATGAAGGCTGGGATCACTGAGCCTTGGTAGCCCAATACAGGGATAAAGCCAAAGAACATCAGTGGGTCAGCATCACCAAAACCAACCGCCCATGCGTTTGGCAGTGCCGGAGATACCAGCATCAAACCTAGGACCAAGCCTATCAAAGGCGTACCACCAAACACTCGGCTTGCAGACCAAGCACCATAGCTGGCAAGAAGATGAATGCGGTATCAGTCAGAATTTGGGTATAAAGGATGAAGTTTGCTGGTATCGATTCTGGGGTCAAGCCAAACAGCGCTAACACTTCAGGGCGAGTCACCAGACCGCGAAGGCCCATGAATAGACCGGTTGCTACTAGCGCCGGGATAAGAGGAACAAACACATCACTGAAGGTACGGATAGCACGTTGCAGAGCAGTACCTTGTTGATTCGCCACTTCTTTGATTTCTGATTTACTTGAGGTCGAAAGATTCAAGCTCTCCACAGCCTCAAACACTCGGTTTACCGTGCCAGTACCAAAGATGATCTGGTACTGGCCGCTGTTAAAGAACGCGCCTTTAACCTTTTCTGTGTCTTCGATGCCGTCTTTGTTTATTTTTTCTTCATCGGCAACCATGACACGTAAGCGTGTCGCACAGTGTGCGACGGATACTATGTTTTCTTTCCCGCCTAAGAAGCCCACTAGCTCTTCAGCAATCATTGCGTAAGACATAACAACCTATTACCTGTTTGTTTCTCGTTTATCTGTTTTTCAAAGTAACAATAAATTTTAGATTCATCTTGGTTATAGATCACAAAATTAAACTTTCCGTGACTTTTTTATATTTGTGATTTTTTCTGTAAAATTTTTAAGTTAACAAAAACAACAACTTATGATTTTTCGTATTAATTACTAGATTTTTTATGGTTTACAGTTGTGATTTATTTTGTAAACTTAGCCGTAAATTCACACCGTTCGAGACGAGAATATGAAAATTGCTATTGGCTGTGACCACGTTGGTATTGAACATAAAGATCTAGTAATCAAACACTTACAAGAGAAAGGTATCGAGGTAGAAGATTTTGGTACTCACTCTACTGAACGTACTGACTATCCAAAGTACGGCCAAGCGGTAGCGCAAGCTGTTACAAGCGGTGATGCGGACCAAGGTATTCTGATCTGTGGTACTGGCGTTGGTATCTCTCTGACCGCTAACAAGGTGAAAGGCATCCGCGCTGTGGTATGTAGCGACCCTTACACGGCTCAGCTATCTAAAGAGCACAACAACACCAACATCCTAGCCTTCGGTTCTCGCGTTATCGGTATTGAGCTAGCGAAGATGATCATCGACAGCTGGCTCTCAGCTGAATTCGAAGGTGGTCGTCACCAAAATCGCATCAACATGATTGCGGCACTAGAGGAGTAATCACCATGAGCAAGTTCTGCCCTTCAATGATGTGTGTAGATTTCTCTAAGCTAGCGACTGAGCTTAAAGAGCTAGAGAAAGCCAATGTAGACATGCTACATATCGACGTGATGGACGGTCACTTTGTACCTAACTTTGCGTTAGGTCCAGAAGATATCAAGGCGATCCGCGACCTTACCGATATCGACTACGATGTGCACCTAATGTTATCTAACCCAGACCAATTCATCGACCTGTTCGCAGCCCTTGGTCCAAAGCTGATGTATATCCACGCTGAGGCGCCGCCGCACCTGCACCGTACCCTAGGCAATATCCAAGCTAAAAGTATTCAGTCAGGTCTGGCTATCAACCCAGGTACACCACTAAGTGCTATCGAAGATGTTCTAGATGTAACAGACGTAATCCTAGTGATGTCTGTAAACCCTGGCTTTGCAGGTCAGAAGTTTATTCCAAATGCCTTCAATCGTATTGAGCGCATCATCGAGATGATCGAAAAGCAGGGCACTAACACCAAGATCGCTATCGACGGTGCCATCAGCCCTGACGTTATCGAAAGACTGGGTGACAAGGTTGAATACTTCATCCTAGCACGGCTGGTCTATTTGGTAAAGAAGGCACCTATGCAGAGACGATGGAAACCCTTCGCGCACTGGGCCAAAAAGAAGCCGTAGCCGCATAAAATAAATTCGTCCCCCGACACCCTATAAACCGCTTCGCTCCTGAAGCGGTTTTTTATGTCTGCTGTTCGGTTTCCGTTCATAAACTAGGATTGGTACACTGCTGTTATCAATAGAAAAAGTGGAACGCAAATGTCTGAATCCATATGGCTTGCCATCGGCTTAGTATTGTTTTTTGAGGGAATTGGTCCGCTTATCGCGCCCAATGGTTGGCGCCAGATGATAGCCCAGCTCAGCGCTCAGCCAGATACTAAACTAAGACGAATTGGCGGATGCCTAGTCGTCGCAGGCGTAGTCATCATCACCATGATGGTATAAACCCAAGGCATAAAAAAGGACTCTAACTGGAGTCCTTTTCTGATTTTGTGTTCAGGATTATTTAGCTGCTGGAGCTTTGCCTGAAGAGTCGTTCATGAAGCGGAAGAAATCGCTCTTAGGATCGAGAACCATGATGTCCCTTTCTCAGCAAATGATTTCTCATACGCACGTAGTGAACGGATGAAGCTGAAGAACTCTGGGTCTTTGTTATAAGAGTCCGCATAGATCTTAGCAGCACGTGCGTCAGCGTCACCTCGGGTAACTCGAGCAGTTCTGTCTGCTTCAGCAAGAACCGTCGCTACCTCTAGCTCAGCTTGTGCGCGGATAACTTCGGCCTTCTCACGACCTTGAGAACGGTGCTTACGAGCAACCGATTCACGCTCGGCACGCATACGGCGGTAAATAGACTCAGAGATTTCATCCGGTAGGTTGATCTTCTTCATTCGGAAGTCAACAACGCGAACACCCAAGTCATCCATAGCGCTCTGACGAGTATCGTCTAGTACTACTGACATGATCTTATCACGCTCACCGTCAATCTCTACAGCCTGACGCGCCGCTTCAGAAACGGTTTCGTCTAGCTCTGATTCATCAGGTAGTACATCGTCGTTACGTGGACCAGAAACGATTTGCTTGATTTCACGCGAACCGATTTCTGCACGAAGCACGTCGGTAACCTTACGCTCAAGTAGAGCCTGAGCCGTTAGAGCGTTACCACCACCTGTAGCTAGGTAGTATTGACCGAAGTCTTCGATACGCCATTTCACGTACGAATCGATGATTACGTCTTTTTTCTCTGAGGTTACGAAACGGTCAGCACGGCCATCCATAGTTTGGATACGCGCATCTAGGCGTTTAACGTTATCGAACAGAGGCATCTTGAAGTGCAGACCCGGCTCGTAGATACGAGACATATCTGTGTTGTCCTTCAAGATTCGACCGAATCGAACTACGATACCACGCTCGCCCTCTGGAATTACAAATACTGACATCAGCATTAGTGCAAGCGTCACTACCAATACTGGGATCATCAACTTACGCATTCTTAGTTTCTCCCTTGACGAGTAGTAGTTGGACGAGTCTGGCTTTGAGACGGAGTAATTGGCGTCTCTGGCTCTAACTCAATCTGGTCATAGGCTGAGGTTGAACGAGTCGAACGCTTGGTTGAACCGCTCTCTTGGCCTGCTAGCTTGTCGATTGGAAGATACAGTAGGTTACCGCTCGACTCAGAGTCGATAAGAACCTTAGACGTATTCGAGTAAACCTCTTCCATAGTGTCTAGGTATAGGCGATTACGCGTTACTTCAGGAGCTGCTTGGTATTCAGGTAGCAGTTTCTCGAACTGAGCAACCTGACCAAAGGCTTCATTAACAGTACGTTCGCTATAACCAAGAGCTTCCTTCTTCAGACGCTCTGCACGACCTGTCGCTTTCGGCAAGATTTCGTTCTTATATGCCTCAGCTTCACGGATGAAACGCTCTTCATCCTCTCGCGCTGCGATTGCGTCATCGAATGAATCTTTAACCTGCTCAGGTGGACGAGCAGACTGGAAGTTCACGTCTACGATTAGGATACCCATGTCGTAACTGTCGATGATGCGGTTAAGTGTTTCTTGAGTGCTTTGACGGATTTGCTGACGACCACTGGTCAGGATGCTATCCATCAATGAGTCACCGATTACCGCACGTAGAGCAGAGTCAGTAGCCTGACGCAAACTGTCATCTGCGTTAGTTACACGATAAAGGTATTTGTACGGGTCAGACACTCGGTATTGAACGCCCATCTGTACCGTTACTACGTTTTCGTCTTTAGTCAGCATCAGACCAGATGCCTGTAGAGCACGAATCGCTTGAACGTTTACAGTGGTCACTTCATCAATAAAGCGCGGACGCCAGTTCAGACCTGGATCAACCTGACGGTCGTATTTACCCAGACGCAGAACCACACCACGCTCGGCTTCGCTACTGTGTAGAAGCCAGATGCAAACCAAACAAAAACTGCGATAACTGCGATAAGGCCAAATCCGATTGCGCCACCGCCGCCCATTGATGACCCGCCACCGCGTTTGCCACCACCGAACTTACCACCGAGTTTTTGGCTCAGTTTGTTAAATACTTCATCCAAATCCGGTGGTCCTTGATTGCGACCTCCAGAGTTTTGGTTTCCGCGATCATTGTTTCCCCAAGGATCATTATCACGGCCATTGTTTCCGTTGTTATTTCCAGCTCGTTCCACGCCATTAGAAAACTCCATCACTAGATATGACGTTATAAAGTAGCAGTCTTTTAAACGACGATAAAGTCGTCCAACTCCACTTCTTCTCTCTTTTGCAACCTAGCCCAATCAGCCTGTTGCATTCTGATATCAATCAACAAGTTACCTTCGGTATCATACTCTTCTTGGCGAATCGATTTCATGTTGAATAACACACTTCGTAATCTTCCCTGAAAACGAGGAGGAATACATAATTTGTATTCGACCATTTGACTCGCTAAGCGTTCAGTCAAAGCTTGGAACAAGAGTTCTATGCCCTGACCTTCCATAGCAGATACCCAGACCCTGACAGGCTTATTCTCATCATCATATTCGATGCGAGGAGTAGCACCCTCAAGGTTATCGATCTTATTCATTACTAATAGAGTTGGGATCTCATGAGCATCAATCTCTTCAAGCACAACGTCTACAGCATGGATATTCTCCCTAAAACGCTCATCGCTCGCATCTATGACATGTAACAAGATGTCAGCTTCCTGCGTTTCTTGCAGGGTAGCCTTAAATGCAGCAACTAGGTCATGGGGAAGATGTCGAATAAAACCAACGGTGTCAGCCAAAATCGCCAAACCAACATCGTCTAACTCTATCTTACGCAGTGTAGGGTCAAGAGTTGCAAATAATTGGTCAGCCGCATACACACTTGCCTCAGTAATGCGGTTGAATAGGGTCGATTTACCGGCATTGGTATAACCCACCAGCGAAAGTGTAGGAATCTCAGCACGTTTACGAGCTCGACGGCCTTGCTCACGCTGTTTTGCAACTCGCTCTAGGCGACGTAAGATGGCTTTGATTCGATCTCGTAGTAAGCGTCGGTCAGTCTCAAGCTGGGTTTCACCCGGTCCGCGAAGACCAATACCACCCTTCTGTCTTTCAAGGTGGGTCCAGCCTCGAATCAATCGAGTAGAGATGTGACGCAACTGCGCCAGCTCAACCTGAAGCTTACCCTCATGGGTTCTCGCACGCTGTGCAAAGATGTCTAGGATCAAACCTGTTCGATCCAAAACTCGACATTTACACAACTGTTCTAGATTTCGCTCTTGAGCGGGAGAAAGGGCGTGGTTAAAGATGACGATCTCGGCACCGGTCTGCTGAACTACATCAGAGATTTCCTGCGCCTTGCCTTCACCAACATAATATTTTGGATGAGGTGATTGTCGACTGCCTGTCACGGTTTGCAGGTTGTTCACGCCCGCGGAAGATACTAGCATCTCAAATTCAGCTAGGTCTTCCCACTCCCCTTCTTGTGTAAAGTTGATATGAACAAGTACCGCCTGTTCACCTGATTCATACCGGTCAAACAAGCGATAAACTCCTTACACAGAACCTTTGGTTTTTTTGTATCTTTTTCAATTAATCTTCAGATTTCTCTTGAGGGCGATCACCGCGCTCGTTGTTGCTGTGGTGAGTAACTGCGCGTGCAGGAACTACAGTCGAAATAGCATGCTTATAAACCATTTGGTTTACAGTGTTTTTCAGCAGGATCACGAACTGATCGAAAGACTCGATCTGACCCTGCAGTTTGATGCCATTGACTAAATAAATTGAAACTGGCACGCGCTCACGACGCAGTGCGTTCAGAAATGGGTCTTGTAAAGATTGCCCCTTTGCCATTGTTATTTTCCTTTTTGGTTTGTAGTTGTAATTTTTAGCAATCGACAGCAATAAGTGTACTTTTTACGCATCCGAGCTAAATCAAAATAATACCTGCAGTAAGTTACGTTCCGTGTCCAGATATTATTTGTGCAAAACGATCTTATTATACACAGCAAATTCAATCAGATGCTATGACATTTGCGATGGTTTCTACCCCGTGATCGATATTTTCACTATCCAGCCAAGTCAGGTCTTTCCAGCTTCGAAGCCAGGTAATCTGGCGCTTGGCTAGTTGACGTGTCGCGCACACTCCCTTAAAGATAGCTTCGTCAAAGCTGTACTCCCCGTCAAGGTAGCCCCACATTTGACGATAACCAACACAGCGGATCGATGGAAGATCTGCATGTAAATCAGGACGTTGGTATAGGTCCTTCACCTCTTGTTCGAAGCCTGCTTCCACCATTTTTTCATAGCGAAGTTCGATACGGCGATGCAGTTCAGAACGCTCTTTTGGCGCAATAGCAAACTGCTTCACACGATACGGAATTGGGTCACCCTTTTGCTCCGTAAGCTCTGTTAGAGATTTACCTGAGATGCGATACACCTCAAGCTCTAGACAGTCGCTGTGGATCATTGGGATGAATACGCTCCGCCGATACTGGGTCTATCTCTCTAAGCTCATCATGCAGAGACTGCCAGCCTTTTCTTTAGACTCTTTCTCTATCTCGGCACGGATCTCCGGATTGGCCGCAGGAAGCGGTGACAAGCCTTCAAGTAATGCCTTGTAATAGAGCATGGTGCCACCCACCAGCATAGGGATCTTACCTTGGGCTGTAATCTCCTCCATCTGAGCAAGAGCATCACGACGAAAATCGGCCGCGGAATAGGACTCGCTCGGGTCTAGGATATCGATCAAGCGGTGTGGCGCAGCAGCCTGCTCTTTTGCACTCGGCTTGGCTGTACCTATATCCATCCCCTTATAGATAAGAGCGGAATCCACACTTATCAACTCTATTGGGAATCTTTGTCGAAGACGGATCGCAAGTTCGGTCTTGCCGGATGCGGTCGGTCCCATTAAAAAGATAGCCAGAGGCCATTTATCGTTCATTTGTAAAAGCTTTTATATGAGTGGAGAAGTCCACGGTTTGAATAAATCTATTATCGTTCAAATCTAACCTTTGTGCAGATGCGCCCTCCAGTTCAGACATCAACTGCACCGCTTCAGACAAGCTGTATTCCTTGTCTGCATCAGCCAACTGCTCTGCTATCCAATTGGATAAGGTTTGCGCCTCTAACTGAGACTCCCCTTGAAGCAGCAACAGCAAGGAAGCAAACAAGTGCTGAAGGTTTTGATTACGCAGCGGCTGTGGCACTGCCATCACCATAACCTTAGCGTTGGATTTGAACATCAGCTGGATCGCGAAGCGCTGCAATATAGCGGAATATTGCTTAAGTTTCTGCACTTCGGCTTCATTTACTCGAAGAGCCAGTGGAATCAGCAAGGGCTGAGGAACCAGATTGCGCTCTTCAACGCTCAGCTGCAGTTGCAGCTTGAGTACCTCTGCACGGGCTAGGTTCACTAGTGCTGGGCCTGCGTCACTTTGTACCAGCAGGTATCTTTTATCCACAATCGATAGGGCTTTGCCTAGCTTGCTCGCTTTCGGGCGCTCGATTTCAGGCTCAACTGTAAGGAGTTCTTGATAGATACGAGTCTCTTCAGCGGTGACCTGTTTTGGTTCTTCACGCTTAGGCTGTGGCTTGATACTCGGTTTAGCTGTTGAAACTGGCGTTTCATGTACCGCTTGTACGCGAGTGTGACCTTCCGAGCTTGGGTAGGACGAGGCGTGGCGAATAGCGTTCGCTTCTCGCTCCTGTCTATATTGTGTAGTTGGCTGACTTGCACCGCGCTCGGTTGACCAAGTTTGAGGTTGTTCAGGCTTCTCTGGCGCATCTGGCACTGGCACCGCATAAGCGCTCTCTCTACGAGGTTGCTCTGCTTGCTGGGTTTGTCCCAGCGCATCGACCAATGCTTGATAAATAAAGTCATGCACCAAGCGCGCCTGATGAAAACGTACCTCATGCTTGGCTGGGTGAACATTCACATCCACCTGATGCGGGTCTACTTCTATAAACAGCACATACGCGGCGTATTGTTCAGGCCTCAGGGTAAGTTCATAGCTCTGCCTAATAGCATGATTGATAAGCTTGTCTTTCATCATGCGACCATTCACGTAGCAATATTGCAGGTCGCTTTGCAGGCGTGCGCCCTCAGGAGTAGTAATCCATCCGCTGAGCTTAAGCCCTTGATGCTCCAGTTGAACCCGTAACATATGACGAGCAAACTGAGCGCCACATACAGATTGAACTCGTTTCTCCCATTGCGCTTCAGTTTTGGCTGCTCGATATTGCTTTATCATCTTGCCGTTGTGGCGAAGATTGATAGTGATATCAAAACGACTCAGAGCGATGCGTTTGAGCAATTCTTCAATATGAGAAAACTCGGTCTTCTCAGTACGCAGGAACTTACGACGAGCTGGAGTATTAAAGAAGAGGTCTAGCACTTCAACCGTCGAACCCGCCGGGTGCGCGGTCGGTTGTAGCTTAACCTTCATGTCTCGCCCTTCAGAATAGGCAGACCAGGCTTGTTCTTGGGTAGGCGTTCTTGAGGTGAGTGTCAGTCTTGAAACTGAGCTGATACTGGCTAGCGCTTCACCACGAAAGCCAAGGCTTAAGATGGCTTCAAGGTCATCCAAGGTTTTGATCTTTGAGGTGGCATGACGACTTAGGGCAAGCTCTAATTCATCTTTGGCTATGCCCTTGCCATTATCGCGCACACGGATAAGCTTGCTGCCTCCTTTTTCGATATCTATATCGATTCGGGTGGCACCTGCATCAATGCTGTTTTCAACCAGCTCTTTAACTACAGAGGCAGGCCTTTCTACCACCTCACCTGCTGCTATCTGGTTGGCCAGCCTGGCCGGTAATATGCTTATCTCACTCATTTATTTGGAATTATCAGTACTTGTCCTATCGCCAGTTCGTCAGAGCGGAGGTTGTTTGCACTGCGAATACTGCTCACGCTCACCCCGTATTTCGAAGCGATTTTACCGAGGAACTCACCACGCTGAACCTTATGTTTGCGTATAGGTGCATCCTTAACCGCTACCGTGATTTTCAGTTTCTGCCCTACACGAACCTGATCTGACCTAAGGTTGTTCTCACGCTTAATCGCCGATACAGAGACCTTATAGCGGCTGGCTATTTTGCCGAGGAACTCACCCGAGCGAACTACGTGAGTGATGGTCTGGGTTTCAACTGTGTTCAGGTTTGAAGAAGAGCCGGATGATGGGATCTTCAGTTTTTGCCCCACTCGAACCGTATCGCTCTTAAGATTATTAGCACGCTTAATTGCAGAAACTGTTACACCATGGTTGGCGGCAATGCGAGACAAAAAGTCTCCGCTTTTCACCACATAAATACCTGAGCCACCAACACTTGGAGTCGAGCTATCGAAATGAGTATTCTCTGGCGGGTTAGCCTTCATATACTTCATTATCGCATTGGTGAGTGCGCCTGCTAGCTTATCTTGATATGAGCGTTGGAATAACAAGCGCTCTTCGGTTGGGTTGGAGATAAAGCCAAGCTCAACCAGAACCGATGGTATCTGTGGCTGACGTAACACTGCAAGGCTCGCCTCCGCAGGTTTACTCTTGTGCAGTCTTGCTATCTTCTTGAGTTCAGCCAAGATCTCGGTCGCTAGCTTCTCACCCTCACGTTTAGAGTTAGTAAATTGCAGGTCTAGCAGAGTCTTATTTACGTTTCTATCATTTCGGGTAACGGTTGTATTTCCGCCCAAGCGCGCAGATTGTCTCTCATGGTTCTCAACCCAGCGAGCAATTTCTGTATTGGTGCGGCGGTCGTTAAGGAAGAATACCGATGCTCCTCTTGGCTGGGGAGAGGTAAAGGCATCTGCGTGGATAGAAACAAACAGATGTGCTTGATCTTTATCGGCGATGGCGATGCGCTGATCTAACCCCACATAGTAATCACCGGTGCGAGTAAGACGTGCACGCACACCTGGAGTCGCATTTAAACGTGCGGCCAGTTTCTTAGACACGCTAAGGGTAACGTTCTTTTCATATTTCTTAGAGGGACCTATTGAACCTGGGTCTTTACCACCATGACCAGGGTCGATCACGATAAGGACGTCTCGCTTAGCCTTTGAAGCTCTCTTAACAGCAGTCACAGGTTTACTCGGTGCAGGCGCAGCCGTACTGGCTGATGCAGAACCTGAGATCGGAAAGTCAATAACGAGACGATGGCCGGAACCACCACCTGGGTTTAGCTTAAACAGCTTTGGTGAGACGTTGGACTTCAGCTCAAACACCAAACGAAAAGAAGAGCCGTCCGGTGGACTGCTCTCTCGAATCTTGGTCAAAATAGGGCTTTTAGTTACCGACTTAGGCAACTTAGCACTATTTTTGGTGTTTTTAAGGTCAACGACCAGTCGATGTGGTGTCGCCAGTGTGAAATAACTGTACTCAGCTGATGCAGAGAGATCGATAACCGTGCGGGTCTCACTCTTAGAAGTGTTTACCCTGATATCCTTGATTTCGTTTGCATGTACTGCGGAGGAGAGCATCGAGAAGAAAAACGCTACGATCCCCCACCAAAACTTCTTTTTCAACTTAACTCCAAGTTTTCTACCAAGCGATTGCCCACTTCACTGTTCGCCTTTATTGTTGCCACTCGCCCTTCACCTTGATAACGGATATCAATATCGAGATCAGGCTCAGGCAACATGCCCTCACCTTTTTCTGGCCATTCCACCAAACAGATAGCATCTGGGGTGAAGTAATCACGAATCCCCATAAACTCCAGCTCTTCTGGATCGGCTAGACGATAAAGATCGAAGTGATATACCTGCCATGGCTCTAAGGCATAGGGCTCCACTAGAGTATAGGTTGGGCTCTTTACATTTCCTTGATGACCCAAAGACTGAATGAAGCCACGGCTAAATGTGGTTTTACCGGCACCTAGGTCACCGTGTAGATAGATAGTCGTTTGCTGTGAACACAGTTTTGATAGCTGGGTACCCAGTTTAATTGTGTCGAGTTCGTCTTTTAGTTGAAAGGTCTTCTGGCTCATGATTCTAGCAAGCCTATGCTTATTATTGATGTCAGTCGTTCATTATCTCAATTAGAAGACTTTTGTCGAGTAACCCAGCGTTTTTGGGTAGACTCCGTCTCCTAAATTAGGTGTGAGTTTATTCTTATTATTGAGTGTTCCTATGGATTTGTGTCAATTAGCCGAAAAAATTAAGGTTTGGGGTAAAGAGTTGGGTTTCCAACAGGTAGGAATTACCGACACAGATCTATCCTTGCACGAGCAAGGACTGCAACGTTGGATAGATGAGGGCTATCACGGTGAAATGAGTTGGATGGAGCGCAATCACGAAAAACGCATCCATCCAGAAGAATTGCATCCGGGTGCAGTGCGAGTGATCAGCGTGAGACTCGATTACCTTCCCCCTCAGGCGG
The DNA here is from genome assembly GCA_000830475.1 of Vibrio ishigakensis. GTDB lineage: Bacteria > Pseudomonadota > Gammaproteobacteria > Enterobacterales > Vibrionaceae > Vibrio > Vibrio ishigakensis_A. The sequence goes on along the minus strand of BBSC01000018.1, from coordinate 1,358 downwards.
GCTTTGCTAGCAATCTAGAAGACACCTCCACAGCCTACATTAGTCGCTACGCTCTTGGACGCGACTATCACAAACTGATGAGGAATAGGCTCAAACAGCTAGGTCAGCAAATTGAAGCAGAGATAGCATCTAATCCAGAATTTGAGGCTCTCAACTACCGCCCCTTTGTAGACTCTGCCCCTGTCCTTGAAAGGCCTCTAGCTGAAAAAGCTGGTCTTGGTTGGAGAGGCAAACATTCACTTCTGCTCAACAAAGAAGCAGGCTCTTGGTTTTTCCTAGGAGAAATACTGATAGGCTTACCCCTTCCGGTAGATACACCGGCCGAAGACAACTGTGGAAAATGCACCGCTTGCATGACCAGCTGTCCGACCGGCGCCATAGTAGAAGAGGGTGTGGTTGATGCGAGAAAGTGCATCTCATACCTCACCATCGAATATGATGGTGTGATTGATGCCGAGCTTAGCCAAGCTATGGGCAACCGTATCTACGGTTGTGATGATTGCCAGTTGGTATGTCCACATAATCGCGCAGCCGGTCTAACCTCTATCGAAGACTTCCATCGAAGAGAGGCACTAACCGATAGCAAACTGCTAAATCTATTCTCTTGGGATGAGAAAACTTTCCTCAAAAATTTCGAAGGTTCTGCGATTCGTCGTATAGGTTATCTACAGTGGTTAAGGAATCTGAGTATTGCCATTGGCAATGGCCCATTTTCCCATGATGCAATCGAGGCATTAGAGTCTAAACTTGGTCTTGGTGAAGTATTAGATACCCACATCAATGAGGCTTTGGAGCGCTTGCACCAACAAAGACCAAATCGATCTACTAAAAAAGAAAGGCTGATCAGAATAGTGCAAAAGGGTCTACCACGAGACGCGTGAGTCTAGTGAATCTATCTGGAATTCTGGGACATGAAAACCATCTATAGAGGCTTTGCCCACTATCTCAGCAGATAATTGCACTGCATAGGTAGTCTAATGTGGAAAAAGATTCCCGGCACAAACTCAATTAAGCATGCACTAAAGTTAAACACAGTTTAAATTCATGACAAAGATCAAAGAATGCGTAACAAGAGATCTTGAAATTTGAACTATAGGATCTTAGAAAAGCCCCCCAAACACAGTCAATTCAAGGCTTTAAACCAATAGCTATATAAGCGGTCATTTTTATTCTGAAAAAGGATCTTGACAAAAGATCGTTAAATTAAGGATAGAAAATTTTTTATCAACCAAGTTATCCACAGAATAGGCATTGTGGATAAGTCTGTGAATTTAATATGATAAAGATGACTAAATCGCAGGAAAGTGCTGGTTTATTGATTTGGTATTTGGAGAATTATTTAAAGAGGAGAAAATTGG
>BBSC01000019.1:0-30220 GCA_000830475.1 Vibrio ishigakensis | reverse complement strand
CCACCGCTGAAGCGTTGTGCGCTCTGCCGTGTCAGTGAGGCGGCATTATAGAGACTTCCGTCACACTGGCAAGCGTTTTTTTGAAGTTTTTCGCATTTTATTTTCGCCCGCTCAGAAAACAAACAACCCGCACAAATGGCGGGCTGTTTTCGTCTGTTTTTGCTTCTATTTAGATAAAAGCAAAGGCATCTGAATAGATCTGCTCAACACGAGCCTTTTTATTATAGATAAACTGCTCTCTTGCGCTGCCCGCCATCTCAAAGCGGCCTGCTATATAGACGTCATAATTAGAAAGGTCTTCGAAGTCACCCATTACTGCTTGGATAACATTACCAGTCTTGCCAGTCCAAACGCCTTCATCATCTTCTACTACCGGAACAAAATGGATGTTGCTGTGCTCAGTTTGAAGTTGCTCTAATTCAGCAAATGCATAAAGCTGCCCTTTATTACGTGCACCCCAATATAGATAGATGTCGTTATTCAGATTTTGGCTGATGCAGTGATCCAGAATAGAGCGCACATAGCTAAAGCCAGTGCCACCAGCAATCAGTAGAATGGAGCGCTCGCCTTCTTGAAGAAAAGCATCACCATGTGGTGCATCAATATCAATAGGGCCATCTTCAGCTAACGCCTTTTGCATACGCTGAACTACCTCAAGGGCATAAAGGTTTTCTTCGGCAGCGCCAATGTGCAGTTCAAGCTCACCTTGATGACGGCATGGACTACTAGCAATAGAGAACGGACGACGGTCCTTCTCACCCATTACGACCATTAGGTATTGACCCGCTTTAAAGTCTACTGGTGTTTCTGGGTGCAGTAGCACTCGAAAGGTGTTACTCGCTAGGGGTTCAATAGATTTTACTGTACATGAAATGGTCATTGTTTCCTCTACATCTTACTCATCAAAGGTAAGGACTAAATCAGTAGTTGCGCATGCTTGGCATGCAAAGACCCAACCTTCTGCTTGCTCTTTCTCTGTGAGCATAGGCTCAAGTTGATATGAGACTTCGCCTTTTACTAATCGGCAGAGACACATACCACAGGCACCTACTTGGCATCGGTTAGGGAATAGGATGTCTTGCTCTATGGCTGCATCCAATATTGTTTGTTGTTCAGCAACGGTGAATTGTACACCACTGGGTAAAAGTTCAACCCTGTACGTCATAGAATATTGAGCTCATCCCAAATTTGGTCAATTTTAGCGACGAGCTGCGGGTCTTTCTTGATTGGATGACCCCACTCTCTTTGGGTTTCCCCTTCAAGTTTATTGGTAGCATCCATCAGGATAAACTGAGGTAATTGCTGTTCAGTTTGAATAAAGTGAGTATCACGAGATGGATCCATGCGGGTTGTGATAGCCCAGATAACATCGTTCCAGTCACTCACTACCACATCGTCATCACAAGTGATCACCATCTTAAGATGTAGCTTACCGACAAAGGTCTGTTTGATTGTCTCAAGCAACTCGCCTACCTGACCCGCTCGCGTCTTATCTATGGAGACGATTAATGTACCTGACTGAGCTTTAGGAACATGGAGATCCAAAACCTCTGGATGCATTTGTTTAAAGGCCTGAATAGTCTGCTCCAGCTCTGAATCTGTTATTCCAGGTTTTGTATATCCGTTTAGCTCTTTATCCGTAGCAAGCTCCGCATCCCACTTTTTAGTGACATCCAAGCCCATCTTAGAACCTAAGCCCACCACTGGAGAGGCAAAGTCTAGAGAGTCGATAGGAGTATTTTCTATCATAACTAGATCGCGCTGTGGCTCGAAATGCTCACCCATAGCGGCAACCACTTCTCCCCAATCACGACCATCTACAGATTCGTCACACACCAATACAAACTTGGTGTACATAAACTGACGAAGGAAGGACCAAACTCCCATCATCACCCGCTTAGCATGTCCCGGATACTGCTTCTTCATAGTTACTACCGCAAAGCGATACGAACAACCTTCAGGTGGCAGATAAAAATCCGTTATCTCTGGAAATTGCTTTTGCAGGATAGGAACGAATACTTCGTTCAAAGCCACGCCGAGTACAGCAGGCTCATCAGGTGGACGACCAGTGTAGGTACTGTGATAGATAGGGTTGTTGCGCATGGTCACATGCGTAACCGTGAACACATTGTGACTCTCTACCTCATTGTAGTAGCCGGTATGGTCGCCATAAGGCCCTTCGTCTGCAAACTCATTCGGGTCGATATAACCCTCAAGCACTATCTCTGCTCCAGCAGGAACATCGAGGTCATTGCTAACAGAGCGCACAACTTCAGTTTTCTTGCCTCGAAGCAAGCCTGCAAACGCATATTCAGATAGGGTATCTGGCACTGGTGTTACAGCACCTAAGATGGTTGCCGGGTCTGCACCGAATGCAACAGACACTGGAAATGGTTTTCCTGGGTTCTTCTCGGTCCAATCGCGTAGGTCTAGAGCGCCACCACGGTGAGCGAGCCAACGCATGATGACCTTGTTCTTACCTAGCTTTTGTTGACGATAGATGCCTAGGTTTTGACGCTTCTGGTTTGGTCCCTTGGTAATGGTCAAGCCCCAAGTCAGTAGAGGTGCGACATCCTCAGGCCAGCAACTCATTACAGGAACCTTGTCCAAGTCCACCTCGTCTCCCTGCCATACGATCTCTTGGCAAGGTGCCTTACGTAGCCTTTTCACTGGCATATTAAGCACCTGGCGGAACACCGGAAGTTTATCCAGTGCATCCTTGAAGCCTTTAGGTGGCTCTGGCTCCTTCAGATAAGCTAACAACTTACCCACTTCACGGAGCTCTTTTACCTGAGTTCTTCCCATGCCGAGAGCCACGCGCTCCGCAGTACCAAATAGGTTAGTGAGAACAGGCATGTCATAGCCAACGGGATTTTCGAATAGCAGAGCAGGACCGCCAGCTTAAGGTGCGGTCGCTAATCTCTGTCATCTCATAATCAGGATCGATCGGATGGGAAATTCTTTTTAGAAGCCCTTTATCTTCAAGTTGCGAGATAAAGTCGCGCAGGTCTCTACAGCTCATACATTTCCATTGTGCTTTGGTTTAGCGCAGTATAACAAAGGCCAATATGCACTGATACACGTGCTGCAACAAGTTGGTAACTTTAAGGAAGTGTAATACTTGGGTTGTCCTGCATCAGCTGTTGCAGCCAATTGTTATGACCATAGAACCTGAGACTATCACTGATCAGCTTTGCCTGTTGCTGATTGCGCATCTTTCCCACCAAGAACTCTTCCACCTGTGGTGAAGTCGTCGCATAGCGCGACAGTAGATGTAAACTGCGCTGCGAAAGTGATGGATTATCACTAGCAACCATTAACTGCTGATGAGCGAACTCACTGTCTTGATGACCTAATCTATCTAGTTCACTATTGATATTGCCATCGGCTTTCATCTTCCATAAAAGCGCGTACAACTCTTGGTCTTTAGAAACAGAGGCTAATGCCACCATAACATTAGTGCTCGGGAGCCATGACGTGATTTTTGGAGCCGTGATTTGATTGGTGAGAAACTGCAAACCATCACTTGAAAGTGAGTGAACACTTTCAATAAGAAGACGCTCTCTCTGCGCCACAACCGCAGCATCACCCGATAACCAGCTTCGTAGTTCTAGCTCTTCTGTTTCTACCCCAACATAAAAGTGCATTACCTTCTCATTCAGATGCCACTCATCCAACATACGTTGAGCAATGATCTGATAGCTATAAGCTGGTGCAGAAAATTGAAAGCCTTCGCCCTTTTCTACATAGGTCAGGGTCGGAGCAACCTTCTTTTGCTGGTCCAAGAACACAGCTAAGTCAGAGGTATAAACTGGTTCTAGGGCTGCAATATGTTTAAGTGTTAGAAAGCGCACCGCTTCTTGTTGTGGGAACTTGATGCGTTGTAATTGGAATTGGGCCTTATCTGATTGACCAGACAGAACCAACGATGAAATGTTCTCAGCAGCGCTCTTTACATGAGCGTCATCGAGCAATTTTTGGCGCTCCTGCGCACTGACTTCTACCGCATGAGCGGTTAGCGGTCCGCATAATAATGCCGACAGCACTGCAACTAATAATCCATGTCGCACAGCTAAACTCCTTTTAGCATTGGCTTCCCAGCACCTTACCCGAACGCATAAAAAAACGCCACCTTAATGGTGGCGCATTCTACATAGGTCGCAGATTTTAACAACGCTTGCTTATTGGCGACGCATCGCGTCAAAGAACTCGTTGTTAGTCTTAGTCATTGCAAGCTTATCGATAAGGAACTCCATCGCATCGATCTCACTCATAGGGTGAACAATCTTGCGTAGAATCCACATTTTCTGAAGCTCATCTGCTTTGGTAAGTAGCTCTTCACGACGCGTACCTGAGCGGTTGAAGTCGATAGCTGGGAATACACGCTTCTCCGCAATCTTACGGTTCAGGTGGATTTCCATGTTACCTGTACCCTTAAACTCTTCGTAGATTACTTCATCCATCTTAGAACCAGTGTCTACAAGTGCTGTTGCTAGGATCGTCAGGCTACCGCCTTCCTCAACGTTACGTGCTGCACCGAAGAAACGCTTCGGACGATGCAATGCGTTCGCATCCACACCACCAGTAAGAACTTTACCTGAAGATGGGATTACTGTGTTGTAGCACGCGCCAGACGAGTAATAGAATCAAGCAGGATAATCACGTCTTTCTTGTGTTCAACAAGACGCTTCGCCTTTTCGATAACCATCTCAGCAACCTGAACGTGACGAGATGCTGGTTCGTCAAAGGTCGACGCTACAACTTCACCATTTACTAGGCGCTGCATCTCAGTAACCTCTTCCGGACGTTCATCGATAAGTAGAACCATCAATTCACATTCAGGGTGGTTTTTAGTGATGCTTTGAGCAATGTTCTGCAGAAGCATTGTCTTACCCGCTTTTGGCGGAGCAACGATTAGACCACGCTGACCTTTACCAATTGGCGATGCTAGGTCTAGTACACGTGCTGTAATGTCTTCAGTAGAACCATTACCTACTTCCATAACCATACGCTCGTTAGCGTGCAGCGGAGTCAGGTTTTCAAATAGGATCTTGTTACGTGCGTTATCAGGCTTGTCAGCGTTAACCGTGTTTACCTTCAATAGCGCAAAGTAGCGCTCACCATCTTTAGGTGGGCGGATCTTGCCAGCAATGCTGTCACCCGTACGCAGGTTAAAGCGACGGATTTGGCTTGGAGATACATAAATATCATCTGGGCCAGCAAGATAAGAACTGTCTGCAGAGCGAAGGAATCCGAAACCATCTTGTAGGATTTCAAGAACACCATCACCAAAGATATCTTCACCACTTTTAGCGTGTGCTTTAAGCGTTGCGAAGATGATGTCTTGCTTTCTTAGACGAGCAAGGTTTTCAAGGCCAAGGCTTTCACCCAGCTTAACCAACTCAGATACTGGCTTATTTTTAAGCTCAGTTAGATTCATTGTTGTTGATTTAGTACCACTTGCTCTACGAGCACGAGGAGCCGCTAGCGGTTTATCAGCTGCTGGCTTTTCCGCTGGCTCATCTGCCGCGGCTTTGTCAGTCGCCGGTTTAACTGCTGCAGGTTTAGCTGCTGCTGAAGATGCCGATGCTCTGGTTCGAGTTGACGCACGAGGTGTTCTGGTTGTGGTCTTGCGAGTAGTAGAGGTTGGCTTTTCAGATGCAGGGGTCGTCTCTGCGGTCGACTTGTCGATCGCCGAGTCCGTCGTAGTCGATGTATTAGATTTAGTAGTCAAAATAAGATCTATTTGTGTTGGTTAGAAGAGGGTTTAGTCTCAGGATTGACCAAGAAAAGAAACTGTATGAATTACGTGCAATAAACTAGCACTAAAAACAAGCCTAGTCTAGCTTGAACAAAAAACAAAACCGTGTATTAAAAAATACACGGTTGTTATAAGAACGCTATTAAAGATTTGCGTCTAGAAACTCTTTTAGTTGAGTCTTGGAAAGAGCACCAACTTTCGTTGCCGCAACTTCACCATTTTGAACAACAGCAAAGTCGGGATACCACGGATACCAAATTTTGGTGGTGTCGCTGGGTTGTGGTCGATATTCAACTTACCGATGGTCAACTTGCCTTCATACTCGCCGGCAATCTCATCTAGGATTGGCGCAATCATCTTACAAGGACCACACCATTCTGCCCAAAAGTCCACAAGAACCGGCCCGTAGCTTTGATTACATCACTTTCAAAACCATCGTCAGAAAGTTGCAAAATCGTATCGCTCATCATTAGCTCCAATTAATTTTCTGTCGCTGATTCGATGATAATCAGCAATAAGATTGCTTATTGGACTTGATTTACTTTCTTAATGCAAGCCTAAGCTGATATTCTATGCTCATGAAAAAGACACACATCACAGAGCAAAAGTTCGCCGACTTTGACCTGCACCCTCAGGTGATTGCAGGATTAGATGCAAAAGGATTTGAGTATTGTACTCCGATTCAAGCGTTGGCGTTGCCAGTTGTGCTCACTGGCCAAGATATCGCAGGACAAGCCCAAACGGGCACAGGCAAGACACTAGCCTTCCTGACTGCGACTTTCGACTACCTCATGAAAAACCCTGCTGATGAAGCCGTAAGCCTAACCAGCCGCGTGCCATTATCATGGCGCCAACTCGTGAGCTAGCTATCCAAATTCATCGCGATGCCGAATCATTAATTGCTTCTACCGGCCTAAAAGCAGCCCTTGCTTATGGTGGTGAGAGCTATGACAAGCAGCTTGCTGAGATCCAAAACGGTGTGGACGTACTCATCGGTACCACAGGCCGTATCATAGATTTCTATAAGCAACGCGTATTTAACCTTCACTACATCCAAGCAGTCGTTTTGGATGAAGCCGACCGCATGTTCGACCTTGGCTTTATCAAAGACATCCGCTTCTTGTTCCGTCGTATGCCAGAGCCTAGTGATCGTCTGAACATGCTGTTCTCTGCAACTCTTTCTTATCGAGTTCAAGAACTAGCATTCGAACATATGAGCACTCCTGAGCACGTGGTAGTAGAGCCAGAACAAAAAACCGGTCAACGTATCCAAGAAGAGCTATTCCACCCTTCTAATGAAGACAAGATGGCACTTCTATTGACCCTTATTGAAGAAGAGTGGCCAGACAAAGCATCATCTTTGCTAACACTAAGTACAAATGTGAGTCTGTTTGGGGTCACCTCGCTGCAGACGGTCACCGAGTTGGTCTACTTACTGGTGATATTCCTCAGAAGAAGCGTGAGCGTATCTTGGAGCAATTCACTAAGGGTGACCTTGATATCTTGGTTGCTACCGATGTTGCCGCTCGTGGTCTACACATCCCACAGGTAACTCACGTATTTAACTACGATCTTCCTGACGACAGAGAAGATTATGTACACCGCATTGGTCGTACCGGTCGTGCTGGTGCAAGTGGTCATTCGATCAGCTTTGCTTGCGAAGACTATGCGATCAACCTTCCTTCGATTGAAGAGTACATTGGTCACGCTATCCCAACTTCTGAGTATGATGCCGAGGCCTTGCTTGAGCTTCCTAAACCACTGCGCCTGAAGAGCAGCACTCGTCGCCCTTCTTCTGGACCGCAAGGTGGTCGTAACAACTCAGGACCGAATAAGCGTCGTCGTACCAATCGACCTCGTCATCAACAAGGAAATAGCTAGTTCTAGTATGAGTGATTCATCTCCTTTGTATGCGGCGATCGACTTAGGCTCTAATAGCTTTCATATGTTGGTCGTTAAGCATGTGCATGGAAGCATCCGAACTATGGCTAAGATTAAGCGTAAGGTACGCTTAGCCGCCGGTTTGGATAACAACAACGCATTAAGCACGGAAGCGATGCAAAGGGGATGGGATTGTCTCGCCTTATTTGCCGAACGCTTACAAGATATTCCCGCTGAAAATATTCGTATCGTTGGTACTGCGACCTTGAGAGTTGCAACTAACATCGATGTATTCTTGGCTAAGTCGAACCAGATACTGGGCAAAGACATCCAGGTCATCTCTGGTGAAGAAGAAGCCGCTACTATCTACCGTGGTGTCGCACACACCTCAGGTGGTAAAGGCAAGCGCCTTGTCGTGGATATCGGTGGCGCCAGCACCGAGCTCATCATAGGCCAAGGCTTCGATGCTAAGGTGCTTAATAGCCTATCTATGGGTTGCGTTACCTGGCTAGAGCGACACTTTGCCGACCGCCAGTTAACACCAGAAAACTTCGAGCAAGCGATTGAAGCGGCTAAGCAAGTATTATCTCCTGTATTGAAACAGTACCAAGACCTCGGCTGGGACATGTGTGTCGGTGCCAGCGGAACGGTTCAGGCTCTACAAGAGATAATGCTAGCGCAAGGTATGGACGAAGTAATTACTCACTCCAAACTTAAGCGCCTGCAGAAACAAGCCATGCGCGCTCATGTTCTAGAAGAGCTAGAGATTGAAGGTTTAACCCTAGAACGCGCCCTAGTCTTCCCTAGTGGCTTATCTATCCTTCTCGCTATCTTTGAGCTTCTAGAAATTGATGAGATGACACTTGCCGGTGGTGCTTTGCGTGAAGGCATGGCCTATCAAATGATCAGTGAACTACACCAAGAAGATATTCGTGCGCGCACTGTCGATAGCCTGCAGCAGAGATTCCAGTTGGATAAGGACTATGCAGATCAGGTCTCAGAGACAGCGACCTCGCTTGCAAAGCAGTGTGGTGACGATTTTATCTCTGAACCAACCGCAATTATCCTGCTTCAAACAGCCGCAGAACTTCACGAGCTCGGTTTGACCATAGACTACAAAAAAGCAGGCATTCACAACGCCTATTTGATTCGTAGTCTGGACTTGCCTGGGTTTACGCGAGCACAAAAGAACCTGCTCGCAGAGGTAACCCTACGCTATAAAGAGGCCTTAACTCCTCTACCTGAGCAGTATGCGGTAAGCCGTCAAAGTGCGGAGAATATCTTAAGGCTCTTGAGACTCGCAGTGCTTATTACTCATCGTCGTGATAGCAGTCTGCAACCAAGTATCTCGGTAGAGTGCGAGGGTAAAGCCTAGTGCTGACTTTAGACAAGGCATGGGGAGAGAAGAATCCGCTCACCACTGCCGAACTTGAGATAGAGGCGAATCGCCAAAGTGATGTGGGCTGGCCACTGTCCATCCAGTACAAATAATTGATACTAAACCCAGTCTGCACTGGTTTTTTTAGTCTACAAGGACGTTAACTATGAGCATAATTTTAGAATGTATTCGCTGCGTAGGCCGTGGCGAGCGAGGCCGAAAGCCTCTCGACTATGACCAAGCCTTTACCGTTATGGATCAGTTCCTTGAAGGTGAGATCGATGACGATCAGATGGCAATGCTACTGATGTTAATTCGTGTGAATAACGAAACCCCTGCCGAGATTGCAGGCTTCACAACAGCTCTACGCAACAAAATTCCGACCCTAAAAGCAGATATCGATTGGCCGGTCTATGCCGGTAAAAAGAGCAAGCTAAACGGTAAAGACCAAGAGCAAAACCTGCCTTGGTCACTGCTGGCGGCTTGGATTTTGGCAAAGCAAGGACACAGGGTTCTTATCCATGGTCATCTAGATATCGGCTCACCACGAATCCATACTCGAGATTATCTGACCCACCTAGGCATCCAAACGGCAGAAAGTGCTGAACAAGCGAGTGAGATTCTGGATCAAGACGGCATTGCTACCTGCCCCTATCTAACTTTGCCCCTATGGCGGAAAAGATGTTGGATTGGAAGAAGCGCTATGGTCTTCGCACTCCAATTAATACCGTAGTACGAGGATTGAATCCGGGACGTGCACCCTTTGGCGTTCGAGGTAGCTTTCACCCGGGCTTCCAAGAGCTCCACGCTCATATAGAAGAGAAGATAGGTACCGACAAGTGCTCTGTGGTTTCCTTTAAGGGAGTATCAGGTGAGTCCGAATACAACCCTAAGGTAAGCCAAACAGTATGGACCCACGATGAACATGGCCTTCGCTCTCACTACTGGGTTGAGAGTTTCAACCCTAGCATTGTCACACCAAAGAAGTGTCCTCTAGAAACTCCTGAAGATGATATGGTGCTGATGGCAAACCATGTGGTGGCTTCCCTGTCTGCGGTACTGTTCAGCAAACTCAAGGATAAGCACACTGCCGATCAAGAAGCGTATCGCTTATGGAGCGAGTACTGTTCTTAGCGGTAGTCAGATATATAAAAGGCCAACATAAAGTTGGCCTTTTTCATTTCTACGCCTTAGCGACTAGCTCATCTGAATTATCACTGATTGAAGTGAGTTTAGAGATAAGATAGTTCAGCAGTACCCCATACATAGGGACAAACAAGCCTAGCTGATCACTAGTTTAAAGCCATAATCCACCAGCGCAATCTCTTGCCAATGTTGTGCCATGAAGGCATCAGGCTGTTATAAAACGCAATAGAGAAGAACGCCAACGTATCCAGAGCATTACCAAACAGTGTCGAACAAGTTGGTGCTACCCACCATTTCTTGGTCTTGCGCAGGCGGTTAAATACATGCACGTCCAAGATCTGACCAAGCAGATAAGCCATAAAAGAAGCGATAGCAATGCGAGCGACAAACAGGTTGAACTCTGTAAGTGGAGCAAAACCTTGGAAGCTACCTTGATAGAAGACTACCGAGAGTAGATAGGAAACCAACAGCGATGGCAACATAACCAAGAAGATAATGCGTCTTGCCAATTGAGCGCCAAAGATACGCACTGTTAAGTCTGTCGCTAGGAAGATAAACGGAAAAGTAAACGCGCCCCAAGTGGTATGGAATCCAAACACGGTAAATGGCAGTTGAACCAGATAGTTACTGGATGCAATCACCAATAGATGGAATGAAGCAAGGATAAAAAGGGCTTTGCGCAGCTGCGCGGAGGTAAATTGAGTCATCTTGTACCTTTTTAGTAGATGGGGGCGAGGGAACCCATTCGGCAATACACTGCCTTAATCAAAAATAAAGCCCGCTAACAGAGCGGGCTCGGAATTATACATAAGCAATTATAGAGTGCAATAGTTCATTGTTTGCACAAATGCCTAGCAAGGTTTCATGTGAAACCCTATTTACAGAGCAAACTAGCGATAAATTCCAGCTCTTCGCTACCTTCCTCGACGCTCAATGATTCTAGCCATACGCTTTCACTGTAGTGCTCGCCTCGGAGCATCAAGCGGCAACCTTCGAAATCGATCAACCAAGTGTGCAAGTCAGCATCTTGTTGCTTCTCCACAACCTTAGCAGACAGAAGCGCGACGAACTCTTCAGCCAGTTGTGGGTACGAGTCATGATCAAACGAAGGAAAGGTAACGATGAGCTTTACCTCATCAGCAATGTAATGACTGGCTAAGAATTTAGCATGGCCGGTAATATGCTCCTGAATCAGGTCTAAGAAGACATCTGCGTACTTATCTAGCTTGCGTTGCCCAACACCGTTTACCGCCAACATCTCACCGTATGAAGTAGGTAGGATATCCGCCATGTCGATAAGGGTTGCATCACTAAACACCACGTAAGGTGGCAGGCCTGCTTCATCCGCCAATTTCTTGCGCAAGTTGCGCAGTTTCGCAAACAGCTTCTTGTCGTAGTTCTTGGTAAACACCTTATCAGGCTTAGCAACAACCGCATCCAGCGTGGTACCGCCAACTCCAACTCAACCTCACCACGTAAGATGGGCCTTGCCTCAGGAGTCAGCTGCAGTGTGCTATTGCGAGTGATATTTTGGGAGAGCAGACCTTTGTGCACCAACTGGCGCATAATACTGACCCAGTAGTCATGGCTGTGCTCGCGACCAATACCATAGGTAGACAACTTATCGTGTCCATTCTCTCGAATGCGAATATTCTGCATACCGCGCAGAACCTCAGTTACATAGCCGATACCAAAGCTTTGGTTCACGCGATAGACACACGACAACGCCTTTTGCGCTGCTTCAGTACCATTGAAACTCTTAGGTGGGTCGATACATACATCGCAGTTCCCACACTCTTTCTCGCGATACTCACCGAAGTAATGCAGTAATACCTGACGTCGACAGGTTTGTGCCTGAGCAAAGTTACTCATAGCATTGAGCTTGTGCATCTCAACCTGACGCTGATGCTCGTCCTCTTTCTCATCCAACATACGGCGCAGCCAGTTGATGTCCGAAGGATCGTACAGCGTCATCGCTTCAGCAGGAAGGCCGTCACGCCCCGCTCTACCCGTCTCCTGATAATAAGATTCTATATTGCGCGGGATATCAAAGTGAACCACGAAGCGAACGTTAGGCTTGTTGATACCCATACCGAAAGCAACAGTGGCCACTACGACCTGAATATCGTCTTTCTGAAATGCATCTTGAACAAAAGCACGCTCGTCGGTTTCCATGCCAGCGTGGTAACCCATGGCACGATAGCCTGCGCCACACAGCTTCTCGGTAACCATCTCCACCTTCTTGCGACTGCCACAATAGATGATGCCGCACTGGCCATTCTGAGTGGCTAGATAGCGGATGATCTGAGAAACCGGCTTGGCTTTTTCTACCAAGGTATAACGGATATTGGGACGGTCGAAGCTCCCTACGAACTCAAGAGGCTCAGACAGTTGCAAACGACCAACTATATCTTGACGAGTGGTGTCGTCAGCAGTGGCGGTCAATGCCATAAAGGGTACGTTGATAAATGCCTGCTTTAGCCTACCCAGTGCTGAGTATTCAGGCCTAAAGTCATGCCCCCACTGTGAGATACAGTGCGCTTCATCGATAGCAATCAAACTGATATCTAAGTGCTGCAAGCGTTCGATGAAATCATTCATCAAAACACGCTCGGGAGAAACATAGATAATCTTAATATCACCACTGTGTAAGCGGTTATAGACAGAAATCAGTTCTTCTCGACTCATGCTTGAGTTAACGCACTCAGCGGCAACACCATTCGCTTTAAGCTGGTCCACCTGATCCTTCATTAGAGAGATCAAGGGTGAAATCACAACTCCAACACCGGGAGCTGTCAGCATAGGTACTTGATAACACAGGGACTTACCACCACCCGTTGGCATGATAACTAAGCTATCTTGCCCAGCAAGGGAGGCTTCAATAACCTCACTCTGCCCATCTCTGAACGACTCGTAGCCAAATACATCCTCAAGTATCGACTGAGGAGTAAGGGCATTGGCGAGTTCAAGGGCTTGAGATGTCATCGAGGTACCTAAAGGACGAATCAGCCGAACATTGTAAAGGCTTACTCAGTGTTGAAAACTCATTTTACTAGCTCAAATGCAACGCCCTCTTTATACTCGCTTTTTTGTTTCTAGAAATACACCAGAATGGATAATCAAACCCAAAATCGCGCCAAGCAGGGGTAATCTTTGCCCTTGCCGCCTACACCATGTGGGGTATCGCGCCAATCTATTTTAAATCTCTAGCCGAGGTTCCTCCGGTAGAGATTCTTATCCATCGTATTGTCTGGTCCTTCTTTCTATTGGCGGGACTGATTCATTTCGGACAAGGCTGGCATAGCTTTAGAGAAGTAATGAAGAATAAGACCAAGATACTGTACTTACTGGCTTCCTCAGTACTCATCGGTGGCAACTGGCTGCTCTTCATCTGGGCGGTTAACGCCAACCATATGCTAGAGGCGAGCTTAGGTTATTACATCAACCCGATCATTAACGTCATACTCGGTATGGCGTTTCTCAGCGAACGTCTACGCCCAATACAATGGGTAGCCGTTGCTCTTGCGTTTATCGGCGTAGCTATCGAGCTAATTGCCTTTGGCTCCATTCCATATATCTCTTTCGCTCTGGCTTGTAGCTTTGGCGGGTATGGCCTATTACGTAAAAAGGTTAACCTTGACGCTCAAACCGGCCTATTTGTCGAAACCCTAGTGCTACTACCTGTTGCCCTTATCTACTGGGCTTTCTGGGCACAGAGTGACACCTCGAATCTGTTTAATAACAGCTGGGATCTAAACACTTTGTTGATGTTGGCCGGCGTGGTGACTACCGCTCCTTTACTTTGCTTCACCGGTGCGGCAACACGACTCAAGTTGTCCACCTTAGGCTTCTTCCAATACATAGGCCCTAGCCTGATGTTTATCTTGGCTATCACCTTGTATGGTGAGCACCTAAGTATGAACAAAGCCAGCACCTTCCTATTTATCTGGGCAGCTCTAGTCGTATTTAGCTTCGACGGTATTAAGTATTCAAAGAGCAATAAGAAATGAATGAAGTAACGGTTCTACTTACATTGGCCACGGTACACTTTATTGCGCTGATGAGCCAGGCCCTGACTTTGCTCTGGTAGTACAAAACTCCACAAGATATGGCAGACAAACAGGACTTGCGATAGCGCTAGGCCTATCGGTAGGCATACTAATCCACTCTATTTTGAGCTTGACCGGTATCAGCTACTTAGTACATTCCAGCCCTACCTTATTCTTTGTGCTGCAAATACTCGGTGGCAGCTACCTAACTTATATCGGCATCTCTGGGATTAAGGGGATCTACTTTAGTTTTAAGGATCCAAGCGATGCGAAATCACCAACCAAGGATCTAACTCTAAGTAGCAAAAAACAGGCTTTTACTCGCGGCATGACAACCAACCTATTGAACCCAAAGGCTTTGGTCTTCTTTGTTAGCCTAATGTCTAGCCTAGTTCCTGCCACTATGTCGGTCAGTGGTAAACTTGCCGCCCTATTTATTCTTTGGAGCCTGTCCCTGTTTTGGTTTTCGCTTCTTGCTTGGGCACTTTCAACCAAGCGAGTACAGCAAAAGATCATCAATGCCAGTATCTATATCGATTCGCTATGCTGTGCACTGCTGACCTTGGTCGGTGGTGCCATCCTATGGCAAGCCATCACAGAACTCTCAGCAATCGCCTAAGGTATTTGATTTTTCTACATAAAGTGCCACGCTTCTTTCATCTTATGAAACTGGTGTGGTACTTCAATGCTCAAGCAATTTCTCACTCTCTCCAGCTCTCTTCTACTCTCCGTTTCCGTTAATGCCAACCAAGCTAGTGATGTATTAGCCCCTGAATCAGCGACAGGATGGAATGCTAAGCCTCAGGTTAACAGCTCCAAATGGATGGTTACTGCGGCCAACCCTATTGCGACCCAATATGCTGCCGAAGTGCTCGCTCAAGGTGGCAATGCCGCTGATGCATTAGTAGTTACTCAGTTGGTACTCAGTTTGGTCGAACCCCAATCCTCTGGTATAGGTGGTGGTGGTTTTATGCTGTATTGGGACAATAAAACCAAGAAGCTGACCAGTTTCGATGCGAGAGAAACCGCGCCATTAGATATCAGGCCAGAGCATTTTATCGATAATAAAGGGGAGCCTCTGCCTTTTTTGACGCCGTGGTCAGCGGTATGTCTGTAGGCACACCAGGCGCAGTTAAATTACTTTGGGACTTCCAACAACAACACGGCAAACTGAAATGGCCACGCTTGATTGAGCCTGTCATTGAGCTCGCGGAGTCTGGCTTTGAGATCAGTCCAAGACTAGCGATGCTGATAGAGCGCGATAAAGCTCGCCTTGCCACTTATCCAGCCACCAAAGCCTATTTTCTGAATCCCGATGGCTCAGCTAAACAGCAAGGTGAAACCTTAGTAAACACTGAATATGCAGAGACTCTGAAGCTTTTGGCTACCTATGGTGCAAATGCTTTTTATCAGGGTGACATCGCCGATGACATAGTAAAAGCCGTCACCAATCACCCAATCAAACCGGGAAACTTATCTACTCAAGATCTCGCTCGTTATCGGGTGATAGAGCGCAATCCAGTGTGTGTGGACTATCTGGAATATGACGTATGTGGTATGGCACCACCGAGCTCGGGAGGAATCGCCGTTGCTCAGATACTCAAACTGACAGAACCCCATTCTCTTGATAAAACAGGACCTAACAGTGCCACCAGCTATCAAGTCATTGCCGATGCCACTCGCCTAACCTTTGCTGACCGTGGTAAATACGTGGCTGATGCAGATTTTATTGCAGTGCCTACCTCAGGCCTTTTAAGTGATCGGTATTTAAGTGAGAGATCTAAATTGATCACCCCAGATCAAAGACTTAAGCAGGCTACAGCGGGCGATCCGCCATGGGCAACTCCAATAGCTTATGCTAAAGACCAATCATTAGAATTGCCTTCCACTACTCACTTCAACATTGTCGACAGCGAAGGCAACGTCATCAGTATGACCAGTAGCGTCGAGAACGTATTTGGTTCACGAATCATGGTGCGCGGCTTTCTGCTAAACAATCAGTTAACCGACTTTTCGTTTAAGCACCATCAAAACGGCAATATTGTCGCAAACTCTATTGCTCCAGGTAAGCGTCCGCGCTCCTCCATGGCGCCAACAATTGTCTTAAAAAATGATAAACCTTATCTAGCCATCGGTTCTCCAGGCGGTAGTTACATTATCGGCTATGTGGCTCAAGCCTGATTGCGCACCTCAACTGGGGTATGGAACTCGATCAGGCTTTGCAACTACCCAACATCTCAAATCGATTTGGTTCTTTCGACTTAGAAGAGAACACCTCAGCAACCAAATTTGCCGAGCAGTTCGACAAATGGGGCTATGAGACCAAAAGTAAGGCTCTAAACTCTGGTATACACGCGATTAAGATAGAACAAAGGCTAACGGGAGCAGCCGATCCTCGTCGTGAAGGCACTGCAATAGGAGATGAGCAATATCAGGCGAATTAGCTAATTTCATCAGTACTTGTGAGAGATCTCTTACACGTGTGTAGCTAACAGAGCCAAAATCACACTCAGCATAAGAAAAACTTATTTAACTCGTTGATTTATATGGACTTTAAATAATACGACGTACTATATTAAATTTTTATACTTTATCACTCAATTGTTTCTTAGCCTGAAAGTCGTATTATTAATCCTGTCAGAAGGGAACTGACAAGGAAAAGGAATCTACCAAGGATTTGGTAATCTTCAGGATGAAGAATCGGTTGTTTAGGATGAACGATCGGCATGGAAAGCGAATAGGACATTGAACGGAATCGATAGTAACTAGGATGGTTACTAACAAGGAAGACAATGGACACCTCAGGACGAGGCAAGGACTGAACATCAGGAAGATGTAAAGGACACCGCTCAAGGAACAAGTGAAGCGCGCTAACGAGGATTGTTGGCTGACCAGGATAAGGTCAAGGACACCGCTAGGATGGCGAGCAAAGGAATAAGCTGAAGGATTACAGCACACTATCAAGGATTTGATGCAGGGAGCACTTATTAGTAGCCGGATTGCTGCGAGTAAGACTATAACCCCGATGAGCTCACGCTCTCGGGGTTTTTCTTTTTTAGAAACAATCTGTATCTTCTTGTCTACGTTACTGATTCAGCAGGTATACTTGACCTTGTGAGCCATGTTTACAGGAGGTCAGTTTGCTCGGAATAGTCATCACTCAATTTGTCGTATTATGGGCCGTTATCGATCCAATCGGCACTGTCCCTGTTTACCTTTCTCAAACCAATCATCTAGATAAGGCTCAACGCCGCTTAGTTGCCCTAAAAGCGATAGCTATTTCTACGGGTGTATTACTGTTTTTTTTGATTGCGGGACAAATACTATTAGAGGCAATGCAGATTCCCCTACCGGCCTTCCAAGCTGCTGGTGGTCTAGTGCTACTGCTGTTTGCATTGACTATGATCTTCGGTGAGAGCAAACCTGAATCCGAAAGTAAGATCTCTGGTGACTCCAGTCACAGCCAACTAGCAGACCTTGCGGTTTACCCACTTGCTATACCGTCAATCGCCTCTCCAGGCGCTATGATGGCTATCGTGATGCTTACCGATAACAACCGTCATTCGATTATGGATCAGGCTATAACCGCCGGTACCATGATGGCTGTGCTACTAATAACCCTATTACTCTTGTTGGGAGCAACCAAGATTCAGAAAGTGATTGGGAATGTAGGAGCGGCAATCATAAGTCGAGTAATGGGACTGATTCTTGCCGCTGTAGCAGTAAATAATCTGCTTTTAGGGATTAGAGACTTCTATATTTCTTAAAGGGTTTCTAGCTTGGCGTATTGAGTAATCAACCACTTAATACCCTCACCGTTGAAGGCAACCTGAACTCGACTCTGCGCGCCACTGCCCTCAAAGTTGATAATGGTGCCTTCACCAAACTTAGGATGTTTTACGCGTTGTCCCAAGGTATAACCAGTCTCGTTAAAGTTCTCTTTCTTCACCGATTGACTAAAGCGACCGCTACTCATAGAGCGACTTACTTGAGCCTTCATACGCACCTCTTGCACGCAGTCTGTTGGTAATTCCTTGATAAAACGCGAAGGCTTGTGGTACTTGTCTTGCCATATAGTCGACGCATCTCTGCGTAGGTCATATAGAGCTTTTGCATCGCTCGGGTCATTCCTACATAACAAAGGCGACGCTCTTCTTCCAAACGGCCGGCATCTTCTACCGACATCTGGCTCGGGAACATACCTTCTTCAACACCGACCATAAACACTAATGGAAACTCTAGACCTTTTGCACTATGCAAGGTCATAAGCTGCACTGCATCGTCAAACTCATCCGCTTGCCCTTCACCAGACTCAAGAGCAGCGTGGGTTAAGAAGGCAACCAGATCACTCATTTCATCCGCATCTTCCGGCTTCTCGAACTGACGAGTCGCTGTTACCAGTTCCTCCAAGTTCTCTATACGAGCCTGTGCCTTTTCGCCCTTTTCTTGCTGATACATAGCAAACAAGCCTGATGCCTTGATTACATGGTCGGTTTGCTTGTGCAGTTCCATCGAGTCAGTATCGTCCTCTAGGGCATCGATAAGCTCAACAAAACGGCCTAATGCTCCGGCAGCGCGACCGGCAAACACCTTTTCTTCCAGCAATTGAATACTGGTTTGCCACAAAGTAGCACCGCGATCTCGCGCCGCAAAACGTATGGTTTCTAGGGTCTTTTCACCCAAGCCACGAGTTGGCGTATTCACGATACGTTCAAAGGCAGCGTCATCGTTACGGTTAGACATCAAGCGCAGGTAACCCAATGCATCTTTAACTTCTTGGCGATCGAAGAATCGCATACCGCCGTAGATTCGATATGGAAGGCCAGCCTGAAGTAAAGCTTCTTCAACCACGCGAGACTGGGCGTTGTTTCGATACAGTATGGCCGAATCTGTTAGCGCACCGCCACCTTCCTGCCACTCTTTGATCTTGTTTACTGTAAATCGCGCTTCATCTAACTCGTTGTAGGCGGAATAGACTGAGATATGATCACCCTCTTTTCCATCCGTCCACAGCTCTTTACCCATACGCTCAAGGTTATTTGAGATAAGGTGATTAGCAGCCGTTAGGATGTTCTTGGTAGAGCGATAGTTTTGCTCAAGACGTATGGTTGACGCTCCCGCAAACTCGTTTAGGAATCGCTGGATATTCTCAATCTTAGCACCGCGCCAACCATAGATAGACTGGTCATCATCACCCACGATCATCACGCGACATTCACTGCCCGTCATCATGCGCAGCCAAGCGTATTGAATATTGTTGGTGTCCTGGAATTCATCCACCAAGATGTGCTTAAAGCGCGCTTGATAGTGTTCACGGATATGATGCTTGTCTCGAAGTAACTCATGGCAGCGAAGCAGGATCTCCGCAAAGTCTACCAGACCTGCTCTATCACACGCCTCTTGATATACAGAGTAGATGCGAAGCCAAGTCTGGGTCACAGGATCGTGGTAACTATCGATGTGCGATGGACGAAGACCTTCGTCTTTCTTACCATTAATCCACCAAGCAGCCTGCTTTGCTGGCCACTGCTTCTCATCGAGATTCTGCGCCTTTATAAGGCGTCTAAGTAGGCGAATCTGGTCATCAGAATCTATTATCTGAAAGTCTTCAGGAAGGTTCGAATCTAGGTGGTGAGCGCGAAGAATACGATGGCAAATACCGTGAAAGGTACCATTCCACATACCAGAAGCAGAGCCTTGCATTAAGTCTTCAATACGACCACGCATCTCTGCTGCAGCCTTGTTAGTAAAGGTCACTGACATGATAGAAAATGGTGAGGCTTGTTCAACTGCAAGTAACCAAGCAATACGGTGAACCAAGACTCGAGTTTTACCACTGCCAGCACCAGCAAGTACTAAGAGGTTACTCAAAGGAGCGGCAACTGCCTCCCTCTGCTTGTCATTTAAACCATCTACTAACAGTGATGCGTCCATCTTTTCTATCCAACTCGCTACTGATCATTTATACATTAATTGAAAGTATACCTGTTTAAACCTCGTATCACTAATGCTTCGCCATTTAAATTGTGCAAAATTTAAACTCATATTAATCAATCAGTTATAGGTACATTAATTATTTTTCCTGTTTTTATGAAAGATTTCTCTTCTAATCCATCTCCTATTCAATAAGCAATCGCAACAAGTTATTAACATTCCCTAGTGATTGCGAAATTGAACAAGGAATAAAACAGAGGATCGAACCATGAAAAAGTCTAACCTTGCAGTTACAGCAGCAGTTACTGGTCTTTTAGCTTTAGGTGGCACCATGCTAACAGCAGCACCAGCAGTCGCCGCTGACAAAGAGAAATGCTATGGCGTATCAAAAGCTGGTAAGAATGACTGCGCTACTAAAACCAGTTCATGTGCGGGTACATCAAAAGAAGATAATCAGAAAGATGCCTTTGTTGTGGTACCAAAAGGACTTTGCGGCAAGCTAACTGGCGGTAGTACCACTTCCGCTTAATACCCTAGCTTACCAAGTTGCGGGAGACTAAGGTCTCCCTTTTTTCCACCCAATGATATTGGAATCACCATGAAGCTATCGAATCAAGCAGTCGGTATTGGGCTAAGACACCCTCATTTAGATCACTTTGAAGCCAATCCAACTATGGTGCCTTGGTTTGAAGTACATAGTGAGAACTTCTTCGAACCAAACTCTCATGCAAACAAACAGCTTCATGCCATCCGTGCTAATACCGAAGTATCCTGTCACGGTATCGGACTGTCTTTAGGTTCGGTATCTAGAGTTAACCAGAAACACCTAACACAACTACAAAGCCTTATTGCAAGCATCGAACCAATCCTGGTTTCGGACCACTTGAGCTGGAGTGAAAATGGTGGGGTCCATTTTAACGACCTACTACCACTACCATATACAGAGGAGGCACTAGAGGTGTTTTGTCGCAACGTACTTGAGGTACAAGATGCCATCAAGCACCCTCTCCTGATAGAAAACCCGAGTAGCTACCTCAAGTTTAATCATTCAACTATCGATGAGTGGGAGTTCCTCAACCAAGTACAACAAAAGACCGACTGCAAGCTTCTGTTCGATCTCAACAACATCTATGTCTCATCACTAAATCATGGCTATGAGCCTAAACACTATATCGACAGCATTCGCCATCAACACGTTGAAGAACTTCATTTAGCTGGCTTTATTAGCAAAGATTTACCACAAGGGAAGATTTGGATAGACACACACAGCCGTCCGGTCAGTGACGAAGTATGGCAACTTTATCGATACTGGTGTGAGCATTATGGCCCTAAACCTACCCTGATCGAATGGGACAGCGATATTCCTGAGCCGGATATTCTTCTACATGAGGCGAACAAGGCCACACAAATAGTGAGTCAGTTGCTGCCTCAAAGGAGTGTGTCATGAGACTCGCTCAACTTCAGCAAAACTTTGCCAATGCCCTTCGTTATAAAGGTCACGCACTCAACTGTGATATTGCAGAGGATCACTTCGATGCTGACGCTCGCATTCAAGTGTATCGAAACAACTTCATTTTAAGCCTTACCGATGTGCTCAAGGTGACCTTTAAAAACACCTTGCTACTGGTTGGTGAGGAATGCTTCGACCAATTAGCAAGACAACACATCATTGATTACCCACCGACAAGCGGTGACGTCAATGAATATGGGTATCGCTTTTGGCTTGCCTTTGACAACTTTCCTGAGGTTATAAAAGCGGCTCCATACCTGAATGACGTGGCTAAATTTGAATGGCTCGTTGAGAGGCTGACCTCTGCTTCTAGAGCCCAAACTAATGACGTCGTCCCGCTTAATCAACTGCACAATATTGCCGAAGACCAGCAGCAATACATACAACTAATTGCGCACCAGAACCTTCATAGCTTCTTATCAAACTTCGCCGTCTTCGACCTTATTCAAGCTATTGAGAATAACGACTTTGACAGCCTCGATATAAACCAGCCTCAACAAGGAATTGTCACGGCTTCACCAACAGGGAGTTACAGCATGCAACAGTTGAGTCTTGCAGCTACAAAACTATTGAAAGATATCGAACAGCAGAAACCTCTAGGTGAAATAGAACACCATCTATTGGGTGCGCTACCTGAATTAGCTCAAACCAATGCGATAGCTGGTTTTAGGGTTAACAGATAAAAACGGAGGCCATATGAACATTCAAACACAATACCAGGTCTATGACTCTTGGGTTGTACGACTGCAATACATAGCCGTTCCAGCACTACTGCTGTTTTGTCGTCTTTGGGTAGCCTGGGTATTTTTTAATTCCGGTATGACCAAGATAGCCTCTTGGGATAGCACCCTATTCCTATTCGAATACGAATACCAAGTGCCAATTCTACCTTGGGAGTTAGCCGCTTATTTAGGAACAGCCACCGAACTGATTATCCCTGTATTTATTGCCTTGGGACTGTTCACACGACCTTTTGCAGCGATATTGTTCGTGTTCAACATCATCGCTGTCGTCTCATACCCATTGCTTTGGGAAAAAGGCTTCTACGATCACCAGTTATGGGGATTAATGATATTAATTAATATCGTGTGGGGTGCAGGGGCTATATCTGTCGATAAGCTGCTTGTAAGCAAGGTGAAAGAATAAATAAACCCCTTCTGGGGTTTATTTATTTAGGAAAGCTTTAAGGTCTTCAGCAGAGATTCCGCTATCACTGAGTTCTTTAGCTAGCAGATCGACTTGCTCATCTTTGCGAGACTCAATCACTTGCTGAAATTGGTAAACAATGTCTCTGAGTATATGTAGTGGCAACTGCTTAGCTGCACTTCTGATTCTTTCTTCACTTTGATTGCCAAGTTCGCTTAGCAATTTTCCGTACATTACTTTTTCTGGTGAATCTTCTAATTGCTCCAGAGTGCGAGCTAATTCGTAAGTCGTTAACGCCATATTACTTCACTTATATCGGATATAAATATTTGAGGTGGGAGTGGTTAGAGGACCAGTAGTGGACGGATTATAAACTGTCCATTAAATATACTCTATACCCTATCCCTTATATTTCCTAGGTTTTTCAACTCAATGGACTCACTAGACCAAAGATGAAAAGTCTCTTTGCTAGCACTCTCATCTCAATTCCCTATTGATGAATTGCGTACCAAGAATAAAAAGAGTAGTTTTATCAAAAAACGCATAACTTAAGGAGAAATCATGCTCGAGCAAATTGAAAGCAGGGTTGCCGCTTTACGCACTTGGATGCGACAAAGCAACCTGGACGCATTTATTATTCCCCATGAGGACGAGTTCCTCGGCGAATACATTCCAGAGCATAATGAGCGTTTACACTGGATCTCAAATTTCACTGGTTCCGCTGGTGCCGTAGTTGTTACCCGCGACCAAGCCGCTATCTTTGTTGATGGTCGCTATACGGTTCAGGTTACCAAACAAACCCCAGACTCTATATTCGAATACCAACACCTAATCGAAACACCACCTCTTACTTGGGCTCTGTCTAAGCTAGAGAAAGGCAGCAAACTTGGTTTGGATCCTAAGATGCACTCAGGTGCTTGGTTGGAGCGTTCACAAGAAAAAGTAGCAGAGTCTCTTGAACTAGTGTGCGTAGACAAGAACCCTATCGACACATTGTGGGAAGACCGCCCTACACCATCACCAGAAAAGATTCGCCTGATGGGTAACGAATGGGTTGGTCAAAGCAGTAAAGATAAGCGTGAACTTATTGGTAGCAGCATTGCTGAATCTGGTGCCGATTGCGCTGTAATTACAGCACTAGATTCTATCTGCTGGTTGCTCAACATGCGTGGTAACGATGTATCACGTCTGCCTGTAGTGCTAAGCCATGCGATCATCCATGCAAACGGCAGCACTGAGCTATTCGTTGAGTCAGCTAGAATCCCTGATGGTTTCGAGCAACATGTCGCTGAAGGCGTTACCGTTGTTTCTCCAGAATCACTTTCAGATCGCCTTATAGCCCTAAAAGGCAAAAAGGTAATTCTCGATGCGACTAACAGCAACGCTTGGTTTGGCATCACATTGGAAAAAGCTGGCGCAGAAGTCATCGATAGTGATGACCCTTGTCTAATGCCGAAAGCGGCTAAGAATGCTGTTGAAGCTGAAGGTATGCGTCAAAGCCATATCCGAGATGGTGTGGCTATGGTGAAATTCCTCTCTTGGTTCGACAAGCAGAATGACCAAGGCAACCTACTTGATGAAGGTACTCTATCAGACAAGCTGGAAGAGTTCCGTCGCTTGGATGATAGCCTCGTAGACTTGAGCTTTGATACCATTTCAGCAGCAGCGCATAATGCCGCTATGTGTCACTACAATCATATCAATGAGCCAGAGCCAGGTGTACTTAACAATAACACCATGTATCTGGTGGATTCTGGTGGCCAATATCCTGATGGCACAACTGACATCACTCGTACCATCGCAGTTGGTACTCCAACTCACGAGATGAAGCGCCTATTTACGTTAGTGCTCAAAGGTCATATTGCACTAGCTACTACTCGCTTCCCTGTCGGTACTTGTGGTCACCAACTAGATGCCCTTGCTCGTCAGCACCTGTGGCAACATGGATTCGATTATGACCACGGCACTGGCCACGGCGTTGGTCACTTCCTGAGTGTGCACGAAGGCCCTCAACGTATTTCTAAGGTTTACAACAAGGTTGCTCTACAACCTGGAATGGTTCTTTCAAACGAACCTGGCTATTACCGCGAGAATCAATTTGGTATCCGCATTGAGAATCTAGAGATCGTTGTTGAGGTAGAGACAAAGGGTGACATGAAGGTTCTTGGTTTTGAATCACTGACACGCTGCCCTATCGATACTCGCAATATCGACCTTACTCTTCTAAACGCTAACGAAATTGAGTGGCTAAACGACTATCACGCTAAAGTTGTTACAGACCTTGAACCGCTTCTTGGTGACGAAGAACAAGCATGGCTTCGCAACGCTACGACTCCAGTAGAGTTTGCCTGATAATTTCCCTGCAGATAAAAAAGCCTCCCAGTTGGGAGGCTTTTTTGTGTTTCACGTGAAACGCTATCCAGAATAGATTGCTGTCCAATCTCTCCAAACCGGCTCAAGCCTCTCTGCTTAATCGCATTTGCCACATCTGAAGCACTTCGCTCATCAGAAATCTCAAACTGCTCTAGCTGCTCTTGGTCTACTGCGTATCCACCCGGTTGGGTTTTTGAAGCCGCCGACACTGTAGTCACGCCTAGTGGCATGATGTTATCCCTGAAGGTTGCCGACTCACGCGTAGACAAAGACAAATCTACATGCTGATTGAAGATGCGATAAGCACATATCAGTTGAACCATTTGTTTGTCGTTCAATACTGATTTAGGTTGCACTCCACCTCACAAGGTCGAAGCCTTGGAAGGGAAATACTATAGCGAGTTCGCCAGTAAGTGCGTTCTAGATAATCTAGGTGCGCAGCTACAAAGAAGCTATCCACACGCCAGTTATCTAAACCAATCAGTGCGCCAATGCCGATTTTATCTACGCCAGCTTTTGCCAAACGATCTGGTGTCTCTAAGCGGTAAAAAAGTCTTTCTTTGATCCACGTAGATGGTGCTCAGCATAAGTGATTGGGTTGTAGGTCTCCTGATAGACCATCACAGCATCCATACCTAAGGTCTTCAGTTCGGCATACTCATCCTCATCTAGAGGCTGTACTTCCAAAGCCAAGTAATTAAAGTGCTCTTTAATCTGAGGAACAGCCTGCCTGAAGTAGTCCATCCCCACCTTATTCTGATGCTCACCGGTTACCAGAAGAACACTATCAAACTCCATCTTTTTTAAAGCATCTATTTCTAGTTCTATCTCTGCCGCATTTAAGGTTTTACGTTTAATGCGATTTTGCATAGAGAAGCCACAATAGGTGCATTCATTCGCACACAGGTTCGAAAGGTATAAGGGTACATACATGCCTATATTTGAACCAAAGCGCTGACGAGTTCTCTGATGGGAAAGTTGGGCCATCTGCTCTAGGTAAGGTTCAGCGGCAGGTGAGATCAAGGCTTTGAAATCTTCTAGGTCGAGCTTAGTTTTAGCAAGCGCGCGACGAACATCCATCTCAGTCTTAGACATAATGTCTAATGAAATTGAGCTCCAATCTAGCTGTTCAAATACCCGAGTGAAGCTCATAGCTTAGCCTCGTAGTTGGTATCAAGAAATGCAGTCATAGGGCTAGATGCGGATGCATTACTCTGCTGACTAGCCAGTCCTGATTCAAACGCCATGCGACCAGCTTCAACCGCAAGCTTAAACGCTCGGCCTATCGCAATCGGGTCTCCAGCTGTTGCCATAGCTGTGTTAACCAATACTGCATCAGCTCCCATCTCCATCGCTTTCGCGGCATGAGAAGGAGCTCCGATACCTGCATCAACGATTACCGGAACACGTGCTTGCTCTATGATGATCTTCAAGAACTCATCAGAAACTAGTCCTTTATTTGTACCGATCGGAGCGCCCAATGGCATTACTGCTGCACAGCCCACTTCCTCTAATCGCTTACATAAAACTGGGTCAGCATGACAATAAGGCAAGACCACAAAGCCATCTTTAACCAACTGCTCAGCGGCCTTTAATGTCTCTATTGGGTCAGGCATTAAGTATTTAGGGTCTGGGTGAATCTCTAGTTTTACCCACTCAGTACCAAGTGCTTCTCTAGCTAGATGAGCTGCAAAGACTGCATCCTCAGCATTCTTAGCACCCGAGGTATTAGGGAGAAGATTTACACCCATATCAATTAGAGGCTTAAGAATATCGTCTTGGTTATCGTGAACATCTACACGCTTCAGGGCCATGGTAACCAACTCTGAGTCAGATGCTTTAATCGACTCTGCCATGATTTGGCTGTTAGCGTACTTACCTGTACCAGTAAAAAGTCTTGAAGAAAAAGTCTTGTTTGCAATTGTCAGCATCTTGATTAACCCCCTGCTATTGCTCTAAATAGGTTTACAGAGTCGCCATGCTCTAGTTGCTTATCTGCCCACTTCGAACGTGGCAGCACCTTATTATTAAGTGCTATGGCAAATCCGGTTTCAGGTAGTTCTTGTTCTTTAACCAATTGCTCGACACTGGTAGGTTTCTCCAGTACCAGTGGCTTGTCGTTAAATCTAATCTCTGTATCAGACATGAGCTTTCTCCTTGTTTGAGCAGATGCTGCAACCAGTGTCTTTATCAATTTGAAAGTTAGAAAATCTGAATGCTCGACCGTCAAACAAGGTCAAAGCACCAGACTCTAATGTGTGTGGTTCTGTGATAGCTCGAATGGCCAACATAGCTTGCAGATGGGCTATCGCATTCACATTCGCGCCTAGCACACCTGCTTCACTGCAGTTACGTGCTTCGACATCTTGAGTAGATGGATATAAGCATGAGTAGCAGGCACTGCTTTGTTGGTTGCTAAAATAGACCAATTGGCCATCCCACCCTATAGCTGCACCACTGACTAACGGGCAGTTATGTTCTACACAAGCATGATTGACTTGATGTCGAATACTAAAATTATCCGTGCAATCTACCACGAGATCAGCCTGGGGAAGCTCAAGTCTAAGTAGGTTAAGGTCTGCCTTACGATTCACGCAACGTACTCGTGTGCCGCTATTACGTTCCTCAATCAACCTTTTTAGAGCCTCCGATTTGAACTGGCCCACGTCGGATTCTCGATATGAGGTTTGCCGGTGTAGATTACTCAGCTCTATTTTATCGAAATCAAACAGGACTAAGCTTCCCACACCACTCGCGGCTAATTGAGTAGCAACCGCATGACCCAATCCACCACAGCCAATCACTAGTACTTTGGCGTTTCTTAAAGCCGATTGCCCTACTTCACCAAACTCAGGAAGCATTATCTGACGCTGATAACGCATGAATTCTTGGTCAGTTAACATGTAGCAACCTCAGGCTTAAACATAGTCTGAAATTGCTGAACGGCTTTATTTCTATCATCGGCTTGAGTAACTGCCCTTACTACAGCAACACTGTCTACACCCGTTTTGATAACTCTAGGTGCACGCTGATCGTCAATACCACCGATGGCAACTGTCGGAAGTGAGATGCCATGAGCCCGCTCTATTGAGTCAATCACACTCTGATAGAAACCTAACTTGGTCAGCCCCTGAGGCGATGAAGGCATATCTTTAGTAGGCGTTGGGAAAATATGTCCTAGTGCAAGGTAGGATGGCTTGTACTGTAGGGCATTCAGGATCTCGTAATAGCCATGGGTCGAGATACCCAAGCCTATATTGCTCTCAAGCAATGCCGAACTGGACAAGCTTTGCAGATCTTCTTGTCCAAGGTGAATACAAGCAGCGTCTGAATCTAGTGCTGTCTGCCAGTAGTCGTTGATCACGACATCAACGTTATGCGCTTTACCCAGTTCAACCGCTCTTTGAATATCAGCTTCTACCTCTACAGGTTGCTTGTCTTTGATTCGAAGCTGAACGATATCAAGGTCTAGTTTCACCAACTCTTCGATCAGCTCTATTGAGTCAACCACAGGGTAAAGCCTGCTACATTTAGAAGCTTTTCTAGTTACCACAGGGGATTTAATCGTTGTAGCTAGCTTAGGAAAATGATCGATATGGTTTGGCCAGGTTTCACATGAAACACTTCCAAGTGCTCTAGCGAGCAAGAAAGCATCCTCTACCAGATACTCCAAAGCTAGTGCCACTATAATGCGTCCTAACAAGGTTTCGATGGTACTAGAGGTTAACCCCTTACCTGACCAATCAGTGCTAACTCTAGCGCCTTCAGGAGTTGTCAGAGTATCTACATGGGAAGTAAACACTAGCGTCCATACTTCACCAGAACCTAACTTAGTGAGTTATATTCTGATTCAGATACAGAGGAAATTGAGTAATTAATCTGACCACAACGAAACACAATGTCGGCTTCGTCAGTCAGTTCGAAGTTGATATTTAGTGCGGTAAAACCGGCTTTGTAGGCAGCATCAGATACTGATACTAATTCGGACTCTAAGTCCTTGTACGCATTGGGTACTGAAATGAATAGTGGTTCCATCGCTCTATCCTGTTAACAAAACTGGCTTGTCGGATAGATTGATGACCCTAGCGTATTGGTGCTAGGTAATATGAGGTGATCATCAACTTGTTTCCTTCGCAGGTATTATCCTGGAGCAGGTTCTACGGATTCCGCAACGCGGTCTCAGCGTCAGTATCTTTGATACCTCAGCACTCCGACAAGCCGTAAAATTATACAAGATATAGGTTAATGACTGAACGCTTTATTTAGTTTTTAAGGAACATTTGAAAGGCAATCAAACAAGCAGAAATACTTAGAGTCACATTCAACGCTATATTCAGACCAGCTTTCCAATAGGCACCTTGCTGGAACATCAGTACGTTATCCATAGAGAAAGTAGAGAAGGTAGTCAAAGCACCAAGAAAGCCAAGACCAATAATCTGACGCCATGGGTCAGTCACTATTACTTCATTCTCAAACAGGGCAACCAACATACCCATGATGAAAGAACCCACCACGTTTACAGTGAGGGTACCGTATGGGAACCCCCTACCTAGCAATAACACGCATAGTTCTGAGATTAAATAACGGGAACAAGCACCTAGTGCGCCCCCGATTGCAATAAAACCAAGTGTTGCAAACTGCCCCATCGTTCACTCCAATAGAAAGTTTTTAAAAAGTTACAGGAGTCACTTTTAAAGCAAAATTGTGACCTTGATCAATATGATAGCAAACATATGCATCTGACTTCCTGCAAAAGTTTAGATTGCAGAAAATGAAATCGAAATGGGAAATAGAAGAAAAAGAGGAATGGATATATTTCTGGATCGACAAATAGCAAAAAGCCCAACCTTTCGGTTGGGCTTTTCGAATAGTGGCGGAGAGATAGGGATTTGAACCCTAGAACCGCTATTAACGGTTGCCGGTTTTCAAGACCGGTGCTTTCGACCACTCAGCCATCTCTCCACAAATTGTTACTAAAATCAGTCTTATTTATGTGCTGCTTTTAGTTTTGCTTTCAGTTTTTTAAAACTGAAAACGTAAAC
>BBSC01000020.1:0-18391 GCA_000830475.1 Vibrio ishigakensis | reverse complement strand
AGCCTCTGACCACCGCTGAAGCGTTGTGCGCTCTGCCGTGTCAGTGAGGCGGCATTATAGAGATCCTTTTCATCCCCGCAAGATCTTTTTTGAAGTTTTTTTCTAAGTGTTCAAATATCAAACAAGACGCCTATTTTTCACCTTATAAAGTAAACGAGAACATAAAATTGGAAAAATTAATGGTGCGTGCATAATATCTATGTGTCTGTTTTGTTAATAAATTTCACAAACACATCGTCAAATTAGTGAGTCCCGACTTATGAACTCAAATAAATCTCTAATTATTCTTCTTATCCTGCTTATCGCCGGCTTCGCTCTGTTCTCTGCTGTTGCAATACCTGGCAACCTCGCCTTCTGTATCGGTGTCGTTGTTGCAGCTGTAATTCTTTGGCAGCGCCCCTCTTCGTATTCTGAAGATGAAGACGAGCATGGTGAGCTAGCGAGGGTACTACCCTATATGTAGGTAACCTTTCTTATAAAGCTAATGAGTCAGACGTGAAGGATCTGTTCGAACAGCATGGTCATGTAAACAGTGTGCGACTAATGAAGGATAAGCGCACAGGCAAGAGACGTGGTTTTGGTTTCGTTGAAGTATCTGATGATGATGCCGATTCCATGATCAGCGCACTCAATGAGTCAGAGTATATGCAACGAACCATAAAGGTACGTGTAGCAAATGAGCCTAAGCACCCTTCAGTGCTGAATCTTAAGGGAACCGAAACCCATTTCAGTTAGCGAGACTTGCAAGGCCTCTTTATATTCGATCTCAGCACTGCAGTAGACCCGATAAAGCGGATGTTGATCATCCGCTTTAATTTTGTCTTGTAGAAGGAACTCTACTCTACGTGCAATTGCTTCCCCTGAATCAACTAACAAAACATCCGCCCCCATCACCTGTTGGATTTCGTCTTTCAATAAAGGGAAATGGGTGCAACCTAAAACAGCTACATCGATATAACCATTCAAGGGTTCAAGCACCTTGGCAAGTTGCTCTAGATCCACAGGTGACTTTCTCAGCTTTTTCTCCGCCATATCCACCAGCGTTGTACTGCCTAGTAGCTTTACATCTTTATCAGCGGCAAAGTCTTTAATTAGGTCGTGTGTGTACTCTCGAGTGATAGTTGCCGGGGTTGCAATCAGGCCCACCCCAATGTTCGCCCTCTGAGAAGCTGGCTTTATAGCAGGCACCACACCTACTACAGGGATAGATAACAGTTGTCGTAGCTTAGGTAAGACGACCGTACTTGCGGTATTACAGGCTATTACCACTAGGTCTATGTTGTGAGATTCGACAAATTGAGAAACGTATTGGCAGGTGCGCGAGATAAGCTCTTCTTGCGGGAGCTCACCATAAGGGTAGGCTTGGTTATCGAAGATATAGGTACAGCTGAGGTTACGCACCTTGGCTTTGATATCCTGAAATACAGAAAGACCGCCAACGCCTGAGTCAAACATTAAGATGGTTGTTTTTGACATACGAACTGTTACCTACCTTACTCGCAGTGCGCGCTACTTTAGCAAAATTCAAAAGTTAATCATCTACTATTATGAGTATGAACACGTGCACCCTTCAAAATTTGGGTATAGAATCTGCGCCTATTTCAATCAATTAGGAAAAATGCATGTCCATTCCTCAAACAAGCTCTGACTCTTATCAAGTTCAGCTCGACGAAAAGACCGAGCGTCTGCAAGCGATGTTCTCTGATTATGAGATGCCTTCTCTAGAGGTATTCCCATCTCAGGAGCAACACTATCGTATGCGTGCTGAGTTTAGAGTTTGGCACGAAGGGGATGACCTGTATTACATCATGTTCAACCAGGAGACTCGCGAAAAGTATCGTGTAGACCAGTTCCCGGTTGCTAGCCGTATTATCAACGATCTGATGCCTCTATTGATTGAAGCAGTAAAAGATAAACCTGTACTGCGCCATAAGCTGTTCCAAGTAGACTTCCTTTCTACCCTTAGTGGTGAAGTGCTTATCTCTCTTCTTTATCACAAGAAGTTGGATGACGAGTGGATTGCGCTTGCTAAAGAGCTGAAGCAGACCCTAAATGACGAAGGCTTTAATCTGAACCTGATTGGCCGAGCTCGTAAGATGAAGATCGTGCTAGACCAGGAGTACGTGATAGAAAAGCTAAACGTATTCGACCGTACTTATACCTACCAGCAGATCGAAAACAGCTTTACCCACCAAATGGTAAGGTTGCAGAGAAGATGCTTGAGTGGGCGATCGATTGTACTCGAGAGTCTAAGGGTGACCTTCTTGAGCTCTACTGTGGTAACGGTAACTTCTCTCTTGCGCTAGCACAGAACTTCAACCGCGTACTGGCTACTGAGCTTGCGAAACCATCAGTGGATTCGGCGCAGTTCAATATCAAGGCGAATGAGATCGACAATGTTCAGATCATCCGTATGTCGGCAGAAGAGTTTACTCAGGCAATGGAGGGTGTGCGTACCTTCCGTCGTCTAACCCAAGCGGGTGTAGACCTTAAGACCTATGACTGTAATACCATCTTCGTCGATCCGCCGCGCGCAGGTATGGATGAAGGTACTTGTAAGATGGTTCAGGCTTATGAGCGTATCCTTTATATTTCATGTAATCCGGATACTCTAAAAGACAACCTAGAGATCCTAGGCAAGACGCACAACATTACTCGCTTCGCGCTATTCGATCAGTTCCCATATACCCATCATATGGAAATGGGCATCATGCTAGAGCGAAAGGCATAGAATAAAAAAGGCGAGGTTAATAACCTCGCCTTTCTTTTTTAGCTTTGTTGACCGAAGTAGCCCAGCTTTCTTCCTACCCAGACCAAGAGCACCATGGTCACTATGATAGAGAAGAAGTTAGTACCCGCATCTGGGTACTGTGCTTTGATGAAGGCCGTATGACCAAAGAAGCCGATAAAGAAACTACCTAGCCCCAACATTGGGAAGTCTTCAGCCACTGGAGATTTTAGATATTGTTGATACATCGCCTGAACTGAAAGCACTAAACAGATCAGCGGAAAAATAGAGAAAGAAAAACCTGGCACTGAAAAAGCCGAAAGCAGAGCACTAATACTCATACCGCTAATCAAGGCCAATAGAAGTGACTTTTTATCTGAGTTAAGGGTGTTCGACATTGTTTCCTCTTTTGTTCTAATCGTCATTGCTTTGGTAGTTACTCATTGCATGAGCCCCAATGAAAGCATTCGAACCTGTGTTATCAAGCGTCTGCCGCGCTCTTGTCTTAGTTCTGGTTCAAGGTCTAAAAGTTCCGCTCCCGAACTAAATACCAAGGTAACCACAGCTTCGGCCTGCAAAGTAGCAAGCTTACGTGGTAGATCTTGAGTCGTTAAGTAGTCAGAAAGCTCAGTAATAAAGAACTGAATCTCGCGCGCTACCGCAGAACGGAACTCTTCTGAAGTACCCGAACGCTCACGCAATAGCAGGCGGAAAATATCTGGATTGTTTTCAATGAACTCTAGTAGCGTCTCTATGGAGGTCTGAATAACACTACGATCCGGTTGGATTCTCTCACGTGCCTGACGCATCAACTGACGAAGAAGCAAGCCGGCTTCATCTACCATCACCAAACCAAGCTGATTCATGTCAGCGAAGTGACGATAAAAAGAGGTTGGTGCTATTCCCGCTTCTCTGGCTACCTCTCTCAAACTCATGCTTGAGAGACTGCGACCGCAAGAGAGCTGATTGAACGCGGCATCGATTATCGCTCTTCGTGTTTTCTGTTTCTGTTCAGCTCTGACGCCCATGCTTTTACTACTAGAAAGTTATTTCGTGTCAATTAAGCCTAATTAGAGCAGGCATTGCAAACGCTCAATCTTTACAAAGTGATCTTTATTGTGAAGCTGTCCACTTAGTGAGTCCGTGTGTGTTTACCTAATCCCACATTTATTTAAAATGCCCGTAACAAAACAAGGAGGTCTGTGTGACTCGTCGTGCTCATTTTGATGTAATCGTGATAGGTAGTGGTCCTGGTGGTGAAGGGGCAGCTATGGGACTAACCAAGGCTGGCTTTAAGGTTGCCATTGTCGAGCGAGAGAATAGTGTTGGGGGCGGATGTACACACTGGGGTACCATTCCTTCCAAAGCACTGCGTCATGCAGTTAGTCGCTTTATTGAGTTCAATAGCAATCCCCTCTTTTGCAAGAACAACCAAAGCCTAAATGCTAGCTTCGATGACATATTGTCTCACGCTAAAACGGTTGTAGATAAGCAGACCAACCTAAGACAAGGCTTCTACGATAGAAACCACTGCACCCTTATCTTTGGTGAGGCCAACTTTAGCGAAGCCAATACCATTCAGGTAAAGACACCCGACGGCCGTATCGAAGAATATACTGCTGATCGCTTTGTTATTGCCACTGGCTCTCGTCCATACCGTCCATCCAATATCGACTTTGATCATCCTAGGGTTTATGACAGCGACTCTATCTTGAGACTGCACCACCAGCCAAGGCACATCATCATCTATGGTGCTGGGTTATCGGCTGTGAATATGCTCTATCTTCCGTGGCCTAGGGGTGAAGACTGATCTGATTAATACTCGTAAACGTCTATTATCATTCCTAGACAACGAGATATCCGATGCTCTCTCCTACCACTTTGGCAACAACGGTGTAGTTATTCGCAATGACGAGATCTACGACAGAGTAGAAGGTACTGATGATGGCGTGATACTACACCTAGAGTCTGGTAAGAAGATGAAAGCAGACTGCCTGCTGTATGCCAATGGACGCACAGGTAACACAGACTCACTAAACCTTAGCGTTACCGGTCTGACACCAGATTCACGTGGACAGCTAAGTGTTAACAGCGATTACCAGACCGAAGTACCTCACATCTATGCGGTAGGTGATGTGATTGGCTACCCGAGTCTTGCCAGTGCGGCTTATGATCAGGGGCGCTTCGTCGCTCAGGCGATTGCCGAAGGTCAGGTTAAACAGCACCTTATCGAAGATATCCCGACCGGTATCTACACCATCCCAGAGATCAGCTCTGTAGGTAAGACAGAGCAAGAACTTACCGAAGCCAAGGTGCCTTATGAAGTAGGACGCGCCTCCTTTAAGCATCTGGCTCGCGCACAGATCTCAGGTAAAGATATTGGCAGCCTAAAGATACTCTTCCATAGGGAAACGAGACAGATTTTAGGTATCCACTGCTTTGGTGAGCGTGCTGCTGAGATTATTCATATCGGTCAAGCCATCATGGAGCAGCCTGGGGAAGCAAATACCCTAGACTACTTTGTAAATACCACCTTTAACTACCCTACTATGGCTGAGGCCTACCGTGTTGCAGCGCTAAATGGCATAAACCGACTCTTCTGATCAGTTAGAGGGCAGTTTGTAAGAACTGCCCTTTTTTCCATGAGTTGATAAAAATAACCGCAAGGCTCAGGCCGCGAATTCCCATAAAGGTCAACATAGCTAGCCATAGAGCGTGGTTTTCCAAACTGGATGAGAGCACATATACAGCAAAGAAGCTTAATGCAGACAAGAACATGGTATTACGCATATCTTTGCCGCGAGTAGCTCCGATAAAGATGCCATCAAACAGATAACTCCATAGCGCTACCATAGGCATTAGCGCTAGCCATGTTAGATAGATAGAAGCAGTGGTGCGCACCGACTCTATATCACTGATCAGAGCGACTACGTGATCTCCTAATATTAAGAACACTGCACTGAAGCCTAAGCAGATCACCACTCCCCATACAAAGGTACCTGCAATAGATAAACTAAGCTGCTCACGATTCTTAGCCCCTATTGCTTTACCTACCATAGCCTCAATGGCGAAAGCAAAACCGTCCATCGCATAAGAAACAATGAGTACAAAGCTCATCAGAACCGCATTAGCTGCCACTATGTCATCACCAAAGTTAGCCCCTTGGAAGGTCATAAAGGCCAATACAGCTTGTAGACACAAAGAGCGCAGGAAGATATCTCGATTTAGGCGTAGAAAGCGATTCATCCCTAGGAATAAATCCAAACCCTTATCTTTTAGGCTAGAAAGTGAGAGTTTTACTGAGCGTCCCCAAAGCTTAAAGCAGAAAAACAAACCCACCAGCAGACCACAGTAATCTGCGATGACCGATGCAGCGGCAGCCCCTGCTACGCCATAGTTAAGCACCACCACAAATAGGATATCGAGAATGATATTGACTAAGTTAGTGACTATCACCAACCACATCGGAGCTTTGGCATCTTGATTTCCCAAAAGCCATCCTAGCATCACGAAATTCATCATCGCCGCTGGCGCACTCCAAGCGCGCCCAAAGAAATACTCCTGTGCGTAGGTCTTTACCTGAGCGCTGGCATCACTAAAGCTCATTGCGATATCGAATATAAAACGATGCAAAATCAGGAACGCTAGGGCAAAGAACAGTGCCATGCTGATGCCTTGGATCAGCACGCCCGCAAGTTTTGAGCTGTCTTCTGCCCCCTTGGCTTGTGCAGATAAGCCAGTTGTAGACATACGCAAGAAACCAAATAGCCAGAAGATCATGCTGATCATAGTGCTACCCAGCGCCACACCACCTAGGTAATAAGAATGTTCAAGGTGCCCCACTACGGCTGCATCCACCAGACCCAATAGCGGCACAGTAATATTGGACAACACCATAGGAATAGCTAGAGCGAGGATGCGTTGGTGCAGCGTCCAATCAGAAAATACAGGCGTGAGTCGGTGGAACATTTTTCTCTCGTATATAAAAATCAGCGCCCCTAAATTGGAGCGCTGAGTCAAAACAGTCAAGGATTAGATTTACATCCAATCGCTATTGCGAATGATGCCTACCGCAATACCCTCTATGGCGAGGTGTTGCTGAGTAAGATCAACCTTGATTGGCGATAGCTCTTCGTTTTCTGGATGAAGAAGTACGGTTGAGCCTTTTCTCTCCAGACGCTTCACCGTTACATCATCATCAACACGAGCAACAACTACTTGGCCATCCCGCACATCTTGAGTCTTATGCACTGCAAGAAGGTCACCATCCATGATACCGATATTCTTCATACTTTCGCCGTGAACACGAAGCAAGAAATCAGCTTGAGGCTTAAACATTTGAGGATCAACCTGATAGTGAGACTCGATATGTTCTTGAGCTAGGATAGGTTCACCTGCTGCAACATTACCGATCAACGGCAAGCCGTCATCATCGTTTGCACTATCTTGCAACAAGATACGAATACCCCGCGACGCTCCCGGAATAATCTCGATCGCCTGTTTCTTGGCGAGCGCTTTTAGGTGCTCTTCGGCCGCATTGGCTGAACGAAAGCCGAGTTCACGTGCAATCTCTGCTCGTGTTGGCGGCATACCTGTGTCTTCGATCTTAGTCTTGATCAGGTCGAATACCTGTTGCTGTCGTGGCGTAAGCGGTCTCATAAGTCACCTGTTATTTTGTACAGTTAACTGTGAGTATATCCAGTATGGATGAATTATCAACCATTACTGGACTATGATGCGGATATTAAAGAAGTTTTTCTAAAAATCAGGACTGGGTTAGAAAAACAGAGCCTCTGCCCAGATATAGGCAACCAGTGCTAGAGCAACAAATACTGCTGCTGAACCGATATCCTTAGCACGACCTGCTAACTCATGCACCTCTGGACCAATTCTATCCACCACGGCCTCTACCGCAGAGTTCATCAGCTCAGCGATCAGCACTATAAACACAGATAGAATCATCAACATGCGCTCTGTCTGGGAGACATCTAGGATAAATGCGATTGGGATAAGAACGACTGCGAGGAATACCTCTTGGCGGAATGCGGCTTCGTGTTTGAAAGCGGCTCTAAGTCTTGAATGGAATACCAGTTGCCTTGATGATGCGATTGAAACCAGTATTGCCTTTCATTATTCACCTTTCTATTGCTTAGAGCTTCCCTTGCCCAATTTTAAAAGTAGCTAGGGTATACACTTTTTGTTGGGATAACCTAACATTACTACAATTCCAGTTAAAAGGTTCGACCAGTTCTGCTATTCTTGCGACGCTTTATTCACAACCTACTCTTGAAGTGTCATAGACGCGTAAATCAATTGGATATCAAAACCATATGTCTTCAGGTCAAACACTGACGCAATCTCTATTGCAACTGCCACTTAATGTGATGGTGAAGGGAAATCCTGTACCTACCGCTCCCATTAGTGATCTCAATATAGATGTCGAAAAACCTATCGTTTATGCACTGCCATTCGAGTCAAACGTCGACCTTCTTTCTCTTAGAAAACAAGCACTGAAATTTGGTCTTCCAGATCCGCTAGAGCCACTAAAGATTGGCGACCAAAGCTTTAGACGCTACGTCTTTATCTCAACCAATCGCGCAGACAGAGACAAGAACACTTCAGATTCTCTTGGTTCCCAAGCGCTGTTCACCCAACTATTGAAGCTTCATCGTGAGGATCAAGAGTTAGATGTACAGCTGCTACCAATCACAGTTATGTGGGGCAGAAAGCCGGGTAAAGAAGGGGCAGACAAGCCTTACCTAGAAAATCTCTCTTCTTGGAAAAAATTCATTGCGGTTCTGACTTCTGGTCGAGACTGTATGATTCGCTTCAGCCCTTTGGTATCCCTGCGCTACATGGCGGAGTCTCATGGTACTGACGAATCTATCGCTCAAAAACTGGCGCGTGTGGCTCGTATCCACTTCTCAAGACAAAAGTTGGCGGCATCAGGCCCTAGTCTGCCTAGCGTGAATTGTTGTTTAAGCGTTTAATAAAATCAGAAGCTATTAATCAAGCGATTGCTGACGAAGCGAAATCCAAGAACATCAGCATTGAAAAGGCGGAACAAGAAGCTTGAAGATCATGGATGAGATAGCGGCTAAGTTCTCTTATTCCCTTATCAAACAAGGTAACTTCGTCCTAACTTGGCTTTGGAACCGATTGTACCAAGGCATCAATGTTAGCAACGCCGCTACGGTACGTAGACTCGCGCAGGATGGACACGAGATAGTGTACGTTCCGTGTCACCGCAGCCATATGGACTACCTACTACTCTCTTATGTTCTATATCACGAAGGTATGGTGCCTCCGCATATCGCAGCGGGCGTAAACCTAAACTTCTTCCCAGCAGGCCCAATCTTTAGACGCGGTGGCGCTTTCTTTATTCGTCGCAGCTTCAAGGGTAACAAGCTTTACTCAACTATATTCCGCGAATACCTAGCCGAGCTTTTTGTTAAGGGTTACTCGGTAGAGTACTTCAGTGAGGGTGGTCGCTCTCGTACTGGTCGCTTGCTTCAGGCGAAAACCGGTATGTTGGCGATGACAGTGCAGGCCATGCTTCGTGGTCTAAACCGTCCTGTGACTCTAGTACCAGTCTATATCGGCTATGAGCACGTAATGGAGGTTTCGACCTATGCCAAAGAACTTCGTGGTAAACGCAAAGAGAAAGAGAATGCTGGCCAGGTACTGCGCACTATTCGCAAACTACGTAACTTCGGTCAAGGCTATGTGAACTTCGGTGAGCCGATCCCGTTAAACCAATACCTAAATGAGCAAGTGCCAGAGTGGACTCAAGACATAGGTGCTCCTGATGGTCAAAAGCCTAGCTGGATGACCCCAACGGTTAATGCTATCGCTGAGAAGATGATGACTCATATCAACGACGCAGCGGCAGCAAATGCACTCACCCTAGCGGCAACAGCGCTACTAGCTTCAAGACAACGAGCTCTCACCAAAGAGAGCCTGATCTCTCAGATTAATTGCTATCTTGAGCTTCTGAAGCATGTGCCTTATACAGACCACGCTACTGTGCCAAATAGCACAGCAGAAGAGCTAGTTGAGCACGCTATCTCCCTAGATAAGTTTGTTGTAGATTCGGACACTATGGGAGACATCATCTCTCTAGACCGTCACCAGTCGGTGTTGATGACCTACTATCGCAACAACATCATCCATATGTTTGCCTTGCCATCGATGGTAGCTCAACTGATTATTCAGCTGCCGAACTGCACCTTGAGTGAGCTAAAGAAAACAATTGCGATCTTGTATCCATTCCTGCGCAAAGAGCTGTTTCTCTCTTACGACGAAGCTGAACTGGAACAGAAGATTGAACAGGTTATCGCCGAGCTAGGCCGCCAAGGCTGATTGAGGTTAATGGTGAAGAGATCCTGCTGAATCAAGCAAACATTCATACCCTTCAACTTCTATCTCGAACCATCTCTGAGACGCTGCAACGCTACAGCATTGCAGTAAATCTGCTGGTTGCTCAGCCTGAACTGGCCAAGGGTGACCTTGAGAAACTAAGCCAAGATATTGCTCAGCGCCTAGGACGACTGCATGGCATCAATGCTCCTGAGTTCTTCGATAAAGGGGTGTTTACTGCGCTTATCTTTACCCTTAAATCTCAAGGATATCTAGAC
Organism: Vibrio ishigakensis; assembly: GCA_000830475.1. Classification (GTDB taxonomy): domain Bacteria; phylum Pseudomonadota; class Gammaproteobacteria; order Enterobacterales; family Vibrionaceae; genus Vibrio; species Vibrio ishigakensis_A. Next base: position 8,026 of record BBSC01000020.1, on the reverse strand, counting down.
AGTGATGGTAATTGCGACCTAACACGAACCCAAGAGTTGGCAGATATCCTGTTACGGATACTCGCTCCAGAGGTGAAGCTCACAATCCGCGAAGGTATTGCTCAAGCCATATAAAAAAAAGCCCCGTCAGGTTTTATAGATAACTGATAAAGAGACCGGCTGTCACCGCCATCCCTACATAGTTGTTATTTAAGAAGGCTTGGAAACATGGCGCCCGCTCTCTGGTCTTAATCAACCACTGCTGATACACAAACAAGCCACCAGCGACCAATACGCCCCAGTAGTATGCAGCAGTCAATGACTCGAGCATGCCAACTAGCAGTAGTAGTGCAATAGATACCGCCTGCAAAACGCCAATGATTAGCTTGTCATAACGACCAAACAAGATAGCGGTCGACTTAATGCCCACCTTAAGATCATCTTCTCTATCTACCATAGCGTATTGGGTATCATAGGCGATGGTCCACAACAGATTAATCACGAACAGGAGCCAAGCCATTGGCTCAACAGTCCCAGACTCAGCAGCCCAAGCCATGGGAATAGCCCAACTAAAGGCCATACCTAGCACCAATTGCGGTAGATGCGTAAAGCGTTTCATAAATGGGTATAGAGCAGCTAGGGCAATCCCCACAAAAGAGAGCTGTATCGTTAGGGTATTCATGGTTAGAACCAACGCGAATGCCAGCAAACTCAATACACCAAACAGGCCTAAAGCCTCTTTTGCGGTAACCAATCCACTTGGGATAGGACGCTGCTTAGTACGCTCTACATGCCCATCGAAGTTTCGGTCGGCGTAATCATTAATCACACACCCCGCTGAACGCATCAGTAAAACACCGATGCAGAATACGACAAGTACTGTCCATTGCGGTTGACCTTTTGCGGCCATCAACAACGCCAAAAGGGTCGGCCAAAGAAGCAATAGACTGCCAATCGGGCGGTCCATTCGCATCAAGAAATAGTAAGCACGAAGCTTAGCAACCGTCATCTGTTTTCCTTTCACTGTATATCGGCGCATCTGGTAGGAATATCTCTGCCACCAGCATAGGCCTTTCATTCATCCATAAACGTGAGCGACGTGCAAAAAGCACTTCTCCAGCAATCTCTACTTGTGCTACCTGCAAGCCATCCCGATAGGCACCCTCAGAGTTGAAAACTGTCACACCAAGAGGAAGAGAGCCTTGGTTTTCAAGATCGTGTGGCTGTGCCGCCAATGAGGTTTGAGGGATCAGGGTTCGGCCATACACCCAGTCATGCCTGTCACCACGCAGAATCACCTCACGCAATAAACAGGCTTCATTGGCTAGAAAGCCTTGTTCTTGAGTCGTTAAAGAATCAGCTGGAACCTTGCTGTTAGTAAACACCTCAACACTGAGTTCTTCGCATTGCTCAGCCAAACGATGAGACAAAGAGTCTTTCTCTAAAAGCCAACAGCGTATGTTTGAATCAGGAAAATGGAAAACCTCTGGTTCTTGCCACTTTGCAGATTGGAGGGCGAGTTCAAAGGCTCGGATTAGACTGGTCATAAATTTATTGGAGCTAAACACCCTAAAGATTACTACGTGGGCATTGTAGCAATCTCTAGATGTGCGGTTAACTTAGATTTTCAATTTAAGTGAGCTGAGGCTTTGAACTATCAAACCAGCCTAACATTAGGCCAGCAAGTAATCCTGCTAGGTGAGCGGCATTAGCTATAGCCATATATGGCTGAACAAAACCGAGCACAAGCCAGATCAGCATGAAAACAAGGATAGGCTTTTGGATAATCAGCCCTATTTGAGGAGCTCGGGCTGTCATTACCCAGAAATAACCAACTAGCGCATATACGACGCCACTTAATCCACCGAAATTTGCCCCTTCTATCCAGTATTGAGCACAGCCCGATAACAGAGCAGAGACCAAGAAGATCTTAAGTAGCCTTCCTTTTCCTAGCCTTTGTTCTATATCTCCACCCAGTTGCCACCACCACAAAAGATTAAAAGTGATATGCAGGATAGAGAAATGCAATACAGCGTGGGAGAAATATCGCCACACTTGGAACTGCTGACTAGCGAAAGCGGGAAAGTGGAACCATTCGAATATCTGTTGTTGCCATCCAATCAGCCTTGGAATGTACAACAAAATACAGATCGCCATTATCCCCAAAGTCACTACGCCCGCTTTAGCCTTTAACATCTGCATCATGTTTGGCGAAGAATAGCGAAAGACCTGTTTTCTGCTGTCGGCTACCTCCCAAGAAGCGGCTTGATAGCGATTGTGGTGTGGATTGGAGGAAAAGGTTTTCAGTTCCTGCTGTACCCTATCGATCTGCTCCTCATCATGGAGCCATAGGGCAAACATCCCATCACCTTCCGGCATCTGAGACAGGGTTACACCCTGAGATGCCATGTAATCGATGAAAGACTGGGCCAGTCTGGGATTGTTGAATTGGGTAAGACGTATCATTCAACGCTCTCAACCGGCAGTTGCTCTCGCTTCCATGCCTCGAAGCCACCATCAACGGTATAAACCTCTTCGAAGCCTTGATTCAATAGATACTGAGCCGCACCGACACTACTGATACCGTGATAGCACATCACCATCACTGGCTCTTCGTAATCGGCCTCTTGTATGAATTGCGTTAGGGTGTGGTCGGTCAAATGGAAGGCATTGGTTGGATGCGCCAAAGCGAAAGACTGTGGGTCTCTAATATCTACCAAACGGGCTTTACCTTGTTGCTGTTTTTCTAGTGCTGATTGCACGTTGATATGTAGTACTTCTTCCATCTGTTTTGTTCTCTTTCAAAAATCCTATCCAAGGCGAGCATAATTTAATATACCGAGCTTTGATACAAGAATGATCAAATTGCCACCACTTGTGGGTAAATCTGTGGATTACGTTGATAAAGTGGTTTCGAATAAATTGATCCACAATATGTAGTATTGATCTTGGATAAAGTGTTGGATCGTTTTTATTAATCCCCAAACCTAAATAGCATGATAACCCTTGATATACGGCAGTTAAAGACATGCTATATAAATTTATCCCACAGAGTTATCCACAGAAGAGCAACTCTATTTTAGATCCAATAAAAAAGGCCAAGATCATAAATCTTGGCCTTTCTCGAAATGCTGAGCTAATTAAAGATCGCCAACGGCGCCTTTCAGCTTTTTCATTGCGTTTTTCTCTAGCTGACGGATACGTTCTGCAGATACACCGTAGGTTTCTGCAAGCTCTTGAAGGGTCGACTTCTGATCATCCAACCAACGAGAACGCACGATGTGTTGGCTTCGCTCATCCAGAGTCGCCAGTGCATTCGCTAGACGCGCGTTAGTGTGATTTTCCCAGTTGTCTGCTTCATAGCTTTCAGCAACGTCTGAATGTTTATCTTCCAGATACAGCGCTGGAGCAACTGTTGGTGCAGAGGCATTGTCATCATCATCGGCAGTAAACTCGAAGGTCGCATCTTGAGCTGCAAGACGAGATTCCATTTCGCGAACCTCTGAAGGAGACACACCTAGCTCACTCGCTACTGTCTCAACTTCACCTTGGTTAAACCAACCAAGACGCTTCTTGTTCTTTCTTAGGTTGAAGAACAATTTACGCTGAGCCTTAGTCGTGGCAACCTTAACGATACGCCAGTTACGCAACACGTACTCGTGAATCTCGGCTTTAATCCAATGAACGGCAAAAGATACCAAGCGAACCCCTACTTCAGTTGAAGCGCTTAACTGCCTTCATTAGACCGATGTTACCTTCTTGAACTAAGTCAGCCAGTGGCAGACCGTAGCCAGAATAACCTCGAGCGACATGAACAACAAAACGCAAATGAGATAGGATCAGCTCTTTCGCAGCCTCAATCTCACCTTTGTAATGTAAACGCTCGGCCAGTTCTCTCTCTTTCTCAGCGGTCAGCATTGGGTAGCTGTTGGCTGAGCTGATGTAGCTGTCTAGGCTATCTTGAGATACCACTGCCATTGCAAACGTTTTATTAGTCATTCAATTCCTCTTTCACTGAATCGTACTACTTAATCCACTGTTAATTTAGCGAGTGCTAAAAAAGGTGGACTGAATATTATGCACAGAAATTCGTCTAGAGCAAGTTCAAGTCTGTGAGTCAATGCATAGAGTTGAAAGCTTGCCCTAGGGTAAGACATAGAAATTTTAGGTAGGTTCAATTTCAGAAAGATGACGACGTGCCGAAGCTTGTGCCGCAAATAGACCAAGGAAGCCACCAAGTAGGAACAGAATTAAGGTTTCATCGATATCTAGACGAGTAAAACCAAAGCTACTGTCATAAAGGCTGGCCACCAGCTCAACTGAGCTGCCCAACACAAGAGAAAGAACTAAGGTCACCAACCACGCCAGTATGGCACCTAGTAGCCCCAACCACATACCCGAATAAAGATATGGTCTTAGAATATAGCTATTGGTAGCACCCAAGAACTTCATGACCTGAATCTCTTGCTTGTGAGCAAGCACACTAAAGCGCATGGTATTGCCAATGATAAGCACCACAGCATGAGCATCATCACTGCAAGTGAGACCGCTAGAGCGCTACTCAACGTCTTTACCGCATCGAATCGCTGTAACCAATCCTTATCCAGACGAATATCGGTAAAGTCGCTCTTGTGTTGCTCAGCAAGCTGAAGAATGTGTCGCTGAGCTGACTCGGTGGCTTGTGCAGGGTGGATTACCAATAGCGCAGGAAGTGCATCCTCATCCAAAAGGCTCATAGTACTCTCAAAGCCAGATACCTGACTCAGATCTGCCAAGCCCTGTTGGGAAGAGATGTACTCAACCATTTCAACCGCGCTATCACTTTCTATCTCATCCTTTAGCAGCATAATGCGAGCTTCAGGGGTGCCCTCTTTTAGATAGGCGCTGATAGCTGCAGGCTGATTCACCTGCTCAGAAGCGATTACTACGTTCTTTGCGACTACATACAAGCTCGCTGGAAGTGCTAAGATAATGGCAATAACTGCAAGGGTGAACATACTGCCGAGAGGTCTTTGAACAAGATCTCTCAGTGCGCCCTTAGCTACTAATAAATGCGAACGGAAGTAGCCCACTTTCGCAACCTGTCCCTTATTGCCCATAGCCAGCAGCCTCACTCAAAAATCCTTGGTTAAGTTCAAAGCGACGATACTGACGACGCTGTTCCATCATGCCCACATCATGGGTCGCAATAAGGATGGAAACGCCTGCTCGGTTGAACTCTTCAAACAGTCTAAAGATGCGATTCGATAGCTCAGGGTCTAGGTTACCCGTAGGCTCATCGGCCAAAAGCAGAGTTGGTCTGTTAACCACCGCTCTTGCGATACCCACACGCTGTTGCTCACCACCAGAGAGTTGAGAAGGCAGGCAACGCGCTTTATCCAAAAGACCTGTTTTATCCAGAGCGGCGTTTACGCGACGCTTAATCTCATTTTCAGCATAAGACTCAATACGCATCGGTAAAGCCACATTGTCGTAAACACTTCGATCCATCAACAATCTGTGGTCTTGGAACACGATACCGATATTACGACGCAAAAATGGGATGTCTTTATCGCTGATACGGGTGATATCGTGCTCGTTAAATAAGATCTTTCCGTCTGTTGGCCTTTCCATGGCGCAGATTAATTTGAGTAAGGTACTCTTACCTGCACCTGAGTGCCCACCAAGAAATGCCATCTCACCCTTTCGCAGGTGAAAGTCCACCTTTTGTAGGGCCTGATGACCACCGCGATAAGCCTTACTTACCTGTTGAAAATTAATCACTTAACTATCCTTGCGCTTTAGACTTATTCGTCTCGACTAAACAGAGCTTCGATGAAATCTTGGGTCTCAAATGGACGCAGATCATCGATACCCTCACCCACACCGATAAAGCGGATTGGGATATTGAACTTATCTGCTAGCGCAAAGATAACGCCACCTTTAGCGGTGCCGTCGAGTTTAGTCAGTGTAATACCAGTAACCGGAGCAACATCGCTAAACAGTTTTGCTTGGCTGATAGCATTCTGGCCAGTACCTGCATCTAGGGTAAGCATGATTTCATGGGGAGCGCTGTCATCAATCTTCTTCATTACGCGAACAATCTTGCGAAGCTCTTCCATCAGATTGCTCTTGTTCTGCAATCGACCTGCTGTATCTGCGATCACCACATCGTAGCCACGCGCTTTAGCTGCTTCGATAGCATCGAAGATAACCGAAGCACTGTCAGCACCTGTGTGTTGAGCGATAACCGGAACTTCGTTGCGCTGACCCCAAACCTGAAGCTGCTCAACCGCGGCTGCACGGAAGGTATCACCTGCAGCTAGCATCACCTTCTTACCTTGAGATTGGAATTGCTTGGCAAGCTTACCGATAGTAGTTGTCTTACCGACACCGTTTACGCCAACCATTAAGATGACATAAGGGGTCTTTTTCTCATCAACCTCTAACGGCTTCTCAACCTGAGTCAAGATCTCTGCCATCTCCTGCTTAAGAAGGTCATACAGAGCTTCACCGTCTTTTAGGTCTTGGCGAGAGGCTTTTTCGGTTAGGTTGTCGATGATCTTCATGGTGGTTTCCATGCCCACATCGGCAATCAATAGCTGTTCTTCTAGCTCTTCGAATAGGTCATCATCGATCTTCTTGCCTTTAAACAGGCCAAAGAAACCGGCGCCTATGTTGGCTTTGGTGCGCGCCAGGCTGCGCTTAAGGCGAGCAAAGAAACTCTCGGTAGGCTTTTCTTGAACCTCTGGTTGTACAACTGGTGCTTGTAACTCTTCAGGTTCTTCTTCGGCTGCAACCTCTTCAGTAACTTGTTCAGTTTCAGCTACCGGCTCAGTAGTTTCGGTTTCTTGCTCAACCTCAGAGGCTTGTTGTTCTAGCACTTCCTCTTGTGAGGCTTGCTCTTCTTGAGTTTGTTTCTGTTCCGCTGGAGCTTGTTCTTCGTCACCGAATCCAAGCCACGACAGCAACCCGCGTTTCTTCTTATCCGTCATCGGAATAAATCCTGTTTTTACTTCTGGCGAGACATAGCGAACGCTTCGTGCCAATTCACCATGATAGAAATTGCGTTTAAGAGTACAATTCTAAAATATTCAAGCTAAAACAGCATCAAAATAGCATGAGAAAACAACAACGCTCCTCAAGTGGCAAAAACACAGGTAAAACTCGAGCGGGTTCAGGCTCTATTCGAATTATCAGTGGCTTATGGAGAGGACGAAAACTGCCGGTTCACGACGCCGAAGGGTTAAGACCCACAACTGACAGAGTAAAAGAAACTCTATTCAATTGGATTGCCATGGATGTACCACGAGCCAAGTGTTTAGATCTTTTTGCCGGTTCTGGCGGCCTTGGTTTTGAGGCAGCGTCAAGACAAGCAGAAAAAGTCACCATGTTGGAGCTTAATAAAGAGGCTCACGCACAATTGGCGAAGAATGTCTCGACGCTAAAAGCAGACAATATTGAAGTTCTAAACAAGGACAGCCTGGAATTTTTGAAGAATAGCGGCGAACCTTACGACCTCGTCTTCATCGATCCTCCCTTCCGTAAAGGTTTACTAGACGATGTTGTGAATCTGCTGGAGAGCAATCACTGGTTAGCCGATGATGCGCTAGTGTATATAGAGGCAGAGAAAGAACTCGAATTACCAGAATTACCATCGCACTGGCATCTTCATCGCGAGAAAGTCGCAGGTCAGGTGCGCTTTCAACTGTTTACGAGGCAAACACTATGAAATACCTACTGATCTTGGCTAAAGCGGCCATCGCTTTTGTCTGGTTTGTGCTTATCTTCAACATCTTCCAGCCGTTCCCGGGCAAAGCCGCTATCGCTCTGTATATCATGACCGCATTCTTGCTGATCATGCACGGCATTCAAGCTGCCATCTTTATTGGTGCGTTTGGTGACAAGATTAAAGTCACCAGTTGGGAGAAATGGTCGATACTCATCTTCGGTATCTTCGCCTTGTTAGACATACGCCGTAAGTACATGATGTAAAAGACTTAGCCTCGAGATTTCGGGGCTTTTTTAGGTGTGTGTAGAGCAGTATTTTTTAATTTATGTCTCGTCT
>BBSC01000021.1:0-11679 GCA_000830475.1 Vibrio ishigakensis | reverse complement strand
TTAGAAAACAAAAAGCCCTGCTCAAAGAGCAGGGCTTTTGTGTAGTGGTCGGTGAAGAGGGATTCGAACCCCCGACCCTCTGGTCCCAAACCAGATGCGCTACCAAGCTGCGCTATTCACCGAAATAATGGGGTGGCTAACGGGATTTGAACCCGCGACAACTGGAATCACAATCCAGGCTCTACCAACTGAGCTATAGCCACCATCAAATTGTTGTACATCGCTGATGTTAGCCATGTAGTTGAATCAAGCTTCTGCGTGATTCTAAATAGTGGTCGGTGAAGAGGGATTCGAACCCCCGACCCTCTGGTCCCAAACCAGATGCGCTACCAAGCTGCGCTATTCACCGACTTATGTTTCGTCCCGATTAAATCGAAACTGGAAGCAAAGCTACCAAAGAATGGGGTGGCTAACGGGATTTGAACCCGCGACAACTGGAATCACAATCCAGGCTCTACCAACTGAGCTATAGCCACCACTATAATTTTTACCGAATCCGCCTCCGAAATGGCACGCCCGAAAGGATTTGAACCTTCGACCTTTGGCTCCGGAGGCCAACGCTCTATCCAGCTGAGCTACGGGCGCATGCCCTATCGGCGGAGTGGAATAATACGGATATCACACTTTCGCGTCTAGTACTTTTTTGCAGTTTTTTTTATGATTGCACTTTTTTTCAACGAAACCAGTAAATAATCGTCAGTTTGCAGATGTGATTTAACCCGCGCCCCTGACAAGAGGTGGTTTAATGCAACAAACATAAGATATATAATCACCCAACATTTACAACACCTTAACAGTCGATTTTAATTATTTTCATCTGATCGGCGTACATTTCGTACAAATTGTTAGGCGCTTTCCCAGGAATTAAAAGAGAGTTAATGGATATGCCTCGTAAACTAATCACACTCGTTACAGCTACGCTAGTATTTTCCGGCGCAAGCCTTGCTGCTACTAGCCAAGATGAATACGACGCAATTGCGGAACGTATCAAGCCTGTAGGCGATGTTTATCTAGCAGGTGCAGAGCCAGAGCAAACTGCAGCGGCTGGCCCACGCGATGGCGCGACTGTTTATGGTACTTTCTGTATCGCTTGTCATGGCTCTGGTGTAGGTGGTGCACCTAAACTAGGTGACGCTGGCGATTGGGAAGCTCGTATCGCGCAAGGTAAAGACGTTATGGTCGACCACGCAATCAACGGCTTCAACGCTATGCCAGCAAAAGGCGCATGTATGGACTGTTCAGACGATGAGATCGTCGCTGCAATCGACCATATGATTGCAGGTTTATAACAGCCACTGCGCGTTAAAAGAAAGGATGGCCGAAGCATCCTTTTTTATTTCTTGAACATAGCCCGAAGGTTGGCGATATGTGCTTGCCCTTTTTGCATTCGCTCTTCTTTGGTCTGCTCTTTTTTCTGACTCTCCCACTCAACATCATCAAATGGCAGTTCCTCTAGAAAGCGACTCTGCGTTGGCTTAATAAGCTCACCAAACTGTCGGCGTTCTTTACACATAGTAAAGGTAAGCTCTTTTTGCGCTCGGGTGATGCCTACATACATCAGGCGACGCTCTTCCTCTACGTTCTCTTCATCTATGCTGGTTTGGTGCGGCAAGATACCCTCTTCCGTGCCCATCAGGTAAACATAAGGAAACTCCAGACCTTTGGATGCGTGCAGTGTCATCAGCTGAACCTGATCTGCATCTTCATCGTCTTCACCACGCTCCATCATGTCGCGTAGGGTTAAGCGCTGAACTACCTCTTTTAGCGTCTTCTCTTCATTGTCATAGTTGTCACCTTCTAGGTCGGCTACGATCCAGGAATAAAGATCAGAGACGTTCTTCATGCGCATCTCTGCCGCTTTCGGGCTAGAAGATGTCTCATATAACCAATCTTCGTAGTTGATGTCTCGCACTAGGCTGCGCACGGCTTCAACCGTATTGCCACGTTCTGCGTTATCAGATACACGCACTATCCAATCGGAAAAACGACGAAGATTCTCTAGACCCCTACCACTTAGAGTCTGCTCAAGCCCAAGCTCAAAAGAGCACTCAAACAAACTTTTACCACGCATATTGGCGTAACTACCTAGCTTCTCTAGCGTAACTGGGCCTATCTCGCGACGCGGAGTATTAACAATACGCAAAAACGCATTATCATCATCTGGGTTTACCAAGACTCTCAGATATGCCATCACATCCTTGATCTCGGTACGAGCAAAGAAAGAGGTACCACCTGAGATCTTATAAGGAATGCGGTTTTGCATCAGTGCCTTCTCTATCAAGCGAGACTGATGGTTTCCACGATATAGGATTGAGTAGTCTTTATAGTTGCTACGATTCAAGAATTTGTGCGCAATGATTTCACCGGTAATGCGCTCAGCTTCGTGTTCTTCATTCTTGGCTAACAATACCTTTAGCTTTTCCCCATCTGGCAGTTCAGAGAACAGCTTCTTGTCGTACACATGCGGGTTGTTAGCAATCAAGATATTAGCGCTACGTAGGATACGACTGGTCGAGCGATAGTTTTGCTCAAGCTTAATAAGCTTCAGGCTCGGATAGTCTTCACCAAGCAACACCAAGTTCTGAGGTTTAGCACCACGCCAAGAATAGATAGATTGATCATCGTCCCCCACTACAGTCAGGCGGCCACGCTCACCCACCAGCAGTTTCACCAACTCATACTGGCTGGTGTTGGTATCTTGGTATTCATCCACCAATAGATAGCGGATACGAGACTGCCAGCGCTCACGTACCTCTTGGTTGCTCTTTAGTAACTGCACCGGCATCAAAATCAGGTCATCAAAGTCGAGGGCATTGTAAGCGGTCATCTGGCGTTGATAGAGCTCGAAGCAATGAGCAAACAGCTTGTACTGTTCTCCTTGCGCAGTTGCAGCAGCTTGCGCTGGATTCAACATATCGTTCTTCCAGTTGGAGATTGAACTCATCAACTGACGCAATAAATCCTTATCCCCTTCAAGCAGCTCTTCAGTGAGCTCCTTGAGCATAGCGAGCTGATCTTGGTCATCAAACAGAGAAAAGCCAGCCTTCAAACCCAGCGCCTTATATTCACGACGAATAATATTTAGGCCCAATGTATGGAAGGTAGACACCATCAAGCCCTTAGACTCTTGCTTACCTAGGGTTTGACCCACACGCTCTTTCATCTCGCGCGCGGCTTTGTTGGTAAAGGTTACTGCCGCGATGTTACGCGCCTTATAACCACACTGTTGAACCAAATAAGCAATCTTATTGGTGATAACACGAGTCTTACCCGAACCCGCCCCTGCCAGCACTAGGCATGGGCCTGATACATATTTAACGGCTTGGTCTTGTTGGGGATTGAGTCGCATTAGATCACCTTAATCTCGAATGGGCGATAATCATACTTGTCACCCGTTTTGAACGCTACTTGAATTTATATGAATCAATTTGCTTACTTATAGTTACAAGTTGTTGCATTTATAACGGTTATAACTATAAAATGAATGAACGTTCATTCATTTCACTAAGGTTGATATGTATGGCTACTAATAATAAGCGTCAAGACATCCTAGATGCCGCGACAGCAATCCTGGCTAGAGACGGCTTTAACGGCCTATCGATCCAGAAGTTAGCCAAAGAAGCCAAGATGGCTGCGGGCACGGTTTATCTCTATTTCAAAGATAAAGATAGCGTGATTGCAGAGGTTAGGCTTTGGCTAGCAAAACAGATTGCTGATGCTATTCAGAAAGATGTCGATGACTCACAGCCTTTAAAGAAGCAGTACGAAACCATGTGCCACAATATTTGGAGTATTGGCGGCTCGGGTCTAGGTTTACTTAAAACTCGTATTCAATATGAGTCTCTACCTACTCCGTTGGATAAAGAGATCACGAATACAGAGAGAAGCTATTTCTACAAAGTAGATGAGATGTTTAAGAAAGGCCGAAGCAGCGGTGAATTTTTAGATTTACCAACTACCGTTTTATTTTCTCTAAGTCTGGAATCATGTGTAGCGCTGACACGTAAACACTTTCAACAGATTGAAGAAATAGACGCCAACACTTTCGAACTGGCCATCCAAGCTAGTTGGAAAGCGATTCAAAATAGATAATTTGGAGTAAGGTTCCATGAAAAAGTGGACTGTAATTATGTTGCTGATCGCAATCGCCCTATTTGGCAGTGTGATCGGCTTTAATCTATTCAAGCAGCAGAAAATAGCTGAATACATGGCGAACCGACCGGAACCAGAGTATCCGGTTACCGTTATGACAGCGAATGCTGAGGATTGGACGCCAAACATTGAGGCTATCGGTTTCATCGAACCCCTTCAAGGCGTAACCCTAACCTCTGAGACCAGCGGTGTTATTCAACGTATTGGTTTTAAGTCTGGCTCTACTGTTACTGAAGACCAACTACTTGTAGCTTTGGACTCTGACGTTGAGCGTGCAAACTTAAAAAGCGCCCAAGCTCGCTACCCAGCGGCTGAGGCAAAATATAAGCGTTACAACGGTCTATTCAAGAAAGGTGCTGTATCTCAAGCAGACTTTGACGAAGCGACTGCCGCTTACTTCTCTCTACAAGCAGACATCGAGAGCTTAAAGGCGACTATTGATCGTCGTGAGATTCGCGCACCTTTTGCAGGCGTTATCGGTATCCGTGGCGTAAACCTTGGTGAATACCTACAAGGTGGCAGCCGCATCGCTCGTCTTGAAGACATCAGCGTAATGCGTCTTCGTTTCACAGTTTCTCAAACCGATATCTCTCGCATCCACGTTGACCAAGATGTGCATATCCAAGTGGACTCATTCCCGGGTGAAGTATTCGAGGGCACTATCTCTGCTATCGAGCCTGCGGTTAACTATCAGAGTGGTCTGATTCAGGTTCAAGCAGACATCCCGAACGCACAAGGTAAGCTACGTAGTGGTATGTTTGCACGTGCTCAGGTGGTTCTGCCAACGCTTCATGATCAGGTAGTACTTCCGCAAACCGCAATCACCTACACCCTATACGGTGACAGCGTTTATGTTCTGAACTCAGAAACAAACCGTGTTGATCAGCGCGTAGTTAAAGTGGGCGAACGCAAACTAGATAAAGTGCTTATCCTAGATGGCATTAAAGCAGGTGAAACAATCGTAACCTCTGGTCAAGTTCGTCTAAGTAACGAAGCTAAGGTTAAGATCGTAACCAGCGACGCAACTACTCCGCCAGCTGAAATTCCAATGCTGTAAGGACACAATGATGCGATTTACAGACATATTTATAAAGCGACCGGTCTTAGCTATATCTATTAGCTTTTTGATCGCTCTGCTTGGTCTGCAAGCGGTATTCAAGATGCAAGTGCGCGAATACCCAGAGATGACCAATACGGTAGTAACCGTAACGACCAGCTACTATGGTGCAAGTGCGGACCTTATCCAGGGCTTCATTACTCAGCCATTGGAGCAGGCTATCGCTCAGGCCGATAACATCGACTATATGACTTCTCAATCTGTGCTTGGTAGCTCTACCATCACGGTAAACATGAAGCTAAATACCGATCCAAACGGCGCACTGGCTGACATACTGGCAAAAACCAACTCGGTTCGTTCGCAGCTTCCTAAAGAAGCGGAAGACCCGACGGTAACCATGTCGACGGGTTCTACAACTGCGATCATGTACATAGGTTTTACTAGTGATGAGCTAGAGTCGAGCCAGATCACCGACTACCTTGAGCGTGTTGTAAACCCTCAGCTATTCACGGTTAACGGTGTATCTAAGGTAGACCTATACGGTGGTATGAAGTACGCGTTGCGTATCTGGCTAGACCCACAAAAGATGGCGGCTCTACAGCTTACCTCTACCGATGTAATGGGCGTGCTGAGTGCGAACAACTTCCAATCGGCAACCGGTCAGGCAACGGTCTATTCGTTCTTTACAATGGTAGCGCTAACACGCAAGTAGCTAGCGTACATGAGCTAGAAAACCTAGTAGTTCGTCAGGACAAGGGTGAGGTAATCCGTCTAAGCGATATTGCTAAGGTAACCCGAGCGAAGAGCCATGATATCTATCGTGCGAGCGCCAATGGTCAAGAAGCGGTTGTTGCAGCGGTAAACGGTGCACCAAGTGCAAACCCAATCAACGTTGCGGCTGACATCCTTGAACTACTGCCACAACTAGAGAAGAACCTGCCAAGCAACATCAAGATGCAGGTAATGTATGACTCTACGGTTGCTATCAACGAGTCCATCTACGAAGTAGCTAAGACCATCATCGAAGCGGCACTGATCGTACTGGTAGTTATTACATTGTTCCTAGGCTCATACCGCGCGGTACTTATCCCTATCGTAACCATTCCACTCTCTTTGATTGGTGTGGCTATGTTTATGCAGGCATTGGGGTTTTCTTGGAACCTGATGACGCTACTGGCTATGGTTCTCGCCATCGGTCTGGTGGTGGATGATGCGATCGTTGTATTGGAGAACGTAGACCGGCATATCAAGCTTGGGGAGACCCCGTTTAGGGCCGCCATCATAGGTACGCGTGAGATCGCTGTTCCTGTAATCGCAATGACCCTAACACTAGGTGCGGTATATGCGCCGATCGCGCTAATGGGTGGTATTACAGGCTCCTTGTTTAAAGAGTTTGCCCTCACCCTCGCCGGTGCGGTATTCGTATCCGGGATCATAGCACTGACCTTGAGTCCTATGATGTGCTCTACCATCTTGCGTGAAAACGAAGAGCCTAATCGCTTCGAGAAGTTTGTTCATACCAAGCTAGATGCATTGAGTGAGTCTTACTCGCGTGCTCTAGGTTCAGTAATGAAGCACCGTGGTGTGGTAATTGCCTTTGCCGTGATCGTATTCGGTAGTTTGCCACTACTGTTCAAGTTTATCCCGAGTGAGCTTGCGCCTTCAGAGGACAAAGGTGTGGTTATGTTGATGGGTACAGGTCCGTCGAATGCGAACCTAGACTATCTGCAAAACACCATGAACGATGTAAACAAGATCTTGAGTGACCAGCCAGAGGTGCAATTCGCACAGGTGTTTACCGGTGTTCCAAATTCAAACCAAGCATTTGGTATCGCTTCTCTAAAACCTTGGAGTCAGCGTGAAGCGAGCCAAGCAGAGGTAACCAACCGCGTATCTGGTCTTGTGTCTAGTATTCCAGGAATGGCGATCACTGCATTCCAGATGCCAGAACTACCGGGTGCAGGTTCAGGTCTGCCGATCCAGTTTGTTATCACTACACCGAACAGCTTTGAGAGCCTGTTCCAGATTGCGACTAACGCACTGACGGCAGTAAATAGCTCGCCAATGTTTGTCTATTCGGATCTCGACCTGAACTACGACTCGGCAACGATGAAGATTCAGATCGACAAGGACAAGGCTGGTGCCTACGGCGTGACCATGCAAGACATAGGTACAACCCTAAGTACTATGATGGCGGATGGTTATGTCAACCGTATCGACCTATATGGTCGCTCTTATGAGGTAATCCCTCAGGTAGAGCGTAAGTTCCGTCTAAACCCAGAATCAATGAACAACTACTATGTGCGTTCATCTGATGGCCATGCGGTACCTCTGGGTAGCTTGATCACTATCGATGTAGTGCCTGAGCCTCGCTCTCTGCCACACTTCAACCAGCTGAACTCTGCCACCATCGGCGTAGTACCAGCTCCAGGTGTTGCTATGGGTGATGCGATCAACTGGTTTGAGCAAACCGCTCAAGATAACCTGCCTGCAGGCTATAACCATGACTACATGGGTGAGGCTCGTCAGTTCGTAACCGAAGGTAGCGCGCTATACACCACCTTCCTACTGGCAATTGCTATCATCTTCTTGGTACTGGCTATCCAGTTCGAATCGGTGCGTGACCCACTGGTAATCATGGTATCTGTACCTCTGGCAATTAGTGGTGCACTTGTAGCGCTGGCATGGGGCCTATCCTCCATGAACATCTACTCTCAGGTTGGTTTGATCACCCTAGTAGGTCTGATCACCAAGCACGGTATCTTGATCTGTGAGGTAGCGAAAGAAGAGCAGTTACATCATCAGAAGAGCCGTATCGATGCGGTAATGGAAGCAGCTAAGGTTCGTCTACGTCCTATCCTGATGACCACAGCAGCGATGATTGCTGGCCTTATTCCACTGATGTACGCATCTGGTGCGGGTGCTCAGCAAAGATTCAGTATCGGTATTGTTATCGTTGCGGGGCTTGCGATTGGTACTCTGTTTACCCTATTCGTACTGCCGGTTATCTATAGCTTTATCGCCTCAGAGCATAAACCTCTTCCTGAGTTTGAAGAAAAACAAGCGTAATCAACAAGGGCTCGTTATCGAGCCCTTTTTTGTGAGGCAAGCGGTCAATTTTATCTGCGACAACTTGCCCATGATTGCTTAGAATAGGTGAAAAGATTAAGGAGTATTATCAATGTTTGACCCTAAAAAGCTTGAACAGGTTGCTAAGCAGATCCACGAATCTATGCCTCAACCAGTTAAAGACCTAGGTGCGGATGTAGACCAAAAGGTTCGTCAGGTTATCCAAGGCCAACTAAATAAGCTAGACGTTATCAGCCGTGAAGAGTTTGAAGTACAAACTCAGGTTCTGCTTCGTACTCGTCAAAAGCTAAACGAAATGGAACAGAAGATCGCTGAGCTTGAAAAGAAGCTAGGTGACAAGCAGGAATAAACTGCACTTAATAGAACGAAAGCCCGAGCTTAGCTTGGGCTTTTTTGTACCCGCCAGATAACGAAAAAGCCCCCGATTTCTTGAGGGCTTTGAATTGTTCAGCTTTTCGGAGATTAACCGCCTACTGCGATGCGCTTCATGTCAGTCATGTAGCCACGTAACTCTTCACCGATGTACTCAACTGGGTGGTTACGGATAGTTTCGTTGATCGCGATTAGAGTTGCGTTGTCTACTTGGTTTGATTCCTCTTGTAGACCTTTACCAATCACGTCAGTAGATACTGAAGGCATGAACTTCTCACGTAGTAGTGGAGTTGCTACGTTAGCGAATAGGTAGTTACCGTATTCTGCAGTATCAGAGATAACAACGTTCATCTCGTATAGACGCTTACGCGCGATAGTGTTCGCGATAAGCGGTAGCTCGTGTAGAGACTCGTAGTAAGCAGACTCATCGATGATGCCAGATGCAGTCATAGCTTCGAATGCCAGCTCAACACCTGCACGAACCATAGCAACCATTAGGATACCGTTATCGAAGTACTCTTGCTCAGAGATCTCAACATTGCTCTCTGGGTAGTTTTCGAAAGCTGTTTCGCCAGTCTCTGCACGCCAGCCTAGTAGGTTCACGTCATCGTTCGCCCAGTCAGCCATCATAGTGCTTGAGAAGTGACCTGTGATGATGTCATCCATGTGCTTGTTGTAAAGCGGACGCATTAGGTCTTTTAGCTCTTCAGAAAGCTCAAACGCTTTAACCTTTGCTGGGTTAGATAGACGATCCATCATGTGCGTGATGCCGCCGAACTTCAGAGCCTCAGTGATGGTTTCCCAACCGTACTGAAGAAGCTTACCTGCGTAACCTGGTTCGATACCGTCAGCAATCATCTTCTCGTAACATACGATAGAGCCAGCTTGTAGCATGCCACATAGGATAGTTTGCTCACCCATTAGGTCAGACTTAACCTCTGCAACGAAAGAAGACTCAAGACAGCCAGCGCGATCGCCACCAGTTGCCGCAGCCCATGCCTTCGCGATATCCCAGCCTTCACCCTTAGGGTCATTCTCTGGGTGAACCGCGATTAGTGTAGGAACACCGAAACCACGCTTGTATTCTTCACGAACCTCAGTACCTGGCACTTAGGTGCAACCATAACTACTGTTAGGTCTTTACGAACTTGCATACCTTCTTCAACGATATTGAAGCCGTGCGAGTAACCTAGTGCAGCACCTTCTTTCATTAGAGGCATTACAGTCTCAACAACATTTGAGTGTTGCTTATCTGGAGTAAGGTTAACTACTAGGTCCGCTTGTGGGATAAGAGTCTCGTAGCTGCCTACTTCAAAACCGTTCTCTTTAGCGTTCTTGAACGACTGACGTTGTTCATCGATAGCTGCCTGACGTAGTGCGTAAGCAACGTCTAGACCAGAGTCACGCATGTTCAAGCCTTGGTTTAGGCCTTGAGCACCACAACCTACGATTACAACTTTCTTGCCTTTCAGGAAGTCTGCGCCTGTTGCAAACTCGCCACGATCCATGAAGCGACAACGACCTAGTTGATCCAACTGCTCACGCAGGTTAAGTGTATTGAAATAGTTAGCCATGCTGGGCTCTCCTTAAAAAATTCTTTCCGTAGTTCGACATTTCTTGTCGATTGGTTTCATACTAATTCAGACTAAAGGTTGCTTAAAGTGATATATTCACAAGTAATCATTGCAAAACATGCAACATACAAGTGATTCACATGAACATAAAAAGCCTACAGATTTTTCTGCACCTTTGCGAGAGTAAAAGCTTCACAAAAACCGCTTCTGCGATGCACATCAGCCCTTCGGCTTTAAGTAGACAAATCAAACGTTTAGAGGAAGAAGCACAGCAAGTACTCTTTATCCGAGATAACCGCAGTGTAGAGCTAACTACAGCAGGTAGAGAGTTGCTGCCTGTGGCGCATAACATCACTAGCCAATGGCAAACCTTTACCAGTAATTTCTCTGACCAGCAGGATGTGTTGAAAGGTGAGATACGCCTATTTTGTTCAGTGACTGCAAGCTATAGTCACTTGCCTCAGTTATTATCCGAATTCCGATTATTGCACCCTTTTATTGAATACAAGCTCAGCACCGGAGATCCGGCGCAAGCGATAGAAAAGGTACTGAATGATGAAGCCGATATCGCCATATCAGCTGAGGCAGATAACCTCCCCTCGAGAGTAGAATTCGAGAATATCAGCGATATCTCTCTATCGGTTATTGCTCCTAGGGGTGTCGCCAACCTAGAGAGCCTGTTAGCGGATCCTATCGACTGGGATGCAATCCCCTTCATCGTGCCAGAGGAAGGTACGGCAAGAGATAGGTGTAACACTTGGTTCAAACAAAATCGAATTAAACCAAACATTTATGCCCAGGTAGCGGGCCATGAGGCGATCGTAAGTATGGTTGCACTAGGTTGTGGTGTAGGTATCGCACCAGATGTTGTTATTAATAACAGCCCAGTAAAAGATCACATACAGAAACTGGACGTTGCGCCTGTGGAGCCTTTCAAGCTGGGTGTCTGCTGCAAGCGATCTCAGCTCAATAACCCACTGATAAAAGCACTATGGAGTGTTGCTGAGGCTAACTATATCTCTAGCTAAACTATTTCTGCCGAACCAATTAGCAACAAAGCCTCATCTTACGATGAGGCTTTGAATTTTTAGATGCTCAGAAACGAGAAAACCCGCTAAAAAGCGGGTTTTGGAATACTAACCTGGCGATGTCCTACTCTCACATGGGGAAACCCCACACTACCATCGGCGCTATTGCGTTTCACTTCTGAGTTCGGCATGGAATCAGGTGGGTCCACAATGCTATGGTCGCCAAGAAAATCTTGTTTTGCTTCAGAATCTTCATCATCTGACAGCAAGAATAGTGGTGCTAGTACCAGATTTGAACTGGGGACCTCACCCTTACCAAGGGTGCGCTCTACCAACTGAGCTATACCAGCAAAGTTTTAGTCTCGAGAGACACAAAACCCGCTTCTAGCGGGTTCTCGTTTAATTT
>BBSC01000022.1:0-9616 GCA_000830475.1 Vibrio ishigakensis | reverse complement strand
ACACCCGCTCATCGAGCGGGTGTTTTTGTATCTGCCTCTGTGACAACTCTCTAGAAATTCATCTACTTCAATGGCTTAACTAAGCCATGTGTACTATTCCAACTACATCACTAGTTTGAATAGAGCCTCTGATGATCATATCTTCCCCCACCGATTTTCGACGAGCAGCCAAGCGAAAACTGCCTCCCTTTCTATTCCATTACATAGATGGCGGTTCCTATAAAGAAGATACGCTGGCAAACAATTGTGATCACCTTTCCACCATTGCGTTAAAACAGCGAGTGCTCAAAGATATGTCTGAGCTATCTCTCTCAACAGAACTATTTGGGGAAAAGCTGGCACTGCCAATTGCACTCGGCCCAGTTGGGCTTTCCGGAATGTATGCTCGCCGTGGTGAGGTACAAGCAGCAAGGGCGGCCGATGACAAAGGTATCCCCTATACCCTATCAACCGTATCAGTCTGCCCAATCGAAGAAGTCACCAAAGCAATAAGCCGCCCGATGTGGTTCCAGCTCTACGTGCTAAAAGACCGCGGTTTTATGCAAAACGTCTTAGACAGAGCAAAACAGGCAGGCGTTTCCACCCTAGTATTTACTGTAGATATGCCAGTGCCTGGCGCACGCTATCGAGATATGCATTCGGGAATGAGTGGCGATTACGCTTCTATTAGGCGTATCTTTCAATCGGTGCGACATCCGCAGTGGGCATGGGATGTTGGCATTAACGGCAAGCCTCATGACCTAGGTAATATCTCAGCTTACCGAGGCACGCCGACTCACCTAGAAGATTATATCGGCTGGCTCGGAGCCAACTTCGATCCATCCATCAGTTGGAAAGACCTAGAGTGGATTCGGGAAGCATGGAACGGACCCATGGTGATCAAAGGGATTCTGGATGTAGAGGATGCCAAGCAAGCGGTTAGCTTTGGAGCGGATGGAATCGTTGTCTCTAACCACGGCGGTCGACAGCTAGATGGTGTAATGGCAACCGCTCTAGCCCTGCCCAAGATAGCCGATGCAGTCAAAGGGGATATCAAAATCTTGGTGGACTCGGGTATTCGCAATGGGTTGGATGTAGTGCGCATGCTCTCGCTCGGCGCCGACTGTACCCTACTCGGCCGCTCATACGCATACGCCCTAGCAGCCAATGGCTACCGGGGCGTACAACAACTTCTAGATCTTTACCGCAAAGAGATTGAGGTCACCATGATCTTAACTGGGGTTAACGACATCAATAACTTTGACAAGAGCGCTCTAGTCTTAGACTAGATCTCGACCATGGGCTGAATCGAGATCAAGCTCTGGTCCCTTTGGCACAACCTGAGTTGGGTTAATCCCTGTATGGCTATAGTAGTAGTGACGCTTGATGTGGTACATATCTGTGGTATCCGCCACACCGTCGAACTGATACAGCTCTTTTAGATAACCTTGAATGTGCGGGTAGTCAGCAATGCGCTTCTTATTACACTTGAAGTGACCCACGTAAACCGCATCGAAGCGTACTAAGGTAGTAAAGAGTCGCCAGTCGGCTTCGGTTAATGTGCTTCCTGCTAGATAACGGTTGTCTCCTAGGTGGTCGTTCACCTTATCAAGGGCTGCAAACAGATTCTCAAACGCCTCTTCGTAAGCCTCTTGCGTGGTGGCAAAACCGCTACGATATACACCATTGTTGATGTTTGGATAAACGTAGTCGTTCCATTCATCTATCTGAGAGCGAAGTGCTTCTGGATAGTAGTCGTCATGATTGCCGGTTAGCTCATTAAACTCGCTATTGAACATGCGAATGATCTCTGAGGATTCATTGCTGACAATAGTGTTGGTTTTCTTGTCCCAAAGAACAGGAACGGTAACGCGTCCGGTGTAATCGGATTTTGCCTTAGTGTATACCTGATGCATATGGGTAAAACCGAACAGTGGCTCTGGAGAGTCGAACTCCCACCCCTGCCCCAACATATCTGGCTAACCACACTTACAGAGATATGTTCTTCGAGCCCCTTAATGCGGCGGAAGATAAGGGTACGGTGCGCCCAAGGACAAGCGAGGGAAACATAAAGGTGATAGCGCCCAGATTCAGGCTGAAACTCGGCGTCCGCTTTGTTCTCTACCCAGTTACGAAAGCCCGCATCCTCTCGCACAAACTTACCGCCACTAGACTTAGTGTCATACCATACGTCATGCCACACACCTTCAACTAATTTACCCATTGTTCGTTCCCCATCTTCGATTTGTTTTCAGTATAAGTAGCAACCGAAGAATGAACATAAATCCGAGTTGAAGGTCTTGGTCGAAAAACTTGAAGATGATACTCAACTAGCCTGCTCGGACTGATGAAAGTCGGGGTCTCACCTATTAACCAAACCGATAGTTACTCATTGGTTGCCATCAGTTCTCTTGGCTATATTTCGCGCTCCCAAAACCATTGAGACCGAGAAATGCGTAACCTATCAATACCAACAAGCCGTATCTGGAAATGGCCACTGAGCGCCCTGTGCGCACTGCCACTGCTGTCACTCGCCGGAACCATGGATCAGTTCAAAGACCCCGAGGATGGCAGACTAGATGCGAGTCAGTATATTCTTGATAACACAACAGGATTTCTTCCAATCCCTGTCATCGTTAACGATCCTGCTATCGGAGCTGGCGGTGGCGCAGCATTGCTTTTCTTCCATGAGTCTGCCGACCGCAAACAAAAGCGATTATCTGGTGAGAAGGTAGCGGATATTCCAACCAGCGTTTCTGGTGTGGTTGGACTCGGAACCAGCAATGGAACCAAGGTATTAGGTGGCTTTCACTCAGGCAATTGGAATGAGGATACAATACGTTATCTCGGTGGTTTATTTGGCGCAGAGATCAACATGAAGTTCTATGACCAAAATGATGCTATCAAGTTTAAATCTAACGCTATTCACTTCTTTCAAGATATTGATTTTCGTATTGGCGATTCCAATTTCTTTGTTGGTGCTAATTACACTTACACCGACTCTGACACCTCTTTTGATTTATCAGAGCTGATCCCTGAGATTGGCCCCACGAACCCTGCTGAGCTGAGAGATGGTGCGCTTGGAGTCAAACTGACCTTTGATAACAGAAGCAACCAGTTCGCCCCAACTAAGGGAACAAAGGCTGGAATAGAGTACAATAGTCACAACAAAGCCTTTGGTGCACAGTTTGATTACCAGCTATGGCACGCCTATGCCATGCACTATGCTCGCTTGTCGAAAAAGTGGGGGTTGGGACTGCGTGCGGATGCCAAAACTATCACCGGTGATGAACCTTATCCATTCTACGCACCACCTTCTATAGACATGCGTGGTATCGCTATGATGCGCTATCAAGGCGACAGCACCGGACTGGCAGAAGCAGAACTCAGTTACGATATTGATGATCGTTGGACGGTGTTGGGATTCGTTGGCACAGGTGCTGCAGTTAACGAGGGACAAAAACTATCTGATGTAACGTTGCGTAATGTCCAAGGTGCGGGCTTTCGTTATCTGATTGCTCGTCAACTAGGATTGACTGCTGGTCTGGACGTGGCTGTTGGGCCTGAAGAGACAACTACCTATATTCAGTTTGGTGGTGCTTGGTAGACAGAGTCCGTCGTGTAGGTCTTGTTGGTGGGGAGATCCCGGATATCTGCGATGCAGATTCCGGGACGACGGTTTAATCATGAACATTACGAACTAAGAGCCGTCATACCGGAATGTCGGCCCAGCGGAAACTTCGTTAGAAGTTATCCGGTATCTTCGTAGGCACATCGCCAGCAATTGAAAATTAAAGCTCCTACGCTTTCAAACAAGCCACCGCATGCACATCGTCGCCTTCCAGCACTGGCTTGTGCTTCGCACATTCCTCAGTCGCAATAGGACAACGGGTACGGAATACGCAGCCTGATGGCGGGTTCATGGGAGATGGTAGGTCACCCTCAAGCATCTCAATGGTTTTATTGCGCTCAATCTTTGGATCTGGGATCGGCACTGCTGACATCAATGCGCGAGTGTAGGGATGTTTCGGATCGCCAAATAGTGCATCGGCTTCGCCTAGCTCTACCGCATTACCCAAATACATCACCAAAACTCGGTCTGATATGTGTTTTACTACGGACAGGTCGTGGGCGATGAAAATCAGAGAAAGACCCAGTTCTTTTTGCAGCTCTTTCAGAAGGTTTACTACCTGCGCTTGGATGGATACGTCCAGCGCCGAAACCGGCTCATCACAGATGATCATCTTTGGCTTAAGGATAAGCGCGCGAGCGATACCGATACGCTGGCACTGACCACCCGAGAACTCGTGCGGATAACGGTTAATCACGTTTGGCAGAAGACCTACCTTGGTCATCATTGCTTTAACCTGCTCTTTCACCTCTTGCTTAGACAGCTTGGGATAAAAGGTCTCTAGTGGCTCAGCGATGATATCACCCACAGTCATACGCGGGTTAAGCGATGCTAGCGGGTCTTGGAAGATCATCTGGATGTCTTTACGGGTTTCACGGCGCTGTGCTTCTTTCATCTTGGTTAGGTCTTGGCCCAGCCAGACCACCTGACCTTGGGTGGCTTCAACTAAACCGATCACGGCGCGAGCAAAAGTAGACTTACCACAGCCTGACTCTCCTACCACGCCTAGGGTTTCACCCTCAAACAAGCGAACGTTAACTCCATCCACAGCCTTTAGAGGAATCGGTTTAGTCCAAGGCCAGGCAGACTTAGGTGCAATCTGAAAATGAACCTTTAAGTCTTTTACGTCTAACATCAGTTTCTTATCAATCATTTTGCCCAAGCCTCATGGTCAGAAAAACATGCACGCTGACGGCCATTACCAAATGGGGTCAGGATTGGCGATTCACTCTTACAGCGCTCGCTCACACGGTGACAGCGGTCCTGATAAGGACAGCCCGGTGGCAAGCGAAGCAGGTTTGGTGGATTACCCGGAATTGTAGGCAAGATCTCACCTTCTGTGTCTAAGCGAGGGATCGCTTTTAGCAGACCTTCTGCATAAGGGTGACTTGGGGAGTAGAAAATCTCATCTACTGTGCCGTACTCCATGGTACGACCCGCATACATCACTAGCACCTTGTCACACGAGCCCGCTACCACACCTAGGTCGTGGGTGATCATGATAATAGAGGTATTAAATTCGTCTTTCAGCTCGTTCAGAAGATTCATGATCTGTGCCTGAACGGTTACGTCCAATGCTGTGGTTGGCTCATCGGCAATCAGCAGCTTAGGACGACAAAGAAGCGCCATCGCAATCATCACACGCTGACGCATACCGCCAGAGAATTCGTGTGGGTACATGGTGATACGCTTGCGTGCTTCAGGGATTTTCACCGCTTCTAGCATGCGCACAGATTCTTCGAATGCTTCCGCTTTGCCCATGCCTTTGTGAAGCATCAACACTTCCATCAGCTGGTCGCTTACTTTCATATAAGGGTTAAGCGAGGTCATTGGGTCTTGGAAGATCATCGCGATCTGCTCAGCACGAACCTTGTTCAGCTCTTTCTCAGGCAGGTTTAGGATCTCACGACCTTCAAACTTAGCGCTGCCCTTGATGATGCCGTTCTTAGCCAATAGGCCCATGATAGCGAATACGGTCTGAGATTTACCTGAGCCCGACTCACCTACGATACCTAGGGTTTCACCTGGCTCTAGGGAGAAGTTAAGGTCATTAACCGCAGTTACTATGCCGTCTTGAGTAGTGAATTCTACTCTCAGGTCTTTTACGTCGAGTAATTTAGTCATCACTGAATTCCTTGTTGTTCTTATCTGTCTTTTGGATCAAGTGCGTCACGCAGACCATCGCCCACATAGTTGAAGCAGAACAGGGTTACTACCATGAACAGAGCTGGGAAAACCAATTGCCAGATGGCAACTTCCATGGTTTGCGAGCCCTCTTGCAGCAGTGCACCCCAAGACGTCATAGGCTCTTGAACACCCAGACCAAGGAATGACAGGAAGGATTCAGTTAGGATCATGCTCGGTACGAGCAGCGTAGAGTAAACCGCTACGATACCCAGTACGTTCGGTACGATGTGACGCGTGATGATGCGCCATTTGCTTACACCACACACGTGCGCCGCTTCGATAAACTCTTTACTACGTAGGCTCAGCGTTTGGCCACGTACGATACGTGCCATGTCTAGCCATGCGATAGCACCGATAGCTACGAAGATAAGCACGATATTACGACCGAAGAAGGTTACTAAAACGATTACTAGGAACATGAAAGGTACAGCGTAAAGGATCTCTAGGATACGCATCATCACGCGGTCAGTACGACCACCGATGAAACCTGATGCTGCGCCATACAGAGTGCCGATAACAACGGCAACTAGCGCTCCAAGCACACCCACCATCAAGGAAATACGACCGCCTACTAGAGTGCGCACGTAAAGGTCGCGCCCCAGGCTATCAGTACCAAAGAAGTGCTCTACTGATGGTGCAGCATGCAATGCATACCAATCCGTATCATCGTAAGTGTACTGAGCGAACATTGGCAGGAAGATCACCGCCAGTGTAATCAAAAACAGGATAAACAGACTTACCATTGCCGCTTTGTTACGCATAAAGCGGATACGGGCGTCTTGCCAAAGTGAGCGACCTTCGATCTCTAGGTTCTCTGAGAATTTCTCAATCGCTTCAAGGTTTTCTTTTTTAGTCAACATGTGTCCCTTTCCTTGTTAGTAGCGAATCTTCGGATCGATAACCGCAAGCAAGATATCTACCACGGCGTTGAACAAGATGAACAAGAAGCCAATCAAGATGGTGATACCCATAACCAGTGAGTAGTCACGGTTAAAGGCTGCGTTAACGAACAGCTTACCAATGCCAGGCAGACCGAAGATGGTCTCGATAACTACTGAACCTGTGATGATGCCCACGAACGCAGGCCCATGTAAGAAACAACAGGAAGCAGTGCCGGCTTAAGGGCATGTTTTAGGATGATGTAACGGTAACTCAATCCCTTCGCACGAGCGGTACGGATGAAGTTACTGTTTAGGGTTTCAATCATTGAACCACGGGTGATACGAGCAAAGGTTGCTACATATAGAAGTGACATACCGATAACCGGTAGCACTAGATACTGCCAACCGCCGTCATGCCAACCACCAGCAGGAAGCCAGCCTAGGTTCAACGAGAATAGATAGATAAGTGCTGGCGCCAGCACGAATGAGGGCATTACTACACCCAGCATAGCGGTGGACATTACCGCATAGTCAAACCAGGTGTTCTGTTTAAGGGCGGCGAGCGTTCCGACCGCAACCCCGAGTATCAGGGTAAATACAAACGCAAGCATACCCACCTTTGCAGAGACAGGTAAAGATCCAGCAATCAACTCGTTTACCGAATAATCTTTGTATTTAAAGGAAGGCCCAAGGTCCCCTTTTAGGGTATTGGTTAGGTAGGTGGTGTATTGCTCTAAAACCGGCTTATCCAAGCCGTATTTAGCATTGATATTGGCCATTACCTCAGGTGGTAGTGGTCTTTCAGAAGAGAATGGGTTGCCTGGCGCAAAGCGCATTAAGAAAAACGACAGTGTTATCAAAACCAACATGGTTGGGATCGCTTCGAACACTCGTTTAGCAATAAACTTAAACATGAATCTTCCAGTCTGTGACAATAGATGCAGTTAGCCACTGCATACCAATTGGTACACAGTGACTCGATTTTATTTTTATATTTGTGGTTGGCTTACTCGATGATGTACATGTCTTTCGAATACAGCTTATCTTCTGCATTGTGAGCAGGATAGCCACCAAGCTTAGGTGACACTAGACGAGACATAACGTACTGATAAATTGGCGCAATAGGCATATCTTTAGCAAAAGTTTTTCTGCTTCCGTGTAATAGTTAGCGCGCTCTTTATCATCCAGGGTTTGCATCGCTTTTTCCATTAGCGAATCGTAAACATCGCTATGATATTTAGAATCATTAGAGCTGTTATTGGACTGCATCAGAGACAAGAAACTAGATGCTTCGTTGTAGTCGGCACTCCAACCTGCACGAGTTACGTCAAACTCACCGTTACGGCGGGTATCAAGGAAGGTTTTCCACTCTTGGTTTTCAAGCTTCACCTTCACCCCAAGTTCTTTCTTCCACATAGACTGTATAGCCGTAGCGATCTTCTTATGGTTATCTGAAGTGTTATACAAAACCGTAAACTCTAGAGGATGATCACCATCATATCCGGCTTCTTGCAACAGTTTTTTCGCCTCTTCTATACGTTGTTTCTGACTCCATTTCCCGTACTCCGGCATTTCTGGTTTAAATCCAGCCGTGATTTCTGGTGTCATTGAGTATGCTGGTTTTTGACCTTGGCCTAGAATGGCGCTAGTTATGATCTCTCGGTCAATTGCATATGAAAGAGCTTTACGAACTCGAACATCATTAAAAGGCGCTTTTTGAGTATTGAAGCATAATAGTAAGAGCTGAGGTAGCCAGTCACTCTTAGAGATTCTGGGTGCTCCTTCTTAAGGCGTCTAAAGTGTTCCAATGGCAACTCATAAGTCATCTGGATTTCACCTGCAAGAAACCTATTCATTTCAGATACTTGGTTTTCAATAGGCAGGTAAGTCACTTTATTTAGAACTGTATGCGAATCATCCCAGTAGAATTTGTTGCGTTTAAGATCTAAACGTTCATTCACAACCCACTTCTCAGGAACAAAAGCACCGTTACCCACAAAGTGCTCAGGGCGAGTCCATTTCTCACCGTATTTCTCAATAGTAGCCTTGTGCACAGGCATCAAAGTAGTGTGGCCTGTCATAGATACAAAGTATGGAAGAGGAGAATCTAGCTGAACTTCAAGGGTGTGGTCATCAACAGCTTTGACGCCCAGTTCAGATTTGTCTTTCTTACCCGCAATGATATCCGCAGCATTATGCATGGTGGTCATCTCAACGAACCATGAATATGGCGATGCCGTATTTGGATCAACGGCGCGTTGCCAACTGTACACAAAGTCCTGTGCCGTCACTGGATCGCCATTAGACCATTTCGCGTCCTTACGCAGATGGAAGGTATAGCTTTTGTTGTCTTTAGTTTCCCAGCTTTCGGCTACACCAGGAACGGTATTGCCATCGGCATCTTGGTTTACTAGGCCTTCGAGAATATCTCTAATAATGTTTGATTCTGGCACGCCCTCTGTTTTTTGAGGTCGATAGATGCAACCTCAGTACCATTACCCTTTACTAGCTCTTGCACCTTAGCAAGCTTGGTACCCGCTGGAACGGTAGCGGCGAGAGTGGAGAATGAAGTGGTTGCAGCCAAGAGGCTAGCTCCTAGAAATAGAGCTTTAGTAATTTTGTTGTTGTGCATGTATTAAACTCCAATTTAATATTTTTACATCCGTGGCCCATTCATGGGCGAGTTTTAATTACGTGATGCGTGCTCGGAGCTCAATAAAAGGAAAGTTAGTTTTCGGGTTTACTATGTTGTTGGTTTTATATGGTTTTTTGTGGGTTTGGGGCTTGGGAATTAGCCATGGAGCTAGGTGAAAACTAGGTTGATTAGAACGAGATTTTAATCGAATCGGCGAAATAGTTGGTTCGGATTTTTTGTTGGATTTGTGAGGTTGTGCAGATCTACTAGGTGGGGAGATCCCGGATATCTGCGCTGCAGATT
>BBSC01000023.1:0-5762 GCA_000830475.1 Vibrio ishigakensis | reverse complement strand
ACTAGAGCCTTTTTGCTTTCTGGGATTCGGAGGTTTAGATCTGGTGATCTCCTGAATTCATTAGTTTGAGGGAGCTATCTAGTACTCTTAGTTACCTTTGGTTAGAGAGAGTTTAGTAGAGCGCGTGGGTTAGTTAGAAGACCACATGAGTAGCGTGGTGTCTGCTAGTATAGATACAAAGAAAAAGCCCTGAGAGGGTATCTCAGGGCTTTGTTGTTTCTAGAGTAGTTGCTTGAGGACTCTGTCAGCTTTAACGCGTGTAACTTTGCGCAGTAGCTTCTGGACTGCATCAGGGTAGTTTTCTACTTTCTCTATGTGTTTGTAGCTACCGATGCGTTGAGTGTGTTGGAAGATATTCTCGAACTCTTGCTCAAACTGCTCTTGAATCAATCCATTCTTATCCTGGATAAGCAGAGCATTCTCAAGGTCAAGTTTCCAAGCTCGTGGGTTGAGGTTGTTACCAGTGATAAGCATACGGGTCTTATCTACCCACATACCTTTAAGGTGATAGCTGTTCTCTTCGTGTTTCCAAAGCAGCATATCTAGCTTACGACTGGCAATATTGCTTCATTCGCCTTGAGGAAGCGGCGTAGGTTCATCTCATATAGATATGGAAGACCACCTACGGTTTTAAACTCTTCTTCTGGGGAGATAAAGAAATCGTTCGCAGTCTTGTCTCCAACAACGATAGTCACCTTCACGCCACGTCTTAGTGCCTTACGCAGTTCTTTCTCAACACTTTTTGGGAAGTTGAAATAAGGAGTACAGATAACCACTTCTTCTCGAGCATCTCTCAGCAGTTGAATGATACTGGTATTAAGTAGGTTGCGACGTTTACCAACACCTAACAGAGGGTGATAGCTAGCTGTTCGCTTTCCGCTACAGCAGAGTGTTTAAATCTGTAGTTGGTTGAGACCAGCTTAGAACGCAATTGACGTATAGCCGATTTTAGTGACTTGGTGGTAGGGCGCTCTTTCTTGGTCAATAGGTTAACCGCAGGATCGGCGATCAGTGACTGAGCCATAAAGGCCACCATAGAGTCAGCAATCTCTGGACTGGTGATCTGATGGTATCTGTCGAAGCGATACTTATCTTGGTTGTGTAAATAGATGTTGTTTAGGCTAGCACCACTGTAAAGAATGGTATCATCAAAGATGAAGCCTTTTAGGTGAAGAACGCCGAATACTTCTCTACCACGTACAGGTACGCCGTAAACTGGAACAGGATGGTCATGAGAGTTTGCCATACGTGTATATAGTGCAGCATTACCATCAGACTCTTCAGCACCGATCAAACCACGTTGAGCTCTATGCCAATCGACACAGATCTGAACGTCTAGTTCTGGATTGTTCTGCTTGGCTTGATAGATTTCATCAAAGATCTCACGTCCAGCTTCATCATCCTCAAGATAGAGCGCAGCGATATAGATTCGCTTGGTTGCTGCTCTAATGAGCTCAACGATTTGCGCTTTAAACTCCTTTGCGGAGTAAAGAGTTTTGAAGTTAATAGGATCAACGGGAACCGCTTTAAGCTCTTCGATGATATTTCTCGCTAAAACCATGTAAGTCTATAGTCCTAAAAAAGGGCTGAATTGGTTGAATATTTTACCAAAATCGCCCGCAAACTTCCTAGATGATTTGATAAAACAATCAACCAGAATATGGGTTATCTCTGATATTGCATGCAATTCAGTGCTTTTGTCTGCGAATATTTACTGAACAAGCCTTTAAGGGAGCCAGGTAGCTCGTCTTCAGGTATGGAGACAAAGCCGTGTTTAGCATACATCTCCACTAGATGAGAATAGGCGAAACAGTAAACCTTGGAATCGAGATAGTTTGTTTGTAGCTGATTTAGCATTTCAGCTGCAATACCTTTTCCTCTCTCTTCGGCAACCACCATCATGCCAGTAAGCAGTTGCCAATCTTCTATCTGTCTAAATCGAGTTACCCCAACTATCTTTCCTTCAAGCTCTGCAATGTATATCACTTCTCCAGCTTTTATCTTGGTGGAAGGATAATGGAGCTTATACAGCTTTTTTAGTAAAGGGAGCTTGATCGGATCCAGTTGTGCTATTGACAGATTCTTCATTAATTTGACTGCGACTTAACTTAAGTTTCAGTATTATAAGTGAAGTTTCGCAATTCATAGACACTCTAGATGCAGCAAATAACCTTAAATGCCAATCTCGCACCGTTTCATACATTCGGTATTGATAGCCAAGCTCGAGTCTTAGTAACCGCTACTAGTGTAGAGGAGCTTATCTCCGTTTATCAAAGTAGCGAGTGGAAAGACTTGCCTAAACTTCCGCTCGGTCGAGGCAGTAACATGCTCTTTACTGAGGACTTCGACGGTGTTGCTGTACTTAACCGTATTCAAGGTATCGAGGTAACGGAAGATGACGAGTACTGGTATCTAGATTGCGCTTCTGGTGAAGATTGGCCATCCCTAGTTGAATGGAGTGTATCTAAGGGGGTTCCCGGTCTTGAAACCTTGCTTTGATTCCTGGTTGTGTGGGTACAGCGCCGATCCAGAACATAGGTGCCTATGGGATTGAGCTGAAAGATGTCTGTGATTATGTGGAGTATCTTGACTTAGTCGATCTTGAGGTTAAGCGTCTATCGGCGGACCAGTGCCAGTTTGGTTATCGTGACTCTATCTTTAAACAACAACTGTTTGGCAAAGCGCTTATTACCAAGGTTGGTCTCAAGTTGCCTAAGGCATGGCAGCCTAAGACTCAATATGGGGCCCTGCAGAGTCTTATTGAAGGTGAGCCGACTGCAATTAAAATCTTTGAAGCGGTGAAACAGACTCGTCAATCTAAATTGCCTGATCCAAGAGTTGAGGGTAATGCTGGTAGCTTCTTTAAGAACCCAGTC
Source organism: Vibrio ishigakensis (assembly GCA_000830475.1). Lineage (GTDB taxonomy): Bacteria > Pseudomonadota > Gammaproteobacteria > Enterobacterales > Vibrionaceae > Vibrio > Vibrio ishigakensis_A. The sequence goes on along the minus strand of BBSC01000023.1, from coordinate 2,886 downwards.
ATCAGTGCTGAGTTATACCAAGAACTAAAGAGCGAGTATTCGAACCTAGTAGCGTTTGAAGTGACTGATGGCTTTAAGGTAGCTGCAGGATGGCTTATTGATAATGCTGGCCTGAAAGGATTCCAGATAGGTGGTGCTCGAGTACATGACAAACAAGCCCTAGTAATTGTGAACAAGGGCGGGGCAACGGCTTTGGACGTTGTTCAGGTTGCGCAGCATGTTAAACAAACGGTTCAAGACAAATATCGTATTGAACTGGAGCATGAGGTTCGCTTCATGGGAGCGACTGAAGAGACTCATTTAGCTGAAGTGATAGAAGGACTGTAAATGAAAGACTTCACCCTTAAGACAAAACTGATTCAACAGCTTTGTGATGGTAAGTTCTATTCTGGAGAACAGCTTGGCGAGGTATTCGGTGTATCGAGAGCAGCAATTGCTCGTCACATCCGCGGAATTCAAGAGCTAGGCATAGATATATACAGTGTTAAGGGTAAGGGTTACAAGTTAGAGCAACCGCTAGAGCTACTTAAACCTGAGTATCTTCAGCAAAGCCTTTCAGTGCCAATCGAGGTTATTCCAATCATAGACTCTACCAATCAGTATCTTCTAAATCAGAAGGATATTGAGTCAGGGAGCGTGTGTGTTGCCGAGTATCAAACCCAAGGTCGCGGTCGACGTGGTCGTGCATGGGTTTCCCCTTATGTCGAATATCTATTACTCTATGTATTGGCGTCTAGAAGCTGGTCTCCAGGCTGCTATGGGGATCAGTTTGGTTATCGGTATTGCTTTGGTAGAAGCACTGGAAGAGTTGGGTGTTGAGGGCTGTAAGCTGAAATGGCCTAATGATGTTTACCATAATCAGAAGAAGCTAGCGGGTATCCTTGTAGAGCTCTCTGGCCAAGCCGGTGATGCTGCAAATCTCATCATAGGAGTAGGTGTGAATGTGGCTATGCCTGAGAATGTTGAGGGTATCGATCAGCCATGGACCTCTCTCAATGAGATTGCTAACGGTCAAACCAATCTGCGTAACGAGTTAGTCAAAACCCTTACACAGAAGTTGTGTTCATCAATAGAGCTTTATGAGACTCAAGGTCTGAAACCCTTTCTCGATACTTGGCACAAGTACGACAACTTCATTGGTCAAAATATCAAATTGATCATGGGTAACCGAGAAGTCCATGGTGTATGCCGCGGTATAGATGCAAGTGGTGCTCTATTGCTAGAGACAGACGCCGGTATCGAGCAGTATGTTGGTGGAGAGATATCAGTAAGAGCCGCTGATTAACTGCGCAAGGATATCTGATCTACCGAGTGGTCCGCACTTTTATGTAGAATAAGCTTGGCTCTATTCTTTGTAGGTAAGATATTTCTATCTAGGTTTAGGCCGTTGATCTCTCGCCAGATAGAGCGAGCCTTATCGTTGGCCTCTTGCTCAGTTAGCTTAGTGTAATGACCAAAGTAGGAGTTAGGCTTGGTAAACGCACCTGAGCGGAATTTCAAGAAGCGCTCAACGTACCATTGTTCAATTACATCACTATCTGCGTCTACATAGATAGAGAAATCTAGAAAATCCGAAACGAACACTCGATGTGGTTCATGTGGATAGTCCATGCCACTTTGCAGTACATTCAATCCCTCGATGATCAGAATATCTGGTCTATCGACAACCTTAACCTCTTCAGTGATGTCGTAGGTGATATGGGAATAAACAGGCACTTCCAGCTTGGCCTTACCAGCTTTCACATCGGCTACAAACTGCACCAAGCGCTTTATATCGTAAGACTCTGGGAAGCCCTTGCGATGCATAATGCCTCGATCCTCAAGCACCTTCTTCGGATACAGAAAACCATCTGTGGTTACTAGGTCGACCTTAGGATGATTTTCCCAACGAGATAATAGTGCTTTTAGTAGACGTGCAGTGGTGCTTTTGCCTACTGCTACACTGCCAGCAATGCCGATAATAAATGGTGTGTTTGCTTTTGGACGATTAAGGAAGGTATCCAGAACCTCAGTTCTACGCTGTTGAGAGCCAACGTGCAGATTCAAGAGGCGGGATAGGGGAAGGTATATCTCTTCCACTTCAGTCGTATCAAGATTCTCATTGATGCCACGCAGTTCTTCAATATCTGAGTCGCTCAATACCATAGGTACTGAAGCTCTCAATTCTGACCATCGTGATCGATTGAAGTTTATGTGCGAATCCATCAAATTTGTCCCTATCTGAAACTGGGCTTCAAACATACAGGACGCAGTAGAATTTGCAATTAGATGAAAGAATACTCGAGCGTTTTATTAGGTCATTGTGCTTAGATTTTCATCGATTAGCGTCAAATGTGCAAAATCTGTTGTTTTTTGATGTTTACTATTGCAAGGGTTTCGTTCATCCCATAGAATGCGCCCCACTTATGTGCCGACTTAGCTCAGTAGGTAGAGCAACTGACTTGTAATCAGTAGGTCACCAGTTCGATTCCGGTAGTCGGCACCACTTTCTCCTAAATGAGTGAAAGTGAGTAAAATTTGGAGGGGTTCCCGAGTGGCCAAAGGGATCAGACTGTAAATCTGACGGCACTGCCTTCGATGGTTCGAATCCGTCCCCCTCCACCATATTCTTAAGGAAATAGCTCACAGAGTTACGTGTTGCGGGCATCGTATAATGCTATTACCTCAGCCTTCCAAGCTGATGATGCGGGTTCGATTCCCGCTGCCCGCTCCATTCTTTAAAGATGCTGATATAGCTCAGTCGGTAGAGCGCATCCTTGGTAAGGATGAGGTCCCCAGTTCAAATCTGGTATCAGCACCAGCTCTTAAGCAAATATTTCCTTTTGATATATACTTTACTACCCATTGGTTGCGTGGTTTCAAAGCCACTCGTATAACCGTACCTAG
>BBSC01000024.1:0-3312 GCA_000830475.1 Vibrio ishigakensis | reverse complement strand
GCTCTTTAACAATTTGGAAAGCTGACGAATATTGTTTGATTAACAATATTCAATTAAAAGTTCTCAAATCCTAAATCTTTTGATTTAGGTACCAACACACAATCAAGTGTTCTTGGAATTTGAGTCCGGCAAAATCGAGTCTGCATCATGTTTAAATAATTGCAGACAACTTTGGTGATTTGATTATCAACCTTAAAGAAACTTCTTTGGGTTGTATGGTTAAGTGACTAAGCGTACACGGTGGATGCTTGGCAGTCAGAGGCGATGAAAGACGTATTAACTTGCGATAAGCCAGATTAGGTAGTAAAAACCATTTGAGTCTGGGATTTCTGAATGGGGAAACCCAATTGCATAAGCAATTATCTTGCACTGAATACATAGGTGTAAGAGGCGAACCGGGGGAACTGAAACATCTAAGTACCCCGAGGAAAAGAAATCAACCGAGATTCCGAAAGTAGCGGCGAGCGAAATTGGATTAGCCCTTAAGCTTTTAATGCGTTAGACGAATGTTCTGGAAAGTTCAACGATACAGGGTGATAGTCCCGTAGTTGTCGACGCATCATCAGTGAAATCGAGTAGGGCGGGACACGTGATATCCTGTCTGAATATGGGGGGACCATCCTCCAAGGCTAAATACTACTGACTGACCGATAGTGAACCAGTACCGTGAGGGAAAGGCGAAAAGAACCCCTGTGAGGGGAGTGAAATAGAACCTGAAACCGTGTACGTACAAGCAGTAGGAGCACCTTCGTGGTGTGACTGCGTACCTTTTGTATAATGGGTCAGCGACTTATATTCAGTGGCAAGGTTAACCATTTAGGGGAGCCGTAGGGAAACCGAGTCTTAACTGGGCGTTCAGTCTCTGGATATAGACCCGAAACCAGGTGATCTAGCCATGGGCAGGTTGAAGGTTGAGTAACATCAACTGGAGGACCGAACCGACTAATGTTGAAAAATTAGCGGATGACTTGTGGCTAGGGGTGAAAGGCCAATCAAACCTGGAGATAGCTGGTTCTCCCCGAAATCTATTTAGGTAGAGCCTCGGACGAATACCAATGGGGGTAGAGCACTGTTAAGGCTAGGGGGTCATCCCGACTTACCAACCCTTTGCAAACTCCGAATACCATTGAGTACTATCCGGGAGACACACGGCGGGTGCTAACGTCCGTCGTGGAGAGGGAAACAACCCAGACCGCCAGCTAAGGTCCCAAAGTATAGCTAAGTGGGAAACGATGTGGGAAGGCTTAGACAGCAGGATGTTGGCTTAGAAGCAGCCATCATTTAAAGAAAGCGTAATAGCTCACTGGTCGAGTCGGCCTGCGCGGAAGATGTAACGGGGCTAAGCTATACACCGAAGCTGCGGCTGCAACGTAAGTTGCGGGGTAGGGGAGCGTTCTGTAAGCCGTTGAAGGTGGTCTGTAAGGGCTGCTGGAGGTATCAGAAGTGCGAATGCTGACATGAGTAACGATAAAGGGGGTGAAAAACCTCCTCGCCGGAAGACCAAGGGTTCCTGTCCAACGTTAATCGGGGCAGGGTAAGTCGACCCCTAAGGCGAGGCCGAAAGGCGTAGTCGATGGGAAACGGGTTAATATTCCCGTACTTCTTATAATTGCGATGGGGGGACGGAGAAGGCTAGGTGGGCCTGGCGACGGTCGTCCAGGTTCAAGTATGTAGGCGGAAGGTTTAGGTAAATCCGGACTTTCTTAACGCTGAGATACGATGTCGAGCCGCTACGTGCGGTGAAGTCATTGATGCCATGCTTCCAGGAAAAGCCTCTAAGCTTCAGATTATAAGGAATCGTACCCCAAACCGACACAGGTGGTCGGGTAGAGAATACCAAGGCGCTTGAGAGAACTCGGGTGAAGGAACTAGGCAAAATGGTACCGTAACTTCGGGAGAAGGTACGCTCTCGACGGTGAAGTCCCTCGCGGATGGAGCTATTGGGAGTCGCAGATACCAGGTGGCTGCAACTGTTTATTAAAAACACAGCACTGTGCAAAATCGTAAGATGACGTATACGGTGTGACGCCTGCCCGGTGCCGGAAGGTTAATTGATGGGGTTAGACGTAAGTCGAAGCTCTTGATCGAAGCCCCGGTAAACGGCGGCCGTAACTATAACGGTCCTAAGGTAGCGAAATTCCTTGTCGGGTAAGTTCCGACCTGCACGAATGGCGTAATGATGGCCACGCTGTCTCCACCCGAGACTCAGTGAAATTGAAATCGCTGTGAAGATGCAGTGTACCCGCGGCTAGACGGAAAGACCCCGTGAACCTTTACTACAGCTTGGCACTGAACATTGAGCCTACATGTGTAGGATAGGTGGGAGCTTTGAAACCAGTACGCCAGTATCGGTGGAGCCATCCTTGAAATACCACCCTTGTATGTTTGATGTTCTAACTTAGCCCCATTATCTGGGGTGAGGACAGTGCCTGGTGGGTAGTTTGACTGGGGCGGTCTCCTCCCAAAGAGTAACGGAGGAGCACGAAGGTGGGCTAATCACGGTTGGACATCGTGAGGTTAGTGCAATGGCATAAGCCGCTTGACTGCGAGAATGACAATTCGAGCAGGTGCGAAAGCAGGTCATAGTGATCCGGTGGTTCTGAATGGAAGGGCCATCGCTCAACGGATAAAAGGTACTCCGGGGATAACAGGCTGATACCGCCCAAGAGTTCATATCGACGGCGGTGTTTGGCACCTCGATGTCGGCTCATCACATCCTGGGGCTGAAGTCGGTCCCAAGGGTATGGCTGTTCGCCATTTAAAGTGGTACGCGAGCTGGGTTTAGAACGTCGTGAGACAGTTCGGTCCCTATCTGCCGTGGGCGTTGGAAGATTGAAGGGGGCTGCTCCTAGTACGAGAGGACCGGAGTGGACGAACCTCTGGTGTTCGGGTTGTCATGCCAATGGCATTGCCCGGTAGCTAAGTTCGGAATCGATAACCGCTGAAAGCATCTAAGCGGGAAGCGAGCCCTGAGATGAGTCTTCCCTGGCACTTTAAGTGTCCTGAAGGGTTGTTCGAGACTAGAACGTTGATAGGCAGGGTGTGTAAGCGTTGTGAGGCGTTGAGCTAACCTGTACTAATTGCCCGTGAGGCTTAACCATACAACACCTAAGAGGTTTTGAGTTGGACTCAAAGATAGAACGTTGATTGTGTGAAGAACTTTTAAGATAGCTTTCCGAATTTTAAGAATTTGCTTGGCGACCATAGCGTTGTGGACCCACCTGATTCCATGCCGAACTCAGAAGTGAAACGCAATAGCGCCGATGGTAGTGTGGGGCTTCCCCATGTGAGAGTAGGACATCGCCAGGCTTT
>BBSC01000025.1:0-1805 GCA_000830475.1 Vibrio ishigakensis | reverse complement strand
AAGCTCTTTAACAATTTAAACCTATCAATCTGTGTGGGCACTCGTTGATGATAATCCAAAAAGATTTATCAATGAACTGAGTGACCAAACGAGTCGAAAGACTTGGCACAGTCAATTCATTATCGTTCTGTTGGAACGATAATAGCTTTAAAATTACTTAGTGATTTTGAAGTCAGTATTCATTGAGCCGTTCTTCGGAACAACAAAACTTTAATTGAAGAGTTTGATCATGGCTCAGATTGAACGCTGGCGGCAGGCCTAACACATGCAAGTCGAGCGGAAACGAGTTATCTGAACCTTCGGGGAACGATAACGGCGTCGAGCGGCGGACGGGTGAGTAATGCCTGGGAATATGCCTTGATGTGGGGGATAACCATTGGAAACGATGGCTAATACCGCATAATCTCTTCGGAGCAAAGAGGGGGACCTTCGGGCCTCTCGCGTCAAGATTAGCCCAGGTGGGATTAGCTAGTTGGTGAGGTAATGGCTCACCAAGCGACGATCCCTAGCTGGTCTGAGAGGATGATCAGCACACTGGAACTGAGACACGGTCCAGACTCCTACGGGAGGCAGCAGTGGGGAATATTGCACAATGGGCGCAAGCCTGATGCAGCCATGCCGCGTGTGTGAAGAAGGCCTCGGGTTGTAAAGCACTTTCAGCAGTGAGGAAGGTGGTGTCGTTAATAGCGGCATCATTTGACGTTAGCTGCAGAAGAAGCACCGGCTAACTCCGTGCCAGCAGCCGCGGTAATACGGAGGGTGCGAGCGTTAATCGGAATTACTGGGCGTAAAGCGCATGCAGGTGGTTTGTTAAGTCAGATGTGAAAGCCCGGGGCTCAACCTCGGAACCGCATTTGAAACTGGCAGGCTAGAGTACTGTAGAGGGGGTAGAATTTCAGGTGTAGCGGTGAAATGCGTAGAGATCTGAAGGAATACCGGTGGCGAAGGCGGCCCCCTGGACAGATACTGACACTCAGATGCGAAAGCGTGGGGAGCAAACAGGATTAGATACCCTGGTAGTCCACGCCGTAAACGATGTCTACTTGGAGGTTGTGGCCTTGAGCCGTGGCTTTCGGAGCTAACGCGTTAAGTAGACCGCCTGGGGAGTACGGTCGCAAGATTAAAACTCAAATGAATTGACGGGGGCCCGCACAAGCGGTGGAGCATGTGGTTTAATTCGATGCAACGCGAAGAACCTTACCTACTCTTGACATCCAGAGAACTTTCCAGAGATGGATTGGTGCCTTCGGGAACTCTGAGACAGGTGCTGCATGGCTGTCGTCAGCTCGTGTTGTGAAATGTTGGGTTAAGTCCCGCAACGAGCGCAACCCTTATCCTTGTTTGCCAGCGAGTAATGTCGGGAACTCCAGGGAGACTGCCGGTGATAAACCGGAGGAAGGTGGGGACGACGTCAAGTCATCATGGCCCTTACGAGTAGGGCTACACACGTGCTACAATGGCGCATACAGAGGGCGGCCAACTCGCGAGAGTGAGCGAATCCCAAAAAGTGCGTCGTAGTCCGGATTGGAGTCTGCAACTCGACTCCATGAAGTCGGAATCGCTAGTAATCGTAGATCAGAATGCTACGGTGAATACGTTCCGGGCCTTGTACACACCGCCCGTCACACCATGGGAGTGGGCTGCAAAAGAAGTGGGTAGTTTAACCTTCGGGAGGACGCTCACCACTTTGTGGTTCATGACTGGGGTGAAGTCGTAACAAGGTAGCCCTAGGGGAACCTGGGGCTGGATCACCTCCTTATACGATGATTATTCACGATGAGTGTCCACACAGATTGATACGGTTT
>BBSC01000026.1:0-1388 GCA_000830475.1 Vibrio ishigakensis | reverse complement strand
TTGGACAACCAATTATCGGGGGTCTTTTTATGTCCAAATACAGCAGAGAGTTTAAACTATCGGTAGCGAAGCAATGCAGTGACGGAATATCGTCTAGAGCACTCGCTAAGATATTTAATATCAACTCCAGACAAATACGATACTGGACGCGTGTCTATGAAGAGAATGGTGAGCAAGCTTTTCTTCATAAACACCTCACAACAGCGAAAGCGAAGTTCGATGCTTTATGCCTAATGTGGGAAAACAACTGGTCGATCAATAAAACAAGCGCTGTGCTCAACCTCTCTACTCCATCGGCTTTATCTAGGTGGCTTCACCAGTACCAAGACTCTGGTGTCGTAGGGCTTGAGCCAAGATCGCGAGGACGAGCCACTATGAAATCCAAATCGCACACTACCAACAAACCAGACGATGAACTGACATTAGAGGAGCTAAAAGAGGAACTTCTCTATCTTCGTGCGGAGAATGCGGTTTTAAAAAAGTTGAAGGAGCTAAGACTGGAAAAAGAAAGACAAACCAAGAAAAAGCGCTGACTGTTTTAGCTCTAAAGCCTGATCATCCCCTTAAGTACCTATTACGAGCGATAAAACTTGCTCGGAGTGTGTTTTACTACCAAGTAAAGGTGGCTCAGAAACCTTCGAACTATGCTGACGAGCGTAAGCTTATTACTCGTATTTTTTATCAGCATAAAGGCCGTTATGGCTATCGACGTATTTACTGGACCTTGAGAAATAGGGGTATTCAAATAAACCATAAAACGGTCTACAAATTAATGAGAGAGCTAGGACTTAAATCCACTGTTAGACCGAAAAAGTATCGTTCCTATAAGGGAGAGTTAGCTTATGCAGCACCGAATAAGCTCGACCGAAACTTCTTTGCATCCAAGCCAGATGAGAAGTGGGTTACTGATGTTACAGAGTTTAAGATAAAAGGACAGAAGGTCTACCTCTCACCAATCATCGACCTCTTTAATCAAGAAGTGGTGTCTTATCAGGTGACAAAACATGTCCGACTTCCGTTGGTACTAGATATGTTGAAAGGTGCGATTAGTAAGCTACCAAAAGGAGTCCAACCATTATTACATAGTGACCAAGGTTGGCAGTACAAACACAAGTTGTACGTCAGGACGCTGAGAGAACGCGGAATAGAACAAAGCATGACTCGAAAGGGCAATTGCCTAGACAATGCTGTGGCGGAAAACTTCTTCAGTCTACTTAAAGCGGAGATGTATCATGGTCAGCACTTCGAAAACGCGGATGACTTGATTAGAAGCATCAAAGAGTACATCCATTACTACAACACTGAGCGAATCAAAGTGAAACTGAAAGGCCTGACTCCGATAGAATATCGAAACCAGGCCTTGAAAGTCGCTTAAGAGAAATGTCTAA
>BBSC01000027.1:0-1299 GCA_000830475.1 Vibrio ishigakensis | reverse complement strand
TAAAATACGTTGACAGTTTTCTTAAGCCAACAGCATTAACTGTTGGCTTTTTTCATGTACCTCATTTGGTGTCTTCATCCCTAGGCTGAGGTGCGGCCTGATACTGTTGTAGATAGCTACGGATTCACTGATTAGCTTGTCTAACTCAGTTATATTTTGGCAAGTTTCCAGTAAGAACTCCTGTTTAAGTATGCCATTTATCTTCTCTGCCAGTGCGTTTTGGTAACAGTCGTATCCATCCGTCATTGAAGCCACCATGTTGCCAGTCTTCAGGCGCTCTTGATAAAGACCTGAGCAGTACTGGAGCCCACGATCAGAATGATGAATGCAAGGACTGTGGTATTGCCGTTTATTTATCGCCATGTCTAGCGCCTTTACTACATCCGTCGTTTTCATCTCGTTGCTAAGCTCGTACCCCATTATTTTTCTACTAAAGGCATCCGTGACTAACGACAGATAGTGGGTTCCCTCACGCGATTGAACATAAGTAATGTCGCTAACCAGTACCTGCTCAGGTCGACAAGGAACAAAGTCCTTCAGTCGATTAGGGTGCTTCTTCATCCAATGTTTACTGTTGGTTGTCTTTGTATAGTTGCGCTTGGGCCGAACGAGTAACAACTCTTGTCTTAGGTAGTCGAAGAATGCGTCTCGACCAAGCTTGATACCTTGAGCGATAAACTTTGGTTTAAGTAAAAAGTACAGCTTTCTTGTTCCTAAACGAGGCATATAGCGCCTAAGTTCAAGCACCATTTTCCGGACAGGCTCAAGCTCAGCCTGACGTGCAGCCTCCCGTTTTTCACGTTGATAAACACTTTGCCTAGTGAATCCAAGTAGTCGACATAGCCGACTTAAACTTACGCTTTTCTCTTTTTGAACGCTTCTGGCCCCTTGTCTATATACTTTTTTCTGAGGCCGGTCCCATACTCTGCATCAAGAATATCTATCACTTCGTTATAGAAAAGAGTTTTTAAACGTTCATCTTCAAGTTCTTTCTCGAGACGCTTTATCTTTTGAGCGGGAGACTCTTTTGTCTTGGTGGTTTTATGCATGGCTGTTCTCCTTGGATTTCGCGTCCAATCCATCTGACCATGCTTTCTGAGCCAGGTTAGAACTGTCGAACGGCCTTGGATACCATAGATAGCTTGGGCTTGTTTATAGGTCATATCGCCTCTTTCAACAGCGGCAACGACCTGTAATTTAAAGCCTAGTGTGTAATCGCGTTGAGTGCGCTTAATGTAGGGTCTGTTTGAAGTAGTCATAATTCGTCCTCAATGTGTAAACACATTTCAGGACGGGACA
>BBSC01000028.1:0-1246 GCA_000830475.1 Vibrio ishigakensis | reverse complement strand
CCGGGATGCCTGTTAAACGACTTTGTCAAATTATTAAGCCCCAAAAGCTTTGCTCGGATCGTATTTTTCACCACAACTCAATAAGTGATATGCGATCCTGATTTGCTTCTTCGCAAGGATACACAACGCTTCTTTGTATCCTCGTCCTTCAGCCCTAAGACTCTCATAATATGCCTTAAAATGCTCATCATGCATCATGGCTCCCCAAGCTGAGCAGAAGACTCTTTTCCTCAAGTATGTGTTGCCGCGCTTGCTGAGCTTTCCTTTTCCCTTCCATGTCCCACTTTGGCGAATGCTAGTATCTAAGCCAATGAACGCCACCCAGGAATGACAACTCTTGACCTCTCTGTCTAACTGACTCAAGAGTGCTGCGGTGGTCGAAGATATACCAGGTATACTGCTCAAGATATCGGTATCTCTCGAGCTGTCATTTGATTCACGTACTAGCGAATCAAGCTCTGTAAGCATGCACTTATGGAGTGATTTCAGTTCTGAGAGTTTTGTTAGGAGTTCTTGTTGGATCTCGCTCATTTCAAAGCCTAGGTCTTGATAGGTTTCTTCATACAAGCGCAGACTGCCTCCCATCTTTTGGATAAGTTTCTCCATCGCTTTGATTTGACCAACCTTCAATGTAATCAATAGATTACGATCATTCGTGAGCGTGGGTTTAGGTAGATTTCTTTCGGTAATACACATGGTTGCGAGTGTTTTCGCATCCACTGGATCGGTTTTAGTTTTGCGGATGTTCGCTTGACTATGTTTGCTCGAAAGTAGTGGATTAATGACGTAGAGATTGAGTTTATGCTTTGAAAAAACAGAAACTAACTTCAGATGATAGTGACCTGTAGATTCACAAATTATCTTCCCTTGGTAGTCCACGCTGACTAGCTTACTAGCCAGTTTCTCTATCGATTCTACCGTATTGTTCAGTTGGTATTGCACGGTTCTTTCAGCCGTGAGTCCAGCAAAATCCAACGTCTTTTTCGAGACATCAATACCGATCGCGGTGCAATTTTTTAGATGTGGAATAGAGGGAGTATTCATAAATCTACTATCCTTACGTTGGAAGGTAAGTGCGATTCATGGCTTTATCATATCGGTTAAAGATCTTGTGCGATTACCTGTTATAGAAGCTCAGAATCGCTAGAGCGAGAAGAGACTTTGGCATCCCGAGAAGCTCGCAGCTTTTGACGTTTAAGTCTCTTCTTCTCACCCTAGCTTAGCCCTAGATAAATTGTGTTATTTA
>BBSC01000029.1:0-1082 GCA_000830475.1 Vibrio ishigakensis | reverse complement strand
TAGGCCGTGTTCTTTAGTGTCTTGAAGCCATTTTTCCACGCGGTTCAGTTTTTGTTCAGTCATGGTTCTATTCCTTATAGAGTTTTATATGCGTTGACAGAGTTGCCAATATTGATTTGCTTTAATCGTTAATTCGTTGGTTTGATTTAAGCTCGGGATAAATATTATGATTTTTGAGTGATATTGGATGTGTGTAACTTGGGGCTAAATGTGCACAGTATTAGCAACAAAGTGCTGCACTTAGGGACTGATTCATAGAGTTGAACATTTGACGCATCAGCAGCTGGAGTAACAGGAGAGGGCAGAGCCAGGTAGCACGGCTTTTACGTAGGAGAGGAGATGCGCTGTTTAGGCTTATTGGAAAGGCTCAATGAGTGAGCTTAGGTTCGCTTTGAGTTTTGCTGCGTTGGACGGCTTTAAGCTCAAGTTTTGAGCCTTTGTCTTTGTTATCAAAATACAAAAAGACCCCACCGAAGTGAGGCCTCTTAAGAAAGAGTTAGACTTATTTCGCCTTCATCTTTTCAACGATTTCTTTGGCTGTAAAGATGTCACTGGCGATCATTCGGTAGTTGGTCAGTGCTGATAGCATGCCATCGAGGCCCGGTACTTTAGCCGCCGCCGTTGCATCAGCGACAACCGCTACTTCAAATCCACGTTCAACCAGTTCACGAAGGTGAGATTCAACACAAAGGTTGGCGGACATACCAGCAAGGATAACCTTTTCGATGCGCAGTTTTTGTAGCTGTAGGATTAAGTCATTGTTTTCTGGGCCATAGACCTTGTGAGCACCACAGATTACAGTGTTTTCGTCATTGATTGCCGGCTTAAATTGTTCCATCCAATCGGCCCCACTGCCTTCAAAGCCTTCTACGTCTAGCGCGCTTTTGCGGTCAAACATGTTAATGGCGTGCATCAGTTTTTCTAGAGTACCTTCAAATTTCCATTTGTGGTCAGTTGGGAAGTAGTAGTGCGGGCTGATAACTAGCGGGAAGCCTTCTGCTACAGCGGTGTTCATTAGGAGTTCCATATTGGCAACGGTGTTGTTCTCAACCACGCTCTCGCCAACCGCGCCCCATGCCACG
>BBSC01000030.1:0-893 GCA_000830475.1 Vibrio ishigakensis | reverse complement strand
GCAAGAACTTGACCACGCTCAACTTCGTCACGCTTAGTACCACGTAGAAGTGCACCAACGTTCTCACCAGCACGACCTTCGTCAAGAAGCTTACGGAACATCTCAACACCAGTACAAGTAGTAGTTGTAGTTTCTTTGATACCTACGATTTCTACTTCGTCACCTACAGATAGGATACCGCGCTCGATACGACCAGTAACTACTGTACCACGACCTTGGATAGAGAATACGTCTTCGATAGGCATTAGGAATGGCTGATCTACTGCACGCTCTGGCTCTGGGATGTAAGAATCTAGTGCTTCTGCAAGCTCAACGATCTTGTCTTCCCACTCTTTCTCACCGTTAAGTGCACCAAGAGCTGAACCTTGGATTACTGGTAGGTCGTCGCCTGGGAAGTCGTACTCAGAAAGAAGTTCACGAACTTCCATTTCTACTAGCTCTAGAAGCTCTTCATCGTCAACCATGTCACACTTGTTCATGAATACGATGATGTAAGGGATACCAACCTGACGGCCTAGTAGGATGTGCTCACGAGTCTGAGGCATTGGGCCATCAGTTGCAGCAACAACTAGGATACCACCGTCCATTTGCGCAGCACCAGTGATCATGTTTTTAACATAGTCAGCGTGCCCTGGGCAGTCTACGTGTGCGTAGTGACGAGTTGGAGTGTCGTACTCAACGTGAGAAGTTGCGATTGTGATACCGCGCTCACGCTCTTCTGGAGCGTTATCGATAGATGCGAAGTCTTTCGCTTCACCGCCGTACACTTTAGCTAGAGTAGTACAGATTGCAGCAGTTAGAGTTGTTTTACCGTGGTCAACGTGGCCGATAGTACCAACGTTAACGTGCGGTTTCGTACGTTCAAATTTTTCTTTAGACACGATTGTGTTCCT
>BBSC01000031.1:0-819 GCA_000830475.1 Vibrio ishigakensis | reverse complement strand
CTGGGTCAGGATGCCGTCGGTGCCTGTGTAACTCACGCTATCTAACGATACCGTGCCATCTACGTCAGAGCTATTCGCCAGCAATTGCTCAGGCTGATATCGATAGTGCCGTCTTCGTTCATCTGATAAGACGTTGAACCGGCCACCGGTGGATCGTTCACATCCAGCACGGTCACATCGATATTGGCATCCACCGTGCCACCTTGGCCGTCACTGACAGTGAAGTCCAGAGACACTTCGCCATTGAAGTTGGCATTCGGCGCAAACTCATAGGTGCCGTCACCATTGTCGGTGAACACACCATCGGCACCGGTATAAGACACGTCGCTAACCGATAGCGTGTCGCCATCAATATCATCCGCGCCCGCCAGAAGCTGCTCATCAGTGAAGGTCAACGTGCCATCCTCATTGATGGTGTAGCTGACATCTTCGGCCGTTGGCAGGTCATTCACTGGGTTAACCGTAAGGTCTGCCGTTGCTTGGATGGTGTCGGTGCCATCGGTGATATCAAAGTGCATATCGATATCGCCGTTGAAGTCCACATCCGGCGTGATGGTGAAGCTGCCGTCCTCGTTCTGAGTGACTTCCGCATTACCATCGACCGTTAGGTTGCTCGCAGTAAGGGCATCCCCTTCCACATCAGTAGAACCTGCCAATAGCTGCTCTTGGCTGATGGTGATAGAGCCGTCTTCATTCACTGTGTAGGCGTTAGAACCGGCTACTGGCGCATCGTTCACCGCAATGACTTCAATGCCTGCAGTCGTACTCGCTGTAGCGCCATCGTCATCGATAACCACCACATCCAGCGTGACATCACCG
>BBSC01000032.1:0-751 GCA_000830475.1 Vibrio ishigakensis | reverse complement strand
AGGATGGCACGTTGACCTTCACTGATGAGCAGCTGCTGGCAGGTGCCGATGACATCGATGGTGATACGCTATCAGTCAGCGACGTGTCTTATACCGGAGCCGATGGTGTGTTCACCGATAACGGTGATGGCACTTACGAGTTTGCGCCAAATGCCAACTTCAATGGCGAAGTGTCTCTGGATTTCACCGTGAGTGATGGCCAAGGCGGCAGCGTCGATGCCAACATCGATGTGACTGTGCTGGATGTGAACGATCCACCGGTAGCTGGCAGCACGTCTTATCAGATGAACGAAGACGGCACTATCGATATCAGCCTGAGCAATTGCTGGCGAACAGCTCGGATGTGGATGGCACGGTATCCCTAGATAGCGTTACCTATACAGGCATCGACGGTATCCTGACTCAGAACGAAGACGGCTCTGTGACCTTCGCACCGAACGAGAACTTCAACGGCGATGTGACGCTAGATGTAGTGGTCATCGATGATGACGGCGCGACAGCAACGACTACTGCAGGCATTGAAGTCATTGCAGTGAACGATGCACCAGTAGCCGGTCAGAACGCTTACACAGTGAATGAAGATGGCTCTATCACCATCAGCCAAGAGCAGCTTCTAGCAGGCTCTTCTGATGTGGAAGGTGATGCGCTTACTGCGAGTAACCTGACTGTTGATGGCAACGCTGAAGTGACTCAGAACGAGGATGGCTCATTCACCATCACACCAGATGCCAACTTCAACGGCGATATCGAC
>BBSC01000033.1:0-519 GCA_000830475.1 Vibrio ishigakensis | reverse complement strand
TTGGGTCAAGATACCGTCGGTACCGGTGTAGCTCACGCTATCAAGGGATACGGTGCCGTCTACGTCAGAGCTGTTTGCAAGTAATTGCTCAGGACTGATATCGATGGTGCCATCTTCGTTCATTTGATACGAAGTGCTACCCGCAACCGGTGGATCGTTCACATCCAGCACAGTGACATCGATGTTGGCATCGACGCTTCCGCCTTGACCGTCACTGACTGTGAAGTCGAGCGACACCTCACCATTGAAGTTGGCGTTTGGCGCAAACTCGTAAGTGCCGTCACCATTATCAGTGAACACACCATCCGCACCGGTATAAGACACGTCGCTGACTGATAGCGTATCACCATCGATGTCATCGGCACCTGCCAGCAGCTGCTCATCAGTGAAGGTCAACGTGCCATCCTCATTGATGGTGTAGCTGACATCTTCGGCCGTTGGCAGGTCATTCACTGGGTTAACCGTAAGGTCTGCCGTTGCTTGGATGGTGTCGGTGCCATCGGTGATATCAAAGTGCAT